>NZ_JBCEBO010000011.1:0-1078 GCF_049472555.1 Herbiconiux sp. 11R-BC | reverse complement strand
GGATCGCGCACTTCGTGCTCCCGATCAAGGGCAAGGGCTCGTCCGACTGGTCCTACTCCTGGGTGCCTGTCGTGGGCCCGATCATCGGCGGCGTCCTGGCCGGCCTGCTGGCCATCCCGCTCCTCCCCATCCTCACCTGAGCAGTGGCGGCTGCCGTGATGGGCGTGCTTCGCGCGCCCATCGCGGACCGCGCCGGTCCTTGCCCGGCGCGGCGCGACATGTTCCCGTGCGGTCGCTACGCGGCCGCGCGCTCACCCTGGGTCGTCGAGCGCGGCCCGCAGCTTTCTCTTCCATCCGTAAGCCATTTACGAAGTCGCAAGAACAAAGGAGTTAGACATGACTGAACAGAAGTACATCCTGGCCATCGACCAGGGAACCACCTCGTCGCGCGCGATCATCTTCGACCACGCCGGCACCATCGTGTCGACCGGTCAGAAGGAGCACGAGCAGATCTTCCCGAAGGCGGGATGGGTCGAGCACAACCCGGTCGAGATCTGGGACAACGTGCGAGAGGTCATCGGCCAGGCCCTCTCGAAGGCCGACCTGACCCGCCACGACATCGCCGCCGTGGGCATCACGAACCAGCGCGAGACCGCGGTGGTGTGGAACAAGAACACGGGTGAGCCGGTCTACAACGCGATCGTCTGGCAGGACACGCGCACCCAGTCGATCGTCGACCGCCTCGCGGCCGGCAGCGAGCTCGGCGTGGAGCGCTACAAGCAGATCGTCGGCCTGCCGCTGGCGACCTACTTCTCGGGCACGAAGATCGTCTGGATCCTCGAGAACGTCGAGGGCGCCCGCGAGGCCGCCGAAGCCGGAGACCTCATCTTCGGCACCACCGACAGCTGGGTGCTGTGGAACCTCACCGGTGGAACGGATGGCGGCGTGCACGCCACCGACGTCACCAACGCGTCGCGCACCCTGTTCATGGACCTCGAGACGCTGAGCTGGCGCGACGACATCCTGGCCGACTTCGGGGTTCCGAAGTCGATGCTGCCCGAGATCAAGTCGTCGTCGGAGGTCTACGGCACCGTCGAGTCGTCGAACCTGCTGCGTGAGGTTCCGGTGTCGGGCATTC
>NZ_JBCEBO010000010.1:0-65791 GCF_049472555.1 Herbiconiux sp. 11R-BC | reverse complement strand
CGGTCCTTGCCCGGCGCCGCGCGACATGTGAGCGCGCGGTCGAAGGACGCGGCCTGCGGTCGCGCCCTTCGGCCACGCGCTCACCTTGGGTCGGCGAGTACGGCCTGTTGCGATTCAGTCGCGGGCTCGCCTGCGGGCAGGCTCGGGCAATAGGGGGTCAGTCCAGTACTTTTTTATACCAGCGGGTGGCGTTGGGGTTGTCGTTGTAGGGGGCCGTCGGTTCGTAGCCGAGGCGGGCGTAGAGGCGGCCGGCCGACTCGAGGCTGTGGTGGGTGTCGAGCACGACCTCGGCGGCCCCGAAGTCGCGGGCGCGCTGCTCGAGCTCGCTCATCAGGGCGGTGGCCCAGCCGCGCCCGCGGGCGCCCTCGCCGAGCCAGACGTGCTTGATCTCGCCGCGCGGAGCGGAGGCATCGCTCGCGAGCATCCGGAGCCCACCGCAGCCGACGGGCCGGCCGTCGTCGTCTTCGACCACGAGGAACACGCCGTGCACGCCGTCGAACTGCTCCGCTGCGGGCATGGTGCGCCGATAACCGCCGGCCGAGGGGAACGAGGCCTCGCGGAACGTGAAGTAGTCGGTGAGCAGGGACTGCTCGGCGGGAGCGGTGACGTCACCGGTGCGGATGCGCATGCCTCCACCCTACGCAGGCGGCGCGTCGCGGGGGCCACCCGAGGCACAGTCTCGGCCCTCAGCCGCGCCCGGTAGATTGGTGGGCATGACTACGAAGGTTGCCGTCGTCGGCGCGACGGGAAAGATGGGGCGGCTCATCTCCGGAATCGTCGAGGAGGCCGCCGACTACGAGCTCGTCGCCCAGCTCGACTCCCGCAGCGACTTGAGCGAGATGCTCGTGGCGGAGCTCGTGGTCGACGTCAGCGCCCCCGGCATCACGCAGCAGGCCGTCGAGTTCGCGGTGGCCAACGGCCGCAACGTGCTCATCGGCACCTCCGGCTGGTCGGCCGACCGCATCGCCGGCCTCCGTCGCACCCTCGGCGAGAAGCCCGCGAGCGGCGTCGTCGTCATTCCCAACTTCTCCCTCGGCTCGGTGCTCGCCACCTCGTTCGCGGCCATGGCCGCGCGCTTCTACGACTCGATCGAGATCATCGAGGCGCACTCGGCCACGAAGGTCGACTCGCCCTCCGGCACCGCGGTGCGCACCGCCGAGCTCATGAGCGCGGCCCGCGCGGCGAAGGGTCCCGTGGCCGCACCGCACACCGACCAGCGGGCGCGCGGCCAGCAGGTGGCGAGCATCCCCATCCACAGCCTGCGGCTGAGCGGCATCGTCGCCAAGCAGGACGTGGTGTTCGGCGGCACCGGCGAGGTGCTCACGCTCACCCACGAGACCATCTCGCCCAGCGCGTACACCGCCGGCATCCTCGTGGCGCTGCGGGCGGCCGTCTCGGTGCGCGGAGTGGTCGTGGGGCTCGACCAGCTGATCGATCTCGGGGGAGCGGGCGCCCGGGGCGCGTCCACGACCGCTGCGACTGCGGATGCGCCGGGCCCGGATGCCGGCGCCGACACCGACCCCGACCCCGACCCCGAGAACGTCTCGGGCCAGGCGGCCACCGCCACGAGCGTGACACCGTGAAGAACCGCGTCGCCGCTCTCGTGATGGCGGCGCTGCTCGCGCTCTACATCGTGCTGGTGGGGCAGCGCGCGGTCATGTTCGTGATGACCGGGGTGCCGATCGGCATCGCGATGGGGCTCTTCCTCATGCTGCTGCCGATCGTGGGCGTGTGGGCGCTCACCCGCGAGCTGATGTTCGGCTTCCGCACCCAGAAGCTCGTCGAGCAGCTCGAGCGCGAGGGCGAGCTGCCGGTCGACGACCTGCCGAAGAAGGCCAGCGGCCGGCCGCTGCGTGAGGCGGCCGACGACGAGTTCGAGCAGTACCGCGAAGCCGTCGAGCAGAACGAGCAGAGCTGGCGCGACTGGTTCCGCCTCGGTCTCGCCTACGACGCGAGCGGCGACCGGCGGCGGGCCCGCGCGGCACTCCGCACGGCCATCCGCCTGGAGCGCACCCCCGCATCCTGACCGTCCCCCGTCTCCCGTCTCAGAACAAAAACAAGGAGTTCCTGGCCGACACAAAAACAAGGAGGTCTTGGCCGACACGCCGGCTGGTGAGGCTGGTTGACCGGCGTGTCGGAAGAAAACTCCTTGTTTTTGGCAGCCGGGGAACGAGGGGAACGTGAAGAGGCCCCGGGAGGGGGGACTCAGACGGCGGCGAGAGCCTTCTCGAGGGTGTTGTCGCGGAAGACGAAGCCGTCGGCCGCCAGCTTCTGGCTCGACACGTTCTGGTCGGCCAGCAACAGGTCGCGGCCGGCGTCGGCGAGGGCCGCCTTGAGCGCCCACGCGGGAGCGGGCAGCCAGTAGGGCCGGTGGAGTTGCTCGGCGAGCTCGCGCACCACGCTGCCGGCCGGCGCGGGAACCGGGCCGACGAGGTTCACCGGGCCCTGCAGCTCGGACTCGGTCACGAGGTGCCGCAGGGCGGCGGCCTCGTCATGGAGGCTGATCCAGGGCCACAGCTGCGCGCCGTCGCCGAGGGGGCCCGCGAGTCCGGCCTTGGCGAGGAGGGTCAGGGGCTTGAGCGCTCCGCCGCCCTGGCCGACGACGAGACCGGTGCGGGCGAGCACGAGCCGCGTGCGGGCCGCGGCCGGCGCGGCGGCGCGCTCCCAGGCATCCGAGACCTTGGCGAGGAATCCGGCGCCCGTCACGGAGCCCTCGGTGAGCAGCTCACCGGGCCGGTCGCCGTAGAACCCCACCGCGGAGCCGCTCACGAACACCGCCGGGGGCGACTCGGCGCGCAGGATCGCGTCGGAGAGGGTCGAGGTGGCGAGGATGCGCGACTGCAGGATCTCGCGCTTGTACCGGAAGGTCCACGGCAGGCGCGAGATCGAGGCGCCGGAGAGGTTCACCACCGCATCGGCCTGGTCGATCAGGGCGGTCTTGAGCCAGCGCGCCTCCGGGTCCCAGCTGCGTTCCGTGGGGGTGCGCGCCGGACGGCGCACGAGGGTGAGCACGGTGTGCCCGGCCGCGCGGAGCTGAGCCGTGAGCTCGGTTCCGATGAACCCGCTCCCGCCCGCGATCAGAACGGTGAGGCCGGTGAGGCCGCCGAGGCCGCTGCGGCCGCTGTCGGACTCGCTCACGCGAGACTCGCCTCCAGGGTGATCGGGATGCCGGCGAGCGCACGCGACACCGGGCATCCGGCCTTCGCCTCCTCGGCGAGCCGCTGGAAGTCGGTCTCGCTGATGCCCGGGACGACGGCGCTCACGAGCAGGTGGCTGCCGGTAATGCCCTGGGCCGGATCGAAGGTGACGGCGGCGGTGGTCTGCAGCGACTCGGCGACGGTGCCGAACTGCGCGAGGGCGTTGGAGAACGCCATCGAGAAGCAGGCGGCGTGCGCGGCGCCGAGCAGTTCCTCGGGCGTGGTGACCCCGGTCTCTCCTTCGGAACGGGCGCGCCAGTCGACGGCGAAACTCCCCGCGCCCGAGGAATCGAGGGTCGCGGTGCCCGAACCGTGGAACAGGTCACCGCGCCAGACGGTGGTGGATTCGCTCGTGACAGCCATGGTCACACCTCTCTGTCGGTGTGCTCCACACTATTCGGGTTTGCCTCGAAGCGTCGCGCGATTCGCCCAGGCTCAGGCGTGGCTGCCCCGGGCGCGCACGAGCAGCAGGTAGAGCTGGCAACCGATGCAGTAGCCGAAGACGGCGTTGAGGAACGCGGCGACGAAGGCGAGCGAGGCGGCCACGAGAACGGCACCGGGCACCCCGGCCAGCGCCAGCGCGAGGCCCGCCGCGGTCACGACGAAGCCCACGAGCTGTGCGAAGGTGGGCGGCTTCGGGTCTTCGAGCTCGGTGGGCGGGGCGAGCCGGGGCCGGATGAGGGCACGGAACAGCGCGCCGTACGGGTGTCGCTGCACTCCCGCCGCCGCTCCCCAGAGGAACAGCAGGCTGATCGCCGCGAGCAGCAGGAACGAGGGCGTGGACACCCGAGCGCCGAACGGCGCTCCCGCCTCGGGCGGGAACGCGAAGGCGAGCGCGATGATGACGAGCAGCAGCACCGCGGTGATGCCGGCGCCGAAGCGCGGTGAACGAGGGTCGATCATGAGAGCTCCTGGATGCCGGCCTCGACGAGAGGCCGGCGCACGGCGCCGCCGATGCGCACGCGCACCGCGCCGTCGCGGTCGAGGATGAGGGTGGTCGGGGTCTGGAGGATGCTGAACCGGCGCACGAGGTCGGCCCGGTGGGTGACGTCGATGTCGAGGTGCACGACCCCGGCGTTGGCCGCGGCGACGGAGCCGAGCACCCGACGGGTGGCCGGGCAGCTCGAGCAGAACTCGGTCGAGAACTGCACCAGGGTGCCGCGCGGGCCGAAGTCGGGAACCGGGCCGTCGGCATCCGCCGTGAGGTCGGAGGGCCGGAGCACGACCGCCGAGCGACTCGCCACCGCGCGCCCTTGCCGCTGGCGCCACACCAGGCCGGCTGCGGTGCTCGCGCCGAGCAGCGCGGCGATGAAGGCGGCGGGTGCGATCCAGTCCATAACGCTGAACCATAAGCGGCCCGGCGGGCACCGGGTGCAGTGTGACGATTGTTACGGCCGGGGCCGATATCGTGAGTGCGTGGCCGAGATCGAATTCCGCTCCGATGTGACCGTCGAACTGGTGCGTGCGAGCGCCCACGACTCCGATGTGCTGTTCGCCGCCCGGGTGTCGACCCAGGGCGAGCAGACGCTCGACGCGGCCGAGTCCGGCGCGGAGGCCGACCCGAAGCGCGACCGGGGCCTCATCAACTACCTCATGCGCGACCGCCACGGCTCGCCGTTCGAGCACAACTCGATGACCTTCTATGTGCAGGCGCCGATCTTCGTCTTCCGCGAGTTCATGCGGCACCGCATCGCGAGCTACAACGAGGAGTCCGGCCGCTACCGCCAGCTCCGACCGGTCTTCTACGTGCCCGGACCCGAGCGCAACCTCGTGCAGGTGGGCAAGCCCGGCGCCTACGACTTCCTCCCCGGCACCCCGGAGCAGAGCGAGCTCACCGCCGCCGAGGTGCGGATGGTCAGCACCGCGGCGTTCGAGTCCTACGAGCGGATGCTCGAGGCCGGCGTCGCGCGCGAGGTGGCCCGCATCGTGCTGCCGCTGAACATCTACTCCTCGATGTACGTCACGGTGAACGCCCGCTCGCTGATGAACTTCCTGTCGCTGCGCACGAAGCGGGCCGACACGACGTTCCCGAGCTTCCCGCAGCGCGAGATCGAGATGTGCGCCGAGAAGATGGAGGCGATCTGGCAGGGCCTCATGCCCCTCACCAGCGCCGCCTTCGACGCGAACGGCCGCGTCGCCCCCTGACGGCTCGTGATAACGTGGGAGCGTGTTCTTCGGTCTGCTCCTTCTTAGCTGCCGCGACGAGTCCTAATTCTTCAGGCCTCCCTCGTCGCGGAGTTCGCTGTCGGCTGACCACCACTTCTGCAGAGGGAAAACACCATGAAGAACAACCAGGCCGCTTCGGCCATGCCGATCCACAAGTATCGGCCGTACCACGAGCAGTTCGCCGTCGAACTGCCCGATCGCACCTGGCCGGCCCAGCACATCACCGAGGCGCCCCGCTGGTGCGCCGTCGACCTGCGCGACGGCAACCAGGCGCTCATCGACCCGATGAGCCCCGAGCGCAAGCGCATCATGTTCGACCTGCTCGTGAAGATGGGCTACAAGGAGATCGAGGTCGGGTTCCCCAGCGCGAGCCAGACCGACTTCGACTTCGTGCGTTCGCTGATCGAGGAGAACGCGATTCCGGATGATGTCACCATCCAGGTTCTGACGCAGGCGCGCGAGCACCTCATCCGCCGCACCTACGAGTCGATCCAGGGCGCGAAGCAGGCCATCGTGCACCTCTACAACTCCACGAGCATCCTGCAGCGCGACGTCGTCTTCCGCACCGACCGCCAGGGCATCATCGACATCGCCCTCGAGGGTGCGCGGCTGTGCAAGCAGTACGAGCAGACCGTGCCCGAGACCTCGGTGTACTACGAGTACTCGCCCGAGAGCTACACCGGCACCGAGCTCGACTTCGCGGTCGACGTGTGCAACCAGGTGCTCGAGATCTTCGAGCCCACACCCGAGCGCAAGGTCATCATCAACCTGCCGTCGACCGTGGAGATGGCGAGCCCCAACGTCTACGCCGACTCGATCGAGTGGATGGGCCGCCACCTGAACCACCGCGAGAACGTGCTGATCTCGCTGCACCCGCACAACGACCGCGGCACCGCCGTGGCGGCCGCGGAGCTCGGCTACCTGGCCGGCGCCGACCGCATCGAGGGCTGCCTGTTCGGCAACGGCGAACGCACCGGCAACGTCGACCTGGTGGCGCTCGGCATCAACCTGTTCACCCAGGGAATCGACCCGCAGATCGACTTCAGCGACCTCGACGAGGTGCGCCGCACGGCCGAGTACTGCAACCAGCTGAAGGTGCACGAGCGCAGCCCCTGGGCCGGCGACCTCGTCTACACCGCCTTCAGCGGATCGCACCAGGATGCGATCAAGAAGGGCTTCGAGGCGATGGCCGCCGACGCCGAGTCGCAGGGCGTCGATGTCGACCAGCTGCTCTGGGCCGTGCCCTACCTGCCGGTCGACCCTAAAGACCTGGGCCGCACCTACGAGGCCGTCATCCGCGTCAACTCGCAGTCCGGCAAGGGTGGCGTGGCGTACCTGCTGAAGACCGACCACGCGCTCGACCTGCCGCGCAAGCTGCAGATCGAGTTCTCGGGCGTCGTGCAGGCCAAGACGGATGCCGAGGGCGGCGAGGTCACGAGCGACCAGATCTGGTCGATCTTCAGCGACGAGTACCTGCCGGCGCCGGCCGAGCGCGCCGAGGACAAGTGGGGGCGCTTCGAGCTCACCCGCACGCGCACGGCGAGCGACCTGAGCGGTTCGGTGTCGCTCGACGTCGAACTCCGCGTGGGCGACGAGGTCATCGAGACGAGCGCGACCGGCAACGGGCCGATCGCCGCCTTCCTCAACGTGATGAGCGAGCAGGGCATCGAGGTGAAGCTCTACGACTACGTGGAGCACGCGCTGAGCGCCTCGGGTGACGCCCTCGCGGCCGCCTACGTGGAGCTGCAGGTCGACGGCACCCGCCTCTGGGGCGTGGGCATCGACGCCGACATCTCCACGGCGAGCCTGAAGGCCGTGGTCTCGGCCGTCAACCGCGCCATCCGCGTGCGCGACGCCGACCGCGAGCTCGCCGCCGTCTGATCGACCCGGGGCCTGCCACTAGCATGAGCACATGTTTTGGCAGGTCCTGGGGGACATCCTTCCGCTCGCGTTCGGTATCATCATCTCGCCCATGCCGATCGCGGCGGTCATCGCGCTGCTGCTCGGCCCGAAAGGCCGGGTGAACGCGGTCGCGTTCACCCTCGCCTTCCTCGTCGCGACCTTCGCCGTGACGCTCGCGTTCGCCTCCGGAACCAAGGGCACCACGCAGTCGGACTCCTTCTTCGCGCAGCTGTTCCACATCGTGCTCGGCTTCGCCTTCGCCGCGCTGTTCTTCTTTCTCGCCTACCGCAGCTGGCGCCGCCGCCCGAAGAAGGGCGTGAGGTCTGCCGAGCCCAAGTGGCTCGCGGCCATCGACTCCTTCGGGGTGGTCAAGGCGATCGGCCTGGCGCTGCTGCTGGGCACCGTGAACCTCAAGAACCTGCCGATCGAGATCGCGGCGGGGGCCACCATCGGCACCGCGGGAATGGAATGGCCGCTCGTGTTCATCGCCGTGCTCGTGTTCGCCGTGATCGCCTCGCTCGGCGTGATCGTGCCGACGCTCGTCGGCGCCTCCGGCTCGCCGACGGTCACGGGCTTCCTGCGGTCGAGCAAGAACTCGCTCATCGCGCACAACAACGTCATCCTGGCGGTGCTGTTCGTCATCCTCGGCGTGCTGCAGCTGGGCAAGGCGATCGGGTCGTTCGGCGGGTAGGCAGGCGCCCCGGGGGATACTGGTCGGGTGCCCGTTTACCGAGATGAAGCCGTCGTGCTGCGCACCCACAAGCTGGGTGAGGCCGACCGCATCGTCACGCTGCTGACCCGTCAGCACGGCAAGGTGCGCGCCGTCGCCCGGGGGGTGCGGCGAACCGGCTCGAAGTTCGGCGCCCGTCTCGAACCCTTCATGGTCGCCGACGTGCAGTTCTACGAGGGGCGCTCCCTCGACACCATCACCCAGGCCGTGATGCTCGGCTCCTACGGCGCCGAGATCACCGCGGACTACGCCAGCTACACCGCCGCGAGCGCGATGGTCGAGACCGCCGACAAGCTCACCGAGGAGGAGCCCTCGCTGCAGCAGTACCTGCTGCTCGTGGGCGCCCTGCGTTCGCTCTCGCGCGGCGAGCACGGGCCGGCGATGACCCTCGACTCCTATCTGCTGCGCGCCCTGTCGATGGCGGGCTGGGCGCCGAGCTTCTACGACTGCGCGGTCACCGGCGAGACCGGGCCGCACTCCGCCTTCGTCGTGCAGCTCGGCGGCGTGGTGAGCGACGCCGTCGCCCCGCCCGGCACCCCGCGGCTCGACGGCTCGACGCTCGAGCTGCTGGCCGCGCTGCTCACGGGGGACTGGGCCGCGGCAGACGCATCCGAGGGCCGCACCCGCTCGCAGGCGAGCGGTATCGTTGCGGCGTACACCCAATGGCACCTGGAACGCGGGCTGCGGTCGCTCGAGCACGTGGAGCGATCGCAGACCACGAAGCCTCAGACCGCCCCGCAGCAGACCGCCCCGCAGTAGAAAGGGCACCGCAGTGAGCCCCGTAGGCAAGACCTCTCCGCTGGCGGAGCCGTTCCGCCCCCTCGACTGGACCGGCCTCCACCCGCCCGCGGTTCCCGCCTCCGCGGTTCCGAAGCACGTCGCCATCGTGATGGACGGCAACGGCCGCTGGGCCAACCAGCGCGGCCTCACCCGCGTCGAGGGCCACCGCGCGGGCGAGGCGGCGCTGCTCGACGTGGTGGCGGGCGCAGTGCAGATCGGCGTGAAGCACGTCTCCGTCTACGCCTTCTCCACCGAGAACTGGAAGCGCTCGCCCGACGAGGTGCGCTTTCTGATGGGGTTCAACCGCGAGGTGCTGCACCGGCGGCGCGACCAGCTCAACGAGTGGGGGGTGCGCATCCGCTGGGCCGGCCGCCGGCCGCGGCTCTGGGCCTCGGTGATCAAGGAGCTGCAGTTCGCCGAGCGGCTCACCGCGCACAACTCCACGCTCACCCTCACGATGTGCGTGAACTACGGCGGGCGCAACGAGATCACGGATGCGGTGCGCGCGATCGCCGACGAGGTCGCGGCCGGGCGCATCCGGCCCTCCGCGGTGTCGGAGAAGCTCATTCAGAAGCACCTCTACGTGCCCGAGCTGCCCGACGTCGACCTCTTCGTGCGGTCGTCGGGGGAGCAGCGCACCTCGAACTTCCTGCCTTGGCAGTCGGCCTACGCCGAGATGGTGTTCCTCGACCGGCTCTGGCCCGACTTCTCGCGCACCGACCTCTGGGAGGCGATCGAGTTCTACGCGGGGCGCAACCGGCGTTTCGGCGGGGCCGTCGATTCTCCGGCCGCGTCGGAATGAGCGGGCCCAGGCGTGCGTTGCACCTCGTGTGAGTGACGCCATCAAGATCGACATCTGGTCCGACATCGCCTGCCCCTGGTGCTACATCGGCAAGCGCAAACTCGAGAACGGCATCGCCGAGTTCTCGCTCGACGACGACGCGGTTCCGGTCGAGATCGAGTACCACAGCTTCGAGCTCTCGCCCGACACGCCGGTGGACTTCGCCGGGAGCCACGAGGAGTTCCTCGAGGCCAAGGGCTTTCCCGCCGAGCAGATCGGGCCCATGCTCGAGCGCGTCACGGGAATCGCCTCCTCCGTGGGCCTGGACTACGACTACCCGAACCTCAAGCACGCCAACACGGTGCTCGCGCACCAGCTCATCCACTACGCGAAGGCGCGCGGAAAGCAGCTCGAGGCCAAGGAGCGTCTGCTGAAGGCCTACTTCGTCGACGGCCGCTACGTGGGCCGCATCGAGGACCTCGCCGACCTCGGCGCAGAGCTCGGCTTCGACCGTTCGGACGTGGTGCGCTCGCTCACCGAGAACGAGTACCTGGCCGACGTTCGCGCCGACCAGCAGCAAGCGGTCGCCTATGGCATCCAGGGCGTGCCGTTCTTCGTGATCGAGGGCAAGTACGGGGTGTCCGGGGCTCAGGATGCGGCGACCTTCGCGCAGGTGCTGCGCCAGGTGGCCGACGAGCGGGTCGAGGTGGGGCAGTGAGCGGCGGCGTGGTGGCAACGGAAACCGACGGCGAGGGCGAGGGCGCCGGCGCGGTCTCGGCTTCACGGTCGGCGGAGCCCGTCGTGATCCTGCCCCGTAAGCCGCTCGTGCTGATCCCGGAGGCCGCCGCGGGCGCCGCCTGCGAGGGCGACTCCTGCGCGTTCTGAGCGTCGAGCCGCCCGTCCGTGCCGCTCCTCGGCGCGGAAGGCGGCTCGAGGTGACGGGTCGGGAGCCTGGCTCAGTCGCGCGGCGGGAGCGGGTCGCTGATGTCGGCGACCACCGCATCCAGGCCCCGCGCGAGGGCGTCGGCGTCGGCGAAAGCGCTGTGGCCGTGCTCCCCGGCGCCCATCGCGACCCGGCGGCCGCGGAACGACTCGTCGAGGTAGACGGGCCAGGCCGTCGTCGAGCCCAGCGGGGTGATCGTGCCGCGCTCGTAGCCGGTGGCCTCGAGCGCCACGTTCTGGTGGGGCATCGAGAGCCGGTTCACGCCCACGAGGGCGCGCAGCTTCGGCCAGCTGATCTGACGGTCGCCCGGGATGAGGGCGAAGAGGAAGCCGCCGTCGTGGCGCTTCACCACGAGGCTCTTCATGATGTCGGCGGGTTCGAGCCCGAGCGCCGCCGCTGCGGCCTCGAGGGAGCCCGCCGGGGGCCGCTCGACGATCTCGACCGGGATGCCGCGGGCGGCGGCATCCTCCTGCACCCGAGTGGTTCCGCTCTTGTCATTCACAGTGACGTCAACCTCCTTTCTCTCCACAGGATTCCCGCCGATGACCCGCCCTCTGCCCGCGTCTGGGAGAATTGACCCGATGTCCACTTCAACCCTCACCGCTCCCACCGCGGCCGCGACCGTGAAGAAGCTCGCGATCGGGCCCATCGAACTCGATGTGCCCGTCGTTCTCGCGCCCATGGCCGGCATCACGAACACGGCGTTCCGGCGGCTCTGCCGCGAGTTCGGCGCCGGGCTCTACGTGAGCGAGATGATCACGAGCCGGGCCCTGGTGGAGCGCACGCCCGAGACGATGCGGCTGATCGCCCACCACCCCTCCGAGACCCCGCGGTCGATCCAGCTCTACGGCGTCGACCCGGGCACGATGGCCCAGGCCGCACGAATCCTGGTGGAGGAAGACCGCACCGACCACATCGACATGAACTTCGGCTGCCCCGTGCCCAAGGTCACGAAGAAGGGCGGGGGAGCGGCGCTGCCGTGGAAGCTCGATCTCTTCCGCGAGATCGTGGAGCAGGTGGTGGAGGCCGCGGGCGACATCCCGGTGACCGTCAAGATGCGCAAGGGCATCGACACCGACCACCTCACTTACCTCGAGGCCGCCAAGGCGGCCGAGGGCGCCGGCGTCGCCGCCATCGCCCTGCACGCGCGCACGGCGGCCGACTTCTACAGCGGGCACGCCGACTGGTCGGCCATCGCGCGGCTGAAAGAAACCATCACGAGCGTGCCGGTGCTCGGCAACGGCGACATCTGGTCGGGTGAAGACGCGCTGCGCATGGTCGACGAGACGGGCTGCGACGGTGTCGTCGTGGGCCGGGGCTGCCTCGGCCGCCCGTGGCTGTTCGGCGACCTCGCGGCCGCGTTCCGGGCGCGCGACGGGCGCATCTCCGACGACGAGGCCGCTGCTCTCCGCGCCGCGCCCTCGCTCGGCGACGTGGCGCGCACCCTGCGCCGCCACACCGAGCTGCTCGCCGAGTTCTTCGGCGACGAAGACCGCGCGTGCCGCGACATCCGCAAGCACGTCGCCTGGTATCTCAAGGGCTACCCGGCCGGGCACGAGGTGCGCGCGGCGCTCAGCACCGTCACGAGCATCGCCGCGATGGACGAGATCCTCGCCACGCTCGACTGGTCGCAGCCCTACCCGGGCGCCGACGCCGAGGGCCCCCGTGGCCGCGCCGGCAGCCCGAAGAACCCCTCGCTGCCCGACGGCTGGCTGAATTCGCGCACCCTGGCGGGCGCGGGCCGTGCCGACCTGGCCGAGGCCGAACTGACGCACAGCGGTGGCTGAGGCGCTGCCCAACCTCTCGACCTTCACGCCCACCAAGGGCTACGCCGAGAGAGATGCTGAACGATACCTCCCCGAGGAGCACTACACGCGCCGCAGCGACTTCGCGCGCGACCGTGCGCGCATCCTGCACTCCTCGTCGCTGCGGCGGCTCGCCGCGAAGACCCAGGTGCTGAGCCCGGCCGTGGTGGCCGACTTCGCGCGCAACCGCCTCACGCACTCGCTCGAGGTGGCGCAGGTGGGGCGCGAGCTCGCGAACAGCCTCGACCTCGACCCCGACGTGGTCGACTCGGCGTGCCTCGCCCACGACCTGGGGCATCCGCCGTTCGGGCACAACGGCGAGCGCGCGCTCAACGAGTGGGCGGCCGACATCGGCGGCTTCGAGGGCAACGCGCAGAGCCTGCGCATCCTGACCCGGCTCGAGCCGAAGGTGATCGCCGAGAACGGCGACAGCCTCGGCCTGAACCTCACCCGGGCGAGTCTCGACGCGAGCTGCAAGTACCCGTGGTCGGCGGCCCAGCCGGTTCCGGATGCCAGTGGCCGGCTGAAATACGGCGTCTACGACGACGACGTGCCGGTGTTCGAGTGGTTCCGGGCGGGCGCGCCGGAGCGCACCCTCTGCGTCGAGGCCCAGGTGATGGACCTCTCCGACGACATCGCCTACTCGGTGCACGACTTCGAAGACGCCGTGCTGAACGGCTACATCGACGTGGCGGTGCTGGGCGACCGGGTCGACCACTCGGCGCTGATCGGGCGCATCCACGCGCGCGCCGGCGGCGACTTCGCGCTCGACGAGCTCACCGAGGCCTTCGAGCGGCTCGACTCGCTGAAGGTCTGGCTCTCGGAGTGGGACGACTCGCGGGGCGCCCATGCCCGGCTCAAGAACCTCACCAGCCAGCTCATCGGGCGCTTCGCCGGGGCGGCGACGCGCGCCACCCGCGAGGCGTTCCCCACGCCGAGCATCACGCGCTACGGCGCCGACGTGGTGGTTCCGCGCTGGGTGGAGGCCGAGATCGCCACGCTGAAGGGCATCGTGTCGGTCTTCGTGATGAGCAACGACGCCCGCCAGCCGCTCTACTCGACGCAGCGCGAGCTGCTCGGCGAGCTCGCCGATGCGCTCTGGGAATCCGACGGCCGAGCGCTCGACACGGCGTTCGCGAGCGACTGGCGCATCGCCTCCGACGACCGGGCGCGTAAGCGCATCGTGGTCGACCAGGTGGCGAGCCTGACCGATCAGACGGCGGCGGCCTGGCACGAACGGCTCTGCGCGAACGCCGGGCACGGGGCGCCTGTCGGCGCCCGGAACGTATCCTAGAGACATGGCAGGACTGATTCGCCGCGGCGACATCGACGAGGTCCGGTCGCGCACCAACATCGCCGACGTCGTGGGCGACTACGTCACCCTGAAGAGCGCCGGCGTGGGCTCGATGAAGGGTCTCTGCCCGTTCCACGACGAGAAGTCGCCGAGCTTCCACGTGCGCCCCCAGGTGGGCTACTACCACTGCTTCGGCTGTGGCGAGGGCGGCGACGTGTTCTCCTTCCTGCAGAAGATGGACCACGTCACTTTCTCCGAGGCCGTCGAGCGCCTGGCTGCGAAGATCGGCTTCCAGCTGCACTACGAAGACGGCGGAGCCGCCGCCGACCAGGGCAACCGGGCCCGGCTGCTCGCCGCGAACGAGGCCGCTCGCGAATACTTCGCCGAGCAGCTCACCATGCCCGGCGCCGACGCGGCCCGGGCCTTCCTCGGCCAGCGCGGCTTCGACGCCTCGGTGGCCGCGCACTTCGGCGTCGGCTACGCCCCCCAGGGCTGGGACAACCTCGGCAAGCACCTCAAGTCGAAGGGCTTCACCGAGGCCGAGCTCAGCGCGGCGGGGCTCCTGAGCTCCGGCGACCGCGGCACCTACGACCGCTTCCGCGGGCGGCTCATCTGGCCGATCCGCGACCAGACCGGCCAGACGGTCGGCTTCGGCGCCCGCCGGCTGTTCGACGACGACAAGGGCCCGAAGTACCTCAACACCCCCGAGACGATCGTCTACCACAAGGCGCAGGTGCTCTACGGGCTCGACCTCGCCAAGCGCGACATCGCGCGCGGCCGGCAGGTCGTGGTGGTGGAGGGCTACACCGACGTCATGGCCTGCCACCTCGCCGGCGTCACCACGGCCGTCGCCACCTGCGGCACCTCCTTCGGCGTCGACCACATCAAGATCATGCGGCGCGTGCTCTCCGACGACAGCGCCGGGCTCGGCGAGGTGGTCTTCACCTTCGATCCGGATGCGGCGGGCCAGAAGGCCGCGATGCGCGCGTTCAGCGAAGAGCACCGCTTCGCCGCGCAGACCTACGTGGCCGTGGCGCCCGACGGCCTCGACCCCTGCGACCTGCGCCTGGCCAAGGGCGACGACGCCGTGCGGCGGCTGATCAAGAGCAAGAAGCCGATGTTCGAGTTCGTCATCCGGCAGAAGCTCTCGGCCTACGACCTCGAGAGCGTCGAGGGGCGGGTGGCCGCCTTGCGCGACGCGGCGCCGATCGTGGCTGACATCCGCGACCCGGCCGTGCGCCCGGGGTACACCCGGCAGCTCGCGCGCATGCTCGGCATGGAGCTCGACGAGGTGCGGCGCGCGGTGGAGCGCAGCGGCCGGGCGTCGTCGGCCGGTGCCGGTGCAGCCGGCGCGAACGGCGCATCCGGTTCCCTGGCCGGCACACCGGCCGGTGGTCAGCCGGGTAGCCGATCCGGTTCGGGCCCGGACGGTACGCCCCAGCGCCCCGCGCACCAGCCCGCGACCCTCGGCGAGGGCGGTGGCACAGCCGTGCTCGAGGCGGCGCCCGCACCGCGCCCCCGGGTGTCGCTCACCCAGCTTCCCTCCACGACGGCCGTGCGCACCGAGCGCGACGCCCTGATGGCCATGCTGCAGGCTCCCACAGTGGTGGGTCGCGAGCTGCTCGTGCAGGCCAGCGGCTGCGGGTTCAACAACGGCGCGCTGGCCGCCATCCGCGACTCCATCGGCCGCAACGTCGAGCACTTCGACCGTCACGACTGGGCGAGCATCGTGCAGGCAGACGTTCCCGAGGAGTTCCGCTCGCTGGTGGAGCAGCTCGCGGTCGCGCCCCTGCCCGAGCGCCCCGAGAAGGCGCCCGAGATCTACCTGCGGCGCATCACCATCGCGCTCATCGACCGCCACCTGAGGCACCGCAAAGACGAGCTGCGCGGCCGGCTGCAGCGCACCGACGCCGTGGCGGATCCCGAGGGCTACCGCGAGGTGCAGCGCCAGCTCGTGCAACTCGAAGTCGACCGACGCGCCTTCCAGGCGGAATGACGGCGGGACACTTAGGCTCGAAGCCTATGGTTGATCGAAACGTACTCACCGCGTCGGACGTGACGATCGAATATCCGGCGCACAGTGTGAGCTCGGCCTACACGGCCGTCAAGGGCTTCACCCTCACCATCGAGCCGGGCGAGATCATCGGCCTCGTCGGTTCGAGCGGGTCGGGCAAGTCCACGCTCGCACAGGTGGCCTCGGGCCAGGCGGCGCTCCGCACCTCGCGGGAGAGCTCGCCGCGCATCATCGGGGGCAGCCTGGACGTGCTCGGTTTCGAGATGCGCGGCATCAAGCGCTCGAAGCTCGGCAAACTCACCCTCGGCGTGGGGTACGTGGCGCAGGACGCCGGCTCCAACCTCACCTCGAACATGACCGTGGCCGAGCTCGTGGCCGAGCCCCTGTTCCTGCGCGACAAGCGCTACGACCGGCACGCGGCCGGGCTCAAGGCGGCGACGCTGGTGGATGCTCTGCTGCTGCCGGTGGGCTCCATGCTGAAACTGCCGCACGAGCTCTCGAGCGGCCAACGCCAGCGTGTGGCGGTGGCGCGGGGCCTCATCCTCGACCCGGTGCTCCTGATCGCCGACGAGCCGACCGCCGGCGTCGACGTCTCGGTGCGCGGAACAGTGGTCGACGTCATCGCGGGTCTCCAGCGCTCGCGCGGGGCGAGCGCCCTGATCGTGAGCCACGACCTGGAGACGTTGCGACGCTCGGCCGACCGCATCGCGGTGGTGCACGAGGGCGTGGTGGTGGGTCTCGGATCGATCGACGACGTGCTCGGCGACCCGCGGCATCCCTATGTCGCCGGACTCGCCCGCGAGTTCTACGGGGCCGAGGCGGAGATCGATGAGGCGGACAGTGACGAGCCTCTGGGCGATGAGGCCGTGAGCGAAGAGACCGAGAGCGAAGGATTCGGAGACGCATGACCCCCCTGGATTTCACCGGCCGTCACCAAGCCGTGCTCGCCGTGCATCCGGTCGCCCTGCCGCTGGCGGAGCGCCCGACCCCGGGTCCGATCGCTGTGCTTCCCGACCCCGAGCCGCGCTTCGTGCAGGCGGTCGAGGAGGCCGGCGGCACGGTCGCGCCGCTCGGGCCGGACACAAGGGGCCTCGTGTGGCTCGAGTCGGGGCCGGCGGGGCAGTTCGCCCCGATCCTCGACGCCAACCCCCAGGTGCAGTGGGTGCAGCTGCCCTGGGCGGGCGTCGACGCCTTCGCCGAACAGCTGCGCACGGCGTCGCGGCCCGATCTCCTCTGGACCAGCGCGAAGGGCGCCTATGCGCAACCGGTGGCCGAACACGCGCTCGTGCTCACCCTGGCGCTGCTGCGCGAGCTGCCGATGCGGCTGCGGGCGCGCTCGTGGGGCCCGAAGTCGGGCCACACGCTCTACGGAGCCGAGGTGGTCGTCGTCGGCGCCGGAGGCATCGCTCTCGAGCTCCTGCGGCTGCTGGAGCCCTTCGGCTGCACCACCACCATCGTGCGACGCAGCGCCGAGCCCGTCGCGGGTGCCACCCGCACCGTCACGAGCGACCGGCTCGGCGAGGTGCTCCCGGCGGCCGACGTCGTGGTGGTCGCCGCCGCGCTCACCGGTGGCACCCGCGAGCTCTTCGGAGCGGCCGAGTTCGCCGCCATGAAGCCCACGTCCGTGCTCGTAAACATCGCCCGCGGCGGCCTGGTCGACACGGATGCGCTGGTCACCGCCCTGGAGGCCGGCGAGATCGCGGGCGCGGGCCTCGACGTCACCGCGCCGGAGCCCCTGCCCGACGGGCATCCGCTGTGGACGGCGCCGAACGTCATCGTCACCCCGCACTCGGCGGACACGCCCGAGATGATCGCCCCGCTGCTCGCGGAGCGCATCCGGCAGAATGTCCGTGCGTTCCTCGAGACCGGCGAATTCGCGGGGCGCGTCGACCCTGAGGCGGGCTATTGAACCCCCTCTCGGCGGTGGCGGCGGAGGTGCGTGTGACGGAACGCCTCCGAAATCAGTGATAGTGTATTGACGCTCATTCAGCAGCATTCCTCGATAGCTCAATTGGCAGAGCAGCCGGCTGTTAACCGGCAGGTTCTTGGTTCGAGTCCAAGTCGGGGAGCGAAGGCCTCGCGGCTCCACCCGCGGGGCCTTTTCTCGTCTCCGGGGCGTTTCCCGCCTCCGGCCGCCTTCCGGCCCGAACGCGACGAAGCCCGGTCGCGCGCGGGCACGACCGGGCTTCCTCTGCTCCGCGTGGCTCAGACCACGTCGACGAAGATGGGGTTCGCGTAGAACCAGAGGTCGACCCACGGGTTGCCGTCGCCCTTGGGGTGCGCCTGAGGGGCGTAAGCGTCGATCTGGGCGCCGAGCAGGCCGGTTCCGGTGCGCTTGCCGTCGCCCCCGCGCAGCCGGAGGTAGAACGACGACTGCACGTCGGTGATCGGGAAGGTGAGCGTGAAGGTGCCGCCCTTCGCCGAGACGTCCCGGTGCTCGACCACGCGGGTGTCGGGCGCCGTCCACTGCGTGCGGTCGGGGGCCGCTCCCGTGACGGCGCCGCGGATCAGGTCGACGTTCGCGAGCTTGGGCACGTCGCCGTTGAAGTTGGGGCGGGTCGCCGCCGTGATGGTGACCTGCAGCGTGATCGGCGTTCCCTTCGTCACGGTCAGGCGGCCGCCGAGAGTGACGCCTCGAGTGCTCTGGCCGTCGACGATCAGGCGTACATCGAGTGCATCGATCAGGTGCCCGTGGTCGACCCAGACCCGGCCGGTGCGCAGCGCGGCCATCACCTCGAGGTAGCCGAGCGACTCCACGCCGACGTGCGTGCGGCTGAACTGGCCGGGCCAGAAGTCGCTGCCGGGCTGGGGTGAATCGGTGAGCACGGGGTCGGCGAGACGACCGGCGGTGTCGAAGGTGAGCCCGGCAGGCATGGTGCCGTTGGCCCACTTGTCGAACACCACGCGGTGCACGTCGGAGTTGGACGTGATCCACCAGCCCTTGCCTTCGGAGAGCATCGCGTCCCACATGCCGCCGACCGTCGCGGTCATCCAGTCGAAGCCGCCGTAGGTCACGAAGGCCTCGCTCGGGAAGCCCGGCCAGGTCTGGGCGGTCGGGGAGTTCTCGTACTCTCCGCGCACACTGTTGCTGCCGCGCCAGCCCGGGATGGCGGCGCCCTGCGAGCCAGGAGCGCCCTCCATGCCGACCATGATGCCCGCCGCGGCGTCGCGCCAGTCGCGGATCTCTTCGGGGGAGTCGATGCCGAGGCGCGCGGGGTGATTCGCGAGCACGATCACGTCGTCGATCGTGCCATCGGCCTTGCGCGCCGCGAGCCACTGGAGCGCGGCCAGGGCGTGGGCGCGGTTGCGCGCGGTGTCGGGGTGACCCACGGAGCCCTCGGTGTAGCCGAGCAGCTTGCCGTCGAAGGCCAGCTCGAACGAGCGCAGGAGACGAGCCTCGCTGGGGCCTGGGGCCACGAGCACCGTGGCGTGCTCCGCGGCCGGGATGTACCACTCGAGCCCCTGGAACACGAGCATGCGCGGATTCTCGTTTCGAGCGGCCAGGATCTCGCGGTGCTCGTCGAGCGCACCGCCGGCGTTGGCGTGGCCCCAGTTGCTGTGCTCGGTGAAGGCGAGCCAGTCGAGTCCGTGGTCCTGGGCTGCCTTCGTGAGCTGGCTGAAGGAGTACTTCGCGTCGTGGCTGTAGACCGAGTGCACGTGATGGTCGCCCACCAGGTAGACGAGGGCAGGATCGTCGGTGGTGGAGCCCGCGGCCGCCGTTCCCGTGGATGCCGCGGCGAAGGCGGAACCGGCCCCGAACATCCCGGTGGCGCTGCCGGCGACCTGGAAGCCGACGCCGATGCCGAGCAGGCCCAGGCCCCGGAGAAGGCCACGGCGGGTCAGGTCTCGCGGTGAGAGCGATTCGTCGGCGACCGAGGGGTCGGCCCATTCGGGCGGCAGCTGATTCACAGGTGGCCTCTCTCACGGCCGGAAGGGGTGGGCCGTCGGATGATGCGGGACAGGATGACGCGTCGAACCTAGGTTCGGTTGGTTACCCGAATGTGGAGCGTGCGCGAACGGGCTGCGAACCCGTGGCGCCACGGGAGGTCTCACGGCCGCTTGCGCAGGAGCGCGTTGCAGGTGGTTCACGAAGTCGTCACCGGCCGTCTGATTCCGCGTCGGAAAGCGCCCATACGGTGACGCGTGCTGCCCTGCGGCAGTCCGCTCATCGCATCCCCTCGACGAAAGCCGCCTGTGAGAATCTCTTCGTTGCGTCGCCTCCTGATCCTCCCGGTCGTCGCACTGGCCGTGGCCGGGCCGGCGGTGCTGGCCCCGGCGGCGAACGCCGCGAGCGCGGGATCGCTGACCTTCCTCGACGGTCTCGGCCGGCTTTCCGAGCTTCTCGACGGCGGTGGCGTCGGCGGCCTGCCCGGTGGACTTCCACGACGCCACCCGCCTCGCTGTGGTGAACGGCGCTTCGACCATCGTGATCAGCAGCGTGCAGACGATCGCCGACGCGGCAGCGCCGGCCCGCGCGAGCCTCGACACACCATTGGCCGACTACTCGAGCGCCGGCGCCATCACTGTGCAGTTGCAGTGCCTGCGCTTCGAGAACGGCATCGGCGTCGCTTCGCCGAGCGCCTTCGAGTCGACCCTCTCACTGACGACCGGCACGAGCTACGCAGTGTCGCCCGCTCCGGTGATCACGAAGGTCACGGCCACCGCCGCGCTCACGGTGACACCGGCCGGCCCGGTGACCGAGGGCGACCCGGTCACTCTGACCGCGGCGGTGACCCCGGCCGCGGCCTCCGGTGAGGTCACCTTGACCGACGGGCCGATCATCCTGGCTCACGTTCCGGTGAGCAACGGAACCGCCGAGCTGGTGGTGAGCGATCTGCTGCGCGGGGACCATTCCTTCACCGCGAGCTACTTTCCCGCGGAGACGCTCTACTACGACCCCTCAGGGCCCAGCGCTCCGGTCGCCCTGACAGTGCTGGCGCCGATCGCCGTCACTCCGACGCCGACTCCCAGCGTGACGCCGACGCCGACGGCCGGAGCCACCGACTCCCCGACCGCCGAGCCCACCACGACGCCTTCGAGCACCGCGGTGGCCGCGGGACCCACCGGTGGGACGCCGGTCGAGCAGTTCCTCGCCAGCACGGGTTTCGCAGCAGGGGCGGTGGTGATCGGCGCACTGCTCGCCCTCGCCGCCGGAGTCGTGCTCGTGCAGGTTGTGCGGAGGCGCCGCGGCACGGCCGGTTAGCGCGATCGAACGGCGTCGTCCGTCGTCCGCCCGGCGGCGTTCTGCCATCATCGAGTGATGGCCGACGCAGCACCGGGTGACCCCGCCGACGAGCAGCCGGGGCGCGCAGTGCGCCCGATACGCCCGATACGCACCGGGCGGCGACCCCCGCGCACCCCGGCCGACACGGCCGCCCTGCGGGCCGGCCTCGCCGTCGGGCTCGCCACCACGGCCTACGGCATCTCCTTCGGCGCCCTGGCCACCCTCTCGGGCCTCGACATCTGGCAGACCTGCTTCCTCAGCCTCGTGATGTTCACCGGCGGCTCGCAGTTCGCCCTGATCGGCGTGCTCGCCTCGGGCGGCCTCTCGGCGGGCGGCGCGGCCATCACGAGCGCCGCGCTGCTCGGGACCCGAAACGTGTTCTACTCCATCCGCATGGCGCCGCTAATCGGACCCGGCTTCTGGCGGCGGGCCGCGGCGGCGCAGCTGACCATCGACGAGTCGGTGGCGGTCGCGACCGCGCAGCCCACGGCATCCGCTCAACGGCTGGGTTTCTGGGTGACCGGCGTCGTGATCTACCTCGGCTGGAACCTCACCACGCTGCTCGGCGCGCTCATCGGCGACCTGATCGGCGACGTCAGCGCCTACGGCCTGGATGCGGCCGCCGCAGCCGCCTTCCTCGGCCTGCTGTGGCCACGCCTCAAGGAACGCCAGACCCAGGCGGTGGCGGTGGGTGCGGCCTTCGTGGCGGCGCTGCTCACCCCGGTGCTCACGCCGGGGCTGCCCGTGCTCGTGGCCGCGCTCGTGGCGATCGTCGTGGGCGGCCTGAACCTCTTCGCGAAGAAGGCCGCATCGTGACGAGCTGGAACATCGTGATCGCCGCCTCGGTGATCTGCGTGGCCCTCAAGGCGGCCGGTTACCTGGTGCCCCCGCGCGCGTTCGAGCATCCGGTGGTGGCGCGCATCGCGAACCTGCTCACTGTGGCGCTTCTCTCGGCGCTCATCGCCGTGCAGACGCTCGGCGCGGGGCAGGGCGTGCAGCTCGACGCGCGGGTGCCCGCCGTGCTCGTGGCGGCCGGGCTCTACGCGCTCAAGGTGCCGTTCGTGGTGGTGGTGATCGCGGCGGCGGCGGTGGCGGCGCTGATCCGGCTGCTCACCTGAGGCGTGAGGCGCAACGGAGGAGATTCGGGGGTCACGTCTGCAATACGTCGACATGACCCCCGAATCTCCTCCGTTAGGGCGCCGTTCAGGCGTCGAGGTCGTCGACCCCGGGCAGCCAGGCGTTGCCCGGCACGCCCCAGCCCTTCTTGCGCTCGATCTTCGCGGCCGTGCGGGAGTAGGGCCGGTCGATGCGGTCGACGTAGAGCACCCCGTCGAGGTGGTCGAACTCGTGCTGGAAGATGCGCGCCAGCCAGCCGGACGCCTCGATCTCGTAGGGCTGCCCGTCGAGGTCGGTCGCGCGCAGGATCGCGGACTCGCCGCGGACGAGCGGGAAGCGCTCGCCCGGGAACGACAGGCATCCCTCGGACTCGGTGTCGGGGTCGGCCGGGTCGATCGAGGTCGGCGTGATGAACAGCGTGGGGTTGATGGCGACACCGCGGTGCGTCACCTCGTCGTCGTCGGTCCAGCCGAAGACGAACAGCCGCAGGCCCACGCCCACCTGCGGGGCGGCCAGGCCGACGCCGGGTGCGGCATCCATGGTCTCGAACATGTCGGCCACGAGCGAGCGCACCTCGTCGGTGATCTCGGCCACGGGCGCGGCGGGGGAGTGGAGAACGGGTTCTCCGGAGATGCGAATCGGGAGAACTGCCATTCGCTAAGCCTAACCGCGGCCGGGCGGGGGTAGGGTCGTCGGGTGCCTTCGGAACTGCTGCAACTCGGCGATCAGATCGCCCTCGATCCGAAGCAGTTCATCGGCATCCCGATCGCCCTCGTCGGCGCGGTGTTCCTGAGCTTCGGTGCGCAGTTCCAGCACCGGGGCGTCGCCAAGGTCGAGGCGAACACCCACGACGTGGAGAAGGGCCTGAGCGTGCGCCAGATGCTGGCGCTGCTCGGCCGGCCCTCCTGGGTCATCGGCACGCTGATGCTCGGGCTGGCGATCGTCTTCCAGCTCACGAGTCTCGGCTTCTCGCCCATCATCGTGGTGCAGCCGCTCGGAGCTGTCGCCCTCGTCATCACCGCGGTGCTCAACTCGCGGGTGAGCCACGTGAAGCTGAACCGCAGCTCGGTCGTGTCGGTCGTGCTCTGCGTCGGCGGCGTCGGAGCCTTCGTGCTGGTGGCGGCGTTCACCGCGGTCGACAAGCCGGTGACCACGCGCGACCTCGTCGTCATCCTGATCGTGCTGGCCGTCGTGCTCGCGCTCTTCGCGGTGGCGTTCGGTGTGCTCCGCAAGCGGTTCAAGGCCATCGCCTACATCGTCGGCGCCGGGGTGCTCTACGGCTTCGTGGCCACCCTCGCGAAGGTCGTCATCAGCCGTGTCTTCCAGGCCGAGATCGACTGGCTGGCCCTGCTCGCCCTGGCCGGGCTGCTCTCCGCCGCGGCGCTCGGCGGCTACTTCGTGCAGAACGCCTATGCCTCTGGCCCGCCCGACCTCGTGATCGCCGGACTCACCGTCATCGACCCCCTGGTCGCGGTGGCGATCGGCATCGTGGTGCTCGGCGAGGCCTCGCAGGCGCCGCCGTGGGCACTCGTGGCCTACCTCGCCTTCGGGGCTGTCGCGATCCTGGGCGTTTTCGGCCTGGCGCGTTACCACCCGCAGGCGCAGCGCTAAGGTAGGTTCTTCACAGGCGTCCCCGGCGAGAAGTGACGAACGCGGCGGATGCGCAGCGAACACAGAGAGAGCACGGTTTGACAGACCCCCGAGACGTGAACGGTCGAACGGATGCGACGGCTCAGGCCGACGCCGGAAGGCGACCTCTCCGGATCCTGATCGGCGCCGACACCTTCTCGCCCGATGTCAACGGCTCGGCGCGCTTCGCCGAGCACCTCGCCTCCGGACTCGCGTCCCGCGGTCATGACGTGCACGTGGTGGCACCCTCGGCGAAGCTGCCCGTCGGCACCCACGTCGAGGAGTTCGACGGCCAGAAGGTCACCGTGCACCGCCTCTACAGCTGGCGCTGGTACCCGCACGACTGGCTCACCTTCGCGCTGCCCTGGCGCATCAAGCAGAACAGCGCGCGCATCATCGACGAGGTGAAGCCCGACGTGGTGCACTTCCAGTCGCACATCATCGTGGGCCGCGGCGTGTCGACCGAGGCGCAGAAGCGCGGCATCCGCATCGTGGGCACCAACCACGTGATGCCCGAGAACATGCTCGCCTTCACCGGCATCCCGAAGTTCCTGCAGAACTGGGCGATCGGTCTCGCCTGGGCGGCGGCGCGGCGCTCGTTCATCCGGGCGGATGCGGTGACGGCCCCCACGCGCCGCGCTGCGGACTATTTCGAGAAGGCCACCGGCATCCACGACATCTATGCGATCTCGTGCGGCATCAACGCCGACCGCTACGTGCCCGACTTCAGCCCGAGAACCGAGAACCGCATCCTGTTCGTCGGCCGTGTGGCGGGCGAGAAGCACCTCGACGTGCTGCTGAAGGCGGTGCGGATGCTGCCCGCCGACCTCGACGTCAAGCTCGACATCGTGGGCGGCGGCGACCAGCTGCGCAACCTGCAGAACCAGGCGAACCAGCTCGGCATCGGCGACCGGGTGAACTTCACCGGCTACGTCACCGAGGAGGAGAAGACGCGGCTCTACACGCGCGCCTCGGTATTCGCGATGCCCTCCATCGCCGAGCTGCAGAGCATCGCCACCATGGAGGCCATGGCGAGCGGACTGCCGGTGGTGGCGGCCGACGCGATGGCGCTGCCGCACCTCGTGCACGACGGCGAGAACGGCTACCTCTTCACCCCGGGCAGCGCGGAGGACCTCGCGGCGAAGCTCGAGAAGGTGCTGCGCCTGCCTCAGGCCGAGTTCGACGCCATGAAGACGGAGTCGCTCTCGATCGTGGCGGCGCACGACATCACCCGCACGCTCAACACCTTCGAGCACCTCTACCGCGGCGAGCCCGTGACCGCGCCCGTCGTGGTGGTGCCCCCGGCCGAGCCGACCGAGGCGGAGTCCGAGGCGGCGGCGGAGGCGCGTGAGGATGCCACCGCCAAGGCCGACGAGGTCTCCTGACCGGCCGGGCGACGCCGAAGCGGTATCGTTGACCCGCGGTGGGCCCGGATTCCCGGGGCTGCCGCGCGATCGGGGCGGTAGCTCAGCTGGTTAGAGCATCGGACTCATAATCCGCCGGTCACGGGTTCAAGTCCCGTCCGCCCTACCATCTGTGTTTCACTCACTTCTTGGCCATGAGTCCGGCGCTGCCCCAGGCTTCCGCTGCGTTGCGCCTGGCTGGTAACCTGCCACGCAGGCGATAAGCCTTCGGGGAAGCGGCTGGAACCCGTGCCGTTCGCTCGACGATCGACGGCTCGACGACAACCGACTGTGATCCGTGCAAGGAGAACCTTGTGAGTGAGACCGCGCCCCGCAAGAAGAATGTCCTGCTGCCGGTGATCCTCGGCGCGATCGGAGTCCTGCTGCTCGCCGTGGTCGTGCTGCTGGCGTTGATTCTGTTCCGCCCGTCGACATCGTCCACGAGCGCGCCCGTGACCGCGTCGCCGACGAGCACGCGCACCTCCGCCTCGCCGACCGCGGTCACGACCGCGACGCCATCGCCGAGTGATCAGAACGATTCGGCATCCGGCTCGAGCTCGAGCTCAGGGTCCCACGATGCCGCGCCCAGCGACCCGACTCCGAGCTCGACCCCGGTGAAGAAGCCGTTGATGCAGGTGTTCAATACCCACGGAGTCCAGGTGGTCTGCGTTACGGGGACCGACGCCGTCCCCGCCCAACTGAATTTCGATCTCACCTTCGACTACTCGGCCCGAGACACCACGGCCGTCTATATCGGAATCGACACCACTGACCCCGTGGCCAACCCGTTCGAAGGTCCTCTGCCCGCGACCGGATCGGTCGTGGTGCCGTTCAGCTGCTATGGCCCGCACACCTACAGCTACGCGGCGATCGGCGCCGACGGCTCCCGCGACGAAGGCTCGGTCACATTCGTCAATCACGGTGACCCCGACCCCTACTCGAAGTAGCCAGCTGCCGGCGAACGGCGTGCGCAGCTTCTCAGGAGATTTCAAGCCGAGAGTACTTAGCACTCGGTCGGCAGGAGTGCTAAATTATCGGTAGTTGAGCGATGTGCGCTCAACTCCTCACTTCGGAAGGAGATTGATTCATTATGGCGATGTCTTTTGATCCTTTCAGCGAGCTGGACCGTCTCGCGTCCGGCCTGCTTCAGGCCCGCACGGGTCCGCGCGTGATGCCGGTGGATCTGTACCGCGATCAGGACCGCTACGTGCTGAACGCCGACCTGCCCGGAGTCGATCCGGGCTCGGTCGATATCGATGTCGACGGTCAGCTGCTCACCATCCGTGCGCAGCGGACGGTGGCCTCGGCGGAGGGTGCGAAGTGGCTGGCGCAGGAGCGCCCCGCGGGCAGCTACCTCCGCCAGTTCAGCATCGGCGAAGGTGTCGACACGGCGGGTATCTCGGCGTCCTACGACAACGGGGTGCTCAGTGTGATCATCCCGGTCAGCGAGAAGGCCAAGCCCCGCAAGATCCAGGTGCAGTCCCAGACGGCGACTGAGGGGCAGACGGCTCTGACCAGCTGACCCGGGTGCGGTCGTCGTCTCTGGTGGAGGTGATGATGGTGTCAGTGGCCTCTCCTCATCCACGAGGATGATCAGCGTGGGGCCCACCTGTGGGGCCCCACGCCTCTTCGCCACGAAGAGCCCTCCTGACTTATGAAGGTGTACCTGTGGCGACGCTCTCGGGAATCTCACCTGCGCGGTATTTGGGTAGCCGGCTGGCCGGGATGATGGCCAAGGCGCTGATGCCGGCCAGAGCGATCAGTCCGATCCGCAGTGCGCGGAGGCGCGCGTCTTCATTCAGGGCGATGGCGGCGTCGACTTGTGCCGGCGTGGCGTCCGTCTCGCTCAAGACGTCTCGGAGGCGGTCGTTGCTCACGAAATTCGTGTTGTCGAGGTCGACCTGGGACACGAGCGAGGGCGGGAGGTCGACGTTCGTGGCCAGGGCGGAGGCGACGTTCGCACTCAGGATCCCGACGAGGAGCGCACCGGCGATGGCGGTGCCGACAGCAGAAGCGAGGTTCTGGGTGGTTCCACGCACCGAACCGACATCGCCGGCAAGCTCCTTGGGCGAGGCCGTCACGAGCACGTTGAAGACCAGGGTCACGAGGGCGCCCTGGCCTACACCGAAGACGAACAGACCGAGGATGATCGGCACGGTCTCCCAGTTGTTGGTCACGACGAACGAAAGCCAGACCAGGGCGACGGTCGTCAGCACGAAGGAGAACATTCCGATGGTGCGGGGTGAGAATCGCCCGTAGAAGCGCACGACCAGTGTTGCGGTGACGAAGACGGTGAGGTTGAACGGCAGCATCGCCAGGGAGGTATCGAACGGGGTCCGGCCCTGCACGATTTGAATGTAGAGCGGCACAGTGAAGTTCAGGGCGGCCTCCATCAGGACCACGATGAACATCGCGTAGACCGCGGCTCGCTCCTTCGACGACCCGAAGACGCTCAGGCTCACGAGCGGCACCTTGCCCGCTTTGGTGCGGCGTCTCGTCCAGGCGAAGAAGAGCTGCACGAAGACGATACCCAGGACGATGAGCAGCGGTGCGGGCGAGAGCCCCGCAACATCGAACGGGGCGCCTGGCCCGGCTTGGAGCAGGCCCCAGCTGTTGAGATTGTTGACACCGAGCGTCAGCATGACGATTCCTGCGCCGATGATCACGGCCGCGACCACATCGATCTTGACGGCCGGATTTCCCTTCTCCGAGACCAGCCGGAAGCTCAGGATGAAGACCGCCACGGCGAGCACGAGCACGATGATGAACACCTGCCGCCATCCCACGAGGGTGGCAAGCGTTCCGCCGATGAGGAAGGCGCTGACTCCGGCCAGGGCTCGCGCTGATCCGAGGGAGCCGATCGCGGTCGCCTGCTGGGCGCCGCGGTAGTTCTCGGCGATCAGCGCCACGAGAGACGGGACGATGATGGCTGCGGACGCGCCGGCCAGGGCCTGCGCGACGATCACCCATCCGACCGAGGGGGCGAAGATCATCGTGAGGGCTGAGACGGCGAAGAGCGCCACCACCACCCGGAACACCGTGACCCAGCCGACCCGCTGCCCGATCTTCGCGCCGACCATGACGAGGGCGGCGACGACCAGACCATACGTCACGATGGCGGTGCTGACATCCGTGGGAGGGACACCGAAGTCGTGGACCATGCCACCGAGCGACACAGGAAGGGCGGAGACGTTGAACGACATGAGGATCTGGGCGAGGAAGAGCCCCACCATGGGCACCCACGATGCACGAGTGGCGGGCGCGACTTCGGGAACGGTCATGATGTGAGCCCCTCGGCGTCGGTGATCATGGGTGCGGTCGGCTGGTCGATGGCGGGAGTGCGAGCCTGGGGTGCGGAAGCGAAGATGTTCAATCCGAGAGCGCGGGACAGATAGGCGGTGGCGATCTGACCCCGCACGCTGTTCCCCGCGGAGTCGAGGCGTGGTGCATACGTCCCGACGCCGACCTTCCCGGGTGCGATCGTGACGAGGCCGCCCGCCACACCCGACTTGCCGGGTAGGCCGATCTCGAAGAGCCACTCTCCCGATCTCTCGTAGAGCCCGTTCGCGGCCAACACCGCAAGAGTGTCCCGGCACACGTCTTGGGAGACCACCCGTTCACCGCTCACCGGGTTGACGCCTCCGTCGGCGAGCGTCGCTGCCATCACGGCGAGGTCGGCGGCATCGACCGAGAGCGCGCATTGCCGAGTGTAGACATCGACGACATCGGCCGGATCGCGGTCAATGCGACCGTAGCTCTGGAGCAGCTGTGCGATCGCACGATTTCGCTGGTTCGAGTCCGATTCGGAACGGTAGACCTCGGCGTCGAGCTCCAGTCGTCGCCCGGCGAAGCGGGACAGCCCCTCCCGCACGGCCTCCCACTGAGCCTCGGCACTCCGCCCCGGCATCAGCGCGGTGGTGGCGATGGCCCCGGCATTGACCATGGGGTTCATCGGATGCCCGTCGTTCAACTCGATGGCGACGACCGAGTTGAAGGCGAGCCCGGTGTTGTTCACCCCGACCACGTCCAGAACACGCTGGTGGCCGAGCTGCTCCACGACGAGGGCGTAGACGAACGCTTTCGAGATCGACTGGATCGAGAAGCGAACCCCGGTGTCGCCGATCGAGTGACGCACGCCGTCGACGCCGGCCACGCAGACGCCGAATGCGTCAGGATCTGCCGCCGCGAGCACGGGGATGTAGTCCGCTACGCGCCCCTCGTGGTGGCGCTCAGCGCGCTCGTACGCTTGCTGGAGGATGTCGTCGACCTGGGGCGCCGGAGGCATCCGTCCGGTACTGACGGACTGAATCACATCGTCAGCATCCACGTCCATATCGGCCCCCTGATCTGTCTCTGCTCACCATAATGCGCCGGGTGCGGATGGCGAGCGGGCTGCTGGCGCCTTCTGGCGTGTGGGTGGCGCACAGTGAACTCTCCCGGTGCACCGAAACTTCCCTCGCCGATGACGTCTCGTTAACCTGCCGGCCGCGGCTGCTTCCGCTCCGAGCACCTGGGGTCGATAGCTTCTCTCGCGGCCCGCCAGACGACGCGTGGCCATCGAGAGGACACGAAGACCCGGATGAAGTACTCCACCAGAAGAACACTGCGACACCTGACCGCCGCCGCCGGAGCCGCCGCCCTGCTGCTGGGGCTTTCCGCCGCCCTGCCGACCGCATCCGCGGATGCCGCCCCCGAGGGCAGCACGGCGGCCGCGCCCGAGCGCTTCCTCGTGGAGAACGTCTGGGCCGCCGGAAAGGTGCTCGAGATCGGCAACCCGAAGGCGCAGACGACAGGACCCGGCGCCGCCTGGACTGCCGCCGCAGCGATCTTCGCCCGCGGCACGAACCCCGCCGACATCGCCGAGCAGGTCGTGCTGGCGTACCCGGTGGCCGGCAAGGCCTCCACCTACGTGTTCGCCAACGCGGCCGGCCAGGTGCTCGCCCGGCGTGCGAACGACGACAGCAACTACCGCTACCTCACGCTCTCGGCGAAGACCGTCGACGAGGCGGCATCCGACCCCTACGCCCAGTGGACAGCGGTCGACGCCGGCAGCGGGGCCGTCTTCCTGCAGAACGTGCAGCGCGACGGCAACGGCCGTACGGCGGCGCTCGACATGTACAACTGGATGACCGCCGACGGCTCCGAGATCCAGAGCTACGACGCCGGAACCGCGGATGTGCAGCGCTGGTACCTGCGCCCGCTCGCCCCCGAGATCCCGGCCTACTCCGGCCGCACCGACACCGGCGTCGCGCCGGCCCTTCCGGCCAGTCGCTCCGCTCGCTACAGCTGGGGCACCACCGTGACGGTGTCGCCCATCACCTGGAACCTGCCCGACGCGGCCGCGTGGAACACCGACGGCACCGTCACCGTGACCGGAACCGGCAAGGGCTACTTCGGCGAGGATCTCACCGTGACCGCCGAGATCGTGGTCGGCTCGCTCGGCGATGGCGCGGATGCGAGCCTGTCGACCTTCGCGGGCGTCACCCTGAAGCAGCTGCAGATGCTCGCGCCGGCCCGCGTCGAGCGGTCGGTCTCCGGATCCACGTCCACCGTGAGCGCGCCCGTCACCTGGGACTGGTCGGCCGTCACCGACGCCACCGCCTCGCAGCCCGGCATCTTCACGGTTCCGGCCGCCGCGAGCACGGGATTCGCGGCGAAGCTCGTGGTGACCGTCATCCCGGCGGACACGGTCAACATCGCGACCGGGTCGGGCATCCACACCGGCGCCCTGGGCGGTGACCCCGCGGGGCTGCGCGACGGCAACCGCAACGTCGTCGCTCTCTCCGACTGGCGCAGCGGCGGGGCCACCAACCGGGTGAACCCGAACCAGGCCATGTACTACTTCGATCAGCCGCGCCAGATCACCGGCGCCGCGGTGTTCGATCTCGGCACCGACGCGAAGCTCAACATCGGCACCGTCACCGTCCAGTACCGCGACCTGCTCGGCGGCTGGGTGAACCTGCCGGCCAAGAACCTCTCCTGGCCCTACACGAACAGCGGCGCCGAGCTGCGGCTGACCGTCGACAGCGACCCGGTTCTCGCCACCGGCGCGCGTGTGCAGTTCTCGAACAAGTCGAACGCCACCTGGATGACGCTGTCCGAGTTCGAGGTCTACGGGCCCGACGCCGCGACCCCGGTGCGCTGACCCCATGTTCCCCCACGCCGACAACTCCCGACCCTCGCAAGGAACCCCCATGCCTCCGCACTCTTCCCGGCGCACCGCGCGCCGGGTGCTCTCCGCCGCGGTCACCGCGGCACTGGCCCTCGGCATCACGGCCGGCGGCGCCGGCGTGGCCGTGGCCGCGACTCCGGCCGCGCCTGCCGCGCCTGCCGCGCCTGCTGCTCCGGCTGCGCCGGCAGCCCCCGCCGACACCACTCCCGCGCCCGCGGCGGACCGCTCGAGCTTCATCGTCCCGGTGCTGCCCGACACCCAGTTCTACTCCCGCTACAGCGCCTCTCAGTTCTACCCGAAGTACGGGACCAATCCCTTCGAGGTGCAGAACAACTGGATCATCGACAACAAGACCGAGCTCAACATCCCGTTCACCGTGCAGGTGGGAGACGTCGTCGACCAGCAAGGCGTGACCGGCGAATGGGACGCGGCCGAGAAGGCGATGGACATCCTCACGACCGGCGGGATGCCGTACTCGGTGCTCCCCGGCAACCACGATGTCTCCGACATGAACGCCCGTTCGTCGACCGCGATCTCGGGCAACTACCGCGCCCGCTTCGGCGCGGCGCAGATGGCCGACCAGGCTCAGAAGACCGGAAGCACGCTGCTGGGCACGTTCCAGGACGGCCTGTCGTCGGCCTACCTCTTCGAAGCGGAGGGGCACCAGTGGATGTCGCTCGCGCTCGCCTGGAACGCCTCCGACGACACCTTCGGCTGGGCCCAGGGCATCCTCGACCAGCACAAGAACGTGCCCGTGATCCTCTCGTCGCACTCCATCATCAACATCGCGCAGGACCAGATGTCCCCGACCTCCTGGTGGTGGGGCGAGACGCTGTGGGACAAGCTGATCACGAAGAACGACCAGATCATCCTCACCGTGAACGGCCACTTCCACGGCGCCACCCAGCAGACCCGCCTGAACGACTTCGGTCACCCGGTGACGCAGGTGCTCACCGACTACCAGATGGCGGCCGACGGGGGGAACGGCATCATGACGCTGTTCGAATTCGACCTCACGAACCAGAAGATCGACGTGGCGACGGTCTCGCCGTGGGTGACGGTGAAGAAGAAGGAGCTGCGAGCCTCGTCCGACACTCCGGTGCTCACCGGCCCGAACCAGTCCTTCAGCTATGCCTTCGACTTCAACGGCCGCTTCGGCTGGACCACGGATGCCGCGAAGGAGACCAAGCCCGACCTCGACGCGCTCGCGAAGCAGATCGTCTCGGTGGGCTGGGACGGCAGCACCGGCGGCGGAAGCGCCGCGGTGCCCGCCGGCTCGCAGGACGACTACCTCCCGGTCAGCGGAACCGTGGCGCACTGGCGCTTCGGCGAGGTGACCCCGGGTGTCTTCGACCAGAACTCGGTCGTGCCCGATATCGCCGGCGGCAGCCCGATGTACCGCAGTGCGATCGACAAGACGGATGCGCCGGAGCAGGTGGAGGACGTCAACGTCACCCACGAGAACGTGCCGCTGTACTCCGCCGACCAGGGTGCCGTCTGCTTCACCGGCACCGGCCCGACCGCGAACGGTGAGCGACTCTCCTACCTCACCACCGAGTACGGCGCGCCGGCGACCTTCGCCGACCTGAACTCCTCGAACGGGTACACCATCGAGACGTTCCTGCAGCTCGACGCGAACTGGACCGAGGCCGCGAACAAGTGGGGCGCGGCCCTGACCCGGGCCGGCACGCGCAGCTGGGTGGGCATCCACGACTCCTCCGATCCCGGTGCGGGCGTCTCGTGGCTCGGCATCTCGAGCTTGCGCGAATACCAGTACACGGCGGCAGACACGAAGACCGCGAACTCCTACACGCTCTGGTCGGGCGAGATCATGCCGAGCGCGTGGCATCACGTGGCCATCGTGAACGACCCGGTCGCGAACACGGTGATCATGTATGTCGACGGCGTTCCGGTGCTCCGCAACGCCTCCTCGGTCGGCGGAATGGTCGCTGCCGACTTCATGCCCTGGATCATCGGCGCGAACACCTGGAACAGCGAGCCGAACGGCGGATGGAACGGCTGCGTGGGCGAGACCCGCATCGTCGACCACGCCCTCAGCCCGAGCCAGTTCCTTTACAACCGCGTGAACATCGACGCGAACGGTGGGAGCTTCGCCGTCACGACCGACCTCGGAACGGTCCTCGCGCCGGACGCGGTCGTGTCGACGTTCAGCGGCACCGGTCACGCCGGCGCCTCGGTGCGCGTCGAGCGGGACGGCGTCGTGCTCGGCAGCACGGAGGTGGCGGCCGACGGAAGCTGGACGCTCGGACTCTCGTCGCCCCTCTCCGGTTCGGGTCACTACGCACTCTCGTTCGTGCAGTCGATCGGAGCCCGGGACGGCGCCCCGCTGGAGGCCGTGGTCGTCATCGGCGAGAAGACGGCCTGGACGCCGTCGGAGGCCGATCTCACCCCCGATCTCGAGGGCAAGGTGACCGTTCAGCCCAACCCGTTCCCCGCGGGCGACGACATCACGATCGGCCTTCCGGCCGGTCACGAGGGCCAGACGGCGTACGCCTTCGCGTTCTCGTCGCCGACGGCTCTCGGCACGGCCGTGGTGAGTGCGCGGTCTACGATCATGCTGACGACACCGTCGAGCCTCCCGGTGGGCGGCCACCGGATCGCGCTCTACACGGCTGAAGGCGCACTGCTCGGCTGGCAGAGTGTGACCGTCCTCGCGGCGCCCGGTGCCGGCGGGGGCGTCACCCCGGTCGTCGAGACGCCGGGCGCGGGCGACTCCGGCGGCTCCGACGGCTCGACAGGCGGGGACGCCGGGTCGACGCCGGCGGCCTCGGAGCAGACCGCTCTCGCCGTGACGGGCTTCTCCGTTCTCGCAGGCATCCTGCTCGCCGGAGCCCTGCTCATCGGAGGCCTGGTGCTCCGGGCGCGCCGCGCGCAGCGGTAGCGGAGCGCACCCTCAGGGGGCCTGGTGGGCTAGGGCCCGCCAGGCCCTCTGCCGTGCGCCGCCATCGCGAACGGCAAGCGGGCGAACTGCTCGGTTCCGCGGTTGGCCGTCTGATCACCGACGGAGCCCTCGAACTGCTGCTGGATCGGGTCGTCCCCGGGCCCGGTTGCCCGTCGCCCGTGACGCGCACGATAACGGGCAGATGTCGGGCATCCCCTCTTTTCCGTGGTTCCAGCACCGCCGTGTCCGAAGGGCCGGGCCCTAGCGTGAAGGGGTTGGTCACGGGGGACCACATCCCACCCGTGGGACTCTTCGGCCGGCATCGCGGACCGCGCAGCGAGTCGATCGCCGCGCGGTCCGTGAACCCCGTGTCCTCCTCCCGATATCCAGCCCGAATGCAGAGGGAGCCTCGATGACCGTGTCGCAATCCGAGTCCGTCACGCCGTACGCGGCCCGCAGGTTCGGCCGGCGCGCCCGGCCCCGGCTGGTGGGCGTCTACGCCGGAGCGGGCGGGTGGGCCGCCCCGCCGGAACCCGGCCGGCTGACGCGTGAGTCGGCCGTCGAGCTGATCGCGCTGGGGTACACCATGGTGCGCGTGCGCTGGCGCTGGCGCACCCACGAGATCATCCTTCGACGCTACCTGGGGAGATAGACGGCCGTGAGTGAGAAAGAGCCGCGCGCGAAGCGGCAGATCGACTACTTCTACCTGGCGAGCGGCGCCATCGGCATCGGGATGGTCGCCTTCCTGACCATCTGGACCATCCAGGCCACCGGCACCCACTGACCCTGCGGCGCCGAGCGCCGAACGCCGAACGCTTCAGGCCAGCTCGGCGGCGTAGCGCAGCAGCAGCGGCGCGAGCTGGTCGGGCCGGCTCAGGGCCGCCAGATGGCCCGTGTCGATGATGTCGGGCGCGATGCCGAGGCGCTCGCGCGAGAGCCGCTGCTCGAACTCCAGCGGGAAGAGCCGATCGTTCCGTCCCGCCACCACACGGATCGGCACGGCCGGCCACTCCTCGGCCTCCCAGACGGTCGCGAAGGCCGCCGCCGACGGCTGACCGGCGGGATGCCCGGCCCCGGCGGCCATCACCTCGGCGGGGATGTCGTGGAAGAACACGACGTCTTCGTCGAACGGCGCATCCGGATCGCGCCCCTCCGTCACGGCGAACGCCCGCATGGCCGCCTCCGCCCCGGTGGCCCCGAACCACTCGCCGGCCGACTCGCCGGGCCGCGGGATCATCGCCGCCACGAAGACGAGCATCGCCGCACCGAGCCGCTCGCAGGCCATCGCGGCCGGGAAGGCGCCCATCGACAGCGCGACCAGCACGATCGCATCCGTGGCTCCGGATGCGTTCCGCGACTCGGCGACGGCCCGCTCGATCTCGTCGACATGGCGTTCGAGCCCGGCCGCCGGGTCGCTCCACGGCAGGTCGACCGCGACCACGTGATCGCCGGCCGCCTCGAGCACCGGGATCACGCGATGCCACGACCAGGAGTCGGCACCGGCTCCCGGCAGCAGGACGAAGCTGGTCATACGCCCACCGTAACCCGCAGACGGCTCTCGCGGATGTCGGCAGGGGCACCTATCGTGGAGAGCACGCAACGATGCGACCACCATCCACGACCGCGAGGAGACGAGTGCGCGACACGACGAGCGAGCGGGAGTACGACTCCCGCTTCGACCCCGCCTTCCAGCCCGGTTTCGAACCCGCGGACGACGACTTCGCCGGCCTCTTCGCCGCGCCGGGCCCCGACGAGGCGCCCGAACTCGCGGTCGCCGAGGTGCGGCGCCGGCTCGTCGACCGCTTCGTGGTGGTGCTGTGGGTGGTGGGTGGCGTGCTCGCCGTGGGTGGGGGAGCGCTCCTGGTCAACTCCATGGGGGGCTTCCTCCGCGCGGATTCGTCCAGCTCGTTCACATTCGAATATCAAATGCTGGTGATGCTGTACCAGCTGTCGCCGTACCTGATCACGGTGGGCCTGGCGACCCTCGTCGGCACCCTGTTCCTTCTCGCCGTTCGTTGGGAGCGCCGTTCATGACCTCCGAATCCTCCCTCTCGCCCGCGCCGTCGGCCGGATCCGGCGGCACCGGGGCACCGCTCTCGCTGGCCGAGTTCCAGGAGCTCACGGGCGCCATCATGCAGAACCTCGAGAGCGTCATCGACGGCAAGACCGAAGCGGCGACCCTGGCGCTCGTCGTGCTGATCGCCGAGGGGCACCTCCTGGTCGAAGACGTGCCCGGGGTCGGCAAGACCACGCTCGCGAAGGCTCTCGCCACGAGCGTCGGATGCTCGGTGAGCCGCATCCAGTTCACTCCCGACCTGCTGCCCTCCGACGTGACGGGCGTGTCGATCTACAACCAGTCCGATCACGCCTTCGAGTTCAAGCGCGGCGCCGTGTTCGCCAACATCGTCATCGCCGACGAGATCAACCGCGCCTCGCCGAAGACCCAGTCGGCCCTGCTGGAGTGCATGGAGGAGGGCCAGGTCTCGCTCGACGGCACCACGCATCCGCTCGACCCGCCGTTCATCGTGGTGGCCACGCAGAACCCGATCGAGATGGAGGGCACCTACGCCCTGCCCGAGGCGCAGCGCGACCGCTTCATGGTGCGCATCTCGATGGGCTACCCGGATGCGGCGGCCGAGCTGCAGATGCTGCACCAGCGCGAGAGCGGCAGCCCCCTCGACAAGCTCACCGCCGTGGTCGACAAGCAGCAGCTCGCCGCCATGATCGAGACGGCGCGCGCGGTGTACGTCAGCCGGGCGGTGGAGTCGTACGTGGTGTCGATCGTGCAGGCCACCCGTGTGCATCCCGAGTTCCGGCTCGGCGCGAGCCCGCGCGGCACCTTGCACCTCGTGCGGGCCGCGAAGGTGCTCGCCGCGCTCAGCGGGCGCGAGTTCGTGGTTCCCGACGACATCAACGAACTCGTGGTCCCGGTTCTGGCGCACCGCATCGTGGCCACCCGGCGCGCGGCGAGCGATGCGCGCGGCGGCGGAACCCAGGCCATCGCCGACGCCCTGCGCGCGATCGTGGCGTCCACTCCGGTTCCCCTGAATCGTTCGCGGGCGGTCTGAGCGCCGCATGGCCGAACCCCGGGCCTCCCGCAACCTGCCCCGTCTCACGGTGCGCGGGTGGGGGCTGGTCGCGGCCTCGCTCGTCGCGTTCGTGCTCACGCAGGTCTTCCGGCGCCAGGAGATCGCCTACCTGGCCTGCTTCCTGCTCGCCGTTCCGGTCGCCGCGTTCGTCTGGGTGGCCGCGCGCCGGGTCGCGCTGAGCGTGCGCCGGCGGTTCACGCCGGAATCGGGCTCAGTGGGTCAGGCCATCACGGCGACGGTGTTCGTGCAGAACTGGGGCACCATGCGCACGCCCGCCGCGGTGTGGGTGGAGCGGGCGGATGCGCCGCTCCGGGCGAGCGAACCGGCTCCGCTTCCGCCCCTGCCGGGCTATTCCTCGTCGACCATCGATGAGCCGGCGCTGAGCCTGCTGCGCTACCGGCTCGACACGCGATTCCGCGGGGCGCACCCGATCGGCCCGTTCGAAGTCACTCTCACCGACCCGTTCGGCTGCGCCGTGCGCCGGCTGCGGTTCGGCGACCTGGAGACCGTGCTGATCACCCCCACGGTCTACGAGCTCGCCCGCATCGACCTGCGCCTGTCGACGGGCGACGGCGCCGAGCAGATGTCCCGCCGGCTCGTCGGGGCGGGGGAGCAGGACGTCATCGCCCGCAAGTATCTGCCCGGCGACTCGATCCGGCGCGTGCACTGGCCGGCCACGGCGAAGCACGGCGAGCTCATGGTTCGGCAGGACGACCAGCGCAACGATCAAGACGCCGTGATCCTGCTCGACGCGAGTTCGTTCGCGGCCGCCGCCGAGGCTGCGGGCGCTGCGGGCGCTGCGGGCGGGCATGCCGCGAACGCGGAGTACGACCCGGCGTTCGAGTGGGCCGTGAGCGCCGTCGGCTCCGTCGCCGTGCACCTCATGAACGAGGGCTACGGCGTGCGACTCGTGGGCCACAGCGCGGTGGGGGAGCACGACGACGAGACGGTGTTCACGGCGCCGCACGGCGCATCCCTCGTGCTCCGCTCGCTCGCCTTCGCCCGGAGCGACGCACTGCACGATCCGCTCGACTTCCGCGCGGCGGTCGAGCAGGCCTCCCTGACGTCACCGGATGCCCCGCCCGTCTTCGCCTTCGTCGCCGCCATTCCCGGGGCGGCGGAGAGGGTGCGGGAGCTCGCGGGCATGTCGTCGCATCCGGTGGCGTTCGTGGTCTCCGAGCCGAGACGATCGGGTGGTCGTGAGGGAGGGCGTGCGAAGGCCGCCGCCGCCTCGGCGGTCGCCGCGGAGCTCCGGGCCTCCGGCTGGACGGCACTCGAGTGCGGCGCCGACGACGCCCTTCCTGCGCTCTGGAAGGCGTTGGGCGACGCACGGGGCATCTCATGAGCGCCCCCACGGCCCTGCGCCCACCCGCTGCGCCGCCGCCGGCGCGCGGCGGGCGCCCGCCATCCGCAGGCCGGACGCCGGATGGCAGCCGCCCCGCCCTCAGCTCCTTCGCCCGCCGCCGCGCGGTGAGGACAGGGGCCTGGAAGAGCACCCTCGCAGTCGCGGTGAGCCTCGGCGTCGCGCTGGCGGGCCTCGCGCCGCTGCTGCAGGGCGGCGCCTGGTGGCTCGCCACCATGTCCATGGTCGTCGTCGTGCTCGCCGTCGGCGCCGTGCTTCGCGGCCGGGGTGCCCCGGAGGTCGTGGTGGTGTCGGTGTCGGCCTTCGTCTGGGGCGGCCTCGTGGTGCTGCTCTACGCCGGCAGCACGCTGTGGTTCCTGCTGCCCACGCTCTCCACGCTCACCGACATCTCGGGCGATCTCGCGGCCGCGCGCCAGGCCATCGCGGAGCAGGAGATCCCCGCCGATGCCGGCGGGGCCATCACCCAGCTCATCGTGATGTCCGTCGGGCTCATCGCCATCGTGAGCGACGAGCTCGCCACGGGCCTGCGCACCCCGGTGCTGAGCGGGGCCGGCCCGCTCGCCGTCCTGGCCATCGCTCCGCTCGTGAACCGCACCGATCCGGATGTGCCCGTCTACGTCCTCGCCGCCGCCGCGTTCCTGCTCGTGGTCTGGTGCAGCTCGCGCATCGGCGCGGAATCCGGCCGGGAGCGGCCGTGGTCGCATCCGGGGCGCAGCCGCGTGCGCGGAGGCCGCAATCCCGGGCTCGCCGTCGGCATCGCCGCCCTCGCCGTCGCCGCGATGGTCGCCTTGCCGGCGGTGACCCCCGGCCTCACGGCGCAATCGCTCGCCGACGATTCGGCGTCCAGCCCGTTCTCCTCGGTCTACGGTGCGGGCATCGATCCCACCATCCAGCTCGGGCGCGATCTGCGGCGCAACGATCCGCTGCTCTCGCTCTCGTACACCACCTCGGCGTCGCACGGCCTCTATCTCAAGATGGTGAACCTCAGCGACTTCTCCACGGGCATCTGGCAGCCCGAGACCCCGCAGGGGGCCGAGAGTTACGTCGGGCAGGATTTCGGCACGCCGCAGGGCCTGGCGGCCGACGTGTCCACCGCCGAGGTCACCACCTCGATCTCCATCGCCACGCTGCGCGCCGACTGGTTGCCGCTGCCCTATCCCACCCAGAGAGTGGCCGGCCTCAGCACCCCCTGGGTGCTCACTCCCTCCTCGCTGACCGTCACCAGCGACCAGGCCGCCACCCAGGGCCAGAACTACGAGGTCACCGGTCTCTCGGTGGAGCCGACCGCGGAGCAGCTGGCGGCAGCGGGCTCAGTGATCCCGGATGCACTGAGCGGCTTCCTCTCGCTGCCCGCCGATCTGCCGGCCGTCATCTCCGACACCGCACGGCAGGTGGCGGGTGCGGCGGCGACCCCCTACGACAACGCGGTGGCACTGCAGCAGTACTTCCGCTCGGGCCAGTTCAGCTATTCGCTCAACGCCCCCGACTCCTCCAGCTACAGCGGTGACAACACGCAGATGATCGCCGCGTTCCTGCAGGACAAGACCGGATACTGCGTGCACTTCTCCGCGGCGATGGCCGTGATGGCTCGCAGCCTCGGCATCCCGTCCCGGATCGCCGTCGGCTATGCGCCAGGCCAGGGCGCGAACAGCGTGTCGAACGGCGCAGCGGTCTACGACGTCTACACGAACCAGCTGCACGCCTGGCCGGAGCTCTACTTCGAGGGCATCGGCTGGCTGCCCTTCGAACCCACGCCGGGACTCGATTTCACCCCGCCCGACTACAGCCTGCCCGACTACGCGCAGGCCGGTGTCTCGGGCACCACCGGATCGACCCGGGCGGCGAGCACCCCGTCGGCCGACCCGAACGCCGCCCGCGATCCCGGCCAGAGCGTCTCGGGCACACAGACGCCGGAGCAGGCGGCGCTGGGACAGGTTCGCGGCTGGGGGACCGCGGCGGCCGTGCTCGGCGGCATCGCGGCGATCGTCCTGCTGCCCTGGATGCTGCGCGCTCTGCGCCGTCGTTCCCGGGTGCGCCGGATCGCCGCCGACGAGCGGCCGGCCACCCTCGCCTGGACGGAGTTCGAAGACACTCTCGACGACCATCGGGTGCAGCGCTCGGCAGGCGACACGCTGCTCGATCTCGAACAGCGTGTGCACGAGTCCGTGACGCTGCCGGCGGCAGTGGTCGACCGCCTCCGGCGCGAGGTGGAGTTCGAGCAGTACGCCGCGCCCGGCTCGGCCAGCGCGCAGACGCGCGCGAGCATCCGGGGCGATCTGCTCGAGCTGCTGGCGGCGCTCAGCTCCGGGGCGAGCTCGCAGCGGCTGTGGCTCTCGCGGCTGTTGCCGGTGTCACTGCTGCGCCGGCGCCGGGCGGCGGCCCCGACGCGGACGCTCGTTCCGTAGCGGCACCGCGAGAGCGCGCAACCCGCCCGGTGCTGCCCCGAGCTCGTCGAGCCAGGCGAGCGCGGCCTCCGCCAGAAGACGACGGGCACGGGTCGCGGGTGCCGCCGCCGACGCCTCACCATCGTGCGCCGACCGGCTCCAGGCCGCGCGGTGCGCCGCCAGGAGCGCCGGGGTGGCGGCGCCGAGGCTGGTGGCCAGCAGCAGCTTGAAGGTGAATTCGCTCCAGGCCGAGGGGGAGTCCACCTCGGCGTCGGCCAGCCACTCGGCCGCCGTGCGACGGCCCTCTTCGGTGACGTCGTAGAGCGGCAGGCCGTCATCCGTGGTCCCGGATGCCTGCACGAGGCCCGCGGCCTGGAGCCGGTCGAGCGTGGAGTAGATCTGGCCCACATTGATGCGACGATCGGTGCGCTCTTCGAGTTCGCCGTGCAGCTGCAGGCCGTAGGCCTCGCCTTCGGCGAGCACGAGGAGGATGCCCGAGCGAATCGACATCGGCAGCCGCCCTTCCGCTGGAAATTACTCACTCAGTATAGGTCTGAGAGTTCCCGAACCGCGGATGACACCGTTGTGATTCCGCGGGACCGTGCGGCATAATGTGATCACAACTGCATAACGTCATGGCAATCCATTCACAGGTCGTTGGGGAAGACGTACCTCACGAATGGAGAGAAAAATGGCGGCAACCGTTGCACGCGGAGTGGTCTACGTCCACTCCGCTCCCCGCGCGCTCTGCCCCCACGTCGAGTGGGCCGCAGGTCGCGCTCTTGGTCGTGCAGTGAACTTCGACTGGATCGATCAGCCCGTGCTGCGCGGCGCTCAGCGCGCCGACTACTTCTGGGAGGGCGCGCCCGGCACGGGCGCCGCCATCGCTTCGGCTCTGCGCGGCTGGGAGCACCTGCGCTACGAGGTCACCGAAGACGCGAGCGAGGGCACCGACGGCGGCCGCTGGATGCACACGCCCGATCTCGGCATCTTCTACGCCCAGGTCGACAACGCGGGCAACACGGTGATCCCGGAAGACCGCATCCGCAACGCCATGGAGGCGGCCGGCACCAACGCGCTCGAGCTCCACCGCGAACTCCGCCTCGCCCTCGGCCAGGCCTGGGACGACGAGCTCGAGCCCTTCCGCTACGCCTCGGACATGTCCCCCGTCATCTACCTCCACCGCGGCGTCGGCTGACGCGCTGTTCGCGACTCGCCAAAAAACGCCCCAAAACCAGCGGTTTGGGGCGTTTTTTGGCGAGTCGCGACGAGGTCAGTACGTCTTGAAGGCGACGACGGCGTTGTGGCCGCCGAAGCCGAAGGAGTTCGAGATGGCCAGGAGCTCACCGGCGGGGAGGGCCCGCGGTTCGCGCACCACGTCGAGGGGGATGTCCGGGTCCTGCTCCTGGAGGTTGATCGTCGGGGGAGCGGTGCGCTCGTGCAGGGCGAGGATCGTGAAGATCGCCTCGATGCCCCCGGCCGCGCCCAGAAGGTGACCGGTCGACGCCTTGGTGGCCGACACCGGGATGTCGTGCAGCCGGTCGCCGAAGACGTGCAGCAGAGCCTTGTACTCGGCGATGTCGCCCACCGGGGTGGAGGTGGCGTGCGCATTGATGTGGGCCACGTCGTCGAGCGAGTAGCCGGCGTTCGCCACGGCCGCGAGCATCGCCCGCGCCGCCGCGGAGCCCTCGGGGTCGGGAGCGGTGATGTGATACGCGTCGCTCGTGACGGCGCCGCCGAGCAGTTCGGCATAGATCTTGGCGCCGCGCGCCAGGGCGTGCTCCTCGGTCTCGAGCACGATCGCCGCGCCGCCCTCGCCGAGCACGAAGCCGTCGCGGGTGAGGTCGTAGGGGCGGGATGCCGTGGCCGGGTCGTCGTTGCGCTTCGACAGCGCCTGCATGGCCGCGAAGGCGGCGAGGGGCAACGGGTGGATGGCCGCCTCCGAGCCGCCGGCGACGATGATGTCGGCGTAGCCGGCCTGCAGGTGGTCGTAGGCGTTCACGATCGACTCGGTGCTCGAGGCGCAGGCCGACACCACGGTGCGGGCACCGGCGCGGGCGCCGAGCGCCATCTCGACGGCGGCGGCCGGGCCGTTGGGCATGAGCATCGGGACGGTCATCGGCAGCACACGGCGCGGGCCGCGCTCGCGCAGGGTGTCCCAGGCGTCGAGCAGTGTCCAGACGCCGCCGATGCCGGTGGCCCAGTCGACGCCGAAGCGCTCCGGGACCACGTCGGGGGAGCCGGCATCCGCCCAGGCCTCGCGGGCCGCGATGAGCGCGAATTGGCTGCCCGGGTCGAGGCGCTTGGTCTCGATGCGCTCGAGCACCTCTGAGGCGGGGACGCGGGCCTGAGCCGCGAAGGTGATGGGCAGGTCTCGCTCCGCCACCCAGTCCTGCTCGAGGGTGCTGGCCCCGGACTCCCCGGCGAGGAGGTTCTTCCAGGACTCGGCCGCCGTGCCGCCGAGGGGGGAGGTCGCGCCGATACCGGTGACGACGATCTTCTTCGTGCTCATGGTGAAACTTTCTGTGGGTGGTCAGTCCAGGCGCCGGGATGGCGCAGTGCGGCCGACAGGATCACGCGCGTGGTGCGAGATCCTGTCGACCAGCCGCAGGGGTGTTGCCAGGTGGAGCGGGGTGCTGCAGCAGGCGTCAGGCCTGAGCCGCGACGATGAAGGTGACGGCGTCGCCGACGGTCTTGAGGTTCTTGACCTCTTCGTCGGGGATCTTGACGTCGAACTTCTCTTCGGCGTTCACGACGATCGTCATCATCGAGATCGAGTCGATGTCGAGGTCGTCGGTGAAGGACTTGTCCAGCTCGACAGTGTCGGTCGCGATGCCGGTCTCGTCGTTGATGAGCTCAGCCAGTCCGGCCAGTACTTCTTCGGTGGACAATGCCATTGTTCTTCTCCTTGGGGTGTCGTTTGACCGAGACTTAGTTTAGTCAGGCTGCGGGCCGCCCTACGGCAGCACCACGACCTGTGCTCCGAACACGAGGCCGGCGCCGAAGCCGATCTGCAGGGCGAGTCCGCCCGAGAGCTCCGGATGCTCGGCCAGCAGCCGGTGGGTCGCCAGCGGGATGGAGGCGGCCGAGGTGTTGCCCGTGGTGGCGATGTCGCGACCGATGAGCACCGACTCCGGCAGCTTCAGCTGCTTCGCGAACTCGTCGATGATGCGCATGTTCGCCTGGTGCGGAATGAAGGCGGCGAGGTCGTCGACCGTCACTCCGGCGGCCTCGAGGGCCTGGTTCGCAGCCTTGACCATCTCCCAGACGGCCCAGCGGAACACGGCCTGGCCGTTCTGGCGCAGCGTCGGCCACTCGGCCTCCTGGTCGCGGAACTCGATGCTGGTTCCGGTCATGTAGATCTCTTCGCGCTTCGTGGCGTCGGATCCCCAGATGGTAGGGCCGATGCCGGGCGTCGCGCTCGGGCCGACCACGGCGGCGCCGGCGCCGTCGCCGAGCAGGAACGAGATCGAGCGGTCGGCCGGGTCGACGTACTCCGAGAGCTTCTCGGCGCCCACCACGAGAACGTACTCGGCGAGGCCCGCGCGGATGAGCGCATCCGCCTGCCCGATGCCGTAGGCGTAGCCGGCGCAGGCCGCGCTGATGTCGTAGGCGGCGGCCGCGGGGGCGCCGATGCGCTGTGCGAGCAGGGTGGCCATCGACGGCGTGATCACGGGGTTCGAGATGGTGGAGATGAGGATGGCGCCGATCTGCGAGGGCAGGATGCCCGCACCCTCGATGGCCTCGAGCGAGGCCGACTCGGCGAGGTCGATGGCGAAGACGTCGTGCGAGGCGCGCTTGCGCTCGATGATGCCGGTGCGCTGGCGGATCCACTCGTCGGAGGAGTCGATCGGCCCGACGAGGTCGTCGTTCGGCACCGAGAGGTCGCCGCGCGCGGCGCCGATGGCGTGGATGCGCGTGAACTCGGGGCCGGTCTTCTGCTTGAGGGTGGGCTGCGTCATGACGGTTTTGAGGCCTTCCGGGCGGGTTCGGGTAGGGGCGAGTCGGGTGCGGTCGCTCAGGCGGCCTGGTCGAGGAGCTCGAAGGCGGCCGGCAGGTCGTCGGGGGTCTTCACGGCCACGGCCGGAACCCCCTTCAGCCCGCGCTTGGCGAGACCCGTGAGAGCGCCGGCGGGGGCGACCTCGATGAGGCCGGTGACGCCGGCGGCGGCGAAGGCCTCCATGTCGAGGTCCCAGCGCACCGGCGAGGAGACCTGGTCGACGAGGAGCTCGACGAAGCGCGAACCGCTGGCCACCAGGGCGCCGTCGTTGTTGGTCCAGATCGGCAGCGTCGGGTCGGCGGGTGTCAGCGTGGCGGCGACGCTAGCGAGGTGCTCGACGGCGGGAGCCATGTAGTGCGTGTGGAAGGCGCCGGCGACCTGCAGCGGGATGACCCGCACGCCACGCGGGGCGTTCTCGGCCAGGCGGCCCAGCGCATCCGGAGTTCCGGCGACGACGATCTGACCGCCGCCGTTGTAGTTGGCGGGGATGACCCCGAACTCGTCGAAGAGCGCGAGCAGCTCGGCCTCGACGCCGCCCACGACGGCGCTCATCCCGGTCTGGGTCTGAGCGGCGGCCGCGGCCATGGCCCGGCCGCGTTCGCCCACGAAGCGCATGGCGTCGGCGTTCGAGAGGATGCCCGCCCCGGCTGCCGCGGTGATCTCGCCCACCGAGTGGCCGGCGATGCCGCCGACGCGGTCGCGGCGCCCGTCGGCGAAGAGCGCGGAGAGGGTGAGGATGCCGGCGGCCACGATGAGCGGCTGCGCCACGGCGGTGTCGCGGATCGTCTCGGCGTCGCTCACGGTGCCGTGGGCCACGAGGTCGACGCCGGCGGCCTCGCCGAGCTCTCCGAGGGTGTCGCGGAACGCGGGCTCCGCGATCCAGGGCTCGAGGAAGCCGGGGGTCTGCGACCCCTGGCCGGGGCAAACGACGACGATCATTGCTTCAGTCTCCCAAGAGTTCGGTGATCCAGTGTGTCGAACGCGCGCAAGAGATTCGCGGAATCATTGTGCGTGTTCCATAAGAGCGTGCGTCAGCGGCGTGGTGCCGGGCTGTCATGGTCGTTCATCGAGCCGAGGATGAGGGCGGACTGCAGGATGAGCGCCTCCCGGGCTCCCGTGGCATCCCAGCCGATCACCTGGGTCACGCGCTTCAGCCGATAGCGCACGGTGTTCGGATGCACGAAGAGCTCGCGGGCCGTCGCCTCGAGCGAGCGGCCGTTGTCGAGGTAGCACCAGAGCGTGGTCATGAGCTCGGGGGACTGGTCCTGCAGCGGGCGGTAGACCCGGTTCACCAGCGTCGACCGGGCGAGCGGATCGCCCGCGAGGGCGCGCTCGGGCAGCAGGTCGTCGGCGAGCATCGGCCGCGGGGCGTTGCGCCAGGCGCGGGCGACGGCGAAGCCGGCGAGGGCCGCCTTGGCGCTCCGCGAGGCGTCGACCAGACTCGGCACCTCGTGCCCGAGCACCAGGTATCCCGGGCCGAAGCCGGGTTCGAGCTGGGTGGCGATGTCGAGGAAGGAGAGCAGCGGGCCGGCGGCCGCGAGGGCCTCCTCATCGGCGGGAGTGCCGTCGACGCCGTTGCCGTTGGCCGGATGTGCGCGGCCGATCACGAGAACGAGCCGCCCGCCTTGAACACCGATCAGCAGGTCGGCGTTCAAGTGCCGGGCGGTGCGGCGCAGCTGGTCGACGTCGAGCTGGCGCGGGGTCGTGCCCACGAGCACGCTGACCTCGCCGTGCCCGTGCCAGCCGAGGGCCGCGATGCGGCTCGGCAGCTCGTCGTCGTACTCTCCGCTGAGGATGCTGTCGACCACGAGGGCCTCCAGCCGGGCGTCCCACAGCCCGCGCGCCTCGGCGGCCCGGGCGTACACGTCGGCGGCGGCGAAGGCGATCTCGCGGGAGTAGAGCAGGATGGCCTCGCGGAGCGAGGCATCCGTTCCCGTCACGCGCTCCTCGACGACCTCCACCACCACGCGGATGAGCTGCAGTGTCTGCTGCAGGCTCACCGAGCGCAGCAGCTCCCGGGGAGCCGAGCCGAAGACGTCGGCGGCGATCCAGGTGGTGGTGGTCGGGTCGTCGTACCACTGGATGAACGACTTGATGCCCGCCTGCGCGACGAGCCCCACGGCCGAACGCCGGCCCGGGGGCATGTCGCCGTACCAGGGCAGCGTCTGGTCGAGACGCTTGATCGTCGCGGTCGAGAGCTCGCCCGAGATGGTGCGCAGCCACTGGAGCGTCTGCTCCTTGGTCTTAGGCACGGTGCTCCCTCGCTGATGCGCCCCCGACCGCGATCGATCGTTCGTTCATGCTGTGAAGTGTCGTCAGCTCTCGCCGCCCGCCGAACCGGAGGTCCCGGCCGTCACGTCGTAGAGACGGTACTTCTCGATCGCCCACGAGGGGGCGTTCTGGTCGACCTCGCCGCGGGCCGCGAGCTGCTCGAGCACGCGCACCACCACCGAGGGTCCGTCGATCTTGAAGAAGCGACGGGCCGCCGGGCGGGTGTCGGAGAAGCCGAAGTCGTCGGCGCCGAGGGTGGCGTACTCGCCGGGGACGAACTGGCGGATCTGGTCGGGCACCGCGTGCATGTAGTCGGTGACGGCGACGAACGGGCCCGGAGCATCCTGCAGCTTCGACGTGAGGTACGGCACGTGCCGCTCCTCGGTCGGGTGCAGGAAGTTGTGCTCCTCGGCGCGGAGTCCGTCGCGGCGCAGCTCCGTCCAGGACGTGACCGACCAGACGTCGGCCGAGACGCCCCAGTCGTTGGCCAGCAGCTCCTGGGCCTCCAGGGCCCACGGAACCGCGACGCCGGAGGAGAGGATCTGGGCCTTCGGCCCCTCGATCCAGCCCGACTTGAGGCGGTAGATGCCCTTGACGACGCCGTCGACGTCGAGCCCTTCGGGCTCGGCCGGCTGCACGTGCGGCTCGTTGTACACCGTGAGGTAGTACATGACGTTGGGGTTCGGGTGCGAACCGCCGTACATCTGCTCGAGGCCCGCCCGCACGATGTGGTTGAGCTCGTAGCCGTAGGCCGGGTCGTAGCTCTGCACGGCCGGGTTGGTCGACGCGAGCAGCAGCGAGTGGCCGTCGGCGTGCTGCAGGCCTTCACCCGTGAGGGTGGTGCGGCCGGCGGTGGCGCCGATCACGAAGCCGCGCGCCATCTGGTCGCCCGCCGCCCACAGGGCGTCGCCCGTGCGCTGGAAGCCGAACATCGAGTAGAACACGTAGATCGGGATGAGCGGCTCGCCCTGGGTGGAGTAGCTCGTGCCCACCGCGGTGAACGCCGCGAGGGCGCCCGCCTCGTTGATGCCGACGTGGATGATCTGGCCCTGGGGGCTCTCCTTGTAGGCCAGGAGGAGCTCCCGGTCGACGGAGGTGTAGGTCTGGCCCTTGGGGTTGTAGATCTTGTTCGACGGGAAGAAGGCGTCCATGCCGAAGGTGCGCGCCTCATCCGGGATGATCGGCACCACCCGGTTGCCGAAGTCTTTCGCCCGGGTGAGGTCTTTCAGCAGACGCACGAAGGCCATGGTGGTGGCGATCTCCTGCGTTCCGGAGCCCTTCTTGAGCGTCTGGTAGGCCGAGTCGTCGGGCATCGTGAAGGCCGTGTGCTTCGTGCGGCGCTCGGGGAGGTAGCCGCCGAGCGCGCGACGGCGCTCGTGCATGTACTGGATGGCCTCGTCGTTCTCGCCCGGGTTGTAGTACGGCGGGAGGTAGGGGTTCTCCTCGAGCTGCGCATCCGTGACCGGGATGTGCATCTGGTCGCGGAAGGTCTTGAGGTTGTCGAGCGTCATCTTCTTCATCTGGTGGGTCGCATTGCGGCCCTCGAACGCCGGACCCAGGCCGTAGCCCTTGATCGTGTGCGCCAGGATGACGGTGGGCTGGCCCTTGTGCTCCGATGCGGCCTTGAACGCCGCGTAGACCTTGCGGTAGTCGTGGCCACCGCGCTTGAGGTTCCAGATCTCGTCGTCGGAGTAGCTCTCGACGAGCTTCAGGGCGCGCGGGTCGCGGCCGAAGAAGTTCTCGCGCACGTAGGCGCCCGACTCGGCCTTGTAGGTCTGGAAGTCGCCATCCGGCACCGTGTTCATGAGGTTCAGCAGGGCGCCCTCGGTGTCGCGGGCGAGCAGGTCGTCCCACTCGCGCCCCCAGACCACCTTGATGACGTTCCAGCCGGCACCGCGGAAGAAGCTCTCGAGTTCCTGGATGATCTTGCCGTTGCCGCGCACCGGGCCGTCGAGGCGCTGCAGGTTGCAGTTGATGACGAAGTTCAGGTTGTCGAGGCCGTCGTTCGCCGCCACCTGGAGCTGGCCGCGGCTCTCGACTTCGTCCATCTCGCCGTCGCCGAGGAACGCCCAGACCTGCTGGTCGGAGGCGTCCTTGATGCCGCGGTTGGTCAGGTACTTGTTGAGCTGGGCCTGGTAGATCGCGTTGATCGGGCCGAGACCCATCGAGACCGTGGGGAACTGCCAGAACTCCGGCATCAGGCGCGGGTGCGGGTAGGAGCTCAGGCCGCCGCCGGCGTGCGACTTCTCCTGCCGGAAGCCGTCGAGCTGATTCGCGTCGAGACGGCCCTCGAGGAAGGCGCGTGCATAGGTGCCGGGGGAGGCGTGGCCCTGCACGAAGATCTGATCTCCGCCGCCCGGGTGGTCCTGGCCGCGGAAGAAGTGGTTGAAGCCGACCTCGTAGAGGGCGGCGCTCGAGGCGTAGGTGGAGATGTGGCCGCCCACCGCGATGCCGGGGCGCTGCGCCCGGTGCACGAGCATGGCCGCGTTCCAGCGGATCCAGGCGCGGTACTTGCGCTCGAGGTTCTCGTCGCCGGGGAATTCCGGCTCGTTCTCGGGAGCGATGGTGTTGATGTAGTCCGTCGTCGGAACCATCGGCACGTTCAGGTGCAGTTCTTTCGAGCGCTTCAGCAGGCTCAGCATGATGTCGCGTGCGCGCTCGTGCCCCTGGGCTGCGACGAGGGCGTCGAGGGATTCGTTCCACTCCGCGGTCTCGTCGGGATCGGAATCGATGTGGCCCGCCGAGTAGGGGTCCTGGTCGTTGACAGTCACCGTCGACCTTTCTGTTGATTACAGATCGTTTAGTGTCGGGCATGCACCCCCGGGATCGTGGGGACGGAACGCCACAGATCAGCCTAGTGAGTTTTGCCGGGTGCGCCGTTCTGGAGGCATTCACAGCCCGTTCCCACCCTCGTTTGGCCGAACGGATGCGCGGGTCTAGTATGGGGGCGCTTTTGCCGGTGAGACGCCCGGCTGTGAAAGGAAGCCTCATGGCTTTGGAGAACGACACGCTTGCACCCGACTTCGAACTGCCGAACCAGTACGGAGAGCGCATCCGACTCAGTCAGTTCCAGGGAAAGAAGCCCGTCGCGCTCGTCTTCTTCCCGCTCGCCTTCTCGGGCGTGTGCACGAGCGAGCTGTGCCAGCTCGAAGACAACCTCGCGCTGTTCAAGGATGCGAACGTCGAACTGATCGGCATCTCGGTCGACTCGAAGGCGACGCTGCGCGCCTGGGCCGAGAAGGAGGGCTACGACTTCACCCTCGTGGCCGATTTCTGGCCGCACGGCGACGTGGCGAAGGACTACGGCGTGTTCCTCGAGGAGAAGGGCTTCGCCAACCGGGCGACCTTCGTGATCGACGAGAACCGCATCATCCGGGCCTCCTTCATCACGGCGCCGGGGGAGGCGCGATCGATCGCGGCCTACCGTGCGGCGCTCGAAGACCTGGCGCCCGCGCGCGTCTGAGCCGGCCCGCGAAAGACTTCTGCATTTGTAGAAAGCTATGAGTCGGCCAAGAACGACCGATGACCAGGCTCTATTTCGGCTTTGCGCAGACTTTGCATTTGCCAGGAAAAATCGGAGAAATACCTTCGAAATGCCAATGTAACAATCGACTCCTACGGTGACCCGACGGGCAACGACTGCCCGCACCCGATCACGAGGAGTCGTCTTGAGAGCATCACGCTCGGCGCGTTGGCGCGCGCTTGCCGTTGTTCCACTGGTTCTAGCCTTACTCGTTCCTGCAGCTCCCGCGCTGGCGTCGTCCGCGCCCGGTGCCGCTGTCGGAGCCCCTGCCCCGGCGGCGCTTCCCGACCCGATGGAACGCGGGCCCTACACGATCACCACCGTGCAGGAGGCCAAGCTCGGCACCGTCGATCTGCAGGAGCCCAACTCCTCCGGCACCGCGCCGACGGCCGGCACCGCCCAGGCTCCGGAGACCTTCGAGATCCGGGGCAGTCTGACCTACCCGGCGAACCGCACGGTGCCCTCGCCCGTGGTCGTGTTCGTGCACGGCAACCACGGCTCCTGTGACAGCGGCCAAGACTCCACCACCGCCACCTGTGCGCAGTACAAGCGCAACGAGGCGGGTTACGCCTACCTCGCCGAGAACCTGGCGAGCTGGGGCTACACCACCTTCTCGGTCTCGCAGGACCAGCTGATGATGCGCCAGGACAACAGCACCGGCAAGGGCATGCATCAGCGCCGCCTGCTGATCGCGGCCTCGCTCGACGCGCTGACGGCGGCGACCACCACCGGCCTCACCCTCGACGCGCACACCACCATCGGCACCGAGCTCCTCGGCAAGCTCGACATGACGCGCATCGGCCTGATGGGCCACTCGCGCGGCGGTGACGCGGTGACGAACTTCATCGACTACAACCGCGAGCGCACCGACGGCACCCGCTACCCGCTCCGCGGCGTCGTGGCCCTCGCCCCGGTCGACTACGAGCGCAAGGCGCCCACGGGTGTGCCTTTCATGACCGTGCTTCCCTACTGCGACGGCGACGTGTCGAACCTGCAGGGTGCGCGCACCTTCGAGCGCAGCCAGTACGTCGACGGCTCCAACCCCTTCCCGTCGATCCAGGTGACCCACCAGGGCACGAACCACAACTGGTACAACTCCGTGTGGTTCGCCGACAAGGCGCAGGATGGAAACGCCAACGGAGATGCGGCGTGCGGTAACACCGACCCGACGACCCAGGCCAACCCTGCCCAGGCCAACATCGCGCCGAACAACATCCGTCTCACGGGTGCCGCGAGCTACGGTTCGCCGTGGTCGTACGTCGTCGACAACTCGGACACCTACAACCCCCTCGTCAACACCAAGATCTCGGGTGACCCGGCGCGCATGGGTGACCAGGAGAAGCTCGGTCTCGCCACCATGTCGGCGTTCATCCGGCGCTACGTCGGTGGTGAGGGTGCTTTCGAGCCCTACATGACCGGTGAGCTGTCGAACACCGACTCGCACCTGCAGGTTCCGGCGTCGGCCTGCCCCACGAGCGAGACCGGACTGCGCCTGCCGTGCTCCGCGCGCGTGGCGACGACCTACTTCGCGCCGTCGTCGGAGCGGGTGGACCTCATCCGTCCCGAGGTGGAGAACCCGCTGACGCTCAACGCCCTCGGCGGCGGCCTCGTCGGCACCGGTTTCACGAACCCCTACGTCGACAACGGCGCCGTCACCCCGCTGCCGGCCACGACGGCGCAGGGCTTCGACTGGTGCAACCCGGAGCCCGACGACTTCGCGACGAGCATCCTGGGCAAGTCCACCCAGCCGACCGGGGCCAAGGCCTGCCCGCTGCCGGCCAAGGCCGAGCTCGGAGGCCAGAACGCCACCCGTGAGAACTCGCCGATCAACCACTCCTACGGCCGTCAGCTCTCGCTGGCCTGGGAGCCCGGATCCTCGGCGTCGCTGACCGCGGACATCCCGGCGGCCTCGTCGGACCTGAGCGGCCTCAAGGCGCTCGCGCTCGATGCCGACGTCAACTTCTTCGACGCCCCCACCCCGGCGGTGGCCCGACCCGCACGGTCGACACGCCCACCGCCTACAACCCGCTCGCCTCGACGCAGGACTTCAAGATCGTGCTCACCGACACGGCCGGTCATTCGGCCTCGGTGAACGCGGGAGACCCGCGCTGGGGCAACGCACTGCACATGTCGACCGGTACCGTGACCCCCTCGACGCACATCGTGCTCGAGCAGATCCGCGTGCCGCTCACGGAGTTCGCCGGCGTCGACGTCTCGTCGCTCGCCTCGCTGCAGCTGCAGTTCGGCGTCGACGGCACCCCGGCATCCGGTTCCATCCAGGTGGCCGACGTGCGCTTCCAGGAGAAGGCGACGGATGCTCCGCTCATTCTCTCCGACGGAACCGCGCTCGACCAGGGCGCCGGCTACGGCCCCCCGGCCACCGGCCCGAACCCGGCCGACGTGCTCGCCGCGGTGAACGTCACCCCGGGTGAGTACCAGCTGGCGGACACGACGGCGAACCCGTGGTCGAACACGACCCTCGTGGTGGACGACGACAAGCAGCAGTGCCCGAACGCCGGGTACACGACCATCCAGTCGGCCGTGGACTTCGCGGCGCCGTGGGACACGATCGTGGTCTGCGACGGCACCTACCAGGAGCGTTCGACGCCGGTCAACAGCCCCCGCGTTCCGGTGGCTCCCGGGGCCCTGAACGGGCTGACCATCAACAAGCCGCTGAAGATCAAGGGCGTCGGGGCCGATCGCGTGACGATCATGCCCGACCAGACGCTCGCGACCCTCGCCGGCACCACGCCCTACCTGCGCGACGGCGGCGGCAACGTCATCACCGTCTCGCGGCAGTCGCTCGGCTCGACCGACACCAACGAGATGTTCCTCGACATCTCCGGCGTCACCGTCACCTCGGGCAGCACCTTCGCCGAAGCGGGCATCGCCTTCTTCAACACGGCAGGGCGCGTCTCGAACAGCGTCGTCGGACCGCTGCGCACCGCGCAGGACCCGACGGAGCTCGCGGCGAACCCGCACGGCTGGGGCATCGTGAAGGCGGGCTTCCTGCGCGGGGCGGGCAAGGGAACGGTCTCGACCGAGCTCACCGTTGCCAACAGCCAGGTGTCGGGCTACCAGTCCGGCGGCATCCTGTTCGACGGCGGGTACGGCGCCGACGGCGCGGCGGGCAACACCGACCGCGCCGGGCTGATCCAGCACGGCTACGTCTCCGGCAGCGTGATCGCGGGCTCCGCGAGCTCGCTGTTCCCGCAGGTGGGGGTCTCGTACACCGAGGGCTTCGACGGGTTCATCGCCGACAGCGCCATCACCGGCAACGTCTCGGCGGCGGCCCCGGCCTCCTCGGTGGGCGTCAAGCTCAGCGATGCGGCCACGGAGACGGCCAAGAGCGTGGAGATCCGCAGCTCGGCGATCACCGGCAACGGCATCGGCGTGGCGAACCTCGACAAGACGTCGACGGCGCCGCGTGAGGCCGCTCCGGTCACCGTTCGCGGCAGCTTCGTGAACGGCACCTCGTCTGCGTTCAGCGGCGTGGACAGCACGAGCACGCCCTCGGTGCGCACGCTCGACCCGGTGCTCTCGGCACCGGCCTCCGTGCCCTCCGCGGCCGGGTCGGTCACCGACGCGGCGCCGAGCTCTCAGGTGGTCGACCCGGGGGCAGGCCTCACCCTCGAGGTGGGCGACACGGTGAAGCCGCTGGTCAAGGCGCGTGACGACTTCGCGGTGAAGTCCGTGACGCTCCTGGCCGACGGGGTCGAGGTGGCCACCAACGCGGTGTCGCCGTACACCTTCGAGTGGGCTGCGGGCGAAGCGGATGCGGGCAAGACCGTCTCGCTGACGGCGGTCGTCACCGACGCTTCGGGTCAGACCACCGAGTCGGACCCGGTCGATGTCGCGGTCGCCGCGATCGACGTGCCGCCGACGACGCCGCCGACCACGGAGCCGACCGCGCCGGCCACCGTGGAGCCGACGACGCCGGCCACCACCGCTCCGGTGGCGACCGACGGTGCCGAGCCGCCGGCGGCCGCCGCATCCGGTGACCTCGCCAGGACCGGCGCGGCCATCACGAGCGTCGTGGTGATCGGTGCGCTGCTGCTGTTCGGTGGCGTGCTGCTCGTGGTGCTGCGACGGAGGAAGCAGCGGGCCTAGGCTGCAGGCCGGCCGGGGGCCGGATGCGACAGGGGGTGCTCCCCGTCGCATCCGGCCCTCGGCCTTTCCGGGGCGGGTCGTCTGTCACACGCCGGAGTCTTAGCCGGTATGCTCGTTCTCGCCCGTCAGGGCAGGGGGCCTTTAGCTCAGCTGGTAGAGCGCCACGTTTACACCGTGGATGTCATCGGTTCGATCCCGGTAGGGCCCACCGTCTGCGTGTCATCGTCTGCCCGGGGTGGTGCTGTGTCTGCCCGTTACCGGGACCAGAGGCAATAGTCCCTTTCGTGCCGGCTCAGCGGAGGGCCAGGCGGGTCTGCGTGTGGGTTGCTCCGCCGTCGTTCTTCAGGCTGCGCAGCAGTCGATCGAGGGCGGCGGTGTCGCCGACACGGATGCGCAAGAGGTAGTCGTATGCCCCCGTCACATGAACGGCATCGCTGATCTCCGGGATGCGCCGGGCCCACAGCAGGAATCCCTCCGAGTCGCGCGCCGGATCGAGTCGCACGTCGACGAACGCCTCCAGGCCCCCGGCCGGATCGGCGACGTCGGAGCTGAGGACCACGCGGTAGCCGAGGATCATGCCCGTCTTCTCGAGCCGGCGCACCCGAGCCGCCGTCGCGTTCGTGCTCAGCCCGACGCGGCGACCGATCTCGCTGAACGATGCCCGGCCATCTGCGCGGAGAACGTCGATGATCTCGCTGTCTGTCGCATCCATGCGGACGATTCTCTCAAACGACTGACCGATCGCACTGCCTTTCGGAGGCGATGCCCCAGAGTCGGGTCATGGACGCACTTTCCTCGTTGCTCTCCGGCGTTCTCGCGGGACTCGCTCTGGCCGTGCCGCTGGGAGCGATCGGCGTGCTCCTGATCCAGGAGGGGGTCACGCGCGGGCTGCGCCAGGGCCTTCCCGGCGCAGCTGCGGTGGTGACCGTGGACATCCTGTACTGCACTGCCGCCGTCGCCGTGGGCGCGCTCGTCGGCCCGATCGTCGGCGGATGGGCGCCCTGGCCGCAGATCATCGGCGGGTCGGCCCTCGTCGCGCTCGGGGCGCACGGATTCCTGACGAGCCGCGGCACGGGGCCCGGCGGCGACCCGACGCTGTCGCATTCGGGAACATCCCGCCGCCGCTATGCCCTCTTCCTCGGGCTGACGGCACTCAACCCGGCCACCCTGGTGTACTTCAGCGCCGTCCTCACCGGGCTCGGTCGGATCGCGGAGTCGCCGCCGTCGGCGATCGCGTTCATCACGGGCGTGGGCGTCGCGTCGCTCGCTTGGCAGGCCCTGCTCGTCGCGCTCGGAGCGGGACTCCGGCACACGACGGGACACCGGTTCCAGCGCTGGACCTCAGCCGTCGGAAACGGACTGGTCGCGTTGCTCGGCGCCGTTCTCGTCGCCCAGACGGTCATCGGCGAGTTCGTCATCGGCTGATCGAACGTCACAACACGTCATAGCTCGCCGGCGCGCGGCTCCGGGGAACAGAATCTGCGGATGGAGATCGAGCAGCTCGCGCACGAAGTCGAAGAGGTCTCGGCGGTCTACGCGGCGAACAACGGAATCGACCGCACCGACGACTGGCTGATCTTGAAGCTGAACGAAGAAGTGGGCGAACTCACTCAGGCGTATCTCGCTCGATCGGGGCAGGCCCGCGACAAGGGGCTAGCGGCCGCTGAGCTGGACGCCGACTTTCGGGCCGAGCTCGCCGACGTGCTGTCGCACGTCCTCCTCCTCGCACACCGTTTCGAGGTGGATGTGGTGCGCGAGGTCGAGAACAAATGGCTGGTCTGGAGACCGCGGTAGGAGCGACGGGCCTCGAGGACACGCGGACGAGGCCGTCGAACTCGGGCGTGCGCCCGTCAGGAGCCCGATCGAGGAGACTGCGGCAGAAGCGGAACCGGAACCGACTGCCGCCGACGGCTGAGCGCGAGCACGCAGACCGCGATCACGGCGGCGAGGACCAGGCTCACCAGACCGGTGCCGATGCCGAGGCCGCCGCGCTCGGGGCCGACGCCCAGCCAGTCGGCGAACGAGGCCCCGAGGGGGCGGGTGAGGATGTAGGCGGCCCAGAACGCGAGAACGGCGTTGAGGCCGAGGAACTGGTAGGCGACGGCCGGAATGCAGATCGCCGCGAGGAACAGCAGGCCCGAGGCGAAGTAGCCGAGCCCGAGGACGTGCGCGGTCCAGTCGCCGGTCGCGGTGCCGAGCGCGAACGTCGTCAGCACGGCGGCCCAGTAGAACGCCTCCCGGCGAGGGGTGTCGATGGCGTGGATCGACAGGGTGTGCTCGATCCGGTACCAGAGAAGGAACACGGCGGCCAGGATGACGGCGAACCCCGCCGTCGACACCTCGTAGGGCACTCCGAACTGCACGTGCACGACGTCGGCGGCCATCGTGCCGAACACGCTGACCAGCACGACCGTGAGCCAGTACACCCACGGCACGTACCGTCGGGTGCGGAACTGCAGCACGAGGGCGCCCGCGAGGAGTGCGAAGGCGATCGCCACGCCGATGACCGGCTCGATGGTCTGCACCACGAAGTCGGAGGTGGTCTCGCCCATCCCGGTGGTGAGGATCTTCGTCACCCAGAACAGGGCCGTGATCTCCGGTACCTTGCTCGCGAGGGATGCTCGCGAGACTCCGGCCGCGGTCGCGCTCACGGCTTTCCGGCCCGGATGATCCCGGCGCGGTGCGCTGGGGGATCGAGCAGGCCGCCGGATTGCCTCAGCACGCGGTGGAACTCCTTCGATATGTGGGCAAGAGATCTTCCTTCACGTTATGCGCACGACATCGCGCCACCATCACAAGCCGCAGCTCAGATGATGGGAGTGCTCTCAGAGTCGCGGAGAGGCCTGGGTGGCCCGTCATCCGCGCCGGCCGGGCCGCCTGGTCAGCGCCGCAACGCCTTGCGCGCCAGGAAGCTGCCGAGGAACTGCGCGGCCCGCACGATGAGGATGATGACGATCACGGCCGACCAGGTGACCACGGGGTTGAACTGCCGGCGGCGTCTTCGTGCGCGAGAGGGATGGCTCAGGCCTGTTCGCCTGCGTTCGCGCCCGCGCCCTCGTTATCGTTCTCGATGTCGAGAGCGAGGCGGTACACGAGAGGCGCCGGCGCATCCGGAGCATACGGCTCGACCGGCCGGTCGGTGAGACGGTCGAAGCCCGTGCGCTCATAGAGGCGCTGGGCCGCCGAGTTGAGCGAACCCGTGTCGAGCACGACGGCGTTCGCACCCCAGCGGCGCGCCTCGGCGATGCAGGCGCGCACGAGAGCGGCCCCGGCACCCGAGCGCTGCCTCGACGGATCGACCACCAGCAGCCGCAACTCGGCCTCGCCGGTGGTCGCCAGGCGGGACTCCGGCGTGCCGGGGCGCACCAGGGTCGCCGATCCGACGACGGCGCCGTCGGCGTCCACCGCGACGAGAAGCGCTCCGGAGCGGGCGCGCGCACCGGCGTCGCGCTCGAGGCGTTCCCGCTCGGGGGATCGGGCGAAGTGGCCGTAGGGCCCGGCGGCGAAGGACCGCTCCGTCAGCGCACCGACGAGCTCGTACTCGGTGGGGCGGGCGTGCCGCAGGATGAGGCCGGGCGCGCTGTCGGCGTCGGCTTCCGGACTCACGACCGCGCTGGTTCCGATCGAGGATCCAGCCGGCGGCTCGGTGTTCGCGTTCGTCTGGATGCCGGTCATCGATGTGTGCCTCGTTCCTCTCGGTGCCTCCACCGTACGAGGCGCGCTCGACCGTTCGCGAAACACGGCGTCATGATGTGACGCGAACGCGACGCGGCTGCGCCGGTCCGGACGGACACCGTCCACCGCACACCGGCAGGAGTGCCGACCGAGCTCCGTGCTGATCGCTAGTCTGGAAGGCTTCGCTGCGTCCGCGACCCTCGCGGAACGGAAAGGATCATCGTGGGCGAACCCCGGGCCCAGAGCGCCCTGCTGGCCGAACTGCTCCCGCGCGTCGCCGCGGATCCGCGCGTGCGAGGCGTCGCCGTGGGTGGTTCGCTCGCCGCCGGAACCGCCGACGAGCACTCCGACATCGACCTCGTGGTGGTGATCGAAGACGAGGACTATCCACAGGTGATGGCGGAGAAGCGGGAGCTCGTGGCGGCCTGGGCCCCCGTGCTCGTCTCGTTCACCGGGGAGCACGTGGGGGAGCCGCGGCTCATCATCGCCCTCACCGCGCCGCCGTTGCTGCACGTGGACCTCACCTTCATGCGGCTCGGCGACGTGGCCGGGCACTTCGCCGGACTCCGGGTGGCCTGGGATCGCACGGGAGCCGTGGCCGAGGCGCTCGACGGCCGCGCGCATCCGGACGACCACCCGGCATTCGACGCGCAGTGGGTCGAGGACCGGTTCTGGGTGTGGATCCACTACGCCGCCACGAAACTGGCCCGCGGCGAGCTCTACGAGGTGCTCGACATGCTCGCGTTCCTGCGGAGCACGGTTCTCGGACCGCTCGCGGCGCTGCGCGCGGGGCTCGAGCCCCGCGGCGTGCGCCGGCTCGAGCGCGCCGTGCCCGAAGCCGCTGCCGCCCTGGAGGCGACGGTGGCCCGATACGACGCGCGGGAGAGCGGAAAGGCACTCGTCGCCGCGGTGGAGTTGTACCGCCTCTGGATGCGCGCAGAGGCCGTCGAACGGCGCATCGCCGCGGAGGAGGCGGCGGTGGCCTTTCTCGAACAGACTCTCAGCCGATGACCCCCTCGGCGGTCGCGGCATACCTGCTCGGCCGGCGTCGCAACCCGAGGCGCTGAGCGAACCCGGCGCCCTCGGCCGCGCTCGCCCCTGGGAGGGAATCTCCTGTGCGGGCGAGCTCGTCGCCGAGTTCCTGGAGGACGCGGGGCAGGGAATCCGGCGACACGGCGAAAAGCAGCAGCAGGGTGTGCGCCCCCGAGCCCGACTGGAGCCGGAGTGCAGCCTCCCGCACCGTGCCGACGATCTGCGCTCCCTCGTTCACCTCCACGCGCTCGAGTGCCGTGCCGGCGAGCTGATGGCCGGGCACCCCTCCGGTGTCGGCGAGCCGGGCGGCCGAGGCACCGTCGCCATCCGCCACGAACACCGGCGGAGCGCCCTGGGGAGGGCGTGGTGTGATGAGCGGGCCTTTCACCCGGAACCAGCGACCGTCGTGGTCGATGTGATGCACGCGGCTGTTGTCGACGTAACGGCCTGAGGCCACTTCGCGCAGCTCGGCGCCGTCCTCCCAGGAGTCCCAGAGCTCCCCGACGACCGCCACGAACTCGGCCGCCTGCTCGGCGAGCTCGACGGCGTCGAGGGACGCGCTGGAGGGATGGAGCGCGTCTCCGAAGGAATCGGAGCCGGGTCGCACGAGGAGACCTGCGCGACCGGCGCTCACGAAGTCGAGCGTGGCGATCTCCTTCGCCACATGGAAGGGCTCGGCGTAGTGGCTGCGTGCCGTGGCCAGCAGCCCCACCCGGCGGGTTCGGCGTGCGAGGAAGGCGAGCGCGTCGACGGGGGAGAGCAGTGCTCCTCCGGCCGGCCGACGATCGGGGGAGTCGTCGAGCGAGACCACGTCGAACCCGAGGGTCTCTGCGCTCCGGGCGGCCGCCGAGAGCTCGTCGCCACCGCCGGACCCGGAGGCGCCCACGCCGTCGAGGGCGAGGCCGGCGAGCACGCGCGGCGGCACGGGCCCCGCCTCCGGTGCGCTCATACGGCCGGCTCCCGACCGGCGTCGACGCGCCCCCAGTGCGACTCGCCGATCCGCTGCAGCCGCGTGCGCACCTCGTCGCCGGCCACCTGACCGAGCACGCCCGCCTCGAAGAGTCGCCGCGGGTCGGCGCCGGCAGACCGGGCGAAGGCGTGCTCCCGGGCGAGGTCGGTGCCGAACATCGCCGGGTCGTCGGTGTTGATCGTGACCGGCAGGCCGAGCTCGAGCAGCCGGGGCAGAGGATGTGCCTCGAGGTGCGGCACCACCCTGGTGCGCACGTTGGAGGTCGGGCACACGTCGAGCACGATCGCGCGATCGAGCAGCTCCGCCACGAGCGCCGGGTCTTCGACGGCACGGAATCCGTGACGGATGCGCGCAGCCCCCAGCAGATCGATCGCCTCCCGCACGGAGCGTGCGCCGTCGTCCTCCCCGGCGTGCGGGACGGCCGCCAGCCCGCCGTCCCGCGCGCGGGCGAACAGTTCGGCGAACGCGTGGGTGGGCGCTGAACGCTCCCGACCGCCCAGGCCGACGCCGACGACACCGCGGTCGCGGAACCGGATGGACTCCTCGACGATCGCTCGACTGCTCTCCGGCGGCCGGTTGCGGTCGATGTCCGGCGTAAGGCGCACGATCACGCCCGTCTGCTCCCAGGCGTCCTGGATGCCGTCGGTGAAGCCCTCGAACAGCTCGCGGGCTTCGATGCCCCGGCTGAGATACTGCCCGGGCGAGAAGATGCCCTCGAGGTAGACGGCACCGAATCCGGAGGCCTCACGGGCGTAGTCGACCACCACCTGCCGGAAGTCGGGGGCGGTGAACAGCACGTCGGTGGTGACGTTCCACACGTCGATGAAGTGATCGAAGTCGCGGAAGTCGTAGAAGCGCTCGAGCTCCGGGAGCGTGTCGACCGGGAGCGCCACGCCGTTCTTGCGCGCGAGCGCGAACAGGGTGGCCGGGCGCACCGCCCCCTCGAGGTGCACGTGCAGCTCGATCTTCGGGTAGGGCGCCACGTCATCGTGGGCGCGCGCGCGGTCATCAGCGGCCATGGGTGCTCCCCTCCTGGAGGTGGTCGTGGATCGTGCGGCCGGCGTATTCCGTGCGGAACACGCCGAGCTCCTGCAGCTCCGGCACAACACGGTCGACGAACTCGGCCAGCCCGCTCGGCACCACCGAGGGGTTCACGACGAAGCCGTCGGCCGCTCCCGACTGCACCCAGTCGTTGATCTGGCCGGCCACCTGGGCCGGCGTGCCCACGAAGTCGCGGCGAGCACGCACCCGGCCGAGCAGCTGCCGGGCGGAGAGCCCTTCCTCGGCGGCGAGCGTGCGCCATCCGTGGATGAGCACCCGCGCATCCCGCTCGCCTCCCACCTGTCCGCGGGCGAACGCCTCGGCGTGCGCCCAGTCGGGATCGGCCTCCGGCAAGGGACCGTCGACGTCGAATCCCGTGAGGTCGATTCCCCACACCTCCTCGAGCAAGAAGACGGCCACGCGGGGTGAGAGCTCCATGGCCTGCCAGTCCCGGGCCCGTTCCTCGGCCTCGGCGGGCGTGTCGCCCAGCACGAACGCGGTGCTCGGCATGATCACGACCTCGCCCTCGCGCCCGAGCGCGCGGCGGCGCGAGCGGATGTCGGCGCAGAACGCCCGCGACTCGTCAAGGCTGCGACGGCCCGCGAACACGACGTCGGCGTGGGTCGCTGCGAGATCGCGCCCCTCGCCGGAGCCCCCCGCCTGCACGATCGCCGGGCGGGCTCCGATGATCGGCGCGAACGTCGCTCCGGGACGAACGCCGTGCCAGAGTCCGTCGACCTCGCGGATGAAGCCGTCGGCCTGGCGGTAGCGGTCGGCATGTGCCACCATCCGGCCCGGCCGGAAGTTGGCCGAGGCCCCGACCCCGAAGCTCGTGTGGGAGGTCACGACGTTCCAGCCCGCCCGCCCGCCGGAGAGGTGGTGGAGGGCGGCGAGCCGCCGTGCCACGTCGGGGGCATCGGTGAAGGTGGTGCCCACGGTCGCGACCAGCCCGATGGACTCCGTCTCGGCGGCGAGCCCGGCGAGCACCGTGAGGGGATCGGGCTTGTCGAGGATGGCGTGGTCGATCACCCGGCCGCGGTGCTCCTGCAGCCAGTTCGCCTCGGCCAGGAACACGAAGTCGAACAGGCCCCGTTCCGCGCTCTGCGCGAAGCTCCGGAACGCATCGAACTCGATCTGGCTCCCGGCCTCGGGATGCTGCCAGAGGGTGTGGTGGTGGTCGTTGGGGTAGAACGCCCCGAGGTGCACCTGGCGAAGACCGTCGTTCATGTCGGTACCCGAGCCTAGGAGGCGCGGGCGCCAGGGCGATCGATCGTGTCCCCGTGTGACGGGGTATGACGTGCCAGGCGGATGCGGAGGGCCGGTCGGCCAGGATGGAGACGTGTCGAGACGAGCAGCATGAGCATCCCGCTGTCGGTTCTCGACCTCGTGCTCATTCCCGAGGGCGGCACGGCGTCATCGGTGCTGGCCGACTCCGTGCTCCTCGCCCAGGCTGCCGATCGCGAGGGGTACGCGCGCTATTGGCTGGCCGAGCACCACCTCTATCCGGGTGGCGCCGGAGCGGCGTCGTACATCCTCGCGCCCACGCTCGCGAAGGCGACCGAGAGCATCCGCGTCGGCACCGCCGTGATCGTCGTCGACAACCACTCACCGCTCCAGGTGGCGGAGATCGCCGGCACCGTCGCCGCCCTCACCGGCCGGGGCTTCGATCTCGGCATCGGTCGCGGCGGGCCGTTCGCCGCGCAGCGCGAGGCGGCGCGCAGCACCACCGCGCAGCTGGCCGCGGGCGAGTTGCAGGCCGGCCCGGTGGCGCCCGCCCGGGAGATCGACGGGGTGGTCGTCCCGGCGCGCACGGTGCTCCCGTTCGCCGAGGTGCGCGCGGAGCTCAACGACCGGTTGCTGTCGCGTTCACCCGGGGATCCGGCCGACTTCGGCGGTCAGGTCTCCGACATCCTCGGCTTCCTGCGCGGGGGCGCACAGGACCCGGCCGGCCACCCGATCGTCGCCACCCCCGCTGAGGGCGCCGACGTCGAGGTCTGGGTGCACGGCAGCTCCGCAGGAGTGAGTGCCGAGGTGGCGGGCCGGAACGGTCTCCGCTTCGGCGCGAACTACCACTCGCTGCCGCAGAACGTGTTCGAGACCGTCGCCGCCTACCGGGCGGCGTTCGTGCCCTCGGCCGACCTCGACCGCCCGCACCTGGCCGTGTCGGCCGACGTGCTGGTGGCCCCGACCGACGCGGAGGCTGAGGAGATCGCTGCGCCGTTCGCCCTCTGGCTGCACACTCTCCGCACGGAGTACGCCGCGCAGCCCTTTCCGAGCGCGGCGACCGCGGCCCGCAGGCCGTTGGACTCCGCTCAGCAGGCTCTCGTGGCCGATCGCCTCGCGAGCCGTATCGTCGGCTCTCCCGAGACGGTGCGGCGCCGCCTCCGAGCGCTGGCCGACGCCACCGGGGCCGACGAGCTCGTGATCACGACGCAGGCGCACCGGCTGGAGCACCGCATCCGCTCCTACGAACTGCTCGCGAGCGCCTGGACCTGATCGAGCGCGGCCGGCGGTCGGATGCCGGCGGTCAGCGTCCGCTGCCGACGGCGATGCCGGCCTTGATGTAGCGCTGTGCGGCGAACACGACGAGCAGGGCGGGCACGCTGGCCACGAGCGAGGCGGCCATGACGGCGGCCCAGCTGGTGACCTGCGAACTCGTGAGGGCGTAGACGAACACCGTCATCGGATACATCTGGTCCTTCGTCACGAGCGTCAGGCCGAAGAGCAGATCGCCCCAGCTGAACAAGAAGGTGAACACCCCGGCGGTGATGATGGCGTTGCGCGAGAGGGGCACGACGATGCGCAGCAGGCTGCCGACCGGCCCCAGGCCGTCGAGCTTGCCGGCCTCCACGATGTCGTGATCCAGGCGCAGCATGAACGCTCGCAGCACGATCACGGCGAACGGCACTCCCGCGGTCGAATCGGCGAGGATGAGGCCGAGGTAGCTGTTCAGGATGCCCCAGGAGTTGAACATGGCGTAGAACGAGTTCGCGAGCACGATGCTCGGGATCATCTGGGCCAGGAGCAGCAGCACCAGGGCGACCCCCACGGTGCGCGACCGGATGCGGCTGAGCGCGTAGGCGGCGGGCACGGCGATCACGAGAGTGAGCAGCACCGAGCCGAGCGCCACGATCAGGCTCACCGACAGACTGCGGAGCCCGCTGTCGAACACCGTCTTGTACCCGTCGAGCGCCGGAGCCGAAGGGACCCACTCGATGTTCGCGGACGTCACGCCGGGCTGCAGCGAGGCCGAGAGCATCCAGAAGATCGGGAAGAGGTAGACCACGAGGATGGCCACGCTCGCCAGAGTGAGCAGCCAGCCGCCGAGGCGGCGCCGGCGGCGGGTCCCCGCGGTCACGACTCCTGCCGTTCGCGACGGTTCGAGAGCCAGGTGTACACCGCGGCGAAGGCGAGGCTGATGACGAGCAGCACCATGCCGTACGCGCCGGCGTCTCCGAACTGGAACAGCTGGAACGCTGCGCGGTAGGAGAGGAGTCCGAGCGTCACCGTGTTGTCGGCGGGGCCGCCCTGGGTGAGCACGAGCACCAGGTCGACGATGAGCAGGGTGTAGATGACGCTCATCACGACGAGAACCGAGATGACCGGCCAGATCGCCGGGATCACGATGTGCCGCAGTCGCTTCCAGGCGCCGGCGCCGTCGAGCTGTGCGGCCTCGAGCTGCTCGTCGGGCACCTGCTTGAGAGCGGCGCCGAGAATGGTGACCCAGTACGGCAGTCCACCCCAGATCGACACGGCGATGACGGCCCAGAGCGCCGTCGAGGGGTCGGCCAGCCAGGCGTTCGTCGGCAGCCCGAGGGTGTGCAGGATGTCGTTGACGGCGCCGTCGCCGGACAGCAGCCACTTCCAGATGGTGCCCACCACCACGGCCGGCAGCAGCCAGGGGATGAGCAGCAGCATCGAGAGCCAACGGCTGCCGGGGAAGCGGCGGTTGAAGTGCAGAGCGAGGGCGAAGCCGACCACGAGTTCGACCACCACCGACACCACGGTGATGACCAGGGTGTTCACGATCGCCTTGCCGAGCAGGGGATCGGCGAAGATGGCGGCGAAGTTGTCCAGGCCCACGAACGGCGCCTTGCCGGTGAAGAACGTGCCCGTGGTGAAGTCGGTGGTGCTCATGTAGACCCCGTAGCCGAGCGGGAACACGAAGCAGAGTGCGAAGAACACGATCGCCGGAACGAGCAGCCCCCACTGCTCGGCGCGGGTGCGGCCGGCGAGCGACAGGCCGCGCCGGCCGGAGCGCGAGGGCTCCGGCCG
>NZ_JBCEBO010000009.1:0-205556 GCF_049472555.1 Herbiconiux sp. 11R-BC | reverse complement strand
AGAAGGTCGTAGTAGCCGGGGCGCGAGCGCCCGAGCTCGACGAGGAGCTCGGCGGAGCTCAGCGGGGAGAGGTTCTTGGGGGCGATCGGCTCCGACCACAGGTCGCCGAGGCCGTCGTGGCCGTGCACGTGCGAGGCGATGCGCGCCTCCCCCACGATCGGCCCGGCGGCCCCCGCGGCCACCAGGGTGTCTTCGAGTCCCGCCACCTTGAGCACGCGGGCGATGTTGGTGAGCGCCGACTCCACCGGGGTGTTGCCGTAGACGCTCGTGATCGCCGACAGCTCCACGTCGGCGCGGCCCGCCAGGTAGAGCAGCGCCAGGGCGTCGTCGATGCCGGTGTCGGTGTCGAGCACGATGTGGCGGGTCTCACGGGCGGAGGGGGTGATGTCGGTCATCGGAGGCCTTTCTGGGCGAGGAGGAAGCGGATGCGCGGTCTGGGCTCAGGATACGAGCGGGCGACGCCGGGAGAAGCGGATGGGGTGGCCACGAGCACGAGCAGATGCGCAACAGTGGTGCTCGGCGGGTTCAGCACGCTGCGGCCAGGGCCTGAGCCTCCTCGACCACGCGGCGCGGGTCGTCGCGCTGCACCGAGTGGCCGGACCCCGCCACCACCGAGTAGCGGAAGCGCGGGTTCGCCCGCGCGAGCCGTTCGCCCTCCTCGACCGTGAACGAGGCGCCCAGTTGAGGGTCGGCTGCGAGCACGTGCACGCGCGGCCGAAGGGCGGCGGCCACCGGCTCGAGCTGCCAGCGCTCGTTGTCGAGCACGGTGCGCTCGATCAGGTAGGGGCTCGCCACACGCGCGGCAGCCACCTTCTGCACGGCGTCCTCGCTGTGCCAGCGCGGATGCTCGCGCAGCAGCGCCGCCGGGTCGAGCGCCTCGAGATCGGCGAGGAGCTCGGCGAGCAGACCGGGCACGGCTCCCTCCGGCACCGCGAACACCGGGTCGAGCAGCAGCAGGGCCGAAGTCCAGTCCGGATGCGCGCCGGCGGCCACCGTGGCGACCGCACCACCGAGCGAGTGGCCCACGACGACGTCCCAGCGGCGGCCCGCGGCGGGCACCAGGGCGGCGACGTCGGCCGCGTAGTCGTCGAGGGCGTAGCGCGTGGTGCGCGGCGAGGCTCCGTGACCGCGGAGGTCGGGAGCGGTGACCGACCAGCCGGCCGCCGCGAGACCGCTCGCCACCTGCCACCAGGTGCCCGCGGCCGAGGGCAGGCCGTGCAGGAGCAGCGCGATGGGGCGAGCATCCGGGCCGTGCGCATCCGTCGTGGGCGGAGGGCCCCAGTGCAGGGTGTGCAGCGTCACGGGGAAGGGCACGGGGGTGAGCGGCTCTGCGTTGTCGGCGTCGTTCGAGGTCACGCTCGATCCTGACATGCGACCCCGACGGCTCGCGCGGGATCCACCGCCATGTGTCGCCGGATTTCGGACAGCCGCGCCCAATAGGGTTGAGACATGAGCTCCACCAACGACATCGGGGTCGTGCTGCCCCGCAACCTGCCCGCCCACCAGGTGCTGCCCTTCGCGCGGCGTGCCGACGAACTCGGCTTCGACCAGCTGTGGGTGGTCGAAGACCTCGGCTTCCGCGGCGGCATCGCGCAGGCCGCCGCCGTTCTCGCGGCGACTCCGCGCATCCGGGTGGGCATCGGCATCCTGCCCGCGGCGGCACGCAGCGTGGTGTACACGGCGATGGAGCTGACGACGCTCGCCGAGCTGTTCGGCGACCGCGTGATCGCAGGCATCGGGCACGGGATGCCCGGCTGGATGCGACAGGCCGGCGTGTGGCCCGCCAGCCCGCTGACGCTGCTCGAGGAGTACTCGACCGCTCTCGGAGCGTTGCTTCGCGGCGAAGAGGTGACCGTCGAGGGGCGCTATGTGCGGCTGCGCGGGGTGCGGCTCGAGATGGTTTGCGACGTTGTTCCGCCGCTGCTCGGCGGGGTGCGCGGGCCGAAGTCGCTCGCGCTGGCCGGCCGGGTGCTCGACGGCGTCGTTCTCGCCGAGCCCGTGACCGAGGGCTACCTCGCGAGTACTCTCGCGAACCTCGGGCCGGGCTCTCACCAGCTCGTGGCCTACAACGTGGCGGCGGTGGACGACTCCCCCGCTGTGGCACGTGACCGCGTGCGGCCCTCGCTCGAGTGGATCGGCGAACCGGACTGGGCCCTGCACATCGCGTCGTCGCCGTTCGCCGCCGAGTTCGCGGCGCACCGGGCCGCAGCTGCCGATCAGGCGGACTTCGCCGCCCGACTCCCCGACGAGTGGGTCGACGCCCTCGCGGTCGTGGGCACTCCCGCTGCCGCTGGCGCCCGGATCGCGGCGCTGCACGCGGCCGGCGCCGACAGCGTGGTACTCATCCCTGCGGGCGAGCCTCTCGAGGCCCTCGAGTCGCTCGCGCGCGCCCTGCCACCCCGTCCATAGCGCCGCCGGCCGCTGAGCGCTCTCCTGCTCCGGCCCGTGCCGCCGTCCACAGGCTACAAAAACAAGGAGTTTCTTACCGACACACCGAGCCGAGCGGCTCTCACTCGGCGTGTCGGCATGGAACTCCTTGTTTTTCTCAGGACTCCTTGTTTTTGGGAGAAGGCGAGGAGGGTGGGGGTGGGGGGCTCGGAGCGGCGGGAGTCAGGCCAGGGAGGCGCGGGCGATCGCCAGGAAGTCGTGCACGGCGAGCTGCTCGCCGCGCGCGGTCGGCGCCACGCCGGCCGCCTCGAGCACGACGGTGGCGCGCGCGGAGTCGCCCAGCAGCACCGACAGGGCCTGCCGCAGCATCTTGCGCCGCTGCTGGAAGGCGGCGTCGACGATCTCGAAGGTGCGCACCCGCAGCTCCTCGGTGTCGAGCCCCGAGCCCACCCGCTCGAAGCCCACGAGCACCGAGTCGACGTTCGGCACCGGCCAGAACACCTGACGCGAGACCTGCCCCGCGGTGCGCCACTCGCCGTACCAGGCCGCCTTCACCGACGGCGAACCGTAGACCTTCGAGCCGGGCGCAGCCGCCAGCCGGTGCCCCACCTCGGCCTGCACCATCACCACCCCGGAGCGGATCGACGGGAAGTGCTCGAGCAGATGCAGCAGCACCGGCACCGAGACGTTGTAGGGCAGGTTGGCCACGAGACGTGAGGGCGCGTCGGGCAGCGAGCGGATGCGCAGGGCGTCGTCGCGGATGACGGTGAGCCGGGCATCCGGAGCCAGCTGCGACACCGTGATCGGCAGCTGCTCGGCGAGGCGCTTGTCGATCTCGACGGCCACCACCGCCGCGCCCGCCTCGAGCAGCCCGAGGGTCAGGGAGCCGAGCCCGGGCCCGACCTCCACCACGGTGTCGCCGGCCTCGACCTTGGCCACGCGCACGATCTTGCGCACGGTGTTGGCGTCGATCACGAAGTTCTGCCCGAGCTTCTTGGTGGGCGTGAGGTCGAGCAGGGCCGCGAGGTCGCGGATCTCCGCCGGCCCGAGCAAGGACACGGATGCGGCCGAGCCGTCAGGCCCGGGAGCCGCCGAGGCGCCGGATGCGTCGCTCACGATGCCTGCACCGGATCGTCTTCCCATCGCCCGTAGACGAGCTCGGTGTTCGAGGAGATCTGCGCCGCGAGCATCGAGACGTCGGTGCCGAGGTGCGCCGCCATCGCGCGGAGGGTGTGCGGGATGAGGTACGGCGCGTTCGGGCGGCCTCGGAAGGGCATGGGCGTGAGGTAGGGCGCATCCGTCTCCACCAGCAGGAGCGCGCGGGGGGCGACCTCGAGCGCCTCGCGGAGGTCGCCCGCGTTCTTGAACGTCACGTTGCCCGCGAACGACATGTACCAGCCGTTCTCGGTGCAGATGCGGGCCAGCTCCGCGTCCCCTGAGAAGCAGTGGAACACCGTGCGCTCCGGGGCGCCGACGCGCTTGAGCGTGGCGATGACCTCGGCGTGGGCGTCGCGGTCGTGGATCTGCAGGGCGATGCCGTTCTCTTTCGCGATGGCGATGTGCGCCTCGAACGAGCGGTACTGCGCGGCTCGCCCGTCGTCGCCGGTGCGGAAGAAGTCGAGCCCGGTCTCGCCGACCGCTCGCACGCGGGGCCAGGAGGCGAGCTCGGCGATCTCGGCGAGCGCATCGTCAAGGCCTCCGGCTTCGTCGTACACCGGCGCCTCGTTGGGGTGGAGGGCTACGGCCGCGAGCATCCGCGGTTCCCGGGCCGCCTGCTCAGCCGACCAGCGGGAGGTCTCGAGATCGGTACCGACCTGTACGACTCCGCGCACGCCCACAGCCGAGGCCCGGTCGAGCTGCTCGTGGTAGTCGATGGGGTCGAGGCCATGGGCGATCTCGAGGTGGGTGTGGTTGTCGTAGACCGGCACCACGAGCGCCTCGGGCAGCGGCGGGTAGGCCTGCTCGGTGCGATCGGAGGGTTCGCGTTCGCGCAGGAACGCGGGGAACGCCTCGGGGTCGCTCACGCCGTGGCCTCGACCTCGATGCGCGGGAACAGGGCTTCGAGCGGCTCGACGCGATCGCCGCCCTGCCACTCGTACGCCGAACGGATGGGCTGCTCCTGCACCGTGCCCACTCCCGCGAGTGCCACCCAGAGCTTGGCCGCGGCCTCGGGCACCACGGGCGAGAGCAGCACTGCGAGGGTGCCGAGTCCGCGCACCGCCGTGTTGAGCACCGTGGCGAGACGGTCGGCGTTCGCCGGGTCTTTCGACAGCTTCCACGGCTCCTGCTCGGTGATGTAGCCGTTCAGCTCGTCGACGAGCTCCCAGATGCGCGCGATGGCCTCATGGATGGCGAGACGCGAGACGGCGGCGTCGGCGGCGGCCGTCACGCGGCGCTCGGTCGCGCGGATGCTGCGCTCGGCCTCGGTCACCGCGGTCTCGACGGCCGCAGGGATGGCGCCCTCGAAGTAGCGGGTGACCATCGCGATCACGCGCGAGGCCAGGTTGCCGAAGCCGTTCGCGAGCTCGGCCTGGTAGCGGGCCGCCAGGTCTTCCCACGAGAACGAGCCGTCTTGACCGAAGTTGATGGCGCGCATGAAGTAGTAACGGAAGGCATCAGACCCGAAGGTGTCGGTGATCTGCTCCGGCGCGATGCCGGTGAGCTTCGACTTCGACATCTTCTCGCCGCCCACGAGCAGCCAGCCGTGGCCGTAGACCTGCTTGGGCACCTCGAGTCCCGCGGCCATGAGCATGGCCGGCCAGATGACGGCGTGGAAGCGCGCGATGTCTTTGCCGACGATGTGGGTGGCGGGCCAGAGCCGGGCGAACTTCTCCTCGTCGTAGCCGTAGCCGGCCGCCGTGGCGTAGTTGAGCAGGGCGTCGAACCACACGTAGACGACGTGCGATTCATCCCACGGCACCTTGATGCCCCAGTCGAAGGTCTGGCGCGAGATGGAGAGGTCGGTCAGGCCCCGGCTCACGAACGACACGATCTCGTTGCGCACGCTCTCGGGCTGCACGAAGTCGGGCCGCGTCTTGTAGAGCTCGAGCAGCCGGCCGGCGAACTCGCTCATCTTGAAGAAGTAGTTGCGCTCCTTGAGCAGCTCGACGGGCTTCGAGTGGATGGCGCAGACCAGCTGCCCCTCGTACTGACCGGTGCCGTCGACGAGGTCGGAGAGCTGCTTGTACTCCTCGCAGCCCACGCAGTAGTAGCCCTCGTATTCGCCGGTGTAGATGTAACCGGCGTCGTAGAGGCGCTGCAGGAAGAGCTGCACGTTCACCTCGTGCCGCGCATCGGTGGTGCGGATGAAGTCGTCGTTCGAGATGTCGATGGTGTTGAGCAGCGGCTGCCAGGCCTCGGCCACGAGCTTGTCGGCCCAGGCCTTCGGCGAGACGCCGTTGGCCGTTGCGGTGCGCAGGATCTTCTGGCCGTGCTCGTCGGTGCCCGTGAGGAACCAGGTGGGGTCGCCCGCCTGGCGGTGCCAGCGCGCCAGCACGTCGGCGGCGACCTCGGTGTAGGCGTGCCCGATGTGGGGCACGTCGTTCACGTAGAAGATCGGCGTGGTGACGTAGAAGGAGGAGCCGTCGGACATGGTGTCCATCCTAAAGGCCGGGCAGCGGGGCCGGGCGTTCTGTGACGAGCGGTGGAAGGTGACCGGATCGGGGACTCCTGTGGAGAACAGGATGCGCTGGAAGGCCAGGCGCGGGTCCAGCCGGTGCCGGGCCGCGCCGAACGACGGAGACTAGGCGCTCGAGACGGAAACGACGGATGCCGGCTCCGGAGTCCTGCGCCGGCTCCGTCGTTTCGGCGATGCGGCGCCCGCGGGAGCGGAGTGCCGGCGCTGCGCCGCGCCCGCGCCGCGGTCAGGCGCGACGGGCCGCCAGTGCGCCCTCGTAGAGGTCGCGGCGGCTGAGCCCGGTGGCCTCCGCGATGGCGGCGGCGGCGTCCTTCAGGCGGTAGCCGTCGGAGACGAGCTCGAGCACCTGCGCGATGCCCGCGTCGAGGTCGATCTCGAGCGCCTCGGCGCCCGCCACGACGATGCAGATCTCGCCCTTCACCCCGGCGGCCGCCCAGGCGGCGAGCTCGGCCGCCGTGCCGCGCTTGGCCTCTTCGTAGAGCTTCGTGAGCTCGCGCACCACGACCACGCGCCGATCCGCGCCGAGAACGGTGGCGAGATCGGCGAGCGAGTCGGCGAGCCGGTTCGGCGACTCGAAGAACACCATGGTGCGGGTCTCGCGGGCGAGCGCCCGGAACGCACCGAGGCGGTCGCCCTGCTTGCGCGGCAGGAAGCCCTCGAAGGTGAAGCGGTCGGTCGGCAGCCCCGACAGCGCGAGCGCCGTCACCACCGCGGAGGGCCCGGGCACCACCGTGACGCCGACGCCCGCCTCGACCGCCGCGGCCACGAGCTGGAACCCGGGGTCGGACACGGTCGGCATGCCCGCGTCGGAGAGCAGCACGAGATCGGTCTCCCGGGCGAGCTCCACGAGCGACGCCGCCTTCTCCCGCTCGTTGTGCTCGTGCAGCGGGATGAGCCGCGGCCGGTTCTCGATGCCGAGACCGCGCAGCAGCTTGGCCGTCACACGCGTGTCCTCGGCGGCGACCACCTCGGCGGCCTCGAGCAGTTCGATCAGGCGCAGCGACGCGTCCTTGAGGTTGCCGATGGGCGTCGCGGCGAGAATGAGCATGCCCCCAGTGTGGCACCCGGTTCTGCACAGGCCGGGGTGCGCATCCGTTCTTCCACACCCTCAGCCGTCCCGCATCGGAGCGAAGGCGGCACCCATTAGCATGGCCCGGTGAGCACAGAGGTGACGACCGGCCCCGCGACCGGCCCGCAGCACGTGGTCGACGCCTCCCGTCCGGCCGCGCCCCCCGAGCGCACCGGCTCGCGCCTCGACGACTGGTGGGTGCGGGTGATGGTCACCCCGGGCCGCGAGCGGCTGTGGCGCTGGGGCGGGCCCATCGCCGTGGTGGTGCTGGCGGCGGTGCTGCGGCTCGTCGACCTCGCGCATCCGCACTCCCTCGTCTTCGACGAGACCTTCTATGTGAAAGACGCGTGGACCACCTGGAACCTCGGCTACGAGGCCGCCTGGCCGCAGAACCCGGATGCGCAGTTCGCCGCCGGAGACACGAACATCTTCCGCACCGACGGCTCGTTCGCCGTGCACCCACCGCTCGGCAAATGGATCATCGGCTACGGCATGGCCCTGTTCGGGCCCACCAGCTCGTTCGGCTGGCGGTTCTCGGTGGCACTGGCGGGCATCCTGCTGGTGCTGCTGATCATCCTGGTGGCCACGAAGCTGTTCAAGTCGACGCTGCTCGGAGTGATCGCCGGCTTCCTGCTCGCGATCGACGGGCACGCCATCGTGATGAGCCGGGTGGGGCTGCTCGACGGCATCGTCGCGCTGTTCCTGCTGGCCGGGTTCGGCGCCGTCCTGATGGACCGGGAGTGGCACGCCGTGCGCCTCGCCGCCGCCATCGCCGCGCGCGAGACGCCCGGCCCGCCGGGGGCCGACGGTTCGGCGACCACCCGCAAGCCGTCCTGGGGCCCCGTCATCTGGTGGCGGCCGTGGCTGATCGCTGCGGCGCTCGCCTTCGGCTTCGGCGCCTCGGTGAAGTGGTCGGGCTTCTACTTCGTGGCGGCGTTCGGGGTCTACCTCATCGTCGTCGACGCGCTCGCCCGGCGGCGCCTCGGCATCCCGTTCTGGTTCAGCGCGGCCGTGCTCAAGCAGGGGCCCGCGACCTTCCTGCTGCTCGTGCCGGTGGCCGCCGTCGCCTACCTCATCCCGTGGATCGGCTGGTTCCGCACCGACGGCGGCTTCTACCGGCACTGGGCCGAGACCTCGAACGGGGCCTGGACGGGGCTGCTCTCGTGGGTTCCTCTGCCCATCCAGAACTGGTGGCACCTCGAGGTGGCGGTGTACAACTACCACGTCAACGAGCACACCCCGCACCCCTATCAGGCGAACCCGTTCTCGTGGCTGTTCCTCGTGCGGCCCACGCAGATGTACGTGGCGCAAGACGATCCGAGCCTCTGCGGCGGTCAGACCTGCTACGAGAACATCACCTCGATCGCGAACCCCATCATCTGGTGGTGCGCCACGGCGGCGATCTTCTACCTGATCTATCGGCTGGTGCGCAAGCGCGAGTGGCAGGTGGGGCTCATCCTGATGGGCATGGTCGCCGGCTACCTGCCCTGGCTGCTCTACGTGAACCGCACGATCTTCCAGTTCTACACGATCGCGTTCGAGCCCTACATGATCCTCGGCCTGACCTTCGTGATCGGTCTGGCCATCGGGTCGCGCGGCGACCCCCGGTGGATGCGCTCACGCAACCTCATCGTGGTGGGCGTGTTCCTCGGCATCTGCGTGCTCGTGTCGGCCTTCTTCTGGCCGGTGTGGACGGGGATGCCGGTGCCGGCGTGGTTCCTGAGCCTGCACTACTGGCTTCCGAGCTGGCGATGAGCCCGGCATCCGGGCCGGCGGGGCGCCCGGGGGCAGTGCTCACTCGCGCGCCCTGGCTGCCCGGCGTGGCCGCCGCGGGCCTCGCGACGCTCGTCGCCTTCGGGCTGCACCTCGCGCTGCCGGCCATCCCCCTGCTCACGGCGGCGGTGGGGCTCGGCATGCTCGTGGGCCAGTTCCCGGCCGCGCAGCGCGTTCTCGACTCGGTGCTGAAGCCCGGGCTGTCGCTCGCCGCGCGCCGCCTCTTGCGCATCGGCATCGTGCTGCTCGGGCTCAAGCTGAGCCTCTTCGACATCGCGGGCCTCGGCTGGGAGGCGATCGTCGTGATCGTGCTCGTGGTCGTCATCACCTTCGGCGCCACCCTCGGTCTCGGCCGCCTGCTGCGGCTGCCGGGAACCCAGCCCATCCTGATCGCCGCCGGCTTCTCCATCTGCGGCGCCTCCGCCATCGGGGCGATGAGCGCGGTCACGCGCAGCAAAGACGAGGACACCGCCACACCCGTGGCGCTGGTGACCCTGTGCGGAACCCTCGCGATCTTCGTGCTGCCGGTGCTGCGCATCCCGCTCGGCCTCTCGGCCGAAGATTTCGGCGTCTGGGTGGGGCTCAGCGTGCACGACGTGGGGCAGGTGGTCGCCACCGCGCAGATCGCCGGTCCGGCGGCGCTCTCGGCCGCCGTGATCGTGAAGCTCACGCGGGTGCTGACCCTCGCGCCGATGGTGGCCGTCGTGGGCCTCGTGGAGCGCCGGGCGGATGCGCGCAACGCGGCCCTCGGCAGCGACCACCCCGCCTACCTGGAGCGTCCTGCCGCGAAGCGCCCGCCGATCGTGCCGCTGTTCATCGCCGGTTTCGTCGGGGCGGTCCTGCTGCGCACCTTCGTGCCGGTTCCGGATGCGGTGCTCGGCGCCGCAGACACCCTCCAGACCGTCCTGCTCGCGATGGCGCTCTTCGCACTCGGGTCGAACATCCGCTTCCGCACCCTGGCGCGCACCGGATGGCGTGCGCTCATCGTGGGGCTCACCTCGTGGCTGCTGATCGCACTGCTCTCGCTCGCGGGGGTCTGGCTGCTCCACTGATCTACTAGTGAGGTTTACTCGCATCTGTGAGACAATGAGGTCTATTCACTTCACGCTCAGAGGATACTCATGCGCTTGTCTCGCCTCACCGTTCTGCCACTCGCCGCCGCGCTCGCGCTCGGCGGAGGCATCGCCGCCTCCGCCGCCCCGCAGGTCACCAACGTGCTGGCGACGCTCCCGGTCGGGTCGTTGCCCTCGTCGGTCGCCGTCGACGGCGCCGGCAACGTCTACACCGTCAACTCGGGCAACAACACGATCTCGAAGGTCGCATTCGACGGAACACTGACCGCCACCTGGGCCACGGCGGGCGTCGGCACGGCAACCCGGGAGGTCGTCGCGGCAACGGACGGCACTCTCTTCACCGCGAACTTCGGCAGCGGCACGATCTCGAAGGTCGCTCCCAGCGGGATGCTGACGGCGAGCTATGCGTCGCTGGGAACCGGCACCAGGCCGGCCGGCCTCGCTCTGGCCTCTGACGGAACACTCTTCACGGCGAACTCGGGTACGAACACGATCTCGAAGGTGAGCCCCAGCGGAACCGTCTCGGTGTTCGCGACTCTCGCCACCGGTTCGGCACCGTTCGACGTCGTGCTCGGCAGCGGTGGCGACGTCTACACGCTCAATCAGGATCTCACCGTGTCGAAGGTGACGGCGGCAGGTGCGGTCACCACCGCTTTCGCAACACTACGGCCGGGATCGGATGGCTCGAATCTGGTGGTCGCCACCGACGGGCGACTCTTCGTGCTCGACTCCAACGGAAGCGGTGTCGAGGAGTTCGCGGCCTCGGGCGCCTTTGTGAGGACCATCGCCCTCCCCACGGCCACCGTCGGGCGCATCGCCATCGACGACGCCAACAACCTGTTCGTCACGCTGCGGGGCACCAAAGCCGTCGCGCTGATTCCCGACGGAGGCGCGGTCGTGCCCTCGATCGCCGCACTCACACCCGGGGCCGACTACTCCGAGCTGGCCGTCACCTCCGATCACACGGTCTACGCGGTGGGTCGGAGTGGCTCGCCGATCGTCTCCCGCGTCGCCCTGCGCGCCAAGGTCACTTCTGCTCCGGTGAACGCGACGCTCAAGGTCGGCGATGCGTTCACAGCCACAGCCACGGCAAGCGGGTACGAACCGCTCAGCTTCGCCCTCGCCGGGGCTGTGCCGCCGGGCATCTCGATCAACAGCGCGACAGGCGTGATCAGTGGTGCGCCCACGACCGCCGCGAGCTACACCTTCAATGTGGTGGCGAAGAACATGTTCGGTCTGTCGAGCACTCAGGAAGCCACCATGACGGTGACACCTGCGGTGATGCCGACGCCCACGCCTACGCCCACGGCGACCCCGCGACCAACGACGACGCCTATACCCACGGTCACTCCGACTCCGACTCCGATTCCGATTCCCGGGACGGGTGTCACCGGCGCGGGCGGAGGAGGTGGGAGCACGAACGGCAGCGGGAGCAAGGATGGCAACGGCACAGCACCCTCCGGCTCACTCGCCAACACCGGCATGCCTGCGCTCCTGCCGGCGGGTCTGGCGTTCTTGATCGCCGCCGCGGGAGCCGCTGCCTTCGTCACCGCCCGGCGCCGCGTCTGAGTGTTCACGGCACGGCAATCAGCGCGGCCAGAAGGTGTCTCTCAACCGTTCGCAGAAGCGAGCGGTTGAGAGACGCGGCTCAGTGCAGGAGCTTCAGGCCGATGACACAGGCGACGATGCCGAGCACGAGCAGCGTCTTCGCCAGCGAGAAGCCCTCCCCGCCGAAGGTCATGGCGTAGAGCACGGTCAGGGCGGCGCCGATGCCCACCCAGACCGCGTAGCCCGCGCCCACCGGGATGGTGCGCAGCGCGAAGGCGAGACCGCCCATGCTGGCCACGAGCGCGGTGCCGAACACGACCGACGGCCAGAGCTTCGTGAAGCCCGCCGAACGGCCGAGGGCCGTGGCCCAGACGGCCTCGAGAATTCCGGATGCGATGAGAACGATCCATGACATGACTGCCCACTCCTGGTGGCCAGTCTTGTCGCTCTCCGGGTACTGAACCCTCGTCCGGAAGCCGCCATCGCGGCCTTGCCGTCAGTCTGGCATGCGGCCCTGATCAGGACCTGTGCAGAGCGCGGACCCCGGACGACCACTGGGCCAGAACCGGGATGCGAGGCATCCGCTGCTCACTAGGCTCAGGAGTGTGACCGGACCTGATTTCCCACCTGAGACGCGCGCCGCCGGCACGCGTCTCGGAGTGCTGGGCCCGGTAGCGGCGCTCGGCGCCGGAGGTTCGGTCACCGAGCCGTCGGGCTCCCGCGCCAAGTCGCTACTCGTCGCGTTGGCACTCGCTGCGCCGCGGCCGCTCTCGGCCGAGCGTCTCGTCGACGAGGTCTGGCTGGAGGAGCCGCCCCGCGGGGCCCGCGCGGCGCTGCAGACGCTCGTGTCGCGCATCCGCACCGCGCTCGGCGACGAGGTGATTGCATCGTCGCCGTCGGGCTACCGCCTCGGACTCGTCACCGATCTGCACGACGCCGAAGGACTGTTGAACGAGGCCCGCGAACTCCTCGCGGCCGAGCGCTTCGCCGAGGCGAACACCACGAGTCACCACGCGCTCGCGCTGTGGCGCGGAGATCCCGGCGCCGATCTCGCTCCAGAGCCCCTTGCCAGCGCGCTCGCCACCCGCGCGGCGCACGTCCAGGACGGCCTCGAGACGGCCGCGGCCGTCGCCGCGCTCGCGCTCGGCGTCGCCATGGAGGCGGAGGCCCTCGCACGCGGGCTCTGCGCGCGTTCCCCTTTCGACGACAGCGCCCACCTGCTGCTCATGCGCGCCCTCGACGAGCTCGGCCGACCCACCGAGGCCCTCGGCGTGTTCGCCGACTTTCGGGAGCGGGTTCAGGATGCGTTCGGCACCAGCCCCGCGCTCGAACTGCAGTCGCTGCACCTCGAGCTGCTCGACCGAGCCGAGGCGCACCCTGCGCGCGGGGGTCGTGCGCCCGGCACGAACCGCGATGCAACGCCCGGCGCGGGAACGCGACCCGGCGCGGGCGGCTCCTCTGCGGCGGCAGACGGATGGGGCGCGGGCGACCCTTCCGGAGACACCGCCGTCGCCGGCAGCCGAGCCGACGACGCCTCACGAGCCGAGTCCGTCTCCGGAGCCGGAGGTGAAGCTGGAGGTGGAGGCCGACCCGAAGCCGAAGGCCGAGCAGCAGCCGCAGCGGGAACGGGATCCGCCACGGCCACCGCCCCCACCGGCCCCGGCGGCACAGCCACGGAGTGGCCCAGCCGCACCGGCCGCACCCCCGACGCCGCGCCCGCCCTCGCCGTCTCGTTCGGCATCCGCGCGGCGCCGAACGAGCTGCTCGGCCGCGACGAGGCCCTCACCGACATCGAGGCGCTGCTCTCGGTCTCCCGCGTCACCACCGTGCTCGGGCCGGGCGGTCTCGGCAAGACACGCGTGGCCCACGAGGTCGCCCGGCGATCCCTCACGGCGTTCGCCCTGGTGGTCGTGGTCGAGCTCGCGAGCGTGCGCACGCCCGAGGACATCGTGTTCGCGCTCGGCTCGGCGCTCGACATCCGCGAGGTGGCCACCAGCAAGCGCCTCGGAGACCAGCGGGTGCGCGACGACCTGCGCTCGCGCATCCTGACACGGCTCGGCGGCGCGCCCGCACTGCTCGTTCTCGACAACTGCGAACACCTCGTGGATGCGGCGGCCGGGTGGTGCGCCGAGCTCACGGCCGAGCTGCCCGCCCTCACCATCCTCACGACGAGCCGCACCCCGCTCGCGATCTCGAGCGAGCGCAGCTACGCGCTCCCGCCCCTCGGTGGCGCGCAGCGCGCCGCGGCCGGCCGGAGCACGATCCGCGATGCGGCGACCGGCGGCGCAGCGACGGCCGGGGACCCGGCGCACAGCACCGCCGACCTCGCCGACGACCCGGCGGTGCGCCTCTTCGTCGACCGCGCCACCGCTGCGCGCCCCGGGGCCGTTCTCCCGCTCGACACGGTGGCGCGGCTGTGCGCCCGGCTGGAAGGGCTGCCGCTCGCCATCGAGCTCGCGGCGGCGCGCATCCGCTCGCTCTCGCTCGACGAGGTGGAACGGCGACTCGGCAACCGCTTCGCGCTGCTCACCGGCGGCGACCGCTCCGCCCCCGCTCGCCACCGCACGCTGCTCGCCGTGATCGAGTGGAGCTGGAACCTGCTCGACACCGCAGAGCAGCGCGCGCTCTGCCGGCTCTCGGAGTTCACCGACGGCTTCAGCGCCGAGGCCGCCGCCGTGGTGGTGGCCGGCACCGGCCCGGGCACCGGCGGCCCGGGCACGGCCGAGGACAGAGACGCCGAGGACAGGGACGCCGAGGACATCGACGAGGTGCTCGACGGCCTCGTGGCCCAGTCACTCGTGATGGTGCGGGAGAACGGCCGCTCGGGCCTGCGCTACCGCATGCTCGAGACGGTACGCGAGTTCGGCCAGCTCCAGCTCGACCGCCAGGGCGCCCGCGACGAGGTTCAGGATGCGCTCTTCGCCTGGGCCGACGGATTCTCGGCCGAGCAGACGCCGGGCACGGACGGCCCGCTGCAGGTCGCCACCTTCGCCGCCGTGGAGGTGGAGGAGGACAACCTGATCGACGTGATGCGGCGCGCGATCGACGCCGAGCGCCCAGACATCGTCGTATCGGTGTTCGCGCTGCTCGGCTACTACTGGACGCTGCGCAGCGCGCACTCCGAGGTCATCGCGTTCAGCCGGCCGGTGTTCGAGAGCATCCGGAGCTACTCCCCCGCCGACGATCGGGTGGAGGCCACGGCGGCGACCCTGCTGATGGTCGCCGGCACCACCATGCTCCTCGACACGCGGTTCGCCGTGCGCCCGCTGTCGAAGCTGCGCGCTCTGCTGCGCGGGCGGCCGCTGCGCAATCCCCGTCTCACCGCGATGGCCGGGCTCCTGCTGACCGAGCGCCGACCCGCTGCGCTCACCGCGGCCGTGGACGCCATGCTCGCCTCGGCCGAACCGCACACGGTGCTGCTCGGCAGCCTCGTGGGCAGCATGGCGGCCGAGAACGACGGTCGCCGCAGCGACGCGATCGCCCTCGCCCGTCGCGGAGAGCGCACCGCCGTCGCGCTCGGCGACACCTGGGGCGGTGCGATGGCGGGCCAGATGCTCGGCCAGCTGCACAGCCAGGGCGCCGACCCGGTGGAGGCGCTCCGGTGGGCCCGCAAGGCGCGGGTGGGGCTCGCCCGGCTCGGCGCGCACGAAGACCTGCGGCAGCTGGAGTGGCTCATCGCCACCAACCTCGTGGTGGTGGGTGAACTCGACGAGGCATCGGAGCTCTTCGACCGCCTGATCTCCTCGCCCGGCCCGGCCGACGGCATGGAGGTGCTGTCGATGGGGCTCGCAGGCCAGGCCCAGATCCTGCGCGCCGAGGGCCGGTTCGCCGAGGCGAGGCTGCAGAACCTCGATTCGCTGGCCGCCTTCGACACCCCGACCACGCGGGCCTCTCCGTGGTTCCGCATCGTGCTCGCGAGCGTGCTCGCCACGATGGTGCTCGACGGCACCGGCACGGAGGCGGAGCAGGCGGCTCTGGCGCGCCGCCTGCGGTCGCGCACCCTGGCCACGATCCGGATGAGTCGCGCCTACGTCGACCAGCCGGTGCTCGGCGCGGCCGTCATCGGGCTCGCGGTGTGGCTCGAAGAGGTGGCGCACGCATCCGGTCCCTCCGCCGCGGCGCCGGGCGCCCCGCGGGGCGATGAACCGGCCGCGGCCTCGCGCCTCGACGCCCTGCCCCTCGAACTGTTCGCCCTCGCCGAGCAGATGGGCGGGCGTCAGGACCTGCCCGCCCTGCACCTCGCGCCCCTGTTCGAGCGCATCACCCGGAGCTATTCGCCCGAGCAGATCGCGGCCGCGCGCATCCGGGCCGGGGAGCTGGCCTACACGGACAGGCCCGAGCGCGTCGCAGAACTGCTGCGAGCGCCCGGGCCCTGGTCGCCGGAGCGGATAGCCGCCCCAGCTCGCTGAGCCGGGCCGGGCATCCGGATGCCTACGCCTTCTTCATGTAGGCCCGCACGGTGAGCGGGGCGAAGATCGCGACGATGACCGCGGCGCCGAGGAGCGAGATCCAGGCGTCCGAGGTCCACGCCCCGGTGTTCGCGAGGTCGCGCACCGCGGTGACCAGGTGCGAGACCGGGTTGATGTTCACGAACCACTGCAGGAAGACGGGCAGGGTGTCGACCGGCACGAAGGCGTTCGAGAGGAAGGTCAGCGGGAACAGCACGAGGAACGAGATCCCCTGCACGCTGGACGCACTCCGCGCGATCACGCCGAAGAAGGCGAAGATCCAGCTGATCGCCCAGGAGCAGGCGATCACCAGCAGACCTGCGACGAGCACGAAGCCGATGCCTCCTTCCGGCCGGTAGCCGATGATGAAGCCCATGGTGAAGGTCAGCGTGGTGGCGATCGCGTAACGCACGGTGTCGGCGAGCAGCGCACCCGCGAGGGGCGCTATCCGCGCTATCGGCAGCGACTTGAAGCGATCGAACACGCCCTTGTCCATGTCCTCACGAAGCTGCACGCCCGTGACCACCGAGGTGGTGATGACGGTCTGCACGAGGATGCCGGGGATGAGGCTCGGCAGGTAGTCCTGCACGCTGCCCGCGATCGCCCCGCCGAAGATGTAGGTGAACATCAGCGTGAAGATGATCGGCTGCAGCGTGACGTCGATCAGCTGCTCCGGCGTTCGCCGGATCTTGAGCAGGCCGCGCCAGGCCATGCTGAACGAGTTCTGCACGGTCTGGGCGATGCTGACGTGGTTCTTGAGCTGCCGGGAGACGCCCGGCGCGATGGTGAGCTGCGTCATCGCGCATCCTCCAGTTCTTTGACGGCGGGGGCGCCGGATGCGTCGAGGGGCGCATCCGGCTCCTCCTCGGTGGCCGTGTGGCCGGTGAGGGCGAGGAAGACCTCGTCGAGGGTGGGCTGCTGCACGGCCAGCTCGGCGACGGCGATGCCGTCTTCGCGCAGGCGGATGAGCAGATCGGTGATGGTGTCGGGGTCGCTCATCGGGGCGGTGATGCGGCCCGCTTCGGGCGAGAGCACCGCCTCCACGCCGAGCACGTCGAGGATGGCGAAGCGCGCCCGCTCGAGGTTGCCGGCGTCGACGAGCTTCAGCAGCAGCGAGGCCGAGCCCACCGAGTGCTTGAGCTCGTCGGCGGTGCCCTCGGCCACGACGATGCCGCGGTCGATCACCGCGATGCGGTCCGCCAGCTGGTCGGCCTCGTCGAGGTACTGCGTGGTCAGCAGCACCGTGGAGCCGGTGGCCACGAGACGCCGGATGGTGTCCCACATCTGCGAGCGCGTGCGCGGGTCGAGACCGGTGGTCGGTTCGTCGAGGAAGATCAGCGGCGGCTGCGAGATGAGGCTCGCAGCGAGGTCGAGCCGGCGCCGCATGCCGCCGGAGAAGTTCTTGAGCGGGCGCTTCGCGGCCTCGGCGAGGCCGAACTCCTCGAGCAGCTCGGCCGACTTGCGCTTGGAGTCGGCTCGGCTGAGCCCGTTGAGGCGCGAGAAGAGCACGAGGTTCTCGGTGGCGCTGAGCGTCTCGTCGACGCTCGCGTACTGGCCGGTGACGCCGATGAGCTGGCGCACGACCTGCGGTTCGCGCCGCACGTCGTGCCCGAACACGGTGGCCTCGCCGCCGTCGGGCTTCAGCAGGGTGGCGAGCATGCGGATGGTGGTGGTCTTGCCGGCGCCGTTCGGGCCGAGCACGCCGTACACCGTTCCGGTGCGCACACTCAGGTCGACGCCGTCGACGGCGCGGTTGTCGCCGAACACCTTGACGAGCCCGTGGGCCTCGACGGCCCAGTCTTGTGCGTGTGATGCGGACATTCGATCTCCTTTCGATCGAGGAGGCGGCCGCCGGTCTGGCGCGCCGCCGTGAAGTTCGAGATCGATCGTGCCCGGGGGCGCTTACCGACCGCTTACGCGGCGCTGACACGGATGCCAGCACCGCGTAAGCGACGCTCAGTTGCCCTTGACGTTCACCAGCTGACGCAGGGTGTGCCGGATGCGCACGAGCTCGCGCGCATCCTCCATCACCCGGTCGATCGGCTTGTAGGCCTGCGGGATCTCGTCGATGAAGGCGTCGGTGTCACGGAACTCGATGCCCGCCATCGCCTCACGGAGCTGCTCGTGCGTGAAGGTGCGCCGTGCGGCCGACCGCGAGTACTCCCGCCCCGCGCCGTGCGGCGAGGAGTTCAGGGCGAGCGCGTTGCCGAGCCCCTCGACCACGTACGACGCGGTGCCCATCGATCCCGGGATGAGCCCGGGGGTTCCTTCGCGCGCGATGATCGCGCCCTTGCGGGACACCCAGACCTCCTTGCCGAAGTGACGTTCCTTCTCGGTGAAGTTGTGGTGGCAGTTGATGCGTTCGAGCTCGTCGAACGGGGCTCCCATCCACTCGGCCAGCTGCCGCACCACCCGGTCCATCATCTCCTCGCGATTCAGCAGCGCGTAGTGCTGCGCCCACCGCAGTTCGGCGATGTACCGGTCGAACTCCTCCGTGCCTTCGACCAGGTAGGCCAGGTCGGGGTCGGGCAGCGCGATCCAGTACCGCGCCATCAGCCGCTTGGCGACGTCGATGTGGTGCCCGGCGATGCGGTTGCCGACGCCACGGCTCCCGGAGTGCAGGAACAGCCACACCGCGTCGGTCTCGTCGACCGAGACCTCGATGAAGTGGTTTCCGCTGCCGAGGGTTCCGAGCTGGTGCCGCCAGCGCTTCGCCCTGCTCGCCGGGTCGAAGCCGGCCTCGACGGCGAGCGCCTCGAGCTCCGCCACGCGCGGCTCGGCGGTGGCGACGATCTTGTTGTTCGCGCCCCCGGCCGACAGCGGCACGGCCCGCTCGATCTGCTCGCGCAGTTCGGGCAGCCCCTTCGGGTTCGCGATCAGCTGTTCGCGCACGAACGGCGTCTTGACCGCGATCATGCCGCATCCGATGTCGACGCCGACCGCCGCCGGGATGACGGCGCCGAGCGTGGGGATGACCGAGCCCACGGTCGCGCCCAGGCCGAGATGCGCATCCGGCATCAAGGCGAGGTGCGGGTGGATGAACGGCATGGTCGAGGTCGTGACGGCCTGAGCCCTCGCGTTCTCGTCGAGGATGCTCGCCCAGTTGAGCAAGCGTTCGGTGATCTTCTCCATTGTCCTTTCTCTCTGTTCGTCGTGCTGTCAGCACTGCGCCCGCTTCGGTTCGGGGCCGCTGCAGCCGCACGGGCAGACGGAGAAGGCAAGAAAAAAGCCCCGGACCACGACGGGTGCGGGGCTGCCGAGCGGAAAGCTCAGATCGCGTGCACCACGCCGACGTACTGAAGGTCGCGCTCATCGCGCGCGCCGAGCAGCGATTCGCTGCTTTTCACGTGGTTCTTCACGGGGCTGTCCTTCGAGTGGTGAGTGGCCGGATGCGCACGGGCGACCGGGGTGCCGACGCGGTCGCGCGGCTCGGCAACGGTAGCGGTGACGAACGGATGCTCACAACCGTCGCGCGCGCACCGTGATGTTCTCGTTACTTTCTGTTGCGATCCACAGGCTCGCGCAGCGGCTTCTGGCTACCGTGGAGCCGTGACCAGTTCGGACCTCCCCCGGGTGCTGCCCCAGCTCGCCTCACCCCTCGTGTCGCCGCAGTGGCTGGCCGACCACCTGGGGTCGGAGAGCCTGGTGGTGCTCGACGCCTCGGTGCTCGCCGTGACGCCGCCGGGCGGCGGGCCGGCGCAGCTGCTGAGCGGCCGCGGCCGGCACCTGGTGCACGGGCACGTGCCCGGCGCGGTGTTCGCCGACGTGCTCGAGAGCAGCGGAACGGATGCCGCCGGCGCGGGCGCGGGGACGTACTTCGCGCGGCCCTCCGCCGAACGCTTCGCCGCCGCGGTCTCCGCCTCCGGCGTCGACGCCGAGGCGGCCGTCGTGGTGTACGACTCCGCCGACGGCCGCTGGGCGGCCCATCTCTGGTGGCAGCTGCAGGCGTTCGGGCACGAGAACGTCGCCGTGCTCGACGGCGGCTACCGTCGCTGGTTCGCCGAGGACCGGCCGGTGGAGACCGGGCCCGTCGAACCGCGCGAGGCGCTTTTCGACGCGGTCGAGCATCCGCAGCGCTGGGCCAGCCGCGACGAGGTGCAGAACGTGCTCGACGGCGACGCCGAGGGCACCGTGGTGTTCGCCGGAGACGCGCCCGCGGGCGCGCACTTCTCCGGCGGCGTGCACCTGCCCGCGTCGTCGCTCGTCGACCCCGAGACCGGGCGGTTCCTCAAGCCCAAACGACTGCGCGAGCGCGTGGAGAGCACGCTCGGGGCGCCGCCCTACCGCGTGTTCGTGCACTGCGAGTCGGGCATCGCCGCGAGCGCGCTGGCTCTCGCCCTCGCCTCGCTCGGCGAGACCGAGGTGGCGGTGTACGACGGCGCCGACCTGCTGGCGTGCCCTTCGCCCGTTTCCGCGGCGGCCTAGCGCGCGACCGACGATTCGGCGGGCCGGCGAAAACCTGCCCGGGTGGTGCGATCGCACGGCGGAAGAGGAGCCGAGAGCAGCGCTATCGGCGACGAGGACAACGCCGCGAGCGTGCCATCCGGGTGCGCCGGACCGCCCGCCGAATCGTCAGACCCGCCTACGTGCGGAGTTGCGCGCCGCTCGTGGCGGGGAGGCGGCACACGAAGTCGGTGCAGCGGTAGGCCGTCGGATGCCCGTCCCGCGCCGGGCGGTCGGCGAAGAGTTCGAAGCCGGCGTCGGCGAGCATCGCGGCGCCCTGCTCGGTGGCGCGGGCCACCACGTCGGCGCCGCTCCACATGCGTACCTCGGCGCGCAGGCCGTCCGCGGCCATGCGCGCGTCGGAGCCGGCATGAATGCCGGCTCCCGCGGCGGCTTCGCCCGTCGCCGCCACACCGAAGCCCGCCGCGTCGGGCTCGATCAACACGAGCTGCTCCGAGGGCCGGGCGAGCCGCACGAGCAGCTCGAGCGTCGCCCCGAACGAGATCGGCCGCGCGCGGGCCTCGTCGACGAGCGGGGCGAGGGCGCGCTGGGCCGCCTCGCGGTAGCGCCGTTCTGCGGTGAGGGCGTGCAGCAGCAGGGCGGCAGATGCGGTGGCGCTCATGCCCGAGGGATAGGCCCCCTCCGAGGGGTCGAGCTCGACGGCGAGCCCCTGCGCACGGAGCACCGGGTCGCCGCCACCGGGAGCCCGGAAGACCGGGCCGCCCGTCGTCATCACCGCGTCGACGAGCATCCGGCCCGCCGTCGCGTAGCGCGCCGAGCCGCGCGCGGCGGCCAGGCGGAGGAGGCCCTCGGCGAGCATTCCGTAGTCTTCGAGCGTGGCGACCGCGTCGGAGACGCGACCGTCGATCGAGGCGCGCACGAGTCGGCCCCCGGGGAGGGCGTGGGCCTGGAGCAGGTAGTCGGCGGCGTGCTCGGCGGCCGTCGCCCAGCTCTCCTGGCCGAACACGAGCGAGGCGCGGGCCAGCGCACCCACGGCGAGCCCGTTCCAGCCCGAGAGCACCTTCTCGTCGAGGGCGGGCGGAGTCTGGCGGGCGCGGGCTGCGGCGTCGAGTCGGTAGTAGCCGCCTTCGACGCGCTCCCCGTCGACCGTGCTCTCCGAGTCCTGCGCCGAGGCGAAGCCGCCCGAGGGCAACTGCATCACGTCGATGAGGAAGCGCGCGACACCCTCCGCCGCCTCCCGGGCCCAGTGGGCCGAGGTGTCGATCGTCCAGGCCGTGACGTAGGCGTCGAGCAGGAGCGCGTTGTCGTAGAGCATGCGCTCGTAGTGCGGCTCGCTCCAGTCGCGCCGGGTGGCGTAGCGGAAGAAGCCGCCCTCCACCGGGTCGCGGAGCTCGGAGGCCGCCATCGCTCGCAGGGTGCGGAGCGCCAGCGCGGTCGCGGGCGCGGTGCCGGCAGCCAGGAGGAACCGCAGTACCGTCGCCACGGGGAACTTCGGTGCACCGCCGAAACCGCCGAACTGCGCGTCTTCGTAGGCGGCCAGCTCCGCCACGACGGCGTCGAGCACCGCGCCCGCGACGGGAGCCACGCGGGCCTCGCCCTCCCCGGTCCCCGCGGCTGTCCCGGCCTCGCGGTCGGCGAGCGCGCGCTGCCCGGCGGCCAGCGCCTCCGCCACCGCGTCGGCGGAGGTGAGAACCTCCGAGCGGTGCGTGCTCCAGGCCTCGTTCACCGCGCCGAGCACCTGCTGGAACGAGGGATGCCCCTCGATCGGCGCCGGCGGCGAGTAGGTGCCGCCGTAGAAGGCCTTGCCTTCCGGCGTCACGAACACATTCAGCGGCCAGCCGAGGTTCTCGGTGAATGCCCCCGCGGCGGCGAGGTAGACGGTGTCGACCTCGGGATGCTCCTCGCGGTCGACCTTGATCGCCACGAACTTCTCGTTCAGGTACGCGGCGAGCACCGGGTCGCTGAAGCTCTCCCGGGCCATCACGTGGCACCAGTGGCAGGTGGAGTAGCCGATCGAGACGAGCACCGGCACCTCTCGGCGGCGCGCGGCCGCGAAGGCCTCCTCGCCCCAGGGATACCAGTCGACGGGATTCTCCGCGTGCGAGCGCAGGTAGGGGCTGATCGCGGTCGCCAGGCGATTCGTCATGAGCCCAGCCTTGCACTCCGCGGAGGCGAGGCCCAGGGCGCGTGGGTCGACATTCCGGATGCGCCGCCCCGGCCGGCTACGCCGCTTCGACCGCCGACTCGCGCACCACGGTCTTCTCCCCCGCCGTCACCGCGACCGCGAGCCGGTTCGCGGCAGGTGGAAGCGGGCACACGTAGAAGTCGGCGAAGGCGCACGGCGGCAGGTAGGCCCGGTTGAAGTCGACCTCGATCTCGCCCGCACCGCCGTCCGCCCGCAGCCGGAGGAAGCGGAAACGGTAGGTGTCGGTGCCGCTCGTGGCGTCGGAGAACACGAGCTGCATGCCGGTGTGCGGCCCGGTGACCACGAACTCGACGGGCTGTCCGGCGATCTCCACCGCGACCGTGCCCGCGAGCACCTGGTTCTCCACGTAGCCGTCGATCTCGTCGACCGCCACCGTGTCGCCCTCGGACGCGGGCGTGAAGACACCCTTCAGCACCCATTCCTCTTGCGGCAGATAGGCGTCGATGTCGGCGACGGCGACCCGGCTCGGCGCCTCGGGGTCGAAGACGCGCAGGGCCACATCGTCGTCGCGACGGAAGTGCCGCAGCAGCCGCCCGCCCACGAGCACCTCCCCGCCCTGCACCAGCGTGAAGACGTCACCGACGATGTTCGAGCCGTCGAGATACCACTCGCCCTCGAGCCCGTCGATCTGCTGCTTCCCGGGCGAGAGCCAGTGCGTGCCCACGAGAGCGGCGACACCGTGAGGGGCGGTGATCGCCCGCATCCGCGCCTCGTGCCAACTCCGCCAGGACTCCTCGAATTCGCGTTCACTCACCCTTCGAGCCTACGCCCGCGCGCCGCACGCACGGCGAGCCGGATGCGCAGCCGCAGCACGCGCATCCGGCCCGTCGCCCGGTGGCCGGCGGAGAGCCGGCTGGCCGCCGTCAGTGGCCCAGGTAGCCGCCGATCGCGGTGTAGTTCGCCGGTGAGACGGTGTTCGGCCCGCCGAGCACGACGATGTGCAGCGGATGCAGCCGAGTGAGCTGTGCGGCCACGTCGGCCGGCACGGAGTCGCGGGTGACGAGCAGCACCGGGGCGCCGTTCTTAATGGCGGCCGCCGACCCCGAGAGGGCGTCGGGGAAGACCTCGCCCGAGGCCACGTACAGGGTGTGGGTGTCGGATTCCGGGAAGCCCGCCGCGATGGCCGCAGACACGGCATAGCGGTCGGCGCCGCCGACGCGGGTGACGGTGCCCGGGGTGAACCCGGCGAGCGTGGTGAGCACGCCGTCGGCCACCGTGTTCGTGCCGCCGAGCACGACGATCTTCGCCGGGTGCAGGCGGGTCAGTTCGGTCTTGACTTCGGCCGAAACAGTGTCATGCGAGACGAGGAGCACGGGGCCGCCGAGCCGGCCGGCCGCGGCCGAGCCGGACAGCGCATCCGGGAACACCCCGCCCGAGGCGATGTACGCGATCGGGCGGTTCGCCCCGAAGGCGTCGAGCGAGACGGCCGCGGAGACGGCGAAGCGGTCGGCGCCGGTGAGCCGCACGACATCGCTGGAGTACGCTCCGAGCGCCGTCTCGACAGCGGCGCTCACCGTGTTCAGACCACCGACGAGCACGATGCGCTGCGGCTGCAGGCGGGAGAGCTCGGCGCCGACCAGCGCCGGGATCGTGTCATGTGCGACGAGCAGCACGGGAGCGCCCTGCGCGCCGGCGGCGGCCGACGCGGAGAGGGCGTCGGGGAACACCTCCCCCGACGCCACGTAGACGGTGCCGCCCTCGGTGGCGAACTCGTGGGCGACCCCCGCCGACACGGCGTAGCGGTCGGCGCCGCCGATGCGCTCGATCGTCGCGTTGATGGTGAGGTGCACCGACACCGCCGGCGTGAGGCAGGGGCCGACCACGAGCTTGAGGCAGTAGCTGAAGGTGTCGACCCCGACGTAGCCGGCGACCGGCAGGTAGCTGAAGGTGCCGTCGAGGTTCATGGTGAGCACGCCGTGCGCCGGTGCGGCCGACACGTCGATGAGGGTGTTCAGCACCACCCCGACGTCGTTGGCGAGCACCCCGTGTCCGGCCGGTGTGGTGAAGAGCGCCCCGGCGGAGAGCACGTAGTCGTCGGCGACTCCCGTCGGATCGGCGTGGGCTGCCGTCGCTGTGAGCAGCGCCGGCGCGAGCACGAGGGCTGCCGCCGCCGCGATGGCGGCGCGGGTCGAGGTTCTGAGTGTCATGATCCATCCTTCTCATTAATGATGATCTCTCAGTTAACGTGGCACTGATCGCCTCTTAACGCCAGAGCCCCGGAGGGATAGATTCCTCGCATGACCGACTTCACCAGCACCGCGCGCGGCGACCGCGTGGCCTTCGACCGCTACGGCAGCGGCCCGGCACTCGTCTTCATCGCCGGGGCGGGGCCGACTCGGGCCGGCGACCCGGTCACCACCGAGACCGCGCAGCTCGCGGCCGCCGACGGCCTCGCCACGCTCGTGTTCGATCGCCTCGGGCGCGGCGAGAGCCCCGCCGACGGCACCCTCGACCTCGACCGCGAGCTCGAGGCCGTCGCGGCCGCCGTCGAGGCGGCGGCCGGCCCCGGCGGCGGTGCTGTGCTCTGCGGCCACTCCTCCGGCTGCGCCATCGCGCTCCGTGCCGCCGTCGCCGGGCTTCCGATCGACGGTCTCGTGCTCTGGGAGGCCCCGCTCGAGGGCGACGCCGCCGACATCGCGGAGTGGAACGCCGGGTTCGAGCGCCTGCTCGACGCCGGCGAGTTCGAACAGGCCCAGATGCAGTACATGCGCGACATGCCACCCGAGTTCCTCGAAGGAGCCAAGGCCTCGCCCGCCTGGCCGCACATCGTGCGCGCGGTGCCGAGCCTCCGGGCCGACGGCGAAGCCCTCGCGTGGGCGACCGAGGCCCTCGAGAACCACGGCTTGGCCGGCATCCGGATGCCCGTGCTCGCCCTCTACGGAACGCAGACCTTCCCCCAGATGCCGCTCGCCGCCGCCCGCATCGCCGCGGCCGTGCCCGGGGCCGAAGAGCGCCCGACGTCGGGCGCAATGCATTCCTGGCAGGCCGACTCCATGGCCGCCGAGCTCGTGGCCTTCGTGAAGGCGGCCGCCGCCCGCGACTGACCGAGCGGCCACGGCAGCCCGCGCCCGCCAGCCGCCCGCGTCCGGTTACGATGGAAGGCTCATGTCAGCCGACTCCTCCCCCGCCGCCGCGCCGGCGCTGCACATCGTCTTTCCTCCCGAGCTGCCCGTCAGCCAGAAGAAGGACGACATCGCGCGCGCCATCCGCGACCACCAGGTGGTGATCGTGGCCGGCGAGACCGGGTCGGGCAAGACCACGCAGCTGCCGAAGATCTGCCTCGAGCTCGGCCGCGAGAACATCGGGCACACGCAGCCGCGGCGGCTCGCCGCCCGCACCATCGCCGAGCGCATCGCCGAGGAGCTGGGCCAGGAGGTGGGCGGCCTCGTCGGCTACCAGGTGCGGTTCACCGACAAGGCGTCGAAGGACACGCGCATCAAGCTGATGACCGACGGCATCCTGCTCAACGAGATGAACCACGACCGGATGCTCAGCCGGTACGACACCATCATCATCGACGAGGCCCACGAGCGCAGTCTCAACATCGACTTCCTGCTCGGCTACCTCAAGCAGCTGCTGCCGAAGCGGCCCGAGCTCAAGCTCATCATCACGAGCGCCACGATCGACCCCGAGAGCTTCGCCCGGCACTTCGCGGACGCCGCGGGCGAGCCGGCGCCGATCATCGAGGTCTCGGGCCGCACCTTCCCGGTCGAGGTGCGTTACCGCCCGCTGGTTCCGGATGCGGAGCCCGGCGACGAAGACCCCGACGCCGACACCGACGTCGACGCCCCCACCCCCGTCCGGGCTCCCCGGGAGGCACGAGCCGGCCGGAACGCGCGCCCCGAATCCGGCAGGAACGCGCAACTCGCGAAGGGCGACACCGACGAGGGGCGCGACCTCTTCCAGGCCATCGGCGAGGCTCTCGACGAGCTCGAGCGCGAGGCGCCGGGCGACGTGCTCGTCTTCCTGAGCGGCGAGAACGAGATCCGCGACGCCGAAGACGCGCTCCGGGGAAAGTACGCGAGCCGCAGCGCCGCGTCCGGCAACGGCGTCGAGGTGCTGCCGCTCTACGGCCGCCTCAGCGCCGCCGACCAGCACCGGGTGTTCCAGCGCAGCGCCACCCCGGGCATCCGTCGCCGGGTCATCCTCTCCACGAACGTGGCCGAGACGAGCCTCACCGTGCCGGGCATCAAGTACGTCATCGACTCGGGCACGGCCCGCATCAGCCGCTACTCGGTGCGCTCCAAGGTGCAGCGCCTGCCGATCGAGCCCATCTCGCAGGCGAGCGCCAACCAGCGCTCGGGCCGTTCGGGGCGCACGAGCGACGGCATCGCCATCCGCTTGTACTCGGAGGAGGACTTCGCGCGCCGCCCCGAGTTCACCGACCCCGAGATCCTGCGCACGAACCTCGCCGCCGTCATCCTGCAGATGATCTCGCTCGGTCTCGGCGACATCGCGGCCTTCCCGTTCCTGCAGCCGCCGGATTCGCGCGGCGTCAAAGACGGGCTCGAGCTGCTGACCGAGCTCAATGCCGTGAAGACGGGGAGCCGGGATGCGCGTCCGGTGCTGACCGCCATCGGCCGCGACCTCGCCCGCCTGCCGATCGAGCCGCGCTTCGCGCGCATGGTCGTGGAGTCCAAGCGCACCGCGACCAGCCGCGAGGTGCTCGCGATCGTGGCGGGCCTGACCATCCAGGACCCGCGGGAACGCCCCCTCGAGAAGCGCGGCCGCACCGACGAACTGCACGGGCGCTTCGCCGACCAGACGAGCGACTTCCTGACCCTGCTGAACCTCTGGAACTACCTCGAGGAGAAGCAGCGCGAGCTCTCCTCGAGCGCGTTCCGGCGCCTCTGCAAGGCCGAGTTCCTCAACTACCTGCGCATCCGCGAGTGGCAGGACGTCTATCGGCAGCTCCGCCAACTGGCGAAGCCGCTGGGCCTCACGATCGGCGAGCCGAGCGTGAACCCGGACGGCATCCACAAATCGATCCTCTCGGGGCTGCTCTCGCAGATCGGCCTGCGCGACCTCGTGAAGAAGGACTACGCGGGGGCTCGCCAGACCCGGTTCTCGATCTTCCCGGGCTCGGCCCTGGCCAAGAAGCAGCCGGCCGCGGTGATGAGCGCCGAGCTCGTGGAGACCAGCCGGCTGTTCGCGCGCATGAACGCCGCCATCGACCCGGCCTGGGCCGAGGCACTGGCGGGCGACCTCGTCAAACGCCACTACTCGCAGCCGCGCTGGGAGAAGCGCCAGGGCGCCGCCGTCGCCGACGAGCGGGTGACCCTCTTCGGCGTGCCGATCGTCGCAAAGCGCCGCGTACAGTTCGCCCGCATCGACCCCGAGTACGCGCGGGAGCTCTTCATCCGGCACGCCCTGGTCGAGGGCGAGTGGGAGTCGCAGCAGGCCTTCGACCGCGCCAACCGGGCGTTCCGCCGCGACCTCGAGCAGCTCGAGGAGCGCTCGCGCCGGCGCGACATCCTGCTCGACGACGAGGCCGTGTTCGAGTTCTACCAGGCCCGCATCCCCCGCGACGTCGTGTCGCAGCGCAGCTTCGAGGGCTGGTGGAAGAAGGCCAGGCACGACGACCCCGAGCTCCTCACGATGACGCTCGACACCCTGCTGCCGGAGGGCGCGCCCGAGGTCGACGAGACCGAGTTCCCCGCGATGTGGCAGCAGGGCGACCAGCGCCTGGCCCTGCGCTACCGCTTCGAGCCGGGCGCCGACGACGACGGGGTGACGGCGACTGTTCCGCTCGCGCTGCTGCCACGCCTCGACGAGACGGCGTTCGAGGCGCAGGTGCCGGGGTTCCGGCGCGAGCTCGTGACGGCGCTCATCCGCTCGATGCCCAAGCGCCTGCGGGTGAACTTCGTGCCCGCCACCGACTGGGCGGGCCGCCTGCTCGTCGAATTGGGTGAGGATGCGGCGAGCGCCCCGGATGCCGGCGCCGGCTTCCTGAGCCGTCTCGCCGCGGTCATGACGAAGCTCGCGCACACTCCTGTGTCGGCCTCCGACTTCGATCGCGACAAGCTGCCCGACCACCTGCGGGTGACGTTCCGCGTGGTGGACGAGAGCGGCAAGACCCTGGGCGCCGACAAGAACCTGGCCGCACTGCAGAGGGAGCTCGCCGATGCGGCCCGGGCCAGCATCGCGCGGGTGTCGCGCGGCGCCCGCCCGACCGGCGATCGCGAGAGAGCAGCGGCCGCCCCCGAGGCCTCGAAGATCGCGGCGGCCGCACGACGCAACCCGGCATCGGCGGGCTTCGCCGAGCGCACCGGCCTCACCGCGTGGAGCTTCGGCACCCTGCCCACCCACGTCGACACCGAGCAGTTCGGGGGCGTCATCCGCGCCTATCCGGCGCTCGTCGACGAGAAGTCGGGCGTGGCGCTGCGGCTCATGGCCACGGCCGAGGAGCAGGCGCGCGAGACCCCGGCCGGGGTGCGCCGGCTGATGCTGCTCGCGGTGCCGAGCCCGGCATCCTACGTTCGCGAGCACCTCACCCAGAACGAGAAGCTGCTGCTGGCGACGAGCCCCTACCAGAACGTGAACGCGCTCTTCGACGACGCCCTCGAGGCGGGGGCCGACGAGGCCCTGCACGCGCTGCACCCCGACGGCCTGGTGTGGACGCCCGAGCAGTTCGAGGCGGTGCGCGACCGCTTCTCGAAGGCCGTGCTGCCGCAGCTCGACCAGACCGTCGCGACGGTGCTGCGCATCCTGAACGACGCCCGCGAGGCGGAGCGGGCCATCAAGAAGGTCACGAGCATGGCGCTGCTGCCGGCGGTGTCGGATGCGCGGGAGCAGCTCGCCGCGCTCGTGCGGCCCGGCTTCGTGAGCGCCACGGGCCTCGCGCGGCTCGGGCACCTTCCGCGGTATCTCGCGGGCATCCGCTACCGGCTCGAGAAGCTGCCCGACAACCCCGGCCGCGACCGGGCCTGGATGACCGAGGTGCAGACCGCGACGGCCCGTCTCGTCGACGCGGGCGGCAGCATCCCGCTCGCGCGGTTCGCCCCCGAGAACCTCGTGCGGGCCCGCTGGCTGATCGAGGAGCTGCGCGTCGGCCTGTTCGCCCAGCCGCTGGGCACGGCCGAGCCCGCGTCGCTGCAGCGCATCACGAAGCTGCTGGTCTAGCTGTGCTTGCTGCCCACTTTCGAGGCCCGGGGCGCCGCTCGGACCCATAGGCTTGACTGATGAGCAGCTACACCTCACTTCTGAAGACGCGCGGCGTCGCCCGCATCATCGCTGCTCAGCTCACCGCCCGCTTCCCGTTCGGGATGCTCTCGCTCGCGTTCCTGCTGCACATCGAGCACACCTACGACTCCTACGGCGTCGCCGGCCTGGTGCTCGCGGCGCTCAGCATCGGCCAGGCCATCGCCGGCCCCATCACGAGCCGCCTGATGGGCATCTGGGGCATGCGGCGGGTCATCCTGCTCACCATGATCGTGTGCTCGATCGCCATCTCCTCGATCGCGCTGCTGCCCCTCACCATCCCCGCCGCGATGGGCGTCGCCTTCATCGCCGGGCTCACGATGCCGCCCATCCAGCCGGCCGTGCGCACCATCTACCCCAAGATGGTGAACTCCAAGCAGCTCACCCCGCTGTTCTCGCTCGACGCCTCGGCGCAGGAGATCATCTGGGTGCTCGGGCCCGTCATCACGACCTTCGTGTCGATCCAGATCGGCACCGTGTGGGGCATCCTGCTCGCCGTCGCGTTCCTCGTGGGCGGCGGAATCTGGTTCCTCACGAGCCCCGAGCTCGGCCGCGTGCGCATCCCGCGCTCGAAGCGCAAGATCGGCGCCGTGCTCAAGAAGCCGCCGGTGCTGCTGGCCACCATCGTCGGCTTCCTGCTCGTGGCCGCGTGCGCCGCCATCGAGGCGGGCGTGGTATCAACCTTCGGCGAGGGCGGCGCCGAAGCCGGCTTCGTGCTCGCGATCTTCGCCGTGGGCTCGCTCGCCGGCGGACTCTCGCTCGGCCACAAGCCGATCGGCCCGTGGGCGCTCGCCCGCCGCATGGCGATCGTGTTCGTGGGCACCGCCATCGCGGCCGCGTGGCTCAACGTCTGGTGGCTCGCCGTCACGCTCTTCATCGCGGGCATCGGCATCGCGCCGGCCCTCGCGGTGATGTTCGCCATCGTCTCGGCGAGCGTTCGCTTCAGCGACACCGCCGAGGCCTACGGTTGGGTGGGGACGGGCCAGCTCATCGGTGCGGCCGTGGGTTCCGCGCTCGCGGGCTTCCTGATCGACGGCGTCGGCTCGGTGGGCGCCTTCCTCGTGGCCGCCGGGCTCGCGCTCCTGGGCTTCCTCGTGCCACTCCTGGGCAAGCGCTTCCACCCCGACCTGCGCGGACGCGACGCGAGCCCGCTGCCCGACACGGAACCCGTTCAGACCGTCACGGGATAATGGGCCCATGGCCGCCGCACTCTCGCCCCTGCTCACTCTGAACGACGGGGCGAGCATCCCGCAGCTCGGTCTCGGCGTCTACAAGACCACGGATGCCGAATCCGCGGATGCGGTCGCCTTCGCCCTGCAGCACGGCTACCGGCACGTCGACACGGCGTCGATGTATCTCAACGAACGGGGCGTGGGCGACGGCGTGCGGCGCAGCGGCCTGCCGCGCGAGGAGGTGTTCGTGACCACCAAGGTGTGGTTCACCGAGAACGGCTTCGACTCCACCCTGCGTTCCTTCGACGAGAGCCTGGGCCTGCTCGGCTTCGACTACGTCGACCTCTACCTCATCCACTGGCCGGCTCCCGAGCACGATCTCTACGTCGACACCTGGCGCGCGCTCGAGCGGCTGAAGGCGGAGGGGCGGGCGCGCTCGATCGGGGTCGCGAACTTCCATGCCAAGCACGTCGACCGCCTGATCGCCGAGACCGGAACGGTGCCGGCCGTGAACCAGGTGGAGCTGCATCCGTGGCTGCCCCAGCGAGAGCTCCGCGCCTACGACGACGCGCACGGCATCGTGACCCAGGCGTGGTCGCCGCTCGCCCGCGGAAACGTGCTCGACCCGGCCCAGGGCGGTGAGCAGCTCGCGGCCCTCGGCCGCAAGCACGGCAAGAGCCCGGCTCAGGTGGTGCTGCGCTGGCACGTGCAGCAGGGGCTCTCGGTGATCCCGAAGTCGGTCACGCCGGCGCGCATCCTCGAGAACATCGACGTCTTCGACTTCGAGCTCGACGCCGACGACTTCGCCGTCATCGCCTCGCTCGAGACGGGTCGCCGCACCGGCGTCGACCCCGACGACCGCAACTGACCCACGTCTCCCGCCGTCCTCTCCCTCTCTCCTCCTCCCGTCTCCTCTCTCCTCGCGAGTCGCCAAAGAGCGCCCTATCGCGGCCCACTTAGGCCGTTATTTGGCGACTCGCGAGGAGTGCGGGGCCGAGGGGGGGGGAAGCGGGCTACCAGCGGGGGTGGATGGCGGCGCGGAAGTAGCGGTCGTAGATGGCGTGCACGCCCTCGTCGAAGGCGGGCGGGAGGGTGAGCGTGCCGGCGGCGGCGTTGGACTCGGCCTGGGCCCGGTTGCGGGCGCCCGGGATGACGGAGGAGACGCCGTCGAGCCCGGCCACCCACGCGATGGCCGCCGCGGCCGGCGTCGCGCCCGGCGCATCCGGCAGCAGCTCGCGCACGAGGGCCGCGAACTCCTGCGCCGCCGCCACGCCCTGCGCGTAGTCGACGCCCGAGAAGGTCTCCCCCACGTCGAAGGCGCTGCCGTCGCGGTTGTAGTTGCGGTGGTCGTCGGCGGCGAACTCGGTCGACGCCGTGTAGCGCCCGCTCAGCAGGCCGGAGGCGAGCGGCACCCGCGCGATGATGCCCACGCCCGCTTCGCGCGCGGCCGGCAGCACCTCGTCGAGGGGCTTCAGACGGAAGGCGTTGAGGATGATCTGCACCGTTGCCGTGCCCGGACGCGCGATCGCGGCGAGCGCCTCGGCGCAGGTCTCCACGCTGACGCCGTAGTTGGCGATGGCGCCCTCCTCGACGAGGGTGTCGAGCGCGTCGTACACGGCGTCGCTCGAGAACACCGGCGTCGGCGGGCAGTGCAGCTGCACGAGGTCGAGGGTGTCGACGCCAAGGTTGCGGCGCGAGCGGTCGGTCCAGGCCCGGAAGTTGGCGAGGGTGAACTCCCCCGGCTCCTGCGGCCCTCGGCGGCCCATCTTCGTGGCCACCGTGAGCGGAGCATCCGGATTCTCGGCGCGGAACCGGCCGATGACCGACTCGCTGCGCCCGTCGCCGTAGACGTCAGCGGTGTCGAAGAAGGTGACGCCCGCGTCGACGGATGCGCCGAGCACCTCGAGCGCGGCGCTCTCGTCGACATCGCCCCAGTCGGCGCCGAGCTGCCAGGTTCCGAGACCGACGATGGACACGGTGCGGCCGGTACGGCCGAGGATGCGCTGGTGCATGCTCCGAGCCTAGCCCCGGCCACCGCGCGTGGCCCGAGATACGTCGATGGGCCCCGGAATCCAGGATTCCCGGGCCCATCGAGACGGTGCGGCGCAGCTCAGTCGCGCAGCTTCTCCTTGTACTCGTTCTTGGCCTGCGTGGCGTCGCGTTCTGCCTCGGCGCGCTTCACGTCGCCCTCGGCGCGCTTGACCTCCGCGTCGGCCTTCACCTCGTCGATCTTGTCGCCCACGCGATCCTTCGCGTCGTCGAAGGCCTCACCGATCTTGCGGCCGGTGGCCTGTGCGGCGTCTTTCGCGTCGTCAACGAAACCCATGAGCGTCTCCTTCGGTTGCCGCCGCCGCCGGAGGGCGACGACGTTCTGTACTGATGGCCTCACCCTTGCACGCTCCGCCCCTGCTCGCTCGCGCATCGCAGAAAGCTCCCAGGCGGCCGACGACCCCCACCCGGGTAACGACCGGATAACCATCCGTCGCCTGCCAGCCCGCACGCAGAGAACCGTCCCTACAGTGAGCCGCATGAGACGACTTCTGCTCACCTCCGCCGCCGTCGCGGCCGTGCTCGTGCTGGCCGGCTGCTCGGCCTCCGGCAGCTCCTCCGCGGGCCCGGCCGATCTCGCCGGCCCCGCTCCGGCTCCCGCGATGCCCGACTCGGGCGAGAAGGGCGACACGGCTGCCGGCTCGGGCAGCAGCTCCGGCATCGCCGCCGATGCCGGCCAGAGCGTCATCACCACCGGCACCATCTCGCTCACCGTCGACGACCCGGCCGCGGCCACCGAGCAGGCGGTGGCGGTCGTCACCGGTCTCGACGGCCGCGTCGACTCACGCAGCCAGCAGGCCGGCAGCGAGGGCCGGCCGGCGAGCGCCCTGCTCACCGTGCGCATCCCGGCGGCGAAGCTCGACCAGGCCGTCGAGAGCCTCAAGGGGCTCGGCGCCGTCGAATCCGTGTCGCTCGACTCGAGCGACGTCACCCTGCAGGTGAAAGACCTGGATGCGCAGATCACCGCGCTGCAGGCCTCCGTCGACCGGCTGGTCACCCTGGTGAGCCAGGCCAGCACCACCGCCGACCTGATCCAGCTCGAGACCGCGATCTCCGACCGGCAGGGCCAGCTCGACAGCCTGAAGTCGCAGCGGCAGTACTTGGCCGATCAGGTGGACTACTCCACCATCACCCTCGACCTGCGGCCGGCCGGCGCGCTACCGAACGACGTGCCGGGAGACTTCTGGAGCGGACTCGCCACCGGCTGGGCGTCTCTCGGGGTCGCACTCTCGGGCTTCGTCGTGGTGGTCGGGGTGCTCATCCCGTGGCTGCTGCCGCTCGCGGTCATCGCGGTGGTCGTTCTGCTCATCGTGTGGCTGTCGCGCCGTCCGTCCCGGGTTCGGCGAGAGCCGCCATCGGCACCGGCGGCTGCTGCCGCACCCAGAGCTCCCGGCGAAGAGTGAGATCGCGCAGCGCCGCCTCGTCGACGGTAGCCGGCGCGATGGTTCCGGCGCGCACGGCGGAGGCGATCGCCGCCACCAGCGGCGGCAGGTCGAGCTGCGTGTTGTAGAGCAGCAGGTCGTTGCCCGCGTTGAGGGCGAGCACCGCGTTGTTCACACGGTCGGCGTAGGCGGGCACGCCGGCGTTCTCGAGCATGAGCATGTCGTCGGTCACGGTGACGCCGTCGAAGCCGAGTTCGTCGCGCAGCTTCTGGTGCCAGGCCGCCGAGAGCGAGGCCGGTGCGGAATCGACCGCGCTGTAGACGAGATGGCCGAACATCACGAGCGAGGCGCCCGCGTCGATGCCCGCCCGGAAGGGCGGCGCGTCCTGGGCGAGCCACTGCGCGGCGGGCAGATCGGTCGTCGGCAGTGAGGAGTGCGAGTCGCCGGGTGCCGCGCCGTGCCCCGGAAAGTGTTTGAGGGTGCTGAACACGCTGCCGCGCTCGGCCGTGACGACGGCGGCGACGCGTTCGCTGGAGGCCGCGGCATCCGTTCCCAGCGCCCGTTCGAAGATGAACGACGAGGGGTCGGCGGTGACGTCGGCGACGATGCCGAAGTTCACGGTCATCCCCGTCGACGCCAGGAGGGCCGCTCGCGCGGTGAAGGCCGCGGTCGTGGCGGCCACCGGCTCGTTCTTGAGCGTGGCGGCCGATTCGAACGAGTCGTCGCCGAGTCGCGCGACGATGCCGCCCTCCTCGTCGATGGCGATGAGGGTGCCGAGCCCGTCGCTCTCGTGCAGAGCCCCGGTGAGGGCGGCGGCCTGCGCGGCCGGCCCGGGCACGTTGTCGCCGAGCAGCAGCAGGCCGCCCGGCGCGTTCGCGGCGAGGTAGGCCTGCAACGGGCCCGGATCGGCGCCCGGGACATGCACCACGAACAACGAGGCGATCTTCTGCTCGAGCGTCATCGTGGCGAGCCGCTGCTCGGCGTACATCCGGATGCGCGCGGCCGGTGTGGCCGTCGGGAACTCCCCGCGGGTGCGCGCGATCGCACCGCCGCCCGCCGCTGCGCCGGCACGGTCGCCGCCGCTGTCGCCACCGGTCGCCGTCACGGCTCCGTCGTCGCCGGCAGCACCGTCCACCGGCGCGCCTGTCGTGCACCCGCCGAGCAGGAGCGCCACCGTGATGATCGCGGCGGAGCCCACGGCCACCCCCGCACGCCGACGGGGAGCGCGGGGGTCGCGGCGCCGGACCCCGCGCGTCATTCGGGAACGGGGCCGAGCAACGAGTTCGCCACCGTCGAGTGCGCCGACTCGCCGTCGGAGGGGTGGAAGATCCCCGCCACGACGTCGCGGTAGAGCCGCCCGAGTTCGCTCGAGGAGTAGATGGCCGAGCCTCCGGCCACCCGCAGCGCCTGGTCGACCACGAAGCGCGCGCTCTCCGTGGCGCGCACTTTCAGGCCCACGAGCTTCGGGAACCACGCGGCGCCGTGCGCGGCCAGCGCATCGACGTCGGCCGCGAGCGCCTCGATCTGCGGAACGATACCGTCGTGCGCGATGCCCGCCTCGGCGACCTTCCAGCGGATGTCGGGGTCGTGCGCGTAGGGCCGCCCGCCGGCCTTCAGCGAGGTGCGGCGGTGCGCGGCCTCGACGGCGAGCTCGATGGCCCGCTGGCTGATGCCGGTGTAGACGGCGGCGAGCAGGATCTCGAAGTTGGAGAAGATGCCGAAGATCAGCGGGTCGGCGCTCGGCCCCGGCGCGAGCTTGCGGAACACCCGCTCGGCGGGCGCGACCGCCCCGTCGAGCAGCGTGGTGTTGCTCTGGCTCGCGCGCATGCCGAGGGTGTCCCAGTCCTCCACGGTGGTGACGCCGGCGGCCGAGCGGTCGAGGAAGGCGTGCACGAGCAGCGGATGCTCCGGGTCGCTGTCGTCGCGCCCGAAGACGCCCAGCCGCGTCCACACCGGTGAGAGCGAGGTGAAGATCTTGCGCCCGGTGTAGGCGTAGGAGCCGTCGGCGCCTGGAACCGCCGCGGTGGTGGAGCCGAAGAGCACGAGGTCGTTGCCGGCCTCGCTGTTGCCGAACGCGAAGATCTCGCCGGCCGCCGCATCCCGCAGCACCCAGGCGAGCGAGTCGTCGCCGCGCTCGAGCAGCACGTGGGCCACGCCGGTCCAGACGAGGTGCATGTTGATGGCGAGCGCGGTGGCGGGCGCGGCCGTGGCGAGGCGGGTCTGCTCGCGGGCGACGCGGGCGAGGCCGAAGCCGAGACCGCCGTCGGCGACCGGGGTGAACATGCGCAGGTAGCCCACCTCGGTGAGCTCCCGGAGGTCGTCGTGCGGGAAGGTGTTCTCGCGGTCGTGCTGCGCCGCCCGCGACCGGATGCGCGCCAGCAGCGCGTCGTCGATCACGGACTCCGTCGTCGTCTCAGCCATCCCGCCATGCTACCGAGCGCCCCTGAACGCGTCCCCCTGTCTCGCCCCGGTCCCTCCCGAACGACGGAGCCGGCGCCCGGATGCGGGCTCAGGTTCCGTCGTTTCGGCGCGCTCGCGCGAGACTCCGTCGTTCGCGGGCGGAAGGGAGGGCGGGAGGCAGGGAGGGATGCGCGCGGCGAGAAGGATGCGCCGGTCGGGACCGCGCTAAGAGAGGTCGTCTTCGAGGGTGGGGGCGAGGGCGCGCGCGTGCGCCGCGGAGAGGCGCAGGTAGGTCTCGGCGTTGCGGCGGATGTGCGCGAGCTCCTCCTCGCCGAGCGCGCGCCGCACCTTCGCCGGCACTCCGGCCACGAGCGAGCCCGGGGGCACCAGTGTCCCCTCCAGCACCACGGCGCCCGCGGCCACGAGCGAGCCTGTGCCGATGACGGCGCCGTTCAGCACGGTCGCGTTCATGCCGATCAGGCAGTCGTCCTCGACCGTGCAGCCGTGCAGCACGGCGCCGTGGCCCACGCTCACGCCCGCGCCGATCGTGGCGGGCTTGCCGGCGTCGCAGTGCACCACCACGTTGTCCTGCAGGTTGGAGCGCTCGCCGAGCGTGATCGCATCCGTGTCACCGCGCAGCACGGCGCCGTAGAACACGCTCGCCCGCTCGCCGAGGGTCACCCGCCCGATCACGGTCGCGGTCGGCGCGAGCCAGGCCGAGGGGGCGAGCACGGGGGTGTGGCCGTCGACGGAGATGATCATGGCTGGCCTTCCGGTGAGAGGAGAATCGGATGCGCGGGGCGCGAGACGCGGCCGGCGCCGGGCCCCGAGACGCCCCGGCTCACAGCCGGTACCCGAGCCGCGACACGATCGCCGCCTCCTGGTAGTCGAGCTGCTCGAGGAACTCCCGGGCCGCGTCGTCGTCGAGGCGGTTCGCGTCGCGCTCGTCGACCACGGCGTTGCGCTGCGCCTGCAGCACCTCGCGGTAGAGGGTGCCGAAGGCCTCGCCGTAGGCGCTCGTGGCATCGGGATCGGGGTCGCGCGCGGCGTCGGCCGACTGCCGCTTCACCATCTGCGTCATGCGTTCCAGCAGCTCGGGCGGCACGCCCTCGGGCGGCGAGGCGAGGAAGCGCTGGTAGACGCCGGCCGAAGCGGCCTGCGCAACCTCGAGGGCGTGCTCGGCCTGCTCGCGGTCGAACTCCTCCTGCCTGGGGTCGCTCAGGTGCAGCGAGCGGATGAGCGCCGGCAGCGTGAGCCCCTGCACGAGCAGGGTGCCCACGGCCACGATGAACGCGATGGCCTGGATCTCGGCGCGCCCCGGAAAAGGGGTGCCGTCGGCGAGCGCGAGCGGGATGCCGGCCGCGGCCGCGAGGGTGACGACCCCGCGCATCCCGGTCCACGACACCACGAGGCTCTCCCGCCAGTTCAGGAACACCGGGAACTGTCGTGGCCTCCGCCCGCGCGCGATGCGCTGCTCGTTCTCCACGCGGATGCGCTCCTGCACGCGCGTGTCGCTCGCGATCCGGCGCCGCATCACCCGGTCGAGCAGGAAGTGCCGCCCGAACGACACGAACACCCACACCGGCCGGATGAGCAGCACCACGAGCAGCACGAGCAGGCCCACCCCGAAGATCTCCCACACCGAGTCGCCCGCGGCCGTGAGGTCCTCCATCACGAAGCGCAGCTGCAGGCCCATGTAGGCGAACACGAAGGCCTCGAGCAGCACGTCGAGCGAGCTCCAGACCTGCCGTTCCTGCAGGCGCGTCTGGTAGCCGGCGCGGCTCGAGCTCGACCCGATGGCGAAGCCCGCGGCCACCACGGCGAGCACGCCCGAGGCCTCGATCTGCTCGGCGAGCAGGTAGGCGGCGAACGGCACCACGAGCCCGAGCACCGTCTCGAGCCCCGAGTCCTTCAGCAGGCGACGGATGACGGTCGCCACCACGGCGAGCAGCAGCCCGACCGCCACGCCCACGATCGCGCTGTAGAGGAAGAGGAGCACCGGGTTGGCGAAGAGCGTGTGCGTGCCCACGACTCCGGCGAGCGTGATGGAGAAGAGCGTCAGTGCGGCCGCGTCGTTCACGAGGCTCTCGCCGGTGAGGATCGACATCACGCGTTTCGGCAGCCCGAGCTTGCGCCCGATGGCCACCGCGGTGACGGCATCCGGCGGCGCCACGATGGCCCCCAGGATGAACGCCGTGCCGAGGGTGAGCGCCGGCACCACCCACGCGGCGAAGACGCCCACGAGCAGGGCGGTGGCCACCACGAGGCCCACGCCGAGACCGACGATCGGCCGGAAGTTTCGCGCGAAGGAGACGAACGAGAAGTTCAGGGCCGCCGAGTAGAGCAGTGGCGGCAGCACGATGCCGAGCACGATCTCGGTGTCGAGCTCGATGCGGGTGAGACCCGGGATGAACGACACGGCGAAGCCCACGAGCGTGATGACGAGGGCCGGCTGAAGCCCGCGGCGCTGGGCCAGCCCGCTGACCGCGATCGCACCCACGATCACGAGGAGGAGCTGCACGCCGTTCACCCCGCCACTCTACCCAGGCCCGCACAGCCTCCACGCGGCCTCCTCGGCGCAGGCAATAGTGTTGCAGCATGACTGATCCGATCGGCGCCGTGTCGCTGATCACCGAGCTGTTCAGCTGGATCGGCCTCGCCGCCGGCCTCGTGCTGCTCGTGGTGGGCCTCGTGCGCGGCGCCTTCTTCCGCGGCTGGCGCGAGACCCTCGGGGTCGTGGTCGTCGACTCCGGCGGCGACCTCGCCTACCGCTGGCTCGGCGACGACGGGATGCTCTACGAGGCTCCCTCGACCGAGCTCGACGCCCCGGTGCTCGAGCCGGGCGACGACGTGACGGTCTACGTGAACCCCCGCGATCCCGCCATCGGCCGCATCGACGATCCGAAGCACGAGGGGCGGGCGCTGCGCACCACGGGCTGGATCCTGCTCGGGCTCGGTGCGGTGGCCGTCGTGGTGCAGTTCGTGTTGCTTTTCGTCTGAGGGCCCGCCCGCGCATCCCAGCCTCGCACGGGCGCCTCTAAGCTGGCTGCCATGCCGGAAGACGCGAAGCCCCACGCCCTCAGCGGCCTCGTTCCCGTGGTGCGGATGCGCTCGCGCGACATCGCGGAACCGGGCCGGGTCTCGAGCCCGCTCGAGCTGCTCTTCGACCTCACCTTCGTGGTGGCCATCAGCTCCATCGTGGGCCAGCTCGCGCACGCCATCGAGCTCGACCACCTCGGCACGGCGCTGCCGAACTACCTCATGGTGTTCTTCGCCATCTGGTGGGCGTGGCTGAACTTCACCTGGTTCGCCTCGGCCTACGACACCGACGACGTGCCGTACCGCCTGCTGACGATGCTGCAGATGGGCGGAGTGCTCGTTCTGGCCGCGGGGGTGCCGGGCGCGTTCGGGAACGGCGACTACCTGCTCGTCACCCTCGGCTACTTCATCATGCGCATCGCGCTCGTCGCCCAGTGGCTGCGGGCCGCGGCCCAGGACCCCGAGGGGCGGCCGACGGCGCTGCGGTACGCCCTCGGCATCTCGGTGGTGCAGGCGCTCTGGATCGTGCGCCTGTTCACCACCGGCGGCTTCCCGTTCGAGGCGCAGGTCGCCGTCTTCGCCGTGCTCGCGGTGCTGGAGATGGCGGTGCCGATCTGGGCCGAACGCCCGGGGTCGACGGCGTGGCATCCGCACCACGTGGCCGAGCGCTACGGACTGTTCACCATCATCGTGCTCGGCGAGTCGGTGCTCGCCGCGAGTGTCGGCGTGCAGGGCATCGTGGGCGCAGGCTCCTCCTCAGGCCCCTTCGTGCTGCTCGCCGCCGCCGGGCTCGCCCTGCTCTTCGGGCTGTGGTGGGTCTACTACCTCGAGCCCGCCCACGAAGGCCTCGAACGCAACCGCGGCCGCTCCTTTGTCTGGGGCTACGGGCACTACGTCATCTTCGCCTCGCTTGCGGCGCTCGGCGCGGGGCTCGAGGTGAGCGTGAACGCCATCGGACACCACGGGGAGACGCCGATGATCGTCGTGGCCTACTCGGTGGCCATCCCGGTGGCCGTGTTCCTCGTGGCGATGTGGGCGCTGTACCGCCCGCTGATCGGGCCCACCGTCATCCCGCCGGCGCTCTCGCTCGGGGCCGCCGCACTCGTGCTGATCGTGCCCCTGTTCACCGACGCTCTGAGCCTGCCGGTGGTCGTGCTCGTCACGACCCTGACGGTGGCCACGGTCATCGCCGGCACCATCCTCTACCGCCGGCCCACAGCATCCGCCTGATCGCGCCGCACGGTCACAGCAGCTCGCGGAGCTCCCGCCGCAGCACCTTGCCCACGTTCGACTTCGGCAGCTCGTCGCGGAACACGATCTTCGTGGGGCGCTTGTAGCCGGCGAGCTCGCCCTTGAGGTAGGCCTTCAGCTCGTCGACGGTGAGCGAGGCGTCGGCCGGCACGACGAAGAGAACGACGGTCTCGCCCGAGCGGTCGTCGGGCACGCCGATGACGCCGGCGTCCTTGACCTTGTCGTTGGCCATCGCGACCTCTTCGACCTCGCTCGGGTAGACGTTGAAGCCCGAGACAACGATCATGTCCTTCTTGCGGTCGACGATGGTGATGTACCCGTCGTCGCTCATCGAGGCCACGTCTCCGGTGAGCAGCCAGCCGTCCTTCAGCACCTGGGCGGTCTCCTCCGGCTGCTGCCAGTAGCCGCTCATCACCTGCGGGCCGCGCACGCACATCTCGCCCGCCACACCCAGCGGAACCGGGTTGCCCTCGTCGTCGCGCATCTCGATGTCGGTGGAGGGCAGCGGCAGGCCGATCGTGCCGACCCGCGGAACGTCCCAGGTGGGGTTCACGGCCACCACGGGCGAGGCCTCGGTGAGGCCGTAGCCCTCGAGGATGTCGTTGCCGGTGGCCCTCTTCCAAGCTGAGGCGGTGGCGCCGCGGAGCGCCATCCCACCCGCCACCGTGAGCTTCACGCCGGTGAAGTCGAGGGCTCGGAAGGCGGCGCTGTCGAGGAGGGAGGCCGCGAGGGTGCTCACCAGGATGAGCACGCTCGGCTTGGTCTTCTCGATGGTCTTCACGAGCGCCGCGGTCTCGCGCGGGTTCGTGATCAGCACGTTGTGGGCGCCGTAGTTGAAGAAGGCCAGGCAGTTCACCGTGAGGCAGAAGATGTGGTACAGCGGCAGGGCGGCCACGACGGTCTCGGCGCCCTCGTCGAGTCGCAGCCGCATCGGCGCGAGCATCTGGGCCTGGTTGGAGAGCAGGTTGAGGTGGCTGATGACGGCGGCCTTCGTGCCGCCCGTGGTGCCGCCGGTGTACTGCAGAAGAGCGGTGTCGCCCGGGTCCATGGCGGGTCGGGGCTTCGAGGCGTGGCGCGCACCGGCCGCGAGGGCGTCGCGGAACGAGACGGTGTTCGCGAGGCCGTGCCGCGGCACGAGCTTGCGCACGTACTTGACCGCGAAGTTCGTGACCACGCGCTGCACGGGCGGCAGCAGGTCGCCCACGTCGGTGAGGATGACGTGCTTCAGCTCGGTCTCGTCGATGATGGCCGCGAGCTTGTCGGCGAAGTTCTGCAGCACGAGAACGGCGACGGCGCCCGAGTCCTTGTAGACCTTGCGCATCTCGTGCGCGGTGTAGAGCGGGTTCGCGTTCACCACGACGAGACCGGCCTTGAGCGCCCCGAAGACGGCCACCGGATACTGCAGCAGGTTGGGCATCTGCAGCACGATGCGGTCGCCCTTCTTCAGCCCCAGCTCACCGAGCAGGAATCCGGCGAAGTGGTCGGAGTGCCGGTTGACCTCGATGAACGACATCTCGGCGCCCATGTTGGAGAAGGCCGTCCGGTCTCCGAAGCGCCGGCAGACCGTGTCGACCAGCTCGCCGATCGACCGATAGCTCACCGGCTCGATGACCGGGGAGAGCTCGGGAGAGAAGCTGCGCAGCCACGGTCGGCTCTCGTATTCGTTCATCGCCTTCTTCGGTGTCGACGGGGAGTGGGCCGCTGCCTACGCTACCCGCTATGGTCGTGGCATGAGCAAAGACGACGACGACTACGAAGGCCGCCCGTCGGGCTTCATCGGCCGCCTCGGGCGCGCCCGCATGCTCGCCTGGATCGTGATCATCGGGCTGGTGGCCCTCAGCATCGGGGCGATCTCGGTGATCGTGGTGCTGCAGAACTCCTGAGCCGCGGCTCGCCGCCGGGGCCCGACGCTCCCGGGAAGGGCGTCAGACCGCGGATGCCGCGGGCGCGTCGTCGTCGGGCGTGGCGTCGTCGATGAGCTCCTGGTCCCACTCGGCGATGGCGGCCTCGGCCTCTTCGCGGGTGTCGAACGGGCCGAGCGTCGGCGCGCCGGGGAACTCCTCGGGGTTGAGGTCGGTGGCCACGTAGTAGGTGACGATGTCGTCGTTCTCGTGCTCGACGATGCGCAGGTCTGTCATACCGTCAGACTAGCGACTCGGCCCGCGGCCGGTTCGATCAGAAGTCGAAACCGCCGCCGAAGTCGCCTCCGCCGAAGTCCCCGCCACCGAAGTCGCCGCTGCCGCCGGCCCAGTCGCCGCCGCCGCTCGCCGTGAAGTCGCCGCTGCCGCCCGACCAGTCGCCGCCGCCGTCGGCCGAGGTGCCGGCATCCGTGCCCCCGGCGTCGCCGCCGGACTGGTCGCCGCCCTGATCGTTCTGGCCCTGGTCGTTCTGGCCCTGGTCGGCGCCGCTCTGGTCGCCGGCCTGGAGGTCGGCCGGCGAGGGCAGGAAGGCACTCACGAGCGCCGAGCCGATGACGTAGCCGGCCACGGTGCCGAGCAGGGAGCTCGCGACCATGCCGCCGAAGCCCATCCCGCCGCCGGCGCCGCCGCCCATGCCGCCGAACGAGCGCTCGAGGGTGCCGGGCTGGCGGAACTCGGAGCGCGTGGCCGACTGCGCGAGCGAGCGCGGGTCGTCGCCAAGGGGCTGTTCGCCGGCCGGGGCGTTCTCGCTGAGCTGGGTGAAGAGCAGCCGGCGCTGCTCGGGGGTGAGCTTGGCGAAGGCCTCTTCGTGCACCTGCTCGATGGTCTCGGGCGGCGCGGTGCGCAGCAGGTAGCGGTAGCGCTCCACCGCGATCTGGTCGGCGTCGCGGCCGGAAGGGGCGCTCTGCGCACCGTAGTTCGGGGCGGGCGTTCCGGCGCCGTAGCCCTGGGGCCGCTGTGGTTCTTCTCGGCCCAGTAGTCGGTCGAGGAATCCCATGGTGATCGCTCCGATCTCGGGCGCCGCCGCGTGCGCCGCCGCTCACGCTCATCCTCCCCCGCTCTCCTGAGCACCATCTGTGCCCCCGCCCCACCAATCCCCTCTCCTCCCCCAGACTCGTCACTTTTGGCGCGATAGCGGGGGTGTTTGGCCCCGAAAGTGACGAGTCTGGGGGTTGTGGGGGGGGGAAGGGGAGTCAGGAGGTGAAGAGGGGGGCGGCGGACTCAGGGCGGAAACCGCGGCCCACGAGGCGCGGAGCGGCGGCTCGGATGAGGGGCACGAGGAGATTGAGGGCGGCGCGCTGCCCGGCCGTGGGCGGGTTCGCGAGCACGGGCTTCTCGGGCGGTCGCCCGATCGCCGCATGCAGCCGCAGCTGCAGGGTCTGCATGGCCCGCACGGGCGGCAGGCGGCGGTGCTGGATGCTCGCGAGCTGCCGCTCGGACACCGCGCCGGTGAGCAGGGGCTCGGCGAGCGCGTTCGCGGTGGCCACGGCATCCTGGATCGCGTAGTTCACGCCCACCCCGAACGCCGGCGACATGGCGTGCGCCGCGTCGCCGATGCAGAGCAGCCCCGGCCGGTGCCAGGTGTCCAGGCGCGACACCTGGACGCTGAGCAGCTTCACCTGGTCCCAGTCGGTGAGCGCGTCGGCCACGCCCCGCAACGGCTTCGCGGCGGCGGTCAGCGAGTCGCGGAAGGCGTCGATCCCGGCCTCACGCAGGGCCTCGAAGCGCCCTTTCGGGATGACGGAGCCGGCCTGGTAGTGGTCGCCGCGGTCGATGGTGAGCACGAGGGCGCCGTCGCCGATGTAGGCGAGGGTGGGCGGCGGGGGCGCGGCGGGCTTCGGCAGCGAGAACCAGAGCACGTCGATGCCCACACCGAACTGCCGCGGCTCGAGTCCGGTCGCGGCGCGCACGGTGGAGGTGCGGCCGTCGGCGGCCACGGTGAGCCGGGCGACGATCTCGAGCTCGCCCTGCGCATCCGTGGCCGTGACACCCGTGACCGCGGCCCCGGCGCGGCGCACGCCGGTGGCGCTCGTGCTCATCAGCAGGTGGAAGGAGGGGAACTCCGCCGCCTTCCCGGCGAGGAAGTTCAGGAAGTCCCACTGCGGCATGAAGGCGAGGAAGTCGTCGGGCGCCGGCAGCGCCCCGAAGTCGACGGCGTGGATGCGCGTGCCGTTCACCACGAAATCGAGCGTGCGCACCTCGCTGTGCGGCAGCGCGAGGAACTCCTCGCGCAGCCCCAGCTGCCCGAGCAGCGTGAGCGTGGAGGGATGGATGGTGTCGCCGCGGAAGTCGCGCAGGAAGTCGCCGTGCTTCTCGAGCACCACCACGTCGACGCCGGCCCGCGCCAGCAGGTACCCCAGCATCACGCCGGCCGGCCCGCCGCCCACGATGCAGACCTCGGTCTCGACCCTGCGCATGCCGCCACTCTATGCCGCACGGGCGGCGCCGTCCCGAGCTCGCTCAGGAGAATCGCCCGGGCGCGGGAGCCGGCATCCGGCGCCCGGGGTCTTCGCGGGGTTCCGCCGGCGTCAGTCCGCCGGAAGGAGGAAGGCGTCGGAGACGAGGGCACGGATGCGCGGCAGCAGCTCCGCGCGGAGGGCCGCGTCGTCGACGTCGAGCACCTCGGCGATGGCGGAGCAGAGCGCGCCGAGGCTGAGGTCGCCGTCGCAGGCGCCCACGAGGGCGGCGAGCCCGGTGTCGAGCCCGACCGCGCGGCCGAAGCCGCCGCCCTGGCGCAGGGTCATCACCACCGGATCCTCCTGCCCGGGCCAGTAGTGCCGCTCCTCGGTGACGTCGGAGGCGTAGACGAGCCGCTCGCGCAGCAGTGCCGCGTCGTCGCGGGCGGCCTGCCAGTCGTGGCCGGCGAGGCACACGGCGAGGTGGTCGCCCAGCCCCACGGGATTGTCGCCGAGCGCCGAGTCGACCCGCTCGTAACGCGCGAGCGTCGGCGCCCCGCTGCGGACCCCGGATGCGCGCCCGACGCCGTCCTCGCCCGCCGGGCTCCTTGCGCTCACGCCCTCGGCGGTGGGCGCATTCCCGCCCGCGTCCATAGCCGGCACGTCCGCGCCCGCGCCGGCGCGGCCGCTCCGGGCGCTCACGGCCGCGGCCGGCCGCCGCAGCAGCACGTAGCCGAACCCCACCTCGAACACCCCGCGCGCCTCGAAGTCGTCGAGCCAGGCGGCGTAGAGCCGCTCGAACTCCGGCGTTCCCGGCCGGGTGCCGCCGTCGCGGATCCAGGTCTCGGCATACGTCGGCGCATCCTGCCGCTCCCGCTCCACGACCCACGCGTCGAGGGTCGCTCCACCGCCCACCGCGCCACCTCCACCGGCTCGGGCACCCGCACCGGATCGACCCACCGCACTCCCCGGCATCGTGCCTCCGGCTCCGGCTCCGGCCCCGTTGACCGCGCCGGCACGGGAATCGCCGCCCGCCGCGCCCTCCACCCACGAGCGCACGCGGTCGAGCCCGTCGGAGACCCCGGCGCCGCTCCCGCGGTACTCCCAGTTCCCGAGCAGCTGCGCGATGCCGCCGGGCGTCAGGTGCTCCCCCGCCTGCCGCACCACCTGCTCCACGAGCGCGTCGCCCTCGAGCCCGCCGTCGCGGTACTCGTATTGCGGCACCCCGTCGACCCGGGGCGTGATCACGAACGGCGGGTTCGACACGATGCGGTCGAAGCGCTCCCCCGCCACGGGCTCGAAGAGGCTGCCGTAGCGGAACTCGATCGAGTCGATGCCGTTCAGCCGGGCGTTGAGCGCCGCGATCTCGAGCGCGCGCCGGGAGATGTCGGTGGCCACCACGCGGCGGGCGTGCCGGGCGGCGTGCATGGCCTGGATGCCGCATCCGGTTCCCAGGTCGAGCACCGAGTCGGCGGGGGTCGGGATCATCAACCCCGACAGCGTCGTCGACGCCCCGCCGATGCCGAGCACGTGGTCCTCGTCGAGGGCGTGGCCGAGCACCGCCTCGCCGAGGTCGGACACGATCCACCAGCTGCCGGCTCCGAGCGCGTCGACGAAGCTGTAGGGCCGCAGATCGAGCAGGGCGCGCACGGAGCCGCCCTCGGCATCCGCAGCCCCCACCAGCCCGAGCTCGCGAGCGCCCGCCACGCCGAGCCGCGGCAGCGCCGTCTCGAGCTCGGCCTCCGGCACGGGGCTGCCGAGCACGAACAACGCCGCGAGCGTGTCGACGGCCTGCGGTCCGGCTCCGGAGGCGCGCCGCCGCGCGAGCGCGCGCTCGGCCGGCAGGCGGCGGCCCCGGAACAGCGCCGCGGAGGCCGCCGCACCCCAGAGCCCGTCGAGCACGTCGACCCGGTAGCGGGCGGTGGTGAGGTCTTCGCGCAGGAGGTCGATCGAATCATGTGGCACGCCACCATTCAATCGCTACAGTGGCCCCATGTCCGCACCCTCCCCCGCCGACGCGACCCCGAGCGACGACGCTCTGCTGGTCACCACCTCATCCGGCCCCGTGCGCGGCTCGCTGCGCGAGGGCCTGCGCAGCTGGCGCGGCATCCCTTACGCCGCCGCGCCCGTCGGCGCTCTGCGCTTCCGCCGCCCGCAGCCGCCCGAGCCGTGGCAGGAGGTGCGCGAGACCGTCGAGTTCGGTCACGCCGCGCCGCAACACGAGAACAAGGCGCTCGCGCTGCCGGAGGGCATCACGCAGTCAGAGGACTGCCTCGTGCTCAACGTGCTGGCCCCGCCGGTCGCGGGCCCGGATGCCGCACCCTCCGCCCCGAGACCGGTCATGGTCTGGGTGCACGGTGGCGCTTACTTCGCCGGAACCGCGGCGCAGCCCCTCTACGACGGCACCCACCTCGTGCAGACCGGCGAGGTGGTGTTCGTGAGCGTCAACTACCGCCTCGGCGCCCTCGGCTTCCTCGACTTCTCCGGCATCGCCACCGAGGAGCAGCCCTTCGACACCAACCTCGGCCTGCGCGACCTGCTCGCCGCCCTCAGCTGGGTGCAGCAGAACATCGCGGCCTTCGGCGGCGACCCCGGCGACGTCACGCTCTTCGGCGAGTCGGCCGGCGGCGGATGCGTCACCACGCTCCTGACCTCGCCGCACGCCGCCGGGCTCTTCCATCGCGCGATCGCCGAGAGCTCACCGGCCACCTCGGTGTATTCGGCCCGGCGGGCGGCGGCGACCGCGGCCCGCTTCCTCGAGATCGCCGGTGTGCCGGCCGACGAGCCGCAGCGCCTCCGCGAGCTGCCGGCCGAGGCGCTGAGCCAGGCCGCCTTCGACCTCGTGAACGCGATCTCGGCCGAGGCACCGGGCACCCTGGCTCTCGCCCCGGTGGTCGACGGCGACGTCGTGCCCGTGCATCCGATCGAGGCCTTCCAGGCCGGCACCCAGCATCCACTGCCGCTCATCATCGGCACCAACCGCGACGAGGCCTCCCTGTTCCGGTTGATGAAGTCGCCGCTGATGCCCATCACGCCGAGCTCCGTGCACGCCATGTTCGCGCAGATCGCCGCCGAGAAGCCCGCGCTCAGCGACGCCGAGGCTCGCGTGGAGGCCGCCTACCCGAAGCGCCGGAGCAGCCCCGCCGAGATCTCGCGCGACGCCGGCTTCCGCATGCCCTCGATCTGGCTGGCCTCGGCGCACAGCCGGGTGGCGCCCACCCGCATGTACCGCTTCGATCACGCCACGCCCATGCTGAAGCTCCTCGGCATCGGCGCCACCCACGGCGCCGAGCTCGCCTACGTGTTCGGCAACTTCCGGGTGGCCAAGAAGGACTTCACCTTCGATCTCGGCGGTCTGCGCCAGGCCGAGCGGGTCTCGGCGGCGCTGCAGCACCGCTGGCTGCGCTTCGCCGTCGACGGCGTTCCCGCCGGGCTGCCCGACGCCACGGGCTCCGCGCTCGACTGGCCGCTCTACGACGTGGCCACGCGGTCGACGCTCGTGATCGACCACGGCGAGCAGGTGGTCGACGACCCCGACGCCGCCATCCGCGAGGCCTGGGGCGACGAGGTGATCGGCTTCGACTGAGCGGGGCGAGGAAGCGCCCCGGCCGCCCGCCTCCCGTGCCCGGCCCGGTAACACCTCCGACACGTTCATCTGCGACAATCGAGACTCCGCCGTAGACCGGAGCGCCTGAAGAAGACCGGGACGCTCTCGACCCAGAGGAGAACTCCGCCTTGACCACGAACGTCCGCCTGGTCGCTTTCGATCTCGACGACACGCTCGCGCCCTCGAAGGCGCCGGTCGACCCCCGCATGGCCGATCTGCTGGTGCAGCTGCTCGGAGCCGTCGAGGTCTGCGTGATCTCCGGTGGCCAGATCGGCCAGTTCCGCTCGCAGCTGGTCGAGAACCTGCCCGAGAGCGCCGGCGAGAGCCTCTCCCGCCTGCACCTCATGCCCACCTGCGGCACCCAGTACTACCGTCACGACGGCGACTGGGAGCAGATCTACGCCGAGAACCTCACCCACGACCAGAAGGCACGGGCCCTGGATGCGGTCGAGACCGAGGCGAAGCGACTCGGCTTCTGGGAGGCCGAGACCTGGGGCCCCATCCTGGAGGACCGCGGTTCGCAGATCACCTTCTCCGCCCTGGGCCAGGCGGCACCGATCCCCGCGAAGTCGGCCTGGGACCCGTCGGGCGCCAAGAAGGAGGCCCTCCGCGCCGCCGTGGCGGAGCTGCTCCCCGACCTCGAGGTGCGCTCGGGCGGGTCGACCTCGGTCGACATCACCCGCGCCGGCATCGACAAGGCCTATGGCATGAACCGCCTGGCCGAGCTCACCGGCATCCCGCTCGACGAGATGCTCTTCGTGGGCGACCGCCTCGACGAGGGCGGCAACGACTACCCGGTGAAAGCGCTCGGGGTGGCGACGGTCGCGGTGGAGGGCTGGCCCGACACAGCGGCCTTCGTGGAGGAGTTCCTCGCGGCCAGGCACGCCTGACCCCGGAAAGCCACGGCTTGTTTGCTGTCTCCTAATGCGATAGAAAGCGTGTACCCGTAACAGCCGTGATCCCGATCACGGGAGGTCCACCGCAGCTCCCGACTGCGCCCGAGTAGACAGTGTCGTCATGACGAGTGCTATGCAATTCGCGACCCGCGTCGCACCGACACCCTCCGCACGCCTTCACGCTGCGGGCCGGCACCGCAGTGTGGTCCCGCGATAGCAGCCCGAATGTCCGGGGCACTTGATGGAGTTCATCGCACATCGCGGTGAGCTCGATCTCATCGCGCAGATCGCCACCGCCCCCACGGAGAGCGCCGTGGTGTTCATCGGCGAACAGGGCGTCGGCCGCTCGCACCTGCTCGAGGCCGCACTGCGGGAGTCGTCGGTGCAGGCGGTGCTGCTGCACGCGAATCCGGCCGAGGCGGCCTGGCCCCTGTCAGGGTTCTCCCGCATCTTCGCCTCGATCGACGACTCGCGGGCGGTGGAGTTCGGGGGTCGCTTCACCCTGCGTTCCACCGAACCGCAGTTCATGTTCGCCGCCGCCCGCGACCTGCTCTCGCTGCTGCGCGGTCTCTCCCTGCCTCCGCTGCTCGTGCTGGTGGACGATCTCGACCGCATGGATGCCGAGACCCAGACCCTCATCGGCTTCATGGCGGGCCGCCTCGCGGGCACCGGTCTCCGCTTCGTCGCGACCGCCGACCAGCTCGCCGAGGACAGCCCGCTCGCCGGATTCCAGCAGCGCGAGATCCACCGCCTGAGCATCGACGAGTCGGTGCACCTCGCCGCGGCCGAGTTCGGACTGGGGGCCGACCCCGGAACCCTCCGCATCGTCGCCGGCCAGTCCGACGGCAACCCGCTCGTCATGATGGAGTCGGCGCGGGCGCTCAGCGCCGACCAGCTCGCGGGGCGGGAACCGCTCGTGCTGCCCTCGCGGCCGAGCGAGTCCCTGAAGGCCGTGGCGAGCAAGAAGCTGAGCGACACCGCCGAACCGCAGCGACGCATGCTCGAATCGATCGCCCTCGCGCCGCTCACGCACGTCGGCGCTCTCACGCGCGAACGCCCCGACGACCTCGACGCGCTCGAGGAGATCCTCTACGCCGGTCTCGCCACCAGCCACGGGCAGTACGTGCGCCTGGTCGAGCCGTTGCTGCGCTCCTATCTTTACTGGGACATGAAGCCGCGCGAGCGGCGCGAACGCCACGCGGAGCTGGCCGGGCTGCACGAGGAGATCGACGACCGCCTGCGCATCTGGCACGCGAGTTTCATGGCACCGGATGCAGAACTCACCGACGATCTGCTGCTCGCCGCCACCCGCTTCGCGCTCGAGGGCGACATCGCCTCCGCCGTCGAGCTCGCCGAGCGCGGGCTGCTCACCGCCGTCGACCTGGAGTCGCGTCACGCCCTGGTGTTCCGCTTCGCCACCGCGCTCACCGGTCAGGGCGAACTCGACCTCGCCGAGCGCTACCTGCTGCACGTGCGGTTCGACCCGGCGTCGGCCGCGCTCAATCTGCGGCTCGCGACCGAGCGCATCCTGGTCGAGTACGAGAAGACCTGCCTGGTGCCCACGGGCGACGTGGAGGCGGCGGTCAGCCTCTACGGTGACGACGATCCCTCCGGTGCGGTGCGGCTGCTCGCCCAGGCGAGCTTCGCCCACGCGGGGCGCTGGGACGTGGAGGAGGCGCGTCGCGGTGTCGCGCTCGCCGGGCGGTTCCTGGGCGAGGCCTCCGAAGACGCCCGGCACGCCCACCGCGAGACGCTCGCGATGCTCGACGCGGTGGACGGCCGCCCCGACCCGGAGCCCGCCACCGGACGGGTGAGCGCGGAGGAGCTGCAGGCGATGTCGTCGGACTCGCTCGTGGCCTTCGCCACCACCCTGAGCTACCGCGAGCGCTACGCCCAGGCGCGGCGCGTCTGCGCGGTGGTGTTCAACCGCCCGCACGGCGAGCCGCTCACGCTCGAGCGCGCCCGGGGCCTCAGCTGCACGAACGAGATGCGCGCCGGCGACTTCCACCGCGCCCGGCTCGCCGTGGAGGAGTGGCTGTCGTTCCCGCTTGCCGTCGCGAGCCACCGTGCGGCGCGAGCGCTCGTGCTGGCCTGGTACCACTACTCGCGCGAGCGGCCCGACGAGTCGCAGGCCTACGCCGAGGAGTGCCTCGAATTCGCCTCCTCCGAGCGCAATCCCGCCCTCATCGCGCGGCTCTTCACCTTTCAGGGGCAGTCGGCGCTGCTCGAGAACCGGGTCGACGACGCCATGCGGCTGCTGCTGCTGGCCGACGCATCCGGAGCCCACCTGCGCAACCCTTCACTGCTGCGGCACTCGGCCGATCTGGTGGAGGCCAGTGTGCTGAGCGGCCGGGCCCGCGAGGGCGAGACGGTGTACCGCCGGATGCTCGAACAGCGCAGCGAACGCCCTTCGCGCTGGCTCGACCTCGCGCTGGCCCGCTCGCGGGCGCTCCTCGCGGCCGACGAAGTCTCGCCCGGGCTGTTCCGCGAGGCCGTGGCCGCGTTCGACGGCACCGAATACAGCTACGACCGGGGGCGCACCCTCATCGCCCAGGCCGGACGCCTGGCCCAGCTGGGCCACGCCGAAGCCGCGGAACACGCCGCGAGCGCCGCCGCCGCCGCCTTCGAGAACGCCGGGGCCACCCTCTGGGCGCGCCGCTTCGTGGCCCGGGCCGAGGCGCCGGCGGCTCCCCCGGTGAGCACGGTGCTCGGCCTCCTCACCCCCGACGAGCGCGAGGTCGCCGAGATGGTGCGCAAGGGTTTCCGCAACCGCGAGATCGCCGCCGAGCTGTACATCTCGCTCCGCACCGTCGAACTGCGCCTCACCCACATCTACCGCAAGGTGGGCGCGCGCTCGCGCTCGCACCTGGCATCGCTGCTCAACTGACGGCGGAGTGCTCGGCGGCGGGCCGCCGCGACGGGCTCTTCCAGGTGCCGCCGGAGCTGCTGAACACCGCCTCGCCGAGCGCGTAGAGGCAGAGCACCGCATCCACGATGCGGAAGAACGGGAAGAACAGTCCGTAGGCGAGGTAGACCGCCCGGCGGCTCACGACGGCCGCGAGCACCGTGAGCAGGTAGTCGGGAAGCACCAGCCCGGCGAGCAGGGCGAGCGGCGGCAGGGCGCCGGCCACGCCCCCGGCGATGCCCGAGGGATCCAGGCCCGCCGCCTCGGCGAGCGAGGAGCCCACCGAGAGGGTGATCGCCGGCAGCAGCAGCACGAGCACCACGCTGGCGAGCAGCAGTTCGGCGATGAAGAGGCTGAGGGCGAGCCAGAACACGCGCATCCGGAAGCGGTGGCGGCCCACGGTCTGCCAGAAACCGAGGTTCCAGCGCTCCACCTGCTTCACGTAGTCGAACAGGGTGTCGGGGTCCTGCGTGAGGGCGATCGCCGCGTGCGGGTGGAACGCGATACGGCCGAGGCGCTTCGCGTGCACCTCGAAGGTCATGTTGTAGTCCTCGATCTTGAGGCCCTGGGCGGCGATGTCGATGTCCTTCAGGATGCTCGTGCGGTACATGCTCGCGAAGCCCGGCACGATCGGCACGACGTTCGCGTAGCGGCCCGCCTGCCCGAACTTGAAGAGGTACTGCATCGCGATGTAGACGCGCTCGCGGTAGGCCACGAGCAGGCGCCCGAAGAAGGTGGGCGACGAGGGGGTGAACAGCGTGGAGGCGCGGCCCGCCACCGCCACGATGCCCGGATCGGCGAACTCGCCGAGCCCGGTGTCGAAGTACTCCGCGCTGAGATGGGTGTCGGCGTCGAGCAGCAGGAGCACCTCGAACCGCTCCGCGATGCGGAAGTGCTCGATCGCGGCCACGAGGGCACCGGCCTTGCCGCGGTTCGGGTTCAGCTCGAGCACCGTGGCGCCGTGCGCGCGGGCGATGACGGCGGTGTCGTCGCTGGAGCCGTCGGACACCACGAACACGCTCACCTCGGGGCCGAACTTGTCGAGCTCGGCGATGGTGCGGCCGATCACGACCTCTTCGTTGTGGGCGGCGATGAGGATGGCGACCTCGTCGCGCCCGGGGCCGGCTGCGGATGCGCCGGGGCGCGCCGACGAGGAGCGCCGCCGCAGCCGGGCGGCCAGCACGCGCATCCCGCCCGCCGTGCCCCAGATGATCGTGTTCACCCCGAGCACGAGGAGGAGGACGATCAGGAACGAGAACATCGCACCCACCCCTCTTCGAAGCTCAAACCTAGTTCGGCCTGCCCGCCGGCCCACCCGCATGATCGTGCGGAAACCCGCACGCAGGGCCCGCTCACCGCAGTCCCCGGCCAACCCGGCGTGGAAAACCGCATGCCTCCGGAAAGCGATTGACTCCCGTGAAGGCCTCCGGAGACAGTGTGTCCGGGGGCACGAGGCCGAACATCGCTTCATCTCCCCACCCGACCCGATTGCGTCGCACGGCGGCGGGATGAACGAGCCTCATACCCAGGGGACCCCCTCGCTCCTCCCGTCGTCGCTGACGCGGTCATCGCAGCAACTGACACGCGCCAGACGATCAAGGGAGAAAGTCGTGACAACGTTCGAGAGCATCACCCGCACCGACATCGGTGAGCCGGCCGAGAGCTGGGATCGCCCGGCGGCGACCACCGCCACCGCCTTCGAATACGACGTGGCCATCGTCGGCCTGGGCTATGTGGGGCTCCCCACCGCCCTCGCGTACCACGGCGCCGACAGCCGCGTGCTCGCCCTTGACACCTCGGAACGCCGCCTCGCGGTGATCCGTTCCCACGAGGCCGACCTCCTCGAGATCGACCACGCGCGGCTGCTCCGGGCGCTCGACCACCCGGGCTTCGTGCTCAGCACCGACCCCGGCGAGCTGCGCAAGGCCGCCGCCGTGATCGTGTGCGTGCCCACCCCGGTCGACGAGCACCTCATCCCCGACCTTTCGATCCTGCGCGCGGCCTGCGCCATGGTGGTCGACCACGCGGTGGCCGGCCAGGTGCTCATGCTCACCTCCACCTCGTACGTCGGCTGCACCGACGACCTGCTCGTGAAGCCGCTGATGGAGCGTGGCTACACGGTGGGGACGGATGTCTTCGTCGCCTTCAGCGCGGAGCGCATCGACCCCGGCAACGCGGCCTTCGACCACGACGAGGTGCCCCGCGTGGTGGGCGGCGCCACCGCCCAGTGCGAAGAGGAGGCGTCGAAGCTGCTGCTCCGCTACGTCACCAAGGTGCACCGGGTGCGCTCGCTCGCGGCGGCCGAGATGACCAAGCTCTTGGAGAACACGTTTCGCGCTGTCAACATCGCGCTCGCCAACGAGTTCGCCGACATCTGCAAGGCGCTCGATCTGAACATCGCCGACGTCGTCGACGCGGCCTCCACGAAGCCCTACGGCTACATGCCCTTCCTGCCGGGCCCGGGCGTCGGCGGCCACTGCATCCCGTGCGATCCGCACTACCTGCTCTGGCAGCTGCGCAAGCAGCGCGTCGCCGCCCCGATGATCACGCAGGCGATGGTGGAGATCGCGGCCCGCCCGAACCGGGTGGTCGACCGCGCGCAGGAGGTGCTCTCGGGAGCCGGCAGCGGCATGCTCGGCACCCGCGTGCTCGTGGTGGGCATCGCCTACAAGCCCGATGTCGCCGACCTGCGCGAGTCGCCGGCCCTCGAGATCCTCGACGGCCTGATCGAGCGCGGCGCCACCGTGGCCTTCTTCGACGAGCACTTCGACTCCGTGCGGCTGCCGAGCGGCATCCTGCTCACCGGTGTCACCGACCCGGCGGCCTTCGAGGCCGAGCTCGTGGTGCTGCACACGCGGCACGCGGATGCTCCGCTCGGCTGGATCGCCCCGCACCAGCTCGTGCTCGACACCACCTACCGCGGCACCGACGTGCCGCAGCGCGTCATCCTCTGACGCTCCCGGCCCGCCCGCCGAACACCCGCCCGCACACGACCAGACCTGAAGGACCAGACCCATGCGCTCAGTCATCACCGGAGGCGCCGGCTTCATCGGCAGCCACCTCACCGAACACCTCCTCGCCCTGGGAGACGAGGTCGTCGTGCTCGACGACATGTCGACCGGCGCCCCGCGCAACCTCATCGACTCGCTGCCCAATCCCCGGCTCTCGATCGTGCACGGCTCGATCCTCGACCGCGACACCGTGATGGCCACCATCGCGGGCGCCGACCGGGTGTTCCACCTGGCGGCGGCTGTCGGCGTGAAGCTCATCGTGGAGCAGCCGCTCTCGAGCCTGCGCACCAACATCCACGGCACCGAGAACGTGCTCGACGCCTGCGTCGAGGCGCGCGCCACGCTGCTGCTCGTGTCCACGAGCGAGATCTACGGCAAGAACACCGCCGACCGGCTCACCGAGGACTCCGACCGCATCCTCGGCTCCCCGCTGAAGTCGCGCTGGACCTACGCGGCCGCGAAGGGCATCGACGAGGCCTTCGCCCACGCCTACTGGAGCGAGTACGGGCTCGACGTGGCCATCGTGCGGCTGTTCAACACCGTCGGCCCCCGGCAGACCGGGCGCTACGGCATGGTGGTGCCGAACCTCGTCGGTCAGGCGCTGCGCGGCGAGCCGCTCACCGTCTACGGCGACGGCAACCAGACCCGCTGCTTCTCCTACGTCGGCGACGTCGTGCCGGCGATGGTGCGGCTGATCGAGGAGCCCACCGCCTACGGCGAGGCGTTCAACCTCGGCGGCGCCGAAGAGGTGTCGATCGTGGGCCTCGCCCACCGCATCCTCGAGGTCACCGGCAGCCGCAGCCCCGTCACCTTCGTCTCCTACGGCGAGGCCTACGCGGCCGGCTTCGAGGACATGCGCCGGCGGGTGCCGGACTTCACCCGGGCCTCCGCGCTCGTGGGCTTCGTGCCGGCGACGCCGCTCGACGAGATCATCCGCCGCGTGGCCGAGGAGATGCTCACCTCGCGCTCGCTCGATCACGAGGGCCCCGGCATCCGCTCGGCCGCCCTCGATGCACGGGGTGCCTGATGTGCGGCGTCGTCGCCTGCCGGATGCCCGGCGCCGCGGCGCCGTTCCTCGTCGACGCCTTGCGGCTGCTCGAGTACCGCGGCTACGACTCGGCCGGGGTCGCCATCCTCACCACGGCGGGCACCACCGTGTCGTCGCGCACCACCCACCGGGTCGACACCCTCGAGCGCCAGCTCGACGCGCTGGAGCAGGCGGGCGTCACCGGAGCACTCTCGGGCACGGGCATCGGGCACACCCGGTGGGCCACGCACGGGGCCGTGACCGAGGCGAACGCGCATCCGCACCTGGACTGCACGGGCCGCATCAGCATCGTGCACAACGGCATCATCGAGAACGCCGTCGAGCTGCGGGCCCAGCTCGAAGCCGAGCGCCACGTCTTCGCCTCCGAGGTCGACAGCGAGGTGGTGAGCCATCTGATCGAGCACGAGCTGCGCTCGGGCGGCGGGCTGCGCGAAGCCGTCACCGCGGCGACGGGACGGATGCGCGGCTCCTGGGCCGTCGTGGCCCTCGACGCGCAGAGCGGCGCACTCGTGGCCGCCGCCCACCGCTCCCCCTTGCTCGTGGCCCGCTCGGAGAAGGGCGTCTTCGCCGCGAGCGACATCAACGCGATCGCGCAGTGGGTCGACCTGTTCCAGGCCATGCGCGACGGCGACGTGGTGGAGCTCGGCGAGCAGTTCGCCTGGACCCGCGCCGGCACCGGGGTCACCCCTCCCCCGTTCGTCTCGTCGATCTGGTCGGGAACGAGCCACGGCCTCGCCGGGCACGCCGACTTCATGGGCAAGGAGATCGAGGAGCAGCCCGAGACGGCCGCGCGCATCATCGACGAGCTCGCCCCGCGCATCGCGAACGGCTCGCTCTGGGCCGAGCTGCAGCTGCCGCCGTTCGAGCGCGTGGCCGTGCTCGGCTGCGGCACCTCGCTGAACGCCGGCCGGGTCATCGCGAACGCCTTCGGCTCGCTCGGCGACGTGCCGAACTCCTCGCTCATCGCGAGCGAGGGCCAGAGCGCCATCGTCGAACCGCGCACCCTCGTGATCGCCCTCAGCCAGTCGGGCGAGACCGCCGACGTGCTGCGGGCCATCGACGACCTCGACCTCGGCACCTCGGCGCTCGTGGCGCTCACCAACAGCGACCACTCCACGCTCGCGCGGCGGGCCGACTCGATGCTGAACTGCAACGCCGGCCCCGAGATCGGGGTCGCCGCCACCAAGACCTTCGTCGCCCAGGTGATCACCGGGGTGGCGATGGCACTGTCGGCCCTCGCGGCGACACGGAGGATCGACCGGGAGTACGCCCGGCGTCAGGTCGACGACCTCCGCCGCATCCCGGATCTGCTCGCTCATGCGATCGCGGCCTCGCAGAAGGCGATCCCGCCGCTCATCGACGAGATCCGGGATGCGCAGGGCTACCTGTTCCTCGGCCGCGGCTCGGGCGTGGTGTACGCGGCGGAGGGCGCGCTGAAGCTGAAGGAGCTGAGCTACCGCTGGGCCGAGCACTACCCGGCGGGCGAGCTCAAGCACGGACCGCTCGCGCTCGTCGAGGCCGGAACCCCCGTGGTCGTCATCGACTCGGGCGACCGGCGCATCGAGAGCAACATCGCCGAGGTCTCGGCACGCGGCGGCCGTGTGATCCGCATCGGCGGAGCCGGCAGCACAATCCCGGCCCTCGGGCTCAGCCTCGGCACGCCGATGCCCGGCGGCATCGACCGCTGGGGGCCGCTCGAGTCGGTGGTGCCGCTGCAGATCCTGGCCCGCGAACTCGCGCTCGCCCTCGGGCGCGACGTCGACAAGCCCCGCAACCTGGCCAAGTCGGTCACGGTCGAGTAGCCGGGCCACCGCATCCGTTCACCGTCCCACCATCGAGAGAGAGCCCATCGTGCAACGAAGCACCCCGACCCGTCCGTCCACGAAGCTCTGGCGGCCCCTGGCGGCCGCACTCTCCACGATCGCGCTCGCCGTCGCCGTCGCCGTACCCGCCTCGGCGGCGGCGAGCGCCGCAACGCCCGGCGCCGCCCCTGCGGCGGTGCTCAAGCAGACCGTCATCAGCCTCACCTTCGACGACGGCAACGCGAACCAGATGACGGCGGCGAGCATCCTGAACGCCAACGGCATGAAGGGCACCTTCTACATCGTCTCCGGCTTCGTGGGCGCGGCCAGCTACTTCACGCGGGCGAACCTCGACAGCCTCAAGGCCGCGGGGCACGAGATCGGCGGCCACACGGTGAACCATCCCGACCTCGCGGTGCTGCCGGCCGACGAGGTGAAGCGGCAGATCTGCAACGACCGCAGCACCCTCATGAGCTGGGGGTTCACGGTGAAGAGCTTCGCGTATCCCTTCGCCTCGTCCACCCCCGCGAACGAGGCCGCGGCGAAGGCCTGCGGCTACAACAGCGCCCGTATGCTCGGCGACCTGCAGTCACGCTTCGGATGCGCCGGGTGCGGTTACACCGAGAAGATCCCGCCCGCGAATCCTTACTACCTGAAGGCCCTCGACCAAGTCGACAACACCTGGACCCTCGCCGATCTCAAGGCCTCGGTGACGAACGCGGAGAAGACCGGCGGATGGGTGCCGTTCACCTTCCACAACATCTGCGACACCGGGTGCGACCTCAACGTGACACCCGCCGTGTTCACCCAGTTCGTGCAGTGGCTGAAGCCGCGCGCGCTCACCAACAACACGGTGGTGAAGACCGTCGACCAGGTGATCGGCGGCACCGCGAAGGCGGCCGTGGCCGGTCCGGCAACGGCGCCGGCCGGCCCCGGCGTGAACGGCGTCATCAACCCGAGCCTCGAGACGGCGGGCGCCAACGGGCTGCCGAGCTGCTGGATGACGGGCGGCTACGGCAACAACACCCCGACGATCACCTGGACCTCCCCCGCGCGAACCGGCTCGGTGGCCGGCTACGTCTCGGTGGCGAACTACGTCGACGGCGATGCCAAGCTGCTGCCCGCCTTCGACCTCGGCGCCTGCACGCCGACGGTCGTGCCCGGGCACACCTACTCGATGCGGGCCTGGTACACCTCGACCGTGGTGACCCAGTTCGCCATCTACCTGCGCACCACGGCGGGCGTCTGGCAGTACTGGACCTCGAGCCCGTGGTTCGCGGCGAACCCGGTCTTCTCCGAGGCCGCGTTCACGACCCCCGCCATCCCGGCCGGGTTCTCGGGCATCAGCTTCGGGCTCAACGTGTTCAGCAACGGCACGCTCGAGACCGACGACTACGCGCTCTACGACTCGGTGGGCGCCCCGGCGCCCACGGTGGTCGCGGCGTCGCCCGCGCCGGCGGCCGCTGCGCCGCTCGTGCAGGGCCCGGTGGAGGTGCACATGAACAGCGGAACGGATACGCCGACGGGCACCGCGCAAGACCTCAGCGGTGTCGCGCCCGGGGACGCGAAATGACCTCGGTCGGCGGTGGTGGCGGGAGCGGTTCCGGCGGGGCACGCAGCGGTGGCCGCCGCACCGCCGGCCTTCGCCGGCTCGGCGCGGGAGCCGTGGTGCTCGGGCTGACGGGAGCGTGCCTCGCGGGCTGCTCCTGGTTCGGCTGCACCTCCTCGGAGTGCGACGGCACGCTGGCCACCGGCTCGCCCTCGGCGAGCGGCTCGGCGTCGCCGTCGGCCTCACGCACGCCGACGGCATCCGGAACCCCGTCGGCCACCGCGACGGCCACGCCCAGCGCGACCGCCGCTCCGGCGCCGCCGGCGCCCGCCCCGGGGCCTGCGCCGGCGCCCGGCCAGGGCTACCCGGTGCACACGGGCATCGTGGCCACCACCTTCTGGGTGGGCGAGATCTTCGACCCGAACGCGGCCGACGGCAGCCAGATGTTCAGCACCTACGACTCGCAGTGGTTCCAGAGCTACGGCGGCTGCGACGGCACCACGGCCGGCGGCAGCTGCGAGACGGAGGCGCGATCGGCCTCGAACGACTACTTCCCCACGCAGATGTCGCCGCGCGAGAACCCGTTCTACCTCGACCTGCCCTTCGACGACATCAACAACGCGGCGGCCTTCGCGCGCCGCGACCAGGTGGTGCCCTGGGCCGACCAGGAGCCCTACGCCTCGCACCACGGCGACCAGGGCTTCAGCTACATGAAGAACCGCTGGGTGGCGCTGACCCTCAACGGCCGCACCTGCTACGCCCAGAACCAGGATGCCGGCCCCGGCGAGTACGACGACGCCGAGTACGTCTTCGGCGCCGGTGACGTGCGGCCGCTCAACGCCCGCTACGGCGGCGCGGGCATGGACGTCTCCCCGGCGGTCGTCGGCTGCCTCGGCTTCTCCGAGCTCAACGGCGAGCAGGGCGGCATCACCTGGCAGTTCGTCGACGACTCCGCCGTGCCCGCCGGCCCCTGGACCCGCATCGTCACCACGAGCGGGGTGCAGTAGTGCGCGACGGTGCACCGTCGCGCCGTGTGGCCGGCGCTAGGCTGCCCGCGTAGGGGTCGCCATCAGCACCGGTAGCGCAGAGCGCAAACCGATCGGGCAGGTGCGGTACTTCGCCGAGGCGACGGCGGTGGCGATCGTCGCCGGCGCAGGAAGCGTGATCGCGACGCTCGTCGCGGCTGACCCGATGGAAGCACTGCACTGACTCGGTATCGTGGTGTTCCTCGCCATCCAGCTGGCCGTGGCGCTGGGGATCCTCGGGGCCTTGTCTGCGCTCACCGCATCCGCCGTCGGTGCCGCCCTCGTGTCGACTGACGCGTGGCCTGCCAGCTCACCGCGCGACCCGCGTCCTCATGACGAGAAGCGTGCAGCGACTGCGGCGCTCTGCTTGGATGGCCTCATGTGGCCTCGGCACGACGGATACCGCGCGATGGAGCTCGGCACGCCCGGCGCCTGGCGCGAGGAGCTGAACGCCCTGGTCCTGATGGGGGTCAAGCGCTCCACGATGGGCCAGGCCGCCGAGTACGCGTCCGAGGGCGAGGGTCTCGAGCACCTCGGCGAGCGCCTCGCTCTGCTCGACAGCACCGGCGGACTCGCCGGCTGGCTCACCGTGACGCGGGTGGACACCCTCCGCTTCGGCGACCTCGCGGGCGCCGTGGGGGATGCCGTGGCCGCGTCGGCCGGCGAGGGCTTCCGTGACGCCGCACACTTGCGCGAGGGCTACGCCCGCCACTGGGCCGGCACCGGCACCCCCGCATCCGACGACACCGTCGTGCACGTCATCTGGTTCACCGCCGAGCCCGCCTGAGGTCTGCTCCGGCCGCTCGCCATCGCTGATGCCTCGCGCTGCGGAGGGAGACACCGAAGGCCGGGCGGGCGCCGAAGCGCCCGGCCCGGCTCGGGGTGGTGGAGGCTAGCCCAGCGCCGTGAGGGTGAGCGTCGCCGTGTAGGTGTTCTGGGCGACGTCGGCCGGGAGCTTGAGGGCCAGGTCGGCACCGAGCTTCGCCGAGCCCTTGGTGTGGCCGGCCATGGCGCTGCCGAGGGTGGAGGCGCTCGCCAGACCGTTGCCGCCGTCGTAGCCCGAGGCCACGGAGGCACCGGCGGAGGCGCCGGCGCCGGCCTCGATCACCGAGGGGGTCCAGCCGAGGTACTTGCCCGAGAACGAGGTGGTTCCCGAGGCGAAGTCGCTCACCTGGGCCGAGATGGCCCAGATGGGGCCGGCGGCGCGGGTGTCGGTGACGCGGATCGGGTTGATCGATCCGGCCGCCTCGAAGTGGTCGCCCTTCGACACGGCGGTGCCGAGGTCGACGATGCCGTTGGTGCCGTCGATGCTCCAGATGAAGTCGCCGGCCACCTCGGGCACGACCACCTGCAGCTGCTGCGCGTTCGGGTCGACCGGCGCGGCCGTGCACTCGATGGTGCCCTCACGCAGCGCGATGCCGTTGAGGTCGTTGTCGTCGGCCCAGACGACCGGCTTCACGCCGTTCGCGCAGAGCGACTGCGGCGCGACGGTGAAGCCCTCGTTGTTCGTGTCCGGCAGACCCGTGGGGCGGTCGAACAGCGCCGTCTGGGCGAAGTGACCCTGCGCGTCGACATCCCACAGCCCGAACTTGCCGCCGCAGGTGTTGTCGCAGATGGCCCACACCGCGCTCTTCTCGGCGTCGTACTGCACCTCCATGACCCCGTTGGGGAAGCCCGTCGAGATGGTGGCGAGCAGCGTGAACTTCGAGCCGTCGGTCTGGTCGAGCGCGAAGGCGTACACCGAGCCGGTGCCCTCGAGGCCCACGAAGTAGAGGCCGTTGCCGTGGTTGGCGAAGGCGGCGGGGTCATAGGTCACACCGGCGTCGGATTTGAAGCCCTTGGCGACGAGGTAGGAGTCGGGCACGAAGGTGATGCCCTCGAGGCCGAGGTTGGCGCCGACGGTCGGCAGGGCCGACACGAGGTTCCACTCCAGGGTCGCCGTGAGCGTGCTGCCGGTGGCGGATGCGTCGTACTTGAGCACCGCCGGACGGCTGACGCTGTTGTTGCTGTTGTTGCGCTCGGAGGAGACGAAGATGCCGGAGTCGGTCTTCACCACGCCCTCGGCGTCGACGTCACCCGTGCCGTCGGTGTACTTGAGGGCCTTGCCCTGCTCCCAGCCGGCGGCCGGAACCCAGGTCGAACCCGACTTCTGCAGCGCGAAGAGCGCGCCCGGGCCGTTGCGCACGGCCCAGAGGGTGTCGGCGGCGCCGTTGGCGCCCGTCTCCCAGCTGAGTCCGCTCAGGTTCGAGGAGAACGGCGCGTAGTTCGCGACGGCCGCATCCGTCACCGTCGAACCGCCCGGCCACGGGGTCGAGGTGGGGCTCGTCGGCGGAGTCGTCGGAGGGGTGGTCGGCGGGGTCGTCGGCGGCGTGGTGCTGCAGACGTTCGCCGCGCCCTTGGAAGGCGTGGTGTTCACCACGAAGGCACCGGTGCCGTCGTCGCAGCGGCCCCAGGTCGCGGGGTAGACCGAGTCGCTCGGCCAGGTGTAGCCGTCGATGAGCGTGGTGTTGTCGCTCAGGAACAGTCGAGCGGCGTCGCCGCCCTTGCCGAGCCCGAAGGTGGATCCGACGTCGAAGGTCGCGTAGCCGCCGGCGGCGATGACGGTGCCGGCCGGGATGTCGAATCGGTCGGAGTCCTTGTCGTCCTTGAGGATCAGGCCCGAGGCGTCCACGGGAGCCGAACCGGTGTTCTTGATCTCGATCCAGTCCTGCGGCACACCGCTCGCGTCGACCTCGTTCACGACGAGCGTGGGCAGACCGGCGGCGGACGCAGCCATCGGCGCGACGAATGCGGCCAGCGGCACGGCGAGCGCCAGGGTTGCGAAAGCGGCTACCGTCGGCCGCCCGAGTTTCTTCATCGATTCTTCTCCGTCTGAGCTGGTGGGAGTACACAGGGCTATCGCGCCTGATCTTGTTCCCAGCAGTCGAACGCCCGGGGTCCAGGGGGTAACGGGCGGTGAATTGCGGCAGACGGATCGGTGTCGCCGGTCACTCCCCCGAGCGCGGCTTGCCGAGGTTGAGCTCGGTCTCCTCCACGTCGATCTTGGCGAGCACCGACTTCACGGCGCGCTCCTGGTAGCGGCCTTCCGCGCGGGCGGCGAGCACCGCATCCCGCTCGGCCGCGATCATGATCCGGCGCAGCCGGTTGTACGCGCGGGCCGGCGGTTCGACGCCGTCACCGGGCGGGTTCTCGAGAGCGTCGCTGAGGAACCGGGCGTTCACCCGCAGGCGGTCGACGACTCTCTGCTCGTCGGCATCCGTCACCTCTTCGTCGAGACGCGCCAGCCCCACGTTCTGCGCCTCGGCCATGAGCATGTGCACCTCGGTCATCTCCTGCGAGAAGTTCGGCGGCGGCAGCCGCAGCCGCCGGATGACGAAGGGCAGAAGCGCCCCGCCCAGAAGCGTGCCCACCACGATCACGAAGGCGAGGAACTGGATGAACGCCCGCCCCGGCGTCTCCACCGGCAGCAGGAACACGGCCGCGAGCGTCACCACGCCCCGGATGCCCGCCACCGACACCGCGATGCCGTTGCGCCAGCTCCAGCCCCGGTTGCGCAGCCACTGCGGTCCGAAGCGGTAGACCGAGGTCGTGATCATCATCCAGACGAAGCGCGAGAGGAAGACGGCGGCGAGCAGCGCGGCCGAGATCAGCACGGTCTCCCACACGCCCGGGCCGTCGCTCAGCGCCGCCGGGAGGATGGTCGCCAGGCTCAGCCCGATGAACAGGAACACGGCGTTCTCGAGCAGGAACTGGATGGTGCGCCAGTTCAGCGACTCGGCGATGCGCGACTCCGCGGTCTGGATGACCGGCGCCCGGAACCCGAGGTAGAGCCCCGCCACCACGACGGCCAGCACCCCCGAGCCGTGCAGGAACTGCGCCGGGATGAACGCGATGTACGGCGTGATGAGCGAGAGACTCGTGTCGAGCACCGGCGCCTTCAGCTGCTTGCGGATGAACCCGAGAACGAACCCGACCACGAGCCCCACACCGACGCCGACGCCGACGGCGAGCACGAACTCGAGCAGGATGCCCCACCCGTTCAGCTGCGGCGCCCCCGGGTCGACGCTGGCCAGGATGCCGGCGATCGCCGCGTTCAAGGCCACGAGCGCGGTGGCGTCGTTCAGCAGGCTCTCGCCCTCGAGCACCGTCACGAGCCGGCGGGGCAGCTTCAGCCGGCCGGCGATCGCGGTGACGGCCACCGCATCCGTCGGCGCCACGACCGCGCCGAACGCGAACGCGGCGGCGAGCGAGATGCCCGGCACCACCCACCACGCGGTGAACCCGACGGTCACCACGGTGAAGGCCACGAGCCCGACGGAGAGCAGCAGGATGCCGTCGCGCCGGGCCCGCACGTCGGCGAACGAGGTGCGGATGGCGGCCGCGAACAGCAGCGGCGGAAGCAGACCGTAGAGGATCAGGTCGGGCTGCACCGCGATCGCCGGCACGCCGGGGATGAACGACACCGCCGCTCCCACGATCACGAGCGCGATCGGCGCCGACCAGCCGACGCGGCGCGCGAGCCCCGTGACGGCGACGGTCACCACGACGAACGACACGATCCAGACGATCGTGGCCACGGGGTCGAGGGTCATCCCCTCATTATCCCGACCCCGTGGCCCTCGTGCGCGCTCAGGCGGCGGCGAACTCCCGTGCGGGCTGCCGGACCGGGGCCGGGTCGACCAGGTAGTGGGCGTAGGCCGGGATGGTGAGGAAGGTGGGGAACTCCTCCTCCAGCGCCACCATCCGCACGATGTTCTCGGCGTCGTCGAAGCGGTCGGCGAGCGAGCGGTCCATCGAGCGCAGCACGTCGTGCAGCACGACCTCCACGTGGTCGTGCGTGATGCGCGTGCCCTCCACGGTGACGATGCCCTGGTGGATCCACTGCCACAGCTGCGAGCGCGAGATCTCGGCGGTGGCGGCATCCTCCATCAGGTCGTCGATCGCCGCGGCGCCGACGCCCCGGAGCCAGCTCTCGATGTAACGGAGCGCGACCGACACGTTCGCCCGCACCCCCGCATCCGTCACCCGCGCCTCGATGGTCGAGAGGTCGACGAGCTCGGATGCCGTCACCGAGACCTCGGGCCGCAGCCGGTCGAGCTGGTTGGGCCGCTCCCCCAGCACCGCGTCGAACTCGGCGCGGGCGGTGTCGATGAGCCCCGGATGCGCCACCCAGGTGCCGTCGAAGCCGTCGCCGGCCTCGCGCCGCTTGTCGGCGGCCACCTTCTCGAGGGCGCGCTCCGTGACCTCCGGGTCGCGCCGGTTCGGGATGAACGCACTCATGCCTCCGATGGCATATGCCCCCCGCTTGTGGCAGGTCTGCACGAGCAGCTCGGTGTAGGCGCGCATGAACGGCACGGTCATCGTGATCTGGTCGCGGTCGGGAAGCACGAAGCTGCGGCCCCGGTCGCGGTAGGTCTTGATGAGGCTGAAGATGTAGTCCCAGCGGCCGGCGTTGAGTCCCGCGGCATGGTCGCGCAGCTCGTAGAGGATCTCGTCCATCTCGTAGGCCGCCGTGATGGTCTCGATCAGGACGGTGGCCCGGATGGTGCCGTGCGGGATGCCCAGCGCGTTCTCCGAGAAGGTGAACACGTCGTCCCAGAGCCGGGCTTCGAGGTGGTTCTCGAGCTTCGGCAGGTAGAAGTAGGGGCCGCGGCCTCCGGCGATGAGCGCCTTCGCGTTGTGGAAGAAGTACAGCCCGAAGTCGACCAGGCTCGCGGAGGCGGCCCGGGTCGACCCGGCCCGGTCGGTGTAGCCGAGGTGCTTCTCGACGAGATGCCAGCCGCGCGGCCGCATCACGATGGTGGGAGTCTCGGATGCCGTGACCCGGTACTCCTTGCCGTCGTCGCTCGTGTAGTCGATCTGCCCGCGGATGGCGTCGAAGAGCGACACCTGCCCGCCGATGACGTTCGACCAGGTGGGGCTCGTGGCGTCCTCCAGGTCGGCGAGCCACGCCTTCGCGCCGGAGTTCAGCGCGTTGATGGTCATCTTGCGGTCGGTCGGGCCGGTGATCTCCACGCGGCGGTCTTCGAGACCGGGGCCGGCGCCGGCGACGCGCCAGCCGGCATCCTCGCGGATCGGCGCGGTCTCGGGCAGGAAGCGCAGGTTGCGGCCGTTCTCGATGGCCTTGCGCTGCAGCATCCGGTCGTTCAGGCGCTCCTGGCGGCGGCCGGCGAACTGGTCGTGCAGCCGGGTGAGGAAGTGCAGCGCCTCTGGCGTGAGGATCTCGTCGAACCGCTCCTGCAGCTCGGCGTGCACCGTGATGGTGGTGGGACGGGGGTGGGACATGTCGGTGGTCCTTTCGTCTGTCAAAAACGTCGGAGTTTCGGTTGGATCGGCGGAAACGACGGACTCTCAGTCCGGTGGCGGCGAGAATCTCCGTCGTTTTGCGGCGTTCCAGGGAGGGTGTGGATCAGTGGAACTGCTCGGACTCGGTCGAACCCACGAGCGCGAGGGTGGCGCTGTCGGGGTTCAGGGCCGTGGCGATCCGGTCGAAGTAGCCGGTGCCCACCTCACGCTGGTGTCGCGTGGCGGTGTATCCGTCGGCCTCGGAGGCGAATTCGGCCTCCTGCAGCTCGACGTAGGCGCTCATGTGCGTCTCGCCGTAGCCGCGGGCGAGGGTGTACATGGAGTGGTTGAGGGCGTGGAAGCCCGCGAGGGTGATGAACTGGAACTTGTAGCCCATCGCCGACAGGTCGCTCTGGAACGTGGCGATCTGCGCATCCGTGAGCTTCGACTTCCAGTTGAAGCTGGGGCTGCAGTTGTAGGCGAGCAGCTTGCCGGGGAACTCGGCGTGGACGGCCTCGGCGAAGCGGCGGGCGAGCTCGATGTCGGGTTCGCTCGACTCGACCCAGAGCAGGTCGGCGTAGGGGGCGTAGGCGAGTCCCCGCGAGATGACGGTGTCGATGCCGGGGGTCGTGCCGTAGAAGCCCTCGGGGGTGCGGGTGCCGTCGAGGAACGGCACGTCGCGCGAGTCGACGTCGCTCGTGATGAGGTTGGCGGCGAGCGAGTCGGTGCGGGCGATGATGATGGTGGGCACGCCGGCCACGTCGGCCGCGAGGCGGGCCGCGTTGAGGGTGCGGATGTGCTGCGACGTCGGGATGAGCACCTTGCCTCCCATGTGCCCGCACTTCTTCTCGCTGGCGAGCTGGTCTTCCCAGTGCACGCCGGCGGCTCCCGCCTGGATCATCGACTTCATGAGCTCGTAGGCGTTGAGCGGGCCGCCGAAGCCGGCCTCGGCATCCGCCACGATCGGCACCAGCCACTCGCGCTCGGGCAGCCCCTCGGCGAACTCGATCTGGTCGGCCCGCAGCAGCGCGTTGTTGATGCGGCGCACGACGGCCGGAACCGAGTTGGCCGGGTAGAGGCTCTGGTCGGGGTAGGTCTGGCCGCTCAGGTTGGCGTCGGCGGCCACCTGCCAGCCGGAGAGGTAGATGGCCTTGAGGCCGGCGCGCACCTGCTGCACGGCCTGGTTGCCGGTGAGGGCGCCGAGGGCCGCCACCCACTCGTCTTCGCGGTGGATGAGGTTCCACAGGTTCTCGGCACCGCGGGCGGCGAGGGTGTTGTCTTCGGCCACTCGACCGCGCAGGGCCACGACGTCTTCGGCGCTGTAGTCGCGCTGGATGCCGTTCCAGCGGGCGTCGGTCTTCCACGACGTCTCGAGCTCGGCGGCGGTCTGGATCTGGTCTCCGGGGCGGGTGGTCATCTCACGACTCCAATGTCATCGACTTGCGGTTGCGGTCGCAGCGGGAAGAGCTGCTTGCATTCGACTATCCGGGCCCCGAGCAGCTTCTTCACCGACAATCACGGCAGAATTCTCGGCATTCTTCTGTTTTCACGAAGAAGCCGGTGTGTCACCATGGACGACATGCCCTCCACCTTCGACGGGCCGTTCGATGATGAACCCATGCTCGATTCATTGACGATCGGCCGACGCATCCGTCAGCTCCGCTCCGACCGCGGTCTCACGCTCGACGAGCTCGGTGCGGCCATCGGCCGGGCGGCCTCGCAGGTCTCGGTGATCGAGAACGGCAAGCGGGAGTTGAAGCTCGGCGAGCTGCAGCGCTTCGCGCGGGTGCTCGACGTCAGCCTCGACCAGTTGATGACCGCCGAGCCGCCCACGAAGCGCGCCGCCCTCGAGATCGCGCTCGAACGGGCGCAGCGCGGGCCGCTCTTCGCGTCGCTCGGCCTCGCCGCCCTCCCGGTGCGCAAGACCCTGAGCGACGAGGCGATCGAGACCATCCTGGGCCTGCACCGCGAGCTCGAGCGCGTGCACGGCGAGCGCGCCGCGACCCCCGAAGAGGCCCGTCGCGCCAACACCGAGCTGCGCAAGGCGATGCGCCGCCGCAACAATTACTTCGGCGAGCTGGAGCAGACGGCCGCCGGCCTGCACGCGGCTGTCGGCCACGAAGGCGGCCCGCTCTCGCAGCGCGTCGCCTCCGACCTGGCCTCGCACCTCGGCTTCACCCTGCACTACGTGGGCGACCTGCCCGGCTCCACCCGCTCGGTGACAGACCTCCGCAACGGGCGCATCTACGTGCCCCTCGGCCAGTCGCCCGATGCCGACCCGCGCTCGGTCGTGCTGCAGGCCCTCTCGTCGCACGTGCTGCAGCACCGGGAGCCGGGCGACTACGCCGAGTTCTTGCAGCAGCGCGTCGAGACGAACTACCTCGCAGCCGCCCTGCTCGTGCCCGAGAAGAGTGCCGTGGGCATCCTGCAGCGGGCGAAGGATGCGCGTGAGCTGTCGGTCGAAGACCTGCGCGACGCCTTCGGTGTGAGCTACGAGACGGCGGCGCACCGCTTCACGAACCTCGCGACCGAGCATCTCGGCATCCCGGTGCACTTCCTCAAGGTGCACGAGTCGGGCACCATCTCGAAGGCCTACGAGAACGACAGCGTGCAGTTCCCCACGGATGCGCTCGGTGCGGTCGAAGGACAGACCGTCTGCCGCTTCTGGAGCGCGCGGCGGGTGTTCGACGTCGAGGACCGCTTCAGCCCGTACCACCAGTACACCGACAAGCCGGCCGGCACCTACTGGTGCACCTCGCGCATCCAGCCCTCCTCGCGCGGTCAGTTCTCGGTGTCGGTCGGCACCGCCTTCGCTCACGCGAAGTGGTTCCGTGGGCGCGACACCACGAACCGCTTCCACTCCGGATGCCCCGACGAGTCGTGCTGCCGCCGCCCGCCCGCGGGGCTCGCCACCCGCTGGACCGGTCAGGCGCACCCTTCGGCCCGCCTCAACTCCTCCCTGCACGCGGCGATGCCGACCTCGGGCTTCACCGGGGTGGACACGACCGAGGTCTTCGAGTTCCTGGAGCGCCACGCGCCGGCCGCCTCGTGACGACACCCCACGGGGCGCGCCGCCCAAATGCGATCGGCACCGGCGAGCTGTAGAAGTATCGGAGACATGGCCCAGCCCAACCTCGAACACCTGCGCAGCTTTCTGGTGGTGCTACGCGTCGGCTCCATCTCACGGGCCGCACCGCTGATCGGTCTCTCGCAGCCGACGGTGTCGGCGCACATCCGGTCGCTGGAGGAGCATCTCGGCTTCGCGCTGTTCGATCGCACGGCCCACGGCGTCGCGGCCACGCCCAAGGCGATCTCGCTCGCGCGAGAGATCGAGTCCCATGTCGACGCCCTCGACGACGTGATGTTCCTCAGCCGAGGTGAGCAGAAGCATCCGGCCATCGATCTCGGGGGCCCGGTCGAATACCTGACGACGGTCGTCCTGCCCCGCTTAGCGACCCTGTCCGGGGCCGCCGAATCGAAGATCCGCGTGCGCTTCGATCTGGCGGCCCCGCTCCTCACCGCGTTGCAGTCCGGGGAGCTCGACATCGTGGTGAGCGCGGTGCAACCCCAGCTGCCCGGCATCGTGGGCGCTCCCCTCTACGACGAGGAGTTCGTGCTCGTCGCCTCGCCCGGCTGGCGGTCCCGACTCGCCGGCGTCGACCCGATCGACCACGAGCTGGCGGCGATCCCGCTGATCGCCTACGCGGAGAATCTGCCGATCGTGCGGCGGTACTGGCGCACCGTGTTCGAACGCCGGCCCGACGACGTGACGGTGGCAGCGGTCATCCCCGACCTCCGCGGGATCGTCGCCGCCCTGGTCGGCGGTGCGGGGATGTCGGTGCTGCCGCTGTACCTGGTGGTCGAGCAGCTCGCTGCAGGCACCCTGGTGGTGCTGCACACTCCTGTGGTCTCACCGCTCAACACCGTGCATCTGGCGACCCGGCGGGGCGACCTCGAGCGGAATCGGCAGCTGCGCGCGCTGGCGCAGGCCCTGTCTTCGACGACGCCCTGACCCCTCGGCCCCACGACCGGCTCATCACGCCGGCAGCGCAGCGACCACCGCGTGCGCGACGGCGGAACTGGACTGGGGGTTCTGCCCGGTGATCAGGTTGCGGTCGACGACCGCGTGGCTGGTCCAGGCCTCCGCGGATTCGATCACCGCACCCCGGCGCACGAGTTCGGATGCGACCAGCCAGGGCGACTTCTCACCGAGGCCTCCGGAGAGCTCCTCCTCGTCGGTGAAGGCCGTCAGGCGGCGACCGGCGAAGGCGAAGGACCCGTCAGCCCTCGTCGCACTCAGCAGAGCCGCCGGGCCGTGGCAGAAGGGGGCGATGATCGTGCCCCGATCGTCGGCGGCGACGAGCAGCGCGCCCATGACCGGGTCGCGTGCCAGGTCGACCATCGGACCGTGGCCCCCCGGGATCACCACGGCGTCGTAGCCGGCCACGTCGACCGAGTCGAGGGCGACCGGCCGGCTCAGCTCCTCGGCGATCTCCGCCAGGTAGGCGGAGAAGTCGTCGATGGCGGCCTGATCGCCCACGATGTCGAGGGAGAGCGAGCCGGGGTCCACCGTGGGCGTGACGCCGCCCGGGGTGGCGAGGGTGATGTCGGCCCCGGCCGCACGAAGGGTGCGGTGGGCGGTGACCAGCTCCTCGGCCCAGAAGCCGGTGGGGTGGCTCGAACCGTCGGTGAGTTCGATCGAATCGGCGGCGGTGACCACCATCAGAATGCGTGCCATGTTTCGTCCTTTCAACGTGCATCCATCCTGATCATCGGGCGCCCCGACCTGGCATCGGAAAACGTGGAGGCCCCATCGGAGATCTGCGCAACCGCCGACGGCGCCGCGCGTCAAGGCGGGAGCGTCACGGACATCGCGACGCCGATCGTGCCGAGCCCGGCGCCGCGGAGCGCGAGAGCCGCGCGGATGACCTGCAGCTCGTGCTGGGTGCGGCGTTCGGCGGCGAGCGCCGCCGCCTCGCCGCCGCCCGGCCCGCTACCGCGCCGACCGAGACGCCCCGGGCCGACGGCGCAACGCGGCATCGGCCACCTCGGGACCGCGGTACACCATGTCCATCGCGCCGATGCTCTCGCCGGGCGCAACGATGACGTCGATGCGGTCGAGGATCTCGTCCGACAGCGAGACGTCGGCCCCGGCGAGGGTGTCTTCGAGCTGCTCCATGGTGCGCGGCCCCGCGATCGCCGAGGTGACGCCCGGATGCGCGATCGTGAACGCCATCGCCAGGTGCGTCAGCGGGATGCCCACTTCCTGCGACAGCTCGACGAGTTCTTCGATGACGGCGAGCCGCCGCTCGTCGCGGAAGTGCCGCATCCCGGTGCTCGCCCGGAAGTTGTCGTTGCTCTGCCCCGCGCGGTACTTGCCCGAGAGCGCGCCGCCGGCGAGCGGGCTGTAGACGAGGGTGCCCATGCCGTACCGCTGGGCCACGGGGAGGATCTCGCGCTCGATCTCGCGGTCGAGGATCGAGTAGTTCGGCTGCTCGGTGCGGAAGCGTTCGAAGCCGCGCCGTTCGGACATCCACTGCGCCTCGACGATCTCGGAGCCTCTCATCGACGACGTGCCGATCGCGCGCACCTTGCCCTCGCGTACGAGGTCGGTCAGCGCCGAGAGCGTCTCGTCGATGTCGGTGTCCGGGTCGGGACGGTGCAGCTGGTACAGGTCGATGTGGTCGGTGCGCAGCTTGCGGAGCGACCGTTCGACGGCTTGCCTGATCCACAGGCGCGAGGCGCCGCGGTGGTTCACGTCGTCGTCGACGGGCCCCCAGAACTTCGTGGCGAGCACGACCTGGTCGCGCTTGCCGACGAGTGCTTCACCGACCACGTCCTCGGAGTCGCCGTAGCGGTCGGCGGTGTCGATGAAGTTGATGCCGCCGTCGAGTGCTCGGTGGATGATGCGCACACCTTCCTGGCGATCGGGATTGCCGAACGAGCCGAGCATCATGGCACCCAGAGCGTAGGGCGTGACCTTGATTCCGGTGCGGCCGAGGGGGCGGTATTGCATGGGGTCCTCCTGTAGGATCAGATACGGAACAACGTTCCGCTCTCACTCGACCACTATACGGAACAACGTTCCGTTTATGCAAGGGGCTCTGTCGTGACCTCATCGGATGCGCCACGCAAGGTGCGAGCGGATGCCCGCCAGAACCTCGACACCCTCCTGGTGGCGGCCCGCACCGTGTTCGCCCGTTCGGGAGTGGATGCGCCGGCCCGCGACATCGCGGCCGAGGCGGGCGTCGGCGTCGGCACGCTCTACCGGCACTTCCCCAACCGGGCCGAGCTCGTGGCAGCCGTCTTCACCACGGAGATCGACGCGACTGCCGCCGCGGCGGCGTCCCTGCTGGAGGAGCATCCGCCCGGCGAGGCCCTCGACCTCTGGATCACCCGCTTCACGCGCTTCGTCGCCACCAAGCAGGGTCTCTCCGCCGCGCTACGGTCCGGCGATCCGGCGTTCGACGCCCTGCCCGCTCACTTCACCGCCAAGCTGGGCCCGGCCATCACCTCGCTCCTCGACGCGGCCGCAGCGGCGGGCGACGTGCGGCCCGGCGTCGACCCCCTCGAACTCCTCCAGGCCGTCGGCGACCTCAGCCACCGCGCCCCCTCCCCCGACGGCTCGCCCAACCCGATGGTGCGCCTCCTCCTCGACGGCCTCCACACCCACTGACCGGTCGCGTCGCCACTGCCCTTCGGCGCGACATCTTGACGCCATCCCCGCACCCCGCCAGCATGGGCGGCATGAGCCTCTTCATCACCTGCCCCGTCGAGAACGTCGAGCGCGCCACCGCCTTCTACACCGCCCTCGGCTGGACCCTCAACGCCGAGATGTCCGCCGACACCGTGTCCTGCTTCGCGATCGCGCCGGAGCAGTACGTCATGCTCAGCAGCCGCGAGATGTACGCGAGCGTGGGCGGCACCGAAGACCTGATCGGCCCGCCCGGCACCCCCTCGAAGGTCACCGTCTCATTCGACCTCGACAGCCAGGAAGCGGTCGACGAGCTCGTCGAGCGGGCCGGCGCGGCCGGTGGTCGCATCGGCGACACCGACGACTACCCCTTCATGTACCAGCGCCAGTTCGACGACCCCGACGGATACCACTACTCGCCGTTCTGGATGAAGCCGACCCCCGACACGGCCGAGTGAGGTAGCCGCCGGGTTCGGGTTCGAGCCCGTTCTCGCCGAGCACCGGTCACCGACTCACGAGCCAGGCTGAGCCAGGCGGAGCTCGATCCCGAGGTCGTCGAGCGACGCGCGCGCGTCCAGCCGCAGGTCCGCATCCGTGACGACACTGTCGAGGGCGTCGAGGGGCGCCACCTTGAACCGCTCGAAGGTGCCGAACTTCGTGCTGTCGGCGAGGAGCACACACGACGACGCGGCGGCCATGGCCGCCTTCTTCAGCACCACCTTGTCGGTGGCCGGGGTGGTGACGCCGTGCGCCAGATCCCAGGTGCCGGTGCTCAGGAAGGCGAGGTCGAGGCTGATCGATCCGAGCGTGGCCGCGGCGAGGCTCCCGCTCGACGATCCGCTCGAGACGTCGACGACGCCTCCGGTGTGGATCGTCTCGATGCTGGGGTAGTCGAGCAGCGTCGTGACCACGAAGAAGTCGTTGGTCACCACGGTGAGGCCGCGGCGCGTGGCCAGAAAGGGCACGACCGCCTCGCAGGTGGTTCCGGCATCCAGGAAGACGACCATGTCATCCTGCACGAGCGTGGCGGCGAGCTCGGCGATCGCCCGTTTGCGCGGCAGTTCCAGCCCGGCCCGGGAGGCGCGCTCCCGTGGCGGCTCGGAGCCCTTCCATTCGCTGAGCCGCACACCGCCCTGAACGGAGACCACCTGCCCGCTCTCCTCGAGCGTGGCGATGTCGCGCCGCACGGTCATGTGCGAGACACCGAGGAGGTCGACGATGTGCCGGATGCTCAGCACGCCCGCGCTCCGGAGCAACCGCAGGATCTCCTGGTGACGCTGCTCGGGAATGAGAGGAGGGGCGGTGCTCACGAGCTAGAGCCTAACGCCCGGCGAGACCAATTCGGGAGAATGTGTGAATGTTTGTGAATCCATGAGCTATTGTGATCCTCAATGTTAAGCAAATTCGACGTGCTGCGCACGATCCACGACACCGGTGCCGTTCTGATCCTCCGTCTCGACAGCGCCGACGAAGCCCTCCAGGTCGCGAGGGCCGCCATCGCCGGCGGCTTCCGCGCGCTCGAGATCACCCTCTCGGTTCCGGATGCCCTGGGCGTCATCCGCACGCTCTCCAGCGAGTACGCCGACCAGGGTGTCGCCATCGGCGCGGGCACGGTGCTGGATGCGGAATCCGCGTTCGCGTGCGTGCAAGCCGGCGCGCGCATCCTGGTGAGCCCGAATCTCGATCCGGGCATGATCCGCACGGCGGCGCGCTACCAGGCCGTGTCGATCAGCGGGGCGTTCACGCCCACCGAGATCGTCGACACCCTGTCGGCGGGCGCGGACATCGTGAAGCTCTTCCCCACCGAGATCGCGGGGCCCGAGTACCTCAAGACCGTCAGGGCCCCGCTCCCGCAGGCTCCGATCCTGCCCGCCGGCGGAGCGACGCCGGAGAACGTGGGCACCTGGTTCGCCGCCGGGGCGGTGGCTGTGGGCGTCGGAAGCGCCGTCACGAAGGCCGCCCGACCCGACGGCGACTATTCGAAGGTCACACGCGCCGCCGAGGCCTTCCTCGCGGCGATCGCGGCCGCCCGAGCCTGACAGACCGAACACCCGAACCACACCCGATCCCCACACGCACCACACACAAAGGAGTGAATGGCATGAGCCAGACGACACTGGAGGCACCCGTCCTCAGCAAGGCCGAGAAGAAGACCGTCAGGATCCGCTGGTTCCTCGTGGGCTTCCTCATCCTGGGCGGGGTGGTGAACTACCTCGACCGCTCTACGCTCAGCGTGGCGAACACGACGATCGCGCAGGAGTTCGGTCTCAACGCCCTGCAGATGGGCCTTCTGCTCTCGGCATTCTCCTGGCCCTACGCGATCGCCAACCTCCCGGCCGGCTACCTCGTCGACAAGTTCGGGCCCAAGAAGATGTTCGCGTTCGCCGCGGGCGCGTGGTCGCTGGTGTCGATCGTCACCGCCGCCGCCAACTCCTTCGGTTTCCTCTACGCGGCCCGCGTCGCCCTCGGGATCGCGGAGTCGCCCTTCTTCACCTCGGCGCTCAAGGTCAACGAGCGCTGGTTCAACAAGAAGGAGCGCGCCCTTCCGGTGTCGCTCGTGAACACCGGCTCGCAGATCGCGAACGCGATCGCGCCGCCGCTGCTCACCTTCCTGCTGCTCACGATGAGCTGGAGGGGCATGTTCATCATCGTCGGCGTGCTGGGCGTCGTGATCGCCCTCGTCTGGTTGCGCATCTACCGCGACCCCACGCTCAAGGAGCAGGCGCTCATCAAGGGCGCCGAGGCTGAAGCCAGGATCGTGGCATCCAAGGAGAAGGTCGCCTGGGGGCAGCTGTTCAAGTACCGCAACACCTGGTTCATGATCCTCGGCGCCTTCGGCATCTTCTACACCGTCTGGGTCTACCTCACCTGGCTGCCGAGCTACCTGCAGACCGCCCGCGGATTCAGCCTCGCCGAGAGCGGCTGGCTCGCGTCACTGCCTTTCCTCTGCGGCATCATCGGCGTGATCTTCGGAGGCTGGCTCTCCGGTCGTCTCGTGGGCCGGGGCGTGAACACCGTGCGTGCCCGCAAGATCCCCATCGTGGGCGGAGCCCTCCTGGCCGCCGCCGCTGTGCTCCCCGTGGCCTACGTCGACAACACGGCGCTTGCGATCGTGCTGCTCTCGGTCGGCTACTTCGCCTCGCAGGTGCCCATCGGATGCCTGTGGACGCTCGCCTCCGACATCGCGCCCTCCAATCAGGTGGCTTCGCTCGGTGCGATCCAGAACTTCGGTGGCTTCATCGGCGCCGCCGTCGCGCCCGTGGTGACCGGTGCGATCCTCACCTCGACCGGAGGCAACTACACGCTCGTGTTCCTCATCGGCGGCGTGCTGCTGCTGGTGGGTGCGCTCTCCTACGGCCTGTTCGTGAAGGAGCGCCCGGCCGCACCGAGCGAGCCTCTGGCGACGGCGTAGCCTGACGACATGGGCAGCACCCTGTACTTCGTGATCGGCCCGGCGGGCTCCGGCAAATCGACCGTGAGCACGCTGATCGCCGAGCGGATGCACGCGGCCTACCTCGACAAGGACTCGGTGGCGACCTTCTTCACCGAGTCCTTGCTCGAAGCCGCCGGCACCGACAAGCACGAGCGCGACAACAACGAGTACTACCAGCGCGTGGTGATGGACCTGGAGTACCGCACGCTGCTGCGGCTCGCCGGCGACAACCTCCGCCTCGGCAACGCGGTCGTGCTCGACGCTCCGTTCGTGCGCTACTTCCCCCGCGACGACTTCCTCGAGCAGGCCGCCGTCGAGCACCACTGGCCGGACGACGTCGAGATCGTGGTGGTGCACGTGACGGTCGAAGGCTCCCGGGCGAAGAACCGGGTGGGTGCCCGCGGCTACGAGCGCGACGCCTGGAAGCTCGCCCACTGGGACGAGTTCTGGGCAACGGCGCAAGCCTCGGAGTGCCGCTGGCGGGGCGCCCACCACATCCTGTTCGACAACAGCGCCGACGGCGCCGCCGGCAACCTCGAGCAGGCGCTGGCGGCCTTCACGACCGGCACCACGGGATCCGCTCCGGCTGACCGCGACCGCGGCTGAGAGCCAGTCCGCAGTGGCAAGGTGCCGGTCTACGACGACACGAAGTAGATGATGAGCGCTATCCCGCCCAGCGCCGCCACGCAACCGAGCACGATCCCCCAGATCGCCAGCCCCCGCCCGCGAGTGCCGTTGGCAGCACAGGCACTCAGCCCGTTGGCCGACAGGACGATGCCCACCACGGTCCCCACGACCACCCAGAGCGGCAGGCCCTCCCACGCGATCGGTGCGAAGCAGAAGCCACCGCCGACGATGCTGACCACCGCCAGAACGAACCCCGCCACCGCCGTCGGCTGCCAGTGGCCCGCGTTGCCCGCCCTCCGGCCGCGATCCTGCGCCCAGATCGCGTAGTAGTCGGAAACTGCCGCGTCGTCGACAAGGATGTCGCGGGCTTCCTGATCGGTCATCGAGATGCCCAGCTCACGGCGGGCTGCCGCATCCTCGAGCGCCTCGCGGAACTGGTCGATCGTCTCGGTCATGGCTTCTCCCCCGTTCGCAGCGATCCCACTCCCGAGGCGGCTCGTTCACGTCTGCTGCGTCACAGCGACATTAGCGCTCGTACACCTGCCCCTCGGCGCATCACCTCGCATCTCGCCGGGGGCCACCCCCATCACCTGACGACATGATGGATTTCGCCTTCAGTCTGAGCGAGCAGATCACGGCGTGGCGCAGGGCCAGCCCGAGGCCGTGGCCGGCACTCAGCGGCGTGGATGCTCGCTCGCGCTGGCGAGGATTCCGTTGACGATCGCCGTGGTCGCCCATCGGGTGCGCTCATCCGGCGTCCCTGACGTGAACACCGTCGATCCGGCTCGGTGCAGCGACGGATGCCGTTCGGCGGTCGCCGCGTCCAGCGTCTCCGTGAGGTCGGCGAGGTCCTGCCCCGCCGGGGTCGCGTGGGCGGCCCATTCGGCGGCAGAAGCCGTTGCATGCTGGAGCAGGAGGTCGATCCCCCGGACCGCGGTCTCGATGTCGACTCCGGCCGCGTCGAGCAGCCGCATCAGCAGCTCGAGGAGGTCGAGGTAGTGGGGGCCATCGGGCCAGGTGGTCAGCGCTGCCGACGCGAGTCCGGGCTGGCTCGCCAGCAGGCCGGCGTAGTCGTCGACCACCCGCTGCAGCCGTTCCCGCCACGCCTCTCGCCCGTCCCAGGACAGATCGAGCTCGGACAGGTACCGGTCGATGAGCAGCGCGTTCAGCTCCGTCGTGTTGCGCACGTAGACGTAGAGCGATGCCGGCCCGGTATCGAGCTCGGAGGCGAGTCGACGCATGGTCAAGGCGGCGGCGCCGTCCCGGTGGACGACATCGACGGCGGCGTCGAGGATAGCCGCTCGCGACAGCGGGGGCTTCGCGGGCCGATCCCGGCGACTGATCGGTTCAGGTCGTGCCATGTCCACAGCGTACTCGGCTTGCATCGTAACGAACATGTTCGTTACGATGCTGTTCGTAACCATTCCCGCGAAAGGATCGCTATGACCAGCACAGCAACGACAGCCACCGCCCCGTCGCTGTCCACCAAGGGCGTCTGGCTGACGCTGATCGTGGTGCTCCTCGCCGACGCGATGGACCTGATCGATTCGACGATCACCAACGTCGCGGCGCCGTCGATCGTCGCCGACCTCGGAGCAGACGAGAGCGTCATCAAGTGGCTCGGCGCCGCTTACGCTCTCGCGCTCGGCTCGCTCCTCGTGCTGGGCGGCCGCATCGGCGACAAGTTCGGCCAGCGCGGCACGTTCCTCGTCGGGATGGCGGGCTTCGTCGCCGCCTCGGCGGCGGCCGGCCTTGCCCTGTCGCCCGAGATGCTGATCGGAGCACGGGTTGCGCAGGGCGTCTTCGGGGCCTTCCTCATCCCACAGGGCATGGCGATCATGACCGCCTCCTTCCCGAAGCCCGCCCTGCAGAAGGCGTTCAGCGTGTTCGCACCTATGCTCGGAGTGTTCGCGGTCGCCGGCCCCCTCCTCGGTGGCATCCTGATCGACGCGAACCTGTTCGGCCTCGAGTGGCGCCCGGTGTTCCTTATCAACATCGTCCTCGGCGGGTTCGCCCTGGTGATGGCAGCGAAGTTCCTGCCGCATGTCCCGCCGCGCCCGGCGACGCGCATCGACGTGTTCGGGAGTTTCTTGCTCGTCGTGGCGCTCTTCGGGGTGCTGTTCGGTCTCATCCAGGGTTCGAGCGATGGGTGGGATGCCCTCGCGATCACGTCCCTCGTCGTCGGCGCGATCGTGTTCGCCGGGTTCGTGTGGCGGCAGGCGCGCACGCCGGACCCGCTGCTGCCGCGCACCCTGCTCGCGAACCGCGGGTTCACGGCGGGCCTCATCGTCGGACTCCTGGTGTTCGCCGGCTTCAGCGGCCTGATGTATGTCATCTCCCTGTTCCTGCAGCTCGGGCTCGACTACTCCCCCACCCAGACGTCGCTGAGCCTCATCCCGCTCACCCTCGGCATCATGGGCGGCTCGGGCATCGCCGCCGCCCTGATCGTGAAGCTCGCCCGCCGCCTGGTCGTGCTCGGCCTCGTCGCGATGCTCGCCGGCGTCGGGCTCATGATCGTGTTCGTCACCGCCGCGGGATCCGACCTCACCTGGTGGCAACTCGCCATCGCCACCCTGTTCATGGGGCTCGGTGCGGGCATCTGCTTCAGCTCCATTTTCAACACCGCGCTCGGCGACGTCGACGCCCACGAGGCGGGCTCGGCCAGCGGATCACTGAGCGCCGTTCAGCAGGTCGCCAACGGCATCGGCTCGGCACTGGTCACGAGCATCTTCCTCACGCTGCTGCCCGGCGGCGACGTGGGCGCCGTCTCCGTGACACTCGTCGTGCTGCTCGCGCTCCTCGCCGTGTGCCTCCTGGTCGTGCCGCTGCTGCCCCGCACCGCGATCGCCGAGGTGGAGTGACCACGCCCTCCCGAGCTCAGCCCTTCGCGGAGCCGCCTTGCGCGTCGAGCGCGGTGGATGCCCCTCCCCGCATCACCAAGGCGGCAGCGAGCGTCACCCCCAGCCGCACGGTCAGGTACACGATGATGCCGACACCGACGCCGCCGGCCATGGCAGGCTCCGCCCCTGCCGATCCCTCGACAGTCGTCGATCTGCCAAACTAGCGCGATGGAAGCCGCCGCACTTATCACCTGGACCCTTCAGAACGAGATTCCCATCCCGCCCGACGTGACCCCACTTCTCCTCGACGGCGAACAAGCCATCGCCGCATTCAAAACCTTCCGAGACTCCGCCGTCTTCACCACCAAGCGGCTCATCGTCAGAGACGCCCAGGGAATCACGGGCAAGAAAGTCGAGATATATTCCCTTCCTTACTCATCGATCAACATGTGGTCTTCCGAGAACGCAGGCAAACTCGACTTCAACTCCGAAATCGAACTCTGGACACGAGCAGGCCACATCAAGGTCAAGCTCTCGAAGGGCGCAGATGTACGCCGCCTCGACAGCCTCATCGCCTGGGCCGTACTTCAGTCTCACTAGCGCTAGTCATTGCGCGACTCGGCGCAACCATGCTTCATATGTTGCGTTTTGGCATATAATTGCAGTATGTCTGGGTCAACTGAGAACACCCTCGCCCGTCTAGCCGGCGGCCAATGGGGGATGTTCACTGCTGCGCAGGCGACTGCACACGGGGTCGCTCGCAGTACGCTGCTGCGCCGCGAGCAGGCAGGCGCGCTCGAACGCGTCCGGACCGGGGTGTACCGGCTTCCGGGTGTCCCATCCGATCGCCTAGACGAGATCCGCGCGGCTTGGCTGGCCTCAGAACCCGAGAATTCAGCGTGGGAACGCCTCAGCAACCCGGACGTCGTCGTCGGCGGTGGCGCGGCCGCGTGGGCGCATCAGCTCGGCGACCTTTACCCCTCGCCAATACTCATGTACTCAAGGAAGCGCCGACAGACGCGACACGATGACGTCCGATACAGCACCCGCTCTGTCCCCGAGCAGGACGTCACAGTGCTCGATGGGCTGCCTGTCACCACGCGAGAGCGCACCATTGCCGATCTCGTCGACGAGCCCGGCACCGATCTCTCCCTGATCGCGGACGCTCTGAGGGACGCTGAGCGTTCCGACGCAGATCTAGACACCGGACGGCTCATCCAACTGCTGGGCGACCGCTCCAAGCGTCTCGGATATCCGACTGGAGCGGACCTCTACGCGCACCTTCGATCACTGACCCAGGTAGATGAGGAACGGCTACGCGACCTGCTGGCGCACACCAACCTGCGCGACATGGTCGCGGCGCTTTCCAACGAGCGCGTTCTGTCCATACTCTCCTCCCTCGAGCACCTGAACCCGCAGCTGACCGCCGAGCAGCTCGACGCCATGATCGCTCCGATAAGAAGCTCGCTCCTGATCGCCCTGAATGAGCAGGTCAAGAACGCGATCATTCCCCTGGGTGCCGACCTGCCGATCGTGAAGATGCCGCGCGTGAACCTCCCGGAGAGCGTGAAGAAGGCCCTGACGCTGCCGGCACTTGCCGAGCTGCAGCAGCTGGCCGTCCCCCGAATTGCACTGACGGTTCCTCCGCTGCCCGAAGAGGTGCGATCGCGGCTCGCTGACCTCGCCCTGCCAGGCAATGCCGCCGATGCCCAAACCAAGTCAGCGACAGCTGAGCCAGCTGAAGCGGCGCAGGATGAGTAGGCCCGAAGAATACGCCACCCCGGCGGCCACATGGACAGCGATCAAAGCCGCCTCGGGCAACGCGGCCACCGAGAAGGGAATCAGTAAACATAACCTCATCCAGCTCCAGCTCTTCGACCGGTTCCTGGCCCGGGTCTTCGCGAACGACGACGCGCCTTTCATACTCAAGGGCGGCACTCGAATGCTCGCCTTCATCCCACACGCACGCGCAACTCTCGATGTCGATCTGGAGACGTCCATTGACGGCGTCGCAGTCGCGATCACAGCCCTCGAGGCACTCGTGTCCGTCGACATCGGAGACCGGCTTCGATTCACCCTCAGCAAGCGGCAACAACGCGCAAGTGGCGAAGACCAGCCGAACATCACCATGGTGACCCTCACGTTCACAGTCACCGGATCCAACCAGCAGGTGAAGGTCGACCTGGCTCTGCACGACCGTGCCGGCGCTGCGACCGTTCGCGCCACACCAGCGTTCCGGGTTCCCCTCCCGCGCGAGGTCCCCTCCCCGGAATACGTGATGATCGCCACCGAAACCCAAGTCGCCGACAAGGTCGCCGCAATGATGGAAACCCACCACGGCGGCCCCGACGGCCGATCAAGCCGCGCGAAGGACCTCGTCGACATCGCCCTCATCGCTCAGAACCTCAGCTGCGACGCGCAGCAGCTCCGACACGCCATCGAGGTTCAAATTGTCGAGCGGAACCTGACCCGTTTCACGCACGTAGACGCGTCCCCTCGAGTCCAAGCCGGATATCCCAACGTCGCAAAGGCAGTTCGCGATATGACCCTGACCGGCGAGGAAGCATTGGCCCTTACGAACGCACTCATAAGTCCCATACTCGACGGCACCGTGACTACCGGAAGCTGGGACCCTGCGCGCGGCGAATGGGCGCCATGAGAGCGCCCGCAAACGAGGCCTAACCACCAACCCGAGCTCAGCCTTTCGCAGAGCCCGCTTGCGCGTCGAGCGGGGTAGACACGCCTCCCCGCATCACCAGGGCGGCACCGAGCGTCACCCCCAGCAGCACGGTCAGGTACACAATGAACCCCGCGCCACCCCCACCAACCGTGGCGTGATAGATCAGCGGAGCCGTGCCACCAAAGAGCGAGTTCGCGACGGCATACCCGAAGCCGACACCGAGCGCCCGGATGTGGGCGGGGAACACCTCCGCCTTGGCGATGCCGTTCACCGACAGGTAGCACGTCAGAACCGCGAACGCGAGAACGAGGATGCCCAGCACCGCCGGCGGCGACGTCACCTGAGCGGCCACGGTCACCAGCACACCGGCGCCCACGAACCCCAGCACCCCGAAGGCGATGAGCAGGGGCTTCCGGCCGATCCGGTCGCTCAGTGCTCCGCCGAGCGGCTGCATCAGCATCAGCGCGACGAGTGCGGCGAGCACGAGTCCGGTCGCGGTGAGCTCACCCGACGTGCCGTCTGCTGTGAAGAACGTCTCGCGAATGAGGAAGGGAACGGTCACCGTCGCGGTGTAGAACGCGGCACTTCCGCCGGCGGTCAGCAGGATCACCCACACGAGCGGCCGCCAATGGTTACGAAACAACGCCTTCATCGTCGAAGCCGGTTCTGAGCTCGCCGGCTTCGGCGAGGAGGAGACGGCGACGGATGACGCGGCGGCAGATGAGGCGGTGCCGGCCCCGGATGCGCCGCGCTTGAATCCGCGCGCCCACAACAGCGACGCAAGCCCGGCCACCCCGCCAACCACGAACGCAACCCGCCACCCCCACTCCGAAATGCCCGCACGATCACTGATCAGCAGGAGCACCAGCAGGCAGGCCTGAGCGAGCACGAGACCACCGACGATCGTGGTGGCCTGGAACGAGGCGAAGAATCCGCGGTGGCCCCGCGTGCCCGACTCCGACAACAACACCGTGGCGGCCGCATACTCACCCCCGGTGGCGATGCCCTGGAGCAGGCTCACGACCACGAGGATCACGGCCGCCCACGCCCCGACCGCGCGCTCGGTCGGGGCAAGCGCGAGAGCGACGGATCCGGCCGACATCATCGTGACCGCCGCAACGAGTGCCCGTTGTCTGCCTCGCGTGTCGGCGAGTCGGCCGAAGAGCCAGGAGCCGAGCGGGCGAACGACGAACGTCAGGGCGAAGAGCCCGTAGACGTAGATCAGCGAATCGGGCGAGTCAGGATCGAAGAACTCGGTACGGAAGTACGGAGCGAAGGTGGCGTAGAGGTAGAGGTTGAACCACTGCACGAGATTGGGCACCGAACCCGCCAGGATGACCCGCACCTGAGCGCGACGATCCGGATGCGCCCCAGCTGCGGCCGACGGGGTGGGAATCACTCGACGACCCTACCGAACGTGCGGCCCCGACGATCGTGGGTCACGATGCGGCTCCCTCCGCAGTTCGAGGAGCGCTCCAGTTGCCGCGACTCCGACAGCCGATCACTTTCGGATCCGCGGCTCCCGGATACGAAGGCGAGCACCCAGCGAGACTAGGCGCACTCGATGGTCCGAGCCTCGACTCGCAGCACACAAAGGTCACTGCCTTCAAGCCCGGGCGGCTGAGACGCGCGGAGCGCGCCCGTCACAACGACTCGCCCGCCCTCGACCACGCAAGCGAGGGCTTGGTGCGCGAGCGCACCCTCACAGAGGATTTCGCACGTGGGCTCAGGTCGACCCACGTGTACATCGTCGGAGAGCAGGAACGCAACCAGCCCCCCATCCGGCCCTTCGCCGACGAACGGTTCGCTCGACACCCGCCCGCACACCTCAACTTGCGAGAACATGCGCCTCCACCTCCTCGCAAGCGCTAGCCAGGCATTCGCAGCATTCAGCGTTTGCCTCCGCGTGCCGCTTGATCCAGATCGCATTGGCGCACTCCTCCGAGCACGCCAGCTGGTCGTACCGCATCTCCTCCCGCGGAACCCGGATGCCGCAGAGCCGACACCGACGCAACTTCTTCATCACATCCTCCCAAAATTGTTATGGCTAGCCAATTGTGATGGATAGCCATAACACTCGCAATGAGTAATCCGGATGCACTGGTTTTGTGCCAATCGACAGCCCCGTCCCCGAGCCCAACTTCGACGCTCTCCGCGCCGAGCTCTCTCGCCTCCGCCACGACCGCGGCTGGTCGTACGACCAGCTCGCCGCCCGCTCTGGCGTCGGCCGCGCCACCCTGGTCTCGATGGAGTCGGGTAAGCCCCGCCGCAACCCCAATAAGCCAGCCTCCCGAGGGAGCATCGAGTCCTGGTATCGCGTTGCTCAAGCGTTCGATGTCACCCTTGGGGAACTCCTGGCTCATCTATACGTGGAGCGTTGAAGTTACATCACGCAAAAGCGATCAGCTGTCACCCTGACCCCGTTCAGGAAATGGGGTCACGGCCGCAACAGCTCGCGACTGTAGTGGTCGATAGGCGACAGCCATCGCGCCACTACTCCTGGCCACCAGATCGTCGATCCCACTGATCGACATCAAGCACTTGAGCGGACGGCGACAAGAATGCAGTGACCGTACTAGCCTCGTCGAGTATCTCGTAGATTCCGTAATCTCGGACCGCGCTAAGGAACGACGTGCGCGTAGCCGAGTCTCGGCCGATCCTCCCGAACACTCGCATACTCACAGAGTTGCGCGAATCGACATCTGTCAGAGCGTTAGTCAGCAGGAATGCGATTGCCCACAGTCGATGCTCGTCAGGGACGTTCGGGTTTGCGCTTTTCACATCCAGCAACGGGCTCCCTGGAAGAATGTAGTGGCGACCCTGACAGCGAATAATGCTCTCTTCTATTCCTTCGGCCGTAGCCTCAATACCGACAGGAACGCAAACATCCGTCAACCGCCCAGCTCGTAACCGTTCCGAGAAGTCGAATCGGTCCTTCAACATGACCGGCAGGTCCTTCGGTATCCTGACCACAGACCAGCCAGACACGCCTCCATGCTTCTTCCAGAGCGCACGAAGAATTCGCGCCTCACCATCTGTCTCGAATCTCACCGCGTCCCATTCTTCAGCAAACAGGCGTCCGCTATATGCCCATGCCAGCGGAAGGCCACAGACCAACGGCCCATCTGGAAGCTGTACGGACTCGGCTACACCGAGCGCTTTTGTCAAGCTGGCCAACGACACTGAAGTTGCCCCTCGAACCGTGCCCAGAACGCGTTCGAAGTTCGCAACAGTGGTGCCCTCGACGGTCCAGACTGAGTCCAGCGAGCCAATGTCCGTGAGCGACCGGCGCTCGCGCGAGTCACCTTGCTCAACAACTACAAATGGAAGGTCTAGAACACTGGCGCGAAATCGAGCCTCCGACTCGAGTGCCTGCTCAATAGCGATGTCCTCCACAAGATAGCCACCCTCATTGGCAGCCCTAGTTGCGGAATAGTTCCGGGTGCCCTCCAGGTTGGCCATCTCCTTATCGATGTGGTCCGCATAGGACGAATAGACCCGGTCAAGGTATTGGTCGTATTCTTCGGTCCGTTCAATCGAACTTCGAGCAACGTTCGTTCGAGGGGCGGTCTTGCCTGTTGCATCGGCCATAGCAGCAACTCCACTCGCAAGAGTGAAGCCAGGAGACGCCTCGGTGACTCTCACGCCGCCGATCGCAGTACCTAGGATGACCTTGGCCCGACCTCCTGGGCGCTCTTGGTCGATGCGGAGGAATCGCCACTCTTGTAGCCATTGACTCCACACGACAGCAAAGGCCACTTCGCATCCGTCGATTGACACTTCGCGCATCTCGACCTGATCGCCGAAGTTGTTGGTGAGCCGACTATCAATCGTTCGCACTAGGCCCGCTGTGGTGAGTGAACTCTCCAGGGCTAGTGCCATCGACTCGAACCCTACGTTCTCAGGATCACCGCCATCAACACTCAGCGTGACGGAGCAGCCTGGCCGCAAGCACCAGTACTTAAGGACGGCCTCGACATCAAGCGCACTCGAGCTTGGGCGAAGCTTGAGACGCACCGAAGTGCCATGTTTCCTCAAAAGTTCAGGGATCTCTTGGCTTGACTTCTCAAGCAGGCGAACCAGATATTGCCCGTGGACATCCCGCAAAGTGAGTTGCCTACCCTGGGGCTCCTCTTGATTCACCGTGATGACTTCCACGTCATCCGCAACCATGAATGCTGACAAGACCCCGATACCGAAGCGGCTGATTGAAGTGAAGTCAGGGTGCTGCTTGCGAAATCCAGAATCTTGATATCTGGACGATCCAACTCGAAGAAAGTTCTTCTCAATGACGGCCTGAGTCATTCCCGTGCCATTGTCTGCAACTGTCAGCACCCGATCGGTGGAATTCCAGGCCACCTGGACTGATTGCTCGTAGGCCGCGTCGGGCTCAATGAATGCCTGAAGGCGAACTGCATCTAGAGAGTTTTGTAGCAACTCCCTCACAACAACACCGCTGTCGTTGTAGAGGGTATGACCCGTCAGCAAATCGAGAATCTTGCCCTGATCTATCGTGAATTCGAACGGCTCCGCCACGAACCCCTTCGCGACGATGTTCGATATGTCGATCTTTCGCCACGGGAATTTATAGCCAGTTGCTCCGTTGGCTTCGCTGGCGAGGGCCCATCTGTGTGTAGTGGCGACTTGCTCTCCGGCGTACTTCAGATATTGCGTTAGGCCGAAGTATCCCTCAGATTCTTTGAACGACGCGTGCACCTCGATAACGTCCGACTGAGGAGCAGGCTCTCCTTCCTCGGCAGCGATCCGCTGAGGACGGACGCTACGAACCGCGGACTGTTTCGCCCATTCGAGCTGGCTCTTCGGGTTACGCGGATTGATTACAAGGGCTGACATCGAAGGTGTGCGGCTTCGAGTGATGTCGAGTAAATCTGCAGTGCGGAGCAAGAATGCCGCATACTGCACGTTAGCTTCCTCTTGCGGATCTTGGCCGTACGGCTTATCGATTCGATATCGTGCAACGTCATCGAGATCATCAGCATGATGGCTTTCGCAGACGAGCCCAAGATCGTCGAGGAAGGTTTCGTCGATATCCCCGAAGATGTTGCGAAGCTCGCCGACGATTCGAGCATCGAAGCCAAGCGCTGGATCCGGAACGTCCTTCAGCCAGCTACGGATACGCAATGCGTGGTTGGCGCGCACGAACTCTTGATACAGGAACCTTTCCGCATCTGCGCCCGGCATCGCTTGGAGTTGCGCCCGGTAGTCCATGAACTCGGGATTGTCTTGGTCGCGTACCTTACTCGCGAATTCGACGTAGCCCTCTGTGTTGGCTCGATTCTCGAACTCATCTCGAGTCACTAGCAGCCCGAAGTCGTGTAGATACGTCGACAGAGTAATCAGAAGCCAGTCGGCGGCGGTCATCAACTCCATCGTGGACTCAGGCACCAACCACTCATACATCTTCAGCATGGTGTCGATATGACCGATGTCGTGCTTCGTGTATTCCTCAAGGATTCCGAACTTGCCGAACTGAGTCAGCGCGTCAGCTACCTGAGTTCGCACATGCAAAAGATTCAGGGCAGAGAATGCGCCGTAATTCTGAGCTTGCGATGCAGCATCTTCTGCCTTGGTGTCGAACTTCGAATCCATGATTCCCCCTTTGGACTGACGCGTCTCGAAGGCCCGTCTCGCGCCCCATCGTCGGACCTAGGCTATCCAGTCGGGTGACATGTCTTGTGCAACTACGCGCACCCAATGGTGGGCAGCGCCAATCGGCTGACACCGGAAACGACGGCCAATGCTAGATGCTCGGCCACGCAGTTGATTTGGGCATAGCCGTCGGACAACCATCGCCGGCGCACAAAGGTCTGGCACCACTGTGATAAGGCGTTGCAGTGGCATCCGAGCAAAGGAGGCCCGATGGCTGAGTTCGTGTCTGACACCGCCGACATCCGTGGCGAGTATCGCTACTCGCTGACTCGCGTGTGGGATCCGACGGTGCCGAACATCACCTTCGTGCTGCTCAACTCGAGCACGGCCGATGCCGCCCAGCTCAATCCCACACTCGGGCGATGCACAACCTTTTACTGAGTCACACCACGTTTCTAAGTGCTCGATTGCTCCTGCCAACGGTTTGCGCGTGTTTTAGCTCCCTCGCGCTCACTTCACCGCTAGATTTTCAGCAACGATTGGGGAGAATCAATGGCCAATGAAGTGCCCTACGCGCCATCGCAAACACGATTGACGAAGTTCCTATCGCACATTCAAAGCGCCGGAGTGCCGACGACCGTAAATGGCCCATACCTTCAGAGCGTCGGCTACAAGGGTGGCAATGACCTGTACATCGTCTCCGTGCTGAAGTTCATAGGTCTGTTGTCTAGCAAAGGTGCACCTACGGACGCCTGGCGCAATTACCGCGACACATCGCGAGCACCATCGGTCCTTGCCTTAGCAGTAAGAACTGGATATGCAGCGCTCTTCGACTTGTATCCGGATGCGCATCAGAAGGACGAGGAAGCTATACGCAACTGGGTTCGATCAGCCACCAGCTACGACGACACGAAGGTCGGATTCGCAGTCTCGACGTTCAAGACGCTGTGCAGCTTGGCTGCTTGGGACACGCCTGAAAGCGGCGCAACACTTGCCTCTCCGGCGGAATCGGCGGACTCGCCAGCGGTGCCCCCCACTACCAAAGTGCCAATTGCTTCGGCTCCCGCACCGACTAACGCCCTCGGTACTCCGTCGATCAACATCAATATTGAGCTACACCTGCCCGTGGACACTGACGGAGACACCTACGACAAATTCTTCGAGGCAATGAAAAAGCACCTCTTCCCTGATGCACCAGGCAAATGAGTTCATCTCGCGCGCTGCCGCCTTCGAGCACGCAGCGCATGAGCTTTTCAGTAGACATGAGACTTCACACTCTCGCGTAGTCCAGCTTGACGAGTCCTACAAGAAAATCTCGGCGCTGAATATCAAGCAAGATGAGCTGATGCGGCAGGCACTCCGGTGTGTCGAGGAAGGACTGTACCGTGCAGCGCACGTAATGGCGTGGGCGGCATTCATGGACTTCTACGAGGAAATCTTGTCCAGCGACGGGCTGGCGGCAGTTCGCCGGGAGCGCGGGAAGTGGGATCACGCCACCGCTATCGAGGATCTACGCGAGTATCGCGGAGAGTACGCGCTGCTTGAACTGGCCCAGCCACTCAAAATCTCCACAAAGAATGAAATGCAGTCCCTAATTGCGCTTCTAAATAAGAGGAATCAGTGCGCGCACCCCAGCTCATACATTCCCGATCTAAACGCTTCCCTGGGCTATATTTCGGAAGTTCTGCACTACGTCAAGTTGCTCAACGGCAAGGCGCCCGCTTAGCGATCAAGGCAAATCGCACGAGCACGTTTTGCGACACTTCATATTCGCGAAACGCGAGGGATTCGGCGGCAAGGTGATCCTGAACCTGTACGCGTTCCGCACCAAGTATACGAAGGTGATGTTGGCGGCGGGCGATCCTGTGGGCCTCGACAACGACCGCATTGTCGCGAGGGCCACGGGAACCGTCGTTGCCGGGTGGGGCGCGAATGACGCCCCTGCGCGCGTTGCCGGGGCGCTGGCGTTGCTGCCGCGCCTGCACGTTCTGGGGACAACGAAGGACGGGCATCCCGGGCATCCACTGTGCGTGCGGGCGGATGCACCGCTGGCCGAGTGGGCGCCGGGCCTGTCTTCAGATCAGGGGGAGGATAGCGCGGCTTCAGTCGCAGATGCCCTGCCCTCTGGGGCAGCGAGCGACCCGCAAATCGCGGTTCAGAACGATCCGTCGGACCGACAGAAGACCAGAGATTCGGCGGCACCATCCGGCTCGATTGCATGAGCGCATGATCGCTCTCGCCGCGTCAGCACGAGCGCTCAGAGTGTTCCAAGTCGTGTGGGTACTCGGCTTCCTCGTGGGAACAACCACTCACACGGCGGATCTGATCGTCGGCGGATTGAACGCCTACAGCGACTTCCCTCTCGGCGTCCGGCTGTTCTGGGTGTCACTGACGATCCTGGATCCGGCCACCGCTGCGCTGATCATCTTTCGACGGCGCTCCGGCATCGTGCTCGGCATCGCCGTGATCGTCGCCGACATCGCGGTGAACTGGACCGTCTTCGCTGTGATCGGCGGACTCCCGTTGTTCGGCGTGATCAGCCAGAGCCTGTTTGCGGTGCTCATCCTCGTCACGGCTCGCCCCCTGTGGAGATGGTTCGCGCAATATTCTCCACGAAAACGCGCCGACCTGAACAGAGAGGCTTCACCGCCCACGATTGCGAGACGGTCGAGGATGGGTCGATGACGGCATATGTTGTCCAGGTCGTACTGGGAGCCGTGTTGGTCGGCGGCGGGCTCTTCATCGTCTGCTTTCGCCGGCTCGTCGCTCGACTTCAGGCGCGGTGGTACCGGAAAATGGAAGGCGCGATTGGGGAGCGTCTCCGTGGGACGACGCCACGCACTATGGGTTTGATCGGCGGCGCTTGGATTCTCGGCGGCGGCGCCTTGCTTTACGTAGGGATCGAGCACCTCGTCGGGACCTGATCCACACACTTCGAGAGTTCGGCGCCATTCCATGTATCCAGAGGATTACTTGGTGACTCGTCGGGAGGTGAATCGACGTGAGCGCTTTGGGGCTGGGCCTTGTGGCGGTCATCGGCCTACTTCCCTCTCGGTTCCTATCGCTGGACGCATCCCACGTTCTTGTCGAAATAGTCCAATGCGATGGCGATATAGCGGATGCCGGAAAGCGAGAGACGCCCCGAGGTTTCGTTGCGATAGTTGCTCGCATTGCCCTTCTCGCAGTTGTACGCCAGATGGCGGCGTCGGAAGGTGTGCAGAATCACGCCCAGGTCGCCTCAGTCGGCAGAACGCTAGGAATCGTCAACTCTGGCTTGTACGCTCGACGGCATGCGCGCATCCGAGACCGTCCATGCAGAACCAGCCTTCTCGCTCGACGCGCCCAATTACCGAGTCAACTTCTGGCAGCGAAGCGGTGAGGGCGCTTGGGTCCTTGACGCATTCGTTCTCACCGAGGTGCGCGATGTGTCCGAAGCACTCGAGTGGGCTGAGGTACAGGCGAACGGGCGACCCTTTGAACTCTTCGCCGAGGGTCGGGATGAGCCGGTCGGCGCGTTCGGGACGCCTCGCACGAGCGGCCTAGTCCGGCTATTCGGCGAGAATCCGAATGTCGGTGAGCCCGTTGTGATCGGACGCTTCAGAAAGGTTTAGCCCCAAGTCGACGGGTCTATCTCCGAAGGCACGGAGGAGGGCCAGGCATGCCTGGCCCTCCTCGCGGCGTACTGGGCGCCCTTAGCCAGCGAGGTCCGAGCGAATGAACGTGACTGTCATGCTTTCTGTGACCTGAGAGGCACTATCGCCGGCTGTCAGATCGCTGCCGCAGGCGACTCCGAGAGAGGCACCGTAGTCGCTGTGGATCGCCGGCCCCTCGAGTTCGTATCCGGGAGGTGGGCTGATCTCGCCCTGCGCCCAGCCTTGGAACTCGCCTGGCCCCTCACTGCACGAAACAGCACGATTGTTCTGGATCGACGACTCCTCCACGTTGGATTTCGAGCCCGCGCCCCACTGGGTGTTGTTCGGCGAAACTCGGATGAGGGAGTAGTGCAACGTCAAGCTGCCTGCTGGTGCGTTGCACTTGATCGTCGCCACACCGTTTATCGTCCCGGACACATGAGACGACGGATGCACGTGCTCCACGTTCAGGTCGCAGATTATCGATGCGGTGAGACCCGACAGTTCTGGAGCCGTCGGTTCAGCGTCAGGCGCAGGCGTGATCTTGAGTTCGGAGTGGCCTGAAATGAAGACCGCGCTGCCGCCATCGTCGGCGCCGCCGGCGATTGTCATCCGGCCCACCACCGACTCCGGACCGAGTGAGGCCGCAGAAGCAGCCGGCGCCACGAGACTCGTTGCCACTGTCAGGCCAGCGACGATGGCGGCAACTCTCAGGGGCGTGCGATTACGAGCCCCGTTTGCGGTTGTCCTGGTCATGATCAAACTCCAATCATTGACCCCCATTTGGGGGATGCGTTCAGACTGCTCCTTACTTGAGCATTAATCAATATTGGTATCAATCGCATTTCTATCCGCTCGAGCACGCCCTGGGCACTCTGGCTCCCGCGACGGAGGCGGGCTGGAGGCCGACCTCTCCGAATAGGCTTCTGACCAGCAGGGCGATCTGCACCTCGACGACGCGGCATCCTATGCAGCCGAGCTGTGCGCATCCGCCGGCTTCCCGCTCCCATTTCGGGTCGTGGCTGGTGGAGTTCGCTTTCTGCTTGCGGCCCGCGTGGTGGGTGCTGCGCGGGTGGGTGCACCTGTCGGTGGTCGAGACGCGTCGCCGCTGTAGCATCTGGTCTGAGGAGGCCCGATGTCTGAGTTCGTGTCTGCCACCGCCGACATTCGTGGCGAATATCGCTACTCACTGACTCGCGTGTGGGATCCGGCGTTGCCGAACATCACCTTCGTGCTGCTCAACCCAAGCACAGCTGACGCTAGCCAGCTCGATCCCACGCTCCGGCGATGCGTCAAGTTCGCTAAGCGCGAGGGATTCGGCGGCCTGGTGATCCTCAATCTTTACGCGTTCCGCACCAAGCATCCGAAGGTGATGCTGGCGGCGGACGACCCTGTCGGCCCCGACAATGACCGCATTCTGGCGAGCGCCACCGGAACCGTTGTTGCGGGGTGGGGCGCGAACGCCACCCCTGCGCGTGTTGCCGAGGCACTTTCGTTGCTGCCGCGCCTGCACGTTCTGGGAGCGACGAAGGACGGCCATCCCAGGCATCCGCTGTATGTGCGAGCCAATGCTCCGCTGGTCGAGTGGGCGCCGGGCATTCCCTCAGATCATGCGGAGGATAGCGCCGCGGTGATCGAAGATAGTGCGCTCGCTGAGGCCGTGAGCGACGCGTCGGCGTATGAACAAATCGTGGTTCGGAGCAATGCGTCGGGCCGGCTACGGACCGATCGGACCGAACGCGACTTCGATCTACTTGCCGACGCGATCTTGGAGGAACTCCAGGTCATCAATGCGTTCATGGAATTCGGCATCCCGGAACGAGCGATCGCCACGCTGGCGAGCGCAGTGACATCCCGCGTGGACTCCGCCTTCGAGGCCAAGTGGTCACCCAACTGGGTGCCACACGGTCGCCCGCACGTATGGCAGGAGTCAGACGGATGGCACGCCCGATGCAACGAGTGTCTAGCCGAATCACCGGTCGGTGCCACCGAAGCGGACAGCGTGGCGTGGTTCGACGCGCATTGGCTGGAAACCCACGCGCACTAGAGACAGCGCCAGCTATTCGTCGAGGTGGCGCACCGGCATGAATGTGGCAAGTGGCATCGGGCCGCGTGTGACGTCATAGTCGCGCAAGAAAGCAATGTACTGACGCTTGTCGATTGCCCAGTCGTAGCTTTCAGCGAGATCTTCGGACTCCTGCGCGGCGAGAAAGGCCTCTTCAATCCGATCTCGATCAGGACCTTGGTCGTTGCGGGCGTTGTGCAGACCAGCCATCCACTTGGCATTCGCACACTTGTATCCGTGTCGACGCACGCCCACCGCACCGGGTGTTCATCTCGCGCTCGCGCGACTGGACTAGGGAATTCGCATGCGGAGAGGGCAGCGAACGAACGACTCCGGTCCTGCGATCGTCACGAGGAGATTGTTGGTCGCAACGGATCCGTAGCTCCAGGGACCGAACTCAAACCGCGTGGCCGACATCGAGATGCCGTTGACAAGAATCGGAGAGCTCTTTCGCGGGGCCTCGAGCAACTGGCGTTGCAGCTCATCCGTCTCTGCAGAGTCGGGCACCCGGGCACCCGAGCGGAAGTCGGGCAGATGGCTGATGTGATGCGTGACCGCATGGATGCTGACAGCGTCTTCGCCGGAGATGGTGCCGGCGAGCCACGTCCAGACCGAAGGCTGCACGCGCGCCTCAGCATCTCCCCGAACGAGGTAGGACACCTCCACGACATCCAGCACGCCGTTGTGGCCTTGCGTCGAGACAGCCCGCAGGTCGACCTGCTCGCTGACCGACAGGGCGATCGGATGCCCGAAACTCACTCTGACCGATTCGAGTGACACACCGAACGGCGTCCGATCGCGCGTCACGCTCAGTACTTCGCCGTCGGATTTCCAGAACCGCAGATCCAACCGGCAGTGGTCACCGCCGTGCCACCTGCCACGGCGGAACCGATGCTCGTGTAGGGCTCGACGATTCGCCTCACCGCTTGCCAGACCGCACTGTTCGCGGGAGCTGCGCCGGAGAGGGGGTAGGAGCCGATACCGCCGGATCGTCCGCCTGTTGCGATCGTCGCGCTCCAGATGTGACTGAAAGCCTGGCCACGGTCTGATCGGATGCTGTACCCGGTCCTGAACTGCGTGTTGCCGAGCTGGAAGTAGATCCAAGAAGTTCCGCAATCGCCGGCCACCTCCAAGCCAGCGGCATCCGAGGGGCGTCCATCACCGAACGAGTTGGAGAAGTCGCCCGGCGCGTTCGCGACCGGCACAGAGAACTGCTCCCCCGAATCTGCCGTGCGGAGTTCGTAGCCGTGGGCGGCGGCGACCTCTGCATCGAACCCAATGACGCTCATGTGTGCCTCCACGACCGTGGAAGTGGGCGCTGGCATCGGGTCAGCGGCTTGCGCGGGGATCGCGACAGATACGGCGAGTAGCACTGCCCCCAGGGTTGCTGTCGAGAGCGACAGCTTGCGGGCGGTGCTCGTAGAGAGCTTCATTGCACGGACCTCCGAGTTAGTTAGTTATATGAGACAACCTCGTTTATGTGAATTGTCCATAGATCGCAGTTGAGGCGCAAGCATCAGAGCGAATGCCAAGGCCGCGGATCCGCAATCACCGTTCGGCGGCGGGTTCGTCGAGGGCTTCGTCATCGGCGAGCTGGCAAAGTGGCGAGCCTGGTCGCGGAAGGACTACACGCTCACTCACTACCGCGACAACCACGGCCGGAAGATCGACGTCGTTCTGGAAGATCGCCGCCGAGAAGTCGTGGGAGCACTGGTGGACGTGCCACCACCGCGCGCAGCGATATTCCACATCACGCAGACCGGCTGAGCGCGCCCATGATGTCGAGAACGATGTCTTCGATGGGGCGGTCCGCGCCTGTTCGACCCAGCAGGGCGGGCGCCGGCTTCGACCCGGGGATGGTGTGGCCGCCGCCGTGGACCGTGTAGAGGGTGACGGGCGGGCGGGCCGGCTCGCGGTACGTCGTTTGCTCCATCCGGGGGCGACGGCGCGTGGCGGGCGATGTGGGGAGATGCGTGACCGTGGGTGTGGCGGTGATGCCGTTGCGGCGGGCGAAGTACTCGGCCGTGGCCGGAGCGGAGAGGGCCACTCCCCCGACCTGGAACATCGTGCGCGCCCACCACGCCATTCGACCGCCCTGGTAGGGGACGATCCGATCCGCCGTACCGGCCACGAGAGCGATGGGGATGGGGCGCTCCGAGGTCTCCGAGAAGGGCCCGAGGAAGCCGGCCCGATCGGGCATGGTCGCTGCCACGACCACCGCACCCGTCAGGAGATCCGGTGCCTCGTGGATGAGGCGGAAGACCATCTGGCCGCCGTTGGAATAGCCGACGCCGACGACCTGGCGCGGGTCGACACGATGGGATCGGCGCACGGAGTCGACCACGGCATGCGCGAACGCGACGTCGTCGACCTGCTCCCTGCGGGCCGGGAAGGAGCTCTCGGCACGGGCGTCGTTCCAGTTGCCGCGGTAGCCGTCGAGGTAGACCACCACTGCCCGGCCGTCGGCTGCGAGGCGGTCGAGGGCGCCTCCCGTGAAGCGGCGGTGAGTCTCGCCGTTCTGTTTCGAGCCGTGGAAGACCAGCACGAGGGCGCGGTCTTCGGCGCCGTCTGGCTCTCCGATCACCGTGAACGAGCGGGTGCGGCCGGCGGCCGTGACTGTTGAACGCATCAGACATCCTTCTGTTCCGGCGGATCTCGCCCGGACACCGCCACGCTAGACTTTGACATCATGTCAAGGTCAAACGCGCGATGAAGATCGGCGAGGTCAGCCGGCGCAGCGGCGTCAGCGCGCGGTCGCTTCGGTACTACGAGCAGCACGGGCTCATCTCGGCGCGCCGAGAGTCCAACGGGTATCGCGAGTACGACGACTCGACGGTGGAGCGGGCCGAGATCATCCACATGCTGTTCGGCATGGACTTTCCGCGGGAGGTCGTGGCGTCGGTGCTGGCCTGCACCGGGGAGGCTCCGGATGCCGCGCACGACGCGCTCGCGGAGCAGCTCGTGCAGGTGCGGGCTGGGCTGGCGGAGCGCATCGAGCAGCTCACCGCGACGCACCGGCAGGTGAGCGCGTTCTTGGAGGAGCGGGGGCTCTGAGGCGCCGCCCGAATCGTCGCTCACCGAGGTATGACTTGTTATACTCACGACATGAAGACTGCCATCTCCGTCCCGGACGGAGACTTCGAGAGGTTCGAGAGAATTGCTTCACGCCACGGCATGAACCGATCGGAGTTCTATCGCCTCGCCGCCAGCCGGCTGGCCGATGAGCTGGAAGGCGAACGGGAACTCACAGCGCTGGCGAACGCGGTGATCAAGCGAGCGGGCCAACCCTCTGGAGACGGCGTGTTCCTGGGCGAGAACGCTCGCCGACAGATCGAGTCCACTGAATGGTGATCGCGTACGGCGACGTGGTGTGGGTGGACTTCGGATCGCCTCGGGGGTCGGAGCCGGCGAAGATCCGGCCTGCGGTCGTGCTTCAAGAGGACTGGCTGTTGGCTACCGATATCAATACCGTTCTGGTCGTTCCACTGACCTCAAATACGGCATTGGAGGGATTCCCTGGCAACGTGGCGATCCCCGTCGAGGCATCTGGACTCGATAGGGACTCAGTCGCGGTGGTCTCTCAACTCGGACCGGTGAGTCGGGAATACCTCGATCCCTATCCCGTCGGGCAGGTTCCGGCGTACTTGCTGGCCAAGATCGGAGCCGGGGTGCGGCTCGTCACGGGCGTCTAGGCGTCACGTGGTGGCAGGCCGGTAGAGCAACGCCACCGCCCCCGATCGGAACTCCTGACGATCCACAAGCTCGAGCTCGAGCCGCTCGCGCAGGCCGGCGAACAGCGTCGGCCCGTGGCCGGCGATCACCGGGTGCACGACGAACGCGTACTCGTCGATCAGGCCCAGGTCGGCCAACGCTAGCGGCAGCGTCACGCCGCCGACCGACAGCGGGCCGCCCGGCTCCGCCTTGAGCCGCCGGACGGCGTCGGCCAGGTCGCCGCGCACGAGTTCGGCGTTCCAGTCGACGCCGGCTTCGTCGAGGGTGCTCGACACGACATACTTCTTCGTGCTGTCGATGGTTTCGGCGAACGGGATGTCCCACTCGTCCATCCAGTCCGGCCACGGCCCCGAGGCCGGCCGCCGCCAGGCCGACTCCATCATCTCGTAGGTCACCCGTCCGTACAGCAGGGCGTCTGCTCGGCCGATCTCGGCGGTCCAGTAGCGCATCGACTCCTCGTCGGGCGCGATTCCCGCCTCGTGATGCACGCAGCCGTCCAGGGTGATGTTGATTCCGTAGCGCAGTGGTCTCATCCGTTGATCTCCCTCGATGCGTCCGGAGCGTTTCACTGGTTCGCCATCAGGCTAGTGACGGATCGGCCGTCCCGCGAGGGGGCTGATCACGTGACGCACGTCAGAATTGCGATGCCCCGAAATTATGAGTAACTGCGTTAGTCATAAAGTGAGCGGATGCTCGCAGAGCCGGCGCTCAACGTTGCCGAGTCGCGCTACGGGCCGGGGCCGCGGCAGTTCTGCCGGGCAACGCGATGAGGGACAGAAGCGCCGTGAGGGCCGAGGCGCCAAGCACGATCCACGTCACCGTGGAGGTACCGGCCGCACCGACGACCGCGCCCGCCACCAGGGTGCCCGCCCCGACCCCGAGGGTCATGGCGCTGACGACCCAGCCGTTCGCCTCGGTGAGGGCGGCGGCGGGGCTGAGTTGCGAGATCCGTTCGAAGACCTGGCCCAGGGTAGGCGGGAGCATCAGGCCGGAGATGCCGGCGGCGATGACGTACGCCCACGTGGGGAGCGCGGTCGCGGCGAGCGGGAGGTAGCCGACGGCGAGGAGCACACCGCACACGGTGAGCAGGCGCGCCGGCGTCGAACCCAGAGGGCGGATGCCGACGACGGTGGCGCCGACGAGGGCGCCGAGCGCGTTCACGGCGAGGATCCAGCCGGCGAGCCCCTCGCTGGCGCGGGCCGACTCGGAGGCGGTCGCCACGATGGTCAGAGCACCGACCGGCACGCCGATGCCGAACGTGAACACCGCGACCCGCGCGACGGCGGGGATGAGGATGGGCGAACGGATGCCGGGATGGCCGGCAGCACCACTGCGGCGGTGTGCCGAGGCCGCGCGCGGGGCGGGGTTGAGGATGAAGGCGAGCGCCCCGACCAGGCCGAGCGCTCCCGCGAACAGCAGGTTGCCGACAGGGCCGAAGACCGCGATGCCTGCGACGGTGAGCAGCGGGCCGACGATGAAGATGATCTCCTGGGCGCCGGCATCCAGGCTGAACGCCGCCTTCAGCTGCGGGCCAGGCGTCACGAGCCGCGGCCACAACGCCCGGAGCGCCGGCTCGAGCGGCGGCGTGAACACCCCGGCGGCCGCGGCGAGCGCCACCGCCAGGCCCGGCAGCGGGGCGAGGGTCAAGGCCATGCCCGTGAAGGCGAGAAAGCTCAGGATGCCGCTGATTGCCAGAACGACGACTTGGCCGAAGCGGTCGATCAGCCGGCCGAGGAGCGGCTGCCCGACGGCGCCGGCGACGACATAGACCGCGGTGATGAGCCCGGCGAAACCGAAGTCGCCGCTCGTGGAGCGCACCAGCTGCACGATCGCGAGGGCGGCCATCGCACCGGGCAGACGGCCCAGCAACGACGTGAACAGCAGGTAGCCGGTGTGCTTGGCACGGAGGACGTCAACGATCGGGGAGGCGGCACTCATCACGTAGCCAGTCTGACGGAGGTCGGTCGCCGGAGCGGCGCCGGAGCCCTGAGCCTCGAGCCGCCGGCCGCCGGCCACCGGTCACCGGCCACCGGTCACCGGTCACCGGCGGCGATCGTCGCCCGGCGTCGGGAAGCGGCGATCGTCGCCCGGCGTCGAGAAGCCGCTACCTGAGCCTCGAGGCCGCCCGGCAACTCACCTCCGTCGCCTACCGTTGACCCATGGCCAGAACCATCTCCACCAACACCACCGTCGACCGCGACGGCATGCTCGAATTCGTGCGACCGCGACACCGGATGCTCGTCGCCACTACGCGCGCAGACGGCCGACCGCAGATGTCGCCGGTCAGCGGCGGCGTCGACGACCACGGGCGGATCGTGACCTCCACCTACCCGGGCCGCGCCAAGACCCGCAACGCCGAGCGCCGCCCGGCCGCCTCGGTGCTCGTGCTGTCGGACGACTGGAGCGACGCCTGGATCCAGGTCGACGGCGACGCCGAGGTGCTCCACATGCCGGAGGCCGTCGACGGGCTCGTCGACTACTACCGCTGCATCGCGGGCGAGCACCCCGACTGGCAGGAGTACCGCGAGGCGATGGCGCTGCAGGACAAGTCGCTGCTGCGCATCACGCCCACCCGCTGGAGCCCCATCTCGACGGGTGGCTTCCCGCCGGATGTCGCGGCGCGACTCGACGCGCGCTGAGCGGCTCGCGCGGACGTCTCACTCCGCGGCAGACGACCCGAGGCGTCCCCTGACCCGCCTGCCACCGGTCCGGGCCGCCGCTGGCGACGGGGCGACGCGGCGACGCGCCATCCGGCATCAGGCATCAGAGCGCGCCCTGGATCGCACGGATGTTGGCACCCAACGCTCCCGACGCAAGAAGCCCCGCGCCGAGCGGGCCCGACGGGTCGGTGCCGAGCAGCGGCAGGCGCTTGAGCGCCGCCCGAACCGCATCGCCCAGGTGCTCGAGCTGCCACGAGATCTCGGCCGGCCCACCATCCCCGGGGGCGGCCAGCGCCGCAGCCTTCGCGGCATAGGCCGCCGCGCCGAGCGCATGCGCGCCCATGTGCGCGACGCCGGCCGCCTGGCCCGCCGCCCACGCCGCCGCCTTGGCGGCGGGACTGCTCACCACCTGTGCCGCACGATTCGCGACGAAGCGTCGACGGATCTCGCCCGCGGCATCCAGCTCTCCGCGGGAAAACGCCCGCGCTCGCTCGATGGCGTCGCGGGGGCGGCCGTCGGCCGGGGCCTCGGCCTCGAACAGCGGCAGCACCCTCTCGGCGCAGTCCGCCGCCCACGCGGCGACGAGCCGGCGGTCATGCTCGCTGAGCGTCTGCGGGGATGCCATACCAGCACCTTCGCACACGGCACGCCGGGATGCGCGGCCTCAGCCCGTCGACGCCCTCCGCTCAGAGGTCGAGCTTCTCGTTGTCGATCTCGATCGGCGTGCCGGTGACCTTCGACTTCACGAAACTGAAGACCGTCGCGATGGTGGAGCCGGGGGTGTCCCAGTATTCGGCCGAGTCGGCGTGCACGATCAGTGCGCGGACGGACGGGTCGGTTCGGCCGCCGGGGAACCAGGCTTCGACGCTCGGGTCCCACATCTCGTCGACGTAGCTCTGCTCGGTGGTGAGCTCGGCGTGGCCGGTGACCGACACCCACGAGCCGTTCGAGCTGAAGGCCAGGTTCACGATCGGGTTCTTCTCGAGGCGGGTGGCCGTCGACGACTCGGCGCTCACCAGGAACCACAGATCGCCGTCGAAACGGTGGTGCTGCTGCTGCATGGCGAACGGCTGCGACACCGGATGCCCGTCGTCGTCGAGGGTCACGATCATCGTGAGGGGGAAATCGTCGAGCAGCTTCGCCAGGGTCTCGATGTCGTCGGTGCCGGTCATGGTGCGCTCCATTCGCTGGTGAGGCTCCACACGCTACGCCCGACCGGGAATCCCGCCAGGGGTCACCCGGAGAAGATGTTGATTTTTCGCCAGATGTAGTGAAATATCAATACACATGATGAAATAGTGTGAGGTTGCCATGCAAGTCCAAGCCCCGTTCCTGGCGATCACGAGATCGCTCGACGGCGCAGTGCTCGACTCACTGGTGCGCGCACACGCTCCGATGAGCATCGCGGAGATCGCCCGGTCGACCGAGAACTCGTACGCCGGCGTGCGCAGTTGCGTTCTGCGCTTGACTGCTCAGGGGACCGTCCGAGCCAGCCCGGCGGGCAAGCTCACGCTCTACTCGTTCAATGCCGAGCACATCCTCGCGCCCGCCATCCGCGAGATCGTCGGCGCGAAGGCCAGATTGTGGGAGCGCATCTCGACCCTGATCACGGCGACGTTCGCCGACCCGCCGGTCTACGCGGCGGTGTTCGGCTCGGCCGCAACAGGCACGATGCGAGAGAACAGCGATATCGACCTCTTTCTCGAGCGGCCGAAGCAGGCCGCCCACGACCGATTCGATGTCGATGCCGAATCGCTCGCGTGGCAAGTGTCGCGCCTCACCGGCAACGAGGTTCGGCCGCTGATCTACGGAGAAGAAGAGGTGTCGGGCGCGATGTCCGGCAAACGCGTGCTCGCCGACATCGCGAAAGACGGCGTCACGGTGGCGGGCGACGCGGCGAGCTTCCGGCGTAGGCTCCGCCGAGGCGCGCGGGCGAGGGCGGGGTCCGAACATGCCACGCATTGATCGCGAGCCTGGCGTGCTGGAGGGGCGCACCACGAAGATGATGCAGTTCCTCGAAGCCACGGAGATCATCCTCGCCCTCGCCGACGACGACGAACTCCGTGACGCCGTGGTGACCCTCGCCGTGCACGCGGGGATCGCGGCATCGGACGTGATCTGGCTTCGCCGCCTCGACTACTACTGGCAGAGCGGCAATCACCACGAAGCGATCGAGCACCTGCGCCGTGCAGATGCCGCTTCGGCCGGGCACCTCTCGACACTCCTGTCACTCAAGACGCGAGCGGGATACGGGCATGACACGATGTCGTCGAGAAACGTGGCGCGGTCGGTGCGAGCCATGCAGCACCTCGCCGGAGCGGCACGAGCGGCCTGAATACGCCAGGCCGGAGCTGGTTCAGCGAGCGAGGGCATTCAGCTCGGCGACGTCCCCCTCGGAGAGGGCGAGGCCGGCGCCCGCGATGTTCTCCCGGAGGTGCGCGACCGACGACGTGCCGGCGATGAGCAGGATGTTCGGCGAGCGCTGCAGCAACCACGCCAGCGCGACCGACATGGGGGTCGATCCGAGCCGCGTCGCGACCGCGGAGAGACGCGTTCCTGGCCGCCTGCCCGAGCCAGAAGCTGCTCGCCAGCGTCTCCGGAAAGTGGGTCACGCTGGTGATGTCCGCCCTCGGAAGCGGGCCCGATTGCACGGGCGACCCCCGGCCCATGCGGTATTCCGAACTCGCCCGGGTGCTGCCGGAGTGAGCCCCAAGATGCTGTCGCAGACGCTCCGGTCGCTCGAGCGGGACGGCCTGGTCTCGCGAACCGCCACCGCCACGGTGCCGGTGACGGTCTCCTACGAGCTCACCGGGCTGGGGCTCTCGCTGCACACCACGGTGCGGCAGCTCAAGCTCTGGTCGGAGGCGCACCGCGACGACGTCGCCGCGCACCAGGACCGCTTCGACGCGCGTACGATTTCCGCATGACGACACCGGATGCCATCGACGACGTCTCGATCGGCGGGGAGAGCATCCGTCTCGGGCAGTTCCTGAAGTTCGCCGGACTCCTCGACAGCGGCGGCCTGGGCAAGGAGGCCATCATCGACGGCTTCGTGAGCGTGAACGGCGAGGTCGACCGGCGCCGAGGACGACAGCTCCAGCTCGGCGATGTCGTGAGCTTCGAGGGGCGCCGGGCGCGCGTCTGCGCCTGACTCCGTAGACCCGACACCTGTCAGGGTCAGCGGAGGCCGAGCGCGGCCCCGATGCCGTTGAGGCGGAGCGCCGTGCCGGTGCGCAGGTGCGGGAGGTCGGCGCTGCCGTCGCCGGTGCGCACGAGGAACGCGACCTGCTCGGTCCAGGTCAGCGTGGTGGCACCGCCTGCCGCATCCGCGAGGGTGACCGTCACGAGCGAGACCCACCGCGTGACGCCATTCACCGCCGCTTCGTAGACGAAGACGATGCGGTGGCTGGGCACGATGTCGAGGTAGCGCGATACGTTACGCAGGGTCTCGCTCGACCCGTCGGGCATCACGAAGGTGCTGTGCGCATCCTCTCCGCCGCCCACCCGGAAGTCGTGCTCGTATGCCGCACCCGAACCCGGGAGCCGGAACCACCGACGGCGGATGCTGTCGACGGCGAACGAGTCGAACACGGCCGGCCGTCCGGCGTCGATCTCCCTCACGATGGTGAAGGTCTCGTGCCGCACCTCCGCGTGCGGCGCCGCGATCGTCATGCCCGGTCAGCCGCTTCTGTACCCATGCCGACAGCCTGCCTCACTGCGCCCTGCACCCGCTAGCGCCAGGGCGCATCACGGTAGCGTCATCCAGGTGCGAGGCCGCCGCGACCCCCGGACGGGTGGTAGAAACTCTGCCCGGCGACTGCGAGAGTTCAGGGGTTCGTGTGCGCCACAGCTGTCGCGCAAGTCGTCTGCTCACGGGGAGAAGCATCCATGACTCGAATCCACCCGCGGGCGCGCCGGGGCCTGGCGGCTGCGGCCGCTGCGGCGGCAGCCGTGGCGTTCGCCGCGCTGGCGACGACGGCATCGCCCGCCGCCGGCGCAGACCGGGATGCGCGCGTCGTGACGATGACGCCCGAGCTGACCGCGAAGATCCAGCACCACATCGAGACCTTTCGGGCGAAGTACGACATCTCGGGGATGTCGATGGCGGTGGTGACCCCCGACCCCGACGATCCCGGCGGGCCGACTCCCGTCGTCACGACCTTCGCCGTCGGCACACCCAACGTGGGCTCGCCGACTCCGGTGGATGCCTCGACGCAGTTCGAGATCGCCTCCGAGACGAAGATCTTCACCTCCGACCTGCTGGCGCACCTGGTCGCATCCGGCACGGTGGCGCTCGACGACCCGGTGCAGAAGTACGCGCCGGCGGGGATCGCGGTGCCCGTGTGGACCGATCCGCAGAGCGGTGAGACGACCCGCATCACGCTGCGCGACCTCGCCACCCACCAGGCGGGTCTGCCCGACATGCCCGGGAACTTCGAGGCCGGGTGCGGTGGCGATCCGGACTGCGTCAATCCGCATCCGGGTTACACCCAGACCATGCTGTGGGATGCCCTCGCGGCGCAGTCGCTGCTCTGGAAGCCGGGGACCGACTGGCTCTACTCGAACTGGGGATTCGGGCTGCTGGGCACCATCCTGTCCGACGTGGTCGATCCCTCGGTGCCCATCGATGAGCCCCCTGCCTTCCAGCCCGCGCTCGAGAGCACGTTCCTCGACGCCCTGGGCATGTCCTCCACGATGCTCGGAACCGGGCCGTCCATCGCCACCCCGTACACCTCCGGCAACACCCCCACCTACTACTGGGAGGACGTCAACGCCCTGGCCGGCGAGGGCGGATTGGTCTCCGACGCCACCGACATGGGCGCTTTCGTCGCCGCGCACCTGGGCTACCTCTCCGACACCGCCCCTCCCGGCGTGCGCACGATGGCGGACACCCTCGAACCCGTCAGCGCCATCACCACCGAGTGCTTCACGCCGACGCAGTGCCAGCCATCCGCCTTCCACATGGGGCTCGGCTGGCAGCTCTACCCGGCGAGCGCGTCGAACATGGGCGTGGACTGGGCGTTCAAGAACGGCGGCACCGCGGGCTTCAGCTCCGACACGACGCTCGCCCCGAGCAAGGGCGTCGGAGTCACCACCATGTGGAACCAGAACCGGGTCGACGACGCAGAGCCCGCCATCGAGCTCCTGACGCTGATCCTCGCTGAGACGCCCGACGCGGGACTCGGCCACGACGCCGGCCACGACAGGGGGCACAGCGAGGGTGACAGCGCCCGGCTCGCGGACACCGGGTCGAGTGCATTCTCGCTCACGGGCGCTGCGGTGGGGGCTGCCATACTTCTGGGCGCCGGTGTGGTTCTCCGCACCCGCCGCAGGGAGGCCGACGACGCCGACGAGTGACCGCTGAACCGAACGACATCGCGCCGAGCGGAAACGCGTGTCGCCGTCCGTCAGGACGCGGTGATCCCGCGCGGGTCGGCCCGCACGGCGTCGCGCCGGGTGGTGACGCCGAGCTTGCGATAGAGCGAGCGCAGGTGCGACTTCACCGTCGGATAGGCGATCCCCAGGTGCACGGAGATCTCGGCGGCGGTCATGGTGGTGCGCAGACAGGCGAGCACGTCCTGCTCCCGCCGGGTGAGGGTACCGGCCTGGAGCCCCGTGAGCCGGCCGCGCCGCTCGAGGACGGTGAGGAGGAGCGCGTGGTGGCGCGATCCCCGGTGGGCGTGCGCTGCGAGAAGATCCTCGATGACGGGATCATCGGAGAGGAAGGGCGCGAGGATGCGTTCGGGCGCCGCCGATTCCAGCGCCCGGTCGAGCTCGTCGTGCGCGCGGGATCCTTGCCCGGCGGATGCCTGCAGCGCGGCCGAGGTGACCAGTGCGGCGACGCGCGCATAGCGGGGCATCGGGTTCGCGGAGGCGAGCTGGAAGGCTCTCGCGGCCAGGGCCGGCTCGCCCAGCCTGCGGTAGAGCTCGGCGAGCAGCGCGTGCGCCACCGCGGCTCCGGTGCGGGCGAGGGCCGGCGCGGCGACGCTCAGCGCCCGCTCGTCCTCTCCCCCGGCGTGGTCCAACCACGCCGTGACCACACGCCGCAGGGTGTCCCACGGGATGCCGTGCTTGTCGCTGGTGGCCACGCCGTTCAGCAGCTCCGCCGCGGCGTAGTACCGGTCGTCCCTCTTGAGGGCGACGAGACTCATCACGAGGTAGAGGCGGGCGAGGGCCTCGAAGTTCGAACCGGGGCTCCCCTCGACGATGAGGGAGTCGAGTTCGGCGACCGCGACGTCGAAGTCCCCTCTCCAGTAGGCGATGCATCCGCGGTTCGCCTGCGGGAGGCCCCCTTCGAAGCGGTCCCAGTCCGACAACGACGGCGCCGGTGGAAGGGCGTCGAGGATGCGCTCGGCCTCGGTGAACAGGCCGGCATGCGTGAGCGCGAACGCGAGATTGGACTGCGCGAGGCGGAACGTCTCGGCGTGACCGCGCAGACGGGCTTCCTCGGCGGCCGAGCGGAGCAGCCCGATCGCGCCGGCGAGGTCGCGGCGCAGCCGCACCTCGGTCCAGCCGAGCAGGAACAGCGCCGAGGGGTAGTCGTCGTCGGGCCCGCACCGGGTCAGGGCCTCGCGGGCGCGGTCGGCGATCGCGGCCTTCGAGGAGGTGTCCGGGGCCAGCAGCAGCTCCGTGAAGCAGGCCACGAAGTCGTCGGCGACCACGCGCGACCCCTGGCCGCGGAGGAAGGTCGCTCCGTAGGGATCGCCGAGCAGGTCGCGGCAGCATGCCCGGATGAGCAGGATGTGCGGGTCGCCCGGATCGGGACAGTCGAGGCACAGCTGCTCGAGCGCACCGGCATGGGACTCCAGGAGGAGACGGAGCCAGTTCCTCTGCAGAATCATCCGGACCCGGTCGGGTTCCGCTGCGGCGATCTCCTGACGCACCGCCTCGATCATGCCCCTACGATAGCGGCGCGCCCGGGTGACGGATGCGGCGGGGCCGGCCCTCCGATTCACCCCCGCCCTCATCCGCCGAGGATGAGACGGGGCATCCTCGCGCGCAGATGCCCGCAAGACTTGCCCGTGATGAACCAGCAGGAAAGCAGGAATCCCATGCCCGACACGAAGGTCACCGTCGTCAACTTCGCCCGAGCGGAATCCGAGCTCATGTTCTCCCGGCTCGCCGCGAGAGCCGGGCTCGGCAGCTGGAACCACTCGCGCAGCCTGACCCCGCTGGACGATCAGCCGATCATCCGCCAGAACCGCGACACCCTCTACAGCAGCACGATCGTCGACGTGCGCGACGGCGTCGCTCTCACGCTCCCCGACACCGGCGGGCGGTACATCTCCGCCCACGTCGTCAACCAGGATCACTTCACCGCCGCCATCCTGCGCGATCCGGGCGAGCACGTCCTCGACCGTGGGCTCGTCGGCACCGACTTCGCAGCGGTGCTCGTGCGCATCCTCGTCGACCCGAACGACTCCGGCGATGTCGCCGAGGTGAACCGTCTGCAAGACGGCCTGCTCCTCACCGGCGGCGGAACCGGGGCGTTCCCGCTGCCCGCTTACGACGAGCCGTCCCAGATCGAGACCCGGAACGCCCTCCTCACCCTCGGCCGCGGTGTGCCGGCCTTCGACCGCGCCTTCGGCACACGCGCGGAGGTCGACCCCGTCATGCACCTGCTCGGCACCGCCGGAGGGTGGGGCGGCCTGCCCGAGTACGAGGCCACCTACATCAGCGTCAATGAAGGCCTGCCCGTCGCCGACTACGAACTCCGCCTGAAGGATGTCCCGGTGGACGCGTTCTGGTCGGTTTCGCTCTACAACGCGGCCGGCTACTTCGAGCCCAACGCGCTCGGCGTGAACAGCATCAACAGCCTCACCGCGGTTCCGGATGCCGACGGCAGCGTGGCCGTGCGCTTCGGCGAGCATCCGGTCGGCTTCCCGAACGCGCTGCCCATCATGCCGGGCTGGAACTACACGCTCCGGCTCTACCGGCCCCACGCCTCCGTGCTCGACGGCACCTGGATCGCTCCTCGCCCGCGGGCCGTCCTGGGCCGCTGAGACGATGGCCGACGGGGACAATGGTCGCGTGAACGACTCGTCCGACCGCACCGTGCCGATCCCGAGCGCCCCGAATCTCCGCGACCTCGGCGGGCTGCCCGCGGAGAGCGGGCAGATCAGACGCGGGGTCGTCTACCGCTCGGCCGGGCTCAGCTCGCTCTCGGATGCCGATGAGCCGCGGTTCGCCGCGCTCGGCATCCGCACCGTCTACGACCTGCGCACCGTCGAAGAAGCCGCGACCGCGCCCGACCGCCTGCCCGAGAACGTGAGCCGCGTGGAGCTCGACGTGCTCGCCGACAGCCCGGTCAGCGTCGCCGCGAGCCTGGGCGAGCTCGCCGCGAACCCGCAGGCTTTCGCCGCGAGTCTGGCCGGCGGCCGGGCAGAGAGCCTCTTCGAGGACACCTACCGCGACCTCGTGCGCCTGCCCTCCGCCCTCGCCGGCTATCGGGCCCTCTACCTCGGGATCCTCGACCCCGCCCGCGAGGGCGCCGCCCTGTTCCACTGCACGACCGGCAAGGACCGTACAGGCTGGGCGGCCGCATCCCTGCTGACCGCGCTCGGCGTGGATGCGGACGACGTGTACCAGGACTACCTGCAGACCAACACCGACCTGCTGCCCGCGCTCGAACCGGTGCTTCTGCGCGCCGAATCGCTCGGAGTCGACCGCGAAGTCCTGCTCCCGGTGCTCGGCGTGCGCGACAGCTACCTCCAGGCCGCCTTCGCCCAGATGCGGGAGCAGTTCGGCACCATCGACGGCTACCTCACCGACGGGCTCGGGCTGACGGCCGGGGACATCGACAGGCTCCGGCACCTGTTCACCTGAGCCCGCCGCAGCGGCGTCCGTGAGCTAGTAGCTCGTTCCCATCGCCTCGCGAACCTGGGCGAGGGTGCCCTCCGCCACCGCGTTGGCGATCTCGTTGCCGCGGCGGAGCACCGTGCGAACGACATCGCCGTCGGCGGCGAAGGCCTGCCGCCTGGCCCGCAGTGGCGCCAGGAAGTCATTGACCGCCGTCGCCGTCACGGCCTTCAGAGCGCTGCTGCCGGCGTCACCGATCTCGTCGGCCAGCTCGGCCGGATCGACACCCAGGCACAGGGCAGCCGTCGACAACAACGCCGAGACACCGGGCCGGTGCTCCGGGTCGAACCCGATCCGCCTCTCCTGATCGGTTCGAGTCCCGCGGATCACCGCGACCGTCTCGTCGGGCGTCATCGACAGCGCGATCGCATTGCCGTAGCTCTTCGACATCTTGCGGCCGTCGAGGCCCGGAACTTCCGGGGTCGCGGTGATCAGCGCATCCGGAACCGGGAAGACGTCTCCATAGCGTTCGCTGAACCTCCGCGCGATCACCCGGGTCATCTCCACATGAGGGAGGTTGTCTTTGCCCACGGGCACCAGGTTGCCCTTGCAGAACAGGATGTCGGCCGCCTGGTGCACCGGATAGGTCAGGAGCAACCCGCTCAAGGCGCGACCGGATGCCGCCAGCTCCGCCTTCACGGTCGGGTTGCGATGCAGCTCCGCCTCGGTGACCAGACTGAGGAACGGCAGCATCAGCTGGTTCAGCGCCGGCACCGCGGAGTGCGTGAAGATCGTCGTGCTCTGCGGGTCGATGCCGGCCGCGAGGTAGTCGAGCACCGCGCTGTACACGTTCTCGCGTACGTTCGCCATGCTCTCGCGGTCGGTGATGACCTGGTAGTCCGCGAGCACGACGAAGGTCTCGACGCCGGCCTGCTGCAGGCGCACGCGCTCGCGGATGGTGCCGAAGTAGTGCCCCAGATGCAGCGGCCCCGTCGGCCGTTCGCCCGTGAGCACGCGATAGCGCTCCGGATGCTCGGCCACGGCGGCCGCGACCTCCGCCGACCGTTTCGTCGTCGCGCTGAAGGATTCCATTCCTGTCTCCCGATCGTCGGGAGCCGCACGGAGTACTCGGGCCGTTCCACGAGCTGCCGTGCAGCCCGTGAACATGCTTCAACCGGCTGCTATCGCAGCCACCACCAAGCGGAACGGTTGAAGTTCATGACAGGGATCCTACTGCGCCCCGCATCCGGAAAGACGACGACGGGGCGCCCGGATGGCCCGGGCGCCCCGTCGGTGTTACGACATTCAGGCCTTGCGGCGGCCGAAGATCAGGCCGTAGATCAGCAGCACCACGATGGATCCGCCGATGGCCAGCAGCCAGGTCTGGATGGAGAAGAAGTCCTGCAGCGGCGCATTGAACAGCAGCCCGCCGAGGAAGCCTCCGAGGAGGGCGCCGACGACGCCGAGGAGGAGGGTGATGAACCATCCGCCGCCCTGCTTGCCCGGGAGGATGAGTTTGGCGATGGCGCCGGCGAGGAGGCCGAGGAGGAGGAAGCCGAAGAAGCCCATGAGTGTGTCTCTCTTTCGTGGTGGTGGGATGGTGCGGGCAGAGATGTGGCCGCCACCGAAGGGTGACGGCCACACTCCGCTGATGCCCGGAGGGTCAGCGCGAGGCGTCAGTGCTTGAAGGCGTCCTTGACGTTCTCGCCGGCCTTCTTGGCGTCGGCCTTGACCTGGTCGGCCTTGCCCTCGGCGACGAGCTTGTCGTTGTCGGTGACGTTGCCGACGGCCTCCTTGGCCTTGCCGGCGAGGTCTTCGGCGGCGTTCTTGATCTTGTCTGCTGCGCTCATGATGAGCTCCTTTCCTAGGGTGTTCCTTGAGGATCGGCCACCGCGGGTGCGGGGCCGGTGAGTCTGCTGCTGTTCTTCCTACCCCGACCGGGGTGTTCCCGCTATTGCAGGCGGGTGGTGGAGGTGACGCGGGCCCGGAATCCGCCGCTGATCTGCACCAGGGCAGGCAGTGGGCGGCCGAGCAGCACGTCGAGGGCACGCACGGCGTCGTCGACGATGGCTGCCGCATCCGCCGGGGAGACGCCGCGGCGGCAGGTGACCGAGATCTTCAGCACCGGGGTGCGCTTCACCCGGTAGGTGCTGACGTGGGAGGCGACGAATTCCGGCCGGCCGGCGATCGCATCCTGCAGCGCGTGCTCGGCGACGGCCGACTCGACCACCGTGGTGCCGTGCTCGCTCGTGGGCTCCCGCACCGCGACACCGGTGTGGCCGCGGCCCTGCCGGGCGATGAACACGATCAGCACGATGACCCCGATCACGGCCAGCAGGAGGAGCGCCGGCATGATCCAGCTCACCCTGGTTCCGCCGAGCGGCGTCTGCTGCAGCCAGCTCGACACCTGGTCCGTGACCTGGCCGGTCGCGCCCGTCCAGCCGTCGCGCACCGCCGGGAGGAGCACGGCGGCCGCGGAGGCCGCACCCACCGCGAGCAGCAGCAGGCCGACGATCAGGATGAGGAGCCGGTTCGCGGCCCTGTTCGTGCTGTTCATGCGCCGATCCTTCCGTTCTCCGCGATGCGCACCCGGGCGGTGACGGCCGGCGTCAGCCGGTACGACTCCAACTGGCGGGACACGTCATCGATCACCGCGGCCTGATCGACCGGGATGCCCGAGGTGGGGGTGAGGTGCACGTCGGCCCGACGGTGCGAGACCGACACGGTGGCGTTGTCGGGGTCGACGTTGCCCGCCAGCGAGGCGTGGCGTGCCAGGGCCGAGGCGATCACCTCGTTGTCGACCACGACCACGGTGCGGCCGGTCGGCAGCAGGTGCCGTGCACGACGGCCCGGAGCGATCGCGGTGATCACGAGCACGAGCCCGATCAGCGCCACCACGATGCCGGCCGCCGCCACGACGCCCACCGGCGCGTCGACCAGGTTCACCGCAGAGGTGAACATGTCCGCCGGCGCCACGAGCAGCGCGGGGGCGCCCAGCAGGGCGAGCACGATCTCCGTGCCGAGCCAGGCCAGGGTCAGGATCAGCAGCACGGCCAGCACGATCGCGAGCAGCGAGCGGGGCGAGTGCGTCTCGCGACGGGCGATCCGCCGGTAGAGGCCGTCGGCCCCGTCCGGTGTGCCCGCCTGCTCGCGGTTGCCGGATGCCGCGGGGCGCGCATCCGCCACCGGGGCGGTGAGGGTCGTGCTCATCGGACTCTCTCCTCTTGCTGGATGTCTGCGGCGGTGAGCCGCACGGTGACCCGGCCGATGGCCGAGCCGGTGAGCGCATTCACCCGGTCGCGGATGGTCTCCTGGGCCCGGGAGGCCCGGTCGACGATCGAGCCGCCGGCACGGTCGACCACGTCGGGGCGGTCGTGCACGCGGCTGAGGGACACGACCCGGATGGGCGTGGTGACCGTCAGCACGAGCAGTCCTTTCTCGTCGGCCAGGGTGACGCCCACGCGGGCTGCCGTGACGCCGAGGGCGTCGGCTGTCACGGCGGCCACGATGCGGTTCAGCGCCTTGGTCGTGACGCGGTTGCGCCCGCGATCGGCGCCGAGCCGATCAGCACCGATCCGATCAGCGCTGACGGGCGAGCCGGCCGCGACAAGGGTCGTCGCGGCGGTGCTCATGACGACGAGCGCTTTCCTCGGAACGCGCCGACCAGAGCCGAGACGTCGAGCTTGCCGTCGAGGACCCGGCCGATGATCGCGCCGATCGCCATGGCGACCGCCACGAAGAAGAAGGCCCAGAAGCCGATCACGACCCAGGTCAGCGCCAGGACGGCGCCGATCAGGATGCCGGTGCGGGTAGCGGACGCGGTCACTGGACTCGAGCCTCAGCAGCGTCATCCTTGTCGTCGGACGGCAGGTGCACGTCGTTGACGGTGACGTTCACCTCGGTGACCTCGAGGCCCACGATCGTCTCGACGGCCTCGATGACGCCACGGCGCACACCGTCGGCGACGTCCTGCAGCGACAGCGGGTACTCGGCGACGATCGTGACGTCGACGGCCACCTGGGTCTCGCCGACCTCCACGGTGATGCCCTGGGACTGGTCGGTGCCGGCGACGGCTTCGCGGATGGCGCCGAACGCGCGGGCCGCTCCGCCGCCGAGGGCGTAGACGCCCCGGGCCTCACGGGCCGCGATGCCGGCGACCTTCGCCACGACCGAGTCGTTGATCACGGTCTTGCCGAGCGAGGTCTGCACGTTCGTCGGAGTCGACACGGCCGGGGTGGCCGTGGTGCTGGTTGGAGTGGTGTTCGCCATGAGTACATCTCCTTGATCCGGGCCCTGGTTGGGGGCCTCATGTGGTTCGTCATAGATAAGACGCGCCGAGATCCGGATTCGTCACACATTCGTCACGACTTTTTTTCCAGCACCCTTCGATCGTGCTCGACCGGCCGTCGCGGCGCCGCGAGACCGAGCGCCGCCGCCTGGTGCTCGAGGGTGCGCGCGCGGGCGAGCCGGGGCAGGTCGCTGCCGTCGCGCAGCACGCCGCCTCGAGCGGCGAAATCGGCGATCACGCCGGATGCCCATGCCAGCTCATCGGCCGACGGGCTCAGTGCCGCGTTCACCGGCTCGGCCTGCGCCGGCTTGAGGCACAGCTTGCCGGTCAGGCCGAGCGAGGCCGACAGGGCGGCCGACTCGTGCACCAGGACGGGGTCGTCGCTCAGTGACGGCCCGTCGATCGGGCCCGGCAGCTGAGCCAGGCGGCTCGCCAGCACGAGCCGCGACCGCGGGTAGGCCATCGCCAGATCGCTCGCCGACATGCCGGTGTCGCGCCGGAAGTCGCCACTGCCGAAGGCGAGGCGGAAGGTCGCCGGCTCGGCCGCGACGGCCACCGCCGCCTCGAGACCGGCCGCGCTCTCGATCAGCGCCACCACGGGTGTGCCTGCCGGGAGGCGCGCCGCGGTGGCGGCCACCTGCTCGGCCGACTCCGCCTTCGCGAGCATCACTCCGGCCAGCCCGGCCGTGCCGGCGACGCCCGCCCCGACGGGCAGGCCGCCGAGCGCCTCCAGGTCGTGTTCCCAATGCTCGGTGGTCGCATCGTTCACGCGCACCCAGGCGGAGCCGGTGCCGCGGCGCAGCCACCGCACCACCGCATCCCGCGCCTGCGCCTTGTCGGCGGCGGCCACCGCGTCTTCGACGTCGAGCACCACGGCGTCGGCGCCGCTCGCCGCGGCCTCTCCGAAGGCCTCCGGTCTGGCGCCGGAGACCAGCAGCCAGGAGCGGGCGAGGGCCGGATCGATGCGGATGCGCGGGGCTCGGTCGGGTGACATGGTCGGCGCCTTTCAGGAGGGAGGGGGTGGGATGCAGAAGGTGAGCCGGCCGGCGGGCGGGCGACCGGCCCCTGAGCCGGGCCGGCGACGGGCGGGAGAGCCGGCCCGACCGCCCGCCGGCGCCTACTTGCGCGACGGCACCGGCGCATCCGGCCCGTGCACGATGCTCGCGATCGCGCCGGTGGAGACCCGCTCGGGGCCGCTGCCGCCGCGTTCGGTCTCCGCCGAGTGCTCCGCGTCGAGCGCCGCGAGGGCGCGGGCGTGGTGGCTCTTCTCGTCGGCGCCGAGGTGGTCGTCGGCACTCATGGTCTGCTCGTCGAAGGGCAGGGTGCCGTCGAGCACCTGTCCCACCTGGACGGTGTCGATCTGCTTGGTCCAGGTGCCGATGAGGATGGTGGCGACGGCGTTGCCGGTGAAGTTCGTGAGCGCCCGCGCCTCCGACATGAAGCGGTCGATGCCCACGATGAGCCCGACGCCGTTCACCAGGTCGGGGCGGTGGGCCTGCAGCCCCCCGGCGAGCGTCGCCAGCCCGGCGCCGGTGACGCCCGCGGCCCCCTTCGACGCGATCATCATGAACACCAGCAGCGAGAGCTGCTCCGTGATGTTCAGCGGGGTTCCGAGGGCGTTGGCGATGAAGATCGACGACATGGTGAGGTAGATCGCGGTGCCGTCGAGGTTGAAGGAGTAGCCCGTGGGAACGGTGATCCCGACCACCGGCTTGGAGACGCCGAGGTGCTCCATCTTGGCGATCAGCCGGGGCAGCGCCACCTCGCTCGAGGAGGTGGAGACGATCAGCAGGTATTCCCGGCCGAGGTACTTCATGACACGGAAGATGTTGATGCCCGTCACGAGCTTCAGCAGACCACCGAGGATCACCACCACGAACAGGATGCAGGTGATGTAGAACGCCACCATGAGCGCCCCGAGCGCCACCAGCGCGGCGACCCCCGTGGTGCCCACCACAGCGGCGATCGCGCCGAAGGCGCCGAGCGGGGCCACCCACATGATCATGGCGAGGATGCGGAACACCAGCACCTGGAGCTGCCGGATTGCCCCGAGGATCGGCTCGCCCTTCGTGCCCATGCGCTGCAGGGCGAAGCCCACGAGCAGCGCCACGAAGAGCGCCTGCAGGATGCTGCCCGAGGTCAGCGAGGAGAAGAACGAGGTCGGGATGATGCCCATCACGAACTCCGTGGAGCTCGCCGGGGCCAGCGCCGAGGTGTCGTAGGTGGTGGAGGCGATGTTGAGGCCGTCGCCCGGGTGGATCAGGTTGCCCACCACGAGGCCGATGCCGAGGGCGAAGGTCGACATGATCACGAAGTAGCCGAGCGCGAGCCCGCCCACCTTGCCGACCGTCGCGGCCTTCGCCACCGAGCCCACGCCGAGGGCGATGGTGCAGAAGATGATGGGCGCGATCATCATCTTGATGAGCGCCACGAACCCGTCGCCCAGCGGCTTCAGCCCCTTGGCGAACTCGGGGAAGATCAGCCCCACCGCGATGCCGGCCGCCACGGCCACGATCACGGCGAGGTAGAGGTAGTGGGAGCGGTCGAGCCGGCGTCTCTTCGTGGGCGGAACCGTGTGCGTCGTTGCCATGGGTCTTCCTAACGGTCAAGGCCGCCTCGTCTTCGTCGACGGCTCGTTGCTGGTGAGGTGATCAGCATGGGCGGGGCCGGGCATCCGGTCGGGCTTGTGTTCATATTGTTCAGACCGGGCTCCCGCGCCCAGGGGTTATCGTGATCAGACCGAATGCAGGCAGCGGCGCCGAAGGAGGCAGCGATGAAGGCGTGGATCGGGGGCCTGAGCATCTCGGCTCGGCTCTTCGCGCTCCAGGTGTCGTTCATCGCGCTGCTCACCGCAGTGGCGGTGGCTTGGCTCTGGGCCGACGCCCAGGCCGACGTCGACGCGGATGCCGCACAGAAGACCATGGCCGTCGCCACTGCCATCGCCGACAACCCGTTCGTGGTCGACGCGCTCTCCTCCGCCGACCCCAGCGCCGCCCTCCAGCCCTACGCCCTGACGCTGATGGCCGACACCTCGACCGACTTCATCACCATCATGAATCCCGATCGAACGCGCTACACGCATCCCGACCCCACCCAGATCGGCAAGCCCTTCCAGGGCACCATCGCCCCCGCTCTCGCCGGGCAGAGCTTCACCGAGACCTACTCCGGCACGCTCGGCCCCTCGGTGCGCTCGGTCGTGCCGGTGACGGATGCGCAGGGCACGGTGATCGGTCTCGTCTCGGCCGGCGTCACCGTGAGCAACCTCTCGGCCGTGCTCGCGCAGCGGCTGCCGCTCGTGATGGGCGCGGCCGTGGCCACCCTCCTGGTGGGGGCGCTCGTGTCGTGGCTGCTGAGCCGCTACCTGCGCCGGGTGACCTGGGGGCGGGGGCCCGAGGCGATGAGCCGCATGTTCGCCTACTACGAGGGCGTTCTGCACTCGGTGCGCGAGGGGCTGGTGCTCGTCGACACCAAGGGTCGGCTCGTGCTCTACAACGACCAGGCCGCCGAGCTGCTGGGGCTGCCCTCGCAGGCTCCGGATGCGCATCCGCTCGCCCTCGACGCCGTGCCGATCGCCGAGCCGCTGCGGGCGCTCCTCGGCAGCGGTGCCGTGGCCGTCGACGAGGTGTACCTCACCGACGACCGGGTGCTCGTGGTGAACCAGTCGGTCGCGGTCTCCGCGGTGTCGAGCGGGCCGGCGCGGCTCCTGGGCACCGTCACGACCCTGCGCGACCACACCGAGCTGCAGCAGCTCACCGGGGAGCTGCGCTCGATGCGCACGCTCTCCGACGCGCTGCGCTCGCAGACCCACGAGTTCTCGAACCGGCTGCACACCATCGTGGCGCTGATCGAGCTCGGCAGGCCGGAACAGGCGCTCGAGTTCGCGGCGCACCAGCTGAACCTGGGTCAGCATCTGGTCGACCAGGTGGTGTCGGCCGCGGTCGACGAGCCGGTGCTGGCCGCTCTACTGCTCGGCAAGTCGGCCCAGGCGGGCGAGCGCGGCATCCCGCTCGTACTCGACGTGGCGCCCGAGCTCGGGGCGACCGGGGTCGCGGCCGACGAGCTCGTGACCGTCATCGGCAACCTGATCGACAACGCGCTGGACGCGGTGGCCGAGCCGTCGCCGGTGGGGGCCGCTGCGGGCGGCCGGGGCGCGACCGGGGGCGGGATCCACACCGAGGCCGGGGAGGCCGCGGCGACCCGCCCGGCCGGGGTCGGGCATCCGCGGGTCACGGTGTCGGTGCGGCGGGAGGGCGGCTCCCTCGTGATCGCCGTCTCCGACACCGGGCCCGGCGTGGCCGACCCGGAGCAGGTGTTCCAGCGCGGCTACAGCACCAAAGACCCGGGCGACACCGGCCGGGGCATCGGGCTGGCGCTCGTGGGCCAGTCGGTGCGCCGCCTGGGCGGCACGGTCACGGTGTCGAACGCGGCCGACGGCGAACCGGGAGCCACGTTCACCGTGGTCCTCCCGATTCCGGCGGCCGGGGTTCGGCGATGAGCCCGCTCCGTGTGCTGGTGGTCGACGACGAGCCGATCACCGCGGAGGCGCATGCCGCCTACCTCGCGCGGCTCGAGGGCTTCGAGGTGGGCGGCATCGCGGGGAACGGGGCGCAGGCGGTGCGGCTGCTGCAGGAATCGGCCGGCCCCTCGGGCACGGGCCGGATCGACCTCGTGCTGCTCGACATGAACCTGCCCGACGTGCACGGCATCGAGCTCTGCCGGCATCTCCGAGCGGCGGGGGTCGACGTGGACGTGATCGCGGTGACCGCCGTGCGGGACATCGCCGTGGTGCGTTCCGCGGTGTCGCTCGGCATCGTGCAGTACCTGATCAAGCCCTTCACCTTCCCCGTGTTCGCGGAGAAGCTCAACGGCTATCGGGCCTTCCGCTCCGGTCTCGGCGACGTCGAGGGGGTGACCACGCAGGACGACGTCGACCAGTCGTTCGCGAACCTGCGCACGGAATCGACCCCGGTGCTGGACAAGGGTCTCGCCCCCGACACCCGGGCGAGCATCATCGCGGCCCTCCGCGCCACCGAGGCGGCGCTCTCGGCCAGCGAGATCGCGACCGGGCTCCGGCTCTCGCGGGTGACCGCACGCCGCTATCTCGAGAACCTCGCCGCCTCGGGAACCGTCGAGCGCTCGCCGCGCTACGGCCAGCCCGGGCGCCCCGAGTTCGAGTACCGCTGGCGGCGCTGACCGTCCGTCGCGGGCGCGGGCGTGGGAGCGAGCGCGGTCGGCGAGCGGCGGCCCCGGGTCAGAAGCGGAGGAGCACCTTCCCTGCGCGACCGGGGACGGCGCTGGCCGCCGCAGCCTTCCGCGCGTCCTCGAAGGGAAACACCGCCTCGACGGGCAGTTCGACCTCGCCCGAACCGACGCGCGCGAACAGCTCGGCGAAGAGTTCACCGCGCTTGGCGGCATCCATCTCGCGGCTCACGCGGCTGCCCCAGAAGCCCTTCACCGTGACGTTCTTGAAGATGAGGGCGCCCGAGGAGATCTGCAGCTCGCCCGATCCCATCGCGCCGAACGACCAGAGAGTGCCGCCCTCCCCCAGCAGTCCGAGCAGGTCGGCGGCCGAACTGCCGCCGACCGAGTCGACCGCCGCTTTCGGGCTCGCGCCGTCCAGCACCGCCGCCGCGGCATCCTGCCAGCCGTTCTTCTCGGTGGAGACCACGTCGTGGATGCCGATGGCCGCGAGCTCGTCGACCCCGGCGTCGCGCCGCACCAGGCCGAGCACGCGCACTCCGCGGTGGGCGGCGAACTGGGCCACGAGGCGGCCGACCGCGCCGTTCGCGGTGTTCTGCACGATCCAGTCGCCGGGCTGGACGTCGAGGTAGTCCAGCAGGCTGAGCGCGCTGAAGGGCATCGAGATGAGCTGCGCCGCGGTCTCGTCGGTGATGGCGTCGGGCACCGGGATGAGACCGGCGGCCTTGGCCACGAAGTACTCGGCCCACACCCCGAAGGTGCCGCCCGTGGCGACGCGCTGCCCCGGCTGCGGCGAGGTCACGCCCTCGCCGAGCGCGTCGATCACGCCGACCGCCTCGGTGCCGGATGCCGCCGGCAGCTCGGGCTTGAAGCCGTACGTGCCGCGGATGGTCCAGAGGTCGTGGTTGTGGATGGGCGAGAGCACCGTGCGCACGCGCACCTCGCCCGGGCCGGGCTCGGGGAGGGGGCGATCGGTGACCTCGAGGACGTCGGTGGCTTCGCCGAAGGTGGCGTGGGTGAGAGCGAGCATGCTTCCAGGCTACGTCCGCTCCGGGCCATGCGCGTCACGCACGTCGAGATCATGTCGCCAGGCACACCCGTCGCAGGTCGCTGGTGTCCGGACGGGTCCGCATCCGGGTAGCGTGGAGTTCGGATTCGGGGCCGCAATCGAGGTGGGTGCGGCGGGGAAAGCCGGATTCGTACGTCAGGAGGACATCGATCATGTCGGAAACAGCCCTCGTCGCCGAAGACCGCGGCGACAACGCCTGGCGCCGGTTCTGGAACAGAGGCGGCTGGTGGAAGGCTGTTCTGGTCGCGGCCGTCTATCTCGCGATCTATCAGGGCCTCGGGTGGCTCATCCAGACGATCTTCGCGGGAGTGATCGACACCGGTGACGTCTTCGGTTCCCCCCTCACCGTCTTCTTCGCCCTCGCGTTGCCGATCCTCCTGATGGCCCTGCTGACCCTGGTGTTCGTCAGATCGCTGGGTTGGCAGGGAGAGATCTTCGGGCGCCAGCCGGTGCGGGGTCGCTGGTGGATGTGGATCGCGGTCGCGTTGATCCTGGTTCCCACCGTGATCCGTCTGTTCGCGGTGCAGTGGTCGGCCTATTCGGCCACGGTCGTGCTGTCCACGCTCTTCTTCGGCCTGTGCGTCGGATTGGCCGAGGAGCTCCTGACCCGCGGTGTCGCCGTGAACCTGCTGCGCCGCGCCGGATACACGGAGCGTGTGGTCTTCGTGCTGTCGTCGCTGCTGTTCGGCTTGCTGCACAGCGTCAACATCCTGTCCGGGCAATCCGCGGCCACCGTGCTCGTCACGGTCGTCTACACCTTCGGCTTCGGCGCGATGATGTACCTCTCGATGATCGCCACCGGGCGCATCGTCTGGGCGATCCTGCTTCACGCGGCCACCGACCCGGTCACATTCCTGGCGGCCGGAGGCATCGACGCCCACGGCAGCACCCAGGGCGACGTCGGCCTGCTGGCGATCGGCTCGATCTTCAACTACGTCTACATCCTCGCCGCTCTCATCGCGATCTTCTTCGTCAAGGGCAAGGTCTACACCGACCGCTCCCCGCGGAAGAAGCACACCCCGACCCCCGATAGCGACCCCACCGTTCAGGCCTGACCGGGAGAAGGAAGCGGCTGAGCAACCCTGCTACGACGTGCCGAAGGGGTTCTGCTTGCGCAACGCCTTGTGCGCGTAGAGACGCTGGTCGGCGCGGTCGCGGATGGAGTGGGCGGTGTCGTCCGGCTCCGCCACGGCGAGCCCGAACGACCAGCGTTCGGGCGTCGAGGCGCGCAGCCGATCGATCAGCTCGAGAGTCTCCTCGTCGGTGGTGGCGGGCAGCACCAGCAGGAACTCGTCGCCGCCGATGCGCGCGACGACGTCGTACGGCCGCGTGTTCTCGCGCAGGGCGGCCGCGAACTCCACGAGCAGGTGGTCCCCGGCCGCGTGACCGCGTTCGTCGTTGATCTTCTTGAAATCGTCCAGGTCGACGATCACCACCGTCACGGGTTGCGTGGTGCGCGCCGCCCGGCCGAGCTCCAGGTCGATGCGGGCGTCGAGGCCGGAGCGGTTGAGCAGCCCGGTGAGCGGGTCGGTGGTGATCTCCCGGTCCAGCCGGCTGCGGAGGTAGCCCGCCGCCTCGAGGCAGAACACCGAAGCGAGCAGGATGTTGACCCAGGTGAGGAGTACCGCGTCGAACGGATTCAGGATGATCGCGGCGAACGAGAGCGCGAACGCGCCCCCGGTGACGGCACGCGCGACCCACCTCCGGTAGAACCACCCCAGGTAGCAGGCGAGCATCGGGTAGAGCACGATGTTGTTCACCGATCCGACCGGCGCGGTCGAGAGGGACATCTGCAGCGACGTGACGACGAAGAAGACGCTGACGCCCACCAAGCCCACCCAGTGCACGAAGCGGATGCCGAGCGCGATCGGGGTGCCGGCGAGCACCACGGTCACCGCGACCCAGAACCAGGTCCATCCGCTCCCGAGCGGATCGCCGGTGGAGGTGACCGCATCCAGGAGCCCGCTGGCCGCGATCACGGCGCCGGCCGCCGCGGTGACCCAGGCGAAGGGCGGCACGGATCGCCGTTCGAGCCACTCCCCTGCCCGGCGCATCGCCCTCCCCCGGCCGATCTGCACTGCTCCTGCGTCGAATCCTAACAAGGGAGCGAGAGCGCGGGGGCGGGGGACGTCGTGGGCGCCCGTCAGCCTCGGGTCATGCAGCGCGCCCGTCGCCCGTTCGGTCGGTGACCCGGCCCCGGGCGATGTGCAGGCGGCGCTGCGCCCGGCGGGCGACGGCGCTGTCGTGTGTGACGATGACCACGGTGAGTCCGCGGGTGCTCCAGATGTTCTCGAGCAGGCCCATGATCTCGTCGCGGGTGTCTTCGTCCAGCGCTCCCGTGGGTTCGTCGGCGAGGAGGACATCGGGTGATTTCACGAGGGCACGGGCGATCGCGACGCGCTGCTGCTGACCACCGGAGAGTTCCGCGGGCCGGTGGGTGAGCCGGTCTCCGAGCCCGACCGATTCCAGGGCCTCTCGAGAGCGGTTCCGGCGTTCTTCGGCGCCGACGCCGAGTGGTGCGAGGGCGGTCTCGACGTTCTCCTGGGCGGTGAGCGTGGGGATGAGGTTGAAGCCCTGGAAGACGAAGCCGATCTCCTTCGCACGGATCGCCGAGAGCCGGTGATCGCCCAGCCGGGACAGCAACGAGGCACCCAAGGTCACATCTCCGGCGCTCGGCCGGTCGAGCGCGCCGAGCAACTGCAGAAGAGTGGACTTGCCGCCGCCGGTGGGGCCCTGAACCGCGACCATCTGGCCATCCGGAATGCTGAGGGTGACGTCGTCGAGTGCCGTTATCCGGCCGTTGCGCGTGTCATAGGTCTTGGTGACATTCTTCAACTCGTACATGACGTGCTTCTTTCTGCAAGGGAGGGAATGGTGGGCGTCCGGTGGTCACGCCACGGAGCGGAGGGCTTCTGCGGGGCGCAGCCGGGAGGCGCGCCATCCGCCGATCGCCCCCGCGAGGAGTCCGCCGAGCACGGCGAGGCCGACGGCGATGAGCACGATCTCGAGGGTGAACGGAGCGTGCAGGGCCACGTCGGCGGTCTGGCCCGCGGCGCCGCTCGCCGCGCCCCCGGCTCGCTGCCCGAATCCACCACCGCCCGCGCCACCGCCGGCACCGCCCGCCGCAGCCCCGGCAGCCCGGCGGGCCGCGCCTCCGAATCCCCCCGTCGATCCGGCCGATCCGCTCAGTGTCGGCGAGATGATGTTGACGACGACGATGCCGACGACCCCGATGACGATGCCGAGCACGCCGCCGATGAGTCCCTGCACGAGGGACTCGCCGGCCACCTGGCCGACGATGCGGCGGTTGCTCCAGCCGATGGCCTTCAGGGTGCCGAACTCGCGGGTGCGGCGGGTGACTCCGGAGATGGTGAAGAGGATCGCGATCAGGAAGGCGGCCGCGAGAACCAGCACCGACAGCCAGGTTCCGAGGCTGCTGACCAGCGACGAGGCCGTCGACAACGAGCCGGTCACGGTGGCCGCGAGATCCGCCTGCGTGTTGACGGTGGCGGTCGGCAGCGCGGACTTCAGATCGGCCTGCACCTGGGACACGTCGGCCGAGGAACCGGCGGTGACGTAGATGGTGCTCAGCATGTCCGGCTGGCTGGAGAGGGTCTGCGCCACGTCCAAGGGGATGTAGACGTCGTCCGCGGTCGCCGAGTCGGATCCCGTCGGCACGACGGTGCCGACGATCGAGAAGGCCGTGCCGCCGACCGTGATGGTGCCCCCGACGGCGAGGTTCGCGCTCGTCGCGTAGCCGCTGTCGAGAACCGCGACATCGGTCCCCTTGTCGGCTTCCGTCAGAAGACGACCCTGGTCGAGGGCGACGGCCGAGAGCGGACCGACCGAAGCGCCGGCGGAATCGACGCCGAGAACGCTGAAGCGATCGAGGTTGAAGGAGCTCCCGCCCCCGGCGGCGGGGGCGGGCGTCGATTCCGTCGCGCCACCGGGTGCGCCGTTCCGTGCGGAAGGGATCCGGCCGCTGAAGGTGACGTTCTCCAGCGCCAGCGCTCCCGTGGCCGCCTGCACGCCGCTGACCCCCTGAACGATCGCGAGGTCGCTCGCGGCGATCGGCGTCTGAGTCGGCGGGCTGGTGAGTCGCGACTGACTCAGGTTCGTCGTGCCCCCCGAGCTGGCCCCGGCGCCGGGATCGAAGGAGAATCCCTGCCCGCCGGGTGCGCCGGCGGTGGGCGGGGTGGCGGCTTGGCTGATCGTGATGTCGGTTCCGATGCCGTACACCGACTGGAGCACGGATACCTGCGCGTTCTGCACCCCCGCCGCGAAGGAATTCACCAGGATCACCAGACCGATGGCGAGAGCCAATCCGCTCGCGATGATCGCGGTCTGCTTGCGACGCCCGACCAGTTCTCGTTGAAGGTATCTCCAGAACACGACGAACTCCTTTTCACGACTGACGCAGTCGAACAGCGGAAAACTAGGACCGCTCCATTTCGGTTCCCGATGAGCTTGCTGAGGCCTGGCTGACAATCGGATGGCCGGGGCTGATCACTCGCCGGCCGGGCGAGTCGAATTGCGACGAGGAGAGGATGCGCGCCGTCCGAGGTCGGGCGTACGCTTCGAGCGACGGCATCAGGCCGCCGGTGATTGGAGATCAGATGGCAATCGACGACGACGACATCACGACCGACGCGGCCGCGGGCGGCGAAGGAACCGCCGACGGCGGGGCGAACCCGGGTGGCCACGACGGCGGAGCCGACGGCTCGGCTGCGGGCGGCGAAGGCACAGCCGACGGCGGAGCGAACCCCGACGGCCACGACGGCGGAGCAGACGGCTCGGCCGACGAAGGAGAAGGTACCGCCGACGGCGGCGCCAACCCCGGCGGGCACGACGGCGGGGCCGACGGCTCGGCGTGACGACCGGTTTCGAGCGCGGGCCGGTGACCCGGCCCGCGCTCTCCCGCTGCATCTCGGTGTCTCCCGATGAGTTCGACCGTGATTTCTGGGGGCGCGAGCCTCTGCTCTCGCGCGCGGCCACGCTGCCCGAGGGGTTCCACGACCTGATCACCGAGGCCGCGGTCGACGAATTGGTGAGCGAGCGCGGGCTCCGCACCCCGTTCATCCGAATGGCCCACGAAGGCTCGGTGCTCCCGCCGTCGTCGTACACCGCGCCGGGCGGATTCGGCGCCGAGGTGGGCGACCAGGTGAGCTCCGAGAAGGTGCTCGCCGAGTTCGCCGGCGGCGCCACCATCGTGCTGCAGGGGCTGCACCGCACCTGGCCGCCGCTGATCGACTTCACGCGACACCTGGTCGACGACCTCGGGCACCCGATCCAGGTGAACGCCTACATCACGCCCGCTTCATCGCGCGGCTTCGACCCGCACTACGACGTGCACGACGTGTTCGTGCTGCAGATCGCCGGAGAGAAGCACTGGCGCATCCATGCCCCGGTGCATCCGGATCCGCTGCGCGACCAGCCCTGGAGCGATCACCGCGCCGCCGTTGCCCAGGCCGCCACGCACGAGCCGGTGATCGACGCGGTGTTCCACCCCGGCGACGCCCTCTATCTCCCGCGCGGCTGGATCCACTCGGCCGAAGCCCTCGGCGGCACCAGCGTGCACCTCACCATCGGCGTGGCCGCCTACACCCGCGCCGACGTGGTGCAGGCGCTGATCGCCTCGCTCGGCGACGTCGCCGCGCTGCGCTCGTCGCTCCCGGCCGGCCTCGACTTCTCCGACCCCAACGCCCTGCGCCCCGTCGTCGACGAGACGCTCGCCGCGCTGCAGCAGGCCTTCGCCGCGATGGCCGGCCCGACGTCATCCGGTGCGCGGCGCGGGGCGCACGCCGCCGCCGCGGCCGCTGCCGCTGCGGAGCCGACCAGCGAGACGGAGACCACCTCGCCCGCCACCTCGATGGCGGCCTCCTCGCCGGATGCGTCCGTCACCGTCTCGACGCACCTCGCGGCGCGCTTCGCCGCGGCCACCCGCCCCGAGCCCGTGTCACCGCTGGCGACCGTCGACGTCATCGCGGCGCTCGACACCGCCTCGCGCGTCCGCTGGCGCGGCTCGCTGCACGCCTCCGTGCGCCTCTCCCCCGACGGCGAGACCGTGCGCATCCGCACCGCCGCCAAGACCGTCTCCCTGCCCGCCGAGGCCGAACCCGCCGTTCGCCGGCTGCACGAGGGCGGCGAACTCTCGCTGGCCGAACTCCCCGGCCTCGACCCCGCCAGCGCGGTCGTCGTGGTCCGCCGCCTCCTCCGCGAGGGCATCCTGGTTCCGGCCTGATGCCGGTCCTCCCCCTCCCCCCGCACGCACCCCCTTCGTGCTCCCAAAAACAAGGAGATCCGGCCCGACGCGCCGCGGTGCATCCGTCGTGCTCCGGCGTGTCGGGCCGAACCTCCTTGTTTTTGGACGGAGGGGGGACCGCGTGAGCGACGTGGGGGTGGAGTGGCGGCCGTGCAGCGACCGCTCGCGGGAGCGCGACGATCCGCTGGCGGCGACCGGCGGACGCGGGCTCCAGTGGTTCCTGGTCGAGAACGAGGGCGCCTGGGGAACCCGCGCCCTGCTCGACCCGCCGTTCGACGAGGAGCTGGGGCGCGCCCTGGTCAACCGCATCGAGGCTGCCGGGATGCGCCCACTCGCCATCCGCCGCACCGGCCGCCACCCCGAGCGGCTCGGCCGCGTCGACGGCGTGCAGCGGCGCTGGCGCTGGGCCTTCGTCGACAGCCGGCCGGGGCACGAGACCGTGCGCTGGGGCGAGGTCGCCGAGCCGCGCCAGCTGCTCGAGGTTCCGCTCGACGGTTCGACGGGCGTCGCCTCCGACCAGCCCGTCTTCGCCGTCTGCGCGCACGCCCGGCACGACCGGTGCTGTGCCGTGCGCGGCCGCCAGGTCGTCGCTCAGCTCGCTGACGCCTTCCCCCACGAGACCTGGGAGTGTTCGCACCTCGGCGGCGACCGCTTCGCCGGCACGATGATCCTCTTCCCGCACGGCCTCTACTACGGCCGGGTCGACGACGGCGACGCCGCGCGCATCGCGGAGAGCTACCGGGCCGGCCGCGTCGAGGAGCGGTTCTTCCGCGGCCGGAGCTCGCTCACGCATCCGGTGCAGGCGGCGCAGCACTACGCGCGCGAGCGATTCGGCGACGACCGTGTCGACGCGTACCCCCCGCTCGCCGCGGAGTGGCACGACGGCGGCGCCGGTCACGGACGCTGGATCGTGACGCTGGCCGACCTGGCCGAACCCGGCGCCCCCATCACGGTCGAGCTCGCCGAAGCCCACTCCGAGCCGCTGCTGTCCACCTGCGCAGCCACCCGCCCCGGCCGCGTGCGGCAGTGGCAGTTGGTCTCCCTCACGCGCGGATTCTGACCGTCACACGCCCGAAACACCGCCGAGACACCGCATCCCTAGGGTGAGGCCAGCGGCGCCCGCGTTCCCCCGCGGTACCCAATTGAGGCCGCGTCGAAGGAGATGACCCATGAGTGGAAACAGCGTCCGCATGCAAGCCATCCGCGATGTGGAGGCCTACGTTCCTCCCGCTGCGGTGTTCACCGAGTCGGAGGAGCCGGGAGAGATCTTCGGCGAGAACGTCTTCAGCCAGACCGTGATGCAGAAGCGACTGCCGAAATCGGTCTACAAGTCGGTCATGGCGACCATCGAGCACGGCGCCAAGCTCGATCCCCTGGTGGCGGATGCGGTGGCCAGCGCCATGAAGGACTGGGCCCTCGAGAAGGGCGCCACGCACTACGCGCACGTGTTCTACCCGCTGACCGGTCTCACCGCAGAGAAGCACGACAGCTTCTTCGAGCCCACCGGAGACGGCACCGCCCTCGCCGAATTCGCCGGCAAGACCCTCGTGCAGGGCGAGCCCGACGCCTCCTCCTTCCCCAACGGCGGCCTCCGCAACACCTTCGAGGCCCGCGGTTACACCGGCTGGGACGTCACGAGCCCCGCCTACGTGCTCGAGAACCCCAACGGCAACACCCTCTGCATCCCCACCGTCTTCGTGTCGATGACCGGCGAGGCACTCGACCACAAGACGCCGCTGCTGCGCTCGCAGCAGGCGATGGGCGAGCACGCCGTGCGCATCCTGAAGCTGTTTGGGCACACGCCGGGCGCCGTGGTGTCGTTCTGCGGCCCGGAGCAGGAGTACTTCCTGGTCGACCGCCACTTCTTCCTCGCCCGGCCCGACCTGATGAACGCCGGCCGCACCCTGTTCGGCACCAAGCCGCCCAAGGGCCAGGAGTTCGACGACCATTACTTCGGCGCCATCCCGGAGCGCGTGCTCGGCTTCATGATGGACACCGAGCGCGAGCTGTTCAAGCTCGGCATCCCCGCCAAGACCCGCCACAACGAGGTCGCTCCCGGCCAGTTCGAGATCGCGCCGATGTTCGAGCGCGGCAACATCGCCGCCGACCACCAGCAGCTGCTCATGACGACCTTCAAGTCGATCGCGAAGAAGCACGGCATGGAGTGCCTCTTCCACGAGAAGCCCTTCCAGGGCGTCAACGGCTCGGGCAAGCACGTGAACTTCTCGCTCGGCAACTCGCAGCTCGGCTCGCTGCTCGTGCCCGGCGACACCCCGCACGACAACGCGCAGTTCCTCGTGTTCTGCGCCGCCGTCATCCGGGCCGTGCACAAGTACGCCGGGCTGCTGCGCGCCTCGGTCGCGAGCGCCACCAACGACCATCGTCTCGGCGCCAACGAGGCCCCGCCCGCCATCATCTCGATCTTCCTCGGCGACCAGCTGGCGGATGTCTTCGAGCAGATCGCGAAGGGCCCGGCCACCTCGTCGAAGGGCAAGGGCTCGATGGTGATCGGCGTCGACACGCTGCCGGTGCTGCCCACCGACCCGGGCGACCGCAACCGCACCAGCCCCTTCGCCTTCACCGGCAACCGCTTCGAGTTCCGCGCGCCGGGCTCGATGCAGACCGTGAGCGGCCCGATGGTGACGATCAACACGATCATGGCCGACTCGCTCGACTACATCGCCACCAAGCTCGAGGCCGACGTGGCCGCGGGCACCGACTTCGACGAGGCCGTGCAGGCGCTGCTCACCGAGATCATCACCGAGCACGGCGCCGTCGTGTTCAACGGCGACGGCTACGCGGATGCCTGGCCGGTCGAAGCGGAGAAGCGCGGCCTCGCGAACCTCAAGACCACGCTCGACGCCCTGCCCGAGCTCATCACCCCCGAGGCGCTCGAGCTGTTCGAGAAGTACCACGTCTTCAACCACCGCGAGATGCACTCCCGCTACGAGATCGGGCTCGAGCAGTACGCCCTGACCATCGGCGTGGAGGCGCGCACCACGCTCGAGATGGGAACCACCATCGTGCTCCCCGCGGCGGTGCGGCACCAGACCGAGATCGCCCTCAACATCGGCGCGCTCAAGGGCGCCGGCGTCGAGACCGACATCGCGCCGCTCACCGAGGTCTCGGCCCCGATCGCCGAGCTGCGTTCGGCCCTCGCCGCGCTGAAGTCGGCGCTCGCGGAGGAAGTGGGTCACTCGGCCCTCGCCGAGGCCGAGCACGCTCAGAAGTCGCTGCTGCCGGCGATGAACGCGGTGCGCGCCGCCGCCGACTCCCTCGAGGAGATCATCGCCGACGACCTGTGGCCCCTGCCCACCTACCAGGAGCTGCTGTTCGTGCTGTAGCCCACATCCCGTCCTGAACCGCAGACTCGTCACTTCTGGCTCCACCCGCGAGGGTTTTCGAGCCAGAAGTGACGAGTCTGCGGCGTTCGCGGAGGGAACGGCGCGTGCCGCATTAGTTGTCGGTACAAGTGATCTATGATCGGATGATGGATGAGACGCGCTGGCTGAACCCCGAGCAGCTGCGTTCCTGGGTCGCATTGGTTGGCGTGGTCGAACGCCTGCCGGGCGTGCTCGACTCCCAGCTGCAGCGCGACGCGCAGCTCACCCACTTCGAGTACTACGTTCTGGCGATGCTCTCCGAGGCCCCCGAGCGCACCCTGCGCATGACGGCCCTCGCCACCATCACGAATTCCACCCTCCCCCGGCTCTCGCACGTCGTGAGCCGCCTCGAGAAGCGCGGATACGTGGAGCGCACTCCGTGCCCCGAAGACCGCCGGGCCACCAACGCCCACCTCACGCCAGCGGGCTGGGAGAAGGTCGTCGCCACCGCGCCGGGCCACGTCGGCACGGTGCGCGAGAACGTCGTCGATCTGCTGAGCGACGAGGAGTTCACCCAGCTCGGCGCCGCCATGTCGAAGCTGCTCGACAAGCTCGACCCCGAGAACACCCTGCGCCGCAACGACTGACGGCGAGCCGGCGCGTGCCGTGCGCGCGACCGGTCTCAGAGCCGGTCGGCGTAGCCCGCCGGGTCGGCCAGCACCGCGGCGAACGCGAGTTCGGCCGCACCGATGAGCAGGATGTCGTCGCCCAGGCTCGACCGCAGCATCCGCGCGTTCTCCCGGCCGCTCCGGATGCTCGACCGCGCCACCGCCCGTTCCAGCCGCTTCGGATCGGCCGAGTACAGGGAACCGAGAAAACCGCCCAGGACCACGAGTTCCGGGTCGAAGACGTTGATGCAGTTGCGCACGGCCACGGCGAGGTGGTCGAGCTGGCGATCGAGCAGCGCGCGGAGCCGGGAGGCCCCGCCGTCCGGGCCGCCGGCTCCCCCGGCCAGCCGCGCGGCCAACCGCGCGTCGAGCTCCACCACCCGCTCCGTCGGCAGATCGAGCAGCTCCAGCAGCGCCGCGCGGGTCACCTCGGTCTCGAGACAGCCGATGGCTCCGCAGTGGCACGGCAGCATCTGCCCGCCGACGAAGGTGTGCCCGATCTCGCCCGCGAAGCCGTCCAGCCCGCCGAGCAGGGCGCCACGGGCGATCACCCCGCCGCCGATGCCGCTCGCCCCGCCATTGAGGTAGACCAGCTCGCGAGCGCCGGCGCCCACCCCGAAGCGCCCCTCGCCGAGCGCTCCGGCCGCGGCATCGTTGGCCACGCGCACCGGCAGCGCCAGCGCGTCGCTGAGCAGCCGGGCCAATGGCACCTCGCTCCAGCCGAGGTGCGGCGCGAGGTCGACCAGGCCGTCACGCTCGCGCACCAGTCCGGGCACGGCGACCCCGACGCCGACGACGACGCGTGATGCCCGCAGCTCGTCGCCCATGCCCGCGACCAGGGCGGACACGATGGTCACGACCTCCTCCGGGTCGGGAGCCCGCCTGGTGTCGTAACGCACGCGCTTGAGAACGGCTCCGCCGAGTCCCACGACCGCGAGGGTCACCGCATCCACCTCGGGATTCACGGCGAGCACGACGGCGCGGTCGCCGGGCCGGATGACGAGACTGGGCCGACCCACCTGACTGGTGGTCTCCGGTTCCGATTCCGAGACGAGGCCGAGACGCGACAGCTCACCGACCAGCGCCCCGATGGTCGAGCGGTTCAGTCCGGTCGATCGGGTGAGGGCCGCCCGTGTCGTCGTCCCCGAGGTGTGCACGCGCGTCAGCACGAGGGAGAGGTTCGCACGGCGCACGTCGTCGAGATTGTTGCCTCGACTCTCAGAATCGGGGGGAATCGGAGATCGCTGCACGACCCATCCTCTCCCCGCGCTCCTCCCCGAAGCGGATGCGCGGTGACATGAACGATATCAGTCGTGATCTCGAGGCACCGGCCGGCGCGGTGTGCACGAAATAATTATGGCGGGCCTCACAACAATTACGCTATCGTCAGACCATGACAACGACGCCAACCCGTGAAGACAAGTTCTCCTTCGGTCTCTGGACCATCGGCTACAACGGAGCCGACCCCTTCGGCGGCCCCACCCGCGCTCCCCTCGACGTGGTGCACGCCGTCGAGAAGCTCTCCGAGCTCGGGGCCTACGGCCTCACCTTCCACGACGACGACCTCTTCTCATTCGGGTCGACGGATGCGGAGCGCCAGACCCAGATCGACCGCCTCAAACAGGTGCTCGCCGACACCGGCCTCATCGTGCCGATGGTCACGACGAACCTGTTCTCCGCTCCGGTCTTCAAAGACGGCGGCTTCACCTCGAACGACCGCGCGGTGCGCCGCTTCGCCTTGCGCAAGGTGCTGCGCAACCTCGACCTGGCCGCCGAACTGGGCGCGAAGACGTTCGTGATGTGGGGCGGCCGCGAGGGCGCGGAGTACGACGCGGCGAAAGACATCCGCTCTGCTCTCGAGCGCTATCGGGAGGCCGTGAACCTGCTCGGCGACTACGTGACCGACAAGGGCTACGACATCCAGTTCGCGATCGAGCCCAAGCCCAACGAGCCCCGCGGCGACATCCTGCTGCCGACGGTGGGTCACGCCCTCGCGTTCATCGAGACCCTCGAGCGCCCCGAACTCGTGGGCGTCAACCCCGAGGTCGGCCACGAGCAGATGGCCGGCCTCAACTTCGCCGCCGGCATCGCCCAGGCTCTCTACCAGGGCAAGCTCTACCACATCGACCTCAACGGCCAGCGGGGCATCAAGTACGACCAGGACCTCGTGTTCGGCCACGGCGACCTGCACAACGCGTTCGCCCTCGTGGATCTGCTCGAGAACGGTGGACCGAACGGCGGGCCTGCTTACGAGGGGCCCCGGCACTTCGACTACAAGCCTTCGCGCACCGAGGACGAGACCGGTGTCTGGGACTCGGCCGCGGCGAACATGCGCACCTACCTGCTGCTGAAGGAACGCGCCGCGGCCTTCCGCGCCGACCCCGAGGTGCAGGAGGCTCTCGCCGCATCCCGCGTGCCGGAGCTCTCGGCGCCGACCCTGGGCGAGGGCGAGTCCTACGACGCCCTGCTGGCTGACCGCTCCTCCTACGAGGACTTCGACGCGGGCGCCTACTTCAACGGCAAGGGCTTCGGCTTCGTGCGCCTGCAGCAGCTCGCGACCGAGCACCTGCTCGGAGCCCGCTAGCCTTGCAGGTCCGGCGGTGAGCGCAAGCCGCCGCGGTTCGCTCGCCTCCGGGCGAACCGCGGCGGCTCAGGCTCCCCGGAGCGCCTGCGCCGCACGCGCAAGGCGTCCGGCGAAGCCGGGCTGGACTGCGGCCCCGGCCGCATCCGCCCCGGCCGCCGCAGCCTCCTCCGCCGCCTCGACCGACAGCGCCCGCAATCGGGCGATCTCCCGGCTCGCGCGAGCGAACCGGCGGACCAGAACGATCGCGGCCACGCGCTCGGCGGCGGCTCGTAGCGTCCAGGCGCGAGAGGCCCGGTGGTTCCGACGCCCTGCTGGCCAGTACGTCGAGGCGGCGACGAGGGCTCCCATCACCGTGACGCCGGCCGCGCCCGGAGCGTCGAGACGCACGAGCAGGAGGCTGAGCGGAAGGATCGCCGTCACGAGATAGACGATCGCCACGACAAGGACACCGAGCACCGTCGTCGCCCGATCCGGGGTGGTGGAGCGGGCGAGTGATTGGAAGAATCCGGCGACGACGAGGATGCCGGCGACGGCGAGGTACGCCGGCAGGCTCGCCAGTGCTGCCGAACCGCTTCGGGAGAGCACGGCCGCGAGCAGGTTTCCGACGACCGCGGCGGCGACCACGGTCGTGAGCGCCACCAGCCACGCCGGGCGTCGCGAACGGCTCCACAGCGTCGCCAGCCGTTCACGCGCCCAGGCGCGGTCGTGCTCGGCCACGAGCAGCGCCCGCGATCTCTCGGGCACGTTGAACGCCCCCAACTGGACGGCGAGGAAGACCATCGCGGCCGACACGGGCAGCAGCACGAACACGACACCGGCCTGTGTCGGGTCGTGGACACACGCGGCGGCGATGAGCACGAAGGCCGGAGCGAGGGAGGCCGTCATCGTCACCGCCACCCAGCCGAGCAGTTGCTGCGTGCGCCCGGCGCCGGGAGTATCGATGAGCTGGCCGCCGATCACGATCGTGTAGAAGCCCAGCAGGATGGGGATGTAGGCGCCGAGCGCCCAGCCGATGTGTTGCAGAACCACCGCCCCGAGTGCGGGAGCGAGCGCCAGGGCGTCGTCGATCGGATGCTCCCCGCCGACGACGAAAGCAAGGCCGACGACGGCGACCAGCACGGCCAGCAGGCCGATCGCGGCGGCTTCCGCCGCGGCGCTGGCCGCTGAGCGGCGCGGGGCCAGAGCCGTCGCCGTCGCCGTCGCGGCGGGAGCGGGTGCAGAGCGGCTCACGTCAGTCGCGGGCGTGGAGGTAGGCGTCGTCGATGCGCTTCGCGAACTCGCGGCTCATGTTGGCGATGCGCCAGTGCTCGTCGACGCCGTCGGGCGCGGCATACGGTGGCTCGGCGGCGTAGGCATCGGCGATCTGCCGGGCGTAGTCGGCCGCGATACGCGGGGTGGCGGCGCGGAGGAGGAGGCGCTCGTCGTACGGGGTGGCGAGGTCGTTGCGGCGCATCCGGATCTCACCGAGCACCAGAACGGTGCCGGTGAGGAAGATCTGGTCGGCCAGCATCATCTGACGCACCCAGGGGGCGAACTCGGCCGTGCTCCCGGGTTCGGTCATGGTCCACCTCGCGCATCGCCGGAGAATGTGAAGGCCGCCCGCGGCGCCGGTCGCACCCGAGACGGGCGTCGCCACGGGCGGTTGCAGCTCGAGGGTATCGAGAAACCAATGGGACTCCCACTCCCATCCGCCGGCGTGACGCCGGCGTCACGCCGTGGCAGCCGCTTGAGCCGCCACCCGCCGCGGTGAGCGGCGGTCAGGCCGCGTCGTGCGCGGCCTGCAGCGCCGCCAGGTCGAGCTTCGACATCCGCATCATGGCGTCGAGGGTGGCAGCCGCCTTCGCCGGGTCGGGGTCGGCGAGCAGCTCCGCCAGCAGCGGCGGCACGATCTGCCACTTCAGGCCGAAGCGGTCGGTGAGCCAGCCGCACGGCCCGGGCTCCCCGCCGTCGGCGGTGAGGGCGTCCCACAGGCGGTCGATCTCGGCCTGGGTCTCGGCGCGGGTGAAGAGCGAGACGGCGTCGGTGAACGGATGCCCGGGGCCCCCGTTCAGCGCCTGGAATTCGAGCCCCTCGAGCACGAAGCTCACGCCGAGCGCCTGCCCGGCCGGCATCGGCCCGCCCTCGGGGTAGCGCGAGACGCTCACGATGCGGGAGTCGTCGAAGAGCGACACGTAGAACTCGGCGGCCTGCTCCGCCTCGGTGTCGAACCAGAGGAACGGGCTGATCTTCTGCGGCATGACTGACTCCCTCGTGAGCGTGTCGTCGGTGCTCCCATGCTAGAGCCGGGCGCTTCGGCGGCGAAGGGCCCACTGTCGCCGGTGTGGCGCAGAATGGAGGAGTGCCCGAACTCCCCGAGGTCGACGCGCTGGTCGCCGAGTTGCGCCCGCGCCTGATCGGCCGCGTGCTCGACCGGGTCGCCGTGGTCTCCTTCGCGGCGCTCAAGACCGTCGACCCGCCGGTCTCCGCCCTCTCCGGCGAGATCGTGCACGCCGTCGACCGGCACGGCAAGTTCCTCGACGTCACCGTCGGCGAACTGCACCTCGTCACCCACCTCGCGCGGGCCGGCTGGCTGCGCTGGCGTGACGGCCCTCCCCCGCCCCCGAGCGGCCGTCCGGGCTCCGGCCCGCTCGCGGCTCGGCTGGTGCTGGCGGGCGACGGCTCCGGCTTCGACCTCACCGAGGCCGGCACCAAGAAGAGCCTCGCACTCTGGGTGGTGCGTGACCCGGCCGAGGTGCCCGGCATCGCGCGCCTGGGCCCCGACCCGCTCGACCCGGGCTTCACCGAGGAGGTGTTCGCGGGCATCCTGGCCGCTGCCGGCCGCGCCCAGGTGAAGGGCGTGCTGCGCGACCAGTCGCGCATCGCCGGCATCGGCAACGCCTACTCCGACGAGATCCTGCACGTGGCCCGGATGTCGCCGTTCAAGCCCGCGGCCATGTCACCGGCCGAGACGGCTGCGCTCTACGAGGCCGTGCAGGGCACGCTCCGCACAGCGGTGGAGCGCGCCCGCGGAGTGGCGGCCAGCTCGCTGAAGAAGGAGAAGAAGGCCGGGATGCGCGTGCACGGCCGCACCGGCGAGCCCTGCCCGGTGTGCGGCGACACCGTGCGGCAGGTCACCTACGCCGACTCGAGCCTGCAGTACTGCCCCACCTGCCAGACCGGCGGCAAGCCCTTGGCCGATCGTGTGCTCTCGCGGCTGCTCAAGTAGGCTGGCGGCGCATCCGCGCCCATCACCGAAGAGGTCTGGAGTCCGGTCGCATCGGCTACTGGTACCTAACCGTTCGCGTCGCACCAGCGACCGGACGACTCCATCCTCACCGCCGGCGCACGCGAACGGCCGAGATCCGGGGCGCCAAGATCGGCCGATCTTTGCACCCTGGCAATCCGGAGGGGTCGCGGCTCAGGCGGCCGGCGTCGGCTCGCTCTCGCGCTCCTCGAGGGCCTTGGCCACCGCATCCTTCACCCGCGCGTCTTCGAGCGCCTTCGCGCGCCGACGACGACGGCGCACGAGCAGCACGGCGGCCACCACGATCGCGGCCACGAGAACGAGCAGCACGAGCAGCGGCCACGGGATGTCGACCGTGCTGGCCGAGCCCTCCACCGTGGTGAGCTGCGGGGTGCCGCCTGACGCGTCGGCGAGCTCGGGAGCGAGCTGCGGGGTCAGCACGGCCTTGGCCGAGAGCACGAAGGCGGGGAACACGCCGGTGACCGGCACCGCGACCTGCCACGACTCCCCCGGCAGCAGTTCGGGAGCGGGCTCGACGCTCGTCACGTCGATCGGCAGCAGTCCGAAGGGGCCGGCGAGCGAGACGGCCTGCGCGGCCGAGAGGCGCACGTTGCCGGTGTTGCGGATGGTGTAGCTCACGGCCGCCTCGCCCGTGCCGAAGGGGTTGAGGGTTCCCGCGTAGTCGACCTGCAGGTTCTCGATCGAGAGCGCCGGGGCGAGGGTTCCGCCGACCCGCAGATGGATGCGGATGCCGAGCCGCCGGTCGACCGTGATGCCCTGGCCGGAGCCGGCCTGCGAGAGCGAGGTGAGCACACCGCCGGCGTAGTCGCCCGGCGTCGCGTCGGCGGGGACGGTGAGCGTGAACGGCACCTCGAGCGACTCGCCGGCGGGAACGGTGACGTGGCCCGAGCCCAGGGTGACCCAGCTGCCGACGGCCACCGAGGGGGTGTCGCGGGTGAGCACGTCCAGTTGTCCGCTCGTGGTGGTGAAGCCGTCGGCGGCGTAGACGTCGAGCTCGAGCGGCGCCTGGTCGTGGTTGGAGATGATGAGGCCGTCGGTGACCTGCCCGCCCGGGTCGACGGAGTAGTTGTAGTTCTGGCGGTCGGCGCCCTCGGCGTTCGAGGAGGTGCGCACCCCCCACGTGACGTCGCCGTCGGCGGCGACGGCGGGGCCCGCGGCGGCGAGACCGGCGACGGTGAAGGCGGCAGCCATCGCGAGGGCGGTCAGGCGGGCGAAGGCGGTGCGGTGACGGGGACGGGCTGCTCGCGCGTTCATCGGGTGATCCTCAACTCGGGGTGGTCATCGGGTGCTGCGGGGTGTTCGGGTGCTGCAGGTGGAGCCGGGTGAAACGGGGGATGGCCGGGGCGGGCGCTTCGTGGCGCCCACCCCGGCCGGTGGTGCGGTGGATCAGCTCAGCGCGGTCAGCGTGAGCGTCGCCTTGTAGGTTCCGTCGGTGACGTCGACCGGGATCTGCAGGTCGAGACCCGCACCGAGCTTCGCCGAACCGAGGGCGTGGCCGGTGGCCGCGCTGCCGAGGGTGGAGGCCGCGGAGAGGCCGTTGCCGCCCACGAAGCCCGAGTCCACCTTGACGCCGGCCGCGGCGCCGCCGCCGGCCTCGACGACGGCCGGGGTCCAGCCGAGGTACTTGCCAGAGAACGAGTTCGCCCCGGAGGTGAAGTCGCCCACCTGAGCGGAGATCGCCCAGGCCGGACCGGTCTTGCGGGTGTCGGTGACGCGGATCGGGTTGATCGAGCCGATCGCCTGGTAGTGGTCGCCGCTCTGCGTGGCGGTGCCGAGGTCGACGAGACCGTTGGTGCCGTCGATGCTCCAGACGAACTCACCGGGGGCGGTCTGCGGAACGGTCACCTGCAGTTGCTCGGCGCCCTTGTTCGGGTCGTCGGCGCGGCTCAGCGTGACGGAGTCCACGACGCTGTTCACGGGCTTCGCGCTGCCGTTGGCCTGGCTGCGGAGGGTCTTCACGGTGATCGTGGAGTCCTTCACCTCGACGGCGGTGTAGTTGCGCACCTTCTCCTGGTTGGAGACCGAGAGCCAGGAGAAGCCCTGGGCCTGGAGGTCGTAGTACTTCGAGCCCGACGAGGAGTTCGCGGTGACGTAGAGCACGCCGCCGGGGCCGGCGACGACCGAGTCCGCACCGGCGACCTCGGCCGGATCGGCCTTGTCGTTGTTGTGCATGAGGTAGGTGCGCGCGTAGCTGTGGTCGTGGCCCTGCAGCACCAGGTCGACGCCGAGGCTCGAGATCACGGTCGGCAGGTCGGCGCGGCGGGTGGCCACGTCGCTGTCGGTGGCGTGCGGGCCGGCCGAGTAGACCGAGTGGTGGAAGGCGAGCACCTTCCACTTGGCCTTCGACCCCTGCTCGGCGACCGTCTTCTGCATCCAGGCGATGTGCGAGGCGTCGTTCAGGCTGTTCGAGTTGATGTCCATGAACAGCACATCCTTGTAGATGTACCAGTAGTCGCCACCCGAGCTGGTGGTGCCGTTGCCGGGGCCGGCGGTGCGGTCGGTGTTCGGCGTGTTGAAGTGCTGCTCGTAGGCCTTGGACCCGACGTCGTGGTTTCCGTTGGTGGCCACGAAGGGGATCTGGCGGAGCTGGTCCGGCACGAGGAACGCAGTGTACTGCGTCTCGTTCGAGGCCGACTCGACCTGGTCGCCGGCGGAGAAGAGCATCTCGGCGTTCGGGTAGGTCTGCGTGGCCACGTTCACGGTGTCGACCCAGCCGGCCGAGTCGCTCGGCACGTTGCCCGAGGAACCGATCTGCGGGTCGCCGAAGAACAGGAAGTCGAAGTCGCCCGAGAACGACTGGGTCTTGAAGCTGTAGGTCGCCGACCAGTTGCCTTCGCTGCCGACCCGGTAGACGTAGCTCGTGTTGGCCTGCAGGCCCGAGATGGTGACGAAGCGGTTGTACTCGCCGCTGGTGGTGAGTCCACCGGTGGCCGCGATGCTCGTGGCCGAACCCGGGAAGGCGCCGCCGACAACGTTCGCGGCGAGGGCGTACTGCACGACCTGCGCGGTGTCGGCAGCGGAGTACCAGGAGAGGTTGCGCGAGGCGACGTCGCCGCCGATGCCGAGCACGATGTCCGACGGGGGCACGTCGGCCGCGTTGGCCGCCGTGGCGCTGAGGGCGCCGCCGCCGAGCACGACGGCGGCGCAGAGGAGCGCTGCCGCGGTGCGCGTGACGCGCCGGTTCGCGAACACGCTGGTCCGCTTGGGGGTGTTGATCGACATGAGAGTCTTCAATACCTTTCAGGTTCTTGGTGTGGCGCGGGATGCGCAGCACCCACGCTCGCGCTGGTCGGTAAACGGTTGTTGAATTGCCCGCGTTCGAGGGGTGGACCGGCCATTGCGGTTCGTCAACCGATCCCGAGGATGCGCTGCACGAACCACACAAGACCGACCAGCGTCACGCCCGCCGCGATCGCCACCCCCACCCAAAGCCCCACGCGGGGCGCCCGGCGGCGCAGCAGCAGGAGCACCGGGAACACGATCGCGATGATGGTGAGCTGCACGAGCTCGATCCCCACGTTGAACACGAGCAGAGACCACAGCAGGGTCCACGACCACGGCTCGTCGATGCCGAGCGCGCCCGCGAAGCCGAGCCCGTGCACGAGGCCGAAGCAGAACACCACCGCGAGCCGCGCCCAGTCGGCCCGTTCCATGCCGAGCAACCCCGAGCGTTCGGGCTGGAACGTCGTGAACACGTAGGGGCGCTTGCGCCAGGTGGTGACGAGGTACCACGCCGCCACCACCGCGATCGAGAGCGCGATGATCGGTTCGACGATCGCGGGCGGCACCGAGACCACGCCGAGCGCCGCCAGCAGGAACGTCACCGAGTGCGCCACCGTGAAGGTCGTGGCGGCGAGCACCACGTCGCGGAGCCGCCGCGAACCCACGATGAGCGCGAGCAGGAACAGGATGTGGTCGATGCCACTCAGCAGGTGCTCGGCGCCGAGCAGGAAGAACTCGGCGAAGCGGTCGGTCCAGGGCTGCGCGGTCGAGAACGAGGGGTTCGCCGCGTCGAGTGCGGCGCTCCCGGCCTGACCGTCGAGGTCGTAGCTCACGATGGTCTTCGTGTCGGTGACGTAGCCCTCGGAGTCGGGGAACAGCGAACTCGAGATCTGGTGCACCGTGTGCTCGACGGGCCCCGACGCGCTGGCCGCCGGCCCTCCGCCCGTGCAGTCGTAGTCGAGCACCGCCTGCGCGTAGGGCACCTCGTCGCGCACGTGCGAGGTGAGGGCGGTGGCCGGCGTCTCGACGCAGGCCACGCCGTCGGCCGTGAGCCCGAGGTGCTGGTCGATGTAGCTCAGGACGGCTTTCTCGTGCGCCCGCAGCGCGGTCGCCTCGTCTCCGGTCTGGAAGACCGCCATCCCCTCGTCGAAGAAGGAGGGGTCGGAGGCCTTCTCCGCGGCCGAGACCACCAGCAGGTCGTATTCCAGCTCGACCGTGGCGAGCACGTGGCCGGGAGCGCCCGCGGCGAGGTCGACGTAGGCGGTGGAGTTGAAGCCGTGGGCGGATGCCGGAGCCGCCGCGAGCAAGGGGCCCGCCAGGGCCACGGCGACCGCGGCGAGCACGCCCGCGAGACCGGCGAGCCGGAGGTGATTCGTCATGGGAGCCTTTCGTCGACTCGCGAAATGTGCCTCACGCGGGTGAACGGCACGCGGCCCGGAGGCGACGCGGGGGCGAACGCCCGCGAACCGGAGCGCTCCGCCCGGCCGCTCCGGCACCGGGCCCCGATACCGTGGGACAGCGTTTCCCCGCTGTTCACCACCCAGGTCTCCCGCCGTCACCCGGGGGCGGGCGGTCCGTGCCATCGTCGGGGGCGATGTCCACCCCCCTCCGCCCCCGCCGGCCCCGAGCATCCGGGCCACTTCTCGGCGTCCTCGCCGTCGCCTCGCTCGCGGCGGCCCTGCTGACCGGCTGCGGCGCCACCGCAGCGACGCCCACCCCGACGCCGACGGATGCCGCGGCCCTGCTCACCCCCCTCGGCGCCGGTTTCATCGGCAGCGCCTCGCCCTCCCCCTCCCCCGAGGCCACCGTCACCCCGGAGCCCGGATCCTGGGCCGGCGTGACGCCGCCGGTCGGCTACCGCGTGACCCTCATCTCGGCCGGCACGGATGCGGCCACGACCACCGTCGTGCAGGCGGTCGCCGACTGGGCCGCGGGAGCCCACGTGGCACTCACGACTCTCAGCGCATCGAACGACGAGGAGGTCGGCACGCTCTTCGACGAGGCCGTGGCCGCGGGATCCGATCTCATCGTGGGCGCCGGCAACGGCGTCATCGACACCTTCATGCTCGTGACCGCGCAGTACCTCGACCAGCAGGTTCTCGTGGTGGGCGCCGAGCTGCCCGAGCCCACGGCCAACGTCACCTCGGTGGTGTGGCCCGGGGCGGTGTTCCGCGGAACGGGGCTCGGCACCTCCGGCGACCTCGACCCCGCCTCCGTCACGCCCGAGCGCACCGCCGACGCCATCGAGGCCGGCGTGGCGAGCGTGCTGCACGGGCACACGGGCATCGTGGTGTATCTGAGCTGACGGCCGCGAGGGCGACGGCGACGCACGGGCGGCACGCGGCCGCACCCGCGTGTCGGAAGCGGGGCCACGGATGTGGTTGGCTCGAAGGGTGCACACCTTTCCCCTCACCCGCGGCCGCAGCATCCTGGTGGTGCTGGAGCCCGGCGACGACGTTCTGACAGGCGTTCTCGTGGCCTGCGCCGCCCACGGCATCGCGCGCGCCGTGGTGCCCGTGTTCCTCGGCGCCTTCACCTCGGTGACCCTGATCGCCGCCGACGGCCCGGTCGACGACGACGACGCTCCCATGCCCACCTCGATCACCCTCGAGTGGGTGGAGGGCTCCGGCTCGGCGACGGTGGCTCCGGATGCCTCGGGCACGCCGGTGCTGCACCTGCACGCCTCGGTGGGGGTCAAGACCGAACGCGGCGCCGCGTACGCCGGCCACGTGCTGGCGGCGACCGCGCACTACACGGTGGAGATCGTGGTCGACGAGGTGCTGGGCGCCGACTTCGCCCGGCTGCCGGATCCGCGGGCCCACGGGCTGAACGGCATCCGCGCCCGCTGAGGGCAGCATCCGCGATCTGATCGAACCAGGGGAGAACGATGAGCGAACGATCGGTGCGCCCGGCGGTGTTCGCCCGGGCTATGGACGAAGCCCGGCGGCCGAGCGGACTCGTGCTCGGCACGGCGGTCGCGGTGCTCGTCACCGCGGCGGTGTTCGGCGCCGGGCGGCTGCTCCGGTTGGTGGAGACGCCGGAGTTCCTGGCCGACGGCGGCATCGTGGCCCTCACCCCCGCGTTCCTCGTGGTCTGGGTTCTCCTGTGGGTCTGGCTGCGGTTCAAGGAGCAGCGGCCCTTCGCCGGGCTGGGCTTCCGCGAACGGCGGCGGGCGGGCATCCGGGCGACGCGGGGCGCCGGGATCGCCCTCGCGCAGATGGGCGTCTACGTGGTGGTGGGCGTGACCACCGGGAGCCTGGTGTTCGTGGCCGACGCCTCGGGCGGGGTGGTGCACACCGCCTCACTGGGCTGGGTGCTGCTCGCGATCGTAGCCTTCGCCGTGCAGAGCGGGGCGGAGGAGGTCACCGCGCGCGGCTACCTGGTGCAGGTCTGGTACCGCCGCACGGGCGTGGTCGGTGCTCTCGTGGTGTCGATGGTCTTCTTCACGGCCGCGCACTCCGTCTCGGGCGACTTCTCCCTGCTGCCGATGATCGACATGAGCCTCTACTCGGTGGTCGCCGTGCTCTGGGCCCTGAGCGAGCGGAGCCTCTGGGGCGTCATCGGCTACCACGCCACCTGGAACTGGGTGCAGGGCAGTCTGTTCGGCGTCGCCGTGTCGGGCACCGAGGTGCCGAACTCTCTGCTCGTCGTGGGGGCCACGCCGAGTGCTCCGGAGTGGATCACCGGGGGCGACTACGGCGCCGAGGGCAGCCTCGTCGACATCGCGGTGCTGCTCGTGCTGATCGCCGGCGCCGTGGTGGCCTACCGGCGCAGCCGTCGGGATCAGGGCGCGCTCGACTCCTCCTCCGCCGCTGCCGCCTCCTCCTCCTCCGCCAGCTCGGCGTAGCCGTCGGCGAGGGCCGAACGCAGGAACGCGTCGGGCCAGAGCGCGAGGGCGGGATGCGCGGCGCGGCCGGCGGCGGCATCCACCGCCTCGGCCGGGACGCCCGCCGCGTGCGACGAGCGCACGAACGCCGCCACCTCGGCGAGCGCGGCGGCCTGCTCGACCACGAAGGCGCGGTCGACCACGGCTCCGTGGCCGGGGATGATCACGTCACCGGGGTCGATGCCGTTCAGGAGCCGGCCCAGCGCATCCGGCCACGACAGCGGAAAGCTGCCCGAGCCGAACATGGGCGGCCCCGACTGCTCGATCACGTCGCCGAGGGCCCAGACCCGCACGTCGGGCACGAAGACGGCGAGGTCGGTGTCGGTGTGCCCGCGTTCGATGGGCAGCAGATGCACCTCGCGCCCACCCGGCCGCACGATGGTGGGCCGGTCGACGAGCACGCTGGGCGCGGTGAGCACCACCTCCGCCCACTCCTTGTCGGCTTCGAGGCCGGGCTGCGCCTGCACGCGGCCGAGGCGCGGTGCCTCGAAGCGTGCGAAGTGGGCCGGGATGCGGTGGTGTCCGTAGACGGGGATGCCGGCGCGCGCGAACCACTGGTTGCCGAAGCTGTGGTCGTAGTGCGCGTGGGTGTCGATCGCCGCGACGACGGGGAGCCCGAAGGCGGCGAGCACGTCGGCCTCGATCGCGGCGGCTTCCGCGGGGTTGTTGCGCGTGTCCACCACGACGACACCGGTGCTGCCCACGATCGCCGTCACCGAGACGTCCACCGGCTGATACCGGCGATGGTGCACACCCGGAGCGACCTCGCGCCACTGGTCCATGCTCCCACCGCCCCTCGGTGCTCGCTTCGATTGTACGACCCGCGGTCCGCGTGGCCGGGGAGGCCGGAATGCGCCCGCCACCCGAGACGGCCCTCGGCTCGGTGCCAGGCAAGGCGGCTATCGTGGCGCACATGGGAACGGGCCGGGTCGGGGTGATCGCCGCTGTCGTGGCAGTGGGCGCGATCGCGTCCGTCGTGGGTGTCAGTGTACTGATCCTCCAGACGTCGGGAGTCTCCTCGGCGGCGTCCGTCAGCGCCGCCTCCCCGCCCGGCCGGCCGGTCGCGCCGCCGCAGACGGCCGAGCCTGCCGGCACGTCCGCTGCCGCCGAGGATGCCGTGACCCCGGTGGCCGCCGCCCAGGTGATCGTGACCATCGGCGACTCGATCATGGCCGGCTACGGCCTCGACGACCCCTCCCAGGCCTGGCCGGCGCTCGTCGGGGCATCCACCGGCGCGACCGTGGTGAACCTCGGCTGCAGCGGCGGCGGATTCATCGCCGAGGGCGACTGCGGGGGCGACTTCGAGAGCCTCATCCCCAGCGCCGTCGCCGCGAACCCCGACGTGGTCATCATCCAGTCCTCCGACAACGACCTCGGCTTCGACCCCGCCGAGGTGCAGGACGCGACGCAGCAGACGGTGGAAGAGCTGCGGGGAGCGCTCCCGCACGCGCAGATCGTCGCGTTCACCACGCTCTGGGACCAGCCCGATCCGGCCCCCGACGACATCCTCACCGGCTCGGCAGCGCTGCAGGACGCGGTCGCGTCGGTCGGCGGCATCTCGCTCGACCTCGGCCAGCCGATCGCAGGCCAGCCCGGGCTGCTGCAGGACGACGACGAGCATCCCACGCCCGACGGCCAGCACGTTCTCGCCGACGTCATCCAGACCGCACTGACCGGCGCCGGCATCCCGCTCTGACGACAGAACCCCGAGATCGGAACGATCTCGGGGTCAGTGGTGGAGCTACGGGGATTCGAACCCCGGACCTTCTCATTGCGAACGAGACGCGCTACCAACTGCGCCATAGCCCCGCTGACGTCGAAACGACAACCCCGAAAGTCTACGACGAAACCGTGCCCGAACGCGAATGCGCTGATCCGGGCCCGGATGCGCCCCACCGCCCGAGCAGCAGCACGGCCGCCGCGAGCAGAACGCTGCCGAGGATGGCGATCGGGAGATCCATGAAGAACTCCATCACCGCGAACGGCGGGATGAACGCGAGCACCGTCGCCACCGCCACCACGGGCGTCGGCGGCACGGGCCCCACCTCCCGTGGCGCCTCCCACCGGCCGACGACGAACGAGAGACCGAACACCGCCGCGAGCACGATCGCGAACATCAGCGGTCGCGACCACCACCAGGCCGGGCTCGCGGGCGCGGGACTGGCACCGGGCACGAGCAGCGCGAGACCCGACACGAGCAGGATGACCGGCAGGTGCCACAGGTAGATCGTCATCAACCGGGAGCCGACGAGGAAGACGACGGCGCGCGCCGCGTGCGTGTTCATGAGCCTCGCGAGGGCCGGCCGCAGCAGGCACAGGATGCACGCCTGGGCCAGAGCGAGCGCCACCAGCGGCAGCGTGGGCGGGTTGAGGTTCGTGAGCATGTCGTCGGAATACGGACCCCACTGCGTCAGCGGCACGAGCGCGGCGTAGGCCGCGACGGCGATGAGCATGAGCGCCCACCAGCGACGGGCGGCGAACCAGCCGTCGGCATACCAGAAGCCCAGCTGCTGCACGAGCAGCCAGACGAAGAACAGGTTCGCGAGACCGATCTCGTCGATGCCTGTGGAGTAGCGCAGCGCATCCACCGTCACCGCTCCGGCCAGCAGCACGAGCAACGTCGCTCTCGGAGCGCGCGCATGCCACGACGCCATGAGCGGCACGAGGGCCTGGCAGAGCGTGTACGCCGCCAGGAACCACAGCGGCGATGCGGCGCCCACCACGGCCAGGCGGACGAGCTCGGGGTCGACCCCGAGCATCCGGGCGCCGCCGATGACGACCACGTAGAACAGGAAGAGCGGGAGTGCGGGCTGAGCCAGGCGGAGCACTCGCGAGCGCACGTAACCGGCCGCCGTGCCGCCCCGGCGGGTGAGGCTGCGCCAAGCCGTGAGGGAGGCGAAGCCGCCGACCACGAAGAACAGCGGCATGATCTGGCCGATCCAGGTGACCGGCGCGAACCACCACTGCGCCTCGAGCGGCCGCGACACCTCGATCGCTCCATCGGGGCCGAAGCCAATGCCGACCATCAGCAGGTGGATGACCACGACGAGCAGCACGCAGAACACCCGCGCGAGGTCGAGGGTGAGGTCGCGCTTCGAGAGGTCGATCGACGAGGTGCTCGCCGCGGCCCGTGAGATTCCGGAGCCGCCTCGGGTGGCCGTGGTGGGGGTGACGCCGCCGTCGCTCATGCGGCCAGTCTATGAGGCCGACTCATGTCCGCAACGGCATATGCCGCGGGATGCCTCCCGAACGGAAGGAGAATCGGGGGTCTCGCGTGCGAAACTCGACTTCTGGGCCCGAATCTCCTTCCGTTCGGCGCGACAAGGAGCGGTGTAGTGCGGCGGGGCGCGGTCAGCCGGCGCGGCGTCGGGCGAGGATCTCGTCGAGGTCGAGCTGCGCAGTGGTGGTGGTGTCGTCGACGATGCCCATGCGGGAGAAGCGCGATGGTACGGCCTGGCGGGGCGCCGGGGCGGCGGGCGCCGGGAGCTCGGCGACGGTCTCGTGCTCGGCGTCGAGGCGGGCGCGGAGGTTCAGCTCGGCCTCGGCGGCGGCGCGGCGAAGCGACTCCCGGTGCGCCGACTCGGCGTCGGCCGAGGCCGAGTCGGCGGCGAGCGGCGAAGCGGCGGCGGCGCTCGTGGCGGGCGTTGCGTCCTCGTCGTAGGAGTCGAGCGGCGGAAGCGCCGCACGTGCGAGGTAGAGCGGGCGAGGCACGGCCACGGGGACCCAGCCCGTGGCATTCGGAGCCGCGGTCACGGCAGCCTCGTCGGCGTCGGCCTCCGCGTCGGCGGAGACCTCCGCGAGCGGCTCGGCGTGGTCGACGAACTCCGGGGAGACGAGGGCGACCGGCCGGGGCAGCCGCAGGCGGCGCCCGGCGCGGGAGAGGCGCACGAGCACGGCGAGGCAGACCACGGAGGTGACCGCGCCCGCGGCGAGGATGACCCAGGTTCCCGTGTAGGCCAGCTGCATCCCACCGAGCACGGCGACCGCCACGGCGACGGCGAACACGCCCGCGGTGACGGCACGGGAACGGCGCAGGCGGTCGGCGGTGCGCACGGCCGACGGGATGGCGTCGGTCTCGCGCTCGATCACGTGATGCTTCAGGATGCGCTCCTGCTCGGCGATCGCCCGCGCGCTCGCCTCGACGCGCACCTCTTCGGGCACCTCGGAGGTCTCGGCCAGGATGCGCAGGGTCTGCTGCAGGCGGACGGCGTTGCGCTCGGTGGCGAGGTACTGCCGGCTGCGGAACCAGGAGGGCACGAGGTACACCAGCCAGAGCACGGCGGCGAGGGCGATGATGAAGCCGCCGCTCAGCCAATCCGTTGTCATGCCCCCACGTTAGGGGTGCGCGAGCCTCGAGCCCCGCTACCCCGGGCGCGTGTCAGCGATTGACGGGAAAACGTCTACCGGGGCTCCACGGGCAGGGCTCGTGCTGCCGCCTGCCGCTCGCTCTCGGGAATGGTCCCGTCACCGGGCGGGATGCGCCCCTCGCGCCAGCGCCGGAGCACCCCGACGGGCAGTTCCTCGCGCACGAGCGCGAAGCAGAAGTGGTCGCGCCAGTCGCCGTTGATGTGGATGAAGCGGCGGCGCAGCCCCTCGTAGCGGAAGCCCAGCTTCTCGACCACACGCAGGCTCGGCCCGTTCTCGGGCCGGATGCAGATCTCGACGCGGTGCAGGCCCACCGAGAAGAAGCAGTAGTCGGTGGCGAGCGCCACGCTGACGGGCGTGATGTTCTTGCCCGCGAAGCGCTCCGAAACCCAGTACCCGATCGAGGCCGAGGCCACCGAGCCGTAGCTGATCGACGAGACGTTCAGCTGCCCGGCGGGCTCGCCGTCGTACTCCATGATGAACGGCAGACCGAGACCCGCGCGCGCATTCGCCTGCAACGACCGGATGCTCGCGCGGGTGTCGAACGACAGCGGCCCGTTCGGGTTGGTCGCCTCCCACTTGCGCAGCCACGAGCGGTTCTCGATCAGCTCGCGCTCGAGCGGCTTCGCGTCTCGAACGCGAATCGGCCGCACCGTGATCGGGCCCTCGGAGAGTGTCGGAACGAACATTGCTCGAACACTACCGCGTAGGAGCGCAGCCGCGCGATCAGAGCCCCTTGGCGAAGTCCTTCAGCCACGGCCGCAAGGCCGGTCCCAGGTCGGCGCGGTCGGTCGCGAGCTGCAGGATGGCCTTGATGTAGTCGAGCTTGTCGCCGGTGTCGTAGCGACGGCCACGGAAGACCACGCCGTACACGCCGCCCGCGATCGTGTCGTCGGCGGCCAGCGTGAGCAGCGCATCCGTCAACTGGATCTCGCCGCCCTTACCGGGGGGCGTCTGCTCGAGCACGTCGAACACCTCGGGCATGAGCACGTAACGGCCGATCACGGCGAGGTTGGAGGGCTCGGTGCCGGGGTCGGGCTTCTCGACCAGTCCGGTGACCTTCACCACGTCGTCTTCGTCGGTCTCCTCGACGGAGGCGACGCCGTAGAGGTGTGCCATCGCCGGCTCGACCTCCATGAGGGCGATGACCGTGGCGGTGCGTGCCTGTTGCACCTCGAGCATCCGCTTGAGCAGCGGGTCACGGGCGTCGATGATGTCGTCGCCGAGCAGCACGGCGAAGGGCTCGTGCCCCACGTGCATGCGGGCGCGCAGCACCGCGTGGCCGAGCCCCAGGGGGTCGCCCTGGCGCACGTAGTGCATCTCGGCGAGGGCGGTGCTCTCGTTCACCACCCGCAGCATGTCGCCCTTGCCCTTCTGCTCGAGCGTCGACTCGAGCTCGTAGACGCGGTCGAAGTGGTTCTCGATGGCGGCCTTGTTGCGGCCCGTCACGACGAGCACGTCGTTGAGCCCCGCATCCACCGCCTCTTCCACGACGTACTGGATGGCCGGCTTGTCGACCACCGGCAGCATCTCCTTCGGCATCGCCTTGGTGGCGGGAAGGAAGCGAGTGCCGAGACCGGCGGCTGGAATGACTGCTTTCGTCAGATGTGTCCCCATGAGGCTCAAGCGTATCCAGGTTTGGTTGCGCGCAGATGACGCGCGTGAAACACCCGTGTCATGCGGGCGACCTAGAATTGCTCGCATGACCTCCGACCCCAGCCATGAGAAGCGGGCCATCCGCGCGGAGCTGCGGGAGCGCCGGAGAACACGACCGGCACACGTCGTCGACACCGCGAACCTCGGCTTCACCGAGAACCTCATCGCTCTCGCGAAGGAGACCGGGGCCCGCACCATCTCGGCGTACCTGTCGACCTCGTTCGAGCCCGACACCCGGCCCTTCCTCAACTGGGCGCTCGCCGACGGGCGGCGCGTCCTGCTGCCGATCGCGCGTCAGGACGGCCTGCTCGACTGGGCCGAGGGCGACGGCGAGACCGAGACCGAGGGGCTCTACGGTCTGCCGGAGCCGGTCGGCGGCATCCTCGGGCCGATCGCCATCAACGACGCCGACCTCATCATCATCCCCGCCTCGGCGGTGGATGCGCGGGGCACGCGCATGGGCTGGGGTCGCGGCTACTTCGACCGCACGCTCGGCTCGATGGAGAAGTGCCCGCCCGTGTTCGCCGTGGTGTTCGACGATGAGATCCTTGACGAGGTGCCTCGCGAAGTCCACGACGCGCCGGTCGACGGCGCCGTCACCCCCACGAAGATCATCCGGTTCTCACGCTGAGCCCGGCTCGGCGCCTCGTTTTCCCAGTTCGACGGAGATTCTCTTGCCCACCTATTCCTACCGCTGCACGGAGTGCGACAACGCCTTCGACATCCAGCAGGCCTTCACCGACGACACCCTCACCGTGTGCCCCGTGTGCGGCGGCAAGCTGCGCAAGGTGTTCAGCCCGGTGGGCGTGACCTTCAACGGTTCGGGCTTCTACCGCACGGATTCGCGGGCCGGCTCGGGCGGAAAGGGCGGCTCTTCGGGTGGCGGCACGTCGACGTCGTCCGACTCGGGTTCCGGGTCAGGGTCGGGCTCGGGCTCGGGCTCGTCGACGCCGAGCACACCGGCGGCCGCTCCCGCGCCGAGCACGCCCGCGAAGAGCACGGGCGGATCCGCCGCCTCCTAATAGGCTTGATCCCATGCTCAAGGGATTCAGGGAGTTCATCCTCCGCGGAAACGTCATCGATCTGGCCGTCGCGGTGGTCATCGGCGCCGCCTTCACCGCCGTGGTGAACTCGATCGTCACCAACATCTTCAACCCGCTGATCAGCGCCTTGTTCAAGGCCGACAGCCTCAACAACGCCGGCATCGTGCAGATCGGCGACTCGCAGATCCTGTTCGGGGCGGTGCTCGGGGCGATCATCCAGTTCCTGATCGTCGCCGTCGTGGTCTACTTCGTCTTCGTTCTGCCGATCAACCACCTCAAGAAGGCAGCGTTCGCCCTCAAGAAGACGCCGGCCGAGTCGATCGAGGACACCACCGAAGAGCTGCCGCCGACCGAGACCGAGCTGCTCATCGAGATCCGCGACCTCCTGGCCCGCCAGAACGCGGCCGCCGCGCTCGAGACCTCCGCCCCCACCGACACTCCCCCGCACACCCCCAAGCACTGACCTCCTCGCGAGTCGCCAAAAAACGCCCCAAACCGAAGGTTATGGGGCGTTTTTTGGCGACTCGCGAGGAGTTACCAGTGGGGCGGGACGTCTTGCTTGAGGCGGTCGTCGTTGGGGCCGGATGTTCCGGGCCGGGGCGGGCGCGAGCCCCAGGCCTCGTCGGTGTCCTCCGCGGCGCGCACGGGAGTGCCGTCGGGGAGCGCCTGCGGGGTGGGGTCGCTGCCCGGCACGGGCGCCGTGGAGGCGCGGCGCGGGCCGGTCTTCTTCACGCGCGGCGCATCCGGCACGCCGGGGGCGGCGTGTCTTCCCGTCATCGGCGGGCAGCCTAGATGTGCACCGAGATGGGCGCGGTCTCCACGAGGGAGAGCTCGCGCACCCCGATGACGGAGGCGATGCGGGCGGCGACGGCCTCCGGGTTCGTGAAGAGCTCGAAGGAGTGCACCCGCAGGTAGTGCCAGCCCAGGCGCCGCAGCATGTCGGGTCGGAGCCGGAGCGACTCGCGGAGCGAGGTGGAGTGCACCACAGCATCCGTCTCGATCGCGATGGCGCGGCCGTCGTGCGAGGCCACCAGGGTGAGCTTGCCGCGGTGCTCGAAGGCCACCTCGAGGCCGCGCGAGCCGAGCCGGCGCGCGAGGTCGATGAGCAGGGCGTCGCCGGGGCTCGAGAAGGTGTCGGGCGTGGGCCCGGTCTCGGCCTGCTGGAGGATCTGCCGCAGCGCCACGACGCCGAAGTTCATGCGGTCCTCGTCGATGTCGGAGGGCATGAAGCAGGAGACGATGTCCATGCTCCGGCGGGCCCTCGTCATACCGACCGCGAGCAGCCGCTCGCCGCCAGGACGAGCGAGCCCGCCGAAGTTGGTGAGCACCCGCCCGTGCGCGGTCTTGCCGTAGCCGACCGAGAAGATCACGCGGTCGCGGCTCTGCGCCACCGACTGCTCGAGAGTGGCCACCATGAAGGGCTCGGCGCGCTCCTTGAGGATGAAGTCGGCGAGGTCGCTGCGCTTCGCGAACGCCGCGAGAACGGCCTGCTGCACCCGCACGGCGTGCTTGGGCGAGGCCGTGATGACCATGAGCGACTCGCGCGGGTAGTTGATGGCGTGGTCGAGCACGAGAGCCACCACCTCGTCGACCTCGGCGTCGACCGATTCGACGGCACCGGTCTCGGAATCGGGCATCCCGCCGCGGCCCTCGACGTAGTGCAGGGCGAGCGAGCCGTGGCCGAGGAACGTTCCGGCCCAGGGCAGCGAGTCGATCTTGCCGCCGTAGAAGCGGTGGTTCACGAGCTCGGCGAGGTCCTCGCCGCCGGCGCGGTAGCTCCGGGTGAGCGAGAGCGTGGGCACGAGGTCGGCGAGGCGGGCCAGCGCGGACTCGGCGTGGAGCTCCTCGACGAGCGAGGCATCCGCCGCGGAGCGCACGCGCTGCTCCTCGATCGGCCGCACCGCGATCTCGAAGTGCGAGGGGGTCTGGGTGACCGGGTCGCCGAACGCCACCACCTGGCGGCCGCGGCGGATGGCTCCCGCGTTCTCGGACAGCGTCGTCGCGCCGGCGTCGACCAGGATGACGGTGTCGAAGGTGATCGCATCCGTGATCTGCGGCACCTCGTAGGGCGAGGCCAGCCAGACCGGCGCGAGCGCCTTGCCGAGGTGCGGGGCCGCCGCGTGCAGCGAGAACGAGGTCACGCCGTCGCTGCGGAGCAGCTCCTTGAGCGCGGTGGCCTCCATCGGGTGGTCGACGAGGCCGACGTTCCAGGTCTCGGCGAGCTGCCAGGCGAGCAGCTGCCCGTTCATCGAGGCGTGGGCCTCGTCGACGAGCCGGAAGTCGCCCTCGAGGCGGTCGAGCACCCCCGTGTTGGCGCCGAGCAGAGCGCGGTCGTTCGCGAGCATCAGCTCGAGCACCGACTGCCACCAGGCGAGCTCGAGCTCGTCGGCCACACCCGACTCGGGGATGTGCCGGTTGGACAGGTCGACGAGCAGCGGGTCGAGCGAGTGCTCGCGCAGCGAATCGAGCAGCGCGGTGCGCTCCTGCAGGTTGGCGAGCACCTCGGAGTCGGCGGCGAGGCCCTCGATCAGGCCGATCAGCTGGTCGATCGGCAGCGAGGAGAGCTGGCGGGCGGTGCCCACCGAGCCGAGCGGCAGATCGAGCTGCGCGAGGTCTTCGGTGACGCGCTGGAAGGCCACCTGCACGTCGTTGATGCCCACGGGGATCTCCGGCGGGATGCCCGCGGCGGCGTAGCGGTACCAGAGCGTGCGCTGCTGCTGGATGCGCCGCAGGGCTTCGTTGATGTCGCCGATGTGCACGCCGGGCCGCACGTACTCCTTGGCCAGGGCCTTGAGGCGCCGGCGGGAGGTCGACGACATCTGCGGCGCGTCGCGGCGAGGCGAGGTGGCGGCGATGAGATCGGTGAGCGAGCGGTCGAAGACCACCGGCAGGAACTTGTCGAGCGTCTCGCGCAGATCGGCGAGCAGGCGCAGGTAGGTACCGAGCTCGGTGAGGCTCGTGAACGGGCGCATGCGGGTCTGGCCGATGAGCTCGTAGGCGCCGGTGAGCAGCCTCGGCAGGTCGCCCGAGTTGAGGCGCTTCGCGAGCTGGTGGGCGCGGTGGGCGTCGTCGCTCGAGGAGAACTGGGCGCCGTACCACGGCGAGTCGTCGGGCCCGTAGCGGAACTGGCCGAGCTCGGCGGCACGGCTGAGCGCCTTGGCCGCCTTCGCGCGGCCGGAGGCGAGCGACTCGAGGGCCGGGCGGTCGAGCCGGGCGGTGGTGGCCGGCGGGTGCGGGAGCAGCGCCAGCCGCGCGAGCTCGCGCAGTGCATCCAGCACCGACACCTTGAGCAGCGGGTCGACCCGGGACATCGAGGCACGGTAGTCGAGCAGCACGCTGCGCAGCCGCACGAGCGCCTCGTCGACGTCAGCCACGCGCGGCTGAGCAGCCTTCTCGTTGCGGCCGATCGAGTGGATGAGGTCGCGGCGCAACGTGCGCGGCGACACGGCCACGCCGGGGAGCCCCACATCCGAGAGCCGGCGGTTGATGCCCGAGAGGCTGAGCCGGCGCGGGCTCACCACGAGCACGCGCTTGTTCTGGGCCACGAGGGCGCCGATGGCGTTCACGATGGTCTGCGTGCCGCCGGTGCCGGGGAGCGTCTTCACGACGAGCGAGTTGCCGCCCGAGATCTGGGCGATCACGTTCTCCTGCTCGCTGTCGGCGTCGAGCAGCAGGGTGTCGGTGGCCGGAGCGCGGTGGTCCTGCGGTGAGGGCTCGACCGGGTGGTAGCCGTCCTGCACCGCGCGGCGCGAGGTGAGGTTGCCGGCCAGCGCGTCGAGAACCGGATGCATGATGCCGGCGCTGTCGGCCAGCATCCCGCTCGCCACGTCGGCGAAGGAGGAGACGACCAGGCGCGGCTGCACCTGGAACCAGGCCAGGTGCGAGGTCAGGCTGCGCAGGCGGTCGATGACGGGCTGCGGCTTGAACACGCCGTTCGAGGCGGCGAGCGCCACCAGGCTCTCGGTGTCGACGGCGATCTCGAACTGCTCCTGCAGCACGCGCACGAGCTCGGGGTTGACGAACGGGGTGCCGCGGAGCTTGAGCTCGAAGTCCCGGCCGTAGCGGCGCACCGAGATGGGGCGGAGCAGCACCGGGGCACGGAAGTTCTGCTCGGCGCCGTCGACCTCGCGGCGCCACTCGGCCAGGCCGATGGCCAGGTGCACGGAGTCGATGCCGCGCACGGAGCGCAGCTCGACGCCCTTGTCGGTGATCGCGCCGGCGGCGATGCGTGCCTGGCGCAGGGCGAGCTCGTCGCGGATGAGGCTCGAGAGCAGGGTGGAGTTGCCCGTGATGAACTGGGCGAGGCCGCCCGGATGCGTGGTGCTGAGCTCGATGCGCGAGCGCGGCGAATCGTCGAAGCGCAGCAGCGGGGACTCTCCGCCGAGGGCGGCTATCTCCTGCCGCCAGCGTTCGCGCGTGGGTTCGACCAGGCTCTCCGTCGAGAAGACCTGGCCTATCGGACTGTTGGACGAGGACTGGCCAGAGCGACCCCACGCCGACTCGACGGAGTCGGCGGCAGACGATGTTTCGTCTGAGTCTCGTTTCTTATCGGCACGCCACACATCGCCACAGTACGTGCGCGGGCCGGATTTCCGCGGAAGCGGGGGCGGGTTTCGCGAATTCGTGGGGTTTTCCGAGGCACCTTGTGCTGGAAACCGCAGTGTGCGGCGGAATCGCCGCCGGCGGCGGGGGTCGTCAGGCGCCGGGGGTGACCGGCATGGCCGTGCCGCCCGTGATCGCCACGAGCTCGCCGAACGTCGTGGGGTACACGGTGTGCGCATGACCGGCGGCGGCCCAGAGCTGCGGATACGCGGCGAGCGCCACGTCGACCACCGTGCGCAGCGGCGCCGGGTGACCCACCGGCGCGACCCCGCCGATGACCTGGCCCGTGGCCTCCTTCACCTGGGCCGCGCTCGCGCGGGTGATGGCGCCGCCGAGCTGGGTGCCGAGCCACGCGGTGTCGACCCGGTGCGCGCCGCTCGTGAGCACGAGGAGCGGTTCGCCGTCGAGCAGGAAGACGAGGGAGTTCGCGATCGCGCCGACGTCGACCCCGAGGGCCGCGGCGGCCAGGGCGGCCGTGCTCGCGGCGTCGTCGAGCCACACGATCTCGCCGCCGGCGCCGTGCGCGGCCAGCTCGGCGCGCACCCGCGCGACGGCCGGATGCTCGGAGTGGGATGCCATGCCGCGATCGTAGCGCCACACCCCGCACCAGGAATAAACGGAGGCGCCCGGCCGCTGAGGAAGAGGTCATGACTCAGCTTTCGGTTCTCGATCTCATTCCTGTTCGCAGCGGCCAGAACTCGGGGCAGGCGGTGGCCGCGAGCCTCTCGCTCGTGCGCACCGCCGAACGGCTCGGCTTCACCCGGTTCTGGGTGGCCGAGCATCACAACATGCCCGCCGTCGCCTCCACCTCGCCGTCGACGCTGATCGCGCACTTCGCGGCGCAGACCGAGCGCATCCGGCTGGGCTCCGGCGGCGTGATGCTGCCGAACCACGCCCCGCTCGCCGTGGCGGAGCAGTTCGCACTGCTCGAGGCCATGCATCCGGGCCGCATCGACCTCGGGCTCGGCCGCGCGCCCGGCTCCGACCCCGTCACCGCCTACATGTTGCGGGGGCAGCGCACGACGCAGGATGCGGACCCCGCCGAGACCTTCCCGACCGATGTCGAGACGGTGGCCGCGCTGCTCGGCTCCGATCGTTCTCCGGCCACGGAGCCGTTCGGAGACGACCAGCCGGGCGTGGGCCTGAACATCCGCGGGCGGTCCTACGAGCTCAAGGCGACGCCACGGGTGGCGACCGCGCCCGAGATGTGGCTGCTGGGGTCGAGCAACTTCAGTGCGACTCTCGCGGCCTCGCTCGGCATGGCGTTCGTGTTCGCGAACCACTTCGGCGCCTCCGGCATCGAGCAGGCGCTCGAGATCTACCGCTCGAGCTTCCGGCCCTCGGAGACGCTGGCCGCGCCGAGAACGTTCCTCACCACGAACATCTCGGTGGCCGACACGGCCGAGGAGGCACAGCTCGTGGCGCTGCCGCAGCTCATCACGATGGCGCGGCTGCGCACGGGCGGCGCGCTCGTGCCGCAGCTCACGGTCGACGAAGCGCGCGAGACCGTGCTCACCGTGCCTGAGCAGGATTCGGTGCTCGAGCAGTCGCGCCGCTGGCTCATCGGCACGGCCGAGGAGGTGGAGGGGCGCATCCGCTCCTACGCGTCGCAGTACGGCGTCGACGAGGTGATGGTGTCGCCCGCGGGGGCCGCCTACGCGTCCGACCCGCTCGACTCCACTCCCTCGCGCGAGCGCGCCCTCGAGCTGCTGGCCGCGCGCTTCCCCGAGCTCGGGGCCTAGGCCCTCTCCCCCACCCCACGTCATCGACCGGTCGCAAAAGGCCCCCATTCTCAGTGAGTGGGGGCCTTTTGCGACCGGTCGAGGGGCGCGGGGTTAGGCGGGGGGGGTCAGCCGCAGGAGGTCAGGCTCTGCACGCCGGCGCCCAGGGAGTTGGGGCCGCCGAGGAGGGTGACCTTCGTGTTGTCGAAGCCCTGGAAGCTCGCGCGCACCGTCGAGGGCACGCAGTTCTGCGGCACCACGATGAGCGGGGCACCGAGCTTGCCGGCGAGCGCGGAACCGGCCAGGGCATCCGGGAAGTTGAGGCCGGTCGCGAGGAACACGCGGTCGGTCTTCTGCTGGTAGGCCGACTGGTTGATGGTCAGTGAGGCCGCGAAGCGGTCGGCACCGGAGAGGCGGAACACCGAGGTGACGCCGGAGACCCCGCTGAGCGACGACTCGATGCCGGACGACACCGAGTTCGGGCCGCCGGCGATGGCCACAGTAGTGATGTTCAGCGACGACAGCAGCGAGCTCGTGTCGGAGTCGACCGCGCCGAGCTGGCCGTTCACGAGCACCACCGGCTCGCCGTGTGCGCCGCCGGCGCCGCTGGCGCTGAGGGCGTCGGGGAAGTTCAGGCCGGTGGCCAGGTAGGCCTTGGATGCGCCGCTGCCGAACGCGTACCGGGCGACGTTGCGAGAGACCTCGAAGCGATCGGCACCGCTGATGCGGGTGACGTTGGCGCTTCCGCCGGCGACGATCTGGCCGAGCCTCGACTCGACGGCCACCGACACCGAGTTCGGGCCGCCGACGATCACGATCTTGCCCGGATGCAGCGCCTGGATCTCTGCGTCGACCGAGGCGGGGAGGCTGTCGGCGGTGGTGAGCAGCAGGGGCGCGCCGTCCTTCACCGCGGCCGGGCCGGCCGAGAGCGCATCGGCGTAGCCCGCGCCCGCCGCCACGTAGACGGCCGCCGCACCGTTCGGGTAGGCCTGCTTGGCGATGTTCACCGACACCTCGAAGCGGTCGGCGCCCTGGATGCGGTCGACGTCGATGTGCGGGTAGCCGAACCAGTCGGTGTAGACGAACCAGAAGTTGAGGTTGCCGAGGCTCGAGCAGGCGTTGCCGTCACTACCCGGCTGCAGCGCCGCCGCGTTGGGCTGGTAGGGCGTGTAGGAGTAGAGCGCGGCTGTGGCCACGGTGCGGATGAACACCGGGTCCGACCCGCATCCGCTGTTCGGAGAGTAGGCGATGTTGGTCGACTGGCCGACCGGGAAGGCCGCCGGCGGGTTCAGCTTGGAGTGCTTCAGCTGACGGGCCGCGTTGTAGACCTGCTTGAAGAAGCCCGCGTAGGCCGGGTCGCAGCTGGATGTGTCGGGGCACTCGTAGAACGTCGCGTAGTCGTACTGCGCGTCGGTGGGATTGCGGGTGTCGATGACCGACGACTCTTTCTGGATGAGTGCGAGCAAGGCCTTCTGGCTGACGCCGCAGGCGGCGCCGGAGCCCGCCACGATGTCGGCGACCGACTGCAGACCGCCCCCGGCGTACGCCGTGCACTCGGCGTTCGCCGACTGGCTGGTGGTGGCGAAGAACTTCGTGTTGGCGCAGTTTCCGTCGCAGGTCTGAGCCCGCTCGTTCAGGAACGACTGCACGTCGCCGGACGACATCGCGGAACCGTTGTACATGTTGGCGTCGGAGATGATGTCACCGGCACGGAAGCTCGCGACGCTTCCGGCGACGAGGTCGGGATGCAGCGACGGCCAACTCGACGTCTCGCGAGAAGCCGGGGCAGGTGACGGCGCGGGCGCCTCGGCCGCCGCGGCGGCGCCGACGCCGGTCATCAGGAGGGCGGCGGTGAGCACCGTTCCCAGGGTGGTGAGCAGGTGCCGGGTGCGCTTCTTCGATGCCATCACGGAGGCGATGCTAACCGTGCTCAACACCTGTCGTCCAGAGTGCGGCGACGATTCGGGGCGCATTCCCACCGGGCTGTCCCCCACCGTGTCCCCCGACATCAGAGGTACGCTCGGGTCGCCGGCGACATGGTCCGGCCGGGAGCGGAGGACGAGGTGAGCGACGCATCCGGAGCACCGCTCCTGCGACTCGCGTTCCTGCGCGACACGGGTGATCGCGCGGCCGACCACGCCGCGCTCTCCCGGTTGGCCGGCGCGCCGGCCCCCGCCCACGACGCCGCAGAAGCCCGGCGCATCGGCCACCTCTGCCTCCACTGCGGCAGCACCGGCCACGGGCGGCCCCTCCTGCTCGACGCCGACGGGATGCCCGTGCCCGGCGTGCACCTCAGCCTCAGCCGCGCCGGCGGGGTCGTGGCGCTCGCTGCGGCGGCGCATCCGGTGGGCATCGACATCGAGTCGGTGAGCACGGCCGCCGCAGCCCGCTTCGACGACGTCGCCTTCACGGCCGCCGAACGGGCCGCGTTCGGCGACGACCCCGACCACCGGATGCGCACGCGCGCCTGGGCGGCGAAGGAGGCCGTGCTGAAGGCGGCCGGCCTCGGCCTCCGCGCGGATCCGCACGCCCTCACCGTCGTGTTCGAGGCGATCGCCGGCCCACTCCCGTATTCGGCCGCCGCCCACCTCGAGCACGAGGCCGTGCCGCGGCTGGCAGGCAGCACTCTCGACGCAGCCCCTGCGGCCGACTTCGCTCTCGGCGAGCCCGAACTCCCGAGCTGGCTCCCCCGAGATCTCGTCGTGGTGGTGGCCACCACCCGGGCGACGCGTCTACTGCCGTAGCAGCACGTCCACGGCGGCCCCGACCGCCGAGCGTCTGCGCCGCAGAGCCGCAGGGCCTCTGCGGCCCAGCACCTCAGAGCTTCGGCAGCGACTTCGCGTACACCCAGCGGTCGATGACCGACCCCACCTCGTCGTCGCCTGAGCTCGACTGCATGATCTCGACGAAGTCCTCGGTGGAGACGAGCCCGAAACGGCACTCCGCGACGTAGGCGCGCAGCCCCGCGAAGAAGGCCTCGTCTCCGAGACGGCGGCGCACCGCGTGCAGCGCGAGCGCACCGCGCTTGTAGACGCGGTCGTCGAACATGCGCGCCGGCCCCGGATCGCCGATCACGAGGTCTTTGGGCTCGAGCGCGACCCGCGCGCGGTGTGCCACGGCGTTCTCGTCGGCCGTCTTCCCCCCGGAGGCCTCCGACCACAGCCACTCGGCGTAGCAGGCGAAACCCTCGTGCAGCCAGATGTCGCGCCACCGCGCGAGCGTGAGGCTGTTGCCGAACCACTGATGGGCCAGCTCGTGCGCGATCAGCCGGTCGCTGCCGTGCACGCCGTCGACATGGTTGCGGCCGAAGATCGCGAGCCCCTGCGCCTCGAGCGGGATCTCGAGCTCGTCGTGGGTCACCACCACCGTGTAACTGTCGAAGGGGTAGGCGCCGAAGAGCGACTCGAACAGCGCCAGCATCTCGGGCACCCGCCCGAAGTCGATCGAGATCTCGCGGTCGAGCGACTGCGGGAAATGGATGCTCTGCGGCACCGGATCCTGCGCGATCTCGCGCGAGCGGTAGCGGCCGATCTGCACTGTGGCGAGGTAGCTCGCCATCGGCTGCAGCATCTCGTAGGTCCAGGCGGTGCGGCCCGAGCGGCTGGAGCGCGCCACCAGGGAGCCGTTCGACACCACGGTGTAGCCGGCCTCGCAGGCGATCGTGATGCGGTAGGTGGCCTTGTCGCTCGGGTGATCGTTGCAGGGGAACCACGAGGCCGCGCCGCACGGCTGGCCGGCCACGATCACGCCGTCGGCGAGCTCCTCCCAGCCCACCTCGCCCCAGGAGCTGCGGATGGGGTGCGGCGCCCCCCGGTAGCGCACGGTGACCGAGAACTCCTGCCCCTCGGCGAGCGCGTGCTCGGGCGTGATCACGAGTTTGCGCGGGGTCTCGGCGAGCTTCTTCGGGCGCTCGCCGTCGACCGTCACCTTCACCACGCTGAGACCCGCGAAGTCGAGGCTGAACCGCTCGAGCGGCATGGTGGCCCTGGCCCGGATGACGGCGGTGCCGTTCAGCCGGTTCGTCGCCACCCGGTAGTCGAGGTCGAGCTCGTAGTGGAGCACGCCGTAGCCGCCGTTGCCGCTCGTCGGCAGGTAGGGGTCACCCGCAGAGGCGGAACCGAACGCGGAAGCCGGATTGAGTGCCATGGATGCGTTCAATAGTGCCACGACCCGCCGCACCCGGCCCGCGCATCCGCCCGCCCGCTCACGAGGGCACCTTCTGGGCGAGGCTCCAGGGGGCGATGGGGTTGCCGGCCCAGAGCGATCCGCCGGGAACGCGTTCGCCGCGCATCACGAGGGAGGCCGGGCCGACGGTCGCGTTGCGGTCGACGGAGGCGGCGGGGAGGATCACGCTGTGCGGCCCCAGTGTGGCACCTTCGGCGAGCACCACGGCGTCGAGCTGCATGATGCGGTCGTGGAAGAGGTGGGTCTGCACCACGCAGCCCCGGTTCACGGTGGAGCCGTCGCCGAGGGTCACGAGATCGGCCTCCGGCAGCCAGTACGACTCGCACCACACGCCGCGGCCGATCTTCGCGCCGAGGGTGCGCAGCCAGACGGCGAGCGCCGGGGTGCCGGCCGCGTTGGCCGCGAACCAGGGCCGGGCCACGGTCTCCACGAAGGTGTCGGCGAGCTCGTTGCGCCAGACGAAGCTCGACCAGAGCGGATGCTCGGTGGCGTCGATACGCCCCACCAGCGCCCACTTCGCCGCGGTCGACACCAGCGCCGCCACGGCCCCTGCGGCGAGCATCACCACGCCCGAGAGCAGCACGGCCCAGCCCAGGCCCACCTCGATCCAGAGCCAGTCGAGGGTCGCGAGCACGCCGAGCGCGATCCACGCCGTGACGACCACCGGCACGATCCGCAGGATCTCCCAGACCGCGCGCGCCACCTTGAGCGCGGTGGGCGGCCGGAAGGTACGCGCCTCGTCGAAGTCGCTGGCCACGCGCCGCAGGCGGACGGCGGGGTTGCCGAGCCAGGAGGAGCCGCGCTTGGCGTTCTTGGGCGCCGACGACAGCACCGCCACCAGGCCGTTGCGCGGAACGCTGCGCCCGGGGCCCGCCATGCCGCTGTTGCCGAGGAACGCGCGCCGGCCGATCTTGGCCTTGCCGATGTGCAGCCAGCCGCCGCCGAGCTCGTAGGAGGCCACCATGGTGTCGTCGGCGAGGAAGGCGCCCGGCGCGATCGTGGTGACGGCCGGGATGAGCAGCACCGTCGAGGCCTCGACGTTCGCGCCCACCTTGGCCCCGAGCATCCGGAGCCAGGCGGGCGTGGCGAGGCTCGAGTAGATCGGGAAGAGCAGGGTGCGCGCACTGTCGAGGATGCGCTCGGTCGACCAGGCCTGCCAGCCGATGCGGCTGCGCACCGGGTAGTAGCCCTCGCGTAGCCCGACGCCGAGCAGCCGCACCGAACCGAGCACGAGCAGGGCGTAGACGAGCCCGGCCACGATGACGGCGAGCGGCATCGCGAGAGCGGCCCGGCCGGCGGCGAGGCCGAGCGAGTCGGCGTCGCCGATCGCGGCGCCGACGACGAGCGCGCCGATGATGACGGAGACAGCGGGCATCGCGGCCATGCCGAGCGAGCCGAGGGCGTAGGCCACGAGCCAGCGGCGGGCGGGCAGCGGGCGCGCGGCCGGCCAGGGGCGGCGCGCGGAGCCCACGCGGCTCGCGGGCGATCCAGCCCAGCGCTCGCCCGAGGGCACCCGGCCGGAGACGGCGGCACCGGGCTCCACCTCGGAGCCGCGGCCGAGCTTCGCCCCACCGAGCAGGGTGCTGCGCGATCCCACGGTGGCGTCGGCGCCGATGTGCACGCGGCCCACGCGCAGGGTGTCGCCGTCGAGCCAGTAGCCCGCGAGGTCGACCTCGGGTTCGATGGCGGCCCCGTCGCCGACCGTGAGCATCCCGGTCACCGGCGGAAGGGTGTGCAGGTCGACGCCCACGCCGATCTTCGCACCCAGGGCACGGGCGTAGTAGCTGATCCAGGGGGCACCCGCGAGGCTCACCGAGCCCACGAGCTGCGCCACTTGCTCGGCCAGCCACAGCCGCAGGTGCACGCTGCCGCCGCGCGGGTACTCCCCCGGGGTCAGGCCCCGCAGCAGCAGCCGCGACGCGACGACCGAGATCGCCATCTTGCCGGGCGGGGTGACGAACAGCACGAAGCCGAGAGCGATCCACCACCAGGAGAGGGTGGGCACGAAGGTCACGGCGCCGGCGGCGTCGAGCAGGTTGTTCGCCGTGGCGAGGTAGACGAACCAGCGCAGCCCCACGAGCACGTGCAGCGGGATGCCGAGCAGCGTCTGCGCGATGCGGCTCGACGCCGGGGTCACGAGCACCGGGCGGTCGGCGGCACGGGACGGGTCGCTCGCCGCGGGCAGGCGCGCGTCGAGCTCGTCGGCGAGCGAACCGATGCGCGGGTGGTCGTAGATGTCGGCCACGCGGGTGTCGGCGTAGCGCTCGCGGATGGCCGACACCAGCTGCGCGGCCGAGAGCGAGCCTCCGCCGTGGGCGAAGAAGTCGTCGTCGGCGCTCTCGACCGGAACGCCGAGGATGCCCGACCAGCGCTCGGCCAGCCAGGCCGCCGTCGGGGTCAGTTCGGCCAGCACCGAGTCGTCGCCGGATGCGGGCAGCGGCCAGGGCAGAGCCGCCCGGTCGACCTTGCCCGAGGTACGCGTGGGCAGCGCGTCGACCACGGCGAGGAGGGGCACGAGGGCGGCCGGCAGCTCCTCGCGCAGGCGGGTGTTGGCGGCCTCGCGGTCGAACTCCACGCCGTCGCCGAGCGCGAGGTAGCCCACGAGGATCTGGTTGCCCGCGGCCGTGGTCTGCACCACGGCGGCGGCGCCGGCCACACCCGGGAGACCCTGCAGTGCCGCATCCACTTCACCGAGCTCGATGCGGCGGCCACCGAGCTTCACCTGGTCGTCGGCGCGGCCCAGGAACACGAGTCCGGCGCTCTCGAAGCGCACGAGGTCGCCCGAGCGGTAGGCGCGCTCCCAGCCGAGGCTCGGGAAGGGCGCGTACTTCTCGGCGTCCTTGACGGGGTCGAGGTAGCGCGCGAGGCCGACGCCGCCGATGATGAGCTCGCCCACCTCGCCCTCAGCCACCTTCTGGCCGTTCGCGTCGACGACGGCGAGCTTCCAGCCATCCAAGGGCAAGCCGATGCGCACGGGGCCGGTGCCGAGCAGCGAGGCGCAGGCGACGACGGTGGCCTCGGTGGGGCCGTAGGTGTTCCACACCTCGCGGCCGCGGGCGGCGATGCGGGCCACCAGCTCGGGCGGGCAGGCCTCGCCGCCGAAGATCACGAGGCGCACGAGCTCGAGCGACTCCTCGGGCCAGAGCGCCGCGAGCGTCGGCACCGTCGAGACCACGGTGATGCCGTGGGCGATGAGCCAGGGGCCGAGGTCGACGCCCGAGCGCACGAGCGAGCGGGGCGCGGGCACGAGGCAGGCCCCGTTGCGCCAGGCCAGCCACATCTCCTCGCAGGAGGCGTCGAAGGCCACCGAGAGGCCGGCGAGCACGCGGTCGCCCGGGCCGATCGGCGCATGCTGCAGGAACAGGCGCGCCTCGGCGTCGACGAAGGCCGCCGCCGAGCGGTGGGTGACGGCCACGCCCTTCGGCACGCCCGTGGAGCCCGAGGTGAAGATGACCCAGGCGTCGTCGCCCGGATGCGGGGTGCCGATGGCGGGCACGGTGCCGGTGGGGGTGGCGAGCGAGGGCGGCCCGTCGAGGGGCAGCTCGCGGGCGGCGAACTCCTCGGCGGCGGCGCGGGCCTCGTCTCCGCCCTGCCCGCCCTCCGGCAGCGCGAACACGCCGCCCTCGCCGATCACGCCCACCACGCGCGCCTCGCCGAACACCAGCCGCGCCCGCTCCTCGGGGTCGTCGGCGTCGACGGGCACATAGGCGGCGCCCACGGCGAGCACCGCGAGGATCGACACGTAGAGCTCACGGGTTCCGGAGGGGATGCGGATGCCCACCTTGTCTCCGCGGCGCACCCCCACCCGGGTGAGGGCCGCGGCCTGGGCGTTGACGAGCCGCACGAGGCGGCGGTAGCTCACCGCGCCGTCGCCGGAGTCGAGGGCGAGCGCATCCGGATTCTCGGCTGCGGTACGCATGATGACGTCGATGAGCGTGCGCTCGGGCGGAGTGCGGTCGCCCGCGTCCAGAACCCTCTGCGGATCGGCGTCGTCTTCGGTCACAGGCACCTCTCCCCGCTCTGCCTCCGGCTCTCCCACCGTACGCGCCCCCGAAGGCTAGTGATGGCAGATGGCCGGGAGGTGAACGGACGGTGACCCGAGGAGCAGAACGACTGTTCCGCTATGATCGGGAGATGTCCGACGACGCCGCCGCCCCCCGCAAGACCTCCGAGGCGCGCGACCGGCTGGTGCGGGTGGCCTCGGGGCTGTTCTACCGCGAAGGCATCAACAGCGTGGGCATGGACCGGGTGCTGGCCGAGGCGAGCGTCACGCGCGCCACGATGTACCGGCACTTCAGCGGCAAGGAGGCCCTCGTGGCCGCCTACCTCGACCGGGAGGACGAACTCCTCCGCCAGCAGTTCGCGGCCGCCGCCGCGACCGTGCCGAGCCCCACGCCCGCTCAGCTCGTGCACCTCGTGATCGAGGGCATCGCCGACGACATCGAGCGCCACCACACGCGCGGCTGCCCCTTCATCAACGCGGCGGCCGAGTTCCCGGATGCGTCGAGCCCGGTGCGCCTGATCGTCGCCCGCCATCGCGCCTGGTTCCGCGCCGCGCTGCACGACGTCCTCGACGCCGCCGGCCACCCGCATCCCACGGCCACGGCCGCCTCGCTGGTGCTCCTGCGCGACGCCGCCCTGGTCGGCGGCTACCTCGACGGCGTGGAGGTGGCCCGCCCTGCGGTGCTGGCTGCCGCTCAGGCCGTGCTGCGCGCGGCCTGAGCGGGCGGCGCCGGTCCCCGCCCGGCGCCGCGCGGCATGTTCCCGTGCGGTCGCTGGCGCGTCCGCGCGCTCACCGTGGGTCGTCGAGCGCGGCCTGCAGCCTTCACTGCCGTGCAGATGTTCTGCGTACGGAATGAGATTCGGGGGTCATCTCCGCGATCTGCAGACATGCCCCCCGGTTCTCATGGCGTACGGAATCGCTCGCGCCCTCGGAGTGCGGCGTCAGAAGTGGGTGATGCCCCAGACCGTGCCGACGGGCGCGAGCAGGGCGCGGAGTGCCCGCGCGGCACCCGGCACCGGCTCCGTGAGGCGGCCCGCCGCCGCGAGCACCACGGGGTCGGCGCCGCCGAGGTAGAGGGAACCGAGCACCGAGACGTCGAGCTCGAGATCGCAGGGCGCCGTGTCGTCGCGGGTGACGGCGGCGCGGCCGTCGGCCACGCGCAGGCGGTAGCGCCCCTCCGCGTGGCCGAGCGGGTCGGTCACGCCGAGCACGATCTCGCCCGCGGCCGCGGCCGCGTAGCCGCGGGCCTCGAAGGCCGCGACCACGTCGAGGATGCGCAGCCACACCCAGTCGTCGAGGCTCGATGCCGCCACCTGCCGCCAGTTCTCGAGCGCCCAGCGCAGCGGATCGTCGACGGGCGCGGCATCCCATTTCACGGCGTCGACGAGGTCGACCGAGGCCAGGAACTCCCAGAGACCGAGGTACGCGTCGGCGTTCTGCGCCACGAGGTCGACGACCTCGAGCACACGCGGATGCGTGTCGTACCCGCCGGCCCGGTAGCTGACGTAGCCGTCGATGGCGCCGCTCTCGTCGTAGTGCAGGGCGGCGCGCACAGCGCGATCCTCCTCACCCTTCTCGCCGACCACGCCGGAGATCCGCTCCCAGTGCTTGCTCTGACGGTCGACCGAGCCGGGCTGCGCCGCGTGGAATCCGGCGAAGATCTCGGGGCCCAGCCGCACGAGCTCTCGCGCGTCGACCAGTTCGCAGCGCCCGCGCGGCGACACGAGGAGCCGGAAGCGCGCATCCGTCGCCACCGTCACGGTGTGCACCTGCGTGGCCACGCCGAAACCGAAGCGACGGTAGATGGTGGCCTCCGACACCGTGAGGGCGGCGACCGCGTAGCCCGCCTCGACCGCGCGGTCGAGGTCGTCGGTCATCACGCGGCGCAGGATGCCCTGGCGGCGATGCGTCGGACGCACCGTCACGCAGGAGATGAGGTGGGCCTGGAGCGGCTCGGCGCCGCCGACGTTGAGGGTCTTCTCGAACGACGCGAACGTCGCGACGGGGTAGTCGGCGCCGAGCGACTCGGCCGGGCGCCCGGCGGCGTAGACCCCCGTGAGCTGATGGCCGTCGCGCGCCATGTGGGCGGCCAGACGGGCGGTCTCCTGATCGCTCAGGCGGGCTTCGTGGAAGCCCTGCGTCTCGGCCTGCAGCCAGCCCGCCGTGGCGGCGGTGGCTGCGCCCGGGCTCTCGACGGCGGCGGGAAAGGTGCGGAACTCGTACTCGGCGGTGCTCATGCTCCCACGCTACGCGATCGCCCGCGCCGCTCATCCGCGCGAGCGTCGCTCCTCTTCGGCGGCACGAGCCCGGCGTGCTTTCGCCACCCAGCCCGCCACCGATCCCACCGGCACGCGCAGTGCTGTCGCCACCCGGTCGATCGGCTTGCCGGCGTCGAGCACAGACGCCACGGCGAGCTCCTCCACCGAGGAGAAGCGGCCGAAGCCGGCGGCCGATGTGGAGGCGGCCGCGCCGCGTGCGGCGTCGGCGCCGGACGGCGTTTCCGTCGCCGCGGGAGCACCGGCGGTGCGCCCCGTGCGGGCGGCCTTGGCCGGCATGCCCGGCACGCGCGCCGAGGTGCCGAGCCGCTGGCGGATGTCGTCGGGCGTCTCCGGCGCCGCGTCGCCCTGGACCGCCTTCGCCACCACGACCGCCGCCGCCGTGACCACGGAGGCGGGCGCGGCGACGGGCGCGGCGGCGGCCGACGGGTGGTCCGAGACATCGCCGACGTCGATCGCGTCGCCGGCTCCGATCGATGTCACGGGATCGGTCGTCGCCGCCTCCGCCGCAGCCGCATCGGCCACCGGGACAGCAGGCGCGATCGGGTTCCCGGGCCGCGGCGGCGGCCATGCGGCCCTACGGGCATCCGGCTCGTCATCGCTCTCCGCCCGTCCCGCCGCGCCGCCACCGCGCTCGAGCTCGTAGCGCTCCTTCTCGGCCTTCGCCACCGCGATCGTCGCCGACTCCACGAGTTCGCGGATGCGGCGCTGCCGGCGCCTCCGGTAGAACACGAACGCGATCCCCGCCACGGGGATGACGAGCAGCAACGCCCAGAGCAGGGCGAGCGGATGCGCCTGGATCCAGAGCAGCAGCTCCCACTGCACCGTCCACCCCGAATCGGTGTTCGAGGACAGCTGCACGTCGTCGGCGCCGTTCGTCTGCGCGATGGCGTTCGGGCCGCTGCCGGTGAGGGTGTTGCCCTCGGCCCTGGCCGAGGTGAGGGCCCCGTCGAACACGATGCCCTCGCCGTTCGTGACGTTCACCGTGTTGCCGGTGACCTCGCCCTGCGAGTCGCGCAGCGAGATGCCGACCGTCTTCTGGGTCACCTCGTTGCCCGAGATCGTGACGATGCTCGTCTCGATCACCGAGAGACCGCCGGAGTGGTTGTCGGCGACGGTGCTGTCCTTCACCGTGAGCACCTTCGAGTTCTCGGTGGTGAAACCCCCGACGTTCTCCCCGGTCGCCCGCGGCGAGCCGTCGAAGCGCAATCCGTAGCCGCCGTTGCCGGTGAGCGTCGCCGAGTCGACCGTGAAGACGTTCACCCCGGTGCCCACTCCGATTCCGTTGCCTCCCGAGTTCTCGACCGTCGTGCCGGTGATCGAGACCGACGTGGAGTTCGCCCCCACCGCGATCCCCTCCTGGTCCGAGTCGCGCACGGTGCTGTCGGTCACGGCGACCGAGGTCACCGAGGCGAGATAGAGGCCGAAGTGCTGCCCCGAGAAGGTGGAGTGCGCGATCGTTCCCGTGGAGCCGACGCTGCTCGAGCCGGTGAGGGCGAAGCCTCCGGTCTCCCCGCTCCAGAAGCCGAGGTCGCCCGCGTCGAGGTGGTCGGCCGAGATGCGTCCCTCGTTCACCCGCACGTAGGCCCGCCCGTCGGTGACGTCGAAATCGGGCGCGTTCGTCTCCGGGTCCCACGAGGTGAGGGTGACCGGTGCGGCCTCCGTCCCTGTGATGTCGAGTTCGCCGCCCCAGACGACGATCGGCATGAACTCGCCGGCATGGCTGAGCAGGCGGATGGTCTGGCCCGGTGCGTCGATCGACAACGTGGCACCGCGGGCGACGAACACGGTCTTCGTGATCAGCACGGTCGTCGGGTCGACGCGGGTGGCCATGCCCGACGAGATGAGGTCGTCGAGCGTGGTCGGCGCGGCCGAGGGCAGCACGATGCCGGTCGTCTGCATGCCGACGGTCTGCACACCCCGCGCGAGCAGCGACCACCGGGCGTCCTGGCTCAGCACGAGTCGTCCCTGCTCCTCGGCCGAGGGGTCGATCGGGTAGGGCGAGAACGTCGTGCTGGGGACCGCCGTCGCCGCAGCGCTCGCCATCAGGTCGAGCCACTGCTGGTCGGCGGAGGTCGAGCTCGGCGACGGCGTGGAAGCCGGGGCCACGCCTCCGGATGCGACCGGTGCGGCGGCCTCCGCGACGGTCGAGCCGGCAGCATCAGTCGGGGTCGCCGCCGCCGATCCCGTGGCGGCGGTCGCGCTCGGTGTGCCCACGGCATCCGTCGCCCCGGTGGCCGCAACACCCGTCGCCGCTGCGCCGCCCGGCGCCGCCGGCGCCGTGCCGAAGAACCCCGCGGCCACGCCGTTCACGAACCCCGTGAGGGCCGCCGGCGCCCCGTGCGAGACGATGACCGTTCCGCCGATGCCCGCGAGGATGAGCACCGGGATCAGGATGCGCACGAGCGTGCGGCCGGTGCGGCCGACGGTGTCGCCGCGCTCCTCCGCGGTGAAACCCGCATCCGGCTTCCCGCCACCCGCTCCGCCCCGCTCGGCACCCCCGTCACCGCTCACGCCGTCACGCATCCTGCTTCTCGGCGCCGGCCGGCGCACCGCTCGCGAAGGAGCCGGCGCCGGCGCCGGCGTCCCCGGCCGCCGGGCGCAGCGTCGACTCCCGCTGCCCCTCGCCGCCGATGGTGTCGGCCGAGCGGGTGAGCCAGCCCTGGGTGTTCATGGTGAACAGCGCGTAGGTCTTGATCGGCAACGCCACGAGCATGGTGATGACGGCCACGAGAGGCAGGATCACGATGTCCTCCGGGCGCCGCCACAGGTGCGAGATGCCGCGGATGCCGCGCCCAACCATCACCCACAGCAGCGCCATCGCGAACGCGAGCAACGGCAGCGGCGCGGTGAGCGCGTGGAACACGTAGAAGATGGCGATGAGCATGCTCACCGGGGTGAAGAGGATCTGCATCACCGTGATCTGCGAGATGAACGGCACCCGGAAGATCCAGCCCCGCCGGATGGCCGTGAGGTAGCAGCGGTAGGAGTTGCGGCTCCAGCGCACGCGCTGCTTCACGAAGGCGCGGAAGGTGTCGGGGAACATCGAGAGGGCGCGCGCGGAGTCCTGGTGCGTCACCCGGTATCCCTCCGAGAGCACCAGCCAGGTCAGCCGCCCGTCGTCGCCGGCCACGCACTCCTTGCCGAGGAAGATCTCGTGCTCGAGGTCGTGCAGCTTCGGCAGGACGACCTCGCGCCGGTAGGCGCTCGTGCGCCCCGAGGCGCAGATCACACCGCCGAAGCGCCCCATCGCGGGGGCGTAGTCGTAGTAGCGCTGGTCGATGATCCAGTCGGCCACCCGCCGCCACACGCTCGTCTTCGGCAGGTAGACGTTCTGCCGGGTGCTCACCGCGCCCACGGCGGCGTCGATGAAGGGCATCTGGATGGCGTCGAGCATCCCGTCCTCCCACCCCGTGTCGGAATCGACCAGCACGATGAGCTCGGTGTCGGCCGCCCGGATGCCCACGCCGAGCGCCGAGCGCTTGCCGCGGTGTTTGAACATGATGACGTCGACGTCGGGATATCCCCGCTCCCCGATGAGCTTCTCGGCCACGGTGTCGGCCACGTCGAGCACGATCACGATCCGGCTCGGCCCCTGCCGCCGCCAGGTCTCGAGGCAGCGCAGCAGCACCTCGGGGTCTTCGTGATACGAGGGGACGACCACGGTGGTCGTCGTGCGGTAGTCGTTCACGACCGGCTTCGTGCTGGCCGAGATGAGCTTGCGGATGAGCCAGAAGCTCCACGACACGATTCCGAACACGCCGAAGGGCAGCAGCCACAGAAGTGAGGTGCTGACGTCGCCGAGGAACGACGAGAAGTCGCTGGGCATCGGGATGCCGCCTGCCTTTCGAGCAGAAGAGCACTCGGCTGGGTTGGCCGAGCGTGACGGGTCGTGCAGGAGGTGCGGGCATCGGCCCGGGTGAGGCCGATTCCTGTCAGCTTAGCGATGTCGCGCAGCGCTTGTCCGGTGCACGGCCACCCCCTTTGTAGGCTGGAGCGATGGGGGTCACGCGCGCGTCGATCGGCGTGCTCGCCGTGGGCACCGTGCTGCTCCTCGCCGCGGTCTCCGGATGCGCGACCGCCGGCCCGGCGTCGGCTCCGGCGAGCGCCCCCGCCTCGTGCCCCTCCGGCACCCTCGTCTCCACGGCGTCCGGGCTCACGGATGCGCTCGCCGCGGCCACGCCCGGCACCACCGTCGTGCTCGCCGACGGCCGCTACGAGGGGCGGTTCACGGTCGCCGTCTCCGGAACGGCGGCGGCGCCGATCACGCTCTGCGGCGCATCCGGAGCCGTGCTCGACGGCGGCGGCACCGACAGCGGCTACACCCTGCACCTCCAGGGCGCGTCGCACTGGCGGCTCGAGGGTTTCAGCGTGAGCGGCGGGCAGAAGGGCGTGATGCTCGACGGCTCCTCGTCGAACGCGCTCACGGGTCTCACCGTGTCGGGCACCGGCGACGAGGCCGTGCACCTGCGCGCGGGCTCGAGCGACAACCTCGTCGAGAAGTCCACGATCTCGGGCACCGGCCGCAGCACCGCGGAGTTCGGCGAGGGCGTCTACGTCGGCAGCGCGCAGAGCAACTGGTGCACGATCTCGGCCTGCGATCCCGACCGGAGCGATCGCAACCGCATCAGCGGCAACACCATCTCGGGCACCACCGCCGAGGCGATCGACGTGAAGGAGGGCACCACGGGCGGGCAGCTGCTGGGCAACGCGCTCGACGGCTCGGCCGCCACCGCCGTCGACTCGCTCATCGATGTGAAGGGCTCGGACTGGGTCGTCAGCCGCAACACCGGCACCGCCGCACCCAAGGACGGCGCGCAGGTGCACGTCATCCTCGACGGCTGGGGCGCCCGCAACGCCTTCGACGGCAACAGCTTCGCCGTGGCGGCCTCGGGCTACGCCGTGTCGATCGTGGGCGACGCCCGAGCGGCGGGCAACCAGGTGGCCTGCGACAACCGGGCGACGGTGGCGGGGGCGGATGCGCCGGGCCGGGCCACGAACGTCACCTGCGTCGGCTGAGACGGTGTTCGCCGGGGCAGGATGACGGCGCCCCGCGCGGGGCGTAGCGTTGACGCATGAGCGACTTCAACCAGCAGATCATCGAGGAGTTCCGCGCGAACGGCGGCACGGTTCAGCGCTTCGGCTCGAGCTTGGTGCTGCTGCACACCACGGGCGCGAAGTCGGGCGAACCGCGGCTGAGCCCCGTGATGGGCATCGCCCAGCCCGACGGCAGCTGGCTCGTGGCCGCCTCGAAGGCCGGCGCGCCGAGCAACCCGGCGTGGTACGCGAATCTGGTGGCGCATCCGGAGGCCGCGATCGAGGCGGCGACCGACGACGGCGTCGCCACCGTGGAGGTGACCGCGGCTCCGCTCGAGGGCGAGGAGCGCGACGCAGGCTGGGCGCAGTTCGTGGCGCGGTCGCCCGGCTTCGCCGACTACGAGGCGAAAGCCGGCGGCCGGGTGATCCCGGTCGTCAAGCTCAGCCCCCGCTGAACCGAAGGGCCCGCCGGGCCGGGTTGGCTGCGCCGCACGAATGGCCCGTTAACGATTGGTGGAGAGGGCCGAAGCCCTCCCCGCCGACGATCTTAGCAAAGGCGAACGGCAGGTTGCCAAATCGCGTCGGCTTCAGCGGGTGAGCAGCCCGGCGCGCTCCGGATGCTCGTCGAACCACTTGCCGACGTACCAGCACATCGGCACGATGCGGGCGTCGCTCGTGGCTTCGACGTCGTCGACCGCGAAGGCCACGATCTCGCCGGCGTAGCCGTGTCCGCGCTGCTTCGGATCGGTGAAGGTGTGGGTGAACGAGACGGTGCCCTCGTTCGCGACGTAGTCGACGGCGCTGACCATGGCGCCGTCGACGCGCAGGGAGTAGCGGTGCTGCTCGGCGTCGTGCAGGAATTCGCGTGCCATGCCTCCACCCTACGTCGGCTTTCCGCGGCGGTGGCCGTGGTGTGCACCTTTGCACCAAACGCCGGGGAGTGCCGCTCCGAACAACCCGCATGACCGCTCCTTCGCCGCTGCCCGCATCCTCCCCCGGCCGACTGCTCGTCTCGGGGGGCGCCGGGTTCATCGGCGGCGCGATCGTGGCGCAGGCGCTCGACGAGGGCTGGCGGGTGCGGGTGCTCGACTCGTTCCGCGACGACGTGCACGCACCGGCCGGCGGCGAAGGCGAGCAGGCGCATCCGGCGTTCGACCCCCGCGTCGACCTGCGCGTCGGCGACGTGCGCGACCCGGATGCGGTCGCCGCGGCCCTCGACGGCGTCGACGCGGTGTGCCACCAGGCCGGCAAGGTGGGCCTCGGCGTCGACTTCTCGGATGCGCCCGACTACGTCTCGTCGAACGAGTTCGGCACGGCCGTGCTGCTCCGCGCGATGGCGGAGGCCGGGATGCGCCGGCTCGTGTTCGCCTCCTCGATGGTGGTCTACGGGGAGGGCAGCTACTTCGGGCCCCTGGGCGTCGTGCGCCCGCGGCCCCGCCGCCTCGGCGACCTCGAGGCCGGCCGCTTCGAGCCGCTCGACGAGCTCACCGGGCTGCCGCTCTCGCCCGCGCTCATCGACGAGGACGCCCCGCTCGATCCGCGCAACGTCTACGCGAGCAGCAAGCTCGGGCAGGAGCACCTCGCCGCCGCGTGGGCGCGGTCGACCGGCGGCCGCGCGATCGGGCTGCGCTACCACAACGTCTACGGTCCCGGCATGCCGCAGAACACGCCCTACGCCGGGGTGGCCTCCCTGTTCCGCTCGGCCATCGAGCGGGGCGAGGCGCCGCGGGTGTTCGAAGACGGAGGGCAGCGCCGCGACTTCGTGCACGTGCGCGACGTGGCGGCGGCGAACCTCGCCGCCATCGCGGCGACGGACACGGTGTCGGAAGCCGCCGGCCCGGGAGACGGCGAGTTCCGCGCCTACAACGTCGGCTCGGGCGTCGTGCACACCATCGGGGATCTCGCCGCCTCCCTCAGCCGCGCCGCCGGCGGTCGGCTGCCGCGGGTGACCGGCGAGTTCCGCCTCGGCGACGTGCGCCACATCACGGCGTCCTCGGAGCGCATCCGGGCCGAGCTCGGCTGGCACGCCGTCGTCGACTTCGACGAGGGCATGCGCGAGTTCGCCACCGCTCCCCTGCGTGCGGCGGTGCGCTCATGACCGCCACCACCCCTCGCGGGCATGCTGCGCCGGCGGATGCGCGCCCCGCTCCGGCGCACCCAACACCGGCGACGCCCGGAGCGGCGGAACACACGCCGGCACCGCCCGCCGGTGGCGACGCCGTGCCGAGCTCGCCTCTCGCGATGAGCCCCGGAGCCCCGGCGGGGGCCTCCGCCTCCCGCGGGCACGTCGCCGCCGCATCGCCCGCGGTGGCCATCGCCGTCGACGTCGTGCTGCCGTGCCTGAACGAGGAGGGCGCCCTTCCCTGGGTGCTCAGCCGCCTGCCGCCCGGCTACCGCGCCATCGTCGTCGACAACGGGTCGACCGACGCGACGGCGGCGGTCGCCAGCGCGGCCGGCGCCCTCGTGGTGAGCGAGCCGCGCCGTGGCTTCGGTTCGGCCGCCCATGCCGGCCTGCTCGCGAGCACGGCCCCGGTCGTCGCCTTCTGCGACGCCGACGCCTCGATGGACCCGGCCGAGCTCCCGACCCTCGTCGCCCTGCTCGACGACGGCTCCGCCGGACTCGTGCTCGGCCGCCGCCGCCCGACCGTGCGCGGCGCCTGGCCGTGGCACGCCCGTGTGGCCAACCGGGTGCTCGCACGCCTCATCCGCCACCGCACCGGCCTCGCCCTGCACGACCTCGGGCCGCTGCGCGCGGCCCGGCGCGAGCAGCTGCTCGCCTTCGAGCTGCGCGACCGCCGCAGCGGCTACCCGCTCGAGATGCTGCTGCGCGCCTGGGAAGCCGGCCTCGTGGTGCGGGAGGTGCCCACCCCCTACACCCCGCGCATCGGCCGCTCGAAGGTGACCGGAACCTTCCGCGGCACCGTCACGGCCATCCGGGACATGTCGCGGCTGCTGCGCGAAGCCCCGCGCGTGACCGTTTCCTGAACATCCCCTGCACGACCAGACCGACGGAGCCTCCGCGCCGAATACCCACTACGCCACTCACGCAGCACCGAACGAGGGATCCACTCATGCTCACAGCCGTCGTCATCGCCAAGGAATGCCTGCCCGGTCGAGTGAAGACCCGGCTGCACCCGCCGCTGAGCTACGAGGAGGCGGCCGAGGTGGCCTCCGCGAGCCTCGCCGACACGCTCGACGCCATCCGTTCGATGCCCTTCACCCGACGGGTGCTCGCCTTCGACGGCGACGTCGTGCCCGCCTCCGCCCACGGCTTCGAGGTGCTCCCGCAGATCACCGGCACGCTCGCCCAGCGCATGGCCGCCGTCTTCGACACCATCGACGGGCCGATGGTGCTCATCGGCATGGACACCCCGCAGGTGAGCCGCGCCTCGCTCGAACCGCTCTTCACGGGCTGGCACGCGGGCATCGACTCCTGGATGGGGCCGGCCACCGACGGCGGATGGTGGGCCCTCGCCATGCGCGACCCCAACGGCGCCGTGGTGCGCGGCGTGCCGACCTCGCAGGAGGACACCGGCCGGCTGCAGCTCGAGAGCCTGCGCGCCGCCGGCCTCACGGTCGACCTGCTGCCGGAGTTCACCGACATCGACACCGTCGCCGACGCCCTCGAAGTGGCGGAGCTGGTTCCGGACGGCCAGTTCGGCCGCACCTTCGGCGCCCTCAGCCGCCGCCTCGTGGCCGAGCACAGCTTCGACTGAGCACCCGCCCGACAGCGCCCCGCGCATCCGCGCCGACGCCCGTGCACGCCCGACGAGACCGAGTCCCCATGCAACGCCTGCTCAACCGCCTCCGCCGCACGGTCGCCGCGCCCGCGAGGAATCCCCGGATGGCGGTGGTTCTCGGACGGCTGCTCGGCTTCGCCTTCCTCGTCTGCTTCGGCACCGGGCTCTACAGCCACTTCCTGCAGGAACCGCTGCCCTGGATGCGCTTCCCCACCCAGCCGGCGCAGCTCTACCAGCTGACGCAGGGGGTGCACATCGTGGCCGGCATCGCCTGCTTCCCGCTCATCCTCGGCAAGCTCTACACCGTGTTCCCGGAGCTGTTCCAGACCCCGCCGCTGAAGGGCTTCCTGCATCTGCTCGAGCGGGCGTCGATCGCCCTGTTCGTCGGCGCCTCGCTCGTGCAGATCACCATCGGACTGCTCAACACCTATCAGTGGTATCCGTGGCCGTTCGGCTTCCGCGAGGTGCACTTCGCGCTCTCCTTCGTGGTGATCGGCTCGCTCGCCATCCACATCGGCATCAAACTGCCGATCATCTCCCGCTACTGGACGAAGCGCCGGGCCGCCACCGCCCTCGCCGACGACGAGCACGCGGATGCCCTGCTCGCGGCCCGCGCCGACGTCGACGCCCGCATCGCCCGGCTCGCCGCCGAGCGCGCCGAGCGCGCCGAGGCCGCCCACCCCGAGGCCGGCATCGACCCCGATCTCGCTCGAGGCGGGCATCCGGAGCGCACTGGCGCCACCGACATCACCACCCGCGGCCTCACGGGCCGCCTGTTCCGCTGGATCGACGACACCCCCGCCGCCGAGCCCGCCGTCTCGCGCCGCGGCTTCCTCACCGCGATCGGTCTCTCCACCGCCTCGGTGGTGCTCCTCACCGCCGGGCAGACCTTCGCGGCGCTCAGCCCGTTCAACCTGTTCGCGCCGCGCGCATCCGGAACCGGTCCCCAGGGCCTGCCGGTCAACCGTACGGCGGCGGCGGCCCAGGTCACCGAATCGGCCGTCGCCCCCGATTGGACCCTCTCCGTCGCCAACGGCGACCGGATGCTCGCCCTCACGCGCGCCCAGCTGCACGCCCTTCCGCAGACGCAGGTCGAGCTCCCCATCGCCTGCGTCGAGGGCTGGAGCCAGACGGCCACCTGGACGGGCGTGCGCGTGAAGGACCTCGCCGCGTCCGTCGGCGCCTCCCCCGACGCCGCGCTCACCATCACGAGCCTCGAGAAGGAGGGCGGCTACCGCGTCACACAGATGGGCGCCGAATACGTGGGCGACGACACCACGCTCGTGGCGCTGGAGCTGAACGGCGAGACCCTCGACCTCGACCACGGCTACCCGGCGCGCATCATCGCGCCCGGGCGCCCCGGCGTGCTTCAGACCAAGTGGCTGAGCTCCCTCGAGGTGACGTCGTGACCGGGCCCGGCCCCTCGGGTGCCTCGGGCGGCTCCCGGATGCGCGCGGTGCGGGCGACACTGGTCGCGGTGGGCGTACTCGGGCTCGCGCTCGGCGCGGCGGTGCTGCTGCTGAAGCAGACCCCGGTGCAGATCGTGGGCGTGGGCGTCTGGATGCTCGGCGCCATCCTCCTGCACGACGCCGTGCTCTCGCCGATCGTGGTGGGGGTGGGCATCCTCGCCCGCAAGCGGGGGCGGCGGGTGCCGTTCGCGCTGCTCGCGATCGTGCAGGCGGGGATCGTGGTGGGAGCGGTTCTCGCCCTGCTCGTGCTGCCCGAGATCTACGCCAAGACCTTGGGCACGGCGAACCCGACGGTGCTGCCGCTCGACTACTCGCTGAACCTCGCGCTCACCTGGGCGGCGGTGGCCCTGCTCACGGCGCTCGCGTGCGGCGCCTACCTGGCGCTCGCCCGCCGCCGGGCGGCCGCCCGATGAGCGGGCCGGCCGCGTCTGCCGACGTCGCCGCCCGCCGCTCGCGCGGGCGGCGCACCGCGGCCGTCGTGGCCACCGCCGTGCTGCTCGCGGCGCTCACCGCGCTGACCTTCCTGGGAACCACCTCGGTGGGCTTCTTCGACCCCGCCGACGCCGGCGGCCTCGTGTTCTTCGCCGTGGCCTCCTGGGTGGTGTTCGCGGCAGCCGTGCTGCTGCTGTTCCGCACCGGGCGCGCGGGCGGCGGGCGCGCATCCGTGGTGCTCGTGCTGGTGGGGGCGGTGGCCCTCGGTGGCGCCGCGCTGGCCGGCCCGCCCACCACGAGCACCGACTCGGCCCGCTACGCCTGGGACGGCATCGTGCAGGTGGCCGGGCACTCCCCCTACGACCACACGCCCGCCGATCAGGCCTACGCCTCGCTCCGCCCCGACTGGCTCTACCCGGCGCCCGTGCTCGACGACGGCGGGCACCCGCAGTGCGTGGGCGAGGGCAGCCGGGTGGCGCGCACGCTGAACGTGCCCGACTTCTCGGTTCTCTGCACCACGATCAACCGGCCGCAAGTGCCCACCATCTACCCGCCCGCGGCCGAGCTCTACTTCGCGGCCGTGCGGGCCGTGGTGCCGGCGGACGCGCCCTACTGGCCGCTGCAGGCTTCCGGGCTTCTGCTCTCGCTCGGTGTCACGGCGGCCCTGCTGCTGGCGCTGCGCAAGCGCGGACTCGACCCGCGCTGGGCGGCGCTCTGGGCGTGGTGCCCCTTCGTGCTCTCCGAGGCGGTGACGAACTCGCACGTCGACGTGCTCGCCGCGCTGCTCGTGCTGGTGGCGACCCTGCTCGTGGCCGGCGGCCGGCGGTGGCGGGGCGGCATCGCGCTCGGGGCGGCGATCGCCGTCAAGCTCGTTCCCCTCATCGCGGCGCCCGCGCTGCTGCGGCGCCAGCCGTGGAAGGTGATCGTTGCCGCCACCCTCACCTTCGCGGTGCTCTACGTTCCCTACGTGCTGCTCTCGGGCATCGGCGTGATCGGCTACCTGCCCGGCTACCTCTCCGAGGAGGGCTATGACGACGGCACCCGCTTCGCGCTGGTGTCGCTCGTGGCGCCGGGGAGCGCATCCGTCGTCGTGGCGGCCCTGCTGATGCTTCTGCTCGCCGTCGTGGTGTGGCGGCGCAGCGATCCGGCGTCTCCGTTCACCGGGCAGCTCTGGATGATCGGCGGCACGATGCTCATCGTCACGCCCCACTACTCCTGGTACGCGCTGCTGCTCGTGCCGTTCATCGTGATGACGGGACGCTGGGAGTGGCTCGCGGTGCCGCTCGCGCTCACCGCGGGGCTGCTGCTGCCGGAGCTCTGGATCGCCCGGCTGGCGCTCCTGGCCGCCGGTGCCCTGGTGGCCGTCGTCTGGATGCGCCGGCACCGTTTCGGCGTCCGCCGCGCCCGTGCCGGCGGCCGCACGAACCTGACCGTTTCCTGGAGATGAGGAAAGAACCCATCTGTTCGGGGCTCGGCACCGAACCCATTGTGTCTCGCAACCACGACTGAACAGAAAGAAGTCATCCCATGCGTACGATCACCAAAGCCTCCATCGGAATCGTCACCGCCGGCCTCCTCGCACTCGGTCTCGGCGCCTGCTCGATGGGGAGCAGCTCCTCCAGCTCCACCACCTCGTCGTCGGTCAGCGCCACGCCGACGCCGGTCGCGTCGATCCCGAAGCTCAGCGGAGTCGACACCGAGGTCACCGTGGACAAGGGCTTCCTCGACGCCCTCACCTCCCTCGGCCTGACCCCGGGCACCGTCGGAACCGCCACCCTCACGAGCGGGGTGCTCGCCTTCCCGATCACCGGCGGCAACGTCAAGTACTTCGACCCCAACGAGGCCTACCGCCCCTACGTGCAGGGCACCATCGAGCACGAGGGCTCGGGCCTCTCGCTCACCGCGGGAAGCACCGTCGTGGAGCTGACCAACTTCACCATCGACCCCGGCACCTCGAAGCTCTACGGTGACGTCTCCGTGAACGGCACGGTCGCCGCTCCCCAGGCCTTCCTGTTCGACCTCGACGGCTCGACCCTGAAGCCCCTGCAGACCGGCGCGAACGACACCGCCATCCTCGAGGGCACCACGGTTCACGTCTCGGCCGACGCCGCGGCCCTGCTGAACAAGACCTTCGGCACGACCGCCGTCAAGGAGGGCCTGCTCGTGGGCGTGGCCAAGATCACGGTCAACACGAAGTAGTCCCCACCCCGCACCACCCCGGAAGGCCCGTCAGCACCCGCTGGCGGGCCTTCCGCCTGCGTGCCGGGGCCCGCCCGACCCCAGACAGGTACGCGCAGAATCTCCTTGCGCGGCCTCGACGGGCGCAGCGTCTGGAGCGAGCCGCAGCTCACCCGACGAGACCACCGCCGCCGTCGAGGCGGCCCTCGCCACCGGCTACCGCCACATCGACACGGCGGCGGCCTATGGCGACGAGCGCGAGGTGGGCGAGGGCATCCGTCGTTCCGGCGCGCGCCGACAGGACGTGTTCATCGAGACGAAGGTGTGGATCAGCGACTATGGATACGACACCACCCTGCACGCCTTCGACAAGAGCGCAGCCAAGCTCGGCGTCGAGACGATCGATCTGCTCACCTGTTCGCCGAGACCACCGTCATCCCGGCCGTGAACCAGACCGAGCTGCACCCCTGCTTCCAGCAGAAGTCGGTGCAGGCGCTGGGCACCGAGCGCGGCATCCTCACTCAGGCCTGGTCGCCGATCGGAGGCATCACCTCCTACCGCGACTCCGAGCGGAGCACCCTCGAAGACCCCATCCTGCTGGCGATCGCGGAAGCGCGCGACAAGGCGGCCGCGCAGGTGATGCTGCGCTGGAGCATCCAGGAGGGCCGTTCGGTCATTCCGAAGTCCACCAAGCCGGAGCGAATCGCCGAGAACTTCGACGTCTTAGGCTTCGAGCTGAGCGCCTCGGAGATCGCCAGTATCCACGCCCTCGAAACCGGCACCCGCGGCGGCCCCGAGCCCGAGTTCATCACCCTCGAGAACTTCGGCCGCCCCATTCCGGAGGGCTGATCAGTGATAATATCTGCTATATGCAGGATGCATCCATCGATCGACTTCGCGCGGATGCGCGGAAGGCCGACGAGCTACGGAAGCAAGCGCGTCGTCTCCTGATCGAGGGCGCTCGCGCGGGTGCTGCTGCGGGCCTGACGCAGCGCCAGATCGCCGAGGCCATGGGGCGGAGTCAGCCCGAGATCTCACGCCTTCTCCGCTTCCACGGCACGAGCCTGCTCGCGCGAAAGCTCGAGCAGAACCGGGCCGAGGTGCTGTCGCACCTCTCCCGCCTCGGCGCCTCGAACGTGCGGGTCTTCGGCAGCGTCGGGCGCGGCGACGACGGCCCGGCCTCCGACATCGATCTGTTGGTGGACTTCGGCACGCCGCCCAGCTTGTTCGAGCTGGCCGACCTCGAATCCGAGCTCGCCGCGCTCCTCGGAGCGCAGGTCGACGTGGTCCCGGCGAACGGTCTGCGGAACAACCTGAGCGACCGCGCTCTCGCAGAGGCCGTGCCGTTGTGAGCCGCACCGAACCGGAGTCCATCGCCGATGCGCTCGACCACCTCGAAACCCTGCGACGCCACATCGAACGCGCCGACCTCAACGACGCAACGGTTGCCGACGCGGTAAGCCTTCGACTCGCTGCGGCGATCGAATCCCTGTCGCAGCTCAGCATCGCAACGCGCGACCGCGTCTCGGGCGGGCACTGGAACGCCATGTGGTCGACACGCAACCGGATCGCCCACGGTTACGCCCACATCGACCTCGCGGTGATCCGCGCGACCGTGGAACGAGACCTGCCCACGCTCGAAGCCGACCTCCGCGCCGAACTCCAGGCACAGACACAGACCGACGGCAGGACAGCTCTTGGCTGAATTCGTTTGCGTGTTCTGTGAGCTGCCCGGCGAAAGATCGAAAGAGCATATTCTCAGGGATAAATTCAACGGGCTGATTCCAACGTTTGATCGCATATTGCTTGATCGAACCGTGGGGGGCGTGCGACAGCCGCGTCAAAGCATCCCGCTCTCGCCATTCATGCTGACGGTCAACCAAGTATGCAAGGCCTGCAACAATGGCTGGCTCAACGATTTGGAAGAAGAGGTGGAAGACCTGATCGTTGGCCTCGCGTTGGCCAAGACGATATCGGTACCTATCGCGCGACGACCTCGCTTGGCGCTTTGGATGGCAACTAGGGCGCTCTTGCGTACCTTGCAAGAACCGGCTGACGGTCGAGCCCCGCGCGTCCTCTTCAACCAGGCCTTTCGCACGCAAATGAGTCCGGAGACAGTATTCGCTCATCTCGCAGTCAGCGACGAATATGCTTTCCCAGCAGGGCGCTGCAGTTGGGCATCGATCGAACCGTCGACTTCTGCGCAGAACTCCTCACGCCCCCCGCACACCAGCTACTTCGCGCTGGTTTCATTTGGAATCCAAGCACTCTTCTTTCAAGTGGCAATCGCCGGCGGAAGTAAGCTCACGACGGCCAAGGCCGCCCAGACGCTGGACCTGGTCCAGCGAGAGCTGCCCTCTCGATTCGTCTACGTTTCGCCGGCAATTCCCGGAGCAATGACCGGCTACCTGACAGCGGGCCAAGCTGTGAGATCCACCGGAGCCTACTATCGCGCACTAGGACTGGCGGAACCCAGACTTAATCCTCCAGGCGAGGTATTTCGGAGGCTGTAGCCACAGCCTTTGGTTTTCGCCTCCTCCTCAGGTAGACGTGGTCACACGGCCTTGAGAATGGCTCAGTGGCGGCGCGGTTCAGCGGCGGCGGCGCGGGCCGGCGGCGTAGGCGCGCCAGAGGATCTTGGCGTGCTCGGCCTTCGCACGGGCGATGCCGCGCTCGTCGCCGCGGAGCGCGCTCACCCACTCGGCGATCCGGCTCCCCGTCGCGCCGAGCAGCATCGACAGGTCGGCGTGCCGGGCCGGCGGCACCTCGGCGTCGCGGGCCGCCATCCTGCCGCGGCGGGGCAGCGTCCCCTCGACGTGGCGCACGGTGAGTTCGGCCACCCCGATGGCGTGGGCGTTGATGATGGAGTGCGCCGCCTCCTCGATCTCCCAGGTGCGCGCATCCTTCGCCTCCCGGGCGAGGCGCGAATGGAACCGCCGGGGCGAGGTGCGGTCGAGCTCGCCCCGGATGAGCAGCAGTGCCGCTTCGCCGAGGCCGATGCGCTCGCTCAGCCGGTAGCGCAGCAGGTGCGGGAGAACGGTGAGGAAGTACACCACCCCGCACAGGATGTAGGCCGAGAGCGCCGTCACCGCGAGGTGCGGCGTCTCGCGAACGGCCGACTGCGCGAAGCGCACCGCTTGCACCGGCGCGGAGGCCTCCGCCTCGTTGATCACCGGGCTCACGAGCACCGCGTGGCTGAGCCCCGGCCGCAGGGCCAGCACCTCGGCTACCACCTGGGTGCCCATCGAGTGCCCGATGAGCACGGGGTCGGTCAGGTCGTAGCGATCGAGCACGCCGGCGACGTGCCGCGCGAAGAACGCGGCCGTGGGCTGCTCCTCCGGTCGCGGGAGTCCGGCGAAGCCGGGGAGGTCGAGGGCGTAGACGTCTCCGTGCTCGGCGAGCGCCGGTGCGAGGAACTCGAAGTACGTGGCGGCCACACCGACGCCCGGCACCAGCACGAACGCCCGGCCTCGCGATCCCGCCGAGGCGCCGCCGTCCTCGGCGTCGCGCCGCCCGTCGCCGTCGAGGTCGAGGTCGCCTCCCGCGCCGGCCGTGATGCGCGTGACCCGTGTCGTCACGCCGTCAATGATGACGCGCTCCACCGTGAGGTCGGCGCGCGCCGCGGATTCGCTCATCGCTCCAGGATGCCAGTCGCCCGCCCGTGCACGATCCGGTCGCTGAACCGGCGCGGCATCCGGAACATGTAGCGCAGGTGGGTGCGCTCCATCAGCCGGAACACCAGGAGTGAGACACCGACCACGACCATCGTGCCGAGCACGGGCCCGAGATAGCGCACCAGCGGGATCTCGAACAGCGCCGGGACCACCGGCAGCAGGCAGAGCGCCCAGATCACCGGAAGCTGGAGGATGTAGATCGGCAGCGTGCGCCGGCCCACCCGCGCCAGCACCTGCGCGACGGCCGGGATGCGGCTCACGATCGCGCAGACCACGATCGCCAGGGCCACCGCCGCCGTGTCCCGCAGCAGGCGGGCCGAGGTCTCGAAGACCTCACCCTGCTCAGTCAGCTGCCAGAGCAGCTGGAACGCCACGAACGCGCCGAGGGTGCCCAGCAGCTTCACCGGGATGCGCCCGCGCGAGAACCACACGAACAGCTTCGGCAGGTACACCCCGGCGGCGAAGAACACCGAGAAGTAGATGATGTGCAGCCACTGCTCCTCGGCGTGGGACGCCGGCACGAGCCCCGACGCCACCGCTAGCGCGGCGAACAGGCCGAGCACCACGAACCACGGCAGACGCTGCAGCGAGGTGAGCACCACGACGTAGAGCGCGAGGGCGAACACGAACCAGAGCGTGGTGTCGGGCAGCGCGAACTGCCGCAGGAAGTCGTGCAGCGACGCCATCTGGAACGGCATCGTCGACACGGCGACCGCCGCAGACATGGCGCCGAACACGCACAGCCACACGACGTAGATCCAGTACGACGAGGCGACCCTCAGTGCGTTTCGGCGGTCGCCCCATCCGTTGCGCACCCGCTCCGAGACCAGCAGACCCGAGATGGTGAACAGCAGCGGCAGCCGGAACGGCCCGAAGAACTCGGTGAACTCCCGCCACGCCCGGGTGCCCGCGGTCGGCGGCGTGAGCGGGTCGTAGACGAAGATGCGCACGTGCAGCATCACGACCGCGATCACGCACGCGCCCCGGGCCACGTCGAGCCACAGCGCCCGCTCCCGCGGTCGGCCGTCGGTGCGGCCGTGCGCCGTCGTGCTCAGGATGCTCGTGGTCTCCAGGGATCGTCCTCTCGCGTGGTGCCCCTGCTGAAACCCCCTGGGAATCTCGGCAGTGAGTGGAACGGGCATCTCGTCGGGACGGATGCCTTCCACTGTAGTTACCGATCGCGCTCGAGCCGAACCGGGCCCGGCGCCCCGTAGCCGCCGCCGCCCGCGGCCGTGACCCGGATGGCGTCGCCGCGCGACACCGTGATGGAGGAGGCCTCCATCGCCAGCGTCTCCCACCCGCCGCCGCCCCGGCTCACGGCCACCGAGGCCGGCGCGCCCGGCCCGCCCCCGCCGACGCCCTGCGCCGCGTGAGCCGGCAGCCGCTGCTCCGAAGCCACCCGGCCACTCGCGGAGTCCGCGAGCAGTTCGTATTCGCGCCGCACGGCGCGGCCGCCCCGCCAGCGGCCGTCTCCGCCGGTCGAGTCGACCAGCTCGCACGCCCGCACCCGCCACGGGTACTCGAGCTCGATCACCTCGGCCGAGACGATGGCGCAGTTCGAGGTGTAGGAGTCGATCCCGTCGTCGCCCGCGAGACCTCGCCGGGCGCCGCCGCCGCCGCCGACCGTGTCCATGAGGGTCTTCTGCGCCCCGGTGCGAGGATCGTCGGCCCGCATCAACAGGGTCGGGAAGGAGACATGGCTCGCGGCCACCGCGCGGTCCGGCAGCAGCTCGCCGATCGCCCGGAACAGCACATCGGTGAGCACCTGCACGGCCATGTGCCGCGACACCACGGCGGCCGGCCGGCGGGGGTTGAACAGCGAGCCGAGCGGTGCGCTGGCCTCGATCAACTGCATGTAGCCGTGGTTCTGGCGCACCTCGGTGCCGAGGAAGCAGCGCAGCGCGTAGCCGAGCGCCGCGCAGGTGCTCGACCACGGCACGTTGAAGGTGCCGGTCGTCTGCTCGGAGGAACCACGGAGGTCGACGTGCAGCCGTCCGCCGCGAACGGCCACGGTGGCACGCACGGTGAGCGGGGTCGAGTAGTCGAGCCCGTCGCCGTCGAGGTGGCCGACGGCGCTCACCTCGCGGTCGGGCCAGCGGTCGAGCAAGGCCGAGGCCCGGGCCGCGGTGTCGTCGATGAGGTCGTCGGCTGCCGCCGCCACGGTCTCCGCTCCGTACCGCGCGGCCAGTTCCTGGATGCGCTCGGCGCCGCGTCGGCAGGCCGAGAGCTGCGCGGTGACGTCGCCCTCCACCGAGCCCGGGTCGCGCACGTTGCGCAGCAGCACCTGCCAGAGCGCCTCGTTGCGCAGGCCGCGCTCGTAGAGCTTCACCGGCGGGAGCTGCAGTCCCTCCTCGAACAGATCGCGGGTGGAGCGGTGGCCGGGCACGGTGCCGCGGTTGCGCGGCGAGACGCCGCCGATGTCGACGTGGTGCGCCACCGTCGCCACGTAGCCGAGCAGCCGCCCCTCCGCGAACACGGGGGTGAAGAGCTCCACGTCGGGCAGGTGGGTCGCCCCGGAGTAGGGGTCGTTGGTCACCACGACGTCGCCCTCGGCGAGAGCGCCGGTGCGGGCCAGCGCACCGGCCAGCGCGTACTCGAGAGTGCCCGCCTGCGCCGGGATGAGGTTGCTGTCGGCGACCAGCCGGCCCCGGGCGTCGAGGAAGCCGCACGAGAAGTCGAGCATCTCGCGGATCATCGGCGAGAACGAACTGCGCTGCAGCAGGAGCGACATCTCCTCGACCACGGTTCCGAGCCCGTTCCAGAGCAGTTCTCGCACCGCGACATCGGCGACCCTCATCCGCGTTCCCCCTCCTCGTCCGCCGGCGCGCTCCGCTCGAGCACCATGCCCACGCCGTCGACCACGGTCACCGCCCAGCCGGCGGGCAGGAGCGTCGTGGTGTCGGTCTGCTGCACGAGTGCGGGGCCGCGGAGCCCGGCCGTCACCTCGGTGCGGTCGAGCACGCGGTAGGCGACCGGATGCGCGGCCGCGGTGAATCCCGATCGCCGCGTCGGCGCAGCGGCCGCGGCGCCTCCCACCGTGGTCTGCGCGGCGACGCCCATCCACTCCGCCCCCGCCCGCGGCACGCTGGCGCGCACCCGGAGGGTCACCAGCTCCACCGGGCTGCCGGGCCAGGAGTGACCGTACGCCGACTCGTGCGCGACGCGGAACGCGGCCTCCAGCCGGCTCACATCATCCGGGCCGAAGTCCAGCCCGGCGCCGGCCGGAACCGTGAGCTCGTAGGCCTGGCCTGCGTAGCGCAGGTCGAGCTCGAGACTCAGCGCCGGTTCGAGCCCCGTCTCCCGCAGGGCCTCCGTGCCTTCCCGGGCCAGCTCGGCCAGGATGCGGGAGATCTCGGCATGGTCGAGGTCACGGAGCGCGCCCACGTGGGTGCGCCGCAGTTCGTAGCCACCGTCGCCCATCAGGAGCCCGAGGGCCGAGGTGAGGCCGGGGTGGCGCGGCACCAGCACCCGCGTGACGCCCAGGTCCTCGGCGATGGCACAGGCGTGCAGGGGTCCGGCGCCACCGAAGGCGATCAGCGCGCAGCGACGCACGTCGAAGCCGCGTCCCACGGTGACCAGCCGGATGGCGTCGGCCATCCGGCCGTCGACGATGCGCACCATGCTGCCCGCCGCCTCCACCACGCCGATGCCGAGGGGCACGGCGACCTCCTGCGCGATGGCGTCGTGTGCTCGGTCGGGATGCAGCGGCAGGGCGCCGCCCAGCAGGCCGCCCGGGTCGATGGAGCCCAGCACGAGATGGGCGTCGGTCACGGCCGGGCGGCGGCCGGTTCCATAGGCGGCCGGACCGGGGTCGGCTCCGGCGCTCTCAGGCCCCACCCGCAGAGCCCCGAACTCGTCGACCCGGGCGAGCGAGCCGCCGCCGGCTCCGATCGGCAGCACGTCGAGCTGCGGGAGGGCGACCGGCAGGCCGGCCACCTCGCCCCGGTAGCGGCGGTGCGGACGGCCGTTCTCGATCAGCGCGATGTCGGCGCTGGTGCCGCCCACGTCGAGCATCACCAGATCGGGCTCGCCGAGCCGCCGTCCGAGCTCCGCCGCCGCGACCGCCCCGGCAGCCGGCCCGGAGACGAGCAGGGTGACCGGCGAGAGCTTCGCCACCGAGGAGGGCACGACCGCGCCGGTGGAGGTCATCAGCTGGAAGGCCCCGGTGAAGCCGCACTCCTGCAGGCGGGACTCCAGTCGTTCGAGGTAGCCGCCGCTCTGCGGCAGCAGGGCCGCGTTGAGGGCCGTGGTGACGGCCCGCGGGTACTCGCGGAACTCCGGTGCCACCACCGACGACACCGTCACCGGGATGCCCGGGAGCACAGCCTGCACGATCTCGGCGGCGCGGCGCTCGTGCTGGGGCGCCGCGAACGAGAACAGGAAGGCGATGGCGACCGAGTCGACCTCGCCGCGCAGGGACAGCGCGGCGCGCCGCACCTGCTCTTCGTCGAGCGGCGTGACGACGGCGCCGTCGGAAGCGATGCGCTCGCGGATGCCGCGCATCCGGCCCCGCGCGACGACGGGCGCGGGCTTGCCCCGCCAGGGGTCGTAGAGATCGGTGCGCTGCTGCGTGCCGATCTCGAGCACGTCTTCGAAGCCGGCCGTGACGAGCATCCCGACCCGGGCGTAGTCGGCCTGGATGACGGCGTTCGTGGCCACGGTCGTGCCGTGCACCACCGCACCGAGCTCGCCGAACCCCAGTCCCGCGCCCGAGAGCAGGCCCTCGATGGCCGTGATGAAGGCGATGCCGGGGTCGGCGGGGGTGGACCGCACCTTGTTCACATGCAGTTCGCCGGCAGCGGTGAGCAGAGCGGCGTCGGTGTGGGTGCCGCCGATGTCGACGGCCACCACCGCCCGCGGCTCCCGCGCGCTCATGCGATCGACTCCACGAGCGCGGCTGCGGCGAGCGCCGAGCCCCACGAGGTCGCCACACCCGCTCCGCCGTGCCCGTAGCAGTGCACCACCTCGGTGGCGCCGACCCGTTCGCGCTCCAGGCGCACGGCCGGCCGGGCCGGCCGCAGGCCAACGCCCTGCCCGATCACCTCGGCCTCCTCGAGAGCGGGCACGAGTCGCCGGGCGCGGCGCAGCAGCGAGGCGGCGAGCGATTCGTCGGGCTCGAGCCCCGTGCGGCCCGGCTGCGAGTCACCGCCCACGATCACGTCATCGTGCCGGGGCACGACGAACAGGGGCGCGTCGGGGCCGTCGCGCACCATCAGGGTGCGGCTGAGGCCCGGATTCCTCAGCCTCACGATCTGCCCCCGCACCGGCTGCACGGAGTCGTCAGCGGTCAGGGCGGCCGAGCCGAACCCCGCCGCCAGCACGACGGGCACGCCGGCAGGCGCGACCTCGGCGAGGTCCGTGACGGTCGCGACGACAAACTCGACTCCGGCGCGCTCCGCCCGCCGGGTCAGCCACGGCAGGTAACGCGCGGTGTCGACGAGAGGAATCACCGACACGACCCCGGCTCCGTAGCCCTCGGGCAGTTCCACCGGGGCTGCGGCGCGCACCGGGGCGGCGAAGGAGCGCATCCACCCATCCGGCGTCCAGGCGGCGACGCCGAGCGTGAGCGCCTCCTGCTCGCGCACACCGGCCGCGGGGTCGGCTGCCACGCGGCGCAGCTCGGCGAGCGTGAGGTAGGCCCAGCGGCGCACGCGCTCCGACTGCTCCACGAGCGTCGGCGCCCAGAGCGAGGCCGCCACGGCCGAGGTCGTGCCCCCGGGCGCATCCCGTGCCATCACCGTGACCGCGTGACCGCGCTCGGCCAGGATGCTCGCGCAACTGAGCCCGACCACGCCGCCTCCCACGACCACGATCCGGCCCATCGTTCGCCCTCCGGTCGAGTCGGAATGAATAATGGATCCTAAACTAGCGCATATGGATCCCATTCAGCCCACCACATCGCGCCTGCCCCGCATCGTCGCCGGGCAGATCATCACGCTCGACGACGAGCAGCCGCGCGCCGGAGCACTGGCGTTCGCCGGTTCGAGGATCGTCGCCGTGGGCTCCCTCGACGAGGTGACCGCGCAGCTGCCGGCCGGCACACCCGTGCGGCAGGCCTCCGGCGTCCTCGTGCCCGGCTTCATCGATTCGCACTTCTACCTGCAGCGCGGCGGGGTCAAGGTGATGGATCTCTTCCCCGAGGGGCCCGTCGACCTCGCCGCTTTCCAGCGGCGCATGGCGGAGACCGCCCTCGACCCCGACTGGCCGGAGGGCGAGCCCTCCGACGCGGTGCGCCGCGAGGGACTGCGCCGCATCCAGCCGCTGCTGCACGCCCTGGGCATCACCGGCATCGCCGACCCCTGGGCCACGGCCGACGCGGTGCGCGTCTACCAGCAGGCTCGCGCCGCCGGCGAACTCAGCCTGCGGATCACGGCCATGCCGTACTTCGAGGGACTCCGCGACCATCTCATCTCGCCCGAGGACGTCATCGCGCGGGTCGGCGGGCTGGGAGTCGGCAGCGGTTTCGGTGACAGCCGGCTCGCCTTCGGCGCGATGAAGGTCTACGCCGACGGCGAGGGCAAGCGGCAGCAGGCGCTGCGCGAAGAGCCCTGGCCGGGAACGGGCGAGCGCGGCATCCAGACCATCGCGGCGGCCGAGCTCGAGCTGGTGGCGCGATTCTGCGCCGAGCAGGGCTGGGCCCTCGGCGTGCATGCCATCGGCCCGGCGGCGATGCGCCTGGCCCTGGACGCCTTCGAGCGGGTGAACGCGGATGTGCCGATCCACGGCCTGCGGTTCCGGCTCATCCACGCCTACCTCGAGCCCTCGGCCGAGACGGTCGCGCGAGCGGCGCGGCTGGGCGTGCTGGTGTCGTCGCAGCCCGCCATCCAGTGGCAGAACGGCGCCTGGCTGCGCGAGACCCTGTGCGAGGCGGCCGAGAACGCCAATCCGCTGCGCAGCTGGATCGACGGCGGCGTGCGGGTGGCACTCGGCTCCGACGGACCCTACTTCCCCTTCGATCCGCTGCGTCTGCTCTGGTTCGTGCGCACGCGGGCGGCCCGCGGCATCGAGGGCCCGCTGGGCGCCGCCCAGAGCCTCACCCCCGAGCAGGCTCTGCGTGGGCTCACCCGCGACGCCGCCTTCGCCGCCTTCGCCGATCACGAGCGCGGCGTGCTGGCTCCCGGGATGCTCGCGGATTGGGCGGAGCTCTCGGTCGATCCCCTGCGCTGCAGCGACGACGAACTCGCGGGCGCCTCGGTGCAGCGCACCGTGGTGGGCGGCCGCACGGTGTTCGAGGCCTGAAGCAGGACCGCCGACCCGGTCGCCGCACTTGCGGATCCATTCTCGTGTATTTAGGATCCAATCATGACGACAACGACCCGACCCCTCGACCTCACCCCCGACGAGCTCGAAGCGAGGCTGCTCGGCCAGCCGAGCGCCGAGCCCCTCTCCGGCCCCATCACCGTGCGCTCGCGCGTGGACTTCACGAACGAGGACCGCACCGTCATCTCGGGCATCTGGGAGTCGGAGCCGGGCACCTCACGCTGGGAGTTCCTCACCCGGGGTGAGATCATCCAGGTGGTGTCGGGCGCGATGACCGTGCAGCGCGACGGCGAGGAGCCCGTGGAGCTGACCGCCGGCAGCGTGGCCTACTTCCCCATCGGCTGGTGCGGGGTGTGGACCGTCACCGAGACCCTGCGCAAGTTCTACGTCGTCTACAAGTGAGCCCCGGATCGGATGAGCACCCCGGTATGACCCGCACCAACCGCCTGCAACTGGGCACCTTCGGAACCAACATCGCCCCCGGAATCACCTTCACGAGCATCCCGGGCACCCTCACCACCGATTGGTCGAGGGTGAAGCATCTCGCCCGGCACGCCGAGAAGATGGACTTCGAGGCGATCGTGCCGGTGCTCCGCTGGAAGGGCTACGGCGGCGAGCACAACCCGCACTCCGACGTGTACGACACCCTGACCTGGGCCGCGGCCGTGGGCGCCGTCACCGAGAAGGCCCGCATCTTCGCCACCGTGCTGATGCCGGTGGTGCATCCGGTGATCGCGGCGAAGCAGCTCGCCACCATCGACCACGTCACGGGCGGCCGCGCGGGCGTGAACGTGGTGGCCGGATGGTACCGGCCGGAGCTCGCCATGTTCGGCGACGACCTCCTCGCCCACGACGCCCGGTACGACCTGGCCGACGAGTGGATCGAGGTCGTGCAGCGCCTCTGGAGCGAGTACGAGGAGTTCGACTACCCGGGCGAGCACTACACGCTGCGCGGCCTGTTCTCGATGCCGAAGCCGCTGGGCGAGAAGCCCCGCATCATGAACGCGGCCATGTCGGGCCGCGGGCTCGACTTCGCCCTGCAGAACTCCGACCAGATCTACATCAAGCTGCGCGACGACCACGACGAGGCCGTCGCCCAGGTGGCCGACATCAAGCGGCAGGCGCGGGAGCGCTTCGGCCGCGAGATCGAGGTGTGGACCTTCGGCTACGTCGTCGACGCGCCCACCGAGCAGCAGGCACAGGACTTCCTGCAGTACTACGCGGGCGAGCACGGCATGCACGACGCCGCCGTGAACGCGCTCACCATCATGGGCGTGGAGGCCGCGGTGGCGGGCGACAACTCCACCGCCGCCCGCCGCTTCAACTGGGTGGCCGGCGACGGGGGCGTGCCGTTCGTGGGCACCCCCGAGCAGATCGCCGACAAGCTCGCCTGGCTCTCGGGCACCGGCGTCGACGGCTGCCTCCTCGGCTGGCCCCTCTGGGAAGAGGGGATGCAGCGCTTCGAGGACGACATCCTCCCCCTCCTGGTGGAGAAGGGCCTGCGGGCCTAGAACCCGGCTACAGACGCAGGATGCGGGCGGCGGTCTCTCCGAGGATCGCCGCCCGTTCCTGTGCGCCGAGACCGGGAAGCCCCTCCACGATGTCGGCGGTGGCGCCCGGGGCATACCACGGGAAGTCGGAGCCGAGCGTGATGCGGTCGGCGCCGACCGCGCGGATGAGCTCCACGATCTGGGTGGCATCCGGCCCCTTCGAGGCCCCGATCCACATCACGATCTCGGAGAGGTCGAAGTAGAGACCGGGGTTCGCCGCCGCGAGCTCGGCGACGACCGGCCACTTCGCCCCGCCCAGGTGGGCGAGGATGAACGTGGTGCGCGGGTGTGCGGCCCCGGCCGCCGCGAGCGCAACCGGCTCCGACCAGCCGTAGCCGCGCACATCCGGCCCGCTGTGGAAGACGATCGGCGCCCCGGCGTCGGCGCACGCCTCGTACACGCCCGCGAGCCCCGGGTCGTCGGGGTGGGTGCGGATGGCGATGGGGTGCAGCTTCAGGCCGCGGGCGCCCCAGTCGCCGAAAGCCTCGGCGAGGTGCGCCGCCGACTCGGCCGAGGTCATCACCGCGGGGTTCGCGGTGACGAAGGGAAGCAGCTTGGGGTGCGCGGCGCCCATGTCGCAGAGCCAGCGGTTGTAGGCGATCAGCGCCCCGGCGTGGTCGGCGTGGCTCGGTGGCACCGGCCAGTGCCGGGCGTCGCCGGCCGGATGCGGCAGCTCGGGGAGCTCATAGCTGCCGAGCAGGGCCGCGTAGTCGAAGCCGGCGTCGTCGAGGGCACGGAGGGCGTCGTCGATCGTGCCCGCCACCCCGGCGAACTCCACGTCGGGCTTCTCGCCGTATTCCACGATCGGGTACGCGGTGAGGTCGTACAGGCCCTCCGCGGCGTCGGCATAGGCGTGCAGGTGGGTGTCGACGCGCATCAGAGCGACCGGTCCTCGAAAGGCGAGCGGGTCTCGAGCACGGCGGTCATCTCGAAGACGTTGCCACCCGAGAGGGTGTTCACGCCGAGACCCATCGAGGTCGAGCGCCCGATCGGGTCGCCGAACACCTCCATGAACAGGTCGGCGGCGCCGTTGGTGACGAGGTTCACGTCGGTGAACTCGGGAGTCACCACCACGCAGGTGAGCGTGCGCACGAAGCCCGTGATCTCGTCGAGCGAACCCACGGCGTAGCGGATGAGGCCGAGCACGTTGACGGCCGCGTAGCGCGCGGCCTGGTAGCCCTCCTCGAGGGTGACGGTGGAGCCGACGCGGCCCGGGAACACCTTGTTGCCCTGGCGATCCTCCGGGGTGATGCCGCTCAGGGTGAGCGTACGGCCCGAACGGTGGAAGGCCTTCATGGTGCCGTAGCGCGTGCCGTAGGGCGGGTTGGCGTAGTCGGGGATGACGAGGCCGAGTTCTGCTGCGCGCTGTTCCGCCGTGGTCGCCGTGGTCACATGTCCTCCTGCGGGTCGATAGAATGGATCCAGTTAAGAGCATATCGGATACAAAGAGGAGAAGGATGCCGACCATCAGCGCCGAGGCCCGCGTGCGGGAGCTGGGTCTCGAGATCCCCGACTACGCCAACCCGCCCTATGGCCGCCGCTACGGCCCGATGAAGCCCTTCCACCGCATCGGCGACCTGCTCGAGATCAGCGGTCTGACGCCGGAGAACCGCGCCGGTGAGCGCCTGCATCCCGGGGTCGTCGGAGTCGACGTCACGATCGAGCAGGGCTACGCGGCCGCGCGGCTCACCGCCATCCACACCCTCGGCATGATACGCTACGCCCTCGGCTCGCTCGACGAGGTGGTGAGTCTCTCGCGCGCCCTCTGCTTCGTGGTCTGCCCGCCCGGCTTCGAGCTGCTTCACGAGGTGTCGAACGGGGCCAGCGACCTGTTCCTGGAGGTGTTCGGCGACGAGGCCGGCAGCATGGGCCGTGCCTCGATCGGCGCCACCACGCTCTCGCGCAACAACTGCTTCGAGCTCTGGCTGAGCCTGGAGTGCGCACCGCGGCGCACGGCCCCGTGAGCCTGGCGGGAGCCGGCGCGCGCGACATCACGCGCACGCTGCCGTTCTGGCTGATCTTCGCCGCCTCGCTGATCGGGGCGATGACGAACGCGGCGAGCACCCCGATCATCCCGCAGTACGTGCAGCAGGTGCTCGGCGGCGACGCCACCCTCTCGGGCGTGGTGATCGCGCTGGCCGCGGTGGCCTCGATCGCCGCGATGCCGGTTGCCGGCTCCTACGGCGACCGCAAGGGCTACCGCACCGTGGCCCTCGTGGGCGGCGGCATGGCGATCGCCGCGCTGCTGCTGCTGGCCCTGGTGCCGGCCTTCTGGAGCGCGGCGACCAGCCGGGTGCTGTTCGGTCTCGGCAACTCGGCCGCGATGACGCTCATCATGGCCTGGCTCGTGGCCATCGCCCCGCCCGCTCAGCGCGGAAAGGCGCTCAGCATCTACGGCCTCAGCGTGTGGCTGGGCGTGGCCGTGGGCCCGCAGCTGGGCACCGTCGTCAACCAGGGTTTCGGGCCGCAGGCCGTGTTCGGCGTGTGCGCGGCACTCGAGCTGGTGACGTTCGCCCTGATCGCCATGCTGCCCTCCCCCACCGGATCCGCCGCCGCGGCTTCACGCACGGGTGACCGTCCCCGGCTCGACGGACGCACCCTCCTGGCCGCGTTCCGGGCGGTCTGGGTGCCCGGCGTGGTCGCCGCGGCGGCCTGGTGCGGAGAGGGTCTCATGCTCGGCTTCCTGATCGTGCACCTCACCGGCCAGGGGATCGCCGAGAGCGGCCTGCTGGGTGCCGCCTCCGTCTTCGCCGTCTTCGCCGTGAGCGTGATCGGGGCGCGCCTCGCACTGGCCGGCCTGCCCGATCGCCTCGGCCCCCTGCGGGCGACCGCGATCTCGCTCACGAGCCTCACCGTGGGCCTCGTGACTCTGGGGCTCGCGGGCACCTTCTGGGTGGCGGCCCTCGGCGCGGTCTTCATCGGCGTCGGCTTCTCGCCGCTCTATCCCTCGCTCACGATGCTCGCGACCCGCGGGCTGAACCCGGGCGACCGCGCCCTGGGCCTCGGCCTGTTCTCGAGCTTCACGAGCATCGGCTACGCCGGCGGCGCCCTGATCGGCGGCATCGCCATCGGCCTGTTCTCGTCGATGTGGGCCTTCTTGATCGTGGCCGGCTTCCAGCTCGCCGCCCTCGCCGTGCTCACGATCTTCACTCGCGACGACCACCCGCGGCCGCCCCTCGCCGACGCGGAGGAGCCCCGCGACCCGGCCGCCTGAGCCCGCCCGGCGAGCTGCGTCGCCGACCGCGCAGGCCACGGGTGTCGGCTAGATTGTGTCACGTCTCTCGCGGAAGGATTCGCATGCGCATCGCCCCTCGGGCCTGGATCGGTTTCGCGATCTGGGCCGGCTACGTCGTCGTCATCGTGACGGTCACCCTGCTCAGCGGTGTGCCCTTCCCCGACATCGGCACCTCCGCCGAATCGACCTGGCGGGGCGCCGTGCTCGACCTCGCCGTGGCCGCGGTTCTGCTGGTCGTGGTGACGTCGCTGCTCGGCTGGTGGCGGCCCGCCCTCGTGGAGCGCAGGCGCTCGCACCACAAGTGGCCGGTCTTCGTGCCGATCGTCATGGCCGTCGTGGCCGTGTTCAACCTCGCGAACACCGACTGGTCCCAGTTCGACGCGTCGTTCCTGCTCTCCCTGATCGCCCTCGGCGTCCTCGTCGGCTTCAACGAGGAGATGATGGCACGCGGCCTCGTGCTCACCGCCTTCCGTTCGCGATGGCGCGAGGGCTGGGTGTGGGCGCTCTCCAGCGCGCTGTTCGGCCTGATGCATCTCGCGAACGCACTCCTCGGTGCGCCCCTCGCCTCCTCGCTCCAGCAGGCCGTGCTCGCGTTCGCCTCCGGAACCGCGTTCTACATCCTGCGCCGCGTCACGGGATCGCTGATCTGGGCGATGCTGCTCCACGGCCTCTGGGACGTGTCGGTCTTCTCGGTCGGTCACGCACCCGTCTCGACGCCCTTCGCCGCCCTCCTCGCCCCCGTGGTGGGCATCCTGGCCCTCGCGGTCGTCTACTGGGTCATCAAGGGCACCGACGAACGGTCCCCCTCCGTCACGGCGTCACCGGCCGCGGCAGCCGGATAGAGCGGCCGCACCGAGCCGCACGCCCAGCCCTCAGGCGGCGGCGAGGGCTCCGGTGGCCGGCGCCGACGCGGTCGTGCTGATCACGTGCACGCGGCCCGTGTCACGGCAGCCCACCCGCGCACGGGAGCCGACCACCAGAGCCGAGACGTCGGCGGCCGGGGGCAGGGAGCACACGATCCGCCGGCCGGCATCCGTGCGCAGCTCGAGCCGGAATCGGCTGCCCTGGAAGCTCAGCAGCCGCACGGTGCCCTCGATCGAGAACGCGGATGCGGCGGCGCCCGCCGAGATCACCTCGAGGTCCTCCGGCCGCAGCACGGCTGTTCCCTCGCCGGCGTTCCCGGGCTCGAGGTCGCAGATGGCCCCTCCCTGGGTGGGCAGCAGGTTGGCCTCGCCGAGGAAGCCGGCGACGTACTCGTCGACCGGACGCCGGTAGAGCGACTCAGGAGTGTCGACCTGCACCAGACGGCCGTCGCGCATGATGGCGACGCGGTCCGACATGGTCAACGCCTCGGTCTGGTCATGGGTCACCGACACCGTGGTGATGCCCACCTTGCGCTGGATCCGGGTGATCTCCACCTGCATCTGCTCACGCAGCTGCTTGTCGAGGGCGGCCATCGGCTCGTCGAGCAGCAGGATGCCGGGATTGGCCGCGAGAGCCCGGGCCAGGGCCACGCGCTGCCGCTGGCCGCCCGAGAGCGAGGCGGGCGAGCGGTCGGCCATGCCGGGCAGCTGCACGAGAGCGAGCATCTCGTCCGCCACCGCACGGCGCTCCTTCGCGGGGCGGCGCGCGGCGAGCAACGGGAACGACACGTTCTCGCCGATGCTCATGTGCGGGAACAGGGCGTAGGACTGGAAGACCACGCCCACGTTGCGCTTCTGCGGCGCGCGCTTCTCGACGTTCACCCCGTCGAAGCGCACCTCGCCGGAGTCCACCGTCTGCAGCCCGGCGATGACGTTGAGCAGGGTGGACTTGCCGCTCCCGCTCGCTCCGAGCAGGGTGACGAACTCCCCCGGCTGCACGTCGAGCGCCACTCCTTTCAGCACGTGGTTGTGGCCGAGGGTGACCTGGACGTCGGAGACCGAGAGGGCGATGGTCATTCCGTGACTCCTTCCAAGGAGGGCGTTGTGGGGGTCGGCGAGGCGGCCGAGATGCGGCGTCTCAGCCGTGCGGCGCGCACCGCGTTCGAGAGGGGGAGGATGGCGAGCACCACGATCGCGAGCAGAGACACCAGCGTCGAGGCCGCCGTGAGCTCGGGCGAGAACGCCTCCTGCGAGGCGTTCAGCATGCGCAGCGGCAGCGTCTGCTGCCCCGGAGGCAGCAGGAACACCGCGAGCACGACCTCGTCGAACACCACCACGAAGGCGAACAGCGCCCCCGAGAGGATGTACGGCACGAGGGCCGGCAGTTCGATGGTGCGCAGGATGAGGGGCCAGCGCGCACCCATGGTGCTGGCCGCGAGGCGCAGCGCCGGGTCGATGCGGGCGATGCCCCCCGAGGCGATCACGAACACGTAGGGCAGCGCGATCAGCGCCTCCCCCACGATCAGCGTGACGAGGGTGCCGCGCAGGAACCCGAGCTCGAGGTTCACCCCGTACAGGCCCACCGCATACGCGATCGGCGGCAGCGCGATCGGAACGATGAACAGGGTGCGGATCCACCGGGCCGCCGCACGGCTGCGCACCCGGGTGAGCCCGATCGCGCCCGCCACGCCGAGCACGGTCGCGATGAGCGTGGAGAGCGCGCCCGTCCACAGCGACAGCCAGAACGAGTTCATCCACTTGCGGTCGGAGAGCACCTCGCCGTACCACTGCAGCGAGAAGCCCTTGGGCGGGAAGAGGATGAAGCTGCCCTCGGTCCACGAGGTCGAGACGAGGATGAGGAAGGGGACGATCAGCAGCAGGCTGGCGAGCGCGGCGATCACGATCACCGGAATGCGGTACCAGCCGAGGGAGCGGGCGACGGTCGCGGTGGTGCTCATTCGGTCATCCCCATTTCTCGCTCACCTTGAACAGCCGGTCGGAGATGAGGTAGATCAACATGGTCCCTCCCACCAGCAGGATGCTCATGGCGGCGCCGAGCTCAGGCCGGTTGGCCTGGTTCATCTGGGAGTTGATGACCCCCGACACCGTCATGTTGCCCGGGCCGCCGAGCAGCAGCGGCGTGACGTAGAAGCCGAGCGACATCACGAACACGAGAACACCGCCGCTGATCACCGAGGGCAGGATCTGCGGCCAGGTCACCGTTCGGAAGGTCAGCAACGGCCCGGCTCCGAAGACGGTGGCCGCGCTCAGCTGCTCCTTGTCGATCGCCTGCAGCGCGGTCATCACCGGCAGCACCGCGAACGGCAGCATCACGGCGATCATGGCCGGGTACATGCCGATCGTGGTCTGGTACAGCTCCACCGGTTCATCACTTAGCCCGATGGTGGAGAGGAACCAGTAGATCGCCCCCTTGGGCAGCTCGAGCAGCATCCAGCCGAAGGAGCGCACCATGATCGAGGTCCACAGCGACAGGATGAGCGCGGCGAGAAGCACGATCCTCAGCCAGGCCGGCGACGAGACGATCGCCAGCGCGTAGGCCGAGCCGAGGATCATGGTGATCACCATCACGATCAGGGCGAGCACCACCGTGCGGATGAGTGACGAGGTGAACGCCGGCACGCTCCAGATCTGCAGATACGAGCCGGCGCCCTCCTCGAACGACTGCAGCACGAGGGCGATCAGGGGAAGCCCGAGGGCCACGACGAAGAAGATCAGCGGCGGCCAGAGCAGCCACCTCTTCTCGCCGCGACTGGCGCCGAGCGGACGCGTGTGCTTCGCCCCGCGTCGGGTACGCGGCGAGGCCAGGGATGTGGTGGTCACTCTGACATGCTCCAAGGTCGACGTTTCGCGGATGTTTCCCGCCCGCCTGTCGGGTCGGCGTTGGATCCAATATAGATACTTATGGATCCGAACGCATTACCGCCGTGTTTCGGTCGTGTTACGGATGCGGCGACGAGCGCCGCTACCCGGCCAGCCAGGCCGTGTAACGGTCGACCGACTCGGCATAGGCGTCGGAACGGCCCTGCGCATCCGCGGGCACCGTGGCGGTGTGGCTCGGAGCGTTGGGCAGGCGATCGATGGCCTCGGGGCTCATGTAGTCGAACGCCGCCGACGAGCTGGGCCCGTAGTTGGTGCGCTCGGAGAACGCCGCCTGCTTCTCGGGGTCGGCCAGGAAGGTCGCGAGAGCGAAGGTGTTCTCGGGATTCGGAGCCTGGGCGGCGATCACGAAGAGGTTCGCTTCGACGAAGGCGCCATCCCACACCACGGTGGTGTCGACGCCCTGGTTCTGCAGGCCCGCGAACAAGCCGTTGGGTCCGAAGGCCAGGGCGACACTCCCCGAGGAGAGCAGTTGCTGCACCTGCGGGTACTCCGTGTAGAAGGTGAGGTACGGCCGCAACTGGTCGAGCTTCGCCTCGGCGCGGTCGAAGTCGAGCGGGTACAGGTCCGCGGGCGCCACGCCGTCGGCCAGCAGCGCGGCCTCGAACATGTAGTCGTGGTACTCGCCCGGAACGGCACGCATGCCCGGGAACTTCTCGACGTTCCAGAAGTCGGCCCAGTTCTGCGGGCCGCCGTCGGGGAAGGTGTCGGTGACGTACGCCTGCGCGTAGCCGATCATCATGCCGCCGAACGCGTAGTCCTGCACCTCGGCGGGCAGGAGATCCCCGCGGGGCACGCTGTCGGGCAGCACCTGGAGGCTGTCTTTGTAGAGCCCCACTTCGGCGAGCCCCGTCATCTGGGCGTCGTAGTCGCCGGGGCCGCCTTCGAACATCTCGTTCTGCACGGCCCCGGCGATGGTGGTGGAGACCACCTCGGTGCCGGTCTCGGCGGTGAAGTCGTCGAAGAACACGGCATTGAAGCTCTCGTTGGTGGAACCGCCGTAGTCCGCCCAGACCACCGTCCCTCCGCCCGGCGCCGGCGAGGCGGCGTCGGTGGTGCCGGCGGAGCCGGAGGAGGCGCAGGAGGTGAGCGCGAGCGCGGCGGCCGCGGCGATGGCCACGGCGGCGGGGCGGAAGGAGGGTTTCATCGGATGGTGCCTTTCTGCAGGAACGGAGTCGAAGACGGGTAGCGCAGGGTCGATGGGGCAGACCGGTGGAACTTGTTAGTATCCGTTATAGTGGTATTTGGATCCAAGATTAAGCAAATGTTGTCCAATCTTGATTCTTCGCAGCGCTGAGGAAGGCGGCATCATGAACGTCCCGGAGCACCCGAGGTTCGGCCTGGACGAATACCGCGAGCGCACCGGCCGGCTGCGCGCCGCCCTGCGCGAGCTCGAGATCGACGTGCTGCTCGTGACCTCTCCGGCGAACCTGTTCTGGCTCACCGACTACGAAGCCTCGTGGTACCCGCCCCGCCTGCCGGTCGGCGTCGCCGTCTGGGCGCACGAGGAGCGCACCCTGTTCTTCGACTGGAGCCGGCACGAGGAGTTCCTGCCCTACGACGCCCTCTACGACGAGGCGGAGTTCTTCGACTACGGCACGGCGCACATCACCGTGGCCGAACAGCTCGCCCGGCGCAGCCCGGGAGCCCGGGTGGCGCTCGAATGGTCCTCCCCCACTCCGGTGCCCGGCGTGATGGTGCCGCTCGGCGAGGAGCTCAGCGCCCGCGGGATGAGCGTGTCGGCCGGCGACTGGATCGTCGACGGCCTGCGCGTGTACAAGTCGCCCGCCGAGCGCGAGCGGGTGCTCGCAGCCGGCGCGATCGCCGATCGCGTGTTCCGGCGGCTGCACGAGACCCTGCGGCCGGGGCTCAGCGAGCTCGAGGTCGCCGCGCTGGTGACCACCTTCATGTCGGAGGAGGGCGGCGAGGTGCCGGCGCAGCATCCGCTCGTCGCGTCGGGCCCGAGCGCGTGGCGCGACGTGCACTCCTTCCCCTCGCGCCGCGTGCTGGAGCCCGGCGACATCGTCTCGGTCGACGCCTCGGCGGTGGTGGACCGCTACCACGTCAACCTCTGCCGGGTGTTCTCGCTCGGCCGGGCGCATCCGGGGGTCTCGCAGCTTCTCGACGCCGCCCGTGAGAGCCTCGACGTCCTGTGTGCGAACGCCCACCCGGGAGACGACCCGGCGATCGCGATGGCCCGTGCCGAGCAGGCGCTGCGCGACCGCGTGCCGGCCGAGAAGGTGTGGTGGACCGGGGGCTACGCCCTCGGCGTCTCGTTCCCGCCGAGCTGGGTGGGGCACACCTACCTCGCGAACGACGGGCCGCACCGCATCACCCTCGAGGAGGGCTACCTGTCGAACTTCGAGTCGATCCTGCGCGACCGGGTGGAGCACTTCGAGGCGGCCGCCATCGACACGGTGCTGATGACCGACGAAGGTCTCCGGCCGCTCTCCACCATCCCGCGCGAGCTGCTGATCGCGGGCTGAGCCGGCACGAGCACCTCCCCGGCCTCCGCGGCTCACTCCCCGAACAGCGCCCGCCGAGCATTCTCGGTGTGGATCTGCCGCAGCACCTCGGGCTCGATCCCCGCCGCGGCCGCGTGCTCGGCGAACTCCTCGAACAGGAAGACGAAGCCGGGTCCGCCGAGGGCGGCCTGGTGCGAGCGCTGGAACACGTCGTGCGAGAGCAGCAGCTGGCCGGCGAAGCCCTCGTCGATCAACGCTCGGAGGTGCTCGATCCGCCGGCGCAACTCGGGCAGCACGAGCTCGCCGCCGATCTTGCAGGCCATCATGCAGTCGTACTGCACGAACACGCCCCGCCGGGCCAGGGCACGGGAGTACTCGAGACTCTTCACCGTGTCGGTGTGGCCCACCGCGATGCGCGCCGGGTCGACGCCCTCCGCGTCGATCAGCAGCTCGAGCTGCGCGAGGCCGACCGCGAAGGTGGGCGCGTGCGTGCTGATCAGGGCCCCTGTCGCCCGTGAGGCGATCGCGGCGGCGCGGAACGAACGCTCCTCGCGCGGGGTGATGTGGGCGAAGTCCGAGGCGATCTCGCCGAGCACCCCGGCCCGCACGCCCGTGCCGGGGATCTCGTCGACGAGGTCGGCGATCAGGTGCTCGGCGATGCGGGAGGTGCTCGTCTGATCGAACCAGCGGTGGTCGAGGTAGGCGTCGTAGTAGTGGCCGGTGCCCAGCACCACCTGCACCCCGGTCTGCTCGGCGAGAGCCTTGATGGCGAGCACGTTCGCGATCGAACGCGATCCCGTCTCCCGGTTCTGCAGCTGGTGGCGGGGGTCGGTGTCCCAGAGCACGGGCGCCGCGTGGTCGGTGAGCTCGCCGCAGCTGAGCTCCACCAGGGTGCGGCCGCCGGCGGCGAGGAAGCGTTCGACGTCGTCGACGCGCTCGGCCCAGACGGTGGAGAAGCCGTCGCGCGGGATCATCCGGGTGCCGTTGGCGAAGAGGTGCTCGTGCGGCAGTGTCACGCCCAGCTGCTCGGGGGTGATCGTGCCGGAGACCGTCGGCAGCGTGTGCATCGCAGTACTCCTCGGCGTCGTGCGGCGGCTCCTGGTGCAACGCACGGAGGAGGAGTCCCCGGGTTCTGCGGCCCGAGGGCTCCCCCTCCGTGCGATCCGTTCGCCCTGAGGCCTACTTGGCCAGCCAGGCCGTGTAGGAGTTCAGGAGCAGGTCCTTGTTGTCGGCCCGCCACTGGACGTCCCACTCGAGGGTCTTGTCGTGCTCGGGCGAATTCGCGACCGCCGCAGCGACATCGGGGGCCAGTTCGTCGAACACCGCCGAGTTCACCGGCCCGTACTTGGTGCGCTCGGTGAACACGGCCTGGTTCTTGGGGTCGTTGATCCAGGCGGCCAGCGCGAGCGCGGCATCCGGGTTGTTCGAGGTCTTCGGGATGACGAAGCCGTTCGCGTTGATGAACGCCTGGTTCCACTGCACGGTCACGTCCTCACCCGCGTTCTGCAGTGCCGTGAACTGACCGGTGACACTGACCGCGATGGAGGCGCTGCCGCTGGTGAGCAGCTGCTGCACCTCGGGGTAGGACTGATAGAACACCAGGTCGCCGCGGATGCTGTCGAGCTTCTTCTCGGCACGCGGGATGTCGAGCGGGTACAGGTCCGCCGGCGCGACACCGTCGGCCAGCAGCGCGATCTCGTACGACGCGTCATAGCTTCCCGGGGCGCCGGGCCAGGCACGCTTGCCGGGGTACTTGGCCGTGTCGAAGAAGTCCGCCCAGTCCTTCGGCCCACCGTCGGCGAAGGTCTTCGTGAGCCAGCCCTGGGYSATRCCGATGTAGAAGCCGCCGACCATGTAGGGCGACAGGTTGTCGGGCAGCAGGTCACTGCGGTCGGCCTCGGGGATCTCCATGAGGTTGGCCTTGTTGGCGAGCACGTCGGAGGMGCCCACCTGGAAGATGTCGTAGTCGCCGGCGTCGCCCTCGAGCATGCCGTTGTAGATGGCGTCTTCGATCGAGACCGAGGTGACGTCGACGCCGGTGCTCTCGGTGAAGCCGTCGAAGTAGGCGACCTGGCGGCTTTCGTTGGTGGGTCCGCCGTAGTCGGCCCAGATGATGCTGCCGCTGATCGGGGCGGTGCTGGCCTCGCCGGCGGCGGTCGAGTCGGTCGTGGGGGTGCTGCTGCAGCCGGCGGCGAGGGCCGCGACGGCCACGACCGCGAGCCCGGAGAGGGCCACGCGGCGGAACCGGGTGATTGGTGTCATGGAAGCGATCCTGTTCTGGGTTCGGGAGGGAAACACTGTGGATCCAATTTATCTAGTAATGGATCCTGTTTCGTGTCGGGGTTGTTTCGGCGATGTAAACGGTGCCGACGGATGCGCTACTCGGCGAGCCAGGCGGTGTAGGAGTCCAGCAGCAGGTTCGAGTTGTCGGCGCGCCACTGGTTGTCCCAGTAGAGTCCGATCTTCTCGTGCTCGGGCGAGTTCACCAGGCCGGCGATCACGTCGTCGGAGAGCGACGAGAAGGTCTCGGAGTTGACGGGCCCGTAGCCCGTGCGCTCGGTGAAGACGGCCTGCTTCTCAGGGTCGTTCATCACGGCGGCGAGCGCCATCGCCGCATCCGGGTTCTTCGCAGCCTTCGGCACCGAGAACCCGCTCGGCACGATGAACGCCTGGTTCCACTGCACGGTGACGTCTTCGCCGGCGTTCTTCAGGGCGTTGAACTGCCCGGTCACGGTCACCGCGATGGAGGCGCTGCCGCTGGTGAGCAGCTGCTGCACCTCGGGGTAGGACTGATAGAACACCAGGTCGCCGCGGATGCTGTCGAGCTTCTTCTCGGCACGCGGGATGTCGAGCGGGTACAGGTCCGCCGGCGCGACACCGTCGGCCAGCAGCGCGATCTCGTACG
>NZ_JBCEBO010000008.1:0-233191 GCF_049472555.1 Herbiconiux sp. 11R-BC | reverse complement strand
TCCGGCGCGTGCCGCCCGGCGGCCCTGGGGCCCGGCAGTGGGCCCGGATGCACCTCCGGGCCCTTCGAAGGGCATTGCGCTGCCAGAATCCTGGGAGCGCGTGCACGGCGGGCGTCCGTCCGGTGAAGGGGCGGTGTCTCGGATGTGACGGCTGGGCGCGGTGGCCTCAGCGCCCTCAGCGCCATTAGTGCCATCAGCGCCCTCAGCGGGCCGATGCCTGCTTCACGCGGTCGACGAGCTCGCGCCACGGGCCCTGCAGCGCCGCCTCGGGCACGCGGGCGTCGCGCTCGCGGGTGGGGTCCGCATCCGGTGCCTCCACGGCCGACGGCGGATGCTCGTCATCGTCATCGGCGCGGGCGCCGGTCTCCTCGCCGGAGCCGCTGGCCGCAGTCGGCAGCAGAACCCGGATGCTGTACACGAAGCGATCGGCGCCGTCCGCGTCGGCCTCAGGGCCGGGTGCGTCCCACGGGCACGACTCCACGAGCGAGAGCCACGAGTCGACCTCGGGCTCCTCGGAGGCCGTGATGCTCCAGCTCGGGGTGATGCCGGCCACGCCGCCCGAGCGGGCGACGGTGATGCGGAGCGTGCGGTCGTCCATCCCGTCGCCTCGCTTCCTCGATCTGGCCCTCGCGGCTCGCCGAGCCGCTTTGTGAGGGCCGGCCGGCCGGTCAGCCCGTCGTGACCCCCACGGTACGCCACGCGGCGGCCACTGCGCCGACCTCGGGGGAGTCGTCTCCGAAGCGCGCGCGAGCGGATGCGGTGGTCGCGGCGGCGAAACCCGCGAAGTCGGCCGTGGGGCTGAGCCCGCCGGTGATGGCGTCGTACCAGACCTGACCGGCGCGCTCCCAGGCGAAACCGCCGATCGCGCGTGCGGCGAGCGCGAAGGCGCGGTTCGGGATGCCCGAGTTCAGGTGCACTCCGCCGTTGTCGTCGGTCGTGTCGACGTAGCCCGCCATGTCGGCCGGCTGCGGATCTCTGCCGAGCACGTCGTCGTCGTAGGCGGTGCCCGGCTCGAGCATCGAGCGCAGCGCCCGGCCCTGCACGGCGCTCGTGAACAAGCCCTCGCCGATCAGCCAGCTCGCGGCATCCGCCGTCTGCTTCGCGTGGAACTGCTCCACGAGTGCGCCCATCACGTCGGAGAACGACTCGTTCAGCGCGCCCGACTGGCCCTCGTAGGCGAGACCGGCGGTGAACTGGGTCACGCCGTGGGCGAGTTCGTGGCCGATCACCGAGAGCGAGGCCGTGAAGCGGCCGAAGACCTCCCCGTCCCCGTCGCCGAAGACCATGCGCCGGCCGTCCCAGAAGGCGTTGTCGTAGTGGGTGCCGTAGTGCACGGTGGCGAGGAGCGGCAGGGCGGCTCCGTCGACGGATGCGCGCCCGAATGCCTCGAGCAGCAGCGCGTGGGTGGCGCCCAGGCCCTCGTAGGCCTCGTCGACGGCGACGTCGCCGCTCGCCGCCGCGCCCTCGGCGCGCACCTCGCGGCCGGGGAGCTTCTCGGTGTTGCCGGCGTCGGAGATCGTGCGCTCGACTGTCCGGTCGACGGGAGCCACCGTGACCGCCTGTGTGCGCGCTCCCGCCGCCGTGGCTTCGCCCGCGCGAACCCGGTCCTCGCGCAGCGGGGGATCGGCGAGCAAGGAGCGCCGGGCGGCCTCGGCGGCGCGTTCCATGCCGAAGGCGTCGGCTCGGGCGATGCGAGCGAGCAGATACGGGGGGACAATGTGGCGGCGCATGCCTCGACCCTACGGCGGGCCGCCGACAGTGCACCGCCATGTCCGAATTCCGCTAGTGCAGGTCGCCGGCGCATGTGAGACTCGGGTCATGGACTTCGAGGAGCGCTACCGCATCATCCAGTCGCGCGACCGCCGTTTCGACGGGCAGTTCATCACCGCCGTGCGCTCCACCGGCATCTACTGCCGGCCGAGCTGCCCGGCGCGCACGCCGAAGGCGGCCAACGTGACGTTCTACGAGACCAGCGCGGCCGCGCACGAGGCGGGCTATCGCGCCTGCAAGCGCTGCCTGCCCGAGGCCGTCCCCGGCACCCCGGCGTGGAACCTGCGCGACGACGTCGCCGCGCGAGCCATGCGCCTCATCGCCGACGGCGTGGTCGAGCGCGAGGGGGTCGAGGGCCTCTCGGCGCGGCTCGGCTACTCGGCGCGGCACCTCAACCGGGTGCTCGGCACCGAACTCGGGGCCGGCCCGCTCGCGCTCTCGCGGGCACACCGGGCGCAGACCGCGAGAACCCTGCTGACCTCCACGACCCTCTCGATGAGCGACATCGCCTTCGCGGCCGGGTTCTCGAGCATCCGGCAGTTCAACGACACCGTGGCCGAGGTGTTCCAGCTCACGCCCACCGAGATCCGGGCCCGCCAGTCAGGGCAGCACGGCGCGGTGCCCGGAGCGCTCACGCTCGCACTCCCGTACCGCGAGCCGTTCGACGCCGCGGGGGTGTTCGCCTGGCTCGCCGCGCGGGCCATCCCCGGCATCGAGACCGTCGGCCCCGACAACTACACCCGCTCGCTGCTCCTGCCGGGCGGACCCGCCTGGTTCACGGTGCGCTACGCCTCCGATCCCGCGCGTCGCGACGGGAGCCGGCATGCGCAGGGCCGGCTCGTGCTCGAAGCCCACCTCACGGCGCTCGGCGATCTTCCGGTGCTCGTGGCCCGGGTCCGCCGCCTGTTCGACCTCGACGCCGACCCCGTGGCCGTCGACGAGGCGCTGCTCGCGGCGGCGCTGGCCCTGCCGGCCTCGTCCGCGCCGGCCTCCGCTCTGCCGGCTCCACCCGTGCCGGCCTCAGCCCTGCAGGCCTCGTCCGTGCCGGCCTCAGCTCTGCCGGCCTCGTCCGTGTCGGACTCCGCCCTGCCGGCCTCGTCCGTGCCGGCCTCAGCTCTGTCGGCTCCACTCGTGCCGGCTTCAGCCCTGTCGGCTCCACTTGTGTCGGCTTCAGCCCTGTCGGCTCCACCGGTGCCGGCCTCAGCTCTGCCGGCACCACCCGTGCTGGCCTCATCCGTGCCCGTCTCGCCCGCCGGAGAACCGCCAGTTCTCCGGCGCGTCGCTCCTGAGAACGGGAGAGCGGACGCCGAAGACCTGAGCGTCGCCGGTGCACACGCCGGGGGCGCGGCGCTCGCAGAACGGGTGCGTGCCGTGCCCGGCATCCGGATGCCCGGGGCCGTCGATGCGCACGAGATGCTGTTCCGCGCCATCCTGGGTCAGCAAATCACGGTGGCTGCGGCTCGAACGCTGTTGCACCGCCTCGCCGTGGCCGCCGGCAGTCCTCTGGAATCCGACGGCGGCCCCACGCTGCTGTTCCCCACGGCCGCGCAGATCGCCGAGCACGCGGAGGGGGTGCTCACCGGTCCGCGGGCGAAGATCGCCACGGTGGTGCGGGTGGCCGAGGCCCTCGCCTCCGGCGAGCTCACCCTCTCGCACGCCGACGACTCGGCGGAGCAGCGGCGCCGCCTCACCGCGTTCCCGGGCATCGGCGAGTGGACGGCCTCTTACGTCGCGATGCGCGTTCTCGGCAACACCGACATGCTCCCCACCGGCGACGTCGCCCTCCGCACCGGCACCCGCATCCTCGGCCTGCCGCACACCCCGCGCGCCCTCGCGGACTGGTCGGCATCCTTCGCTCCCTGGCGCACCTACCTCTCCCTCCACCTCTGGCGCGCCGCCTCCCCGCCGGCCCGCGCCGCATCCGACGCTTCCCACACCACCGCAGCACCCAGCAAGGAGAACTCATGACCCCCACCACCGCCACGGCGACCGCGACCGCGACCGTGCAGTTCGTCGACACCCCCGACGGGCCATTCGGCATCCTCGCCGACGACCAGGGCCGCGTGCTCGCCTCGGGCTGGACCTCCGACGTCGACACCCTCGTCGCCCGCCTCACCCCGAGCCTGCGTCCCGACCCCGCGTCCATCGAGCCCGGCGAACTCGCCGCAGCCGGCGCCGTGCGCGCCTACTACGCCGGCGACGTCACCGCCATCGACGAGGTCGAGGTCGTGCAGCGCGGGGGAGAGTTCCACCAACGCGCCTGGATCGCCCTCCGCGAGATCACCCCCGGCAGCCCCCTCAGCTACCAGGAGTTCGCTGCCGCCCTCGGTCGCCCCACCGCCGTGCGCGCCGCCGCCAGCGCCTGCGCCCGCAACGCCCCCGCCCTCTTCGTGCCCTGCCACCGCGTGCTCCGCACCGACGGCACGATGGGTGGCTTCGCCTGGGGCGTGCCGGTCAAGCGCTCCCTCCTCGCCCGCGAGTCCGCCGCATCCTGACGCCGCATCCTCGCTGATCGCCCGCCCCCGCCCCGGCCCCCACCCAAACCGCCCGCCCTCCCACCCAAAAGCAAGGAACAAATGCTCGACACGCCGGCCGATTCGCCGTGGTCCCGGCGTGGCGCCCAGAGACTCCTTGTTTTTGGGGCGGGAGGTGGCCGAGGTGCCGTGCCGTGCCGTGCCGGGCTCGTCGCCTCAGTCGGCCAGCAGCTCCCGCACCCGCGGGATCACCTGCGTGCCGTACAGCTCGACGCTCGTCATCAGCTCCGAGTGCCCGAGGGCCCCGTTGCCGTACTTGAGGTCGAAGCGGTCGACGCCGAGGATGCGCACGGTGGCCGCGATCTTCTGCGCCACGGTCTCGGGCGAGCCCACGTACAGCGAGCCGTGCGCGATCTCCTGCTCGAAGTGCGCGCGCCCCATCGGCGACCAGCCGCGCTCGCGCCCGATTCGGTTCATCTGCGCCGAGTAGTGCGGCCACAGCTGTTCGCGGGCCTCCTCGTCGGTCGCCGCGACGTGGCCGGGGGAGTGCACGCCCACCGGCTGCCGCGCGATCTCGAACTGATCGAGCGCCCGCCCGTAGAGGTCGACGTAGGGCGCGAACCGCGACGGCTCGCCGCCGATGATCGCGAGCATGAGCGAGAAGCCGTAGCGCGCGGCGCGCACCACCGATTCGGGGCTTCCACCCACGCCCACCCAGGTCTTCAGCAGCCCGCCCTCGACCGGCGGATACACGCTCTGCTCGGAGAGCGGCGCCCGGGTGTTGCCCGACCAGGTCACCGGATGCTGCTCCCGCACCGCCGCGAACAGGTTCAGCTTCTCCTCGAACAGCTCCTCGTAGTCGGCGAGTGCGTAGCCGAACAGGGGGAACGACTCGGTGAACGACCCGCGCCCGAGGATCACCTCGGCCCGACCACCCGACACCGCGTCGAGGGTCGAAAAGCGCTGGAACACCCGCACCGGGTCGTCGGAGCTCAGCACCGTGACCGCCGAGCCGAGATGGATGCGCGTGGTGCGCCCCGCGACCGCGGCCAGCGCGACTTCGGGTGCCGACACCGCGAAGTCGTCGCGGTGGTGCTCGCCGAAGCCGATGAAGTCCACGCCCACCTGGTCGGCGAGCACGGCCTGCTCCACGAGGTTCCGCAGCACCTGGGCGGCGGGCAGCGGGGTTCCGGATGCGTCCGCCGTGACGTCTCCGAAGGTGTCCAGCCCCAGTTCGAGCTCGCGTGTCATCGTCGTTCCCTCATCGTGTTGGTTCGCATGGGCAACCCATGTTCATGCACATGCATGAAACTCCCAACGAGGGGGCCGCGTCAAGTATTCCGGAGAGCAGGCCCGGGAAGGGCCGTCACCTCGTCGAGCTCCCGCGAACCCTCGGCGCGGTAGGCGCGGCGCTCGAGCACGCCGAACTCCCCGCAGCTGCTGGCCTCCTGACCGGAGCAAGTATCGAAATGCGGAGGACCGAGGCGATATACGCTTCGGTCCTCCGCATTTCGGTAGTAACTCATCACACCTCAGCAGCCGGCGCCGCCAGCGCGCGCCTACCCGGGATCTCCCCGTGAACACGCCGCACCCCCCTGGCGCCGGTCCGCGCCCGCCGTGAGGATGGACGCATGACCGGCACCTCGAACCTCCCGCCCGCCATCGCCGCCTTCTTCGACGCCACCAACGCCCGCGACACCGAACGTTTCCTCGCCGCCTTCGCCCCCGACGCCGTGCTCGACGACTGGGGCCGCTCCTTCACCGGCCGCGAGGGCATCGCGCGCTGGAACGACACCGACAACATCGGCAAGCAGAGTCACTTCGAGGTCACCGGCGTGCTCGAGACCAACGGCGTCCACGCCGTCTCGATCACCGTCACGGGCAACGGCTACAACGGCGGCGGCACCATCGCCTTCTCCCTCGACGGCGAGGGCCGCATCGCCCGCGTCGACATCACCGGCTGAGCGGATGCGCGCCCGCGGGCGCATGACCCGCTCGCGGCAATAGGCTGGCGGCAGGGCTGCCGGCGGAGTCGCGGCGGTCCACGAGAGCGGTGAGCGGCACGGGCGGCGGATGCGCATCCGCCGCCGGGGAAAAGGGGAGACATGAGCGGCACGATCATGGTGGGCTACGACGGATCGCCGGCGGGCAAGGTCGCCCTCGACTGGGCTCTGCGGCGGGCGGAGGCCACGGGGCACGACGTCGACGTGGTGTTCGTGGCCGACACCTCGTGGGATTCCGAGGCCTTCACGGCGGCGCCGTTGCTGCAGAAGCACGGCGAGGTCGTTCTCGCGAGCGCCGCCTTCAACGCCGACTCCAAGGCACCCGACGTGCGGGTCACCTCGCGAGTGGTGCACGGAAATCCCGTCGCGGTGCTCTGCGCCGAGGCCGAGTCCACGGGCGCGGCCCTGCTCGTGGTGGGCAGCTACCGCAAAGACCTCTACGAGCGCCTCACCACCAGCGCGGTGAGCCTGCGGGTGGCGGCGTCGGCGAAGGTGCCCGTGGCGGTCATCCCCGACCTGCCGGTGTCGGGGCGTTCGGGGGTCGTCGTGGGCATCGACGGCTCGGAGTCGGGCGACGCCGTCCTCGCCGAGGGCATCGCCGAAGCCGCGAGGCTCGAGGAGCCGCTGCACATCGTGAGCGCCTGGACCATGCCCCCGCTCTCGATGCCCGACTTCACCGACGGCTCCGAGCTCTATGACGCCCTCGAGGAGCGCGCCCGGCTCGGCGCGCAGGCCGCCGTCGAGCGGGCGGGCGCGCATCCGGAGCTCGTCATCGACACCCAGGTGGTGCTCGACGCGCCCGCCGCGGCCCTCATCACCGCCGCCAAGCAGGCGAGCCTGCTCGTGATCGGCAGCCACGGGCGCCGCGGCCTCAGCCGGTTCCTGCTCGGCTCGGTGAGCCACGACGTGCTCATCCACACCCCGTGCCCCGTGATCGTGCTGCGGGTGGCCGACACCGCCTGAGCCGCACGCCCTCGGCGAACGCGCGGCCCGCACGAAGGGCGCGCCGAGGACCGACCGGTATCGTGGTCGCGTGTCCGACAGCCCCGCCTCCGCCACGCCGTACGAGGTGCTGGGTGTGCCGCCCACGGTCAGCCACGAGGAGCTGCGCCGCGCCTACCGCCGGCTGCTGCGGGAGACGCATCCCGACACCGGGGGCAGCGCCTCCCGCTTCGTGGCCGTTCAGCACGCCTGGGAGCGCGTGGGCACGCCGGAGGACCGCGCCGCCTACGACCGCGGTCACGGCGCCCGGACCATGGCGCCGGAAGGGTCGGCGGCGCACGCGGCCGGCGCATCCGGTTCGTCGAGCACGGCGGGGGAGGGCTTCGGCTCGCCCTCGCGCGGAGGCTCCGGCCGGGCGGCGAGCTCCACGGTGCGTGCCCGCAGCTACGGGCACCCCGGCGGACAGGAGCGCGAGCGCTACCTGACGCTGCTGCGCGAGTGGGTGGGCCGGGGCGTCACCGTCAGCGACCCCTATGACCCGGCACTCGTGCGCTCGGCGCCGCGGGAGATCCGCGGCTGGCTCGCGAAGGCCATCGCCGAGGAGTCCACCGCCGGCCTCGTGGGCGCGCTCGGCATCGGCTACACCATCTGGAACAACGTGCTCACCGGCCGCACCCTCGGCGGCGTGCCCGAGACCATCGACCATGTCGTGCTCGGCCCAGCCGGGCTGTTCGCCATCCAGTCGGAGGACTGGGGCGGCGAGGTGCGCCTGCGCAAAGACGACCTCGTCGGCGACGGCCTGCCTCCTGGCGCCGAACCGCTGCACGAGCTCGCGAAGGGCGCCCGCGCGCTGGCCCGCTCGCTCGGCGTCACCTTCACAGGCCTGGTCGTGGTGGTTCCGGATGACGCCCTCGCCGAACCCGTCTCGGTGGTCGGCCGCGGGCGGCTGGCCGGCACCGTCGTGGTGCGCCGTTCCCTGCTGCCGCAGTTGCTGCGCACCGGGGTCGGCTCCGCCGATCGCACGAGCATCGATCGCGCCTTCGAGTTGCGACCCCGCCTGCAGCGCGGGATCCGCCTGGCCTGAGGGCTCTGAGGCCCTAGGGCACGCGCCGGTGGATGTGCATCCGAAAACGGAGTACACTCCGAAATGAGCACGATCCGTGGAGGTGGCCAGATGGAGACCCTGGGGCGCAGAGAACGCAGCAAGCTCGACAAAGAGCAGCGCATCTTCCAGGCGGCGGCGGAGCTGTTCGAGTCGCAGGGCTTCGAGGCCGTGACCACGCAGGCCGTCTCCGACCGGGCCGACGTGGGCACCGGCACCCTGTTCCGCTACGCGGCCACCAAGGGCGAGCTCCTGCTCATGGTCTACAACCACCGTTTCGCCGACGCCATCGCCGCCGGCCGGCGCGACGCCGCCCGGGCCGACGGGCTCGCCTCGGCGGTGCAGGCGGCCGTCGCGCCCCTGCTCGAGGCCGGCCGGAGCTTCTCGCACAACGCGATGGTCTACCAGCGCGAGCTGATGTTCGGCGACCCCACCGACCGCTTCCGCGCCGAGGGACTCGCCCTCGTGGCCGAGCTCGAGGGCGCTCTGACGAGCCTGTTGCTGACCGCGGGCGCCTCGGCGGAGTCTGCGACACATGCGCCCGGCGACGCAGTGGCCGCCCGCCGCGCCGCGCGGTCGATCTTCGCGGTCGTGCACCTCGCCCTCGTGCAGCCCGCCATCAACGCCTTCCCCGACACCGACCCGGTCGCCGAGGCTCGAGCCCAGATGGCGCAGATCGTGCGCGGCTACGGCCCGACACCATGAGCACTCCCTGAACAGATCCAGAACAGAAAGAAGCACTCGATGAGCAGTTCGAACTTCCACAAGGTGACGGTGCTCGGCACCGGCGTGCTGGGCTCCCAGATCGCCTACCAGACCGCCTACAGCGGCTTCGCGGTGACGGCCTACGACATCAACGCCGCCGCGCTCGCCACCGCGAAGGAGCGTTTCGCGGGCCTCGCGAAGACCTACCTCGCCGAGGTGCCCGGCGCCACCGAGGAGTCGGTGCAGGCGGCACTGGGCCGCCTGAGCTACTCCAGCGACCTGGCGGAGGCGGCCGCCGACGCCGACCTCGTCATCGAGGCGATCCCCGAGGTGCTCGCCCTCAAGCAGGAGACCTACGAGAAGCTCGGCGCCGTGGCCCCAGCGAAGACGGTCTTCGCCACCAACTCCTCCACGCTCCTGCCGAGCGACATCAAGGGCTTCACCGGCCGCCCCGACCGCTTCCTCGCCCTGCACTTCGCCAACAAGGTGTGGCAGTTCAACACCGCCGAGGTGATGGGCACCACCGACACCGACCCGGCCGTGTTCGGCGCCGTGGTGGCGTTCGCCGGAGAGATCGGCATGGTGCCCATCCCGATCCACAAGGAGAAGGCCGGCTACGTGCTGAACTCCCTGCTCGTGCCCTTCCTCAACGCGGCCGTCGAGCTCGCGGCCGGCGGCTATGCCGAACCGCACGACGTCGACAAGGTCTGGCGCATCGCCACCGGGGCGCCCCTGGGCCCGTTCCAGATCTACGACATCATCGGACTCACGACGCCGTACAACATCCTCGCCCACGGCACTCCCGCCAACCAGAAGCTGGCCGAGTGGCTGAAGGCCAACTACATCGACAAGGGCAAGCTCGGTGTGGCGGCCGGCGAGGGCTTCTATAGGTACTAGCGTGTGCTGGCTGCCGGAGGGTTCGGGCTGCGAGCGACCCCTCCGGGCGGCGCTGGACCTTCCCGGGGCTGGGGCTCAGGGGAGGAGGAGGATCTTGCCGATGTGGGCGGAGGACTCCATCAGGCGGTGGGCGGCTGGGGCCTGATCGAGGGGGAAGGTGGCGCCGACGACCGGGCGCACCGCTCCGTCGGCGAGCAGCGGCCAGACGTTCTCGCCCACGCTCGCCATCAGGGCCGCCTTCTCGGCCGGCGGCCGGGCGCGAAGGCTCGTCGAGCGCAGCGTGCCGCGCTTCATCATCAGCGCCCCGAGGTCGATCGAGGCGGTACGCCCGCCCATGCTCGCGATGTTGGCGATGCGCCCCTCCACCGCGAGCGCCCGGACGTTGCGCTCGAGGTAGTCGCCGCCCACCACGTCGAGGATGACGTCGGCGCCGCCGGTCGCCGCCCTCACTCGCTCCACGAAGTCCTCCGTCGTGTAGTCGATCAGGATCTCCGCACCCAGCTCGCGGCAGGCCTCGAGCTTCGCCGCCGAGCTCGCCGTCACGGCGACCCGTGCGCCGAACGCCCGCCCCAGTTGCACCGCCATCGTGCCGATGCCGCTCGATCCGCCGTGCACGAGCAGCGTCTCACCCGCCGCGAGCCCCGCCAGCAGGAACACGTTCGACCACACGGTCGCCACCACCTCCGGCAGCGCGGCCGCCTCCACGAGCCCGATCCCGTCGGGCAGGGCGAGAACCTGCCCGGCCGGCACCGCCACGCGCTCGGCGTATCCGCCCCCGCCGAGCAGCGCGCACACCCGGTCGCCCAGGGCGAAAGGGGTTCCGGATGCCGCGACGCCCTCGCCGAGCTCCACGACCGTTCCCGACACCTCGAGCCCCGGCCACGCCGGAACACCGGGCGGCGGCGGGTAGAAGCCCTGCCGCTGCGAGACGTCGGCCCGGTTCACCCCGGCCGCCGCGACCTCGATCACGACCTCTCCGGCGCCGGCCCGCGCATCCTCGACGTCCGCCAGTTCGAGCACGGAGGCGTCGCCCGGCTCCCTGATCACCACAGCTCTCATTCCGCCCACGCTACGCCCAGTGCGGCGAACCGCCGCGCCACCGCGCAACACCCTGCGGCCGCAGCACTTGCGTACCGACCGTGAGCGGTAGTCAAATAGCGTCACGACTATCGAAGGAGATAGATCATGGCCCGCTCGTCCTACCCAGACGTCGCCATCCCGGCGAAGAGCGTCTACGACCTCCTGTTCGCCGACCTCGACGACGCCGACCTCGACCGCGTCGCTCTCGTCGACGGAAGCTCGGGCGACGAGACCAGCTACCGCCAGCTCATCGCACAGATCGATGCCCTGGCCGGTTCGCTCGCCGCGCGCGGGCTCGCGGTGGGCGACACCGTGGGCATCCTCTGCCCGAACGTTCCGGCGTTCGCCACCGTGTTCCACGGCATCCTCCGCGCCGGGGGCACCGCCACCACCATCAACTCCCTCTACACGGTCGACGAGATCGCGAACCAGCTGCGCAGCGCGGACGCGCACTGGCTGTTCACGGTGTCGCCCCTGCTCCCGCAGGCCGAGGCCGCCGCGGCGGCGGTGGGCATCGCACCCGATCACCTCGTCGTGATCGACGGCGCCGACGGGCATCCCTCGCTGCGCGATCTGCTCTTCGACCGCGCCGCCCCGCCCGAGGTCGCGTTCGACCCCGCCGCGCACCTGGCCGTCCTGCCGTACTCCTCCGGCACCACGGGCCGGCCGAAGGGCGTGATGCTCACGCACCGCAACCTCGTGGCCAACGTGCTGCAGTGCCAGGACGTCATCCCGCTCGACCGCGACGACCGCGTGCTCGCCGTGCTCCCGTTCTTCCACATCTACGGCATGTCGGTGCTGCTGGACTTCGCCCTGCTGAAGCGGGCAGCCCTCGTGACGATGCCGAAGTTCGAGCTCGCCGAGTTCCTCCGGGTCGTGAGCGAGCAGCGCTGCACCTGGGTGTTCATCGCGCCGCCGATCGCAGTGGCGCTCGCGAAGCATCCGCTGGTGGCCGACTACGACCTCTCGAGCGTGAAGGTGATCTTCTCCGGCGCGGCCCCGCTCGACCGCGAGCTCGCCGCGGCGGTCGCCGAGCGCATCGGCTGCACGGTCTGCCAGGGCTACGGCATGACCGAGACGAGCCCGGTCACCCACGTCATCCCGGTCGGCGAGACCGGCATCGACCGCTCGGCCATCGGCCGCGCCGTGCCCAACACGGAGTGCCGCGTGATCGACACCAAGACGGGCCGCGACGTGCGGGTGCCCCGTCGGGGCGTCAGCGAGCCGGGGGAGCTGCTCGTGCGCGGCCCGCAGGTGATGAGCGGCTACCTGCACGACCAGGAATCCACCCGTGCCACGATCGACCAGGATGGCTGGCTGCACACCGGCGACATCGCCACCGTCGACTCGGCGGGCGTCTACGCCATCGTCGACCGGCTCAAGGAGCTCATCAAGTACAAGGGCTACCAGGTGGCGCCGGCGGTGCTCGAAGCGGTGCTGCTCGCGCATCCGGATGTCGTCGACGCCGCCGTGATCGGCGTCGACGACGAAGACGGCCAGGAGGTTCCGAAGGCCTTCGTGGTGCGGCGCGAGGGTTCGGCGCTCGACGAGGGCGAGGTGATCGAGTTCGTGCGCGTGCGGGTGGCGCCGCACGAGAAGGTGCGCCTCGTGGAGTTCATCGAGTCGGTGCCGAAGTCGAGCTCGGGCAAGATCCTGCGCAAAGACCTGCGGTCGAAGGTGGGGCGGCACGCGATCGTGCGCTGACGGCCGGATGCGCGGCTCCCGGATGCGCGGCTCCCGGATGTGCGGCTCCCGGATGGGCGCGGAGCCGGTGCGCGCACGGCCGCTCCGCGACGCGGCCGGCCCGCCGCATCCGCCGTTCAGAGCGGCGTGGTAGACCGGGATCATGACCGACGACCTCTCGCCCCAGCACCGCGCCCTGCTCGACACCGTGCCGCTCCCGGAGGGCGCCGACATCCGCTCCGAGCGGATTCCCTACGCCGAGAGCGGCGCCGCGCTCGACGGTGTGCTCCTGTGGGACGCGACCGCCGCCGAGCGCCGCCCCGCCGTGCTCGTGCTGCACGACTGGACCGGCGAGAACGAGTACACCCGAACCCGCGCGGCCATGCTCGCGCGCCTGGGCTACGTGGCCTTCGCGGCCGACCTCTACGGCGCCGGCATCCGGCCGCAGGGCGATGACGCCGCGGCGCTGGCGGGCGAGTTCTACGGCGACCTGCCGAAGTTGCGGGCCCGCGTGCAGGCGGGCTACGACGTGCTCGCGGCCGACGAGCGCGTCGACCCCGACCGCATCGCCGTGATCGGCTACTGCTTCGGCGGTTCGGCGTCGATCGAGTTCGCCCGCACGGGTGCCGAGCTCGCCGGCGCCGCCTCCTTCCACGGCGGGCTCGTCACCCACGAGCCGGCCGACGTCGCCGCGATCGCCGCGCCGCTGCTCCTGCTCACGGGAGCCGCCGATCCCGTGGTTCCCGACGAGGCGGTGGTGGCGTTCGAGAACGAGTTGCGCACGGCGCCCGGGCTCGACTGGCAGATCGTCAGCTACAGCGGCGCCCCGCACGCGTTCACCCTGCCGATGGCCCCGAGCTACCGCGAGAAGGCCGACAAGCGCAGCTGGGCGGCGCTCGAGGGCTTCCTCACGGAGGTCTTCGCCTGACCCTGGACCTACGCCGCCGGGCGTGACATTGTGGACGGTGTTCACATACGAGAAGGAGGCCTCATGGTCACGAGCAGCTACGCGTTCAGCGGTTTCGGCGTCGACGACATCGACGCCGCCCGGGCCTTCTACGGCGAGACCCTCGGTTTCGCCGTGTCGCAGAACGAGATGGGCATCCTGAACATCACCCTGCCGGGCGGCGCGATGGTCATCGCCTACCCGCGTCCCGACCACGTGCCGGCGGCGTACACGATCCTCAACATCACCGTCGACAGCATCGACACCGCGGTCGACGAACTGGCCGCGGCGGGCGTGAGCATGGAGCGCTACGAGGGCATGCCGCACGACGAGAAGGGCATCATGCGCGGCAAGGCGCACGACCGTGGCCCCGACATCGCGTGGTTCCTCGACCCGGCGGGAAACGTGCTCTCGGTCATCGAAGACTGAGCAGCCCGCCGGCCGCGAGCGCGCCTCAGGCCAGCGCGGCCTCGATCGCCGCGACGACCTCCGGGGCGTCGGGCTCGGTGCGCGGGCGGAAGCGCGTGATCGACCCGTCGGGAGCGAGCAGGAACTTCTCGAAGTTCCACTGCACGTCGCCGGCCTCGCCCTGGGCATCCGGCACCGCCGTCAGCTCGACGTAGAGCGGATGCCGCCCCTCGCCGTTCACCTCGGCCTTCTCCAGCAGCGGGAAGGTCACGCCGTAGGTGGCGGAGCAGAACTCCACGATCTCGGAGGCCGTGCCCGGCTCCTGGCCGTTGAACTGGTTGCAGGGCACGCCGAGCACGGTGAAGCCGCGCTCGGCGTAGCTCCTCTGCAGCTCCTCGAGCTTCGCGTACTGCGGCGTGAGGCCGCAGCGCGAGGCCACGTTCACGAGCAGCACCGTGTTCTGCGGCTCGTCGCCGAGGTAGTCGGCGAGCGAGGTGGCACGGCCGTCGATGGTGGTGAGCGGGATGTCGCGAAGGGTCATGTCTTTACGATAAGCCCGTCGCCCGGACCCGGATGCGCGCCCTCCGACGGGCAGGCGGTCGGGCGGCCTGGCGGCCTGCCGGCCGGGCGGCTCAGCCGAGCGAGGCGCGCAGGCTGATCGACACAGGGTCGATCACGTCGTCGAACTCGTGGTGGCGCTGCAGGTAGCCCACCATGAACGGGCACACCGGCACCGCGCGCAGCCCCGCGTCGCGCACCTGCCCGAGCGTGCCGGCCATGAGGGCGCTGCCGTAGCCGTGGCCCTCCTCGGCGGGGTCGATCTCGGTGTGCAGGAACACGCGCTGCGCGCCGCGGTCGGTGTACTCGGTGAAGCCGAGCTCGCGGCCGCCCGCGCTGATCACGTACCGGTTCTTCTCCGGCACGTTCACGACGGTGGGGGACTCGGATGCCATGTCGTCGGTCATGACTCCAGCGAAGCAGAACGGCGCGCAGAATGCGAGCGCCCGGGCCGTGGCTCGGCCGTGCCGCGCATCCGGATGCCCGCCTCAGCCCGGCCAGACGCCCGAACTGCCCCGGCGGTGGCTGTCGAGGAGGTGGGTGTCGACGATGCCGACGGCCTCCATCAGTGCGTACATCGTGGTGGGTCCCACGAAGCGGAAGCCGTGCCCGCGCAGAGCCGCCGCCAGCGCCACGGATTCGGGGGAGGAGGTGGGGATGTCGGCGAAGCTCACCGGCCGCGGGGTGACCTCGGGCCGGAACGACCAGATCAACCCCGGCAGGCCGCCCTCGACCTCCTCGCGCAGGCGCACGGTGGCGCGGGCGTTGCCGATGGTCGCCACGATCTTGGCGCGGTTGCGGATGATGCCCGCGTCTCCCAGCAGCCGTTCGATCTCGGTGTCGCCGTAGCCGGCCACCGCATCCGGGTCGAAGTCGTCGAAGGCGAGCCGGAAGGCCGGGCGCTTGCGCAGGATGGTGGCCCACGACAGCCCGGACTGGAAGGCCTCGAGGCTCACGCGTTCGAACAGTCCCTGTTCGTCGCGCACCGGCATGCCCCACTCGGTGTCGTAGTAGGCCGTCAGGAGCGGGTCGACGGATGCCCAGAGCGGGCGGGCGAGCCCGTCGGCTCCGCGCACCACGGCGGGGGGCTCACTCTGCGCGTCGCTCACACCCTCTAGTATTGGGGAAGTCACAGATTCGGGAGGATCACTGCAATGAACGTGCTCGCTGCTATCGGAGCCATCCTGCTGTTCCTCGTCGGAATCTTCCTCTTCGGGCTGCTCGAGAACGCGTGGGTGTTCTTCGCGGGCATCCTCTGCGTCTCGGCGTCGCTGTTCATCGTGTTCACGGTGCTGCCGACGCAGCGCCGGCACTGACGCCCGTTCCGGAGGCATCCGCCCCGGCGGCACCGGGTCAGGCGAGCTCTTCGAGCGCCTTCTCGATGCGGCGCTGACGCGTCGCGTCGGTCTTCGCGCTCTCGACCGAGGTGGCGAGCCGCTTCTTGTTGGTGAACGAGAGCGCCTGGAATCGCGCAGCGGCGTCCGGATGCGCCGCGAGGGCCGCCGCCAGCTCGGCCGGCAGCTCGACCTCCCGCGGAGCGTCGTCGAGCACGACCTCGACCTCCACCTCGTCACCCGCCGCCACGCCCGCTGCGGTGCGGTTCTCGGCGCTCAGGGCGATGAGGAACCGGCCTGTGTAGAACACGATCGACGAGCGGTAGCTGTGCCCGTTGAGCGTCACCACCACGGGGATGCGCTTGCCGGCATCCAGCGCCTCCACCACGCTCTCGGGCACCGGAATCCCGGTGTTGTTCTTGCCGCTGCCGAGGATCGTCGTGGTGAACTTCATGCGGCCATCCTGCCACCTGGGGCGGTCAGGCCGCGATGCCCCGCGCGTCGAGGGCGTCCTGCACGATGGTGAGGCCATCCAGGCCCGGCATCTTCGCGATGTGGGCGTCGATCTTCGCGGCCTCGCGGCGGCCTTCGGCGCCGCCCATCAGGTGCCCCATCACGTGCTTGACCTCGGCGTCGGTCATGACGCCCGAGCCCACGGGGCCCCAGAAATTCTTCAGCGCGAAGCGGGCGAGCACCTGGGCGCGCTTGGACTTCGCGAGGCGCTCCCGGGCCTGCGTGGCGTAGAACGCCACGTGACGGGCCTCCTGCTTCGCGATGCGGCGCAGCAGCTCGGCGAGCACCGGGTGCTTCTCCATGTCGGCGAGGCGGTTGTAGGCGGCCACGGCCGACCACTCGTTGGCCGCACCCCAGATCATGTGCACGGCGATGAAGCCCGAGCCCACGATGTTCCCGAGCAGCGACTGCTTCACCGGGTCGAGGCGGTCCTTCCAGCCGAGCTTGAGGCGGGTGGCCTTGAGCTCGTCGAAGTCCACGATCACGTCGTGCTCGGCGAGCACGGCGGCGAGGGCTTCGCCGTGCCAGAACTCCTCGCGGTTCCACATGGTCATGAACGCGGTCACGTCTTCGTCTTTGTGCGAGGGCGTCACGAGCATGTCGCGCAGGTAGCAGACCGTGTGGTACTCGATGTCGCACATGTAGCGCAGCGAACGCAGGGTTCCCTCGGGCAGGGGGTTCTCGCGGAAGTCGCTGAAATCGAGGTCCTGCCAGGCGACCTTCTTCGAGGTCTCGGTGTACTTGTCGATGTCGAAAGCCATTGGGGGTGTCGATCGGCGCTCAGGCGCCTGACCGGTCTCCTTCCTCGGGTGCGGAATTCTTCGGCGCGTTCGTGCGGGACGCGTCGGGGAGCATCCTCAGCGTAGCCGTCGACGACTGACGGTCGGATGTGCGTCTGGTCCAGTCCTCGACCATCCACTTGGTGCGCTGCGCGTGCCGGTAGAGCTCCGTGTCGGGATTCACCACGGTGGCGTTGCCGAGCAGCTGCAGCCAGGCCACGTCGGCCAGGCTGTCGCCGTAGCCGTAGGACTGCGTGAGGTTCATGCCGTGCTTGTGCGCGTATTCGCGCAGCCACGCGGCGCGCGCCTCGTCGACGAGCGGGGGAGTCGCGAGGTAGCCCGTCATCACGCCGTTCGCGGCGTGCATCTCGCCGGCCACGACCTCGTCGAAGAACGGGGCGAAGGGCTCGGCGGCCGAGCTCGTCGCGCCGGTCACGAGAACCGTGCGGTGACCGGCGGCGCGGTGCTGCGCGACCCGGTCGAGCGCATCCGGAATCGCCCGCGACAGCATGGCGGCACCGAAACGGCCCTGCACGAGCTGCTGCAGCTCCTCCACGCGGATGCCCTTGTAGCGGCGCACGAGGGTGCGGATGAACTCGCCGCGGTCGCGGTGGTCGGCGCGCAGGTACTTCGGCACCGAGAGCATGAGGCCGGCGAACTCCTGCGGCCACTGCGCCTTCGGGATCATCGCGAGCCGCACCCAGAGGTACTGCTCCACGAGGTTCGACTCCACCACGGTGCCCTCGAAGTCGAACACGGCGAGCACGTCGCTGCGCACCGGCAGGGCGCGCTTCGCACGGGCGCGGCTCGCGGGCCGGTTCGCGTAGGCCTTGGTGAGCCCCGTGATCGAGGGGAAGTGGATGTTCTGGAAGTAGTCGTGCCAGTCGATCTCGACCACGTCGAACGAGCGGTCGGCCTTCTGGTCGGCGGGGATGCGCTCGTTCAGCGCCCGCGTGTTGCGGTCGTCGAAGATGAGCTCGGTCTGCACGTAGGCGCGGTAGAGCTCGGCGAAGTAGCGCAGCTGGTCGAGGCCGCGCTGGCGCTGCTGCAGCGACTCGGTCCACTTGCGGGTCTGCTTGGTGGAGGGGAGGCGCGCCACGGTGTTGTCGGCCGAGGCGGTGAGCCGCTCCTGCATGCGGAGGGTGCGCTCGACCGAGCGGCCGCCGGGGAAGCGCCACGACGGCACCTCGATCGGGCCGTCGACGTGCGGCATGGGGTTCTTGGTGAAGAACTCCTTGACGTTCTCGTACATCGAGTGGAACGGCAGCGGGTTCCGCGCCCCCGAGACGATCTGGTAGTAGTCGGGCTTGCTCACCGGGGCCGGCGTGAGCGCGGCCGCGATGATGGCGTTCACCACGAAGTCGACCGGGATCACGTCGAGGATGGAGTCGGGAACGCCCGGGAACTCGGGCAGCTGCCCGCGCCCGTAGGCCATGATCAGCGGGTCGGCGACCTTGAAGCCGTCGAGCCAGCCGGGGAACGGATGCCGCAGAGCGCTCTCGATGATCGAGGGCCGCACGATGCTGAGTCGGTGCCCGGCGGTGCCCCAGAGCTCTTCGGCGGCGCGCTCCGCGAAGGCCTTGGTGAGGGTGTAGACGTCGGTCCAGCCGAGCGACTCGGCGCGGATGCGACCGTAGTCGACGAGGCGCTTGGTGACCCACTCCACGCGGGCGGCCTCCGCATCCTGGGCCACGGCCTGCGGGCCGACCTTGCCGAGCTTGGCGCGCGAGGCGGCAAGGAGCTTGCGCAGCACCTCGGGCTGGCGCGAGGCCATCTCCACGCGGCGGCGGGCCGACTTCGCGGCGTAGTTCTCGGCGCGCCAGTCGATGGCGTGCTCGAGCGAGGCCTCGGGCACGACGCCCTTGCGCATACCGCCCACGTAGGCGGTGGAGACGTGCACGACGTGCGGGTCGCCGCCCGAGGCGAGCAGGGCGCCGTAGATGCCGGTGGCGCCGTCGACGTTGGTCTGGAACGCCTCGTCGATCGGCGGGTCGAAGGACACCGTGGAGGCTCCGTGGATGACCACGTCGAGGTCTCCGGGCAGCTCGCCCGGGTTGGCGAGGTCGCCCTGCACCACGTTCAGGCGCTCGCGCACGGCGCGGGCCACCTCCTCGTCGCCGACGCGCTCGCGCCAGGCGCGGAACACGGGCTTCTTCAGCAGGGTGGTGAGGCGCGATTCGCCGCTCGACGACGACTTCGGGCGGATCAGCAGTGAGATGCGGGTGTCGGGATGCGACGACAGCAGCCGTTCGAGCACGGCCTGGCCCACGAATCCGGTGGCTCCCGTGAGCAGCACATGCGCAGAACCCAGGTCGTGGGGCTGCTCGGGTGCGGCGCCCGTGTCTCGGGGCTGGTCGGTCGGGGTGCGGTCGGTCATCCGTTCGCTCCGCCTTTCCTGTCGTGTCGGAGGGTGTGGCCGAGGGTGGAGGCAGTTCGCCCCAGCCAGTGGGCCACGGTGTTCGCGGGGCGGCGGGCGGTCGCGGCCGTCCGGGCCTGACGCACGAGGTGCAGCTTCTCGAGCCCGGGCAGAGTCTGCACCCGGCTGTCGATTCCGTCGATGTTCGCGTCGTCGAAGAGTGTTTCGTAGAAGTCGGCCGTATCGGATTTCCTCAGGCTCGCGGCACCGATCGGCCACGAGATGCGGGCGAGGCTGCGGCGGGCGAGCGAGCGTGCCCGCGCCGACTCGCGCAGCCGCCGCACGGCCTCCGGCTCGACGAAGGCGCGGTGGCGCGTCTTCACCTCGAGCACGCGCTCGATCAGGGCCACGAGTTCCGGATGCGGGTCGACGGTGGCGAGGCGGGTGTAGGCGGCCTCGGTGATCCACTCGTCGACGGTCACCGAGGCGAGGTGCACGCCGATCACGTCGGGGCCGATGGCGTTGGCGCGGAAGGACTCCACGATGGGGGTGGCGCGCTCGGCGAGCTCGAGGGCGAGTGCCCGCAGTCGCGGCAGCTGCTCGGCCGCTGCCGGGTCGACGCCGTGGGCGCGCACGATCACGTCGAAGGCATCCGCGATCCAGAACTTCTCGAAGGCCCAGGTGGTGAGGAACGCGGTGACGCGCGCGTCTTTGTGGGTGGGCGTGACGAGCACGTTGCGGAGGTACGTCATGGTCTGGCGCTCGAGCTCGCGGAGGTAGGCGAGCATCCGCACCGTGGCGGGGTCGAGCGGATGCGCGGCGAAGGCCTCGAGGTCGATCTCGGAGCGGTGGCTCCCCACGGCCGTGCGCGCGAACTCCCGCACGTCGAAGCGCTTCGGTGCTTCGTTCTCGATCGACATGGTCTGCTCTCCGGACAACGGAATCCCTCCGCGTTGGCGGTGTACCAGTGGTGTGGGCTCAGCGCGAGCGTCTATCGCTACGCACTCCGTAGCGTATCCTAAGAAAATGGCGACGGCTCTGGTGACCGGTGGCACATCCGGGATCGGTGCCGCATTCGCCCGGGCGCTCTCGCTCCGGGGCTACGACCTCGTGCTCGTCGCCCGAGACGAATCCCGGCTCCGCAGCATGGCCGAAGAACTCGGCCGTGACGGTGCGACGCGGGTCGAGATCCTGCCCGCCGACCTGAATGTGCGTGCCGACGTCGATCGCGTGGCGGCCCGGCTGGAGTCGACCGAGCAGCCGATCGACTTCCTGGTCAACAACGCGGGCTTCGGCATCCATGGTTCTCTGCTCGAGCGCGACGTCGAGATCCACGAGCGGGCCCTGAACGTGATGTGCCTCGCCGTGCTCGTGCTCGGGGGCGCCGCCGGGCGCGCCATGAAGGCGCGCCACAAGGGCACCATCCTCAACGTCTCGAGCGTGGCGGGCACGATCGCCACGGGCAACTACTCGGCCGTGAAGGCCTGGACCACCGCCTACACCGAGGGCCTCGCCGTCGAGCTGCGCGACACCAACGTGCAGGTCAGCGCCGTGCTGCCCGGCTGGGTGCGCACCGAGTTCCACGATCGCGCCGGCATCCGCACGAAATCGATCCCCGAGTTCCTCTGGCTCGACGCCGACGAGCTCGTGGAGGAGTGCTTGCGCGACGTCGCGCGTGGCGCCGTGCTCTCGGTGCCGTCGAAGCGGTTCAAGGTGCTGCTGTTCCTCACCCGGCACGCGCCGCGGCGCGGCATCCGCTGGGTCTCCGGCAAGATCTCGTCGAGCCGCAACAAACCGATCGAACCCGCTGCTCCGAACGACACTGATCCGGATGACACTGCTCCGAACGACACCGAGCCGAACGACACCGACCCGAACGACACAGTGGAGAAGGTGAGACCATGACCGCGCATCCGCACCTCATCAGGGCTCCGAAAGACCGCTTCACCTCCCCGGTGATGGCGGGCATGCGCTTCGTGGCGCAGCGCATGATCCTGAAGCCCGTCGTCTGGTCGATCACGCACGTCAGCGTGCGCGGGCACGACGCCGTGAAGGGCGTGCAGGGCGCGTTCATCGCCGTGGCGAACCATTCCAGCCACCTGGATGCGCCGCTCATCATGTGCGCGCTGCCCCGCCGCCTCGGCCGCTACCTCGCCGCCGGAGCCGCAGCGGACTACTTCTTCGACATCTGGTGGCGGCGCATCCTCACCTCGCTCTTCTTCAACGCCTTCCCGATCGACCGCACCGGAACCGCGCAGAAGCAGGGCGTCTCGAAGAAGCTGCTCGCTCGCGGCGTTCCGCTGCTGGTGTTCCCCGAGGGCACCCGCTCGAAGACCGGTGAGATGGCGGAGTTCAAGGCGGGGGCCGCCGCGCTGTCGATGGCGTGCGACGTGCCGTGCGTTCCGGTGGCCATCGTCGGCGCCTCGCTCGCCATGCCCCGCGGCCGCAACTGGCCCATCCCGGGCCGCCCGCCCGTCGCCGTGGTGTTCGGCGAGCCGATGCACGGCCGCCCCGGTGAGACCGCCGACCAGTTCTCCGCCCGCATCGCCCGCGAGGTGCGCCGCCTGCACACCCAGGCCGCCGGCACCGCCGACATCCCCGCGCTGCCAGCGCGAGCGACGAACACGAACACGAGGAACTCCACGAAGGGAGCCGCATGACCGACGTCAAGCACATGAAGTGGTGGGGCTGGGGCATCGAAGGGGTCGGTTTCCACTTCGAGGACAAGCCGGCCTTCGCCCCCTTCGTGCAGAAGGCCGTCGCGCTCGACGTGCGCACCCCGCCGGTGCCGCCGCTCGCCTTCGACGAGCTCACCATCGCCCCCTCCCGCATCAGCCCGACGTTCGAAGCGGAACTCGCGGCCATCGTGGGCGAGGAGAACGCCACGACGGATGCGATGGAGCGCGTCGTGCACACCTACGGCAAGTCGATCCGCGACCTGCTGCGCATCCGCCGCAACGAGATCGCCCGCGTGCCCGACATCGTCGTCTACCCCGGCGACGAGTGGGACGTGCAGCAGATCGTCGACGCCGCGGTCGCGGCCGGAGCCGTCATCATCCCCTTCGGCGGCGGCAGCAACATCGCCGGCTCGCTCGAGCCCCTGCCCGACGAGCAGCGCACCATCGTCTCGCTCGACCTCGGCCGGCTCGATCGCGTGCTCGAGATCGACGAGGGATCGGGCCTCGCGCGCATCCAGGCCGGCGCCCAGGGCCCCTCGATCGAGGAGCAGCTGAACGCCAAGGGCTGGACCATGGGGCATTTCCCCGACAGCTTCACCCACTCGACGGTCGGCGGCTGGGTGGCCACGCGTTCCTCGGGCATGCAGAGCGACAAGTACGGCGACATCGCCGACATCTGCCGCGGGCTCCGGATGGTGCGCCCCGGCGCGATCGTCGAGCTGAGGCCGCTGCCCTCCACCTCGACCGGCCCGTCGGTGCGCGAGATGATCCTCGGCTCGGAAGGGCGCCTGGGCGTCATCACCGAGGTCACCGTGCAGGTGCACCGCCAGCCCGCCGTGCGCGAGGTGCAGGCCTACTTCTTCCCGAACTGGAAGGCCGGGCTCGCCGCGATGCACGAGATCTCGGAGTCCGACGCGGCGCCGTCGATCACCCGCGTCTCGGATGCGCGCGAGAGCGGATTCTCGCTGGCCACGGCGAAGGAGTCCAAGGGCGTCTCGGGCACGGCCCAGAAGGTGCTCTTCTCGGTGCTGAAGCGCCGCGGCTGGAACCTCGACGAGATGTGCCTCTCGTTCATCGGCTACGAGGGCTCGGAGTCGCACGTCTCCTACGAGAAGAAGCTCGTCGGCGCCATCGTGAAGAAGCACGGCGGCATCGGCGTGGGCAAAGGGCCCGGCGCCCTCTACGACCAGAAGAAGTTCGACACGCCCTACCTTCGCGACTTCCTGCTCGACCGCGGTGCCGCGGCCGACGTGTCGGAGACCGCTGCGCCGTGGTCTCGCCTGCAGGAGGTCTACGACTCCACCGTCGCCGCCGCGAACAAGGCCTACGAGGCCCTCGGCGTGCACGGCTGGATCATGTGCCACCTCTCGCACTCCTACCACTCGGGCGCCTGCCTCTACTTCACCTTCGCCTTCGTGCACGGCGACGACCCGATCGCGCAGTACGAGGTCGTGAAGTTCTCGATCCAGCAGGCGTTCCAGGACGCCGGCGGAACGCTCTCGCACCACCACGGTGTCGGCGTCGAGCACTCGCCGTGGATGGAGCAGGACATCTCGCCGGCCGGCGTCGCCCTCATGCAGGGCCTCTTCGACTCGGCCGACCCGGGCCAGCAGTTCAACCCCGGCAAGGTCCTGGGCGTGCAGGTGACCGCCGAGGACGTGGCCGAGCTCGTGGCGAAGGCCCCGCGCGCCGCCGAGGTGCCCGCCTCCTAGCCCCCCTCCTCCCTCCTCCCTCCTCTCGAGTCGCCAAAAACCGCCCCAAAACTCTCGTTTTGGGGCGGTTTTTGGCGAGTCGGCACGCAGTCGACTCGGGGTCAGTCGGGGGGAGTGAGGGCCGGCCAGAGCAGGGTGAGCAGGCGGTCAGCCCACTCCTCGTCGGGCTCGCCGCCGCGGATGACGTGCCCTACGGCCGAGCCGAGCAGCACGCTCACCACGAGCTTGACGTCGAGGCCGGCGCGCAGGTCGCCGCGCGCGACCGCCTCGTCGAGGAACGCCACGAGCTGGTGGCTGCGCATCCGGATCATCAGGCGCAGCTGATCGGTGAACGGCCCTTCGTCGCCCATCAGGATGGCGGCGACCGTGCCGCGCCCCACGATCTCCTGCACCCGCTCGCGCCCGGCACCGAGCAGCCAGTGCAGGGTGTCGTAGGTCGACAGCCCGCTCGGCAGCGTCACCTCGGTGGTGGCCGCGTCGATCGCGGCGGCGAGCAGCGCCTCACGGTCTTCGTACCGCCGGTAGATCGTGGTCTTCGCCACCCCGGATGCCGCCGCCACCGCTTCGACGTTGACGCCCGCCGGCCCCCGGTCCCTCAGCAGCTGCAGCGTCGCGGCCACGATCCGCGCGTCGGCCCCGCCGTGCGCATCCGGCTCGACTGCGCGGTCGCTCATGGCTGAAGTCTAGTTGTGTGAGGTGTGCGAGCCCCCACCCGCCCCCACCCGCACAAGCCGCGCCGAGTGTGCGGCCGCAGCCTCGCCCCCTACCGAACGCAACGGGTCCCACCCAGCCGACCCCGGGTGAGCGCGCGCCCGCGAAGCGACCGCCCCAACGGCCCCCAACCGGCCTACCCCGGCCAGCGCCCGCCCGCCCGCAACCGAACGCAACAGGCCCCACCCGGCCGACCCCGGGTGACCCCGCGGCCGCGCAGCGACCGCCCGAAACGAGCCGCGCCCGGCCTACCCCCTGGCCAGCACCCGCCCGCCCCGCCCCCAACCGAACGCAACAGGCCGCACCCAGCCGCCCCAGGGTGAGCGCGCGGCCGCGCAGCGACCGCACGCGAACATATCGCGGAGCGCCGGGCGGGGACCGGCGCGACCCGTGGACGCCGCGCGAAGCACGGCGCCCACGGCAGCAAGCACTATCACAGCCCCCGATCGACCATGTCGAGCAGCCGGGCTGTGGAGTGGTCGATCATGCGGTCGTCGAGGCCGCGGAGGGGGCCGTCGATCACGAGCATCCCGAGGCCGTGCACCGCCGCCCAGGCCAGGAACTCGGCGTTCTCGCGGCGGCCGGCAGGCAGAACGCCCGCGGCGACCAGGGAGTCCAGCGCGGCCCCCACGAGCTGGAAGGGTGTGCGCCCCCCGCGACCGGCCTTCTCGGGGACGTTCGCGCGGCGCAGGTCGTCGGGCACCGAGAACGCGGTGCGGAAGAGGCCGGGCTCCTCGCGGGCGAAGGCGATGTAGCCGAGCCCCACGGCGCGCAGCTGCATCCGGGCGTCGGCCTCGGGGTCTCCGGTGGCCGGATGCGCCGCCAGCTCCTGCTCGATGCGATCGGCGGTGAAGCCGAGGCAGGCATCCGAGACCGCGTGCAGAAGGGCGAGGCGGTCCTCGAAATGCCGGTAGGCGGCGTTCGGGGAGACGCCGGCCCGGCGCGTCGCCTCACGCAGCACGATCGCACGCGGGCCGCCCTCGCGAGCCATCTCGACGCCGACTTCGACGAGTGCGCCCCGCAGGTCGCCGTGGCGGTAGGTGGTGCGCGCGGCGGGCTCGCGTTGCTCGCTCATAGCGGTCCTCGGGGTGGACGATTCGTCGATGGCGACGGCAGGAACGACCTGACCGTTGTGGACAGTGTACACATCGATGTCGTGCGGGTCGCCACTACGCCGCGCGGGTCATCCGGTCGTTCACTCCCCGGCGATGACGTTCAGCACGAGCACGGCGGAGTCGTTGGCCCCGATGTTGTACTCGTTCGTCTCGTTCTCGTCGCAGAGCTGGCTGGTGGCGACGTCCTCGATCTCGGCGACGAGGGCCTGGGATGCGCGCAGCTCGTTCTCGAGGCCGGCGATCGCGGTGACCCGCTCGCCCTGCAGGGCGGTGAGCGAGTCACTCAGACGTTCGCGGTCCTCGAGGGAGATGGCGGCGTCGGACAGCGCGCGGTCGCGCTCGTCGGCGAGGATGCCGATCTCGGCGCGCGCGGCGGCCAACTCGTTCTCGAGCTCCGCCACGCGGGCGCGGGCAGCTTCGAACGCCGTGTCGTCTGCGGGGGCGGGTTCGTGCGCCGACTCGGCCACGGCATCCGGAGTCGCCTCGCTCGCGGCGGCGGCGGCGGCAGCTGCTGCGGCGGCCACGGCGACCGACTGCTCCTCCTTCGCCTGAGCGAGCTCGCTCTCGAGTTCCGCGATGCGCGCCTGCTGCGCGTCGAGCGCGGCGGCGTTCGACGCCAGCGCGGCGGATGCGCCCTCGCCCTCGGACGACAGCGACTCGAGCGTCGCGGCGTGGTCGGCGCGCAGCTGCGCGATCTCGGCCTCGAGGCGCTCGGCGTTCGCCGCGCCCTCCGCGGCAGCGGCGGCGACGGCCGCCTCGTGCTCCGCGGAGAGTCGCTCGWTCTCGGCCTCGAGRCGTTCCGCGGTCGCCGCACCCTCGGCGGTGGCGGCGGCAAGAGCGGCCTCGTGCTCGTCGGTCAGCGCGGCGATCTCGGCCTCGAGGCGCTCGGCCGTCGCGGCACCCTCCGACTCGGCGGCGGCGAGGGCCGCTTCGTGCTCGGTGCGCAGCTGCGCGATCTCGGCCGCGTGCGAGGAGCGCAGCTGGTCGAGCTCGGCCGCGTGGTCGGCCTGCAACTGCTCGGCCTGGCTGCGGAGCAGTTCGGCATCGGAGGCGTGGCCCGAGCGCAGCTCGTCGCTCTCGGCTGCGTGCGCGGCCCGGAGCTCCTCGACCTGGGCGGCGTGCGCCGCGGTGAGCTGCTCCACCTGCGCGGCGTGGCTGCCGCGCACCTCGGCCAGCTCGGCGGCATGGGCGGCGTGCAGGCTCGCGATCTGGGTCTCGTAGCCCGCGACCACCGCCTGGTTCTCGTCGCCGAGCCGCACGGCGGTGGCGGCGAGCTCCGCCTGCAGCAGGCCGGTCTGCTCACTGAGCACGGCCTCGTGGCGTGCGCTCTCCTCCACGATCACGGCGTTGAGGCGGCCGGTCTCGGAGTCGAACTGCGCGCGCAGGGCGGTGGTGTCGTTCTCGTAGCGGGCCTGCAGCTCGGCGAGCTCCGACTCCCGCTGGCGCAGTGCTGCGGTGGTCTCGTCGAGGCGCGCTTGCGTGTCGGCCAAGCGGGCCGAGGTGTCGGCGAGCTGGGACTGCGTCTCGGCGAGCCGGCGCTCCGCATCCGTCCGCGCTTCGTCGCGGCTGCGGCGGTCGTCGACCACGAGCCCGAGCTGCGCCCGGATGATCTCGAGCGGGTCGCTCGACTCCACCTCCTCGATCGGCACCACGACCGGCGGCTCGTAGGCCGGGTGGGCGGTGGGGTCGACGAAGTGGTGACGGTAGAGCTCGTCGACGATGCCCTCGTAGCGAGCCCGGAACTCGGGCGTGCCGATCTTGAGCGAGGCCCCGATGAAGCTCAGCGCCGTGCGGTCGCGGCCCGTGAGCTGGTATTCGGTGGCGGCGGGCGCGCCGGGCTGAGGCGCCTCGGGGATGTCGGGCGTTTCGGTCGGGGTGGCGTCGGACATGATGCTCCTACTGGCCTCGCGGTGTCGGGTGGCGGCGGCGGCCGCTCGTGCGGGTTGCCGCTGGTCGAAGCGGCTCGTCGTGTTCCAGGTTAGTAGTCGTCGCGAGAACCGCGCAGCCGTTCGAGCTCGCGACGGTCTCGTTTGGTGGGCCGGCCGGTGCCCCGGTCACGCAGGGGGACGAAGGCCACGGCCTCGCGCGGTGGCGGCGGGGGAGTGAGGTCGAGGGCGATCTCGGCGGCGACGGTGGCCGAGCCGCGCTTCACCCCGAGACCGGCGACCTTCAGGATGCGGTCGAATCCGCTGATCCGCGCCCGCACCTCGTCGCCCACCTTCACGCTCTGCGCGGCCTTCGCCCGTTCGCCGTTGAGCTTCACGTGCCCGGCGCGGCAGGCGGCCGTGGCGAGGGAGCGCGTCTTGTAGACGCGCGCGGCCCAGAGCCAGCTGTCGACGCGCACCGATCCTTCCGCTGCCATGCGCCCAGCCTGCCACACGGCCCTGCACCTAGGCTTGGGTGGTGTCCACGCCGCCCACCGCATCCGCCCGCCCGTCGATGCCGGCGCCCTTCGATCCGGATGCCGCCTACGAGGCTTTCGCGGAGTGGGCCGCGAACCGCGGCACCGCCCTCTACCCGGCGCAGGACGAGTCGATCGTGGCCATCGTCTCGGGCGAGAACGTCATCCTCTCCACCCCCACCGGCACCGGCAAATCGCTCGTCGCGGTCGGGGCGCACGCGGTGGCGCTCGCCCAGGGCATCCGCAGCTACTACACGGCTCCCATCAAGGCGCTCGTCTCCGAGAAGTTCTTCGACCTGGTCGAGATCTTCGGCGCCGAGAACGTGGGCATGGTCACCGGCGACTCCTCGGTGAACGCCGACGCGCCGATCATCTGCGCGACCGCCGAGATCCTCGCGAACCTGGCCTTGCGGCACGGCCCCGACACCGCCGTGGGCCAGGTGGTGATGGACGAGTTCCACTTCTACGCCGAGCCCGACCGCGGCTGGGCCTGGCAGGTTCCGATCCTCGCGCTGCCGAAGGCCCAGTTCGTGCTGATGTCGGCCACCCTCGGTGACGTCGACTGGCTCGCCACCGACCTCTCGCGCCGCACGGGGCGGGAGACCACCGTCATCACGGGCGTCGAGCGCCCGGTTCCCCTCACCTACCACTACGCCACCACGCCCATCCAGGAGACCGTCGAAGAGCTGCTCTCCACGCAGATGGCGCCGGTGTACATCGTGCACTTCGCCCAGCTCGCGGCGATCGAGCGCGCCCAGGCGCTGTCGAGCATCCGGGTGGCCTCGCGCGAGGTGCGCGACGAGATCGCCGAGCTGATCGCCGACTTCCGCTTCACCACGGCTTTCGGCAAGACACTGTCGCGGCTGATCCGGATGGGCATCGGCGTGCACCACGCCGGCATGCTGCCGAAGTACCGGCGGCTCGTGGAGCGGCTCGCGCAGCGCGGGCTGCTCAAGGTGATCTGCGGCACCGACACGCTCGGGGTGGGCATCAACGTGCCGATCCGCACGGTGCTGCTCTCGGCGCTCACGAAGTTCGACGGCACCCGGATGCGCCAGCTCACCGCTCGCGAGTTCCACCAGATCGCGGGGCGGGCGGGGCGCGCCGGCTACGACACGGCCGGCACGGTCGTCGTGCAGGCGCCGGAGCACGAGACCGAGAACCTCAAGGCGCTGGCGAAGATGGGCGACGACCCGAAGAAGCGGCGCAAGTTCATCCGCAAGAAGGCGCCGGAGGGCTTCGTGTCGTGGGGCGAGCCGAGCTTCGAGAAGCTCATCGCCGCGCAGCCCGAGCGGCTCACCTCCCACCTCACGGTGACGCACGCGATGGTGCTCAACACGATCGCCCGCGGGGGAGACGTGTTCGACAACATGCGCGCGCTCCTCGAGGACAACCACGAGTCACGGGCCTCGCAGCGCGACCTCATCCGCCAGGCCCTCGCCATCTACCGCACGCTGCGCACGGCCGGCATCGTGGAGCAGGTGACGGATGCGACGACCGGGCGCACCCTCATCCGCCTCACCGTCGACCTGCAGCCGAACTTCGCGCTCAACCAGCCCCTGTCGCCCTTCGCGCTCGCCGTGTACGACCTGCTCGACGAGGACTCGCCCACCTTCGCGCTCGACGTCGTCTCGGTGACCGAGGCGATCCTCGACGATCCGCGGCCGGTGCTCTCGGCGCAGCAGTTCGTGGCGCGCGGCGAGGCCGTTCAGGCCATGAAGGCGGAGGGCATCGAGTACGAGCAGCGGATGGAGCTGCTCGACGAGGTGAGCTACCCGAAGCCGCTCGCCGGTCTGCTCGGCGAGGCGTTCGACACCTATCGGGCCTCGCAGCCCTGGATCGGCGACTTCGACATCTCGCCGAAGTCCGTCATCCGCGACATGTACGAGCGGGCGATGTCGTTCGGCGAGTACATCGCGTTCTACCGCTTGCCGCGCTCGGAGGGGCTGGTGCTGCGCTACCTCTCCGATGCCTATCGCACGCTGCGCACGACGGTGCCCGACGAGTACAAGAACGACGACCTGCTCGACCTGATCGAATGGCTCGGGGAACTCGTGCGGCAGACCGACTCGAGCGTGCTCGACGAGTGGGAGTCGCTGATCAACCCGGCTGCGGTCACGGCGGCGGCCCGCGAGGAGTCGGAGGCGATCGTGCCGCCGGCGCCGCGCCTGCTGACCTCGAACCCGCGGGCGTTCCGCATCCTGGTGCGGAACGAGCTGTTCCGGCGGGTCACGCTGGCCGCCCGCGAGGCGTGGGAGGAGCTCGGGGAGCTGGACGCGGGGTCCGGCTTCACCGCGGCGCGCTGGGCAGAGGCGATGGACCTCTACTACGACGTACACGACTCGGTGGGCATCGGCCCGCACGCCCGCAGTGCCGCCCTGCTCATCCTCGACGAGGGCCCCGCGGTGTGGACGGCCCGCCAGATCTTCGACGACCCGGCCGGCGACCACGACTGGGGCATCTCGGCCGAGATCGACCTCGCGGCCTCGAACGATGCCGGGGTGGCGGTCGTGCGCGTGCTGCGCGTCGACCAGCTCTGATAGAACGGAGGAGAATCGGGGGCTTCGTGTGCACTGCGTCGACGAGACCCCCGATTCTCCTCCGTTACGTCACCCCACTCGCGGCAGCTGCCACCCGAACGCGATCGCCAGGATGCGCAGCCCCGCGCACACCACGAACCCGATCGTCATGGCGACCGCGGGCGTGAGCCGCGCCTTCGCCCCGAGGTAGACCGCGAGGGCGCCGGCGGCGGCCGCCGAGGCATAGATGCTCGACGTGAGCACGGTGGGCACGTGCCCGAGCAGCACGTCTCGGGTCATCCCTCCGCCCACCGAAGTGAGCGTGCCGATGATCACCACCACCCAGCCGTTCGAGCCGAACTCGAGCGCCTTCTCCGCGCCCGTGATGGCGAAGAGACCGAGGCCCAGGGCGTCGAGGACGGCGATCACGTCGTCGGGCGCGGTGGCTCCCGCCGCGACGAGGGCGAACGCCCCGAGCGAGCCCAGGAGCGCGACGATGATGCGCGACGGCGAGCGGAACGCGAACGGCGGCGTGTCGCCGAGCAGCACGTCGCGCAGGATGCCGCCCACCATCGACGACACGCAGCCCACCACGACCACCCCGAAGAGGTCGAGTCCACTCACGGCCGCGAGCCGAGCGCCCTCGAAGGCGAACAGCAGGGTCGCCACGATGTCGGCGACGGTGAAGGCCAAGGTGGCGTGTGCGCCGCGCCGCGCCCAGCTGCTCGGGCGCCGCGCCGGGCCGCGGGCTCCTGCGGGAGCGGCACCCATCGCGCCCGCGCCCGTCGCCGCCTCGTCTCGTTCAGCCGGCATGGGCATCCGCCGTTCGGTCGAGCGGGGCGAGAGGGCGCTCCAGGCAGAGGAGGTCGGCGCGGTCGTCCCACGACGCGGTCTCGACGAAGCCGAGACGGCCGTAGAGGGCGATCGCCGGGAGCCGCCAGCGCCACACCGACAGTCGCACCCGCTCGGCGCCGGATGCCGCGGCCTCCCCGATCGCCGCCTCCAGCAGGCGGGTGGCGAGTCCGCGGCCGCGATGCCCGGGGTCGACCCAGAGGCGCTTCACCTCGCAGGACGCCGGCCGGCCGGTTGGGCCGGTGACGATCACGACACCGCTCGCCGGATCGGTGGGCGAATCCCGCGCCAACAGCACCACGCAGCCGGCGAAGGCCCGCGCGGGGTCGTCGATCTCGGCACGACAGCGCGGTGGAAGAGCCGCGGCCGAGGTGACGCCCGAGCCCTTCTCCGCCTCGGTGGCGAGATGGTAGGCGGTCAGCAGGGCGGCGAGCTCGGAGGTGCCCGGCTCCGGCAGCGCCCTGGCAGCGGTGATGGGTGTTGCGGGCGAGGGCGCCCCGGTGGAGGGTGCCGCGGTGGTGGGGCTGGTGGGTGTTGCGGGCGAGGGCGCCCCGGTGGAAGGTGCCGCGGTGGTGGGGCTGGTGGGTGCTGCCGGCGACGGCGCCCCGGCGGAGGGCGCAGCGGGCGAGGGCGCCGAACCGGAGCCCGCGGCACCGGGCGCGCGGCCGCTGAGCGCGCCGTTCCAGCGCTCGATCACGCCGGCCGCCCGGCGTCGGGGCCGTGCGCACCGGGTCGCACCCAGCGGGCGAGCAGCATGCTGCCGCTGCGCAGCAGCAGGCCGAGCTCGAGGTCGCGCGGCGAGGATCCCTCGCCCGGTGCGCTCACGATGCGCCGCCCGCTGCCCCCCTCGAGCATCGGGCTCGTGGTGAGGCAGAGCTCGTCGACGAGCCCGGCCGCGGTCAGTTCGCCGAAGAGCGAGGGGCCGCCCTCGCACAGCACCTGGGCGAGCCCGCGACCGGCGAGCTCTCGCAGCACCGTGGAGGGGTCGACGCGCTCGGCGCCCGCGTCGATCACCGTGGCGACCTCGGCGAGCCGCGCTCGCGCATCCGCCGGCGCCGACGCCACGGTGAACACGAGGGGCCGCACCGGTGCCTCGGCGAACAGCGCGCTCGCGGGGTCGAGGTCGAGACGGCCGCTCACGAGCGCCATCGCCGGATGCTCGGGCAGCCCGGATGCGCGCCGCCAGCGCACGAAGCGCTCGCCGACCGTGAGTGCCCCGTAGCCCTCCGCGCGTGCCGTGCCCGCTCCGACGAGAACGACGTCCGCGACACCGCGCAGGGTGTCGAACACCGCCTTGTCGGCCGGCCCGCCGAGCCCGCCGGAGAGACCGTCGACCGTGGCGGAGCCGTCGACGCTCTGGATGAAGTTGACGCGCAGCCAGGGCTCGCTGCGGCGCGGGGGTGCGTAGCGCGCGAGCAGCTCGTCGGGGGAGAGCGGCCTGGAGGGCTCCGGGAAGAGTTCCACGATCTCGGCCGGTGCGGCGGCGCCAGCGGCGGCGGTGTCGGTCTGGGTCTCGGTCACGCGGGCTCCGATCGGCGGCAGGGTTCAGAAGTCAGGGTTCAGAAGTCAGGGGTCGGGCGGCGTCAGACATTGTGCACGGCGAGCACCGGGTCACGGAACCCGAGAATGCCCTCGAGCATCCGCATCGAGGCAACGGCCGCCCGTACGTCGTGCATCCGCACCACCCGGGCGCCGAGCATCACGCACGCCGTCGCCGCCACGATCGAGCCCTCGAGCCGCTCCGACTTGGGCACGCCGAGGGTCTCGCCGATGAAGTCCTTGTTCGACACGGCCGCCAGGGTGGGGAGGCCGATCGCCGTGATCTCGGCCATCCGGCGGGTGAGTTCGAGGCTCTGCACGGTGTTCTTGTTGAGGTCGTGGCCCGGGTCGATGAAGAGGCGGTCCTGGCCGACCCCGGCGGCCACCGCGCGTTCGACCCGCAGCTCGAGGTAGGCCCGCACCTCGGCGGCGATGTCGTCGTAGTGCGGATGCGGGTAGGGCGTGCGGGGCGCGGCCAGGCTGTGGGTGATGACGAGCGAGGCGCCGGACGCGGCCACCACCCCGGCCAGCTCAGGGTCGCTGAGCCCCGTGGTGTCGTTCACCACGTGGGCTCCGGCGGCGATGCAGGCCGCAGCCACCTCGGCGCGGAACGTGTCGACGGAGATCACGACGTCGCTGCGCGCGCTCACTGCCTCCACCACCGGAAGCACCCGGTCGAGCTCCTCGGCGGCGGGGATCTCGGGGCCGGGGGCGAATTTCGCCCCGCCGATGTCGACCCAGTCGGCGCCCGCCTCCGCCGCGGCGAGGGCGGCATCGACCGCCCGGTCGAGGGCGAAGGTGGCTCCCTGGTCGAAGAAGGAGTCAGGGGTGCGGTTGACGATCGCCATCACGGCCACCTGCCGGTCGAAGTCGAATCGGCGCCGGCCGAGGGTGCGCACCGGATGGCGGAGTCTCATGCATCCATCATGGCTGCTCGGCGCGGTCGCGCGCGTTCAGACGTGAGAAGCTGGGTGGATGACCGAGGTCCCCGCCCGACTCCCGCCCCGTGACAGCGGAGACGCCTGGGTGGAGGGGCCGGACGGCCGGCGCTACTGGGGCCGCTACGGCGCCGCCGGGCTGCTCGTGCACGACGAGGCGGCCGGGGTGCTGCTGCAGCACCGCGCCGAGTGGAGCCACTTCGGCGGCACCTGGGGGCTGCCCGGCGGGGCGCGACACGCGGGCGAGTCCGCGGTGGCCGGCGCCGTGCGCGAGGCGGGCGAGGAGGCCGGTGTGCCGGCGGACGCGCTCGAGATCGCCTTCACCTCGACGGTCGACTTCGGCTTCTGGTCGTACGTCACCGTGGTGGCCCGCGCCTCCCGCCCCTTCGAGGCGACCATCGGCGATGCGGAGAGCCTCGAGCTGCGCTGGGTGCCGGTGGCGGAGGTCGATGCGCTCCCGCTGCACCCGGGCTTCGGGGAGGCTTGGCCGGGGCTGCGCGCGCGACTGGGGCGGCGCATCCGGCTCGTCGTCGACGCGGCCAACGTGGTGGGCTCACGGCCCGACGGGTGGTGGCGGGACCGCGCCGGAGCGGCTTCGCGCCTGCTCGGGCGACTGGATGCGCTGAGTGCGGCAGGCGTGCCGGTCGAGGCTCTCGAGAGCGCCGACGCCGATCTCGCGGGCGGCCGCTGCTGGGCCGGCATCGTGGTGGTGCTCGAAGGGCAGGCCCGGGCCGCGGAGCTGCCGGTTCTCGCGGCGCCGACGGGTGGCGACGGGGACGCGGTGGCCGCACCGGATGCGCCCCTCGCCGAGACCGTGACCGAGCACCCCGACGGAGCGGCCGCGATGGCGCCGGCGCTCGAGATCGTGCGCGCACCGGCATCGGGCGACGACACGATCGTGGCCGTGGTGGAGTCGGCGCTCGCCGCGGACGCTCGCGGTGCCGATCGGCTGCTCGTGATCACGGCCGACCGCGAACTCGTCCAGCGCGTGACCGCCGCGGGCGCGGAGACCCGCGGCCCGGGCTGGCTGCTCGAGCAGCTCGACGCCCTCGACTGACCGCCGGGCCTGTGTCGCGGCGGCGTCTGGCGGTGTTGATGCCGCAGACGCGCCATAGTGCTGGCCGCGGGTGCCTCGTGGCAGCGCCGGCATAGCAACCGCCTCGGTGCCGTTGCCGGCACCGAGGCGCGCGGTGCTGATGCCGCTCCCTACTTCTCCCGCCGGCCACGGGCTGCTCGCGGCGCAACGCGTGCGCCGACCCGCATCGCGTGCGCCGACCCGCATCGCGTGCGCTGACCCGCATCCGCGCGCCCCGACCCGCAACGCGTGCGCCGACCCGCATCCGCGCGCCCCGCGTCGCCGATGTCCGCGCCCTCACGTAGTCTTCTCGCACGATGACCATCACCGCCGGCACTCCGTCCACCGCCGGTGGCTTGCGCCCGCCTCATGACGGTGCGCGCGATGACGATGTGCGCCGTGACGATGACCCCCGTGACGATGGGCGCCGTGACGGTGTGCCCCGTGGCGAGGTGCTCCCTGACGCCGCCCGCCCTGCGCGCCGCGACGACGCTCCGCTCGAGCTCCACTACGAGCCGCGCGAGCCGGTCGACTACCGGGCCACCCTCGCCCCCCTCCGCCGCGGCGCCGGCGACCCCTGCGTGCACGTCGACGAGAGCGGCGCCGTCTGGCTCGCGCTCCGCACGCCCGAAGGGCCCGCCACGCTGCGCTTCTCCGGCGCCCGCGGCCGGGTGCGCGTGTGCGCCTGGGGGAGCGGAGCGTCCGCTGCTCTGCAGCAGGTGCCCGAGCTGCTGGGCGCCGACGACGCCGGGCACTGGGCCGAGCTCGACCTCGGCGCCTCCGCCCTGCTCGCGGACGCGAGGCACCGCAACCCCGGCCTGCGCCTCACCCGCACCGGCCGGGTGTTCGACGCTCTCGCGCCGGCCGTCATCGAGCAGAAGGTCACCTCGGTGGAGGCGTTCCGGGCGTGGCGCATCCTCGTCACCGTGCACGGCGAGGCCGCCCCGGGGCCCGCTCCCGCGCGGATGCGGCTGGCACCCACCCCGGAGGTGTGGCGGCGCATCCCGTCGTGGGAGTGGCACCGCGCCGGGGTCGACCCGCGTCGCTCGCGCACCGTGCTCCAGGCTGCTCAGGTCGCGGCGGGTCTCGAGCGCACCACCGCGCTCGGCCGCGGGGGCGCCGAGGTCGAGCGCCTGCTCCGCACCGTGAACGGGGTCGGCGTGTGGACGGCGGCGGAGACCGCGCAGCGCTCGCACGGAGACGCGGATGCGGTCAGCTTCGGCGACTACCACCTCGCCGCCCACATCGGCTGGGCACTCGTGGGCCAGCCGATCGACGACGACGCGCTCGCCGAGCTGCTGGAGCCGTGGCGGGGGCACCGGCAGCGCATCGTGCGCCTGGTGCTGGCGAGCGGGTTCCGCAAACCGCGGCACGGCGCGCGGATGACGATCCAGGACCACCGCGACCACTGAGCGCTCAGCCCCACTCGGGCATGCATCAGCAGGCGAGCCGCGACCCCCGCCCGGTCGACCCGAGGGATCAGTACCAGTGCGGGCTGCGCGCCGTCCACTGCGAGAGCGCCTCGCACGGCGTGCCGTACACATCGGAGATGTAGGCGAGTCCCCAGTTGATCTGCGTCGCGGCGTTCGTGACGTAGTCCGCGCCCATTGTCGCCATCTTCGAAGCCGGCAGCGATTGCGGGATGCCATATGCCCCACTGGAGGCGTTGTAGGCATTGGCCTGCCACCCGGATTCGCCAGTCCAGAGACTGACGAGGCAACCGAATTGGCCACCGCCCCAGCCATAGGAGCTCATCTGGCTCGCGGCGTAGGCTTGCGCGTCGGCGGGCGACGCGACGGCCGAGGAATCAGGAACCCAAGCGCTATCGAGGGGGTTGTCGGTCGCTCCACTCGCCGCGGCCGCCGCAGCCGCCGCGGCCGCTTCGGACGCCTTCTTCTGCGCCTGGTACACGAGGCCCGCCTGGTAGCCGGCCTCGACCGATTCGCTGGTCTGCTTGAGGCTCGCGAGCTGGGCGGTCATCTGGGCGTTCTGCGACTGCGCCAGCGCCACGGCCGCATCGGCTTCGGTCTTCGCCGAGGCCGCCGCGTCCTTCGCCTGCGAGGCCTCCTGCTCGAGGGCGTCGCGGGCGGTCTTCGCCACGTCGGCCTGCGAGTTCAGCGCGTCGGCCGTGTTCTGCGCCTGCACAGCCTTGTTGCGGATGCCGGCGGTCTGCTCCGTGAGCTTCGACATCGCGCCGAGGCGGTAGAGCAGAGACGTCGAATCGCCCTGGTTGAGGATGAGGTTCACCGTCGAGTCGCCGCCGTTGCGGTAGAGCTGGGCGGCGAGCTGCCCCACCTGCGTGTTGGCCTTGTCGGCGTCGGCCGTGGCGGTGGCGGCTTGCGCGGCGAGGGTGGCGGCGTAGCCGGCGGCCGCCTCGGCGTCGTACTTCGCCTTCAGATACTCCTGGCCGCGCTGCAGATAGACGGTGTTCGCAGCGTCGGCGGCCTGCAGGTTGGCGGTGAGCTGACTCTGGATCTTCGCGACCTCCGCCTGCGTCGCCTGCACGTTCTGCTTGGCGGCGTTCACCTCGTCCCACGAGGGGAAGACGGGGTCGGCGCGAAGGCCCGCGGGCGCATCCCGGATCGTGGCGGGGGCTCCGGATGCGCTCGCCGCTGCGGGCAGACCCGGCACGGCGACGAGGGCCGCCACCACCGAGAGCACCCCGAGTGCGCGGGCAGAGGGCTTCCACATGCGGTCCAGGCTAAGCGACGAACCCGAAAGAGAAGGCGAAGGGATGCGCGCGTCCCGATACCATGTCGCCATGGATCCCGTCGTGACCGAGGGCTGGAACGACTTCGCCGTCGCCACCGCCGGAGCGGCCGGCGCGCTCGCCGGGCTCATCATCGTGGCGATGTCGGTGAACATCAAGGAGATCATCTCCGGCCAGGCGCTGCCGGCCCGGGCGGGCGCGACGATCGCCTCGGTGGTGGTCATCGTGGTGTCGTCGGCGGCCATCCTCATCCCGGGCCAGCTCGCCGTGGCCCTCGGCCTCGAACTGGTGCTCTTCGCCGCGGGCGGGCTGGCACTGCAGGTGGTGGCGATCAAGGAGATGTTCGCGACCAGCGAAGGCGCGTCGCTGCGGGACAAGGTGGCCCAGAGCGTGCTGGGCGTGGGGCAGCTGCTGCCCGTACTGGTGGGCGGCGCGTTCGTGGCGGCCGGCGCATCCGCCGGGCTGTTGGGCGTGGCGGCGGGGTTCATCGCGATCTTCGTCGTGTCGATCCTGAACGCGTGGGTGCTGATGGTGGAGATCCTCCGTTAGGAATGCCGGGCGAGTTCGGAATAAATCTCCAGGTCGATGCATTTGTATTGACACAGGCCACCTTCGCGCCTCGCTCACGTCCACGACTCACGAAGAGAGAACACCATGACTGACACCATCGAGATCCCCGGCTACAAGGTCGGCACCTGGACCATCGACCCCTCCCACTCCGAGGTCGCCTTCAGCGTGCGCCACATGCTCATCAGCAAGGTCAAGGGCACCTTCGACACCTTCACCGCCACTTTCGTGACCGGCGAGAACCCGCTCGACACCACCGTGTCGGCCACCGCCGAGGTCGCCTCGGTGAACACCAACGACAAGAACCGCGACGGCCACCTCGCGACCAACGACTTCTTCAACGCCCCCGAGTTCCCCCAGATCACCTTCGTCTCGACCGGCGTGCGCAACGTGGGCGGCGACTACAAGGTCGACGGCGATCTCACCATCAAGGGCGTCACCAAGCCCGTCACCTTCGACTTCGAGTTCGGCGGCTTCGGCACCGACGCCTACGGCAACTACAAGGGCGGCTTCGAGGCCAAGACCGAGATCGACCGCAACGACTTCGGTGTGAACTGGAACGCCGCTCTCGAGACCGGCGGCGTGCTGGTCGGCGACAAGGTCACCATCACCATCGACGTGCAGGCCGTCCTGCAGCCGTAATCTGCGGGGCTTCGCCCCTCTTCGAGGGCGTCGCGGGCCGGGTTCACCCCGGGCCGCGACGCCTTTCGCGTTTCTCCCCGAGACTTCTCCACAGGCCGGGATCCGGTGGCCCTGTCCACAGATCGCCGGTTTCACCCCCGTGGCCTGATGGTGCTCAGGACACTGGTCGCATGACCACGATCACCGCACCCTCCCGCACCTCCACCACCGGCCCGTCGGCATTCGCCGAGGTCGACGACCTTCTGGGGTTCCGGCCGCAGAGCTCTCTCGTGCTGCGCGTGCGCCGTCGCCGAAGACCGCTCGCCGTGCTGCGCATCGACCTGCCGCCCGGTGCGCTCTCGGCAGCTCACGGCGAGTTCGCGCGCCGGCACCTCGCCGAGGCCGTCACCGGCATGCTCGCCCGCATCGAGGGAGCCGTCGATGTCGAGCTGGTGGTCTACGCCGAACCCCCGGGGCGCGACGGTAGGCCTGCCGTCTCCGGGGTCGCCGAGTCGGTCGCCGCGCGACTCGACGCTGCGGGCTTCGCGGTCCGGCGCGCCTTCTGGGTGAACGGCGCGCGCTGGGCCGAGCTGCACCGGGGGGTCACGCGGATGCGCTGGCAAGCGATGCCGGAGGCCCCCGGATGCGCGGTACCCGGCCCGCAGTCGCCGTCCTCCGTCGCCGCGGCCGGCTCGCCGATCCCCGCGCCGACCGGCGCCCGCACGGGGATGCCACCGGCCGCCGATCCCGGTGGCCGTTCGACCGGTGCGCACTCCGCCGCGAACGCAGTGCCGCCGCCGCATGCCGATCCGCACCACGGCCCCTTCGTTCCGATCACCGCGGCCACCGCGGAGCGCCGCACCCGCGCCCTGGCCACCCTCGCGGGGCTGCAGCGGCCGGGGCGCGACGGCCGCGACGACGGCCCGGTCGAGCAGCTGCTCCACTGGCACGCCGTGCTCCGCTCCGAGGGCACGCTGCCCACCGATGTGCGCTCGATCTCCCTGGCCTGGTCGCTGCGGCACAAGCCGTTGCGCGACGCCGTGCTCCTCCTCTCCGCCTGGGGTCTCGACGCCGGCGTCGTCGCTCTGCGCGAGGCGGGCGACTCTGCGGTGTGCCGGGGGAGGAGGCGGGGAGTGGTGCTCGAGAGCTTCCTCGGCGAGGGTGAGACGGCTCCCGAGCGCTCGGCTCTCCGTCGTTCGGTGGAGGTGCTGCGAGGAGTGGTGGAGTGCGTTCCCGAGCCCATCGCCGGCGCCCCACTCACGATGCTCGCGTGGCTCGAGTGGGCGCGAGGGCGCGGGAGCGTGGCCGTCGCCTACCTCGAGGAGTGTCGCCGGGTCGACCCCGACTACGAGCTGGCGGCGCTGTTCCGCACCATGCTCGCGCGCGGCTTCGTGCCGGAGTGGATCGTGGCGCCCCGTTCCGGGGCCCGAGCGGGCGGTGTCCTCGACGCGGAGCCGTCCGGTGCGCGCTGACGCGCCGGCCGCCGTGAGGGCGGCCGCGCCGACGCGTTCAGTGGCCGGTGAGCGGGCCGAGGAGGCGGGCCGCGAGCGAGCGCCGGCCGGTGACCGACTCCTCGAGGTCGGCGGCGCCGGTGCCCACCAGCCCCAGGTTCGCTCCCACGAAGCGCCACGGTTCCGGCTCCCACTTGGGCGAGAGGTGGTTCACCCATGGCAGGGCGGTGAGCTCGGTCGAGGAGCCGACGATGAGATCAGCGAGGGTGCGCCCGGCGAGGTTCGTCGTGCTCAGGCCGTCGCCCACGTAGCCGCCCGCGAAGGCCACTCCGGTGCGCGGGTTGAAGCTCGCCGTCGCGTGCCAGTCGCGAGGCACGCCGAGGGGGCCGCCCCACCGATGGGTGACTGCCGCTCCGCGCACGGCGGGGAAGAGCTCCACGAGGGTGCGTTCGAGGTGCCCGAACACGCGGTCCACGCGGTCGTAGCTCGGCTTGATGCTGCTGCCCCAGTGGTAGCGGGCGCCACGGCCGCCGAAGGCGAAGCGGTTGTCCGCGGTCCGCTGGCCGTAGATGAGCAGGTGCCGGTAGTCGCTGAAGGTGGTGCCGTGCTCGATGCCGAGCTCGTCCCAGAGCGCGTCCGGCAGCGGCTCGGTGGCGATCATCAGGGAGTAGAGGGGCATGATCCGGCGCCCGACACCCGGCAGCTGGGAGCCGTACGCCTCGGTGGCGATCACGATCTGCTCGCATTCCACGAGCCCCTCTCCGCCGGCTCCGGAGTACAGAACCCGGTGAGGCGCCCACTCCACCACCTCGGTCCGCTCGGCGATCACGACGCCGAGCTGCTCCACCACACGGGCGAGTCCGCGCACGAGCTTGGCGGGGTGCAGTCGCGCACAGGCCGGGTCGAAGGCGGCGGCGAGCGAGGAGGTCGCCGAGAGGGCACGGGCCCTCGGGTCGTCGTGCGATCCGGGGGTCACGAGTTCGAGCTGGTCGACGCCGAACTCGCGCGCGGCGTCGACGTCGGCCAGCGCGGCAGCGCGCTGAACGCCGTCCCGGGCGAACACCAGGGTGCCGCCGTGCGCGAAGTCGCAGTCGATGCCTTCGGCGGCGGTCACCCGGCCGACTTCGGCGACGGTGTCGATCATCGCCTGGCGCATGGCGCGGGCGGCCTCGTCGCCGTACTGCCGTCGCAGGGCCTCCGTCGAGCGGGGGAACAGCGCCGAGCACCACCCGCCGTTGCGGCCGGAGGCCCCGAACCCCACGGTGTGCTTCTCGACCACGGTGATCGCGAGCTCGGGGTTGCGCTTCTTCAGGTAGTACGCCGTCCACAGTCCGGTGAGGCCGCCGCCGATGATGCACACGCCCGTCGAGAGGTCACCCGAGAGGGGCGCCCGAGGGGCCAAGAGGTCGGGGCGAGCAGATGCCGCGTCGGTGTGAGCGGATGCCGTGTCGCTGTCAGCCTGCGCGCCCTCGGCGTGGTGGCTGTCGGCGCCGAGCGAGTCGAACCAGAACGAGATGTCGCGGAGCTCCCGCACGGTGCCGGCCACCCGGTTAGAGCCGAGTCCAGGCTTCGGAGAGAACTCCGCGCAGAATCTGCTCGATCTCGTCGAACTCGGCCGGCCCGATGGTGAGAGGAGGGGAGAGCTGGATGACGGGGTCGCCCCGGTCGTCGGCTCGGCAGTACAGCCCGGCGTCGAAGAGCGCCTTCGAGAGGAAGCCGCGCAGCAGGCGCTCCGACTCGTCGTCGTCGAAGGTCTCGCGGGTCGCCTTGTCCTTCACCAGTTCGATGCCGAAGAAGTAGCCGTCGCCGCGCACGTCGCCGACGATCGGCAGGTCGAGCAGCTTCTCGAGGGTCTGCCGGAAGATCGGCGAGTTCTGCTGCACGTGCTCGTTGAGCTTCTCCTCCTCGAAGATGTCGAGGTTCTCGAGCGCCACGGCGGCCGACACGGGGTGACCGCCGAAGGTGTAGCCGTGGTAGAACGCGGTCTGGCCGTGCTTGAACGGCTCGTAGATCCGCTCGTTGATGATCGTGGCGCCGATCGGGGAATACCCGCTGGTCATCGCCTTGGCGCAGGTGATCATGTCGGGTTCGTAGCCGTAGGTCTCGCAGGCGAAGTAGTTTCCGATGCGGCCGAAGGCGCAGATCACCTCATCGGAGACGAGCAGGACGTCGTACTGGTCGCAGATCTCGCGCACACGCTGGAAGTAGCCGGGAGGCGGCGGGAAGCATCCGCCCGAGTTCTGCACCGGCTCGAGGAACACCGCCGCCACCGTCTCGGGGCCCTCGAACAGGATCATCTCCTCGATGCGGTTCGCCGCCCACAGACCGAAGGCCTCCGGCGTGCCCTCGAAGCCCATCTCGGGGGCGCGGTAGTAGTTGGTGTTCGGCACGCGGAAGCCGCCGGGCGTGACGGGCTCGAACATCTCCTTCATCGCGGGGATCCCCGTGATCGCCAGGGCGCCCTGCGGGGTGCCGTGATAGGCCACTGCCCGGGAGATGACCTTGTGCTTGGTGGGTCGGCCCTGCAGCTTCCAGTAGTACTTCGCCAGCTTGAACGCCGTCTCCACGGCTTCGCCGCCGCCGGTGGAGAAGAACACGCGGTTGAGTGAACCGGGGGCATAGTGTGCGAGCCGGTCGGCGAGCTCGATGGCGGAGGGATGGGCGTACGACCAGATCGGGAAGAACGCCAGCTCCTCGGCCTGCTTAGCAGCCACCTCGGCGAGGCGCTTGCGGCCGTGGCCGGCGTTCACGGTGAAGAGGCCGGCGAGACCGTCGATGTACTTCTTGCCGGTGGAGTCCCAGATGTGGTGGCCTTCTCCGCGGGTGATGATGGGCACTCCGGCGCCCGACTCCATCACCGACTGGCGGGCGAAGTGCATCCAGAGGTGGTCTTTGGCCATCAGCTGGAGTTCGGACTCGGTGCGCGAGCCGCGAGCGGCGGCGGTGTACGACCGGGCGGAAACGGGCTGTTCTGTCGTTGTCATCGTGTACCCCAGTTGTAGAGCTGCTTGTGCAGCTTCAAATAGACGAATGTTTCGGTGGACTGGACGCCCTCGAGCCGGCGGATCTCGGAGTTCAGCAGGGTGATGAGGTCGTCGTCGTCTTCGCACACGACCTCGGCGAGGATGTCGAAGGTTCCGGCGGTGAGCACCACGTAGTCGACGGCCGGCATCGCGGAGAGCGCGTCGGCCACCACCCGGGTGTCTCCTGACACCTTCAGGCCGATCATCGCCTGGCGGTAGAAGCCGAGCTGCAGCGGATCGGTGACGGCGACGATCTGCATCACTCCCGATTCGGTGAGCTTCTGCACCCGCTGCCGGACGGCGGCCTCGCTGAGGCCGACGGCCTTGCCGATCTCGGCGTACGAGCGACGGCCGTCGTCTTGCAGCTGCTCGATGATCGCCTTGGAGGTGTCGTCGAGCAGGGAGGGCCTCGGCTTGGTGCTCATGCTTCGATACTGTCAGGTGCAGGGGTGCCCGGCAAGCGAATCCGAAGCAGATCACAGCAAATGATGCTGAAATCGACAGTCCGGCTTTCAGACTCCCGCCACGGCGGCGGGCGGGCGCATCCGCCGGTAGTACTCTCGCCGCATGGGGAGTCTGCGATTCGTGCCCGCCGAGGGGGAGTGGACGGTTCTCGCCGCGTGGCCCACGGTCGTGACCCTCGACGCCGGTGCCGGCGACGAGGTCGTGCAGGCCGTCTGGAACGCGCTCTCCACCCCGAACGCGTCGATCGAATCGGTCGTGTCGAGCATCCCGATCCGCACGGCAGCGGCCGAGGCCTCGTTCTCGGTCGTGCGCTTCCGTGCCGAGGGCGCGGAGGACGACACGGTCGACCCCGCGATTCCACCGTCGGCGTGGACGGCCACCGTGGTGGCGCGCGGAGCCGCCGCCGTCGACCTGCACTCGGTAGGAGGAACGCGTCGTTTCGGGTCGGGCGGCATGCAGCCCTGGGCGCTCGCCGAGTTCTCCTCCGTCGTCGCCATCGCGACCGGCGGGCTGGCCCCGGTTCCCGAGTCGGTTCTGCACCTGCCCACGGATGCCCGCCGGCTCGACCACGGGATCGCCCGCGCCAGTCGGGTGCTCTGGGCCACCTCGGTCGGGCTGTTCGTGCCCGAGGGAGCCGCCACGGGGCCCGACCCCGACACAGCCGACGGCGAGACCGTGCTCCGGCCGCGGATGCAGACGGCACCGACGGCCGGGCCCCTCGAGCCCGCTGCGGAAGCGGCGGAAGCGGGCGCAGCGGCGGCCGAGTCCCTCGACCCAGCGTCCGGCACCGAGTCCGACGCCGGGCCGGAGCCCGCGCCCGAGTTCGAACTGCGGGTGGGTGACGGCGAGCCGATCGCCCTCACCGGCGCGGTCGTCATCGGCCGCAGTCCCCGCATCCGTCGCTCCTCCTCGGCCGCCGAGCAGCTGCTCGTCACGGTCGACTCGCCGTCGCAGAAGGTCTCGGCGAACCACGTGGAGATCGCGCGCACCGGGCGCACCGTCGTGGTCACCGATCTGCGCTCGACGAACGGCACCACGGTGCGCCTGCCGGGGCAGCCCGCCCTCCGTCTGCGGCAGGGAGATTCGGTGGTCGCATCGGTGTCGGCTATCGTCGAAATCGGCGACGGAAACGTTATCCACATCTCGTCGCGAGACCGGGGAAACTCCGGGATCACCCTTTAGGATTCCCGGAAAGCTGTCAGGAGTTGGTCACCGTGACCCAAGTCGGTCGAACGAGCGCGCGCGTGAGCGTGACACGCGACGGCGCGAGTCCGCGCCGCGTCACCCTGTCGTGGGCCTCGCTCACCGACAAGGGCAACAAGCGCGCGGTCAACGAAGACAGCGCACTGAGCGAGATCCCCTTGTTCGTCGTGGCCGACGGGATGGGCGGGCACTCCGCCGGCGACGTCGCCAGCGCCGCCGTGGTCGAGCGGCTGAGCGGCATCACCGAAGCCGTCACCACCGCCGACGCCATCGAGTCGGCGCTCGCCGAGGCCCTGACCGACATCGACAAGGTGGGCGACGAATCCGCCCTCGGCACGGGCACGACGGTCACCGGCGTCGCTCTCGCGGAGGTCGACGACGACCTCGCCTGGATGGTGTTCAACATCGGCGACTCGCGGGTCTACCTCTTCGCCGACGACGAGCTGCGTCAGCTCACGGTCGATCACTCGGTGGTGCAGGAGCTCATCGACGCCGGTCTCATCACCAAGGAGCAGGCCGAGCACCACCCCGACAGCAACGTCATCACGCGCGCGGTCGGCTTCCACGAGAAGCCGGTGCCCGACTACGAGCTGCTGCCCGTGGCCCCCGGTCAGCGCATCCTGGTGTGCTCCGACGGGCTCACCAAGGAGCTCACCGACTTCGGCATCCGCCACTATCTCTCCACCACCCCCTCCGCGGAGCGCGCCGCCGTCGAACTCGTCACGGCCGCGCTCGCGAACGGGGGCCGGGACAACGTGACCGTCGTGGTGGTCGACGTGGAGTCCGACGAGACCGAGGCACCGGGCTCCGACGCGCGCGCGGCGCGCCACGGGTCGACCCGGAACTGAGAGCACCATGGCCCGGCGTCTTCCGTCACCCCCACCCGCGCTCCCCGGGTTCACGCCCGTGCGCGTGCTGGGCTCGGGCGGGTTCGCCGACGTGTTCCTGTTCGAGCAGAACATGCCGCGGCGGCAGGTGGCCGTCAAGGTCATGCTGCCCGAGGTTGTGAACGATCAGGTGCGGCGGATGTTCCAGGTCGAGGCCGACCTGATGGCCAAGCTGAGCGCGCATCCGTCGATCCTCACCGTCTACGAAGCCGGCGTCTCCTCCGACGGCCGGCCTTACCTCGTGATGGAGCTCTGCTCCTCCTCGCTGGGCCAGCGCTACCGCAGCGAACCGCTGCCGGTGGCCGAGGCGCTGCGCATCGGAGTGAAGATCGCGGGGGCGCTGCAGACCGCGCACGAGCAGGGCATCCTGCACCGCGACGTGAAGCCGTCGAACATCCTCGTGACGGCATACGGCGCTCCCGTGCTCTCCGACTTCGGCATCTCGGCGTCGACGCGCGGCAACGCGGCGGCCGAGGCCGTCGGGCTCTCGATCCCGTGGTCGGCGCCCGAGGTGGTCTCCGAACAGACGCAGGGCACCGTCGCCTCCGAGGTCTGGGCGCTCTCGGCCACGCTCTATTCTCTGCTCGCCGGCCGCTCTCCGTTCGAGGAGCCGGGAGGCCGCTCGGCGCCGGGCGATCTGGCGCGCCGGATCGTGAAGGCCAGACTCGCGCCGACCGGGCGCACCGACGTGCCCGCGTCGCTCGAGCGCATCCTGGCCCGCGGCATGGCGAAGAACCCCGTGCAGCGTCCCGCCTCGGCGCTCGAGCTGCTGCGCGAGCTGCAGGCCGTCGAGACCGAGCTGGGCCTCGCGCAGACGAGCGCCGAGATCGCGATGGCGGAGTGGGCGAGCGACTACTCGCGCGATTCCGACGAGCGCACGGTCATCCATGTGGCGGAGGCGACCCGTCGCCGCCGCCGGAGCGTGACCGGAGCGCGCGGCCCCGCCGGATCCGGATCCGGCGGATCGCGCGCGGGCTGGGCGTCGGGCTCCGTGCCGGGCGTCGGGCCGGCTTCCGGCGCCGGAGAGGGCAGCGACGGACGTGACCGTTCGGTCGCGTCCCGCGTCGCGGGCGCCGGCCCCGGCTCCTCTCGCACGGCAGGCGGCCGCGGCCGGGTCTGGCTGGTCGTGGCGGGCGTCGTCGTCGCCGCCGCGATCGCGGCCGGCGCGATCTTCCTCGTCGCGCGCCCCGGCAGCGGCGGAATCCCGCGGGTCGGCGAGATCGCGGCCACCACCCAGGGCGGCCACATCCTCTTCACCTGGGCGGACCCGGGCCTCGGTGACGGCGACAGCTACCGGGTCACGACCAGCAGCGGCCAGAGCTCGGTGCAGAAGAGCCGCGAGTTCGCGGCCGACCCCACGAGCACCGCCCCGGTGTGCATCTCGGTCGCCGTCGTGCGCGCGGGAAAGTCGGGCGAAGCGAGCTCGCAGAAGTGCGCAGCGCGGGAATGACCGATCGAGCGCGAACCGCCGGCTGGCTCCGTTCGCACCGCTCCCTCGCCATCACGGTCGCCGCGAGCGGTGTCGTCGCGGCGCTGGTGGCCGTCGTCGCCGTGGTGTCCACCGGCTATACGGCCCGTCAGGTGCACCTCGACGACGCGGCCGTCTGGGTGACGAGCGACCTGCACCAGGCGGCCGGCCGCGCGAACCCGCAGCTCGGCGAGCTGAACACGGCCGTGCGGATGCAGTCGGGCTCGCTCGCGGTGAGCCAGCTCGGGCAGACGGTCGTCGTGAGCGATCTCGGCGGCGGGCAGGCGCGCATCCTGAACACGGCCGACGCGAGTGTGGCCGACACCGTCCCTCTCCCCGTCGGCGACGTCGGGATCGCGCTCACCGACTCGCGCGCCGTCATCACCTCGCGCACAACGGGGGACGTGTGGATCACCACACCCGGCGCGCTGGCGACCTTCGATCCCTCGAGTCCGCCCGACCTGACGCTCGGCGCCGGCGGGGACACCGCGATCACGGCGGCGGGCTCGATCGTCGCCGTGTCGGTGGCCACCGGCTCGGTGTTCACGGTGAATCCCTCGGCGGCGGCCGGCGCCTCCGCCAGCACGCCGATCTCGGTGGACGCGGGCGCCGACGTCTCGATCAGCGCCGTGGGCGAGCGCTGGGTGGTGCTCGACCGCAGTACCCGCCGGCTGATCACCGCCGAGGGAGCCATCGACCTCTCGGGCTCGATGAACCCGGTCGCCGCGGCGGGTACGGGAGCCTGGTTGCAGTCGGCCTCGGACGCCTCGCCGAGGGTTCTGCTCGCGACCAGCGAGGCACTTCTCGCCGTCACCCTGGCCGACGGCTCCGTCGAGCCGCTGTCCTCGGGGCACACCGGCAGCGCCGCGCGGCCGGTGCAGGTCGGCGGATGCTGGTACGCCGGCTGGACCGACGGCCGCTCGTGGAGCGCGTGCGGCGAGCCCGGCACGGACGGCGGCGGTGCGGCCGCGGATCCCGCCGCCGTCACCGTCGGCACCGCCGGAGCGACGGGAGTGACGACCGCCCCGGCGACGGGCGCCGAGGGCACCCTCTCGGGCGCCGCCTCCGGCGACGAGCTGGTGTTCCGCACCAACGGCGGCGGTGGCGTCCTGCTGAGTGACGCCGTCACCGGGCGCTCCTGGGATGTCACGCGCCAGAACGCGCCGATCGACAACTGGGAGGCGCTGCTGCCAGACACCACCTCCAACCAGCAATCGTCCTCGGCCGTCACAGACGAGCCCGTGCAGGCCGACCCCACTCAGCGTCCTCCCGTCGCGGTCGACGACCAGCTCGGCGCCCGGACCGGCCGCTCGACGGTGCTGCCGGTGCTGCTGAACGACTACGACCCCAACGGCGACGTCATCGTGATCGACTCCGTGCGCGTGCCCGACGGCGTCGACTGGAGCGTCGCCCTGATCTCCGACGACCAGCAGCTCCAGCTCACCCTGCCCGCCACGGCCACCGGGGAGCTCGCCATCGGCTACACCATCTCCGACGGGCGGGGCGGCACGGCGGAGGCCACCGCCCACGTGGCGGTGCGCGCTCCCACCGAGAACTCGCCGCCCGTGCAGGCCTCGAAGCCGGGCATCGACGTGGCGCTCGGCGGCCGGCAGAGCACCGACATCCGCAGCAGCTGGTACGACCCCGACGGGGATGCCTTCTTCGTGCAGAGTGCCGGGGTCGCCGCACCCGACGTGGTCACCTACACGCCCGACGGCGTGATCACCTATTCCGACGCGGGGCAGAGCACCGGGCCGAAGGAGATCGCCGTCACGGTGAGCGACGGCCAGGCCTCGACGGCGGGCTCGATCGGCGTCGTCGTGCATCAGCCGGGCGAGGTGCCGCTCGTCGCCTCGGGCTTCGTGGTGCTCGTGCACGTGGGCCAGGAGGTCGACGTGAGCCCGTTGCCGCACGTCGCGGGGGGTTCCTCGGCGCTGCGGCTCGCGAACGTGCCCGCGCACGACGGTTTCACGATCGCTCCCGACTACGCCGGGGGGACGGTGCGGATCACGGCACAGACCGCCGGTTCGGAGTCGCTCGACTACGCGGTCGCCGACGGCGCGCGGACGGCCTCGGGCGTCATCCGCGTGATCGCCACGCAGCCGCCGGATGCGAACACCCGCCCCGTGACCGTGCCCCACTCCGCCTTCGCGCGGCAGAACGCGAGCGTGCTGGTCGACGTGCTCGCCGGTGACTTCGACCCGGCCGGCGGCGTGCTCATCGTGAGCGGGGTCACCGGCGTGAACCCGCTGGACGGTGTGCGGGTGGAGATCATCGAGCAGAGGCTCATCCGCGTCACGCTCACCCGCCCGCTCGACCTGGGCCGCATCACCTTCGGCTACACCGTCACCAACGGACTCTCCGACGCGCAGGGCTTCGTGACCGTCGTGCAGATCCCGGACCCCGCGTCGCGCCAGCCACCCGTCGCCGTGCCCGACACGGCCTCGGTGCGGGTGGGGGACGTGGTCGACATCCCCGTGCTGCGCAATGACGTGCATCCCGACGGCGATCCGCTCACCCTCGACCCCGTGCTCGTGCAGGGCCCGGGCGCAGACGCCGGCCTGCTCTTCGTCTCGGGCAATCTGCTGCGCTACCTGGCCCCGTCCACCCCCGGGGACTTCACCGCCGTCTACCGCGTGGACGCACCCGACGGCCAGTGGGCCACGGCCCAGGTGACCATCAGCGTGCGCGAGGCCGACCCCACCGCGAACGCGGCACCCGTGCCGGCGCAGGTGACCGCGCGCGTGATCGCGGGCGAGACCGTGCACATCCCGATCACCCTCACCGGCATCGACCCCGACGGCGACTCGGTGCAGTTCCTCGGCATCGATTCCGCCCCCGGCAAGGGCACCGTGGTCGCCACCGGCGCCGACTCGATCGACTACCAGGCGGGCGACTACTCCACCGGCACCGACTCGTTCAGCTACACCGTGGTCGACCGGCTGGGCGCGCGCGCGACCGGCACCATCCGCGTGGGCATCAGCGCACGACTCGACGGCGCCCGCAACCCGGTGGCCACCCCCGACGAAGCACAGGTGCGGCCCGGCAAGACGGTGCTCGTGCGGGTGCTCGACAACGACTCCGACCCCGACGGCAGCCCGCTCACCGTCACCGACGTGACCCCCGTCACACCCGGCGCCACCGCTTCGGTGTCGGACAACATGCTCTCGATCGCCGCGCCGGCCACGCCGGGCCGGTACGGCTTCATCTACTCGATCGCGAACGGTCGCGGCGGAACGAGCTCGAGCTTCGCCACCATCGACGTGCAGCCGGATGCGCCGCTCTCCCGCCCGCGGGTGAGTGACACCGTGCTCACGCTCACCGACATCCTCGACAAGAAGACGGTCGACGTCTCGGTGCTCGACAACGTGTTCTTCGCCGAGGGGCCGACGAGCAGCCTCTGGCTCTCGGTGCTGCCCTCGTACTCGCAGGTGGCTCGTGTCGTCGGCGGGCGGATCCAGGTCGACGTCCTGCCCGGCCGCCAGGTGATCCCGTTCACGGTCGCGCATCCCGACGACCCGAACATCCGGTCGAGCGGCTTCATCTGGGTGCCGGGCACCGACGACGCACTGCCGCAGGTGCGCGCCGGGGCTCCCAAGCTCTCGGTGCAGAGCGGGGCGACCCTGAGCATCCCGATCAACGATTTCGTCGTCGCGGTGGGCGGACGCCAGGTCACCATCACCGACCCGAACACCGTGCGGGCCACCCACGCCGACGGTGGTTCGCTCGTCGCCGACGACCGCACGGTGGTCTTCCGCAGCGCCGACAAGTACTTCGGGCCCGCCTCCGTCTCGTTCGAGGTCACCGACGGCAGCCGCACGGCGACGCTGGTGCTGCCCATCACGGTGACGCCGCGTGACAACCAGCCTCCCGTGTTCAACGGAGCCATGATCGAGTTCGAGCCCGGACAGCAGAAGGTCATCGATCTGAGCCGCCTCACGAGCGCTCCCGGCGGCGGCGCGCAGCTCGGCTATCAGCTGCTCGATCCGAAGCCGGCGGGGTTCTCGGCCGTGCTGCTGGGGTCGAGCCTCACCATCTCGGTCGATGTGGGCACGAAGAAGGGCACGACGGGCGCCTTCTCCATCGGGGTGAGCGACGGCGCGAATCCGGGCAAGGCCGGGCGCATCGAGATGAGCGTGGTGCCGTCGACGAAGCCGCTCGCGGTACCGGCGACGGATGCGGTGGTCGCGCCACGCGGCAAGACCACCAGCGTCGACGTGCTCGCCAACGACGACGCCACCAACCCCTTCCCGGGGAAGCCGCTCACGGTGATCGCCGTGCGTGGAGCCGACGCCGGTTCGCTGCCGACCGGGGTGACCGTGGTGCCGAGCGCCGACAAGAGCGTCCTGCAGATCACGGTGGCGGCGGATGCCCCGCCCGCCGACGTGAGCGTGCAGTACCAGGTGCTCGACGGCACGGGCGATCCGGAACGCGCCACCTGGGGAACGGTGCGCATCGCCGTTCAAGACCGGCCCGGACCCGTGACCGGCCTCAGCGTGACCGGCTTCGGCGACCGCACGATGACCGTCGCGTTCTCGCCCGGCCCGGCGAACAACGCGCCCCTCCAAGGATTCGACGTCACGGCGGCGACCCCGGCCGGAGCGTCCGTCACCACCCGATGCTCCGGCACCGCGTGCGTGGTGGGCACGCCCGGCAACGGGCCCGGCAACGCGGTCACGCTGAGTGTCGTGGCGATCAACTCGATCGGGGCGTCCGATCGGGTGTCGTATCCGGTACCCGTCTGGTCCGACCTGCTGCCCTCGGCGCCGGGCGTGCTCACCCTCGTGCCGCGCGACGGCGCGCTCGGCGTCAGCTGGGCGGCCTCCACAGTGCCCTCGGGCGGGTCGCCGGTGCGGCAGTACGACGTCTCCGTCGGCGGCCGGGTGGTGGCCACGGTCGACGCGAGCGGCTCCGGATGCACGGCCTCGGGCTGCAGCGCCCTGGTGGGCGGCCTCGCCAACGGCACCTCGACCACGGTCACGGTCACCGCCCGCAACGGCGCCTACCCCTCCCTCTCCGCCTGGCCCTCCGTCTCCGGCGCGGGCACACCCTATGGCGCGCCTGCCGCCTCGCCGGTCTCCGCGGTCGCGAACCTCGGCAGCGGCCTGGGTTCGGTCACGGTCTCGTGGCCGGCGTTCGCGGGCAACGGAGACGCGGTGGCCGGGTACTTCGCGCAGCTGCTCGCCCCCGGAGTCACGAGTGTGCCGGGCGGCGCCCAGGCCTGCTCGGTGTCGTCGCCGGCGCCCGGCACCGTCTCGCCTCCCCGCGCCGGCGGCGACGTGGCTGCGCAGCTCGCGCTCGGCGGCGACGCGCGCAGTGCGACCTTCTCCGGTCTCGATCAGGTCGACCAGAGCTACTCCTTCGTGGTCTGGGGCTACAACGCGGCCGGCTGCGTGGCCTCGGCCGTCACGACCGCGGTGGCCTCGCCGAGCCCCGGCAAGGTCGACGCCGGCGGAGTCTCGATGACCATGGTGCCGAGCGGCAAGACGGTCGACGTGCGCGTCGACTCTGCGCCCACGCCGTCGGCGCCCTCCGCGAACGTGCGCTACGCGGTGCGGCCGGTCGACGGCGGCGGATCGCCCACCGGGGCCCGCCAGTCGTTCACCCTCGGCGGGTTCCCGCGCGAACTCACCGACGGGGCGTTCGGCGAGAGGTATCGCTTCATCATCCAGGCCTGCAACGTGTGGGGCAGCACCGAGGTCTGCGGGCCGTGGTCAGACCCCGTCACCGCGCCCGAGCCATCCCTCACCTTCGCCTTCGACTCGGAGCCGGTCTACGACGGCACGGCCTGGGGCTGGCTGGCCGACCCGCCGAACGGCACTCTGACGCCCCGCTACTCCTGCGGCACGGGCACGCCGCCGGCTGAGCCGGGAGGCACCGGAGGCGTGGTCGGAGCGAACTCCTGCACCCCGGATGCGCCGGCCCCACGCGGCAGCAGCTGGCTCGACCTCACCATCGGCGCCTACCACTTTGTGTACCGTGGCTAGCGGAAAGGCTCCCTCCATGACCATGACGACCGAGCAGGCGACGCGCTTCGCCGACGTCTTCGATCGCCTCACTGCCTCGATCGAGCAGACGCTGCACGGCAAGTCGCACGTGGTGCGACTCGCGCTCACGGCGCTGTTCAGCGAGGGCCATCTGCTGCTCGAAGACGCGCCGGGCACCGGCAAGACCTCGCTCGCCCGTGCCATCGCCGACAGCGTGCGCGGCACGTCGAGCCGCATCCAGTTCACGCCCGACCTGCTGCCCGGCGACATCACGGGCGTCAGCGTGTTCGACCAGAGCAGCGGGGCGTTCACCTTCCATCCCGGACCGATCTTCGCGAACGTGGTTCTGGCCGACGAGATCAACCGGGCCTCGCCGAAGACGCAGTCGGCGCTGCTCGAGGTGATGGAGGAGGGGCGGGTCACGGTCGACGGCCAGGGGCATCCGGTGGGCGAGCCGTTCATGGTGATCGCCACCCAGAACCCGATCGAGCAGGCCGGAACCTACCGCTTGCCGGAGGCTCAGCTCGACCGATTCCTGATCAAGACCTCGATCGGCTACCCCGATCACGCCACGACCCTGCGCATCCTCGCGGGCGCCACCGAGAAGGCCCACGGTGAGGCACGACCGCCGTTGATCACCTCGGAGGGGGTGTCGCTGCTCGCCGCCGAGGCCCGTTCGGTGCACGTCGACCCCACCATCAACGACTACGTCTCGCGGCTCGTGCAGGCCACCCGCGACGCCGACGAGACCCGGCTCGGAGCCAGCGTGCGGGCCGCCCTCGCGCTCATCCGCTCGGCCAAGACCTACGCGGCCTCCGACGGCCGGCACTACGTGGTGCCCGACGACGTGAAGTCGCTCGCCGGTCCGGTGCTCGCGCACCGGCTCGTGCTCGACCCCGAGGCCGAGTTCGACGGCGTGACCCAGCTCGGCGTCGTGTCGCAGCTGCTCCTCGACGTCCCGCCGCCCGGGGACGTCGCGCCCGTATGACCTCCGGGGGCGACTCCGCCGGCGCGGGCTCGCGCCTGGGCGCGCCCGCATCCGCGTCCGTGTCCGCGCCCGGTGGCGGTGCCGCGGATGCCCCACAGCGGCATCCGCGGAGCGTCGTCGTCTCCGCGAGCGGCTGGGTGGTCTGCGCGATGGCGGTGCTCGGCCTCGCCGGGGGCCTCGGGCTCGGCTGGACCGAGCTGCTCGTGATCGGCGTCTTCGCGGTGGTCGTGGCCGCCGTGGCCTCGGTGTTCCTGCTCGGCCGCATCGTCGGCCGGATCGACATCGCCGTGCGCGACCGCGAGGTGACGGCGGGCGCCGCGGCCTCCGTGGTCGTCCGCGTGCGCAACGAATCGGGCCGGCGCCAGCGCGCCCGCCTCGCCGACTTCGTGGTGGGGGAGCGCACCGAGAGCATCCGGCTCCCCGCCGTGGGACCGGGGGAGTCGCACGAGATCGTCATCTCCGTGCCGACGAGCCGGCGCGGCGTGATCGAGCTCGGGCCCGTCACCATCCTGCGGCGCGACCCGCTCGGACTCGCCCGACGGGAGTCGGTGCGCTCGGGCACCGCCGAACTCTTCGTGCATCCCGCCACGGTGCCCGTCGGCGTGAGCACCACCGGGCTGCTGCGCGACCTCGAGGGCATCCCCACGGCCGACCTCACCGACAGCGACATGTCGTTCCATGCGCTCCGCGCCTACCTGCCCGGCGACGACCGGCGGCACATCCATTGGAAGAGCACGGCGAAGACCGGTTCGTTCCTCGTGCGGCAGTTCGAGCAGACCCGCCGCAGCCACCTCATCGTGATGCAATCGCTGAGCGCCGCAGACTACGCCTCCGAAGAGGAATTCGAGCTGGCGGTGAGCGTCACGGCGTCGATCGGCGTGCGGGCCGTCACCGACGGCACCGCGGTGTCGGTGTTCGCCGGGGTGCCCGCGCGGCCGTCGACCGGCGTCGGGCGGGGGCGGATGCTCCGGGCCGGCGGCGCGGGAGCAGCCGGCCGCGCGGGCCGCGCGGGGGCTGCCGATCGGGCGACGGCGCGCGACGGCGGGCGCCCGCGTTCCGGGGCGGCCGCCGGACCGTCCGCGGGCGGCCCTCGGGCCGGAGCGGCCGGGCATCCGGGGCGCCTGCGCACGCGGACGCCCCGCCAGCTGCTCGACGACCTCAGCCGCATCGCCGAATCCTCGTCGGCCGGCACCGCGCGGGTGGCCGCGCTCGCCCGTGCGGTCGGGGAGTCGGCCCCGGATGCCTCGGTCGTGTTCCTGGCGTGCGGGTCGACGGTCACGGCCCGCCAGCTGCGCGCGGCCGCCTCGCACTTCGCGGCCGGCGTCGAGGTGGTGGCGGTCGTGGTCGAGCCGGAGGCCGAGGCGGCGCTCGTGCGCATCGACGCGCTGCGCATCACACGCATCGGCTATCTCGACGATCTCGTGCGCATCCTGAGCCGGGCGGTGGCCGCATGAGCGCGTCGGCGCCGGCCCGCGCCGGGGCCGGGGCCGGGGCCGAGGCTGTGCGACCCGCCTCGGTGGGAGCCGGACGTCGCGGGCGAGCCGGGCGATCCCGCCGCCCCCGCGGGCCCGGCTGGCCGCGCATCCTCGCCGCCGCCCTCGTGTTCGAGGTGCTCACCCTCGTCGCGGCGGAGAGCTGGTGGCCGATCTACGAATCGCCCGCCTTCGTCGTGATGGCCGTGGTCACGGTGACCGTCGGCGTGCTCATCGGAGCCGCCGGGGCCCGCTGGTCGTGGCCGGGCCATCTCGTGCTGGCCGCGGTGGTGGTGGCCTGGGCTGCGCTCGGCGTTCCGCTGGCCGTGCCGGCCGAGGCGGCCGGCGGCGTGCTGCCGAGCGCCTCCGGCCTGGTCGACCTCGTGGTGACCACGGGCACCGGATGGAAGCAGCTGCTCACCATCGCGCTGCCCGTCGGCAGCTACCAGGCGCTCCTCGTGCCGGCCTTCGTGCTGCTGCTGGTCGCCTCGACGCTCGGCGTCACCGTGGCGGCGCGGTCGTCGCGGCCGGCGTTCGCCGTACTCCTGCCGGCGCTCGTGCTCGTCGGGGGAATAGCGCTCGGTGGGCCCGATGCCTTCGCCCCGGCGCTCGTGGGTGGGGCGTTCGCCGTCGTGTCGGTGCTCTGGCTCGTGGTGTCCCGTGGGCGCGTGCCGGCGCGAGTGCTCGGCCCGGCAGCCGCCCTCGTGGTCGTGGGCCTCGTGGCGGCCCTCGCCGTCGCGGCCGCGACGCCCGCGCCGGGTCGCGTGGTCGCCCGAGACGCGGTGCAGCAGCCCTTCGACGCCAGCCGGTATGCGAGCCCGCTCTCGGGGTACCGGGCACAGCTCAAACAGCCGGCCGACGCATCCGTGCAGCTGCAGGTCTCGGGCGCCGCGCCGGGCGAGCGCATCGTCGTGGCCCGCATGGACTCCTATGACGGCGTCGTGTTCAGCGTCGGTGGGGCCGCCGGGTCGAGCTCTCTCTTCTCCAGGGTGCCGGGAACGCTGCCCGGGGGACAGGACGCGGCGAGCGGCTCGCGCGTCGTCGTCGTCGTCGGCGCCTATCAGGGGGTCTGGGTTCCCACCGTCGGCGTGCCGAGCGCCATCGACTTCTCCGGGCCGAACGCCTCCGCCCTGCAGAACTCCCTCTTCGCGAGCGCCGCCCTCGGCACCGTCGCCGACACCGCCGGGCTCACCACGGGTGACTCCTACACCGTGACCACCCGGCTCGACTCGGCGGTGACCGACACCACCGACCTCACTCCGGGTGCGCTCGTCACCGGTGCGAACGCGTCCGCTCCGGATGCGGTGGGCGTGCGCGCGGCGACCTGGGCGCCCGACTCGCTGTCCCCGGGGCTGCGGCTCAGCGGAATCGTGGCCGGGCTCCAGTCGGGGTATGTGAGCAGCGGGCTCCCCGGCGAGGTCTTCAGTCGTTCGGGTCACGGGGCCGACCGCATCCAGGAGCTGCTCACGGCCACGCCGATGGTGGGCGACGACGAGCAGTACGCCGCCGCGGGCGCCCTCCTGGCCGAGGCCGCCGGGTTCCCGGCGCGGGTCGCGACCGGTTTCACGGTGCCCGGCGCGGGCGGCGTCTCGGAGTCCGGGAGCGGGAGCGGCGCGGCGATCGCGGTGCGCGGCGCGGATGCGCACGCCTGGGTCGAGGTCTACACCGCCGAGGCGGGCTGGGTCGCGCTCGATGTCACTCCCGCTCCGCGCCCCATCCCCGAGGCCTCGGTGGACCAATCCTCGAGTGCGGTGCGGCCGCCCGAGGTCATCCCGCCGGCCACCGAGGAACTCGCCGATCCGGGCAACGCCGCTCCCTTGCAGCAGAACGACAGCAGCGCGCCCCCCGGTGACGGAGCCATCGCCACGGTCCTGCGCATCGCGGCCATCGCCGGTCTCTCGCTCGGAGTGCTCGCGGTGCTGCTCGCTCCGTTCCTTCTGGCGCTCGCGCTCAAGGCCCGGCGTCGCGCGCGCCGGCGCAGCTCCGGCAGCGCCCGTTCGCGCGCGGCGGGCGGCTGGGCCGAAGTGGTGGATGCGGCACGCGACCTCCGCGAGCCGCCGGCTCCGAGCGCCACCCGGCGCGAGGCGGCACGGAGCTTCGGGGGAGGCCCGGCCACGGCGCTCGCCGAACGTGTCGACGGCGCCCTCTTCGCGCCTGTCGAGCCGAGCGAGGCCGAGCTCCGGGCCATCTGGGAGGCGTCGGACGCCGAGCGGAGACGGCTCCGGATCGCCCGTGGGCGGTTCGCTCGGCTGCGTGCTCGCGTCTCCTGGCGATCGTTGCGCGCCTATCATGGCAAGGACAGGAAGAGGCAGGACGACCAGTGAAGTGCAGGACATGCGGCACGATCCTGAGCCCCGGGGCCCTGCTCTGCGGCGAGTGCGGAACCTCGGCCATCGCGCCCCGGCCCACCCTCGGCGACACCGCCCGGTACGACCGGCAGGCCCTCCTCGACGCGATCGCGGGCGAGGAGCGGCGCAGCCGCGGCGGAGCGCTGGTGGCACCGGCGGTCCCGGGCCCCGATGCCACTCCGCGGTCCGAGCCCGAGACGCCGCTGCCGACGGCGGCAGCTCCGGAGACCGCCGGTCTCGTGACGGAGGCCGCCGCCGCCGTCCCGGCACCTGCTGCACCGGCAACTGCTGCGCCGGCGGCGTCGCGCGCCTCCGGAAGCCTGTTCAGTCTCGTGTTCAGCACGGGAGAGAGCATCCGGGTGGCCGGCAGCGGCCTCGTCGGTCGCAACCCGGCACCGGCGGCCGGGGAGCGCGTCGACTACCTCGTGCAGATCGTCGACCCCGAGCGCAGTGTGTCGAAGACGCACCTCGAGTTCGGCGTCGACGACGGGGGTCTCTGGGTGGCCGACCGCGGTTCCTCGAACGGCACGCGCCTCGAGCCCGACCGCGCCGAACCGCTCGAACTCCGCGCGGGCGAGCGGATGCGCGTGGAACGCGGCACCCGCGTCGGCATCGGCGACCAGTACTTCGACGTGCACTGAGTTCCGTGTCGTGGTGAGCCTCGGCGCCGCCTGGCACGCGTGCGACGACGGCCCGCCGCGACTCCTCCACATCGGGAGCCGAACCGCTCGCTCTCCACGGATCCCGGATGCACGCCACCGCGACCGTGCCGCTCGCGTTGAATCGACGCATGCACACCTCCACCGCCGCCCTGATCGGCGCCACCCCCGTCGCCCACGCCACGCGCGCCAGGCCGGCCCTTCCGGCGTTCGAGCTCGGCGCCACCCCTCGTGGTCACCCCGTGCGACTCCGGCTCCGTGCCGGCCCGGCCGGTGAGGGCGCCGCGGATGCGCCCGTCCTCCGGCTGAGCGGCGTCCGGCCGGTGGTGCTGGCCTTCGCCCGCACATTGCTCACGCAGGCGCGCGCTCTCGGCCTGCCGGAGGTGCGTCTCTCGAACGACGGGTCGCTCCACGTGGCCGGTGCGGTGGTGGTCGTCGTCGGCCCTATCGCGCCGGGTCCCGTCACCGGCTCCCGGCCGCCCCCGGCGCGTCTCGAGTTCCACGACGCACCGTGGGCGCTCCTGCACTGGCCGCGAGGTGATCGGCAGCAGCTGATCCGCTGCGCGCTCACCTCCGAAGCCGATCTGGATCTTCTGTCGAGACAGACGAAAACGACGGTCATCACGTCACCGCGACACTGATTTCGTAAAGACTATGTTTCGAAGTGCTGTTTTTCGTTGTTCCCTGTGTCGCACTGGGGCATGCGTGTGCCAGTATCGGACCTACCATTTTCGAGTCCGTGACGATTCGGAAGCGTGGTTCGCACACTGCCTGTCCGCCAAGAGGAAAGCGTGAAGAGCATGACCTTGAGACCACCACAAGACCCGATGATCATTCAGGCCATCCGCCACTCGCAGGCGATGCAGAAGGCCCGAGCGATGAATCTCACGCGGCGTGGCTTCCTCGGAGCGGCCGGTATCAGCGCCACGGCACTCGCTCTCGCCGCCTGCGCGCCTTCCGAGAAGAAGGCGCTCACCCCGGCGACCGACGTCTCCGCCACGGAGAAGACCCTGCGGTGGGACAACTGGCCGGCCTACATGGACGAGGACTCGGCCGGCAACTACCCCACGCTGATGGGCTTCGAAGACCAGTCGGGCATCACGGTCACCTACAACGTGGCGGTCGACGACAACAACAGCTACTACGCGAAGTCGAAAGACGCCCTCGCCCTCGGCCAGGACATCGGTGCCGACACCGTATGCCTCACCGACTGGATGGTCGCGCGCCTGGTTCGCAACGGCTACGTGCAGACCCTCGACCACGCCAACATCCCGAACATCTCGAACCTGAGCCCCTCGTTCGCGAACCCCGACTTCGACAAGGGGCGCCAGCTCTCCCTGCCGTGGCAGGGCGGCTTCGCCGGCATCTGCTGGAACAAGGAGAAGGTGCCGAAGGGTCTGACGAGCGTCGACGAGCTGTGGGACGCGTCGCTCAAGGGCCGCGTCGGCGTGCTCTCCGAGATGCGCGACACGATGGGTCTCATCATGCTCTCCCAGGGCGTCGACATCACCGGTCAGTGGGGCGACACCGAGTTCGCGAACGCGATGGACAGCTTCACCCAGCAGGTCACCGACGGCCAGATCCGCAACATCAAGGGCAACGCCTATCTCAACGACCTCCAGTCCGAAGACACCTATGCGGCGATCTGCTGGTCGGGCGACATCACCTCGCTCAACGCGCAGGCGGGCGACAAGTGGCAGTTCGCGATCCCGGATTCCGGAGGAACGCTCTGGAACGACACCTTCGTCGTGCCCATGGGCTCGGCGCACAAGGCGAACGCCGAAGCCGTCATGAACTACTACTACGAGCCGGAGGTCGCGGCGGAACTCGCCGCCTGGGTCAACTACGTGACTCCGGTCGTGGGGGCCAAGGAGGCCGCCGTGGCGCTCGACCCGCAGCTCGCCGAGAACCAGCTGATCTTCCCCGACGACCAGACGCTCTCGACGGTTCACGTCTTCCGCACGCTGACGCCGTCCGAGGAGAACGACTACGGAGCCCAGTTCCAGAAAGTGCTCCTGGGAAGCTGATGGCCATCGCCTCCTTCGCCGACAAGGGCGCCGACCTCGAGCTCGTGGGGATCACGAAGCGGTTCCCCGGCTTCACCGCGATCGAAGAACTCGACCTGTCGATCCCGGCAGGCTCGTTCTTCGCTCTGCTCGGCCCTTCGGGCTGCGGCAAGACCACCACGCTGCGGCTGGTGGCCGGGCTCGAGGAGCCGACGGCCGGCCAGATCCTGATCGGCGGCAAAGACGTGACGGCGACGAAGCCGTTCCAACGGCCGGTCAACACGGTGTTCCAGTCGTATGCGCTCTTCCCGCACATGACCATCCTCGAGAACGTGGCCTTCGGTCTCCGCCGGCGCAAGATGAGCGACCCGGTCGCGAAGGCGCACGAGGCGCTCGCGCTCGTGGAACTCGACCATCTGGCCGCGAGGCGGCCGGCTCAGCTCTCGGGCGGTCAGCAGCAGCGCGTGGCGCTCGCCCGCGCCATCGTCAACCGGCCCGCTCTGCTGTTGCTCGACGAGCCGCTCGGCGCGCTCGACCTGAAGCTCCGGCGGCAGATGCAGCTGGAGCTCAAGACCATCCAGACCGAGGTGGGACTCACCTTCCTTCACGTCACCCACGATCAGGAGGAGGCCATGACCATGGCCGACACCGTGGCGGTGATGAACAAGGGCCGCATCGAGCAGATGGGCGCGCCGGAGGAGCTCTACGAGCTGCCGCGCACCGCCTTCGTGGCGAACTTCCTCGGGCAGTCGAATCTGTTCAGCGGCTCCGTCACCGCCTCCACGGCCGACGCGATCACGGTCGACGTGGCCGGAGTGCCGATCGTCGTGCCGCGCACCCGCGCGAAGCGCCATGCGGGCGAGGTCGCCATCGGCGTGCGCCCCGAGAAGGTGAGCCTGCTCACCGAGGCGCCGCAGCCCGTCGCCGGCCGTAACGTGCTCGGCCCGGGCCGGGTGACCGACGTCTCGTTCTCGGGAGTGAGCACGCAGTACCTGGTCGAGGTGCCGGGCGTGGGCGAGCTGATCGTGTTCGCCCAGAACATGGTCTTCGGCCCGGTCGTGCACGTGGGCGCGGAGGTCTGGGTGTCGTGGAACGCCGATCACGGCTTCGGCCTCGACGACGATGCGAGCGCGGTGCCGCGCTTCCCGGCCGACGCCTCCACCGAATCGATCGCCGTCCAACGGCGGATCGCCCTCGAAGAAGAACTCGAACAGGCCTGAGCCGCCATGGCCTTCACCGCGTTCTCCTCGCAGGCGGTCGTCGAGCAAGCGCCGCGCAAGCGGAGCTTCATCGCGCTCGTGCTGCTGCTGCCCGGCATCCTCTACCTGGTGCTGTTCTTCCTCGCCCCGCTGATCTCGCTCGTCATCACCTCGTTCCAGCAGCCGGTGATCGACGGCGACGTGGGGGAGTACACGGCCGGGTTCCAGTGGCAGAACTACACCGACGCGATGGGCGAATACTGGCCCCTCGTGCTGCGCGCCTTCGGGTTCGCGATCATCGCCACGGTGCTCGCGCTGATCATCAGCTACCCGATCGCCTACTTCATCGGGGTGAAGGCGCGGCGGTGGCCGCTCCTGCAGAGCCTGCTGCTCACCCTCGTGATCGCGCCCTTCTTCATCAGCTTCCTGCTGCGCACCCTCGCCTGGAAGCAGATCATGAGTGACGAGGGACCGATCGTGCAGTTCCTGAAGACCGTCGCCATCCTGCCCTCCGACGGCCACCTCACCGGCACCACCTTCTCGGTGATCTTCGGTCTCACCTACAACTTCATCCCGTTCATGACCTTGCCGCTCTACGCCACCCTCGAGCGGCTCGACCTGCGCTACATCGAGGCGGGAGCAGACCTCTACGCGAGCCCGTTCACCGTGTTCCGCAAGGTCACCATCCCGCTCTCGATGCCCGGCATCGTCTCAGGAACCCTGCTCACCTTCATCCCGGCGGCCGGTGACTACATCAACGCGAGCCGCGACTTCCTCGGCAGTTCCTCCACGGCGATGGTCGGCAACGCGATCGAGGCCAACTTCCTCGTGCTGCAGAACTACCCGATCGCCGCCGCGCTGTCGATCGTGCTGATGGCGGTGATCCTCATCATCGTGGGCATCTACGTACGCCGCTCCGGAACGGAGGACCTGATATGACCAGTGCGGTCCCCGCGAAAGCCTTCGAGCAGGCCTCCTTCGAGCCCTCGCCGGCGCCTCGGCGCCGCAGCCGCCTGCGCGGCATCGGCCTGCCGATCTACACCGGTCTCGCTCTGCTGTTCCTGCTCATCCCGATCGCGTACACCTTCGTGTTCTCGTTCAACGACTCCGGCAAGCTCAACATCGCCTGGCAGGGGTTCACCCTCGACAAGTGGCTCACGGTCTGCAACACGCAGGGGCTCTGCGAGGCCTTCGGCAACAGCATCCTCGTTGGCGTCGTCTCGACGGTCGTCGCCACCGCGCTCGGCACCCTGATCGCCATCGCGCTCGTGCGCTACCGCTTCCGGTTCCGCTCGGCCATCAGCCTGCTGCTGTTCCTGCCGATGGCCACACCCGAGGTCGTGCTCGGTGCGGGTCTCGCCGCTCAGTTCCTGACGCTCGGCACCGAGAAGGGGCTGCTCACCATCATCCTGGCGCACACGATGTTCTGCATCAGCTTCGTCGTGGTGACGGTGAAGGCGCGGGTGGCGAGCCTCGACCCAGCCCTCGAAGAGGCGGGGCGCGACCTCTACGGCTCGCCCGCGCAGGTGTTCTGGCGCATCACCTTCCCGCTGCTGCTGCCCGGGATCGCGGCGGCCGCGCTGCTCTCCTTCGCCCTGAGCTTCGACGACTTCATCATCACGAACTTCAACTCGGGCTCGGTCGACACCTTCCCCAAGTTCATCTACATCGCGGCGGCCCGAGGCATCCCGGCGCAGGTGAACGTCATCGCGTCGGCGGTGTTCCTGCTCGCGATCGTGATCGTGGTGGTGGCGCAGGTCTCCCGCGCGGCCCGGGCGAAGCGTCTCGCCAAGCAGAGCTAGGGCCGGTCAGCCGGCCTTCAGAGGCTCGGCGACACCGTCACGGCGCCCACCGGTTCTCCGCGGCCCCACACGGTGAGGTCGAGCTCGGAGACCACCTCGGCGACCGCCGCTGCGTCGAGCGCACTGTGGCGCGCCAGCAGCGTGAGCGCGACGAGGGTGGCCGGGCGCAGACTGCCGTCGAGCATCTTGAGGGTCACCGTGGTGCCGTCGGGCGCGACGAGAACCATCACGCCGTCGGCGCCGAACTTCGCGAGAACGCCGAGGCGGTCGATCACGATGCTGTTCGGGCGCCCGGGCCCCTCGACGACCCAGCCGTTCGCGAGGGCACCGTCGACGAGGCGACGGGCCGGGCCCTCGTCGGCCAGCCGCACGCGGTTGTAGCCGCGGGCCAGCGCGATCAGCGACATCGCGTGCACCGGGGTGCCGCATCCGTCGACCCCGGTGTGCACCACGGGCTCGCCGGTGAGGCGTTCGACCGTGGCCAGGATGCGCTGCTGCAGCGGATGCGCCGGCTCGAGATAGTCGGCGGTGTTCCAGCCGTTCGCCGCGCACGCGAGCAGCATGGCGGCGTGCTTGCCCGAGCAGGTCATGAACAGCCGCTCGGGGCGCCCGCCGCTGCGGATCACCTCGGTGCGGGTGGCGGAGTCGGCGGGCCAGTCGGCCGGGCAGCCGAGCGCGTCGGGCGTGAGGCCGCCGAGGTCGAGCATCGACCGCACCACGGCGAGGTGCGCCGGAGTGGCCGTGTGGCTCGCCATCGCCATCGCCGACTGCAGCGGATCGAGCTCGACGCCCGATTCGAGCACGGTGAGCGCCTGGAACGGCTTCAGGCTCGAGCGCGGGTAGACCGGGCGTTCCGGTGCGCCGAAGCTCGCGACGACCTCGCCGGCCGGGGAGAGCACGACGGCCGAACCCGCGTGGCGCGACTCCACGAAGCCGCTGCGGTCGACCACGGCGAGCTCGACCGACTCGGCCAGACTCGCGGTGCCGAGCGACGGAGCGCCCGGTTCCGAAGCCGTGCCCATGTTCACGCGCCCAGCGACGCGAAGGCCTCGTCGAGCACCGAGAGCGCGTCGGCGAGCAGGGCGTCGGAGACGGCGAGGCTCGGCAGGAAGCGCAGCACGTTGCCGTAGGTTCCCGCGGTGAGCACGAGCACGCCGCGCTGCGCAGCGAAGGCCACGATCGCGTTCACGGCTTCGGCGTTCGGGGTCTTCGTCGTCGACGCGGTGCCCGGCTCGACGAGCTCGATCGCCACCATGGCGCCGATGCCGCGCACCTCGCCGATGATGTCGTACTTCGCCTGCAGCTCGAGGAGCCCGGCGTAGAGCGTCTGCTCGATGCGCTTGGCCTCGGCCAGCAGCGAGCCGGCCTCGATCTGCTCGAACACGGCGATCGCGGCCGCCGCAGCCACCGGGTTGCCGCCGAAGGTGCCGCCGAGGCCGCCCGGCTGGGCCGCGTCCATGATCTCGGCGCGGCCGGTGACGCCGGCGAGCGGCAGGCCGCCCGCGATGCCCTTGGCCGAGAGCACCATGTCGGGCACGAGGCCGAAGTGCTCGCTCGCGAAGTAGGCGCCGGTGCGGGCCATGCCGCTCTGGATCTCGTCGGCGATGAACACGATGCCCTGCGCCGTGCACCACTCCTGCAGAGCGGGGAGGAAGCCCTCGGCCGGCACCACGAAGCCGCCCTCGCCCTGGATGGGCTCCACCACGAGGCAGGCCAGGTCGGCGGCGCCGACGGTCTTCTCGAGGTAGTTGATGGTGCGTGCCGCCGCCTCGGTGCCGGAGAGGCCGTCGTGGTAAGGGTAGGAGTTCGGCGCGCGGTACACGTCGCCCGCGAACGGGCCGAAGCCGGTGGAGTAGGGCGCGGCCTTGAAGTTCATGGCCATGGTGAGGTTGGTGCGGCCGTGGTAGGCGTGCTCGAGCACGGCGACGCCGTTGCGGCCGGTGTGCTTGCGGGCGATCTTGACGCCGTTCTCCACCGCCTCTGCGCCCGAGTTCACGAGCACCGTGCGCTTCTCGAAGTCGCCGGGGGTGTGCTCGGCGAGCAGCTCGGCCACCCGCACGTACTCCTCGTAGGGGGTGATGGTGAAGAGCGTGTGGATGACGTCCTGCAGCTGGCCGGCCGCCGCATCCACGACGGCCTTCTCGGTGTGGCCGACGGTGGTGACGCCGATGCCCGCGCCGAGGTCGATGAACTGGTTGCCGTCGACGTCGACGAGGATCGCGCCGTTCGCCTTGGCGATGTACACCGGCAGCGCGCTCGACACCCCGCGCGGCACCACGGCGAGGCGGCGGCGGTGCAGCTCCTCCGACTTCGGGCCGGGGATCGCCGTGACGATCCTCCGCTCCTGGGTGACCGAGTAGCTCGGGGTCGCGATCGAGGTGTCGATGGTGTCAGTCATAGTCTTCCGAGTTTAGGCCAGGGGCCTCCGCGGGAGGGTTAGCATGGCCGGGTGAAACCTGAGCATCACTACAGCGTGGATGTGGCCTGGCTTGGCAATCGCGGCAGCGGCACGAGTCACTACCGCGAATACGGCCGCCAGAACGTGATCGCGGCGGCCGGCAAGCCGGTGATCGAGGCGTCGGCCGACCGCACCTTCCACGGCGACGCCGACCGCTGGAACCCCGAGGAGCTCCTCGTGGCGGCGCTCAGCGAATGCCACATGCTCTCCTTCCTGCATGTGGCCGTCGTCCACGGCGTGGTCGTGACGGCCTACACGGATGCCGCGGAGGGCGTGATGCTGCAAGAGGGCGACGGGGGCCGCTTCACGAGCGTCACCCTGCATCCGCGCGTCACGGTCGCCGGGCCGCTCGACGAGGAGCGGTTCGAGCGGATGCACCGCGAGGCCGGCGAGAAGTGCTTCATCGCGAACTCGGTGAACTTCCCGGTGCGGCACGAGGGCGTGCTCGTCGTCGAACCGGCCATCTGAGATGAGCGTGGCCGGATCGGGCGCGGCAGCGCCGCGCGTCGGGCCCGGATCACCCGCACCACGGCCCGTGGAGCCCGCCGCCGTCGAGGTCTTCGTGCGGGGTCGCACCCTGCGCGGAACGCTCGGCGACGCCTTCGTGCGTGAAGCGGTCGAGCTGTTCGCCGAGCTGCACGGAGCCGGGCCGCCGCCTCGCACGAGCATCAGCCGCGCGGTCGAGCTCACCGCCGTGGCCGTGACGCGCGCCGGCCGGGTGCGGGTCGACTGCACGATCGCCGACCCTGTCTTCGCTGGCGGTCGGCTGCCGGCGCTCGCGCCGGCCGATCACGCCGCACCAGGAGAGCGCATCGCGCTCGCAGAGCCGGGTGACCCCGCCGCGCCCGAGCGCCCGTCGGCGCCGGGCGAGGCCGCCGCCGACGGCGCGGGTGTCACGAGCGTGCGCTACGAGTCACTCCCGGGCGCCGTGCCGCTCGCCGCACCGGCGGGCGTCGACCGTTCGCGCACGATCACGGTGCACAGCGACGCCCCGATCGTGCACTTCCACGTCGTCCTTCCCCGAACGGAATGAGATTCCGGGGTCGTCTCCACATCCTGCGCACGCGACCCCCGAATCCCATTCCGACCGCCGCCCGAGCGGAGGGTCAGAGCCGCGCGACCGCCTCCAGCGCCATCACGGCGGACAGCTGGGTCGACATCGCCGTGACAGGCGGCGGAGCGGCGCTCCAGTCGTCGCCGGCGCGGCCGTCGGCGTCGAGGTGCGCGGCCAGCGCGCTCGTCGTCCCGCGCAGGAACCCCAGCAGCTCCGCGCGGTCCGTGCCGGGCGGCAGCGCGCCCACGAGTAGCGCGAGGTACCGCACGAAGACGCCCTTGAACAGGCCCACGTCGCCGCCTCCGCGCTCGTCGAGCCGCGCCTGCTCGCCGCGGATGACGCCGTCGGGTGCGAGCGCGGCGATCGCCGCCTCCGCCGTGCGCGCGGCCCGTGCAAGGAGTGTCTCGTCGCCAGACGACGCGTACGCCTCCACGAGAGCCCCGACGTAGAGCCCCTGGTTGTAGCTGAACACCCACGCGTCGTCGCGCTCGGCGCCGCCGGTGCGCCCGAGGCCGTCTACCACCAGCCCGCCGGGGGAGAGGAGGTTCTCGGTGAGCCAGCTCAGGGCGGCCTCGCCGGCCACGCGCATCCGCTCGTCCCCCGTGCGCGCGAACAGGCGCAGGGCCGCGATCGCGAACGCCCCGTTGCTCGGCGCATTCTTGTAGCCGGGCTGCTGCACCCGCCAGGACACGCTCTCGCCGTGCAGTGGGTTCCAGCCGCGGTCGTGGATGCGCGCGAACAGCGCCACCGCGTCGGCGAGGTAGGGCGAAGCGGATGCGCGCGACCCGCCCGCGTCGTGGAGTCGCAGCGCCGCGATGCACAGCCACCCCATGTCGTCGAAGTAGTCGTTGAAGAGTCCGCGATTGCGGCGCTTCAGCTGCGCGTAGAGTCGCTCCGCCTCGGCGAGGCGGGCCGGATCGCCCGTGCGCTCGAAGGCGTCGACCCGCACCTCCACGGCGTGCGCGAGCCACCAGTAGTTCAGGGCGAAGCTCTGGCGCCACCGGAATCGAGAGGTGTTGCGCAGCCGCCCCGGAACGAGCCGGGAGCGGAAGCTCCGGCTCAGCCCGTGCTGCGCGAGCTCGGCCGCCCGCCCCAGACGCTCGTCCATCCGCCCACCCTAGGGCGTCCGGTCCGTGTGCCGCCCGGTGTGCTCGGATCGTCGCAAACAGCGACGCAGGCCTCGCGGTCGAGCAAAGGATGCACTTGACTGAGGCCATGTCCCGGCAGCAGCGTTTCGTTCTGATCGTGGCCATCCTGTCGGCCATCGTGTCGTTCCTCGACGCCACCGTCATCAACGTGGCGCTCCCGGCCATCGGACGCGAGCTCGGCGGCGGTCTCTCGGCCCAGCAGTGGGTGGTCGACGCCTACCTCATCACGCTCGGCGCCGTCATCCTGCTCGCCGGCTCGTTGTCGGACGTGTTCGGCCGCAAGAAGGTGCTTCTCGCCGGCCTCATCGGCTTCGGCGTCACCTCCCTGCTGTGCGCCTCCGCTCCGACGATCGAGTTCCTGATCGTGTCGCGCGGCCTCCAGGGCATCGCGGGCGCGCTGCTCGTGCCGTCGTCGCTCGCCATCATCCTCGCCAACTTCAGCGGCCCCGCCCAGGGCCGCGCCATCGGCACCTGGACCGCCTGGACCAGCACCGCCAACATCGCCGGCCCCATCCTCGGCGGCGTGCTCGTCGATCAGCTCTCCTGGCGCTTCGTGTTCGGCATCAACGTGCTGCCCATCGCCGTGACCATCGTGCTGCTCACCAAGCTCGAGCCCGACCGCCACCACGCGCCCGGCGCGCGCATCGACGTGCTCGGCGCCGTTCTGGGCATCCTCGGCCTCGGGCTGCCGGTGTTCGCCCTGATCGAGCAGGCGAACTTCGGCTGGGGCTCCCCGGTCGTGCTCGTGCCGCTCGTCGTGGGCGTGCTGGCGCTCGCCGGCTTCCTCGTCAACGAGCGTTTCACGGCCCAGCCGATGCTGCCGCTCAGCCTGTTCCGGGTGCGCAACTTCTCGGTGGGCAACGTCTCGACCTTCCTCATCTACGGGGCGCTCTCGCTCGGCTTCTTCACCATCGCCGTCTTCCTGCAGCAGGTGGCGGGCTACAGCGCGACCGAGGCCGGATTCGCCATGATCCCCACGAGCCTGCTGCTGATCTCGCTCTCCACCCTGTTCGGCAAGCTGAGCGGCCGCCTCGGGCCGCGGCTGTTCATGACGGCCGGCCCGCTCATCGCCGGCAGCGGGTTCCTGCTGATGCTGCGCGTCGACGAGCAGGCCCCCTATCTCACGCAGGTGCTGCCGGCCATCGTCGTCTTCGGCCTGGGAATGGCCATCACGGTCGCACCGCTCACGGCCGCCATCCTCGGCGCCATCGACCCGTCGCGCTCCGGAATCGCCTCGGCGGTCAACAACGCCGTCTCGCGCGTGGCGGGCCTCATCGCCGTCGCCCTCGCGAGCATCATCACCGGCGCCGCGGTTCTCGATCTGGCCGGATTCCACCGCGTGGTGCTGGTCGCCGCCCTGTTCTTCATCGCGGGCGGCGTGGTGTCGTTCCTCGGCATCCGCAACCCCGCGCATCCGGCCGGCCCCGCGCATCCTGCTCCGGATGCGGGACCGCAGCCCGATAGACTCGCCACGTCGCCCGAGTAGCCGGTGGGCATTCCCGCCTTCGCTGCGACCAGAATGCCGAGTGCCCGTGCCTTCTCCGAAGACACCCACCGCCCTGCGGGGCTACCGCGAGATCTTCGCCGTGCCCGGATCGGCCGCCTTCGTCGTGGCCGGCTGGTTCGGCCGGATGCCGCGCTCCACGCTGAGCCTCGGTTCGGTGCTGCTCATCGCCGGCGCCACCGGCCGCTACACGCTCGCCGCCGGTGTGGCCGCGGCCATCGTGGTGGGCACCGCCCTGCTCGGCCCGCTCTGGTCGCGCGCCATGGACCACTACGGCCAGCAGCGCGTGCTCCTCGCGGGCCTCGCCGCCTCGACGCTCGCCGGGGTGTTCCTGGTGGGGAGCGTCACGGCCGATCTGCCGGTCTGGACCTGGTTCCTCGCCGCCTTCCTCGTCGGCGGCAGCGCGGTCGACATCGGCTCGGTCACCCGCGCCCGCTGGTCGAACCTGCTGCCGCCCGGCCACCAACGGCACACGGCCTACTCGATCGAGTCCGTGGCCGACGAGTCTGTGTATGTCATCGGGCCGCCGGTGGTGACCGTGCTCGCGGCCGCGGTGAGCCCCGTGCTCGGCTTCGGGGTGGGGCTCGTGCTCGGGATCGCCGGGGGAGTGGCGCTCGTGCTGCAGCGCAGGACCGAACCCCCGGTGCGCGAGGAAGCCGCCCAGAACGCGGCGGCGCCGACGGAGGCCACCCGCATCCCGCCGGCGCCGCAGCAGCCCGGGCATCCGGATGCCGCGGCCGTCGCCGGCGGCGCCAGGCCCGCGGGGCGCCGCGCCCGTCCGCCACTCTGGCGCCGCCTGCCCGAGGGCGTCGCCGGCACCCTGCCGCTCTTCCTCGGGGTCGGGCTCGTCTTCGGCTCGATCGACCTCACCGCCGTCGGCGTGGCGAACGCGGCCGGCGAACCCGCAGCGGCCGGGTTCCTGCTCGCGATGTACGCCCTCGGCAGCGTGGCGGCCGGTCTCGTGTTCGGACTGCTCCGCTTCACCGTGCCGCCCGTCGTGCGCGTGGGCAGTGCCGCGGTGCTCTACGCGCTGGTGCTCCCGGTCGTCGCTTTCGTCCCGGATGTGACGGTGCTCGGGATCGTGCTGCTCCTCTCGGGCCTGGTCACGACGCCGCTCCTCATCTCCGGGATGGGGCTCGTGGAATCCCGTGTCGACCCCGCGCGGCTCACCGAGGCGTTGACCTGGCCGTCGACCGCCATGAGTGTGGGCGTCACCGCCGGTTCATCTGTCGCGGGCATCCTCATGGACGGCCTGTCGGCCCGATCGGGCTTCGTCGTGACCGTGGTCGGGGCCTTCGTGGTCGGTGTCTGCGGGCTCGTGATGCTGGCGGCGCACCGGGCCCGCTCCCAGCGGGTCACCAGCTTGGACCAAGCGGACTGAGCAAGACTGTCACGCGATCCCCCCGACACTCACGAAGAGGAACCATGCGCTCACTCCCGGCATTGGCCGCAGCAGCCGTCGCCGCCACCCTCCTGCTCGCGGGCTGCTCAGCCTCCGGCGACGCCTCGTCGACGAACGCGGCATCGAGCGACTGCACGCCGACGGCCTCCGGCAGCGCCTCCGAAGGTGTCACCGTCGCGGGCGACTTCCAGGCCGCGCCGACCACGACCTTCACCGGTCCGCTGACCGTCGACGCCACCCAGCGCACCGTCGTCACGACCGGCGACGGAGCCGTCGTGCAGAACGGCGACGTCGCCACCATCGACTTCACCATCTACAACGGCACGAGCGGCAAGCAGGTGTTCTCCACGCTCGACGCCGGCGGCACGCAGCTGCAGCTCACGGTCGACTCGACCCAGTTCATCCCCGGCATCGTCAACGCCGTCGCGTGCTCCACGGTGGGCTCCCGCGTCGTCGCGGTCATCCCGCCGGCCGACGGCTTCGGCACCACCGGCAACACCTCGCTCGGCATCGCCGCCACCGACAGCATGGTGATGGTCGCCGACGTCGAGGCGATCATCCCGACCCGCGCCGACGGCGCCGACCAGGCGCCGCAGGACGGCTTCCCCACCGTCACCCTCGACGACACCACGGGCGCCCCGACCGTCACCATCCCCTCGGCCGACCCGCCCGCCACGCTGCAGACCGAGGTGCTCAAGAAGGGCACCGGCGCCACGGTCGCCGACGGCGACAACGTCACCGTGCAGTACCAGGGCCTCGTCTGGGGCACCGGCAAGGTCTTCGACCAGAGCTGGGGCCAGGGCGGTCCGCGCACCTTCCAGACCACCGGCGTCGTCAAGGGCTTCGCGGCCGCGATGGTCGGCCAGACCGTCGGATCCCAGGTTCTCGTGGTCATCCCGCCGGACCAGGGCTACGGCTCCGCCGGCAACAGCGCCGCGGGCATCTCGGGCACCGACACCCTGGTGTTCGTGATCGACATCCTGAACACCACCACGCCGCCGGCCACCACGCCGACGCCGACGCCGACCCCGTAGGAGCGGATGGCCCACGGGCCGTCCGTCCGGCGAATCGCCGGGCCGGTGGACCGGATGCGATGATGGCACGGTGAGACGTGTCATCATCCTCGGTTCCACCGGCTCCATCGGAGTGCAGGCCCTCGACGTCATCCGGGCGAATCCGGAGCTGTTCGAGGTGGTCGGCCTCATCGCGGGAACGAACCGCACGGCGATGGCTGCGCAGGCCGCCGAGTTCGGCGTCGACCCCGCGGCGACGGGGCTGGGCGCTCGTGAGGCGGAGCAGCTCGTGCGCGACGTCGAGTGCGACGTGGTGCTCAACGGCATCACCGGATCCGTCGGGCTCGGACCCACGCTCGCCGCCCTCGAGGCGGGCCGCACCCTGGCTCTCGCCAACAAGGAGAGCCTGATCGTGGGCGGCGACCTCGTGAAGGGCGCCGCCCGGCCCGGGCAGATCGTGCCCGTCGACTCGGAGCACTCGGCCATCGCCCAGGCGCTGCGTTCGGGCACCGCGCAGGAGGTGTCCCGCCTCGTGCTCACCGCATCCGGCGGTCCGTTCCGCGGGCGGTCGCGCGCCGAGATGGCCCACGTCACGCCGCGCGAGGCGCTCGCCCACCCCACCTGGGACATGGGTCTCGTGGTCACCACGAACTCGGCCACCCTCGTGAACAAGGGCCTCGAGGTGATCGAGGCGCACCTGCTGTTCGACGTTCCCTACGCCGACATCGCCGTGACCGTGCATCCGCAGTCGGTGGTGCACTCCATGGTGGAGTTCGTCGACGGCTCCACGATCGCACAGGCCTCACCGCCCGACATGCGGCTGCCGATCTCGCTCGGCCTGCAGTGGCCCGCGCGGGTCGCCGGCGTCGGTGCGCCCCTGGACTGGACGGCCTCGCACAGCTGGACGTTCGCGCCCCTCGACGAGGTGGCGTTCCCCGCGGTGGCGCTCGCGAAGCAGGTGGGCCGCGCCGGCGGCAGCTACCCGGCGGTCTTCAACGCCGCGAACGAGCAGGCGGTGCACGCCTTCCACGCCGGGCGCATCGGGTTCCTCGACATCGTCGACACCGTGCAGCGGGTGGTCGACGCCCACGAGATGCCGGGCGAGGCCGTCACCCGCGAGTCGCTCGCCGAGGCCGAGCTCTGGGGCCGCGCCACGGCCGACGCGCTCATCGCCGCGGCCTGAGCCCCCCACCACCCTCACCCCACGAGCCCCTACCCCACCCCGCCACCCCTGTTTCGCCGAGCCGTCGAAACTACGTGCATGTTCACGAGTTATGACGTTCGTCCGACGGCTCGGCGATTGGCAGGGATGGGGGAGGTGATGGGTCAGGGGGCGGGGTAGGAGAGGGCGGTCGTGCGCAGGGCGTCGGCCCACGGGGTGGCCCGGATGCCGAGTTCGCGCTCGGTCACGGCCGAATCCACCACGAAGGCGTCGGTGAACTGGTAGCTCGACGCCCGTACCTCGCGGATGAGCGGGGAGAACACGCCGACCAGGCGCAGCAGTCCGCGCGGCCAGGGGGCGACGCGGCCGTGCGAGCCGGAGAGGGCGTTCGTCTCCGCCGCGATCTCGCGGAAGGTGCGCGTGGTCGACGGCACGAGGAAGACCCGCGCGGCCGGTGCATCCGAGCCGTCTGCGGCCGTGCCGCCGGGGGCGTCGGCGGCCGCGACGAGTGTCGTCACGATGTCGGGCAGGTAGCTCCAGCTGTGCCGCGCATCCGGCGAGCCCACGACCCTCGCCGTGCGCGAGCGGCGCAACGCCGTGAAGAAGCCGGCGCCGAGGTGGTTCGTGCCGCCGACGCCCGGGCCGAAGTAGTCGCTCGCCCGCACCTCGCTCACCCGGATCTCGCCGCGCGCCGCGGCCTCCGCCGCCTGCAGCCACCCCGTCTTGCGCACGAGCCCCTTCGTCTCGGTGGTGACGAGCGGCGAGCCCTCGGTCATCGGGGTGCGCGTCGGGCCGTAGGCGTAGAGATTGCCCATGATCACGAGACGGGCCCCGGATGCGTGCGCCGCCTCGATCGCCGCCGTGAAGACGGGCGGCCACTCGACCGGCCAGGTCCAGTAGGGCGGATTCGTCACCAGGAAGATGGTCGCGGCACCCGTCGCGGCCGCCGTGAACGCAGCCGGGTCGGAGGCATCCAGGCGCAGCGACGCGCATCCGGCCACGGCTGTGCCCGAGCGGGTGGCCACCCGCACCTCGTCGCCCCGAGCCGCGAGCCGCGAAGCCAGCTGACCGCCGATGTGACCGGCCCCGACCACCAGCTGAACCGCCACGGGATCTCCTCACGCTTCGCTCAGCGAACGATCAGCGCTCGCCTTTTCTCCCAGGGTAGTGTCCTCGTGTGGATACGGTCCTTCAGTTCGTTCTCGGCGTTCTCATCATCGGTGTGGGCGTCGCCGTCTCCATCGGCCTGCACGAGGTCGGGCACCTGGTGCCCGCGAAGCTGTTCGGCATCAAGGTCACGCAGTACATGATCGGCTTCGGCCCCACCGTGTTCTCCAGGCAGCGCGGCGAGACCCAGTACGGCATCAAGGCGGTTCCCCTCGGCGGCTACATCTCGATGATCGGCATGTTCCCGCCGCGCCGAGAGGGTGAGAAGGCGAGAGCGAACAGCACGGGCTTCTTCCAGTCGATGGTCCAGGATGCACGGGCCCAGTCCCAGCTCACCATCGGTCAGGACGAAGACCGCGCCTTCTACCGCAAGCCCGTGTGGCAGCGCATCATCGTGATGCTGGGCGGCCCGTTCATGAACCTCGTGCTCGCCTTCGTGTTCTTCTCGATCGTGCTCGTCGGCTTCGGCACCGCCCAGGTCTCGACCACCGTCGGCAGCGTCTCGGCCTGCGTGTTGCCCGCCACGAGCACGCAGACGACGTGCGAGTCCACCGACCCGGCCTCGCCGGGCGCGGCCGCCGGTCTGCAGCCCGGCGACAAGCTCGTGAGCCTCGGCGGCACCCCCATCACGAGCTGGGCGCAGTCGACCGACATCATCCGCCAGTCCTCCGGCCAGACCCTCCCGCTCGTGGTCGAACGCGACGGCGCCGAGGTCACGCTGAGCATCACGCCGCTGCTCACGCAGCGCTACGTCTACGACGACAAGGGCAACGTCGTCACGAATGCCGACGGCACGAAGCAGACCGAGAACGTCGGCTTCGTCGGCATCGGCGCCGCCACGCAGCTCGTGCCCCAGCCCATCACGGCCGTCCCCGCGATGATCGGCGAGAACATCGGCAGCACCGTCGCCCTAGTGGCGAACCTGCCGCAGCGCCTCTACGACGTGGCGCAGGCCGCGTTCGGCTCGGCGCCGCGCGATCCCAACGGCCCGATCAGCGTGGTGGGCGTCGGCCGGGTGGCGGGCGAGATCGCCTCGATCGACAGCATCCCGCTGGCGGCGAAGGCCGCGAGCCTGCTCGGCCTCCTGGGCTCGCTCAACATCGCCCTGTTCGTCATCAACCTGGTGCCGCTCACCCCGCTCGACGGCGGGCACGTCGTCTCGGCGGCGTGGGAGGGCATCCGGCGATTCTTCGCGAAGCTGTTCGGGCGCCGCGACCCGGGGCCGGTGGATGCGGCCAAGCTCATGCCGCTCACCTTCGCGGTGGTCATCCTGTTCGGCGGCATGACCGCGCTGCTCGTCTACGCCGACATCGTGAAGCCGGTCAACATCTTCGGCTGAGGCCGCTGACCGCGCATCCAGATAGCGGTTCTAGACTGAACCCGTGCCAGCAATCAATCTGGGAATGCCCAAATCGGCCCCCGAAACCCTCGCTCCGCGGCGCAAGTCCCGCCAGATCAAGGTCGGCAAGGTGCTCGTCGGCGGTGACGCCCCGGTCAGCGTGCAGTCGATGACCACCACGCCCACCCCGAACATCAACGCGACGCTGCAGCAGATCGCCGAGTTGACGGCCTCCGGATGCGACATCGTGCGCGTCGCGGTGCCGTCCCGCGACGACGCCGAAGCGCTGCCGATCATCGCGAAGAAGTCGCAGATCCCGGTGATCGCCGACATCCACTTCCAGCCGAACTACGTGTTCGCGGCCATCGACGCCGGCTGCGCCGGGGTTCGGGTCAACCCGGGCAACATCCGCAAGTTCGACGACCAGGTGGGCAAGATCGCCGCTGCCGCCAAGGCGGCCGACGTCAGCATCCGCATCGGCGTGAATGCCGGCTCGCTCGAGCCGAGCATCCTCGCGAAGTACGGCAAGGCCACCCCGGAGGCGCTCGTGGAGAGTGCCGTGTGGGAGGCCAGCCTCTTCGAGGAGCACGACTTCCACGACTTCAAGATCTCGGTCAAGCACAACGACCCCATCGTGATGGTGAAGGCCTACCGCCTGCTCGCCGAGCGCGGCGACTGGCCGCTGCACCTCGGCGTCACCGAGGCCGGCCCCGAGTTCCAGGGCACCATCAAGAGCGCCACCGCGTTCGGCATCCTTCTCGCCGAGGGCATCGGCGACACCATCCGCGTCTCACTCTCGGCGCCGCCGGCGCAGGAGGTGAAGGTGGGCCTGCAGATCCTGCAGTCCCTGAACCTCCGCGAGCGCAAGCTCGAGATCGTGTCGTGCCCCTCCTGCGGGCGCGCGCAGGTCGACGTCTACAAGCTTGCGAACGACGTGACCGACGGCCTCGAGGGCATGACCGTTCCGCTGCGCGTGGCCGTGATGGGCTGTGTCGTGAACGGCCCGGGCGAGGCCCGAGAGGCCGACCTCGGCGTCGCCTCGGGCAACGGCAAGGGCCAGATCTTCGTCAAGGGCGAGGTCATCAAGACCGTGCCCGAGTCGGAGATCGTGGCCACCCTGATCGAGGAGGCCAACCGCCTCGCCGCCGAGATGCCGGCCGGCGCCGTCGGCTCGCCCGAGGTCGTCACCGCCTGACGCCCCCAGCCGTGTGACAACGGAGGAAATTCCGGGGGTACGAGTGCAATACGTCGACGAGACCCCCGATCTTCCTCCGTTACGTCACGCTCGGCGGGGCCAGAGGTGCTTGCGGTCGCGCACGAGCTCCAGAATCACAGCTTCGCACTCCGGCCACTGCCACATCACCTGCGCGTAGCTGAGCCGCACCACGAGATAGCCGAGGCGGGTGAGCTCGAGGTCTCGGCGGCGGTCCTCCTCGAAGTCGGCCTTCTTCGAGTGCCACTCGTGGCCATTGAGTTCGAGCACGAGGCGGTCGCCGAGCAGCAGGTCGACGTGGCCCACTCCGGGGATCAAGACCTGCGAGCGGATGCGGATACGACGGCTCCGGAGCGTCACGCGCGCCTTGGTCTCTAGGCCGGACTGCGACGCCGGGTCGACGAGTGCCAGGAGCTGCCGGTATTTCGCCGGAAGCGGCGCGAGCGCGTCCTGGAGCCCGGAACGGCTGATGAGCTCGCGGTTCAGCGCCGAGTCGAGGGTCACGAGAGCGTCAAGTCGGTGCTGGCAGGTGACGGCGAGCGCCAGCGCGGTCGCCATGTCGTCGACCGGTGCCTTTGCTGGGCGCGCCCACCCCGGGCGATGAAGCAGCACGGGGTGGTGCGTACTCAACGGCCGAGCCCGATCGAACGGCGAGGAGACACGGCCCGCCTTCGGGGACACGCGCACGTGCAGGCGGGAGTCGTCGGCGCACCACACCTTGTGCCGCCGCAGAAGCGTCGTGCAACTGAGCGTGCCGCCTACGCGCACGGCGGCCACGGCACGGGGATCGGCGCCGGCGAGGGCGAACCAGCCGCGACGCACCCGCACGAGGTCGCCGCGGTTGACGGCCGCGGTCAGCTCCCGCGAGGTCACTCCTTCAGTGGTCAGACTCGTGATCGATGCGACGCCGCCAAGCGACTCGACGGTGGAGAGAGCAGAGGTGTGCATATCGGGAGACTGCACGCTGCCGCGGCCGTCCGGGCAACGAGTTCGTTGATCTGTGGAGGGATGCGGGCTGTGCAGAACACGCTCGGCGCGAGCGACGGTGGCTCGATGTGACTGTCACATTCCTCTCGGGGCACTCACAGCACCGGGTGCATAATGAACATGCGCTCACAGTTGTGACCGTGCACACGAGCCATCCTGCGAGCAACGACGTGACCACAGAACCCCCGCCTCCGGCGCGACGCACACGGGCTCCGAGCATCCGCGACGTCGCCCGCCTCGCCGGGGTCTCGCACCAGACGGTGTCACGCGTGCTCAACAACCACGCGAGCATCCGCGACGAGACGAAGAGCCGCGTCCTCGAGGTGATGGAGCAGCTGCAGTACCGCCCCAACCGGGCGGCGCGGATGCTCGTCACCAGCCGCTCGCGCACCATCGGCGTGCTCACCTCCTCGCGCTCGGAGTACGGGCCGGCGTCGAGCATCCAGGCCATCGAAGAAGCCGCCGTGCTGCAGGACTACCTCGTCATCACCGCCAACGCCGACGGCAACGACTCCCGCTCCATCGCCCGCGCGATCGCCCATCTGCTCGACCAGGCGGTGGAGGGGATCGTGGTGATCGCCCCGCAGGTGAGGGTGTTCGACACCCTCGCCGAGATGCGGCTCGACCTGCCTTTCGTGACGCTGCAGTCGACCGGCCGGATGAACGACCACGCGCTCTCCGTCGACCAGATGACGGGCGCCCGGCTCGCCACCCGCCACCTGATCGAGCTCGGCCATCGCGGCATCTACCACCTCGCCGGCCCGCAGGACTGGATCGAGGCGGAGGCCCGGATGGAGGGCTTCCTCCGCGAGATGAGCGACCAGGACGTGCCCACCACGGCCCCGATCCTCGGCGACTGGACCTCGGAGTTCGGCTACTACGCGGGCCGTGAGCTGCTGCGGGTGCGCGACTTCACGGCCATCTTCTCCTCGAACGACCAGATGGCGCTCGGGCTCATCCACGCCATCCACGACGCCGGGCTGGACGTGCCCCGGGACATCAGCGTGGTGGGCTTCGACGACATCCCCGAGGCGGCGCACTTCTGGCCGCCGCTCACCACCGTGCGGCAGGATTTCGCAGAACTCGGCCGCCGTGCGGTGGACCTGCTGATCGGCGACGGGCACGACGAGGCGCACGCGGAGGCGGGCCGCGGCGCGGACGCCGGCGCGGGCGACGACCCGGATGCCGCGGTGCCGGCCGCGCCGCCGCGTGAGGGGATCGCATCCCTCCGGTCCGACCCCGAGGGGGAGCCTGTGCCCCGCTCGGTGGTGCCCACCCTCGTGGTGCGCAGCTCCACCGCCCGACCCGCGTTCTGAGCGCGGTTACCGAAACGAGATCATTCCGGGTTGACACGGAGATCGGTTGTGGGGCTACCATGATGAACCGATGTGACCGTTCACATTTCTACGGATGTGAACGGTAACAAACAGTCGGCCGGCACCGTCCGGCTGCGCAGACGAAGGAGTCCCGCGTGTTCGAGCGCCCCACCGCCCCCCAGCCGATCCGGCTGAGCGACGCCACGGTGCAGAGCGCATGAGCGGCTTCGGGCCCGAGGTCGAGGTGGGCATCGCCCGCCTCCGCGCCGAGATCGCCACCCTGCACGCCGAGCTCACCCGCTACGGCCTCGTCGTCTGGACCGGTGGCAACATCTCCGGCCGCGTCGACGGCGCCGAACTGTTCGTGATCAAGCCCTCCGGCCTCGGCTACGACGAGCTGGCGCCCGAGAACATGGTGCTCTGCGACCTCGACGGCGTCGTGGTGCAGGGCACCCCGGGCGCCGGGCGCATCCCGTCCAGCGACACCGCCGCGCACGCCTACGTGTACCGCAACCTCCCCGAGGTCGGCGGCATCGTGCACACGCATTCGCCTTACGCCGTCGCCTGGGCGGCGCGCGGCGAGTCGATCCCCTGCGTCACCACCGCGATCGCCGCCGAGTTCGGGGGAGAGGTGCCCGTCGGCCCCTTCGCCGTCATCGGCGACGACTCCATCGGCCGCGGCATCGTCGACACCCTCGCCGGGCACCGATCTCCCGCGGTGCTGATGCAGAACCACGGCCCCTTCACCATCGGCCCGGATGCGCGCTCCGCCGTGCGCTCGGCCGTGCTCCTGGAGGATGCCGCCCGCGCCGCCCACCTCGCCCGCCAGCTCGGCGAGCCCCGGCTCATCCCCTCCGCCGCCGTCGACTCGCGCTACGAGCGCGATCGCCGCGATCGCCGCGATCGCGCCCTGCGCCCCTGAACCCGCACCATGTCCGAACCGACAAAGAAGTCCCTCACCGAAAATCGAAAGGAATCACAGTGAAGATCAAGACACTGCTCGCCGGAGTCGCCGCGGGCGCGATGGTCATCGGCCTCGCAGCCTGCTCCAGCGGAGGAAGCGGTGCCAGCAGCACCGGCGCCGCCGCAGCCGGAGACGGCGGCCTCATCGGCGTCGCGATGCCGACGAAGTCGTCGGAGCGCTGGATCCAGGACGGCGACGCCGTCAAGTCCCAGCTGGAGGACGCCGGCTACACCGTCGACCTGCAGTACGCGGAAGACGACATCCCCACCCAGGTCTCGCAGATCGAGAACATGATCACCAAGGGTGCCAAGGCCCTGATCATCGCCTCGATCGACGGCACCACCCTGACGAGCGTCCTGCAGGAGGCGGCCGACAACAGCATCCCGGTCATCGCCTACGACCGCCTCATCCGCGACACCCCGAACGTCGACTACTACGCCTCGTTCGACAACTACAAGGTGGGCGTGCAGCAGGCCAACTCCGTGCTGAACGGCCTCGGCCTCGTCGGTCTCGACGGCACCCCCACGAGCGGCGCCCCGGCGGGTCCGTTCAACATCGAGCTGTTCGCCGGTTCGCCCGACGACAACAACGCGACCTTCTTCTGGAACGGCGCCATCGACACCCTGCAGCCCTACATCGACAAGAAGATCCTCGTCGTGAAGAGCGGCCAGACCGCGTTCGAGCAGGCGGCGACGCTGCGCTGGGACGGCGAGACGGCGCAGAAGCGCATGGAGAACATCCTGACGTCGACCTACTCCGACGGCTCGAAGGTCAACGCGGTGCTCTCGCCCTACGACGGCATCTCGCGCGGCATCATCTCTGCTCTCACCGACGCCGGCTACACCGTGGGCGCCGGCTGGCCGGTCATCTCGGGCCAGGATGCCGAGCTCGACTCCGTGAAGGCGATCGTCGCGGGCGAGCAGTACGCGACCATCTTCAAGGACACCCGCAACCTGGCCAAGGTGGCCGTCGACATGGCGACCGCGCTGCTCCAGGGCAACGAGCCGCAGACGAACAACACGAAGGACTACGACAACGGCGTGAAGGTCGTGCCCTCGTACCTCCTCGAGTCGCAGATCGTCGTGAAGGACAACATCAAGGACGTCCTCGTGACCTCCGGCTACTACACCGACGCCGAGATCAACGGCTAGTCACCCACCCGAACACCGACACCGCCCCGGTCGCGCCCGAACAGCGCGACCGGGGCGGTGTCCCGGCCCAGCCGGCGGGTAATGTACAGCCCACCGGCAAGGAAGCAGGCAATCGCACATGACGGATGACATCCAGGCGAGATCGAACATCCTCGAGATGCGCGGCATCACGAAGACGTTCCCGGGCGTCAAGGCACTCCAGAACGTGACCGTGGATGTTCGGCGGGGCGAAGTCCACGCCATCTGCGGCGAGAACGGCGCCGGCAAGTCGACGCTCATGAAAGTGCTGTCGGGGGTGTACCCGTACGGTACCTACGACGGCGACATCGTGTTCGAGAACGAGGTGGTGGAGTTCCGCGACATCCGCGACTCCGAGGCGAAGGGCATCGTCATCATCCACCAGGAGCTGGCGCTCAGCCCCTACCTCTCGATCGCCGAGAACATCTTCCTCAACAACGAGCAGAAGGGCGCCTTCGGCCTGATCGACTGGAACAAGACCAACCACGAGGCGGCCAAGCTGCTCGCCCGGGTGGGTCTTCGGGAGAACCCGACCACGAAGATCATGGACATCGGCGTGGGCAAGCAGCAGCTCGTCGAGATCGCGAAGGCGCTCTCCAAGCGGGTGAAGCTGCTCATCCTCGACGAGCCCACCGCGGCGCTCAACGACGAGGACTCCGACCACCTGCTCAACCTCATCCTGCATCTCAAGGAGCAGGGCATCACCTCGATCATCATCAGTCACAAGCTGAACGAGATCAAGAAGGTCGCCGACTCGGTCACGATCATCCGCGACGGCAAGACCATCGAGACCATCGCCAAGAACGACGTGACCGAAGAGCGCATCATCAAGGACATGGTGGGGCGCGACCTCGAGCATCGCTACCCCGACCACACGCCGCACATCGGCGAGGAGGTGCTGCGGGTCGAGGAGTGGACCGCGCACCACCCGCAGGACCCCAGCCGCGTGATGGTGGATGCGGTCAACCTGAACGTGCGCCGCGGCGAGATCGTGGGCATCGCCGGACTCATGGGCGCCGGGCGTACCGAGTTCGCGATGAGCCTGTTCGGCCGCAGCTACGGGTCGAAGATCTCGGGCCGCGTGTTCATCGACGGCAAAGAGGTCAAGACCCGCACGGTGTCGGAGGCCATCGAGGCCGGTCTGGCCTACGCCACCGAGGACCGCAAGACCTACGGCCTCAACCTCATCGACGACATCAAGCGGAATATCTCGATGGCGGCCCTCGGCAAGCTCGAGCGCTTCGGCATCGTCGACGACGGCAAGGAATACCAGGTCGCCAACGAGTACCGCAAGAGCATGAACATCAAGGCGCCGAGCGTGCTGGCGAAGACCGGGAAGCTCTCCGGCGGAAACCAGCAGAAGGTCGTGCTCTCGAAGTGGATCTACTCCGACCCGGAGGTGCTCATCCTCGACGAGCCCACCCGCGGTATCGACGTGGGCGCGAAGTACGAGATCTACAGCATCATCAACAAACTCGCGGCCGCCGGCAAGGGCATCATCGTCATCTCCTCGGAGCTGCCCGAGCTCCTCGGCATCTGCGACCGCATCTACGCCCTCTCCGAGGGCCGCATCACCGGGGAACTCCCGATCGCCGAGGCGAGCCCGGAATCCCTTCTCAAACTCATGACCATGGAAAAGCCCCGCTAGCGCCCGCGCTACCGGAGAGGAGCTACACGACAATGTCCGACCTGGAAACCAAGCCGACCGACTCCACGGCGGCCGGCGCGCAAGTCAATCCGATCGAGAACAAGTTCACCGAGCGGCTCAGCCACATCCTCGGCGACCTCGGCAAGAACGGCATCTTCATCGCGCTCATCCTGGTGGTGGTGCTGTTCAGCATCCTCACCAACGGCATCCTGCTGCGCCCGCAGAACATCTCGAACCTGATCGTGCAGAACGGCTACATCCTCGTTCTCGCGATCGGCATGGTGATGGTGATCATCGCCGGGCACATCGACCTCTCGGTCGGCTCGGTCGCCGCCTTCGTCGGCGCGATCTCGGGCGTGTTCGCCGTGCAGTGGGGCCTGCCGTGGTGGCTGGCCGTCGTGCTGTCGCTGCTCGTGGGTGCTCTGGTGGGCGTCTGGCAGGGCTTCTGGATCGCCTTCGTGGGCATACCCGCGTTCATCGTGACCTTGGCGGGCATGCTGATCTTCCGCGGGCTCGCGCTGGTGGTGCTCGGCAACGCCAACATCGGATCGTTCCCCGACGAGTACCGCGCCCTCGGCAACGGCTTCCTCACCAACGTCTTCGGCGAGTACGCGCTCGACCCGCTCACCCTCGGCATCGCGGCGATCGCGATCGTGGCGCTCTTCGTGCAGCAGTTCCGCACCCGCGCCGCCCGCCAGAGCTACGGCCAGGAAGTGGAGCCCTTCGGCTGGTTCATCACCAAGCTGGTGCTCGTGACGGTGGCGATCGGCCTTTTCGCGTGGGCGCTCGCGAGCTACAAGGGCATCCCGGTGACGCTCATCGTGCTCGCGGTGCTCGTGCTGGTGTACGGCATCGTGATGAACCGCTCGACCTTCGGCCGGCACATCTACGCCATCGGCGGCAACCTGCACGCGGCCGAGCTCTCGGGCATCAAGACCCGCAACGTCACGTTCTGGCTGTTCGTGAACATGGGCTTCCTGGCAGCACTGGCCGGCCTCATCTTCACGGCCCGCCTCAACCTCGCAGGCCCGAAGGCCGGTGACGGCTTCGAGCTCGAGGCCATCTCGGCCGCCTTCATCGGCGGTGCAGCGGTGCAGGGCGGTGTCGGCCGCATCGGCGGTGCCATCATCGGTGGTCTCATCATCGGCGTGCTGAACAACGGTATGTCGATCATGGGCATCGGCATCGAGTGGCAGCAGGCCGTCAAGGGTCTCGTGCTGCTGCTCGCCGTGGCCTTCGACGTCTACAACAAGCGTCGCTCGGGCGGCCGCTGATCGTCTGTTCGGGCCGTCGCGCATCCCGTGGTCGTCGCCGGCGACGGGATGCGCGAGGATCGAATGATGAGTGACGTGGATCTGCGGTTCGAGTTGTCACCCGGCAACACGGTGGTGGCGCGCGCGGGCGTCGTGACGGCGGTCTGCGAGGAGAACGGATCCGGTCTGCCGCGGCTCGTCTCGGCGGCGGCGGACCGCCTCCTGGCCGCGGCGTCCGGGGGCAGCCCGCGCGGCGGCCGTCCGCGCTCCTTCCCGCTCACCCTCGTCGACCGTCGCCGCGCGCTCACGGGCTCGCTCGACGTGGCCGAGAACGTGAGCCTCGGCGTCGAGTTCGAGCGGCGCCTCGGACCGCTGCCCCTCGGCATCGACGTGAAGCGCACCCGGGCCGCCGCCGCAGAGGCGCTCGACCGGGTGGGCTGCGCCCTCCCGCCCTCCCAGCCGGCGCGAGAGCTGGGCGAGTTCGACCGCCTGCACGTCGAGCTGGCCCGTGCCGCCCTGCGCGGATCCTCGGCGATCGTGCTCGACGAGCCCAGCGCCGAGCTGGGGGAGGAGGACGCCGAGCGCCTGTTCGCGGTGCTCCGCGGCTTCGCCGATCGGGGAGTCGCGGTGCTCGTGCTCTCCCGCCGGCCCCGGGAGGCCATGGAACGGGCCGACGAGATCGTGGCGATCCGCGACGGCGAGATCGTGGGCCGGCACGCGCGGAGCGAGTGGTCCGCGTCGCCGGCGGCACGCGCATCCGTTCACGCGGCACTGCTGCGCGAACTCGTCGACCGAACGCCCCGGCGCGCCTACCCCGAAGCTCCGCCGTCGCCCGCCGAGGCGAGGGAACTGCTGCGGATCAGCGGCTGGACGGTCCACGACCCGCTCGACCGCAGCGCCCTGCTGGTCGAGGACGCCGGTCTCGTGGTGCGCGCAGGGGAGATCGTCGGCCTCGCCGGGCTGCCCGACTCCGGAGCCGAGGACCTGCTGCTCAGCGTCTACGGCCGCTCCGCGGGCACGGGGGCGAACGGGCAGGTCGAGATGGACGGCCGCGTCGTCGACACCGCCACCGTGGAGAAGGCGATCGCCGCCGGCCTCTACTTCGCCTCCACCGATGCGCCGCGCTATCGCATGAAGGTGGTGGGCGGGATCTCGATCCCGGTCCCCGCCTCCCGCGTGGCCTCGCTCGCGGCCACCGGGCTGCTCGAGCGCGGCGCGCCCGAGCCGGAGACCGAGGGGTGGGGGCGGAAGGCGCTCGGCGCCGCCCGATCGATGACCCGCGCGGGCGACGACGAGCAGCACATCCTCGGCCTCGTGCGCGAGTTCGCCGGATCGGAACGCACGGTGCTCATGCTCGGTCGGCCGGCGAGGGGCATGACCGAGGGTGAGCGCGAGGAGCTCTACGCCGGTCTCGTGCGCAGCGTCGAAGCCGGCAAGGGAGTGGTGCTCATCTCGAGCGAGCTCGACGAGCTGCTGGGCCTCTGCCACCGGGTCGTGGTGATGGCCGACGGCCGGGTGACCGGGGAGGTCGCCCGGGGCGCCGATCCGGGGCTCGTCGCCACCCTCATGCTGCGCGACTAGCACCGATGCGGATGCCGCGGCCCGTCACGGCTCGACGCGCTCGACCGGCTGGCGGAGCAGGGTGCGCAGCTTCGCCGGTTCGACCCGGCGGAGGTCGCTGAAGTAGACCTCGTGGTGCCGGCCGGTCATCCGGAGTCCGTGCTGAGGGATGAATTCGTCGTGCAGGGCGGCCAGCACGGGCCCTTCGTCGTCGAAGGATCCGAGGTGGAGCGTCTGCACGCAGAGCCCCTCCTCGAGGGTCTCGAGCCGCACCCGGCCGAGCGCGGGCGGTGGTGCGCCCTTCGCCAGGACCGTTGTCCGGGCCGCGTCGACGTCGCCCGCGGTCAGCCACTCCGGCACCAGGCTCAGTGCCGTCCAGCTCCAGCGGGACTTGTCCCGGGCCGCGGTGAACGACTGCATGTCGTCGGCCCACCACAGGGCTTCCAGCGGCGGCACCACGTAGTCGCGCTGCCGTTCGGTCTTGCTCGCGAACTTGAGGGCATAGGCGAGCGGATAGAGGGCCTCGATCGCCGCCGTCCACTCGGGCGAGGTGTTGGGGTCGCCCTGGCCGTCGACAATCAGGTACTGCGCCGGCGGGAGGGTGACGATGTCGAACCGGCCGTGGCGCGCGCGGTATCCCGGGAGCGACTTCTTGACGTCGTCCTTCGTCGTGAACGCTGCGTCCATGGCTGAGAGAATAGCCGCACCGGGAGCCTGCGCTCCGCGAGAGAACGAGAGAAGAGGAGGAGACATGGCCGGCCGCCCCCGAGCCTCCTCCCAGCGCATGCTCGAAGAGGCCGCCTCCGAGCTGTTCGTCGAGAACACCTACGCGAAGACCACGATCGAGCAGATCACCCAGCGCGCCGGCGTCAGCCGCAACACCTTCTTCAACTACTTCGGCTCCAAGAGCGAGCTGCTCTGGGTGGAGCTCGACGCGAGCACGGCTGCGCTGACGGATGCGCTGGCCGCGACGAGCGACGACGCCGACCCCCTCGACGCGGTCGAGTCGGCCTTGCTCAGCACCGCGGCGGCCTTCCGCGCCGACCGGGCGCCGCTGGTCCTCACCCAGCACGAGACCATGGGCATCGACGCCGAGCTCCGCGCCGCCGGGCTCGCGCGGGCGCTCGAGCTGGCCGTCGTGATCGAGCGCTTCCTCGCACCCCGCCTCGGCGGGGCGGATGCCGCCTTCCGGGCCCGCGCGATCGCGCTCGCCGTTCTCGGAGCCGCCTCCGCCGCCGTCGGCCGCTGGGCCGCCGAGGGGCCGCGTCGCGAACCGCTCGAGCGGTATCTGAGCCGGGCCGTGCATCCGGTGCTCGCGGGCTTCGCGGCCGAGGGACCGCAGCCGTCCACTATCGGCTAGAATTGTGCGTCGTATGGCAATGAACCGGCAATCACCGGGGAGCCTTCGGAAGAACAGCGTTCGGGCATCCCGTCCGAACGCCCAGTAGAGCCGAACGGGTCGGGCCCGTCACAGCCTAAGAACAAGCGGTCGCCCACTCCGGTGAGCGGCAAGCGAGGTGGTACCACGGATGCGCGGCGCGAGCAGCGGCGGGCGTCCGTCCTCGTGGAACAGGCAGCAGCGCATCCGCCGTCCAGGAGAACACATGACGTACCCCAAAGACTCTGACGACTTCTCATCGGTCGTCCCCTCGCCGAGCTTCCCGGCCGTGGAGGAGGGCGTGCTCGCCTTCTGGAAGGACGACGACACCTTCCAGGCCTCCCTCGCGAACCGCGACGGTGCGCCCGAGTGGGTGTTCTACGACGGACCGCCCTTCGCCAACGGCCTCCCGCACTACGGGCACCTGCTCACCGGCTACGCCAAAGACGTCTTCCCGCGCTTCCAGACCATGCGCGGCAAGAAGGTGGAGCGCCGCTTCGGCTGGGACACCCACGGTCTCCCCGCCGAGCTCGAGGCGATGCGCCAGCTCGGCATCACGCAGAAGAGCGAGATCGAGGAGATGGGCATCGAGGTCTTCAACGCGGCCTCGCGCAAATCCGTGCTGCAGTACACGAAGGAGTGGCAGGAGTACGTCACCCGCCAGGCCCGCTGGGTCGACTTCGACAACGATTACAAGACCCTCGACGTCACCTTCATGGAGAGCGTGCTGTGGGCCTTCAAGCAGCTGCACACCAAAGGCCTCGCCTACGAGGGCTACCGGGTGCTGCCCTATTGCTGGAACGACGAGACGCCGCTGTCGAACCACGAGCTCCGGATGGACGACGACGTCTACAAGATGCGTCAGGACCAGACGGTGACCGTCACCTTCCCGCTCGTCGGCTCGCGCGCCGAGTCGCTCGGCCTCACCGGCGTCGAGGCGCTCGCCTGGACGACGACGCCCTGGACCCTCCCCACCAACCTCGCGCTCGCCGTCGGGCCCGACATCGCCTACGTGGCGGTGCCCCATGCCCTCGCGGCGGGGGAGCGCACCGGGGTGCAGGAGAAGCTGCGCGGGCAGGTGTTCCTGCTGGCCCGCGAGCTCGTGGGCTCGTACGCCAAAGACCTCGGCTACGAGTCGGCCGCGGATGCGCTGGCCGCGTCGGCCGAGTGGGCTGCGGTCGCCGGCCGCCAGACCGCGTACTCCGGGCGCGAGCTCGAGGGAGTGGCCTACGACCGGCTCTGGGACCACTACGCCGACACCGAGACCTTCGGCACCCAGAACGCCTGGCAGATCCTCGTGGCCGATTACGTGTCGACGAGCGACGGCACCGGCATCGTGCACCAGGCCCCCGCCTACGGCGAGGAGGACCAGAAGGTGTGCGAGGCCGCGGGCATCCCGGTCATCATCTCCGTCGACGACGGCGGCAAGTTCCTCCCGAACATCGCCGAGGTCGCGGGCCTGCAGGTGTTCGACGCCAACAAGCCGCTCACCCAGCTGCTCAAGAACGAGGGGCGGCTGTTCCGCCAGGCCAGCTACGAGCACAGCTACCCGCACTGCTGGCGCTGCCGCAACCCGCTCATCTACAAGGCCGTGTCGAGCTGGTTCGTGCGCGTCACGCCCATCCGCGACCGCATGGAGGAGCTCAACCAGCAGATCGAGTGGGTGCCCGAGAACGTCAAGGAGGGCCAGTTCGGCAAGTGGCTCGCCGGCGCCCGTGACTGGTCGGTGTCGCGCAACCGCTACTGGGGCTCACCCATCCCGGTGTGGAAGAGCGACGACCCGGAGTACCCGCGGGTCGACGTCTACGGCTCGCTCGCCGAGCTCGAGGCCGACTTCGGCCGGCTGCCGCTGAACCGCGACGGCGAGCCCGACCTCCACCGCCCGTTCATCGACGACCTCACCCGCCCGAACCCCGACGACCCCACCGGCCGCTCGACCATGCGCCGCATCTCGGACGTGTTCGACGTCTGGTTCGACTCCGGCTCGATGCCGTTCGCGCAGGTGCACTACCCGTTCGAGAACCAGGACTGGTTCCCGACCCACAGCCCCGCCGACTTCATCGTGGAGTACATCGGGCAGACCCGCGGCTGGTTCTACGTGATGCACGTGCTCTCGACCGCGCTCTTCGACCGCCCGGCGTTCAAGAACGTCATCAGCCACGGCATCGTCCTGGGCTCCGACGGGCAGAAGATGTCGAAGTCGCTCCGCAACTACCCCGACGTCACCGAGGTCTTCGACCGCGACGGCTCGGATGCGATGCGCTGGTTCCTCATGTCGTCCCCCGTTCTGCGCGGCGGCAACCTCGTCGTCACCGAGGAGGGCATCCGTCAGGGCGTTCGCGAGGTGCTGCTGCCGCTGTGGAGCACCTATTACTTCTTCACCCTCTACGCCAACTCGGCGAGAGAGGGCGGCTACGAGGCATCCTGGCGCACCGACTCGACCGACGTGCTCGACCGCTACCTGCTCGCCAAGACGCGCGAGCTCGTGCAGGACGTCACGGCCGACCTGGAGCAGCTGGATGCGACCCTCGCCTCGGCGAAGCTCCGCGACTTCGCCGACGTGCTCACCAACTGGTACGTGCGCCGCAGCCGCGACCGCTTCTGGTCGGGCGACGACACCGCGGCCTTCGACACCCTCTACACCGTGCTCGAGACCTTCACCCGGGTGGCCGCCCCGCTGCTCCCGCTCGTCTCCGACGCGGTCTGGAAGGGACTGACCGGCGGCCGCAGCGTGCACCTCGCCGACTGGCCGAACGAGAACGACTACCCGGCCGACGCCGGCCTAGTGCACGCGATGGACACGGTGCGCTCGATCTCCTCCACGGTGCTCTCGCTGCGCAAGCTCAACGGCCTGCGCGTGCGCCTGCCGCTTGCCGAGCTGACGATCGTCACCGAGGGCGCCGAGAACCTGGCGCAGTTCGAGGGAATCCTGCGCGACGAGCTCAACCTGAAGAAGGTCACCCTGGTCGAGGAGGCCACCACGAGCGCCGCCGAGTTCGGCATCACCTCGCGGCTCACGGTCAATGCCCGTGTGGCGGGTCCCCGTCTCGGCAAGAGCGTGCAACAGGCCATCAAGGCCGCGCGCGAGGGGCAGTGGTCCGAGGCCAACGGGGTCGTGACGGCGGGCGGCATCGAGCTGCTCGAGGGCGAGTTCGAACTCGTGCTCGAGGCCTCCATCGACGAGGCCTCGGCCGAGGCCGGCCGGAGCCGTGCCCTCGCGCTGCTCCCGCGCGGCGGCTTCGTGCTGCTCGACACCACGCTCACCCCGGCCCTCGAGGCCGAGGGGCTGGCCCGTGACGTCATCCGGGCGGTTCAGGATGCCCGCAAGTCGGCCGGATTCGACGTGAGCGACCGCATCGCCCTCGACCTCGTGTTCTTCTCCGACGCCGACGCGGATGCCGTGGCCGGGGTCGTGGGCGTCGTCGACATCGCGGGCGAGACCCTCGCCACCGACTTCGCGGTGCGTTCGCCCCGCGACACGGCCGCGCTCGACGGGTATCGTGAGGTGCTCGCCTCGGAGTGGCTGCCGGGCATCGCCGGAGCGGTCCCCGAGCACTTCGCGCGGATCGAGGCGGGAAAGTATGCGAACGACGACGAGTTCCTCATCGCCGTGAGCCGGAAGACGGTGACCAAGGATGTCTGATCAGAACACGCCCGGCGGGCCCTTCAACCCCTTCGGAGACGGCGACGCCGACGACGAGTTCGCGAGCGACCTCGACTTCGGCGAACTGCCGGAGAACAGCGACGACGCCGTGGCCGAGCGCTACAACGCCTCCGGTCAGGACGAGTTCGAGTCCGCGGGCCTCGACGCGCCCGACGAGTTCGTGGAAGAGGGCGACGCGGTCTACGCGGCGCTGCTCTCCCGCCTCGGCGAGGCCGCCCCCGAGCCGCGCCTCTCGGCCACCCGCCGCGCGGTGGAGATGCTCGGCGATCCGCAGCGGGCCTACCCCGTCATCCACATCACGGGCACCAACGGCAAGACGAGCACGAGCCGCATCGTCGAGAGCATCCTCCGCGCCTCGGGCCTGCGCACCGGTCTCTTCACCAGCCCGCACCTCGAGCGGGTGAACGAGCGCATCATGATCGACGGCGTGCCCATCTCCAACGAGTCGCTCGCCGCCAACTGGCGTGACATCGAGCCTTTCCTCGACCTCGTCGACACCGAGCTCGAGAACGACGGCGAGCCGCGCCTGACCTTCTTCGAGGCGCTCTCCGTGCTCGCCTTCGCGTCCTTCGCCGACGCGCCGGTCGACGTGGCCGTGATCGAGGTCGGCATGGGCGGCGAATGGGACTCCACGAACGTCGCCGACGGCCAGGTGGCGGTCTTCACCCCCATCTCGCTCGACCACACGGCACGCCTGGGCAACACCGTGGCCGAGATCGCGCGCACGAAGTCGGGCATCATCAAGCCCGCCGCGCAGGTCGTGACCGCGGCGCAGCTGCCGGATGCGCTGGCCGAGCTGGTGCGCGCCGCCGAGCTCTCCGAGTCCACCTTCGAGGCCGAGGGCGATCGCTTCCGGCTGCTCGAGTCGACGGTGGCGGTGGGCGGCCAGCTGGTCTCGATCCAGGGTCTCGCGGGCACCTACCGCGACGTCTTCCTGCCGCTCTACGGCAACCACCAGGGTCACAACGCGGCGGTCGCGGTCGCAGCGGTCGAGTCGTTCATCGGCGGCGGAACCCAGGCCATCACCGACGAGGTGCTCACCGAGGGCTTCGCCACCGCCACGTCACCCGGCCGGCTGCAGCTCGTGGGCACCGAGCCCACCGTGCTCGTCGACGCCGCCCACAACCCGGGCGGCGCCGAGGTGCTCGCCGCCGCTCTGGCCGAGTACTTCACCTTCGACAAGGTCGTGGCCGTGGTCTCGGTGCTGGCCGACAAAGACGTGGAGGGCATCATCCGCGCCCTCGCCCCGGCCGTCTCCGAGTTCGTGGTGACGACGTCCGGATCGGATCGCGCCATCGACCCCGACGAGCTCGCCTCGACGGTGGTCGGCGTGGTGGGCGCCGACCGGGTGCTCGTCGAGCCGGATCTGCTCGCCGCCCTCGACCAGGCCCGCGAGATCGCGGGGGAGTCGGAGAAGGGTGCCGTGCTCGTGGCGGGCTCGATCACTCTCGTGGGCGACGTCATCACGATCGCGGCGGAAGAGGGCTGGAAGGCGTGAGAAGCGGCTCCGTTCGCCAGAACCTCGGCGCCATCGTGCTCGGCTTCGAGTCGGTGGTGATGTTCTTCGCCGCGCTCGTGATCTTCGGGCTGCAGGCGCTGCCCGCCCCGATCGCCCTCGGCGGCGGCGCCGTGCTGTGCGTTCTCCTGCTCGGCAGCACGCTGCTGCTGCGTTACCCCTGGGGGTACGGCCTCGGCTGGGCGCTGCAGGCGGTCATCGTGCTGACGTGCATCCTGGTTCCGCTGCTCTCGATCGTCGCGGCGATCTTCGTGGGGCTGTGGATCTACTGCATGGTCAAGGGCTCGCAGATCGACCGCCAGAACGCCGCTAGGGTGATTCCGGAGAATTCGAGCCGCGAGAGCGGCAACCCGGAAGGAACATCGTGACCACGTTCGTCGAAGAAACCCTCGTCCTCGTCAAGCCGGATGGCGTGGCGCGCAACCTCACCGGGGAGATCCTCCGCCGCATCGAGGCCAAGGGCTACCAGCTGGTCGACGTGAAGCTCATCGAGCCCGACCGCGAGCTGCTCGCCGCGCACTACGAGGAGCACCAGGGCAAGCCCTTCTACGAGCCGCTGGTGGAGTTCATGGAGTCCGGCCCGATCGTCGCGCTCCGCATCGCGGGCAACCGCGTGATCGAAGGCTTCCGTTCGCTCGCCGGAACCACCGACCCCACCACGGCCGCCCCCGGCACCATCCGCGGCGACCTCGCGCGCGACTGGGGCCTCTCGGTGCAGCAGAACCTCGTGCACGGCAGCGACTCGCCCGAGTCGGCCGCCCGCGAGCTCGCCCTCTGGTTCGACTAGAGCGAGTTGATGATCGAGGTGATCGCGTCGAGCCGCAGCTGCGCGATCACCACGACGACGAGGTAGCTGAGCAGCACGAGGGTCCAGAGCCAGGGGAAGACGAGAGCGGCGATCTCACGGCTCTCCCCCCGGTTGCCGAAGTGGCCCTCTCGGAGGTTGTACCCGGTGACGTACCAGAACAGCGGGATGACGACCGACCACACGAGCATGCAGTAGGGGCAGAGTGTGCCGAGCGAGAAGATGCTCTGCGAGATCAGCCAGATCACGAACACCAGCGCGAGCACGATGCCCAGGTTGAAGAGCACCCAGAACCACTTCGCGAAGCGCGCGCCGGCCAGGATGGCCACGCCCACGACGATGGGCGCCACGAAGCACGCCACCCCGATGACGGGGTTGGGGAAGCCGAAGATCGATCCCTGCCAGCTCGCCATGTTCGGCCCGCAGGTTACGAGCGGCGAGATGTCGCAGGTGGGCTTGTAGGCGGGATTGAGGAGGGTCTGGATCTTCTCGAGGGTGAGGTCGAACGAGGAGTACCAGCCGATGACTCCCGCGACGATCAGGAACACGGCGAAGGCGATCGGTCGGCGGTATTCCGCGGTCTGGTCTGGCACGTCAGCATTATTGCAGAGGCCAATCGCGAGCAATCTGGGAATGCATGCGATAATCGGGGGAAGGTTTTCGTGAACGAAGCGGAAACCGCCCAAGAAGACTTACCGGGCTCGACGGCCATGAGCGGCTCACCCAGAGTGTGATCCATCGACCGGCACCCGGCATACGAAGAGACAGAGCGACCAGGGCCGGCACGACGCCGGCCGGGCGCATTAGCGAAAGATCGGCGGAGGTGGCTGCACCCGCAGCACTGCGCTCGTGAGAGTACCTGCCGGAAGGCGAAAGTCTCCGGCTGGCAAGGAGTTGCACCAGAGATGGTGGAGAAAAATTCACACAATGACAATGACGGAGCAAACGGAGAGGGCACGGCACGCCGCAAGACCCGGCTGTTCGGCGGTCGCCGAGCGGTGAAGAAGGATGCGCCGACGCAGCCTGCTGCGGAGGCCGCGACCCCGCCTTCCGCTCCCGTGATCGACGCCCCGGCGCCGGCCGAGGCCGAGGTGCCCGCCGTCGCCGAGAACGCCGAGGTCACGGCGGCACCGGATGCTCCCGCCGTGACGAGCTCCGGCGCGCACGACGACGAGCCCGGTCTCGCTCCCTTCTCGGCGCCCGCCGCCTCGGCTCCGGATGCTCCCGCAGCCGCCGCGGACAAGCCGGCCGTGCGTGCGCTCAGCACCACCTCCCTCATCTTCCAGGCCCCCGATCTCCCGCCGCTGCCGCCGCGCGGCGATCGCGACGACGAGCGCGATCCCCGTGACCGCGACCCGCGTGACCGCGATCCCCGCGACCGCGACGACCAGGGGCCGGAGTCGAACGTGCGCCGCCGCTCCCGCCGTCGCGCGGGCGACGAGAGCCGTGGGGGAGAGGGCGACCCGGCGAACACCGTCGTCAAGGTCCGCGCCCCGCGTGAGCCCGAGCTGATCACCGAGCCGCAGCGCGTCAAGGGCTCCACCCGCCTCGAGGCCAAGAAGCAGCGCCGCCGCGACGGCCGCGACGCCGGCCGCCGCCGGCCCGTCGTGACCGAGGCCGAGTTCCTCGCCCGCCGCGAGGCCGTCGACCGCCAGATGGTGGTGCGCGCCAAGAACGACAAGATCCAGATCGCCGTGCTCGAAGACGGCGTGCTCGTCGAGCACTACGTGGCCAAGGCCCAAGACGCCTCCCTCATCGGCAACGTCTACCTCGGCCGCGTGCAGAACGTGCTGCCGAGCATGGAGGCCGCCTTCGTCGACATCGGGCGCGGCCGCAACGCCGTGCTGTACTCCGGCGAGGTCGACTGGGATGCCGCCGCCGAGAACAACGAGGGCAAGGGCACCCAGCCGCGCCGCATCGAGCTCGCACTCAAGTCGGGCGACACCGTGCTCGTGCAGGTCACGAAAGACCCGGTCGGCCACAAGGGCGCCCGCCTCACGAGCCAGGTCAGCCTGCCCGGCCGCTACCTCGTCTACGTGCCCAACGGCTCGATGAACGGCATCTCCCGCAAGCTCCCCGACACCGAGCGGGCGCGCCTCAAGCGCATCCTCAAGGAGGTGCTGCCCGACAACGTGGGCGTCATCGTGCGCACCGCCTCGGAGGGCGCCACTGAGGAGCAGCTGACGCTCGACGTCAACCGCCTCACCGCCCAGTGGGCGCACATCTCGGAGCTCGTGAAGACCAAGCAGGGCCCGCACCTGCTGCACTCCGAGCCCGACCTGCTCATCAAGATCGTTCGCGACGTCTTCAACGAGGACTTCCACAAGCTCGTCATCTCCGGCGACGACGCCCAGGCCACGATCGAGAACTACCTCGCGGCCGTCGCTCCCGACCTCCTCGACCGTGTCGAGAAGTACGAGGGCGAGCGCGACGCCTTCGACGAGTACCGCGTCTCCGAGCAGATCGAGAAGGCGCTCGACCGCAAGGTCTGGCTGCCCTCGGGCGGCTCGCTCGTGATCGACCGCACCGAGGCCATGACGGTCGTCGACGTCAACACCGGCAAGTTCGTGGGCTCCGGCGGAAACCTCGAGGAGACCGTCACGAAGAACAACCTCGAGGCGGCCGAGGAGATCGTGCGCCAGCTGCGGCTGCGCGACATCGGTGGCATCATCGTGGTCGACTTCATCGACATGGTGCTCGAGTCGAACCGCGACCTCGTGCTGCGCCGGCTCATCGAGTGCCTTTCGCGCGACCGAACCAAGCACCAGGTGGCCGAGGTCACCTCGCTCGGACTCGTGCAGATGACCCGCAAGAAGCTCGGGCTCGGCCTCATCGAGTCGTTCTCCGAACCCTGCGAGGTCTGCGCGGGCCGGGGCATCATCATCCATCACGACCCCGTCGTGAAGCACCGCCCGACCGGCCCCGGCATGGGCGGCAGCGCCCAGCAGTCCGCGGGCGGACGCCGCGGCCGCGGTGGCAACGGCGGCCAGGGTGGGGGCGGCAACGGTTTGTCCAACGGCTCCGGCAACGGGTCGAACGGCGGCGCGCACTCCGCGCCCTCGACCGGCAACGGGGTCACGCACGCCATCACCGACGACGCGAAGAACGCGCTCGCCCAGATCGCGGCCTCGACCATCGCGGCGTCGCACGCGCACCCGCCGACGGCCTCCGTGCCCGTGGTGACCGACTCGACGGCTCCGGATGCGCCGGGCAGCGCCTCGGGTGAGCAGCCGGCCGCGGAGGCGCCCGAGCAGGGCGTCGCGGCCAGCAAGTCCTCCCGCCGGCGCAAGTCGCGCCAGAGCCGCTCCACGGAATCCGCGGGCGGCGACGCCCCGGCGACGACCACCGCTGCAGACGCCCCGGCGGCTCCGGATGCGCCGGAGCAGGCCCCAGCGCCGGCGCCCGTCGTCGAGGCGGCGGCCGCGGTCGGCGAGTCGGCGCCCGAGATCGCCATCCTCGACATCCCGGTCACGAAGGCGCAGCGCGTCCCGCGGGTGCGCCCGCAGGACGCGACGCACCTGCTCGACTCGGTGCTCGAGGCGCTGCCCGAGCCCAAGCAGCCCGGCCAGGGCCGCGGCCGCAGCCGTCGTGTCAGCACGGCGGCCGTCTCCGCTCCCGTCGAGCCCCCCGCGCAGTCCTAGGACTTCGCGGGGCGGTCCCGGCCCCGCACGCGCAGGCCGCTGTCCCGCAGGCGCACCACGAGGTCGCGGTAGCTCACGGGCAGCGCCCCGGCCGCCACGAGCTCCTCGTAGCGGTCGACGGGCACGTCGTAGTGGTCGAGGTCGAAGCTCCGTGGCGGAAGCCCCGCCCGGGCCGCGAAAGAATGCAGTTCGTCCAGCGATTCGTCGCTGACGAGGTGCCCCCAGATGGTACCGTGGGCTGGCCAGATGGGCCTGTCGATCAAGACCGTCACGTGGCCGAGTATCCCACTCGAGCCAGTTTGACCGAAATCGCAGATTCAAGTAAGCTTGACCGCTGGTGTGCGTAGAGCTTCGCTCGCGAAACGCCAAGACTTCCAAGCGTCGCAGATTGCGCTTTTGAGGGCCCCCAAAGAGTTAGGTACGTAAATTGGTTTACGCAGTTGTGCGCGCCGGTGGTCGGCAGGAAAAGGTCGAGGTCGGCACCATTGTCACCCTCGACCGCATCAAGGCCGACAAAGACGGCAACATCGAGCTGGCGGCAGTGCTGCTCGTCGATGGTGACAAGATCACCACCGACGCCCCCTCGCTGTCCAAGGTGAAGGTCACCGCCGAGGTCCTCGAAGACCTCCGCGGCCCGAAGATCGTCATCCAGAAGTTCAAGAACAAGACCGGGTACAAGAAGCGCCAGGGCCACCGCCAGGAGCTCACCCGCGTCAAGGTCACCGGAATCAAGTAAGGATCACAGGCTAATGGCACACAAAAAGGGCGCGAGTTCCACTCGCAACGGTCGTGACTCCAACGCGCAGCGCCTCGGCGTGAAGCGCTTCGGTGGCCAGGTCGTCGGAGCGGGCGAGATCATCGTCCGCCAGCGCGGCACCCACTTCCACCCCGGCGTCAACGTCGGTCGTGGTGGCGACGACACCCTGTTCGCCCTCGCGGCGGGCTCGGTCGAGTTCGGCGCCAAGGGCGGCCGCAAGGTCGTCAACATCGTGGTCGCCGCGGAGTAACCTCCGCCGGCAAGGCTTCAGACGGGCGGGCTTCGGCCCGCCTGTCGCATTTCCCCCGAAGAACAGCAGCACCAACGAACACCGAAGGCAGTGAGGGAACCGGAATGGTCACTTTCGTCGACCACGTCACCCTCCATCTGAGGGCGGGCAACGGCGGCAACGGATGCGTGTCCGTGCGCCGCGAGAAGTTCAAGCCCCTCGCCGGACCCGACGGCGGCAACGGCGGCAACGGCGGCGACATCGTGCTGGTGAGCGACTCCCAGACCACGACGCTGCTCGGCTTCCACCGCCACCCGCACCAGTCCTCCGCGAACGGCGGCCCGGGCATGGGCGACCACCGCGCCGGCGCCAACGGCGACGAGCTCGTGCTCACCGTGCCGGTGGGCACCGTGGTGAAAGACACCGAGGGCAACGAGCTCGTCGACATGGTCGTGAGCGGGATGCGCTTCGTCGTGGCCGCCGGAGGCCAGGGCGGTCTCGGCAACGCCGCGCTCTCCACCACCAAGCGCAAAGCCCCCGGCTTCGCACTGCTCGGTACCGAGGGCTGGGAGGGCGACGTCCTCCTCGAGCTCAAGACGGTGGCCGACATCGCCCTCGTGGGCTACCCGAGCGCCGGCAAGTCGAGCCTCGTGGCCGCGCTCTCGGCGGCGAAGCCGAAGATCGCCGACTACCCCTTCACGACGCTGCACCCGAACCTCGGCGTGGTCGAGTCGGGTAGCACCCGCTACACCATCGCCGACGTCCCCGGCCTGATCGAGGGTGCGAGCGAGGGCAAGGGCCTGGGCCTGGAGTTCCTGCGGCACGTCGAGCGATGCAGCGCGCTGCTGCACGTTCTCGACTGCGCCACGCTCGAGCCGGGCCGCGACCCCATCAGCGACCTCGAGATCATCCAGGCCGAACTCGCCGCCTACCCGGTGCCCGAGGGTCAGCTGCCGCTTCTCGAGCGCCCGCAGCTCATCGCTTTGAACAAGATCGACGTGCCCGAGGCCCGCGAGCTCGCCGAGTTCGTGAAGCCCGAGCTCGAGGCCCGCGGCTACCGCGTGTTCGAGATCTCGACCGCGAGCCACGAGGGTCTGCGCCAGCTGTCGTTCGCTCTCGCCGACCTCGTCGAAGCCGAACGCAAGAAGGCCGCAGAGCAGCCGGCCGCGGCGCGCATCGTGCTCCGGCCCCGTGCGGTCGACGAGTCGGGCTTCGTCATCAAGGTCGAGGGCGGCACGCACGGCAACGTCTACCGCATCATCGGCGCCAAGCCCGAGAAGTGGGTGCAGCAGACCGATTTCGCCAACGACGAGGCCGTCGGCTTCCTCGCCGACCGGCTCGCGAAGCTCGGCGTCGAAGACCAGCTGTTCAAGGCCGGCGCCGTCTCCGGCTCGGCCGTGGTCATCGGCCGCGGCAACGGCGTCGTGTTCGACTGGGAGCCCACGCTCACCTCGACCGCGGAACTCGTGACGAGCCCGCGCGGCTCCGACCCGCGCCTGGAAGGCCCGCGTCGTCGCACCAGCAACCAGCGCCGCGAAGACTACTTCGACCTCATGGACGCCAAGGCCGAGGCGCGCGCCGAACTGGTGCGCGAGAAGGAAGCAGGTCTCTGGAAGAACGAGGACGACGAGTCGTGACCCGCCCGCGCATCCTGTCGCGCGCCGGCATCCCCGGTGCTCAGCGCGTCGTGGTGAAGGTCGGATCCTCGTCGATCAGCGGCGCCAATGCCGGCCAGATCGAGCCGCTCGTCGACGCCCTGGCCACCGCTCACGCGCGGGGCACCGAGGTCATCCTGGTGTCTTCGGGCGCCATCGCCACCGGCATGCCCTACCTGAAGCTCGACGCGCGGCCGAACGACCTTGCCACGCAGCAGGCTGCGGCGGCGGTGGGCCAGAACGTTCTCATCTTCCGCTACCAGGACAGCCTGCGCCGCTACGGCATCGTGGCCGGCCAGGTGCTGCTCACCGCGGGCGACCTCGAGAACCCCACGCACACCTCGAACGCGCAGCGCGCCATGGACCGGCTGCTCGGCCTGCGCATCCTGCCCATCGTCAACGAGAACGACACGGTCGCGACGCACGAGATCCGCTTCGGCGACAACGACCGGCTCGCCGCGATGGTGTCGCAGCTCGTGGGGGCGGATGCGCTCATCCTGCTCTCCGACGTCGACGCCCTCTACACGCGCCCTCCGCAGGAGCCCGGCGCGGTCAAGATCACCGAGGTGCCGCTCGGCGACGACCTCGCGGGCGTCACCTTCGGCGACATCGGCTCGGCCGGCGTCGGCACCGGGGGCGCGGCCACGAAGGTCTCGGCGGCGCGTCTCGCCGCCGCCGCCGGCACGGCGGTGCTCGTCACCTCCACGGCGAACGTCGCTGCGGCCCTCTCCGGCGCCGAGCTCGGCACCTGGTTCGAGCCCGCCGCCCTCTAGCGTGCGTGCGCGGAGCTGCCGCCGGGCTAGGAGAGGCTGAGCAGCACCGCCGCCACGAGGGCGAGCGCGATGCCCGCCACCTGGATGCGCGCCACGCGTTCGCGCAAGACCACGGCGGCCAGGATGACCGTGGCCAGCGGGTAGAGGCTCGAGAGCACGGACACCACGGCCAGGTTGCCCGCGTGGAGCGCCAGCATCAGGAGTGCGTTCGCCGCGCCGAGCAGAAGGCCGGCACCGGCCGCGGCGGCCCAGGCTGCTCGCGGAGCTCGCGGTTCGGCGGTGGCCTCGGCGGTGCCGGCGGCCGCCTCCGGCCCGTCCGTTGCGGTCCCAGCCTCGCCGGAGAGCCACGGGATCTCCCGGCGCGCCAGGCGCAGCACTCCGATCAGGCAGCTCAGGACGACGAGCCCGACGGCCATCTCGAGGAACGCCGGCAGCAGGCCGGACTCCTGCGGCGAGGAGTCGAGCGCCACCACCGAGGCACCGAGCGTGACGCCCGACACCACGGCGAGGACCGCGCCCGGGAGCGTGACCCGCCCCGGCGCATCCGTGTGCTGGCGGGAGATCAGCAGGGTGGCCACGACGGCCAGGCCGACCGCGCTCCAGCCGAGCGGGCTGAGCCCCTGCCCGGTCACCAGCGCCGCCGTCACCGGCACGAGCGCCTGGATGAGCGCGATGACGGGGGAGAGCAGACTCATCGGGCCGATCGCGAGCGCGGCATAGAAGGTGATGAAGCCCACGATCGCGAAGAGCCCGGCGAGAACGCCGGACACGCCGGCATCGGCGCTCCACGACCAGCCTCCGGGCAGCAAGGCCAGAGCGATGACGACGGAGCCGAGCGCGTAGGTCACGAGGGTGGCCGGCAGCACGGAGAGGCGTCGGGCCGCCACCGCGCCGAGGAAGTCGGAGGTGCCGTAGAACAGGCTCGACACGAGGCTCAGCACGACGATCAGGAGCACGGTGCCCCCCGACGTCGCGGCGCTCCGGGCGCGTAGACTTTGCGCATGCCTGAGGTTACCGTTCTCGAGCCCACCGCCGTCTCGGCCTTCGACGGCAAGCTCGCCGCCGCACGAGCCGCGTCCATCGTGCTCGCCACCGCCCGCACCGAGCAGAAGAACCGCGCTCTCGAGGCCATCGCCGCCGCCATCGAGACGGCGGAGGCCTCCGTGGTTCCGGCCAACGACCTCGACCTCGCGAACGGTCGCGAGAACGGCCTCTCCGGCGCCCTGCAGGATCGCCTGCGACTGGATGCGCCGCGCTTGGCCTCCCTCGCCGCCGCCGTGCGCGAGGTGGTCGCCCTGGTCGATCCGGTGGGCGAGACCGTGCAGGGCCGCAGCCTGCCGAACGGGGTGCGCATCGACCAGGTGCGGGTGCCGTTCGGTGTGGTCGGCGTCATCTACGAGGCCCGCCCCAACGTGACGGTCGACATCACCGCGCTCGCCGTCAAGAGCGGCAACGCCGTCGTGCTCCGGGGCGGTTCGGCGGCTGAGAACACCAACCGCGTGCTCGTGGGGCTCATCCAGGGCGCGCTGGAGTCGGTGGGCCTGCCCGGCGCCTCCGTTCAGACCATCGACGAGTTCGGCCGGGACGGCGCCCGGCAGCTCATGCGCGCCCGGGGTGCGGTCGACGTGCTCATCCCGCGCGGCAGTGCCCAGCTGATCGAGACGGTCGTCACCGAGTCGAAGGTGCCCGTGATCGAGACCGGGGCCGGAGTGGTGCACGTCTTCCTCGACGCGAGCGCCGACGAGCAGTGGGCCGTCGACATCGTTCACAACGCCAAGGTGCAGCGGCCGAGCGTGTGCAACGCCCTCGAGACGCTTCTCGTGCACGAAGACGCGGCAGAGCGCCTGCTGGGGCCGGTGCTGGGGCGGCTCACCGCATCCGGGGTCACCCTCCATGCCGACGAGGCGACCCGCGCCCTGTTCCCGGATGCCGTGCCGGCCACCGAGGACGACTGGCGCACCGAATACATGAGCCTCGACCTCGCGGTGCGCGTGGTGCGCGATCTCGACGAGGCGATGGAGCACATCCGCCGGTATTCGACCCACCACACGGAGTCGATCATCACCAACGATCTGGGCAACGCGGAGCGTTTCCTCAACGAGGTCGACTCGGCCGTGGTGATGGTGAACGCCTCGACGCGGTTCACCGACGGCGGCGAGTTCGGCTTCGGCGCCGAGGTGGGCATCTCCACCCAGAAGCTGCACGCCCGCGGCCCGATGGGGCTGCCGGAGCTCACGAGCACGAAATGGCGCGTGCGCGGTTCGGGGCAATTCCGCAGTTAGCGGTATCGTAGGAGGGCTCGCCCCGAAACAGGGGGCGGTACGGAACGATCGGGAGAATCAATGTCTGCTCTGGTGAGTGTGCTGGCTATCGGTGTCGACGAGCGCGTCACGCTGCCGTTCCCCCCGATCGTGTTCGGCCTCATCGCCGCCGTGGTCTTCCTCGCGCTCGCGCTCGTGGTGTGGAGCTACCGGGATGTGGCGAACCGCCACCCGCAGAAGTCCGCCCAGTTCGCCCAGACGCACGATGTGCACGGGCACGCCGACCGCACGGGCGCGGATCACTAGACGTCGTATGACGATCGATACCGCGCGGACGGGGGAAGCGCGGCGACAGCGCATCGGGGTGATGGGCGGAACCTTCGACCCGGTGCACCACGGCCACCTCGTGGCGGCCAGTGAGGCCGCCACGTCCTTCGACCTCGACGAAGTGGTCTTCGTGCCCACCGGGCGACCGTGGCACAAGCAGCCGGTGACCTCGGCGGAGCACCGCTACCTGATGACCGTGATCGCCACCGCCTCGAATCCGCGCTTCACCGTGAGCCGCGTCGACATCGATCGCGGCGGCGTCACCTACACGATCGACACCTTGCGCGATCTGCACGCCGCGCATCCGGACGCCGACCTGTTCTTCATCTCGGGGGCCGACGCGATCACGCAGATCCTCAACTGGAAAGACGTCGACGAACTCTGGGATCTGGCGCATTTCGTCGCTGTCTCCCGGCCGGGTCACACCCTCGCCATTTCGTCTTTACCGCGCCAGGACGTAAGCTATTTGGAAGTTCCGGCGCTTGCGATATCGTCCACTGACTGTCGCGGCCGGGTTGGCCGGGGTTTTCCGGTGTGGTACTTGGTACCCGACGGTGTCGTTCAGTACATCACCAAGCACCATCTATATCGGAGTGTTGAATGAGTTCGTCCCAGGGAGAGCCGCCGCTGACCAGGCGTCAGCTACGCGAAATGGAGCGTCAGAAGCCGCGCAAGGAACGCGAGGCCGACGCCAAGGCCGCCGAGGAGGCCGAGGCCGCACGCAAGGCGCAAGCCGAACGCGACGCCGCTGAGGCCGCCGCCGCCGGTGCAGAGCCTGCCGCGGATGCTTCCACCCCTTCGCGACGCGCGATGCGCCAGCAGGGTCCCGCAGACGCGGGTGCGCCCGTTGCGGCCGCGGGTGCAGCTGCCGAGCACGACGAGATCGTGGAAGACACGATCATCCCCGAGATCGTCACCTCCGACGACGACGCCGTCGACGACGTCGAGCCGGCCACCCGGGTGCAGCCCGTCATCGAGGTCGTGCCGCTCTCCGAGCCGCTCAGCCCCGCCGCTCAGGCCGCTGCCGACGCCGAGGTCGCCGATGAGGGCGACGACGACGTCGTCGAGCACATCGAGATCCTGACCGTCGCCGAGACCTCGGAGCCCACCGTCGTCGAGGAGATGGTGATCGACCTCCCGACCGCCGCGACCGTCGACCCCACCGCCGAGGCCGCCGCCCACGCCGACGCCGAAGCGCGCGAGGCTGCTGCTGCGAGCCCGACGCTCGCGCCGCTGTTCCAGAGCCCCACCGAGCGCAGCCGCCAGCTCTCCAGCGACGAGCTTCCCTCGTCGTTCGACGACCTGCTGTCGCTGCGCAACACCGCGGCCGCCAACTCGATCTCCACCACGAGCGCTCTCGTGCTCCCGAACGTGCCGGGCTCCGGCGACGTCGGCACCGCGCTCGACGAGACCGGCGAGGTCATCATCACCGGGTCGATCGACCTCCCGGCGAGCTTCGGCTCGATGGGCGCGCCGGCATCCGGTCTCGAATCGACCGAGCTCGACTCGTTCCTCGAGCACTCCGAGGTCGACACGGGCTCCGATGTGGCTCCGGTCAGCGCGAGCCGTGCCATCAGCACGAACACCTCGTCGACCTCGCTCATCGCCCCTCCGAAGCGGGCGCGTGCCAACGCGCCCGTCGTGCTCGCCATCACGGCGGGCGTCCTGGCCGTGGGCGTCGTGAGCCTCCTGCTCGCCGTCTTCGTCTTCCACGTCTTCTGATCCAGAGAAAGTCTTCGTGACTGCTTCCACCGAATCCATCCACCTCGCTCAGCTCGCCGCTGAGGCGGCCGACGCCAAGCAGGCCGAGAACCTCGTGGCTCTCGACGTGTCGGGCCCGCTGCCTCTCGCCGACATCTTCCTGCTCGCCTCCGGGCGCAACGAGCGCAACGTGATCGCCATCGCCGAGGAGATCCAGGACCGCCTGGCCGAGGCCGGCGTGAAGGCCGTGCGCCGCGAGGGCTTCTCCGAGGGCCGCTGGGTGCTGCTCGACTTCAACGACCTCGTGGTGCACGTCTTCCACGAGGAGGAGCGCATGTACTACTCCCTGGAGCGGCTCTGGAAGGACTGCCCGGTCGTGCCCCTCGTGGTGTCGGGGGCGGATGCCTGAGTGGTTCGCAACACCCTCCGGCATGTAGTAATCTAGACAAGTTGTTTCCGGGAGATCGGAAAGAACGCCAGGTGAGAAATCACACACCTGGGCCCGTGGCGCAGCTGGTAGCGCACCTGCATGGCATGCAGGGGGTCAGGGGTTCGAATCCCCTCGGGTCCACCGAAGAAGAGAATGAGCCGCGGAATCCCGCGGCTCATTCTCGTTTCCGGGACCGATTGCGAGATAAGCCGATCGACGGCATAGAGTTCGCACGGGGCTTGCATGCAGGGGGCTTCTCTGTCGTGCGAGTCAGCACGGGTCATCTGGAGGCCACGTGTCATCTCCGTTCTCGTCCTCGCTCGCGCCACGTCGGCGTCTTCAGCCGGTGAGGGCCGCCGCGGCCTCGCTCGCTGTCCTCCTCGTCGCGGTGTTCGTGTTCGCGGCCGGAACCGGCGGCGCCGTCGCGCAGGTCTCGGTCGGCACGGGCACGCTCGACCAGTCGAACACGGTGGAGATCCTGTCGTCCGCCTCAGCCCAGGTGATCGCGCAGACCTTCACCGCGAGCATCTCGGGGCCGGTGGGCACGATCGACCTCCATCTGGACGGAGACTACCCTGCTGGGGTTCGGAGCTACTCGCTCTCCATCCAATCCGTCGATTCCTCTGGTTCACCCACGGGCACCATCCTGGGCACGAGCGTTCAGCAGCTCGATCCGAACGTGAGGGGTTGGGCATCCTTCCCGGTCACCGGTGCCGTGAGCCTGCAGGCCGGCACCACCTACGCAATAGTGGTGATCGCCGCCGGCACGTTCTTCGGAACGAACAACAGTGCTCTGCCCGGTGCTTCTGTTCTCTTCTCGTCCGGCGACGGCCAGTACTCCAACCCGTTCGGCGGCGACTTGGCCTTGCTGTTCCGTGAGTACGTGCTGCAGAAGCCGACGATCTCGGGCGTGCCGGGGACGGATGCGCCCGTCGAGCATCCCTACTCGTTCGACTACGTGGTCGACGGAGGCGGAAGCCCGGCCACGACCTCGGTCGACCAGAGCACGCTGCCGCCGGGCCTGACACTGTCGAGCGACGGGGTGCTCGCGGGCACTCCCACGACGATCGGCAGCTACACCTTCACCGTGCACGCCACGAACTCGCTCGGGGTCTCAGACCTCGTCTCGACCGTCGTCACCCGGGCGCGGAAGGCTCCGGATGCGCCGACCGGCGTCACCGCCGTCGCGGGCAGCAGCTCTGCCGATGTCTCCTGGGCGGCACCGGCGGATCCCGGGGACGATCCGATCACCGGCTACACGGTGACGGCCTGGGCCGGCGGCGCGATCGTCTCGACGACGTCTGCGGCCACCGCCCCGGCGACCATCACCGGCCTGGTGCCCGGGACGGCCTACACCTTCACCGTCACCGCGACGAACGCGTCGGGGGACGGCGGCGCCTCGGTGCCCTCGACCCCGGTGATTCCCTACACGACGCCGGGAGCACCGATCCTGACGGGTACTGCCGGGGACGGTGTCGCGAACCTCTCCTGGACTCCGTCGGCCTCCGACGGCTTCTCTGCGGTTAGCGGATACACCCTCGAGCAGAGCGTGAGCGGCGGCGCCTTCACGACCGTGGCCTCCCCAGGCCCGAGCACCACCACCCTCCAGATCGCCGGACTGAGCAACGGCACCGCGTATGAATTCCGGGTGTCTGCGGTCAACCCGGCAGGAACCGGCGCTGCGAGCCTTCCGGCGGCGGTGACTCCGGTGACCGTGCCGGGCGCACCGACCTCGGTGTCGGTCACCCCGGGCGACGAGTCCGCACTCGTGACCTGGGGTGCGCCGGGCGATGACGGCGGAACCGCGGTGACGGGCTACACCCTGGAGTACCGGACCGGTGCCGGCGCGTGGACGACGTGGCCGTCAGCGGCGGTCTCGCCGACGGCGGTGACAGGGCTGGACAACGGAACGCCGTATGAGTTCCGGGTGGCTGCGGTGAACGCCGCGGGGACCGGTGGCGTCAGTGTTCCGGTGACGGCGACCCCCGTGACGGTGCCCGGGGCACCGACCTCCGTGACGGTCACCCCGGCCGACGGGTCCGCGGTCGTGGCGTGGAATGTGCCGGGCGACGACGGGGGCAGCGCCGTGACGGGATATTCGCTGGAGTATCGCACCGGTGCCGGTGCATGGACGACATGGCCGTCTTCCGCGGTGACGCCGGTGACGGTGACGGGGTTGACCAACGGGCTGAGTTACGAGTTCCGGGTGTCGGCCCTCAACGCCGTGGGAACCGGTCCGGCGACCGTTCCGGCGACGGCGACCCCGGTGACGGTGCCGACCGTTCCGACAGCGGTGAGCGTGACCCCGGGTGACGGGAGTGCCGTCGTGACCTGGGGCGCGCCGGGCGACGACGGAGGAAGCGCTCTGACCGGGTACACGCTGGAATACCGTGCGGGGGCGGGGGCATGGACGACGTGGACTTCCGCCGCCGTGGCCCCGACGACCGTGACGGGACTGGCGAACGGCACGCCGTACGAGTTCCGGGTCTCTGCGACGAACGGTGCGGGGACGGGCCCGGCGGCCTCTCCGGTCGCCGCGACGCCGTTCCTGTTCACTCCCACCTCGGGCACCCCCGTCGGGTCGTCGATCGACGGCCAGACGGTGCTGCCCGGTGACCACGTGACGCTCGGTGCGACGGGGCTTCCCGCCGGTTCGGTCGTCACCATCCAGCTCGACGGCGCGGTTCCGCCGCTCACGACCGTGATCATCCCGGCCTCCGGCGTGCTCGACGTCACCGTGGTCATCCCGGCCGACGCAACGGTCGGTCCGCACACGCTCACCCTGACGGTCTCGGGCACCGGAGCCGGGCCGGTCGCCGTCAGGTACGCCTTCACCGTGGCGGCGGTGGCGCCGCCGGTGACCCCGACGCCGACCGCTCCGGCCGTGACGCCGGCGGCGACCGGCTCCGTGCCGGTGCCGGGGCGCGCACTCGCTGCGACGGGCGCGACCGTGGCCCCGACGCTCGCGATCAGCACAGCGGCGGCCCTGCTCCTCGGTGCGTTCCTCATCGTCTCGACGCGGCTGCGTCGTCGTCGCCACTGACCCTTGCGGGGCAGACCGGCGCCGCGAAGGTCACGGCGGCCGGTCAGCCGCCGGAGGCCGCTTCCCGGTACTCTCAGGATGACCCCAGCTGAGGTGTCGTCCCGACGAAGGGAAGCATGATGGTCCAGCGGCGAGATCACGGCGGCCACAGCGTCAGCGGCGGGGTGACCGGATGAACTCCGGGAGCACGTTCCCCCTCGCGCTGCTCGGCTGGGTGTTCACAGGGCTCCTCCTCGTGCTCCTCATCGCCTGTGTCGCGGCGGGCCAGGGCGTGCTGCGCCGGAACCACGTCTTCGGTGTGCGATTCCCGGCCATGATGCGGAGCGATGCCGCCTGGCGTCGCGGGCACCTCGCCGGGGTGCTGCCCGCGGGGATCGCGTTCGCCGTGGCGGCGATCTGCAGCACCGTCGGGCTCAGCGTTCCGCTCGCCTACGGGGGAACGATCGTGGCCTTCGTGGGCGGCGTGATCTGGGTCGTCCTGCGAGCGTCGAGGGCGGCCGGGCCGGCGTGACGCGAGCGGGCGGTCTGCGGTCGCAGGCCTGCGATGGAACGGATGGCCCCGAGTGCACCCGCGCTCAGAGCCGGATCTGCCCCGGCGAGCTGAGCTCGACCCAGCGTCGACCTGCGGCCGCGAGCGGCGCGAGGTAGACGTCGGCGGCGACGAGCTGCGGCATCGCGAGGCCCGTCAGGTGCTCGATGTCGGCGACCGGCACCTGGAAGGTGCGGAACGGACCGAGCGGCGGCACCGCATCCACTGCCGGCTGCTCCGGCTGCACCGTCGAGAGGTCGATGCCGCCGAGCTGTGGCGACTGGTCGAGCAGGAAACCGGCCGTGGCCAGCCGCCCCCGGCCGGTGTCGGCCCAGGCCGCCACCTTGAAGAACCGGGTGGGGATGCGCGTGCCGCGGTAGAGCCGGTCGGTCTCGTCGAACACGGGCCCCGTGAACACGCTCAACCGCAGGCCGTTCGACTCGGCATAGGCGAGCACGTGGTCCTCGACGCCGTTCCAGAGCTCCTTCGACTGGTTGAACTCGGCGGCCTGCGGCGCGGCGTTGGTGTAGGCGAAGGTGTCGGTGTTCGCCCGGGCGGCCACCGCATCCGGCCCCCACACCGGGTCGCGGCGACGCACCAGGTGGCCGCGGTCGAGGGCGTTGCGGGCGTAGACCTCGGGGCCCGTCTGCTCTGCGGCGGGCACCCGCTCGTCGAGGTGCCAGTCGTCGCCGCGCCCGAGGTCGAGCAGGGCGCTCCCGTCGATGTTCACGGCGGTGACGGCAGCGAGTTTGCGCTCCGCGTCGAGCAGCACCGTGAAGTGGGTGTAGTCGAGCGAACGGATGCGGCGCGCGGCATCGGGCTCCGGCACCGAGCACGGCGCACCGGGGAGGAACGCGGGGTCGAAGCCGGTGACGCTCTCAGCGCGGCGGGGGTCGGGCGTCGTGGGGCTCATGCTCCCAGTCGACCCGCTCCCGCGCCGAACGGCAAGAGCGGCGCGCTCAGGGCGTGCAGGAGTACAGGCCGGTGCTGCTCACCGAGGAGTCGGTGACCGCGGTGCAGGTGGCCGTGACCCAGGAGCGGATCTCCGACGCCGAGCCCGTGGACGCCGTCGCGCCGCCGCCGCCGAAGCCGTTGCCCCCGCCGCTGCCGCTCACCAGCACGAACCTGAGCTGGCCCGAGGAGACGAGCTGCTGGAACGCGGCGAGCGTCGGCACCGGATCGCTGCCGTCGAAGCCGCCGATGGGCAGCACCGAGTCGCCGTCCGTCGCCGTGATGTACGAGGCCGCCGCCTGGGCGCCGAAGGTGGCGAGCAGGTAGCTCGCGGTGCCGCGGTTCGCCTGCAGGTAGCTGAGGAGAGCCTCGTCGACACCGGATGCGCCGCCCGCGCCGCCGAAGGACGCCCCGCCGAATCCTCCCGGCGCACCGCCGTCGGTGCGAGCGCCGCCGTCGCGCGCGGCCGTCCCGGTTCCCGCCGGCGCTCCGCCGCCCCCGGGTGCCGCACCCTGCGGCGGCGTGCCGCCCTGCCCGAACACACCGGCCGACGAACTCCCCGGGCGGCCGGCCCCGCCGAACCCGCTGCCGCCGCCGAACGACATCGCCGCGGTGCCGTCGCCGGCCACCGGATTGATGGAGCTCGGGTGGTTCATGGCGTCGAGCGACCAGGCGGCCGGCGTCAGCACGAGCGACGCCCCGAGGAGCACCGACACCCACCAGCTGCCGCCGAAGCGGCGCAGCGGGCCGGCGGGCCGGCTGAGCACGAGCAGTGCGCACACCAGCACGGCGAGCACCACCTGCACCACCGCCACCCAGAGCAGGTACGAGGGGTACAGGAATGCGATGCCGAGCGCCGCCACCGAGGCCGCCCCGACGAGCGCGAGCTGGGCCCACAGCACGCGCTTCGTGAGCGCTCGGGCGACGGCGAGCCCCACCAGCAGGCCCACCGGCACGGCGAGGGCCGCGGTGTAGAACTGGTGCATCCCGGCGACCACCGAGAACATCGCCACGAGCGTCGCGAACCAGGCGCCGAGGAAGACGGTGACGGCCCGGTTGAACTTCAGCACGAACAGCACCACGATCGCGAGCACCGCCACGGGCAGCATCCAGGCCACCTGCCCGGCCAGTTGCGTGTCGAAGAGCCGGAAGAGCCCCGGCGAACCCGAGAACGGGGGAGTGAAGGAGCGGTAGGCCGTGGAGTCGGAGGTGGCCGAGAAGCGGCCGAGCCCGTTGTAGCCGAACACCATCTCGAAGGGGTTGTTGCCGTAGGTGCCGCCCACGTAGGGTCGCGCGCTCGCCGGAGTCAGGAACACCACCAGGATCCACACGAGCGAGAGCGCGAGGCTCGTCACGCCCGCGATCACGACCTCGCGCAGCTTCTTCCAGAACGGCTTCGGCACGAAGAGGTAGGCCAGGGCGAGCGCGGGCCACACCGCCCAGGCCTCGAGCATGTAGGTCTGGAAGGCGAGCGCCACGAAGCCGCCCGTGATCATCAGCCAGCGGAACGACCCCCGCTGCACCGCCTTCGCCGCGGCCCAGGCCACGAGGGCGAGCGCGAGCACGAAGAACGACTCCGGCTGGTTGGAGCGCGCGACGGCCACCAGGATGGGCGTGGTCGCCGTCACGGCGCCGGCGATGAGCCCCGCGGTGGGGCCGAGCAGGCGCTTCGCGGTGACGGCCACGAGAACGACGGCGACGACTGTGGCGATGGCATTGGGCGCATCCACCGACCAGGTCGAGAAGCCGAACAGCCGCACGAACGCGGCGGGCACCCAGAACGAACCGGGGATCTTGTCGAGCGAGACGGTGCCGGCCGGGTCGACCGCGCCGAAGAGGAAGTTCGACCAGCTCTCGCTCATCGACAGGGCGATGGAGGCGTAGTACTCCGAGCGCTGGCCGAGCTGCAGCCCCCACAGGGTGAGCACGGCGCTCGCGGCCGCCAGGATGCTGAGGCCGGTGTGCCAGGGCTGCCAGCGCCAGGTGCGCAGCCGGCTACGGCTCGCGGCCAGGGGGAGCGGGGAGGTGGGAGTCGTTGTCGTCACAGGAAGGACGCTATGCGCCCGTTTCGGGAGCGGCCTTGGCGAAACCCAAGGACTTGCTATGACGCCCCCTCAGTGGGAGTGGACGCCCGAGGTGACGGTGATCACGCGGTAGCCCTCCGCTCCGGTCGCTCGCCAGCCATGGGCGGCGCCGGCCGCGATCGCGAGGCTGTCCCCGGGGTGCAGGGTGTGCACCGTGCCGTCGGTGAGCCCCACCTCGAGGCCGCCGTCGAGCAGGTAGAGGAATTCGTCTTCGGCGTGCTCCGCGAACTCCGAGAACTCGCGCTCGGTGCCCACCATCTCGGTGCCGAACAGGCCACCGGGCAGCTGGGCGAGCTGCCAGACCGCTCGGTCGAGCGAGGGAGGGAGCCGGCGCTCGGCGCGCGCGTGCACCACGTCGACGCCCTCGCCCGTGCGGCGGTCGGCGGGAGGCTCGGCGAGCAACGATCCCGAGCGCACACCCAGGGCCGCCGAGAGCTTGGCCATCGAGGCGAGGCTCAGCCGGGCGTGGCCGCGCTCGACGAGACTCAGGAAGGGCTGCGACATGCCGGCGAGGGCGGCGAGCTGCACGAGAGTCAGGCCGCGCTCGCCGCGCAGGCTCCGGATGCGCGCCCCCATGGTGACGGCCTCCTCGTCGAGCGGCGCGGTCGAGCGCGCGCCCGGGGCATCGGGGTCGAGAGCTGCCATCGGGCCGCCTCCCTTCATGTGTTCGTAACCCACCGTAACGCGCACGAAAAATATTTATGAGATAAATATCAACATGACACCCTTGATCCTCGGAATCTTCCAGTACATCGGACCGAACGGCACCGTCGGAGCCGCGTGGCAGCATCCGGAAGACGAATCGGCGAACTTCACCAAGCTGAGCCACTGGACCCGGCTGGCGAAGCGCTTCGACGAGGCCGGACTCGACTTCCTGTTCCTCGCCGACAGCTACGGCTTCCCCGCGCTCGACGGCGAGCTTCTCGACGCCTCGGTGCGCGAAGGACGCGGCATCCCGCACGGCGACCCGATGCCGCTGGTGTCGGCGCTCGCCGCGGTCACCGAGAACCTCGGGTTCATCCTCACAACCTCGACCACCGTCGAGCCGCCGGCCGCCAACGCCCGCCGCTTCGCGACCCTCGACCACTTCACCGAGGGGCGCATCGGCTGGAACATCGTGACCGGCTCCTCGGGCGCGACCGCCGCCGCATTGATGGGCAAGGAGCTCATCGCGCACGACAAGCGCTACGACATGGCCGACGACTACGTCGACGTGAGCCTCACGCTCTGGGAGGGATCCTGGGAGGACGGCTCGCTCGTGCTCGACAAGCAGGCGGGGGTGTACGCCGACCCGGCGAAGGTGCATCTGGTGCACCACGAGGGCCCCTACTTCCGCACCGACGGCATCCTGAACCTGCCGCCGTCGCCGCAGCGCACGCCGCTGCTCGTGCAGGCGGGCGCCTCGGGCCGTGGGCGGGAGTTCGCGGGCCGCAACGCCGAAGCCGTCTTCGTCGGCGGGGGAGAGCCCGCCACCGTGGCGGCGAACGTCGCCGGAATCCGGGCCGCGGCCGTCGCGGCCGGCCGCCCGGCCGACTCGATCAAGGTGCTCGTGGGCGCGCTGTTCATCACGGCCCCGACCAGCGAGGAGGCCTGGGCCAAGCACGCCGAGATGCTGGCCATGTCGAGCCCCGAGGGCGCCGCCGCCATCTACGCCGGCAACACCGGCATCGACCTGCTCGCCCTCGACCCCGACCGGCCGATCGAGCAGACGACCACCGAGATGGGGCAATCGAACCTCGAACGCTACCTCGGCAAGGACGGCAAGCCCGCGCCGCTCGTGCGCGACATCCTCGAGAACTTCCGGCGCACCGGCATCAACGGCAGCGTCTTCGTGGGCGACCCGGGGGAGGTGGCCGACCAGATCGAGCAGTTCGTTGCCGAGACCGGGGTCGACGGCTATCTCATCCAGCCGCACCTCACCCCCGGCACCTACGACGACCTCATCGAGCTCCTGCTGCCGGTGCTCCGGGAACGCGGCCTCGCGGCGCCGGCCCCCGCGCCGTCGGCGCCCGGCACCACCCTGCGCCAGAAGCTCTTCCCCGAGGGCACGGCTCACTTGCCCGCCACCCACCGCGGCCACGCCTTCCGAGCCTGAAGGATCAGGGCGCGAGCGCCTCCAGCACGTCGTTCGAGGGCACGAAGAAGGTGGTGCCGGTCACCGCCGTGGAGAAGTCGAGGATGCGGTCGTAGGAGCCGACGGGCACGCCCACGAACATGTGCCGCAGCATCTCCTCGATCACCCACAGCTCGCGGGCGTAGCCGATGAAGTAGGTGCCGAACTCGCCCTGGCCGGGGCGGCCGAACGGCATGTTGTCGCGCAGGATGTCGTGCTCCCTCCCGTCGGCGTCGGTGATGGTGTTGAGCGACTTGTGCGACTTGCGCTCGCCCGGTCGCTCGTCGAGCTCCACGTTGTCGGCCTTGGTGCGGCCGATGATCGCCTCCTGCTGCTCCGTGCTGAGCGTCGCCCAGGCGCCGAGGTCGTGCAGGTACTTCTGCACCACGACGTAGCTTCCTCCCGAGAAGGCGGCGTCCTCCTCGCCCACGAGCGCCGAGCGGGCCATCGAGGCCCCGGTCGGGTTCTCGGTCCCGTCGACGAAGCCGAGCAGGTCGCGGGAGTCGAAGTAGCGGAAGCCGTGCACCTCGTCGACCACGGCGACGGCGTCGCCGAGCTTGGCGAGCAGCAGGCGCTCGAGCTCGAAGCACTGGTCGGCCCGCTCCGCGCGGATGTGGAAGAGCAGGTCGCCGGGCGTCGACACGGCGGTGTGGACGGGCCCGCGAACCTCGAAGAACTCGCGCAGCTGGGCGGGGCGCGACTCCTGCCCGAAGCGGTCCCAGGCCGCGGCGCCGATGCCGACGTTGCAGGAGAGGTGGCCGTTGAGATCGCGGAAGCCGACCGCGCGAACCAGCCCGCCGATGTCGGAGACGACCTCGCGGGCCCGGTCGGCGGCATCTTGGCCCGGCCCGATCGTCGCCACCAGGAACACGGCGGCCGTGGAGAGAGGGGCGTCGACGCTCTGCGGTTCGATCGGGGTGCGGCCCATGGCATCGTCATGCATGCTGCGATCCTAGGGCCCGGCCGCGATCGGATGCTGCGACAGCGCGCGCAGGCGGGCCGCGCATCCGGCTTCGCAGCTCAGGACAGGAAGCCCCGCAGCAGCGCCGCCGACCCGGCGAGGTGCTCGCTCATCACGCGGGCCGCGTCGTCGCCGTTGCCGGTGAGGATGGCCCCCACCAGGCTCTCGTGCTGCTGGTTCGAGTGCGCGATGTTGCGGTCCAGCAGGGGGATGGCGTCGAGCAGCGCGTTCACGCGCATCCGGTTCTCGGCCACGATCGGCAGCAGCGAGGGCGACCCCGCGAGCTCGGCGATCACGAGGTGCAGGCGCGAGTCGAGACGCCGGTAGTCCGAGGCTCCGGCCGCCGCTGTCTCCCGGAGCGCCTGCCAGAGCGACTCGCGCTCGGCCGCGCTCAGGCTCCGGCCGGCGGCGAGCCGTGCCGCGCCCGGCTCGAGGATCTCCCGGAGCCTCAGCACGTCGTCGAGGGCCGCCGCGTCGAGCTCGAGCCCGGGAGGGGCATCCGGAGATCCGCCGCGGGGCTGCCGGGTGGGCACCGGGTCGCTCACGAAGGTGCCGCCGTAGCGCCCGCGCCGGGACTGCAGGTAGCCGGCCTCGGCGAGCGAGGCGATCGCCTCGCGCAGGGTGTCGCGGCTCACGCCCATGAGTGCGGCGAGGTCGCGCTCGGGTGGCAGGCGGTCGCCCGGGGGCACGACGCCCAGCCGGATGGTCTGCAGCAGCTTCTCCACGCACTCCTCGAAGGCGTTGCCGGCGCGCACCGTGCGCAGCAGCAGGGCGGCGGGCAGCGCCGGGGGGAGATCGGAGGGGATGCTCATCACACGGATTCTCGCACGCGGCGCACCGCTCACTCGGGAGTGACGTACGCCGAGCTGATGCCGCCGTCGACGAGGAAGGTCGACCCGGTGATGAACGAGGAGTCGTCGCTCGCGAGGAAAGCCACGGAGGCGGCGATCTCGCTGGGGTCGGCGAAGCGGCCGAGCGGGATGTGCACGAGCCGGCGGGCTGCGCGAGCCGGGTCCTTCGCGAACAGCTCTTCGAGCAAGGGCGTGTTCACCGGGCCCGGGCACAGAGCGTTGACCCGGATGCCCTGCCGCGCGAACTGCACGCCGAGCTCACGGCTCATCGCCAGCACCCCGCCCTTCGAGGCGGTGTAGGAGATCTGCGAGGTGGCGGAGCCGAGCACCGCCACGAACGACGCCGTGTTGATGATCGAGCCGCGGCCCTGCTTCACCATGTGCCGCAGGGCGGCCCGGCAGCAGAGGTACACCGATTTCAGATTGACGTCCTGCACGCGCTCCCAGGCCGGCAGCTCGGTGGTCTCGATCGAGTCGTCGTCGGGCGGCGAGATGCCGGCGTTGTTGAACGCGACGTCGACCGAGCCATAGGTGGCGGCGGCCGTGTCGAAGAGGGCGTCGACCTGCTCCTGATCGGTCACGTCGACCGCCACGAAGAGGCCTCCGACGAGCTCGGCCGCGGCCTGCCCCGACACCGGGTCGAGGTCGCCGATCACGACCGTGGCTCCCTCGGCGGCGAAGCGGCGCGCGGTGGCGAGGCCGATGCCGCTCGCGCCGCCGGTGATCACGGCGACCTTGCCGGCGAGGCGCCGGGTGAGGTCGATCGGTGTCAGCTCGGTCATGGTTCTCCTCAAGGGTGGTGCGGGTGGCACGGACGGTACGGGTGGTCGGTGGTTCGGGTGTCCGGTGGTTCGGGTGTCCGGATGCGGTGGTGCGGGTCATTCGTCGATCGCGAGGAAGACGTTCTTCGTCTCGGTGAAGGCGAGCGGAGCATCCGGCCCCAGCTCCCGCCCGAGGCCGGACTGCTTGAACCCGCCGAAGGGCGTGCTGTAGCGAACCGAGGAGTGCGAGTTCACGGAGAGGTTGCCCGACTCGACGGCCCGCGCCATCCGCACGGCCCGGCTGAGGTCGCGCGTCCAGATCGAGCCGCTGAGGCCGTAGTCGGTGGCGTTCGCCAGCCCGATGGCATCGGCCTCGTCGTCGAAGGGCAGCACCGTCACGACCGGCCCGAAGATCTCCTCGGTGGCCGAGCGGTCGGTGCGCCCGGGCGTGAGCACGGTCGGCGGGAACCAGAACCCCGGGCCGGACGGGGCCTGACCGCGGAAGGCGACGGGGGCGTCATCCGGAACGTACGACGCCACCTTCTCGTAGTGCCCGCGCGCCACGAGCGGGCCCATCTCGGTGGCCTCGTCGAGCGGGTCGCCCACCTTCACGCCCGCCACGGCGGGTTCGAGCAGCTCCATGAAGCGCTCGTAGACGCTCCGCTCCACCAGGATGCGGCTGCGCGCGCAGCAGTCCTGACCCGCGTTCTCGAACACCCCGTAGGGCGCCGTGGCGGCGGCCTTCTCGAGGTCGGAGTCGGCGAACACGATGTTGGCGCTCTTGCCGCCGAGTTCGAGGGTGACGCGCTTGACCTGCTCGGCGCAGCCGGCCATCACGCGCTTGCCGGTGACGGTCGAACCGGTGAACACGACCTTGCGCACCGTGGGGTTCGTCACGAGGCGCTCGCCGACGACGGGGCCCCGGCCCGGCAGCACGGTGAACAGGCCCTCGGGCAGCCCCGCCTCGAGAGCGAGGGCGGCGAGGCGCAGCGAGGTGAGCGGCGTCCACTCCGCGGGCTTCAGCACCACGGCGTTGCCGGCGGCCAGCGCGGGGGCGAAGCCCCAGGAGGCGATGGTCATCGGAAAGTTCCACGGCGTGATGATGCCCACGACGCCGAGCGGTTCGGCGAAGGTGAGGTCGAGTCCGCCCGCCACCGGGATCTGCTTGCCGAAGAGCCGTTCGGGTGCCGCCGCGTAGTACTCGAGCACGTCGCGCACGTGGCCGGCCTCCCAGCGGGCCTGTGAGACCGGATGCCCGGAGTTCCGCACCTCGAGCAGCGCCAGCTCCTCGACGTGGGCGTCGACCACGTCGGCGAAGCGGCGCAGGGCGGCCGCCCGGCCGGCGGGCGCGAGCCGCGCCCAGAGCTTCTGGGCCACGGCTGCGCGCGCGATGGCGGCGTCGGTGCGCGGCACGTCGAACTCGTCGATCTCGGTGATGACGGTCTCGTCGGCGGGGTTGATCAGTGTCAGGCTCATCGGGCGGCCTCCGGGGTCGAGCTTCGTGCGGGTGCGCCCCTGGTTGCGGACGCGCGTGCGGCGTCGACCAGGGCCTCGAACAACCGCAGGTCGCCGGCGTCCACCTCGGGGTGCCACTGCACCGCCACGCCGAACGGCACCGTGGTGAGCTCTACGGCCTCGACGATGCCGTCGGGGGTGCGGGCGGTGATCACGAGGCCGTCGCCGACCCGGTCGATCGCCTGGTGATGGTAGACCGGCACGTCGAGCTCGGGGGTCTCGGCGAGGGCCCCGGCGAGGAGCGTGCCCGGTGCGACGGCCACCGGCGCGCTCGCGTAGGTGCCGCCGCCCGGCTGGTAACGGCGGTCTCCCACCACGTCGGGCAGATGCTGGTGCAGCGAGCCGCCGAGGGCCACGTTGAGCACCTGGGCGCCGCGGCAGATGCCGAGGAAGGGCAGCTCGCGCGCGATCGCAGCGGTGAGCAGCGCATCCTCCCAGGCGTCGCGATCGGGTCGCGGCTCGTCGGTCTCCGGGTGGGGCTCGGCGCCGTAGCGGGCGGGCTCCACGTCTTTGCCGCCGGTGATGATGAGGCCGTCGAGGCCGTCGAGCACGCGCTCGGCGATGTCCGCGTCGACCGGCTGCGGGGGCAGCAGCACGGCGATGCCGCCCGCGCGGGTGACGGCGGAGAAATACGCGTGGGGGAGGAAGGCCGCCGGAACGTCCCACACCCCGGTCTGCGCCTGCTCGAGATAGGTGGTGAGGCCGATCACGGGGCGGCGGGATGCGCTCGCCCCGGCCGCGCCCGTCGTGCCGGTCGTCACGCCCTGCGTCTCAGAGGCGCTCAAAGCCGCGCACCCGCTCCCAGTCGGTGACCGCCGCGTCGTAGGCGGCGAGCTCGATGCGGGCGTTGTTGAGGTAGTGCTCGACCACCTCGTCGCCGAAGGCCTCCCGGGCGATGGCCGACTCGGCGAACAGGGCCGCGGCTTCGCGCAGCGTCGTCGGAACCCGCGGGGAATCGCCCTCGTAGGCGTTGCCCACGAAGGCGTCCTCCAGCTCCAGCTCGTTCTCGATGCCGTGCAGGCCCGCGGCGATGAGCGCAGCGACCGCGAGGTACTGGTTCACGTCGCCGCCGGGCACCCGGTTCTCCACCCGCATCCCGAGCCCGTGGCCCACCACGCGCAGCGCGCAGGTGCGGTTGTCGAAGCCCCAGGCCACCGCGGTCGGGGCGAAGCTGCCGTCGACGTAGCGCTTGTAGGAGTTGATGTTGGGCGCGGAGAAGAGCGTGAGTTCGCGCAGCGCGGCCAGCTGGCCGGCGAGGAAGTGGCGGAAGAGCTTCGACATGCCGTGGTGCTTCGACGGCCCCTCGTCGGGGTCGACCTCGGCGGCGAAGACCGCCGCTCCCTCGGCGGAGCGCAGGCTGATGTGGATGTGGCAGCTGTTGCCCTCGCGCTCGTTGAACTTGGCCATGAAGGTCAGGCTTTTACCGTGCGCATCGGCGATCTCCTTGGCGCCGTTCTTGTAGATCGAGTGGTTGTCGCAGGTGGTGAGGGCGCTCGCGTAGCGGAAGGCGATCTCCTGCTGACCGAGGTTGCACTCGCCCTTGACGCCCTCGCAGTACATGCCGGCGCCGTCCATGGCGTTGCGGATGTCGCGCAGCAGCGGCTCCATGCGGGTGGAGGCGAGGAGCGCGTAGTCGATGTTGTAGTCGCTCGCGGGCGTGAGCTCGCGGTAGCCCTTCGCCCAGGCCTCGCGGAAGCTGTTCTCGAACACGATGAACTCGAGCTCGGTGCCGACGAAGGCCTCGAGGCCCCGCTCCGTCAGACGCTCGAGCTGGGCCTTCAGGATCTGGCGCGGCGAGGCCACGACGGGGGCTCCGTCGAGCCACTCCAGATCGGCCGTGACCATCGCCGTGCCGGGAAGCCAGGGCGCGAGGCGCAGGGTGGTGAAGTCGGGGATCATCGCCATGTCGCCGTAGCCGTGTTCCCAGCTCGACATGGAGTAGCCGGCGACGGTGTTCATCTCCACGTCGACGGCGAGCAGGTAGTTGCAGCACTCGGCGCCGTGCTCGGCGACGTCCTCGAGGAACAGCCGCGCCGAGACGCGTTTTCCGACGAGACGGCCCTGCATGTCGGTGAAGGCCACGATCACGGTGTCGACGTCGCCGGCCCCCACGAGCTCGGTCAGGCGGTCGAGGGTGAGCGGTGCAGACGGTGAAGCCACGATGTCTCCTCGGTTCAATTCCAACCATTAGAACACAGCCGGATGCCGCAACAGCGCCTCAATTTACGTGCTCGTAATATCCAAAGGTAGACAAATTCGTCCAATGACCGCCAATATGCCGGGTATGACCAAAGAGACCAGAACCGTGTCGGGCGTCTCCTACGAGACCGCCGGGGCCGAGTACTTCGACAAGCGCAAGCTCCGCCGCTCGGCCGGCATCTGGGGGTTGTGGGGAATCGGCATCGCCGCCGTGATCTCCGGGGACTTCTCCGGCTGGAACCCGGGACTCGGAGTGGGCGGCTGGGGCGGCCTGCTCATCGCGACGGCCGTCGTCATCGTCATGTACTTCACGATGATCTTCTCCATCGGCGAGATGTCGGCGGCGATGCCGCACACCGGTGGAGCCTACTCCTTCTCGCGGGCGGCGCTCGGGCCATGGGGCGGGTTCGTGACGGGTCTCGCCGAGACCATCGAGTACGTGGTCACCACGGCGGTGGTGGTGCTCTTCTCGGCGAGCTACGCGAACTCGATCGTGACCGAGCTCTTCGGGCTGTCACTGCCCCCGTGGCTGTGGTGGATCATCCTCTACGTCGTCTTCGTCGGGCTCAACTCGCTCGGCGCCTCCGTGGGCTTCCGGTTCGCGCTCGTGGTGGCGATCATCTCGATGGCGGTGCTGCTGCTGTTCGCCGTGCTCGCGCTCGCCAACGGCGCCGTCGACTTCTCGAAGCTGCTCGACATCGCGCCGACCGAGGGCAACTCCTCGTTCCTGCCTTTCGGCGGCATCGGCATCCTGTTCGCGCTGCCGTTCGCCATCTGGTTCTTCCTCGGCATCGAGGAGCTGCCGCTGGCGGCCGAGGAGGCGCACAATCCGGCCAAGGACATCCCGAAGGCGAGCGTGTGGGGAGTCGTCACGCTGGCGTTCTTCGCGGTGCTCGTGCTGTTCCTGAACCCCGCCGTCACCGGATCGGCCGACCTCACCGTCTCGCCGGGGGACGGTGACGAGCCGCTGCTCGCGGGCTTCCGGGTGTTCCTGCCCGGCAGCGTGGCCGCCATCCTGTCGCTCTTCGCGCTCATCGGCCTGCTCGCCTCTCTGCAGGGCATCATGTACGCCTACGGCCGCAACATGTATTCGCTCTCGCGGGCCGGGTACTACCCGAAGTTCCTGTCGCTCACCGGGGCGAAGAACCAGACGCCGTGGGTGGCGCTGATCGTGGGAGCGGTGATCGGCTTCATCATCCTGGTCGCCGTGACGCTGCTCGGAACCGCGATCCCCGACATCGCCGGAGCGGTGACGGGCATCATCCTCTTCATCGCCGTGTTCGGCGCGGTGATCTCCTACATGATGCAGATGGTCTCCTTCATCGTGCTGCGCCGCAAGTTCCCGAACGCGAAGCGGCCGTGGAAGAGCCCCACGGGCATCGCGGGCGCCGTGGTCGCGGGCATCATCGCCTTCGCCGCGTTCCTCGGCATCATCCTGGCGCCGCCGTTCCAGCTCGCCGTGGTCACCTTCCTGGTGATCTTCGTGGTCGGTCTCGCGATCTTCGCTCTGGTGGGCCGCAAGCGGCTCGTGCTCTCTCCGGAGGAGGAGTACGCCCTGAGTGGCGGCCTGCACGGTGACCCGCAGACCGAGGGCTATGACGCCATGGAGGCCGAGGTATTCGCGGAAGAGTAGTCAGCGATATATCTCTGACTTGACTTTCTGAATATACCGATATATCTTTGACACATCGCGAAACAGTCGCGGTCTTAGATTTTTCTTCAGAAAGGCGGATGCCTCATGCGACGCATTCACAACGACACCAGTCAGAACCACGAACACGACCACCACGACCGCCGCTCCCGCGGAGGTTGGGAGCGCGGCCCCCACGGTCACGGCCGCGGGGCCGGCTTCGGCCCGGGAATGGGCGGACCGGGCTTCGGCGGCTTCGGCCCCGGGTTCGGTCCGCGCGGGCCGCAGCGGGCGAGCCGCGGCGACGTGCGCTCGGCCATCCTCTCCCTGCTCGAGACCGCCCCGTCGAACGGCTACGGCCTGATCAAGGCGATCGCCGAGAAGACCGGGGGAGTGTGGCGTCCGAGCCCCGGCTCGGTCTACCCCACGCTGCAGCAGCTCGTCGACGAGGAGCTGATCGTCGCCACCGGCGACGGCAAGCGCACCGAGTTCGAGCTGACCGAGACGGGCAAGGCCTACGTGGCCGAGCACGCCGAGGAGCTCACCAAGGCCTGGCAGGCCACCGCCGGCCAGTCCGCCGTCGACGCGGAGTTCCACGCCGGCGTCGCCAAGCTCATGGGCGTGGTGCAGCAGTTCCGCTTCGGTGCCACCGAGGCGCAGCGCGCGGCGGCCACCGAGAAGATCGACGAGGCCCGTCGGGCGCTCTACCTGATCCTCGCGGACTAGGCGATCCCACCACGGCCTGAGATCAGGGGGTCATGTCCGCCCAGTGCGGACATGACCCCCTTTTTCTCATTCCGGGCGGTTCGCCCAGCGCCGAATAGGGCAGATGCCCGATGCCGGGGCAGCGCCTTAGAGACGAGCATCGACGTGTCGGGAGAGGCCCGGCACCGGAGGTGTATCGCAATGCTGATGAGTGAATATTCGTTCTCCTGGCTCGCCGAGGCGCGCGAACAGGAACTCATCCGCGAACTCGAGCGGCGACGGATGCGCGCCGAGCGGGCCGCCCAGGCCGCTGCGGCCACTGTCGGAGCCCGCGAGACGGGCGCTCCGGATGCGGTGCCCGTCACCCGCCGCCGCCCGCGCGGGTTGTTCGGCCGCCGCCCACGCCACGCCTAGCCTGAGCGCGGGCGTAACCGGCGAGTCGTCCGGACCCGACGGCTCAGGCAGCGGAGGCGCCCCCGAGGTCCGCGCCGGTGTCGCCGGCGGGTGGGAGCATGGAGACATGCAGTTCACGAGCACGGCGCTCATCGGCCGCGAGGACGACCTCGAGGCGCTGCGCGACGCCCTCCGCGAGAGTGTCGCGGGTTCCACCCGCACTGTGGTGGTGAGCGGCGAGGCCGGTATCGGCAAGACGCGACTCGTCGCCGAGTTCCTCGCCGCGGCGGGTGCGGGTGCCGGTGTCGCGATCGGCTCGGACGAGGCTCCGGCCACGACCGGCGCGCCTGAGGGCACAGGCACGAGCCGCGGCGCCGTCGCGGGCGAGGGCCCGCTCGTGCTGCGCGGCCAGTGCATCGACCTCGATCGCGACGCCCCGCCCTATGCGCCGATCCTCGCCCCTCTTCGTGCTCTCTCGGCGGCCCTCGGCCGTGGCGCCCTGCTCGAGGCCGCCGGCCCCGCCCGCGACTCCCTCGCCGTACTGCTGCCCGAACTCGCCGAACCCCTCGACCGAGGTGCGGAGCCGTCCCATCTCCGCGCCTCGGAACCCGCCCGCCGTGGCGGCGCCGAACAGCTGCTCGACGCGGTGGCCTCGACCCTCGAGAACGCGGCGCGCGTGCGCCCGCTCGTGATCGTGATCGAAGACCTGCACTGGGCCGACCAGGCCACGCTCGGTCTCCTCCGCTTCCTCGTGCGCGTGGTGGAGTCGGCGCGCATCCTGCTGGTGGTCACCTACCGCAGCGACGAGCTCGGCCGCGGCCATCCCCTCCGCAGCTGGCTGCCCGAGCTCGACCGCAGCCGTCGTGTCTCCCGTCTCGACCTCGCGCGCCTGAACCGCCGGCAGGTGCGCCAGCTCTCGACGGCCCTGCTCGGCACCCCGCTCGACGCCCACGATCTCGGCATCGTCGTGCAGCGCACCGACGGGGTGCCCTTCTTCATCGAGGAGATCGTGGGCTGCGACTTCGCCGGCGTCGACGCCTTTCCCGAGACCCTCCGCGACATCGTGCTCGCACGCTACGAGACCCTCGGCGACCGCAGTCAGCGCCTGCTGCGCCTGCTCGCGGCCGGCGGCGTGCGCGTGGAGCACGAGCTGCTCGTGCGGGTGAGCGAGGGGCCGGCCGTCGAGCTCGACGACGCCGCCCGCGAGGCCGTGCTCGCGAACGTGCTCGTGGTCGACGGCACGGCCTACGCGTTCCGGCACGCCCTCGTGCGCGAGGCCATCCACGACGAACTGCTGCCGGGGGAGCGGATGCGCTTCCACACCGCCTACGCCGAGGCCCTCGAGGAGCGCCGGTCCGGCCCCGGCGCCGACTCCACCGCCATCTCCTACCACTGGATGGCGGCGCACAACCTGCGCGCCGCCTTCGCCTCCTCTCTCGCCGCGATGGAGGAGGCGCGGGCGAGCTACGCCAACGCCACCGCGGCCCGGATGGGCGAGCGCGCGCTCGAGCTCTGGGAGCAGGTTCCGGATGCCGAGACCCTCGCCGGGCGCAGCCGCGTCGAGCTGCTCGGCGAGACCGCGTACATCCTGCGCAACGCGGGAGAGAGCGAGCGCGCCATCGCCCTGATCGACGAGGCGATCGCGGGGTCGGGCCCCGAGCATCCGGAGCAGCTCGCGCGCCTGCTCCGCAACAAGGCCTCGTTCCTGGCGAACATCGGGCACACGGGTTCCATCGAACTGCTCCGGCGAGCCCTCGAGGTGATCGAGGGGCTCCCACGCAGCGTCCTGCGCGCCAACGTGCTGGGCGAGCTCGCCGCCCGGCTCATGCTCGCCGCGCGCTTCGCCGACGCCGTGGCCACCGCTGAGCTGGCCTTCGCCGAGGCCGAGTCCGTCGGGTCGCGGGCGCGCATGTCGGTGGCCTCCAGCATCCGCGGCGTCTCGCGACTCTCGCTGGGCGGGATCGAGAGCGGTCTCGCCGACCTGGCGGCCGCCGGGGTGCTCGCGGAGGGCAACGACTCGGCGCGGCTGCGCTACTGGGTGAACGAGTCGGACGCCTTCTTCCTGCTCGGCCGCTACGACGACGCCATCCGGGTGGCGGAGTCCGGCTTCGAGCGCGCTCGCGCGCGCGGTGTCGAGCGCACCTCGGGGGTCATCCTGATGTCCAACGTCATCGCGCCCCTCTTCGCGCTCGGCCAGACGAGGCGCGCGACCGAGCTGCTCGACCGCGCACTGGAGCTCGAGCCCCCGATCGGCTTCAGCGCCCATCTGCAGCTGCAGAAGCTCCAGGCGGTGCTGCGCGGCGGCGATGCGGTCGGCGCCGATCGGCTGCTGCGCGGCTGGCGGGCGGGCCTGAGTCTGCAGTGCCGGATCGACGCGCAATCGCGGCTGGGCTTTGCGGCCATCGCCGCCGAGATCGCTCTGGCGAACGGCGACATCGCCGGGGCCTGGCTCGAGGCGGCCGCGATCGTGGCCCCAGAGCACCGCACCTTCCCCGCCTACGACCTCCCGCTGCTCGTGGTGGCCGCGGGCGTTCTGGCCGCGGCGCGCGCATCCGGAACCGAGCTCGCCGTGCGCACGGTCGGCTCCGGCACGCCCGAGGCTCCGCTCGCGCTCCGTGCTCACCCCGCACCTCCCCACGACGGTGTCATCGACCTCGCCGAGCTCGAGTCGCGGCTCCGCAGCGGCCTCGAGATGGTGCGCCACTGGCCGACGGCCCCGGTGTTCGTCGCGCTCTTCGAGGCCGAGCTCGGCGGCGCGGGCGCAGGCACGGACGCGGATCTCTGGGCGGCCGCCGTCGACGCGGCCACCGCATCCGGAGCCCCGGCGGCGTTCGCCCCATACGCGCTCGTGCGGCACGCCGAGGCCCTCGCGGGCAGCGGCGATCGCGCGGCGGCACGTCTCCGGGCGGAGGAGGCCCGCTCCGCCGCCGAGGCGATCGGGATGGGCCTGGTGACGGCGCGCGTCGCCGAGCTCGAACGGCGCATCGGCCTGGTGCGGTTGCCCGGTCGCCGTGACGCCGACGGCGCGCAGCGGGTTCAGACGGTCGAAGACGAGCTGACCGAGCGCGAACGTCAGGTGCTCGCGCTGATCGCCCAGGGGCAGAGCAACAAGCAGATCGCCCAGGCGCTCTACATCAGCGTCAAGACGGCGAGCGTGCACGTGTCCAACATCCTCCGCAAGACCAACACGGCCAGCCGCACCGAGGCGGCCTACCTGGCCCGCAGTTTCGCCGAGGAGACGGCGCAGAAGTAGGGAATTCACCCGAGGTGGGCCGCCCGTCTTAGAGAGCACCGTGTTCTTGCACGAACACGAACACGAACACGCGAACCTCTCGAAAGCAGGCGAATCATGGTGCTCCTCCTCATTCTCGGAATCCTCGCCGTCGCGGCGGCCGCTGCCGGCCTCGTCGCCCTCACCCGAGACGGCTACGGCGGCGTGCCCACCCGGCCGGGCACGCCGCCCGCCGAGCGCACGCGCACCGAGCGCGAACCGGTGCCGCTGCTCACGCGCATCCGTTAATCCCCTGTTCATCTCGGGGCTCCCTCGCTGCCCGACGGCTGCGCGATACTCCACTCGTCCGCAGCCGAATGCGAGAAGGAGCCCCGATGACCGCCGAAGCCCCCACCGAGCCCCTCGTCCCGGTCGACCTCAACGACATGCTGGGATACGTGGTGGTCGACAACGACGACGACGACCCGGTTCTGCTCGACCGCGACGGCGCCGTGGTCGACACCTGGCGCGAGGGCTACCCGTACCACCAGCGGATGGACCGCGACGAGTACGAGGCCGCGAAGCGTCTGCTGCAGATCGAGTTGCTGAAGCTGCAGAACTGGATCAAGGCCGAGGGCCGGCGTCTCGTCGTCGTCTTCGAGGGGCGCGACGCGGCCGGCAAGGGCGGCACCATCAAGCGCTTCACCGAACACCTCAACCCGCGTGGCGCCCGCGTCGTGGCGCTCGAGAAGCCCACCGAGCGCGAGAGCACGCAGTGGTACTTCCAGCGCTACGTGCAGCACCTGCCGGCGGCGGGCGAGATGGTTCTCTTCGACCGCTCCTGGTACAACCGGGCCGGCGTCGAGCGCGTGATGGGCTTCTGCACCGACGCGCAATACGCGGAGTTCCTCGAGCAGGCGCCGGCGTTCGAACGGATGCTCGTTCAGGACGGCGTCGATGTGGTCAAGTTCTGGTTCTCGGTCTCCAAGAGCGAGCAACTCACGCGCTTCGCCATCCGCCAGGTCGACCCGGTGCGCCAATGGAAGCTCTCGCCGATGGACATCGCCTCGCTCGACAAGTGGGACGACTACACCGTGGCCAAGGAGACGATGTTCGCGGCCACCGACACCGAGTCCGCGCCCTGGACGGTGGTGAAGAGCAACGACAAGAAGCGCGCCCGCCTCGAGGCGATGCGCCACGTGCTCACCCGCTTCGACTACGCGAACCGCGACACCGAGGTGGTCGGCGAGGTCGACACCCTCGTGGTCGGCCCGGCCGAGCAGGTCTACGAGCGCGGCGAGAAGGAGTCGCTGAGCGCGTCGAGCACGGCGGCGGGCGACTCGATCTGAGCGAAGTGCCCGGCGGAGGGCACCTCCACGACGGAGAAGTCGCGGATGACGCCGGCGAGCGCCGGGTCGTCGCCGGCGCCCACGAAGACGTCGTGTGTGCCGTGCACCGAACGAACGGGGCACACGATCCGGCCCCATGACCCGGCCAGGTCGTAGGCGGCGGCCTCCCCGACTGCGCGGGTGAAGGCCGCGGGCCGGATCTCCCGCACGAAGGCGTCGAGGACGGAGTCGGGCACGAGTTCCGGATGCGCGAACAGCGGCGAGACGGCCGCGCGCAGCAATCGCAGGCGGCGCAGCATCCGCAGCACGGCGGTGGCCGCGGACGGGGCGCCCGAGAACACCCGCATCACGCCGGCCAGTCCGGCGAACCCCGGGAGACGGCGCCACCGCCGCACCGGATGTCGTGCCACCTCGGCCACGGCGAAGGCCGTGGGGGAGACGAGCCCCACCGTGTGAGTGCACTGCGGCTCGATCGCGGCCAGGTGCAGGGCGATGAAGCCGCCGAGGGAGTGCCCGACCAGACGCCACGAGCGGTAGCCGAGGCGCCGGGCGACGTCGGCCACCGTGAGGGCGTAGGCCTCGACCGAATGCGCGTCACGCCCGTTCGACAGCGGCCGGTCTGGCCAGGGCGAGTCGCCCCAGCCCGGGAGATCGACGAGCACGAGATCGTCGAGGCGTTGGCCGCGGGCGGCGGCCGCGGCCAGCAGGGGCGTCCAGGTGGTCCAGGATCCGGCGGCGCCGTGCAGCAGGATGGTCGCGGCGGATCCCGTTGCCCGCGCGGCCGTGCGCACGGTGACGAGTCCCTGCCGGGTGCGGAGGCGGCGGGTCACGAGCCCGAACGCCCGCGGGTCGGTGCCCAGGCCGAACGGGGCGTATTCCTCCGCGCTGCGGACCGCGTCCGGGGGCTCGCCGCCGGAATCGACGGGAAGAGCGGGGCGGGTCACCGGTGTCGTTCGGAGCCGAGGCGGCCCGCGGATTGGCCCGCTCGCGCCCCGACGCTGTAATGATGGGCAGATGATCTCCGTCGAGCTCGCCCGCGCCCTCCGCACCGCGGGGCTCCGCTGGCGCCCGCGCTCCGGCGATTCCTTCGTGATCGAGACCGCCGAACCCGGCGGCGAGGTGTTCACGGTGAGCGAGATGACGGTGGAGGTGCACGACTTCCCGAGCGGTCAGCTCATCGGCTTCAACGGCACCACGGAGTGGGCGCTGGACTCGGTCGACGTCGGGGACACGCTCTGGCTCCCGCGCGAGGACCAGCTGCGGGAGATCCTGCGTGACGGCTTCCGCCGGCTCGAGACCGACGGGGCCGGCGAGCATCGCCTCTTCCTCGTGACGGCCGTGATCCGCGGTGAGGAGCGCACCTTCGAGGCGGTCACGGCGGCGGACGCCTACGGCGAGGCGGTGCTCGACCTGGTCGTGCAGAGCCTCGTCTCGGAAGCCGGCGAGCCGGCCGCCGACGAAACCGACGAACCCGCCGTCTGAGGCGCGGCCTAGGCTGGAGGCATGACGGAAAACTCGGTTCCCCTTCTCACCCTCAACAACGGTGTCGACATCCCGCAGCTCGGTTTCGGCGTCTTCAAGGTCGACCCCGACAAGACCACCCGCATCGTGCGCGACGCCCTCGACGTGGGCTATCGCCATCTCGACACCGCCCGCATCTATCACAACGAAGAGGGCGTCGGCCACGCCGTGAAGGAGTCGGGCATCGCGCGCGACGAGCTCTTCATCACCACCAAGCTCTGGAACAGCGATCAGACGGATGCGGAGGCCGCGTTCGAGAAGAGCCTCGCGCGGCTGGGCGTCGACTACGTCGACCTCTACCTCATCCACTGGCCGACGCCCGAACGCGACACCTACCTGCAGGCCTGGCGCTCGCTCGAGAAGATCCTGGCCTCGGGCCGCGCGAAGGCCATCGGCGTCTCGAACTTCACGATCGACCACCTCGAGCGCCTGGTCGCCGAGACCGAGATCGTGCCCGCAGTGAACCAGGTCGAGCTCCACGTCGACCTGCAGCAGGCCGAGTTGCGCGCCTACGCGGCCGAGCACGGCATCGCCATCGAGGCCTGGGGGCCGCTCGGTCAGGGCCGCATCAACGACTCGCCCGAGCTCGCCGAGATCGCCCGGGCGCACGGCAAATCGGTGCCGCAGACGATCCTGCGCTGGCACCTGCAGATCGGCAACATCGTCATCCCGAAGAGCAACGACAAGGGGCGCATGGCCGAGAACTTCGACGTCTTCGACTTCGAGCTCTCCGCCGCCGAGATCGCCTCCATCGCCACGCTCGACCGCGGCGAAGACGGCCGCAACGGCAGCCACCCGCTCGAGGTCAACTGAGGCGGCGGCGGGCCCCGGCTGCGCCGGAGCCCGCCGGAGTGCTCGTTCCGCTGGTCACGGAACGAGCACGAGCCGCTCTGCGCTGCTCGCCGGAGTCGCCCAGGCTTCGGCCACCTCGGCGAGCGGCAGTGCGCGCGCGTCCACTCGCGCGGCGCCCGTGCCGACGTAGGCCGCCAGCGGCCGGAGCTCTTCGAGGATGTCGCGGGTGGGCACCGACCCCTGCCCGCTCCCGACGATCCGCAGGCCCGAGGAGCGGAGGGCCGCGGAGAGCACGGGCGCTTCCGGCCCGGCGACGGAGCCGATCTGCACCCAGGTGAACGCCTCGCTGCGATGGGGGCGTGCGCGCACCAGCTCGGTCATCGCCGTCGCTCCCGGTGCGCCCCAGACGTAGTCGAGCACGACGTCGGCCCCGGCCACCTCTCCGATGCGGTCGAAGCTCAGCGCTTCGTCGGCCCCGAGGGCTTCGAGAGCGGCGAATCGCGTCGTGTCCCGTGCCACGGCACTCACCCGCCCTGCGCCGAGATGGCGCGCCACCTCGATCGCCATCCGGCCCGCGCTCCCCGTCGCACCGAGGATGACGACGTGCTGGCCGGGTCGCAGATCAGCGCGCCGGCGCAGGGCGATCCACGACGACATCGCCGGGTTCATCGCCGCGGCGATGGTGACCGGATCCAGTCCGTCTGGCAGCACCAGGCTCGCGCGCCGGTCGATCACCGCGCGCTGCGCCATCGCGCCCTCCTCCACGACGAAGTAGCGGAGCGCTCCGTCGGCATCCCGACCGACCCCGTCGACGCCCGGCACGAGTGGCAGGTGATCGGTCGCGGTGTAGTGGGAGCCGTCGGCCTGCGATCGCACGCGAGGATGCAGTGCCGAGGCGAGCACCTCCACGACGATCTCGTCGTCACCGCTCGCGACCGGGTCGTCGATCCGGTCGAAACGCGGCGGAAGGGAGAAGTCGGTGACCACGGCGGCGTACATGGGAGCCTTTCGCTATAGTTGGTGATACGAACCAATATAGTTCGTAGAACCAACTAAGTCAACGGAGGACTCCATGCCGCATCGCGACGACGAGACCGAGCAGCTGCTCCTGGTGGACGCCCTGGCCCAATCGGCGTTCACCATCACGAGCATCCTGAATCGCATCGCGGCCGACAACGAGCTCTCGCTGACGCAGCTGCGGATGCTGGCGATCCTGCGCGACCGCCGCCCGACGATGACCGGCCTCGCCTCGTTGCTGGGGCTCGAGAAGTCGACCCTGTCGGGCCTCGTGGAGCGCGCCGAGGCGCGCGGACTCGTCGCTCGGGGGCGCAGCAGCTCCGACGGCCGGGCCTTCGACGTCTTCCTCACCGAGGAGGGGCGACGCCAGGCCAGGCTCATCGAGCGCGACGTGCGGCAGGCGGTTCTGCCGGGCACCGCGGGGCTGAGCGCCGAGGAGCGCGAGACGTTGCGGGAGCTCCTGGAGCGGATGCAGCGGCCCGCCGATTAGGCGGCGGCCTGCCGGGTCTCCGCCGCCTTGCCCGGGAACCACGGAATGAGCGCCGACGTCCTCTTCTTGTAGTCGGCGTACTCCGGATACTTCGAGAGCGTGATGCTCTCCGTGAACACCGTGGAGCCGATGAAGAGCGTCGTCAGGAGCACCGCACCGAGCACGGTCCACTGCAGCACCGAACCGGCCGCGGCCGCCCCGAGCAAGAAGATCACCCACCACTGAGCCTGCTCGCAGAAGAAGTTCGGGTGCCGTGAGAAACGGAAGAGTCCCGTCTGCAGGAAGCGCGGACGAGGGTCCCGCCCGGCCGCCCGCTCGGCATTCTTCCACTGGTGGAAGTCCCACTGCTGCTGGTCGGCGACGGTCTCGCCCACGAGCAGGAGCAGGAACAGCGCGAACAGCGCGATGTCGAGCGGTCCCACCGGGGTTCCGGTGTTCTGCAGGGCGGTGTACGCCGGCAGCGTGATCAGCAGCAGGATGGCGTTCTGGTAGATCGTGATGAAGAACAGGTTGAACAGCTGGAACTGCCACGGCGCCATCCGTCCCCGCAGCACCGCCCACCGGTAGTCCTCGCCGCCCGGGGCGTAACCGCCCTTGCGAGCGAAGTTCAAGGTGAGTCGGGCACCCCAGAGCGTCACGAGCACGGCCATCGTGTTCAGTCGCAGGTCGCTGAAGCCTGCCGCCCCGGCGAAGATCCACAGGTAGACGAGGGGGATGACCGACCAGATGCGGTCGACCCAGGAGTACTCCCGCGTCACGAGCGACAGGATCCAGACGATCGCGCAGATCGCCCCGAACACCCACAGACACGTCACCAAGGCAGCCATGGGAAAAGTGTAGGCGACCGTGCAGTGTTCACTGGGTAAATCCCGGGGTGGCCCGGCGCTCACATCGGCTACGCTTGACGGAGCAAGGAGGGCAGCCGGATGACGAACGACGCGAACGCGGAGCACACCACGCGCATCCCCGTGCCCACCACCACGGGAGACACCACGCTGTCGCTCACGGGCGAGTTCGCGGCCCAGCTGGCCGCACTCGAGGGTGGCGTCACGGGCGAGGAGCTCGAATCGATCGCGGCTCTGCCGTCGGGATCGGCGCTGCTCATCGTGCGCCGCGGCCCCAACGCGGGAGCGCGCTTCCTGCTCGACACCTCGGTGTCGACCGTGGGGCGGCACCCGAACGCCGACATCTTCCTCGACGACGTCACCGTCTCGCGGCGGCACGCCGAGTTCCTGCGCCACGGTCATTCCTTCGTGGTGCGCGATCTCGGGTCGCTGAACGGCACCTACGTCGGAGGGGTGCGCGTCGAAGAGGCGCTGCTCGACGACGGCGCCGAGGTGCAGATCGGCAAGTTCCGCCTCACGTTCTACCCGTCGCGCATCGACGTCGTCACCGCCGCGGGACAGTAGTGGCGGCCGCAACACAGCCCAGCGATTCGGGGGCGCAGTCGAGCGCACCTTCCGCCGTACCGGTCTCCGGTGGTTCAACGGCAGCGGCATCCGCCGCCTCGGCCCAGCTCCTCGGCATCGGCCAGGTGCTCTCCAAGCTCACCGGCGACTTCCCCGAGCTCACGCCGTCGAAACTGCGCTTCCTCGAGGAGCGCGGGCTCGTGCATCCGTCGCGCACGCCCTCCGGCTACCGCAAGTTCTCGCAGAACGACCTCAGCCGGCTGCGCCTCATCCTCACCATGCAGCGCGACTGCTACCTGCCGCTGGCCGTCATCAAGGACTATTTGAACGACGTCGACGCGGGCCTGAACCCGCCGATGCCGGGCACGGGCCTGGCCGGGGGCGCCTCCATCCTGCAGACCGGGCGCCGGCTCAGCCGTGACGACCTGACGCGGGAGGCCGGGGCCACGCCGATGCTGGTTCAGGATGCGTTCTCCGCGTCGGTGCTCGTGCCGGCCGAGACCTACGGCGAAGACTCCCTGGTGGTGCTGAAGGCGCTGGTCGAACTGCAGCGCAGCGGCATCGAGCCCCGGCACCTCCGCGGTTTCCGCCAGGCGACCGAACGCGAACTCGGCCTGATCGAGAGTGCGCTGATGCCGGTGGCACGGCGGCGAGACCCGTCGAGCCGGGCGAAGGTGGCCGAGATGGCGATGGAGATCGCCGGGCAGCTCGAGGTGGTGCGGTCGAGTCTCATCCGATCGGCGCTCGGCAGGATCGCCCCCTGAACTCCGCCCGCTCCGGCGTGTTCCCCACGACACGCCGGGCGGGAAGTCGGGATGTCGTTGCTCCTGCCGTTCGGCATCGCTAGCGTGGGGTAAGCACAAGACGGGTGCCGGATGCTCCGGTGCGCGTGTCCTGACGATGGAAGGCCCTGATGAGCGAGCTGACTCAGAACGACGATTCTCGCTACGATCTCGGGCTGCTGTTCACCGACGGACTTCCCGACCTCGACGACGCGAACGGCTACCGCGGCGCGGTCGCCGCGCGGGCAGCGGGAATCACGTACCGTCAGCTCGACTACTGGGCGCGCACCGCGCTCGTCGAGCCCACCGTGCGGGGTGCTGCCGGCTCCGGCTCGCAGCGCCTCTACGGGTTCCGCGACATCCTCGTGCTCAAGCTCGTGAAGCGCCTGCTCGACACCGGCATCTCGCTGCAGCAGATCCGCACGGCCATCAACCAGCTCCGCGAAGCGGGCATCAACGACCTCGCGCAGACCACGCTCATGAGCGATGGGGCCAGCGTCTACCTGTGCACCTCGAACGACGAGGTCATCGACCTGGTCAGCCGCGGCCAGGGCGTGTTCGGTATCGCCGTCGGCAAGGTGCTCCGCGAGGTCGAGAACTCCCTCGTCGAGCTCGACTCGAGCGTCCCCGACCCCGCCGACGAGCTCGCCGCCCGCCGCGCCACGCGCAAGGCTGTCTAGCCTCACCGAGACGTCGAAAAAGGCCCCTCAACCTTCGGGTGAGGGGCCTTTCGCGACTTCTGGATGAAACAGGGGAGGTGCGGTTATTTCGTGTCGGCGTATTCGCCGACACGACCGGTGCGCATGACGCGCTCGAGGAGCAGGTCGAAGTTGCGGGCCATCTCCTGGGCGCCTTCGCCGGGCCAGACGTGCAGCGGCTTCGCCGCTCCCTGGGCCTGCTGCAGCGAGGTGCGCTCGGGCAGCTGCGGGCTCAGCACGAGCGGGCCGAACATGTCGCGCAGCTCCTTGATGCGGAACTGGTGCTCGAGCGACTGCGAGCGCACGCGGTTCACGATGATGCCGAGCGGCTGAAGGCGGGGGGAGAGGCCGCGGCGGATCTCCTCGATCGCGCGCAGGGCACGGTCCGCGGCGGCCACCGAGAAGAGGCCGGGCTCCGTGACCACGGAGACGCGGTCGGATGCCGCCCAGGCGGTTCGGGTGAGGGCGTTGAGCGACGGGGCGCAGTCGATGAGCACCAGGTCGTACTCGTTCTCGACGGTGGCCAGGGCCTCTTCGAGCTTCCAGATGTCACGGATCGACGGGTGCGGCCCGTCGAAGTTGAGCGCCGAAGGCGATCCGATCAGCACGTCGATCTTGCCGCCGCGGTCTTTCGTCCACCCCGAAGGGGCGATCGCCGCGCGCACGACCTTCTCCTTGGGAGAGGCGAGCACATCGGCCACGTTGAGATGACCGGCCACCCGGATGTCCATGCCGGTCGACACGTCGGACTGCGGGTCGAGGTCGACGACGAGGGTACGCAAGCCCTTGGCGAACGCGGCGGAGGCGAGCCCGAGCGTCACTGTGGTCTTGCCCACACCCCCCTTGAGGGAAGAGACGCTGAGTACATGCACAGTCGACAACGTTACCTTCACTAGGCTGAGAGAACCTAACTGTTCGCTGTACGCGCATGTGCTTGAAAGGTCTCCATGTTCAAGAAGATACTTGTGGCCAACCGCGGCGAAATCGCGATCCGGGCGTTCCGGGCCGCCTACGAGCTGGGCGCGAAGACGGTCGCGGTGTTCCCCTACGAAGACCGCAACTCGATGCACCGCCTGAAGGCCGACGAGGCCTACCAGATCGGCGACGAGGGCCATCCGGTGCGGGCCTACCTCGATGTCGAGGAGATCATCCGGGTCGCGAAGGAGAGCGGCGCCGACGCCATCTACCCGGGCTACGGCTTCCTCTCGGAGAACCCCGAGCTCGCCAAGGCCGCCGCCGAGAACGGCATCACCTTCATCGGCCCAGGCGAGCACGTGCTCGAGATGGCGGGCAACAAGGTCACCGCGAAGGAGCACGCCATCGCGGCCGGTGTGCCGGTGCTGAAGTCGACCCCCGCCACCCGCGACATCGAAGAGCTCATCGCCGGCGCCGACGAGATCGGCTTCCCGATCTTCGCGAAGGCCGTCGCGGGAGGCGGCGGGCGCGGGATGCGCCGGGTCGAGACGAAAGACGAGCTGCGCGGCGCCCTCGAGGCCGCCATGCGCGAGGCCGACAGCGCATTCGGCGACCCCACGATGTTCCTCGAGCAGGCGGTGCTGCGCCCGCGTCACATCGAGGTGCAGATCCTGGCCGACGCGACGGGGGAGACCCTGCACCTGTTCGAGCGCGACTGCTCGGTGCAGCGCCGCAACCAGAAGGTGATCGAGATCGCTCCGGCGCCGAACATCTCCGACGAGCTGCGTGAGGCGCTGCACAGCGACGCCATCAAGTTCGCGAAGTCGATCGGGTACGTCAACGCCGGCACGGTGGAGTTCCTCGTCGACACGGTGGGCCCGCGCGCGGGGACGCACGTGTTCATCGAGATGAACCCGCGCATCCAGGTGGAGCACACCGTGACCGAGGAGGTCACCGACGTCGACCTGGTGCAGTCGCAGATGCTGATCGCCTCGGGCGCCACCTTCGCCGAGCTCGGCCTGCACCAGGCCGACATCGTGTTGCACGGCGCCGCCCTGCAGTGCCGCATCACCACCGAGGACCCCTCGGCCGGCTTCCGCCCCGACACCGGCAAGATCGCCGCCTACCGCTCACCCGGCGGCGCGGGGGTGCGTCTCGACGGCGGCACGGTCGACGTGGGGGCGCAGATCTCGCCGCACTTCGACTCGATGCTCGCCAAGATGACCTGCCGCGGCCGCGACTTCCCGACCGCCGTCCGCCGTGCCCGGCGCGCCCTGGCCGAGTTCCGCATCCGCGGTGTGTCCACGAACATCCCGTTCCTGCAGGGCGTGCTCGACGACCCGTCGTTCGCCGCCGGAGACCTGTCGACGAGCTTCATCGACGAGCGCCCGCAGCTTCTGCGCGGCCATGTCTCGAAGGACCGCGGAACGAAGATCCTGAACTGGCTCTCCGACGTCACGGTGAACCAGCCGAACGGACCGCGCGTGGGCTCGGTCGAGCCGGGCGACAAGCTGCCGGCGATCGACCTCTCGGCCCCGGCGCCCGACGGCTCGCGGCAGAAGCTGCTCGAGCTCGGTCCGGTGGGCTTCGCCGAGGCGCTCCGGGCGCAGACCGCCCTGGCCGTGACGGAGACGACGTTCCGCGACGCGCACCAGTCGCTGCTCGCGACCCGTGTTCGCACGCGCGACCTGGTGGCCGTGGCGCCGTACGTGGCCCGCATGACGCCGGAGCTGCTGAGCGTCGAGGCGTGGGGTGGCGCCACCTATGACGTGGCCCTGCGCTTCCTCGGCGAGGACCCCTGGGAGCGCCTCGCCACGCTCCGCGAGGCCCTGCCGAACATCGCCATCCAGATGCTGCTGCGCGGCCGCAACACCGTGGGCTACACCCCATACCCCACCGAGGTGACCGACGCCTTCATCCGCGAGGCCGCCTCGACCGGCGTCGACATTTTCCGCATCTTCGACGCGCTCAACGACGTCGAACAGATGCGCCCGGCCATCGAGTCGGTGCTCGCCACCGGAACGACGATCGCCGAGGTCGCCGTCTGCTACACCGGCGACCTGCTCGACCCGGCGGAGGACCTCTACACCCTCGACTACTACCTGAAGCTCGCGGAGCAGATCGTGGGGGCGGGCGCCCACGTGCTCGCGATCAAGGACATGGCGGGTCTTCTGCGCCCGGCCGCGGCGGCGAAGCTCGTGGCGGCGTTCCGCGAGAACTTCGACCTGCCCGTCCACGTGCACACGCACGACACCGCGGGCGGGCAGCTCGCGACGCTCCTCGCCGCCAGCGCGGCCGGTGCGGATGCGGTCGACGTGGCTTCGGCGCCGATGGCCGGCACGACCTCGCAGCCGAGCGCATCCGCTCTCGTCGCCGCGCTCGCGCACACCGAGCGCGACACCGGGCTCTCGCTGTCGGCGGTCTCCGACCTCGAGCCCTACTGGGAGGCCGTGCGTCAGGTCTACCGTCCCTTCGAGTCGGGCCTGGCCGGGCCGACCGGCCGGGTCTACAAGCACGAGATCCCCGGGGGTCAGCTCTCGAACCTGCGGCAGCAGGCCATCGCACTCGGGCTCGCCGACGACTTCGAGCGCATCGAGGACCTCTACGCTGCGGCGAACCAGATCCTCGGGCGCATCCCCAAGGTCACCCCGTCGTCGAAGGTCGTGGGCGACCTCGCCTTGCACCTCGCCGCGGTGAAGGCCGACCCGGCCGACTTCGCCGAGAACCCGCAGAACTACGACATCCCCGACTCGGTGATCGGCTTCATGGCCGGTGAGCTCGGCGAACTGCCAGGTGGCTGGCCCGAGCCCTTCCGCACGAAGGTACTCGCGGGCAAGGACATCAAGATCGGCGTGACCCCGATCTCGGACGACGACCGGGCGGCCCTCGAGGGCGACGCCCTGGAGCGCCGGGCCACGCTCAACCGCCTGCTGTTCCCGGCGCCCACGCGCCAGTTCGAGCAGATGCGCGAGCTGTTCGGCGACCTCTCTGTGGTCGACACGGTCGACTACCTCTACGGCCTCACGCAGGGTGCAGAGCACGTGGTCGAGATCGACAAGGGCGTGCGCCTGTTCGTCGGGCTCGAAGCCATCGGCGAGGTCGACGACAAGGGGATGCGCACGGTCATGACCACCCTGAACGGCCAGTTGCGGCCGGTCAACGTGCGCGACCGCTCCGTCACCGTCGAGACCAAGGCGGCGGAGAAGGCGGATGCCGGCCGGCCCGGTCAGGTGCCCGCGCCGTTCTCCGGTGTCGTGACCCTCAAGGTCGAGGTGGGGGCCCGCGTCGCCGCCGGCGAGAGCGTGGCCACCATCGAGGCGATGAAGATGGAGGCGGCGATCACGACCCCGATCGCCGGAACCGTGACGCGCCTGGCCATCCCGAAGACCCAGCAGGTGGAAGCCGGCGACCTCATCGTGGTCGTCGCTCCCGAGGCGTGACCAGGAGAGCACTCGTACCGTGACAGTCCGTGAGATCAGGATCTTCGGCGATCCCGTGTTGAAGACCGTGTCCGACCCGATCGTGGAGATCGACGAGCGGGTGCGCTCGCTCGTCGACGACCTCGTCGACAGCGTGAAGGTGCCGGGGCGCGCGGGGGTGGCCGCGTCGCAGATCGGCGTGAACCTGCGCGCCTTCAGCTACAACGTCGACGGGGAGGTGGGCTACATCCTGAACCCGGTCATCGTGGAGCTGTCGGGGGAGCCGGAGCTCGTCGACGAAGGATGCCTGTCCGTGCCCGACCTGTGGTTCAAGACCAGCCGCTACCCCTTCGCCCGGGCCACCGGCATCGATCTCGACGGCAACCCCGTCGAGATCTCGGGAACCGGCGTTCTCGCACAGGCGCTCCAGCACGAGACCGATCACCTCGACGGCCTGCTCTACCTCGACCGGCTCGACAAGCCCACGCGGCGTGAGGCGATGAAGCAGGTGCGGGAGTCGAGCTGGTTCTGAGCCGCCGGCGCGTGAGTAGCAAGTACTCATAACGACGGGCGGATGCGCGCCGTGAGTCTGTAGGTATCCATCCCTGCAACTGACGAAAGCGGTCTTTCATGAACTCCCGTTTCCTCTCCCTCGGCGGCGGTGCTGCCACCGCGGCCCTGGCGCTCACGGTCTCGCTGCTGGCAGCGGCGCCGGCGCACGCGGTCGCCCCGGTGAACCCGGTGTGCCCACCGACCACCGCGACGAAGGGGATCCCGATCCCGCCGACCTTCGCGCTCGACAACTACAAGCCCGACGTGCATGTCGCGATCACCGAGGGTGCACTCCCGCCCGGTCTCGTGCTGACGGGCGACGAGACGACGCTCGTGCCCTTCTCCTACTCGGGAACCCCCACGGCGAGCGGCATCACGAACTTCACCGTCACGGCCACCATCGAAGGCCGGCCGACCCAGCTCGCCTGTACGATGGCCGTATTCGGCTCTCCGGCGGTGTCGCGCATCGGCGGAGCCGACCGCTATGCCCAGGCCGACGCCGTGTCGCGCTCGGCGAACCGCAGATCCTCCGACGTCGTCTATGTCGCCAGCGGTGAGAAGTTCTCCGACGCCCTGAGCGCAGGTTCCGTGGCGGGCCTGCGCAATGCACCCCTGCTCCTCACGCCCTTTGCAGCGATGACCGAGGGAACCAAGGCCGAGATCACGCGGCTCGCTCCACGGCACATCATCGTGGTCGGCGGCCCCGCTTCCGTCTCTGACGACGTCTACAACGGGCTCATCGCCGATTTCCCCGATGCGACGGTGAAGCGCATCGGCGGAGCCGACCGCTACGAGGTCTCGCGCAGCCTCCTGACCGACGGTGATTTCGGGGTCGCCCAGAGCGAATGGCTGTACATTGCGAACGGTGGCAACTTCCCCGACGCGCTTTCGGCGTCTCCGACGGCTGTCGTGTCCGGAGGAGCCGTGCTGCTGGTCGACGGCCAGAAGCCCGCGCTCAACATCAACGAGCAGCGGATCCTGAGTGGCCTGGGTGTGAAGCACGTTCGCATCGCGGGTGGTCCCAACTCGGTCAGCGCGGCACTCGAAGCCGACATCGGCCGCTTCGCAGCTGTCACCCGCAACGGCGGGGCGGATCGCTTCGACGTCGCGGTGTCGATCAACAACGAGGTGTTCGGCACTGCCGGCACGCTCTACATCGCCAGCGGGGTCACGTTCCCCGATGCGTTGAGCGCGGCTCCCATCGCGGGATCGCAGATGGCACCCATCTACCTCGCCCGCACGGATTGCGTGCCCGACGCTGTGCTGCAGGAGATCAATCGCACACAGCCGTTCAAGGTCGTGATCCTCGGCGGCACCAACACCCTGACCGCCGACGTGGAGCACCTCAAGTCCTGCTGAGCTCGAGACTGTTCCGGTGATCATCCCGCCGGAACCACAGAAAGGGCCCGTCCGAAGACGGGCCCTTTCGTGTGCTCAGCGGTTGAGCGCTCAGCGGTCGTATATTCAGCGGCAGCCGCTCACGCTCAGTGCACTAGCGATTGGCCCTCGGTGGCCGGGGCCGCCGCGTAGATGCCTTCGATCACAGGCGCGAAGTCCTTCACGATGACGTTGCGCTTGATGGTGAGCTTGGGGGTCAGGTGGCCGCCGGCCTCGGTGAAGTCCTCGGTGAGCACCACGAACTTGCGGATCGACTCGGCACGGGAGACGAGCGCGTTGGCCGTATCCACCGCCTGCTGGATCTCGGCGAGCACTGCCGGGTTCTCGGCGGCCTCGGCCACGCTCAGCGTCGTCGGCTGGCCGTTGTTGCCGAGCCACACCGGCAGCATCTCCTGGTCGAGGGTGATCAGCGCCGAGATGAACGGCTTCTGGTCGCCCACGACCACCACCTGGCCGACGAGCGGGTTGGCGCGGATCGGGTCTTCGAGCACAGCGGGGGCGACGTTCTTGCCACCCGCCGTGACGATGATCTCCTTCTTGCGACCGGTGATGGTGAGGAAGCCCTCGTCGTCGAGCGAACCGAGGTCGCCCGTCTTGAACCACTCACCGTCCATCACCTCGGCGGTCGCCGCCGGGTTCTGCCAATAGCCGCCGAACACGTTGATGCCCGAGACCCAGATCTCGCCGTCGTCGGCGATCTTGATTCCGACGCCCGGCAGTGCCGGACCGACGGTGCCGATCTTGAACTTGTCGCCGAGGTTCACCGTGGCCGGAGCCGTGGTCTCGGTCAGGCCGTAGCCCTCGAGGATCTTGACGCCGAGGCTCCGGTAGAAGTGGCCCAGCCGGTGCCCGAGCGGAGCCGAACCCGACACGGCGAACTCCACGTTGCCACCAAGGGCCGCCCGCAGCTTCGAGAGCACGAGACGGTCGAGCACCGCGAACTTGACCTTGAGCCCGAGCGGAACGCGACCGGCATCCAGCGCTTCGGAGTGCTGGATGGCCACGGCGGCCGCCGAGCGGAAGATCTTGCCCTTGCCGCCGGTCTCGGCCTTCTGCTCCGAGGAGTTGTAGACCTTCTCGAACACCCGCGGCACCGCGAGCAGGAAGGTGGGCTTGAACGAGCCGAGCGCCGGCAGTAGCTGCTTGGTGTCGGCCTGGTGTCCCACCTTAACGCCGCCGTGCACACTCAGGATGCTGATGAAGCGGGCGAACACGTGCGCGGTGGTGATGAACAGCACGGTGGAGGCACCCGGTCGCACCACGTCGCTCATGGCCACCGCGGCGTTGCGGGAGAGCTCCACGAAGTTCGAGTGGGTGAGGATGCAGCCCTTCGGCCGCCCGGTGGTGCCCGAGGTGTAGATGAGGGTCGCGAGATCGGAGCCCTTCGCAAGGGTGCGGCGGCGCTCCACCTCGTCGTCGGGGACATCCCGCCCCGCGGTGGCGAGCTTGTCGAGGTCGCCGAGGTCGACCTGCCACACCTGCGTGATTCCGGGCAGATCGGCGTGCACCTCGTCGAAGCGCGCGAAGTGGTCGGGCGTCTCCACGATGATCGCGACGGCGCCCGAGTCGCTGAGGTTCCACTGCACCTGCGCCGGCGAGGAGGTCTCGTACACCGGCACCAGAACGGCTCCGGCGAACCAGGTGGCGAAGTCGATGAGCGTCCACTCGTAGCGCGTGCGGCACATCAGGCCGATCTTGTCGCCCGGCTGGATTCCGGAGGCGATGAGCCCCTTGGCCACGGCCCGCACCTGGGTGAGGAAGTCGGCGGCGGTGATGTCACGCCACCCCTCGCCGTCGGGCACCGCGAAGAGCGGTTCGTCGGGAGTCTGCCGCACCCGCTCGATCAGCAGATCGGTGGTGTTCGCCTCCGGGTCGGCTTCGACGACGGGTGGGACGTAATAGTGGTTCACGGCAGCTCCTTCGGTACCGGTCGAGTGCAACTCATCTACACTCTACTTGGTGCATCCGAGCCTTGACTGGGTGCTCCCCACACCCCGGCGAAAGGAACCACCGTCATGCGCGCCATCGGAATCGACATCGGTGGCACGAAGATCGCGGGAGCCGTGGTCGACGAGCTCGGCCACATCATCACCCAGGACCGCCGCCCGACCTCCGCGGCGGAACCGCAGGTGATCGAGGACACGGTGGTCGAGATGGTGAAGCACCTCGCCCAGGGGGAGGAGATCATCGCCGTCGGCGTGGCCGCCGCCGGCTTCATCGACGCCTCGCAGTCCACGGTCTACTACGCGCCCAACATCAACTGGCGCAACGAGCCCTTCCGTGAGAAGCTCGAGCGGCGCCTCGACCTGCCGATCATCGTCGAGAACGACGCGAACGCCGCCGGCTGGGCCGAGTTCCGCTTCGGCGCAGGCCGCCTGGTGAGTGACATGGTCATCCTCACCATCGGCACCGGCGTCGGCGGCGCCATCGTGAGCGGCGACCGCCTGTTCCGCGGCGGCTTCGGCGCGGGCGCCGAGCTCGGTCATCTGCGGGTGGTTCCGAACGGCCTGCCCTGCGGATGCGGTGCGCACGGCTGCATCGAGCAGTACGGCAGCGGGCGCGCGCTCCTGCGCATGGCCAACGAGCTCGCGGATGCGGGCGGCATCGGCCAGGTGCTCGCCTCCGTGCGCAGTCGCAACGGCGTGCTCACCGGGCAGGACGTCGCCGAACTCGTCGGGATCGGTGACCCGGGTGCCCTCTCGGCCGTGCGCACGCTCGGCTCCTGGATCGGGCAGGCCTGCGCGAGTCTCTCGGCCGTGCTCGACCCGCAGCTCTTCGTGATCGGCGGGGGAGTCGCCCAGTCGGGCGACGTGCTGCTCGACCCGATCAAGGCGGCCTTCCTCGAGACGCTCCCGGCTCGCGGTTACCACCCGGAGCCCGAGTTCGCGATCGCCCAGCTGGTGAACGACGCGGGAGTCGTCGGCGCCGCGGACCTCGCCCGCATCTACGCCGAGTCGATCTGACGCCATGTTCTACTTCCTCGCGAAATGGCTGGTGGTGTCGCCGGTGCTGCGCACCCTGTTCCGGCCCTGGGTGATCGGGCTCGAGAACATCCCCACCTCGGGCGCCGCCATCCTGGCGTCGAACCACCTCTCCTTCAGCGACTCGGTGTTCCTGCCGGTCATCGTCGATCGGCACGTCTCCTTCCTGGCCAAGAGCGACTACTTCACCGGCAAGGGCGTCAAGGGCGCCCTCACGAGGCTGTTCTTCAACGCCTCCGGGCAGCTGCCGATCGACCGCTCGGGCGGCAAGGCCTCCGAGGCCTCGCTCAACACCGGCCTGGGGGTGCTCTCCAAGGGGGAGCTGCTCGGCATCTACCCGGAGGGCACCCGCAGCCCCGACGGCAAGCTCTACCGTGGCCGCACGGGCGTGGCCCGGATGGTGCTCGAAGCTCACGTCCCGATCATCCCCGTCGCCATGATCGACACCGAGAAGGTGATGCCGATCGGGTCGAAGATCCCGAAGATCATGAGGATTGGCATCATCATCGGCAAGCCACTAGATTTCTCTAGGTTCGAGGGGCTGGAATCCGACCGGTTCATCCTCCGCTCCGTGACCGATGAGATCATGTACGAGCTCCACCGCCTCGGCGGCCAGGAATACGCCGACGTGTATGCGACTTCAGTCAAGGAGAAGCGCGCGAGAGTCGCGCGTCCCGTCTCGAGCAGCTAGAGACAACCGATAGATACAGGACACAACACCAGTGGTAGATCCAACAGAGATGATCGTCGAAGCGGATGAATCTGTGATTGCCGGACTGGACTATTGGCGAACCCTCCCGGTGAAGCAGCAGCCGGAGTGGCCCGACCAGGGCGCCGTCGAGGCCGTCTCGCGCGAGATCGCCTCCTTCCCCCCGCTGGTGTTCGCCGGCGAGGTCGACAACCTGCGTTCCCGCCTCGCGGCGGCGGCCAACGGCCAGGCGTTCCTGCTGCAGGGCGGCGACTGCGCCGAGACCTTCGCGGGAGCCACGGCCGACCAGATCAAGGACCGCGTGAAGACGGTTCTGCAGATGGCGGTCGTGCTGACCTACGGCGCCTCGATGCCGGTGATCAAGATGGGCCGCATGGCGGGCCAGTTCGCGAAGCCGCGCTCGAGCGACACCGAGACGCGCAACGGCGTCACGCTGCCGGCCTACCGCGGCGACATCGTGAACGGCTACGACTTCACCCCGGAGTCGCGCACGGCGAACCCGAAGCGCCTCCTCGACGGCTACCACGTGGCCGCGTCGACGCTCAACCTCATCCGGGCCTTCACCCAGGGCGGCTTCGCCGACCTCCGCCAGGTGCACACCTGGAACAAGGGCTTCACCTCGAACCCGGCGAACGTGCGCTACGAGCAGCTGGCCGGCGAGATCGACCGCGCCGTGAAGTTCATGGTGGCCTGTGGCGCCGACTTCGAGGCGCTGAAGCGCACGGAGTTCTTCGTGAGCCACGAGGCGCTGCTGTTCGACTACGAGCGGCCGATGACCCGCATCGACTCGCGCACCGGAACGCCGTACAACACCTCGAGCCACTTCGTCTGGGTGGGCGAGCGCACGCGCGACCTCGACGGCGCCCACATCGACTTCCTCTCGCGGGTGCGCAATCCGCTGGGTGTGAAGCTCGGCCCGACCACCACCGGCGACGACGTGCTGCGGCTGATCGACAAGCTCGACCCGAACCGCGAGCCGGGACGCCTGACCTTCATCACGCGAATGGGCGCCGGCAAGATCCGGGATGCGCTGCCGCCGCTGCTCGAGACCGTCAAGAACAGCGACGCCACGCCGCTCTGGGTCACCGACCCGATGCACGGCAACGGCCTCACCACGCCGAACGGCTACAAGACCCGTCGTTTCGACGACGTGGTCGACGAGGTCAAGGGCTTCTTCGAGGCCCACCGCGCGATCGGCACGCACCCCGGCGGCATCCACGTGGAGCTCACGGGCGACGACGTGACCGAGTGCCTCGGCGGCTCGGAGCACATCGACGAGGCCACCCTGGCGACGCGCTACGAGTCGCTCTGCGACCCGCGCCTCAACCACATGCAGTCGCTCGAACTCGCTTTTCTAGTTGCCGAGGAGTTGGTGGCCTCCGCTGGAGGCCGCTAACTCCTCGCGGTGCGCCGGTCCCCGCCCGGCGCACCGCGACATATGACGGTGCGGTCGCTGACGCGGCCGCGCCGTCACCGTGGGTCGTCGAGTACGGCCCGCGGCTTCGGATTCCGTGAGGGCTAGAAGACGCTGAACGAGACCGTGAGCTTCGAGCCGCGGGGCACGGAGGTGCCGCCGGCCGGGTCGGTGGTGCTCACCTTGAAGGTGTCGGGGAAGGCGTCGGCCACCGCGTTGTACTGCAGGTCGAAGCCGAGGGCGACGAGCTGCGGCTTCACCACGGTCCAGGACATGCCGTTGAGGCCGCTCGGCACCGTGACGGGCGCCGGGCCGCGCGAGATGTCGAGCGTGATGTTGTCGCCCGGGCGCACGGGATCCGTGGTCGTGGTCGCCTGGTAGACCTGGCCTTCGGGGACCGTCTCGTTGAAGTCGTGCGAGCCCTCGACCCCCACGAGACCCACGCCCTGCAGCGTGGCCTTGGCCGCATCGAGGGTCTGGCCCCCGACATCGGGGATCGGGCCGGCGGAGACCACGAGGGAGATCGCCTCCTGCTCGAAGTACTGAGTGCCGTTCACGGTGCCGTCGGGCCCGGCATAGGAGATGACCGTGCCGGCCTTCGCCTTGTCGAACTGCTTGGTCGACGCGCCGACCGTGAAGCCGGCCGCGGTGATGGCCTTCTGGGCGTCGGCCTCGTTGAGCCCGTTGAGCGTGGGCACCGGGATGCTGCGAGGGCCGCTCGAGACGAGGACCGTGACCGCTGAGCCGTTGGGCGCCGCGGTGCCGGAACCCGGGTCGGTGCCGATGACGGTGCCCGACGGGACTGTGGTGCTCGACTGGGCCTGCTGCGTGGGCTGGAAGCCGAGCGCGCTCAGGCTGCTGAGGGCCGCATCCGGTTGTTGTCCGGCGACGTCGGGCACGGTGGTGACCGAACCGGGACCGGCCGCGAAGTACCAGGCGCCGCCGCCGAGTGCCACAGCCACCACGAGGACGAGCGCGAAGATCCAGAAGCCGCGACGACGGCGCTTCGAGGCCTTGCGCGCGAGCTTCGCGGTGGTGGCCGGGGCGCCGGCGGGTGCCGCGGTGGGTGCGATGGCGCTGCCGTAGACCGTGGTGGCGGCCGCGGCGTCGGCGGAGCCGCCGACCGCTGCGCCGGCTGCGGCGGCGATGCCCGCGTTCGGTCCGGTGCGGCGCCGGGTCTCGAGCACCTGGGTCTGCGCCTGGTCGAGGTCGGCGTCGAAGGTCTCGGCCGAGTAGACCATGGTGCGCTGGGTGGTGTTCTGCGACGGCCGGGCGCTCACGATCTCGCCCTCGGCGGTGCGCAGGCGCTCGAGCATCTCGCGCGCATCCGTGGGCCGCTCGTCGGGGTTCTTCGCCGTTGCCCAGAGCACGAGGTCGTCGAGCGGCTCGGGGATGTCGGGGTTCTTGTGGCTCGGCGTGGGCATCTGGTCGTTCGCGTGCTGGAACGCGATCGCCATCGGCTGGTCGCCCACGTAGGGCTGCTCGCCCACGAGCATCTCGTACATCATGATGCCGGCGGCGTAGATGTCGCTGCGCGCATCCGCCGTTCCCCGCGTCAGGAGCTCGGGGGAGAGGTAGGCGATGGTGCCGAGCAGCGCCTGCCCGGTGGCCGTGTTCGCCGACACGGCCCGGGCGAGCCCGAAGTCGCTGATCTTGATGCGCCCGTCGTCGGCCAGCAGCACGTTCTCGGGCTTGAGGTCGCGGTGCACGATGCCGGCCTTGTGGGCGGCGGAGAGGCCGCCGAGCACGGCATCCATCACGTCGACCGTCTGCTCGGTGGTGAGCTTTCCGTAGTCCTTCAGCAGGTCGCGCAGCGTGACGCCCGGCAGGTACTCCATGACCAGGTAGGCCATGTCGCTGTCCTGCCCCTGGTCGAAGACGTTGACGACGTTCGGATGCGCGAGGCGGGCCGCCGAGCGGGCCTCCTGAACGAAGCGCTCCTTGAACACGGCGTCGTCGGCGAGGTGGCCGTGCATGATCTTGATGGCCACCTGGCGCTCGAGCCGGAGGTCGGTCGCGAGGTAGACCGTCGCCATCCCGCCCCGGGCGATGCGCGAACGCACCTGGTACCGGCCGTCGATGAGACGTCCGATCATGGGGTCGGGTGGGGCGCTGGTCACGCTTCCGAGTTTAGAGAGGCCGGTATCCACTTGGCCGTATAGACACCGAGTGGTTGTGCTCCGCCGGGCATCTTTTGTGGTTTCTTTATCAATTCGTGACGCCGGATTGCTCCGTACCGGTGGTGCCGTGGCAATCTGTACTCGTGACTGATCTGCCTGCCACCTCGTGGCTGACCGTTCCCGACCTCGTCGAACTGCTCGACTCGACGCCGAGCAGGGTTCGCAGGCTCATCGAGGACCGCGCTCTGATCGCGGTGCGCCGCGAGGGCGTGCTCTCCGTTCCTGCGAGCTTCATCAAAGACGGCGAGCCGCTCACCGAGCTCCGGGGGACCATCATCGTGCTGGCCGACAACGGCTTCAGCGACGACGAGGTCATGGAGTGGCTGCTCGAGCAGAACGACCTGCTCGACGTGGCTCCGATCGAGGCGCTCCGGGCCGGCCGCAAGGCCGAGGTGCGCCGGGTGGCGCAGGCGCTCGCCTTCTAGGAGCGGCTCAGCTCTCGCGTTGCGTGATGGCGCGGGCCAGGCTGGCGAGCTCTGCACGCGCCGAATCGCCGATGGGGGCGCGTTCGAGTTCGCTCAGCGCCGTGCGCAGGCGGTCGGCGATCATCGTCTCCACCTCGAGCACCGCGCCGGTCTCGCGCATGGTCTGCTGCAGCATCCGGATCTGGCTCTCGTCGAGATCGGGGTCGCCGAGCAGCTCGTCGAAGAGACGACGGGACGAGGCGTCGAGCCGCGACCGGGTGATCGAGACGAGCACCGTGCGCTTGCCCTCGCGCAGGTCGTCGCCGCTCGGCTTGCCGGTGCGTGCGGCGTCGCCGAACACCCCGAGCAGGTCGTCGCGCAGCTGGAAGGCGATGCCGAGGGGAAGGCCGAAGCGGCGCAGGCTGTCGAGCTGGGCCACGGATGCGCCCCGCAGCGAGGCCCCGATCACCAGCGGCGCCTCCACGCTGTACTTCGCCGACTTGTAGACGATGACGCGCTCGGCGCGCTCGAGCGAGCGCTCCGCCTCGGTGGTCGCCCAGGCGCGCTCCTCGAGCAGGTCGAGGTACTGGCCGAGGGTGACCTCGGTGCGCATCAGGTCGACGGCCTCGCGAGTCGCCACGAAGGTCTCCGGCGTGGGGGCGCCGAGCACGGCCCGGGAGACCACCTCGTCGCTCCACGCGAGCAGCAGGTCGCCGAGCAGGATGGCGCTGCCCTCGCCGAAGCTCCGGCCGTCGCCGCGCCAGCCCTGCTCGGCGTGCAGCGACTCGAAGCGGCGGTGCACGGCCGGCATCCCGCGGCGGGTGTCGGAGTTGTCGATGATGTCGTCGTGCACGAGCGCGGCGGCGTGGAAGAGCTCGAGGCCGGCGCAGAGATCGACGAGGGAATCGAGCTCGCGCTCGGAGGGGACCGCCGTCGCGGTGTTCGCCGGCGAGACCGCCCGCCAGCCCCAGTAGCAGAACTGGGCACGGAACCTCTTGCCGCCGCTGAGAAGATCCCTTGAGTAGCGGGCGAACGGAGCGAGTTCGGGGGCGACGCGGCTCAGAATGATGTCACGCGATTGGAGAAATTCGCTGATTCGTGCGTCGACAAGCTTGACGAGGCGTGGGCTTTCCATCACCCGCCTAGCCTAGTCAGACCCCGCGCACTACAATCAGCACTATCACGCGTCGGTCCCGAGCCTGAGGTGAAAATAGGATGCCGCTTTCGGAGCAAGAACAAAGACTCCTCGATGAGATGGAGCGCAGTCTCTACCACAACGATGCCGATTTCGTCTCGGCGGTCGGCGGTGGCCGAGGCCGATTGAACTACGGCGCGCTCGTGCTGGGAATCCTGGTCGGAATCCTGGGCCTGGGCGTCGTCATCGCCGGTGTCGTCTTCCACCAGCCGGTGGTGGGCCTCCTCGGCTTCGTCGCGATGTTCGGCGGAGTGCTGCTGGCGCTGCGCCGCTCGAAGCGTTCCCGCCTGGGGGCGATGCCCCCGTCCGCCTCCACTTCCGCCCACTCGGGCACTGCTCCCCACTCCGCCAAAGGTGCCTCGAAGTCGGGCTTCATGGATCGGTTGAACGACCGGTGGGAGCGCCGCGACGACGATCGCGACGAGTGAGCTCAGGGGAGTGAGTCCCCTGTAAGAAGAGACCGGCCCTCGGGCCGGTCTTTTTTTGTGCCTCCGGCATCCCTTTTTCCTCCCCGGTGAGGCATTTTCCCTCCATTTCCCTCCACCCCTGAAATCCTTGTGATTTCAGGGGCTTTTTGCATTCAGAAGCGCATTTGATGCCGAATGTCGTTGATTGGTGGTGGGAAGTGGAGTAAAGTGGAGGTAGCCCACAATTCTGGCCGGAAGAGTAAGGGGAGGTAAGTGTTCCTTGGCACGTACGCTCCCAAGCTCGACGAAAAAGGGCGCATCATCCTCCCCGCGAAGTTCCGCGACGAACTGGCCGGGGGAGTCGTCATGACCCGCGGCCAGGAGAACTGCATCTACGTGTTCTCGAACCGCGAGTTCGAGGAGCTGCACGAGAAGATCCGTCAGGCCCCGGTCACGAGCAAGCAGGCCCGCGACTACCTGCGCGTCTTCCTCTCCGGCGCCAGCGCCGAGACCCCCGACAAGCAGCACCGCGTCACGGTGCCCGCTCCGCTTCGCGCCTACGCCAAGCTCGACCGCGACCTCGTCGTGATCGGCGCCGGCAGCCGCGCCGAGATCTGGGACGCCGAGGCCTGGAACACCTACCTCGAAGCCCAGGAAGCCGCCTTCTCCTCCACCGACGAGGAGGTGATCCCGGGCCTGTTCTGACTCGTCGTCGCTGACTCCCAGCCGTTCTCGCCCTGGCGCACTTCCCCGGCGCCAGGTCGACGCCCTGACACTCTTCCCCGATGTCAGGTCGGAATGGATGGGGATCAGCGATTGCGAATCAGGAATCCGGATGCCGATGACCGACAGCACCGATCCTCACGACGACGCCGCCACCGGCATCGACTACTCCGAGATCCACACCTCGGTGCTCCTCGAGCGCACCATCGAGCTGCTCGGCCCCGCGGTCGGCAAGCCCGGCGCCGTGCTCGTGGACTGCACCCTCGGGCTCGGCGGCCACTCCGAGGCCTTCCTCCTGGCCTTTCCCGAACTCCACCTCGTGGGGCTCGATCGCGACCCCAACGCCCTCCGGCTCGCCGGTGAGCGGCTGGAGCGCTTCTCCGACCGCATCGACCTCGTGCACTGCGTCTACGACGAGATCGGCGACGCGCTCGAGGGCCTCGGCATCGACGGCGCCGACGGCATCCTGTTCGATCTCGGCGTCTCGTCGATGCAGCTCGACCAGGTCGAGCGGGGCTTCTCGTACTCGAAGGATGCGCCGCTGGACATGCGGATGGACGACACGGCCGACTTCACCGCCGCCGAGATCATCGCGAACTACTCCGAGTCCGAGCTCCGCCGCATCTTCCGCGACTACGGCGAGGAGAAGCTCGCCGACCGCTACGCCCGCAAGATCGTGGCGGCTCGCGAAGCGGGCCCGATCCTGCGTTCGGGTCAGCTCGTCGACGTCATCCAGGCGGCGACCCCCGCGAAGTTCTCGCACCAGGGGCATCCGGCCAAGCGGGTGTTCCAGGCGCTCCGCATCGAGGTGAACGCCGAGCTCGCCGTGCTCGAACGGGCCATCCCGCGGGCCATCGAGACCCTCGTGGTGGGTGGGCGCATCGTGGTGCTCTCCTTCCAGTCGCTGGAGGACCGCATCGTCAAGCGCGAGCTGCAGAAGCGGGCCGTCTCCACGGCTCCGGCCGGCCTGCCCGTCGAACTGCCCGAGCACCGCCCCGAGCTCAAGCTGCTCGTGCGCGGAGCCGAGCTGGCCGACGAGGCGGAGCGCAGCCGCAACCCCCGTTCCATCCCCGTGAAGATGCGGGCCGCCGAAAAGATCAGGAGCATCGCGTGACGAACGCCGCCGGCGCCTTCATGGCCCGCCCCCGCACGAGCATCGCGACCCCCGAGCACGAGCTGCCTCCGGTCGCGCCGCGCATCGAGATCGTGCCGAGCCGAACCCAGCGTCGCGCGCGGCCGAAGATCGCCTACGCCGCCGTGGTGGTGGCCGGTGTGCTCGCGATCGTCGTGACCCAGCTGATGATCAGCATCGGGCTCTCCGACGGCGCCTACGAGATCTCCTCGCTGCAGACCCAGCAGAAGGAGCTCGACCGCACCAACCAGACGCTCACCGAGCAGGCCGACAAGCTGTCGTCGCCGCAGAACCTCGCCGCCGCCGCCGAGTCGCTGGGGATGGTCGCGAACAGCGCTCCGGTGTACCTCCGGCTCTCCGACGGCGCCGTGCTCGGCACCCCGGTCGCGGCTGCGGCCGGCACTCCGTCGGTGACCGGCGGCCAGGCCCTCATCCCGAACTCGCTGCTCAGCCCGCCCGCATCCGCATCCGCGTCCGCCGCCGGCGCCGGCACCGCTGCGCAGCCCGCGGCCGCCGCTCCGAGCGCGCCTCCCGCAGCAGCGGCCCAGCCCGACGTACCGTGGCAGGGTGCGCTTCCCTCTCCGACCACGCGGTGACACCTTCCGCATGATCCCCCTCCCGGAGGCGCCGCAGTGACGACCGCAGCAGTGAACCGCAGCACCAAGCGCCGATCCGTCTTCGCGGTCGTGGCCGTCGTGGCCGTCGTGGCGGTGTTCATCGTGCGGCTCGTGAGCATCCAGGTGGTGCAGGCCGGCGAACTGAACGCCGCCTCGTACAGCCAGCTCTCGGCCTCCACCACCACCTACGGTCTGCGCGGCGACATCGTCGACGACAAGGGCACGGTTCTCGCGAGCACCGTGCTGCGCTACGACGTGACGGCCTCGCCGAAGTCGGTCACCGACTTCACGCGCACCGACGCCTCGGGCGCCGAGGTCACGATCACGCCCACCCAGGCGGCCGCCGAGATCGCCGCGATCACCGGCCAGACCGCCGACCAGGTCTATGGCCTTCTGACGGCAGACCCCTCCTCGAACTTCGCCTACGTGGTGCAAGGGGTCGACGTCGACGTCTTCCGCGGCATCCGCGACCTGCAGATCCCGTGGCTCTACTTCGAGTCGAACCCGCAGCGCACCTACCCGAACGGCGCGGTGGCCGGGAACCTGGTGGGCTTCGTCGGGAGCGACGGCACCGGTCAGTACGGCGTGGAGTCGATGGACAACCAGTGCCTCACCGGCAGCAACGGCCTCGAGACCTACGAGCGCGGCGCCGACGGCGTCGCCATCCCGGGCAGCACGGTCACCACGACCCCCGCGAAGCCGGGCGGGACCGCGGTGCTCACGATCGACAGCGACCTCAACTGGTTCGCCCAGCAGACCCTCGCCGCCCGGGTGAAGGAGGTGGGCGCCGCCTGGGGCACCGTGGTGGTGCAGGAGGTCAAGACCGGCAAGCTCCTCGCCGTGGCGGACTACCCGAGCGTCGACCCGAACAACATCAACGCCTCGCCGTCGAGCGACTGGGGCTCCATCGCCTTCCAGGCCCCCTTCGAGCCGGGCTCGACCTTCAAGGCGCTGACCGCCGCCTCCGTTCTCGACGCGGGCCTCGCGAACGTGGGTACGCACGTGGAGGCACCGTACGTCTACACCGACGCGAACGGCGCCTCGACGAAGGACAGCGAGTTCCACGTCGACCCGCTGAACCTCACCTTCGCGGGCGTCATCCAGCAGTCCTCCAACACGGGGACCGCGATGCTCGGCGAGCTGCTCACCCCCCAGCAGCGCTACGACTACATGCAGAAGTTCCATGTGACGAGCCCGACCGAGGTGGGTTTCCCGGCCGAGTCGGGGGGCATCCTGAAGCCCTGGGACCAGTGGGACGACCAGACCAACCTCACCACCACCTTCGGTCAGGGCATCTCGACCACCGCCGTGCAGATGGCGAGCGTCTACCAGGCCCTCGGCAACGGCGGCGTGCGCCTTCCGGTGCAGCTGGTGGCCGGATGCAAGCAGGCCGACGGCACCATGACGAACGTTCCCGACACCACCGGTTCGCAGGTCGTCTCGGCGCAGGCCGCGAGCGACACCGTGCACATGATGGAGACGGTGGCGACCGGCGGCTACGCCTCGGCCGACCTGCAGATCCCGGGCTACCGGGTGGCCGCGAAGACCGGAACGGCGCAGATGAGCGACGGCAACGGCCAGTACGGTTCGAGCTACATCACCTCGCTGGCCGGACTGGCTCCGGCGGACAACCCGCAGTACGTCGTTTCGGTGACCATCGCCAAGCCCGTTACCATTGAGAACGGACTGGCCGCGGCTCCGGTCTTCCAGAAGATCATGTCGCAGGTTCTGAAGGAGAACCGGGTGCTGCCCTCCACCGAGCCGGCGCCCGACCTCCCCACAACGTATTGAGCAACGACGTACCGAGCACGAAGGAGACCAGTGGCTGATCGGGTTTCTTCGGCACTACGACCGGAGCATCCCATCGCGCGATCGCTCCCTCACCTGGTCGAGGACTTCGGTTTCGAACAGCCCTTCGGCGCGGTCTCCGACGTGGTGAGCGGCATCACCATCTCCTCGCGCGACGTGATGCCGGGCGACCTCTACGTGGGTCTCAAGGGCAAGCACTTCCACGGTGCCGCCTTCGCCGCCGACGCCAAGCAGTCCGGGGCCGTCGCCGTGCTGACCGACGCCGAGGGCGCCGAGATCGCCCGGGAGTCCGGCCTGCCCGTGATCGTCACACCCGAGCCGCGGCTCGCGCTGGGCGAGCTCGCCGCCTGGATCTACCGCACCCGCGAGGAGCCGCCGACGATGTTCGGCGTCACCGGCACCAACGGCAAGACGAGCGTGGCCTACCTCCTCGAGGCGATCCTGCGCCAGCTCGGCATCGAGGCCGGGCTCAGCACCACCGCCGAGCGCCGCATCGGCGACGAGGTGATCGTGTCGAAGCTCACCACCCCCGAGGCCACCGAGATCCACGCCATGCTCGCCCGGATGCGCGAGGCGCACGTGCGCTCGGTCATCCTCGAGGTCTCGGCGCAGGCCATCACCCAGCACCGGGTCGACGGCATCGTCTTCGACGTCGTGGGCTTCACGAACCTCAGCCACGACCATCTCGACGACTACGAGACGATGGACGCCTACTTCGCGGCCAAGCGCGAGCTCTTCCAGCCCGACCGCGCCCGCCGCGGCGTCGTGATCGTCGACGACGAGTGGGGGGCCAGGCTGGTGGCCGAGTCGCGCATCCCGCTCACCACCATCAGCACCGACACCGGCTCCGACGCCGAGTGGATGCTCACGGTCGACGAGGAGACCCCCGACCGCACCACCTTCTCGCTGCGCGGCCCCGACCACCGGGAGATCACCACCTCGGTCCCGTTGCTCGGCGACTTCATGGCCGCCAACGCGGCCCTCGCCATCGTGATGCTGGTCGAGTCGGGCTTCGACCTGGGCGCCATCGCCCACGCCCTCAGCGGCGCGGCCGACGAGGAGCGCGGCGAACCCGACCACGAGCCGGGCATCGACGTCTACATCCCGGGCCGGGCCGAGAAGATCTCCGGCGACCGCGGCCCAGTGGTCTACATCGACTACGGCCACACGCCCGACGCGTTCACCCTCACGCTCGAATCGATCCGGCGCGTCACCGGCGGCCGCATCATCATGGTCTTCGGCGCCGACGGCGACCGCGACCCCTCCAAGCGCGCCGACATGGGCTCGATCGCGGCGCGGCTCGCGGATGCCGTGGTGATCACCGACTTCCACCCGCGTTACGAAGACCCCGCCGCCATCCGGCGCACGCTGCTGGAGGCGGCGCGAGCCGCGGTTCCCGAGCGCGAGATCTACGAAGTGCCCGACCCGGCCACGGCGTTCCGCACGGCGTTGTCGATCGCGCAGGACGACGACGTGATCCTCTACGCCGGACCGGGCCACGAGGACTACCACGAAGTCGCGGGCACGCAGATCCCGTACTCTGCTCGGGACGACGCGCGCAACGCGCTGCACGAACACGGATGGCTCTGACACACATGCTCGACCTCACACTGACCGAGATCGCCGAAGCGCTCCAGGGCGAACTCGTGCTGACCGACGCGGCCTCCGCGGCCGGCTTCACGCCGGAGACCGTGGTGAACGGCGTGGTCGACACCGACTCGCGCCTGATCGGCCCGGGGGACATCTTCGTGGCCAAGCGCGGGGAGTTCGACGACGGGCACCGCTTCGTGGAGCCGGCGGTCGCCGCCGGCGCCTCGCTCGTGGTGGTGGAGCACGCCTTCGCCGCGGAGCAGGGACCGGCGCTGACCGTTCCCCAGATCGTGGTGGCCGACTCGGTGCTCGCGCTCGGGCATTTCGCGACCGAGGTCGTGAAGCGCGTGCGCGCATCCGGCGACCCCCGCGACGGCGGGCTGAAGATCGTCGGCATCACGGGCTCGAACGGCAAGACCACGACCAAGAACCTGCTGCGGGCGATCCTCGAGCGCGTGGGCGAGACCGTGGCTCCGCGCGATTCCTTCAACAACGAGGTGGGCGCGCCGCTCACGATGCTCAAGCTCACCTCCTCCTCCCGCTTCCTCGTGGCCGAGATGGGCGCGAGCGGCAAGGGCGAGATCACCCGCCTCATCCGCATGGCGAAGCCCGACGTGGGCGTCGTGCTCACCGTGGGGCTCGCTCACGCCGGTGAGTTCGGCGGCATCGAGACCACGCTGGCCACCAAGACCGAGATGGTGCAGGACCTCGAGCCCACGGATGTCGCGGTGCTCAACCGCGACGACCAGCGCGTCGCCGGCATGGCCGAGAAGACCGCCGCGCGCGTGCGCTGGTTCGGCCTCTCGGAGGAGGCCTCCGTCCGCGCGACCGACATCGAGGCCACGGCGGCCGGAACCACCTTCACGCTGCACCTGCCGGGCGGCCCCGAGGGCGAGGACGTGTCCCGTACGGTGCACTTCGCCGTGCTCGGCGAGCACCACGTCACGAACGCCCTCGCCGCCTCCGCGGCCGCGCTCGAGCTCGGGGTGGGCATCGACGACATCGTCGCCGCCCTGGAGACCGTGACCCGCGCCGAGCGCTGGCGCATGGAGGTGCTGGGCGGGAACGACGGTGTGCGCGTGATCAACGACGCCTACAACGCCAGCCCCGACTCGATGGCCGCCGCCCTGAAGACCCTCGCGCAGATCGCCACGCCCGAACAGCGCACGGTGGCCGTCCTCGGCGAGATGAGCGAGCTCGGCCCCTACGCCGTCGAGGAGCACGACCGCATCGGCCGCATGGTGGTGCGCCTGAACATCAAGAAGCTCTACGTGGTGGGGGAGGGCGCCCGCGCCCTGCACCTCGCCGCCGAGCACGAGGGCTCCTGGGGCAGCGAAGCGTTCTTCGTCGAGACCGCCGACGAGGCCTACGAGCTCGTCATGGCCGACCTGCGGCCGAACGACCTGATCCTGGTGAAGTCGTCGAACTCGGCCGGGCTGCGTTTTCTCGGCGACCGCATCGCCCAGTCCGAGCGCGTCGCCCTGCCCGTCCAGCCGGGCCCGGTCGTGGAGGCGAACTCATGATCACCCTGCTGACCTCGGCCTCGCTGTCGCTGGCGTTCTCGCTCTTCCTGACGCCCGTCTTCATCCGCATGTTCAAGCGCTTCGCCTGGGGCCAGTTCATCAACATGGACACCCCGGATGCGCACCACGTGAAGCGCGGAACGCCCACCATGGGCGGCATCGTCATCATCCTCGCGGTGCTCTTCGGCTACTTCGTCTCGGCGCTGCTCACGCAGGAGCCGCCCACGGTCTCGGGTCTCCTGGTGCTGTTCCTGATGACGGGGCTCGGCATCGTGGGCTTCATCGACGACTTCCTGAAGGTGCACAAGGAGCGGAGCCTCGGCCTCACGCCGTGGGCGAAGATCTCGGGCCAGGTGATCGTCGGTATCGTGTTCGCGCTGCTGGCCATCCAGTTCCCGAACAAGGCCGGGGAGACGCCGGCCTCGACGCAGATCTCGTTCATCCGCGACCTGCCGTTCGACTTCCTCTCCTGGGGCCTGATCGCCGGCGTGATCGCCTTCGTCATCTGGATCTGCGTGATCGTGATGGCGACCTCGAACGGCGTGAATCTCACCGACGGGCTCGACGGCCTGGCGCCCGGCTCGAGCATCCTCGCCATCGGCTCCTTCGTGATCATCGGTTTCTGGCAGTTCAACCAGTCCTGCCAGAGCGCGAAGCTCGCGGCCGACGCGGTGGCCAAGTGCTACGACATCCGGGACCCTCTCGATCTCGCCACCGTCGCCGCCACCGTGGTGGGCGCCCTGATCGGTTTCCTCTGGTGGAACACCAACCCGGCCAAGATCTTCCTGGGCGACACGGGCTCGCTCGCCCTCGGAGGTGCGCTCGCGGCTCTCGCCATCCTCGCCCGCACGGAACTGCTGCTCATCCTGATCGGCGGCATCTTCGTGATCGTGGCCGGCCAGGTGGCCGTGCAGCTGACCTACTTCAAGCTCACCAAGGGCAAACGCATCTGGCGTGCCAGCCCGCTGCACCATCACTTCGAGATGAAGGGCTGGGCCGAGGTCACGATCGTGGTGCGGTTCTGGATCATCGCCGGGCTCTTCGTGGCCGGAGCGGTGGGGTCGTTCTACCTCGAGTGGCTCTCCCGCTGATGAGTCGTTCCCTCGACGAGCTCACCAGCTGGCACGCCGACTGGGCGGGCCTCCGGGTGGCGGTGCTCGGTCTGGGCATCACCGGGTTCTCGGTGGCCGACACGCTCACCGAGCTCGGCGCATCCGTTCTCGTGGTGGCCGAGAAGGCCCAACCGAAGTACGCCGACCTCGTTCCCGTGATCGGCGCGCGGCTCGTGCTGGCGCCGGCGGGCGAGATCCCGGCCGAGCTGGCCGACCTCGACCCGGAGCTCGTGGTGGCCTCACCGGGCTACCACCCCGACGACGCGCTGCTGGTCTGGGCGGGCGAGCAGGGCATCCCGGTGTGGGGCGACGTGGAGCTCGCCTGGCGGCTCCGCGACAAGGTGGTCGACGCGACCACAGGACGACCCGCCGACTGGATCGCCGTCACCGGCACCAACGGCAAGACCACCACGGTGCAGCTCGCCGCATCGATGCTGCTCGCCGCCGGCCACCGGGTGGCGCCGTGCGGCAACATCGGCATCCCGGTGCTCGACGCCATCCGCGACCCGCAGGGCTTCGACGTGCTCGTGGTGGAGCTCTCGAGCTATCAGCTGCACTCCACCTCGAGCATGTCGCCCTACGCCTCGGTGGTGCTGAACGTGGCCGACGACCACCTCGACTGGCACGGTTCGTTCGAGGCCTACGCCGCGGCGAAGGCGCGCGTATACACGAACACGCAGGTGGCCTGCGTGTACAACAAGACCGACGAGCTGACTCGGCGCATGGTGGAGGACGCCGAGGTGGTCGAGGGCGCCCGCGCGGTGGGCTTCGGTCTCGGCGTGCCCGGGCCGAGCGATTTCGGCGTGGTCGACGGCATCCTCTGCGACCGTGCGTTCCTGGAGGAGCGGCGCGACTCGGCCCTCGAGATCGCCACCGTCGACGAACTCCGGATGCGCGGACTCGGCGCTCCGCACACGGTCGCCGACGTGCTCGCCGCGGCCGCCCTCGCGCGGAGCTACGGCGTCTCGGTCGAGGCGGTGCGCGCCGCGCTGGCGGTCTTCACGCTCGACCGGCACCGCATCGAGCACGTCGTGACCGCGGGGGGAGTGACCTGGGTCGACGACTCCAAGGCCACGAATCCGCACGCGGCGGCCGCCTCGCTGCGGGCCTACCCCTCGATCGTGTGGGTGGTGGGGGGCTTGCTGAAGGGCGTCGACATCGACCCGCTGGTGCAGGCATCCCTCGGCCCGGGGCAGGAGCGGGTGCGGGCCGTCGTGGTGATCGGCGTCGACCGCGACGAGGTGATCTCGTCCATCCGGCGACACGCCCCCGAGCTGCCGCTGTTCGAGGTCGACCACGAAGAGACTGGTGACGTAATGTCCGTGGCGGTCGCTCTCGCGGCCGCGGCGGCTCGGCCCGGAGACGTGGTGCTGCTCGCACCAGCCGCGGCGTCGATGGACCAGTTCGCAGACTACGCCGACCGAGGAACCCGATTCGCGGAGGCGGTGCGCAGGCACGTGGGAGGTACTGACGGTGACGACTCCCTCCCGAACCCTCCCGCGCTTCGGCCCGAGTAGAGGTTCCGGCGCGAGCGCCCGCGGTGGTGGGAGCGACGGCACCGGCCACTCGGCGCGCATCTCGCTCGGGCAGGTGTTCACCGCCGAGTCGAGCAACTACTTCCTGCTGCTCGGAACCACCCTGTTCCTGGTGCTGCTCGGCCTCGTGATGGTGCTCTCGTCGAGCTCGATCGACGCCTACACCTCGGGTCAGAACTTCTTCAGCGTGTTCTTCAAGCAGGGCATGTTCGCGCTGCTCGGCGTGCCGCTGATGCTCGTGATCTCGCGCCTGCCGATCAGCTTCATGAAACGCTGGGCCTGGGTCGGCATCTTCGTGGCCGTGGGCATCCAGTTCCTCGTGTTCACACCGCTCGGCGTGTCGGTGGGCGGCAACCTCAACTGGATCACGGTGGCCGGGTTCTCCTTCCAGCCCTCGGAGCTCGTGAAGCTCGCCCTCGTGGTGTGGACGGGGGCCATCCTCGCCAAGAAGGAGCCGCTGCTCGGCAAGTTCGGGCACGTCGTCATCCCGATCCTGCCGGTCGCCGGCGGGGCGATCTCGATCGTGCTGCTCGGCGGCGACCTCGGCACGGTGATGATCATGGCGGGCCTGGTCTTCGGCGCCCTGTTCTTCGCGGGCATCAAACTGCGGATGTTCATCGTCCCGCTCCTCGGATTCGCGGTGCTCGCGCTCATCAAGGCCTTCTCGAGCACGAGCCGCTCGACCCGTGTGATGTCGTTCCTCAACGGCGGCAGCGGCGACTACCAGGGTCTCGACTGGCAGGCCCAGCACGGACAGTGGGCCCTCGCCGGCGGCGGGGTGTTCGGTGTCGGGCTGGGCAACTCGCGGGCCAAGTGGTCGTGGCTGCCCGCCGCCGACAACGACTACATCTTCGCCATCATCGGCGAGGAGCTCGGGCTCGTCGGCGCCATCGTCGTGCTGCTGCTGTTCATCGCCCTCGCGGTCTCGTTCGTGCGCATCATCCGTTCCTCCCACGACATCTTTTCCAAGGTCGTCACCGGTTCCGTGATGGTGTGGCTGATCGGTCAGGCGTTCGTGAACATCGCCGTGGTGCTCGGGCTGCTGCCCGTGCTCGGAGTGCCGTTACCGCTGATCTCCTCGGGCGGGTCTGCGCTCGTCACGACCCTCGCGGCCATCGGGGTCGTGCTCGCCGTCGCGCGCCACAACGCCCTCGAGTCGGCGCAGCGCGAGCCCGAGGCCGTGGTGGGTGCCGATGCTCCGGATGTGCGGGCCGGGTCGGCCCTCCGCGCCCGCCTCAGCCGGATCGGGCGCCGATGACGCGCTACCTCCTGGCCGGCGGCGGCACAGCGGGTCACGTGAACCCCCTGCTCGCCACGGCCGACGAACTGCGCCGGCGCGACCCCGAGGCCGAGGTCGTGGTGCTCGGCACCGCCGAGGGCCTGGAGGCCCGGCTCGTGCCCGCACGCGGCTACGAACTGCTCACCATTCCGAAGCTGCCGTTCCCGCGCCGGCCGAACGGGGCGGCCCTGCGCTTTCCGGGAGGGCTGCGCCGCACGGTCGAGCAGGTGGCCGGCATCGTGCGCGAGCGCGGCATCGACGTGGTGGTGGGCTTCGGCGGCTACGCCTCCGCGCCGGGTTACCTCGGGGCGCGGCGTGCGCGCATCCCGTTCGTCATCCACGAGGGCAACGCGAAACCCGGGCTCGCCAACCGGCTGGGCGCCCGCTTCTCGCCCTGGGTGGGGGTGACCTTCGCCTCGACGAAGCTCCGGCACGCCGAGCTCGTGGGCATGCCCCTGCGCACCGAGATCACGGCGCTGGCGGATTCCGGGGCGCGAGCCGCCGCGGCCGCCTCGGCCCACACCTTGTTCGGTCTCGACCCGGCGCGCCCGACCCTGCTCGTGACCGGCGGATCGCTCGGAGCGCGGCGCATCAACGCGACGGTGCACGCCTCGGCCCGTGCCCTCGTGGACGCCGGCTGGAACGTGCTGCACATCGCGGGCGATCGTGCCGAGGTGGGCGACCCGGGCGTGCCCGGTTACGTCTTCCTCGAATACTGCGACCGGATGGATCTCGCCCTCGCCGTGGCCGACTTCGCACTCTCGCGCGCCGGAGCCTCCACGCTCTCCGAGTTCGGGGCCCTCGGCGTGCCCGCCGTGCTCGTGCCCTACCCCGTCGGCAACGGCGAGCAGCGCTTCAACGCGGCCGATCTGGTCGGCGCCGGTGGGGCGGTCCTGGTGGCCGACGCCGAGTTCCTGCCGGCCTGGGTCGACCGCGAGGTGCTGCCGCTCCTGGCCGATCGCGCGCGCATCGACGCCATGGCCGTCGCGGCGCGGCGGGTGGGCATCGCCGACGGGGCCGCCCGCCTCGCCGCGCTCGTCGACCGGGCGCTGCGCCCCGGGGGGTCGGCGTGAGCGTAACGTTGAGGGGGGATGTGCGGCCGCCCCGCGCATCCGGAACCCTCGTCAGACTGCCCCGAAAGAGCGTGAACCCGTGATCAAGCCCGACCTCGACATCGAGATCCCCGCCGAGCTGGGAGCCGTGCACTTCGTGGGCATCGGTGGAGCGGGCATGAGCGGAATCGCGCGCCTGTTCAAGGCTTCCGGCCTCACGGTGACCGGTTCCGACCGCAGCGACTCGAAGACCGCCGGCAAACTGCGTGCCCTGGGCATCCCGGTGGCGGTCGGTCACGACGCCGCCAACGTCGGCGAGGCCGACACCCTCGTGGTGACCAGCGCGCTCTGGCCCGACAACCCGGAGTACCTGTTGGCCAAGGAGCGCGGGCTCACCATCCTGCATCGCTCGCAGGCCCTCGCCTGGCTCGTGAACCGGCAGCGGCTGGTGGCCGTGGCCGGCGCCCACGGCAAGACCACCTCGACCGGCATGATCGTGACCGGGCTGCTCGAACTCGATCAGGAGCCCAGCTTCGTGAACGGCGGCGTGATCTCCGAGCTCGGCACGAGCTCCGCGCTCGGCGACGGCGGGATCTTCGTGGTGGAGGCCGACGAGTCCGACGGCTCGTTCCTGCTCTACGACACGGCGGTGGCGCTCATCACGAACGTCGACCCCGACCACCTCGACCACTACGGCTCGGTGGAGGCCGTCGAAGACGCCTTCGTGCGCTTCGCCGACGCCGCCTCGGAGCTCGTCGTGATCTCCTCCGACGACGCCGGGGCCCTGCGCGTGTCGTCGCGGGTGCAGCATCCGCGTGTGCTCAGCTTCGGGGAGGCGGCGGAGGCCGACTTCCGCGTGCACTCCATCGTCACCGACGGGCCGGTGAGCTACGTCATCGACCACGAGGGCGTCAGCTACCCGGGAACCCTGCGCGTGCCCGGCCACCACAACGCCATCAACGCGGCCGGAGCCGTGGCGGTGCTCGTCGGTCTCGGTTTCGCTCCGGATGCGGCGATCGCCGCCGTGGGCTCCTTCGGCGGCACCGGGCGCCGCTTCGAACTGCACGGCACCATCGGCGGCGTGAGCGTCTACGACGACTACGCGCACCACCCCACCGAGGTGGCCGCGGCGCTCACCGCCGCGCGCACCGTCGTGGGCGAGGGGCGCATCATCGCGGTGCACCAGCCTCACCTCTACAGCCGCACCCAGCTCATGGCCGGCGAGTTCGCGGAGACGCTCGAGCGCACGGCCGACTTCACCATCGTGCTCGACGTCTGCGGCGCTCGCGAGGACCCGGTTCCCGGCGTCACGGGTGCCCTCGTGTCGGAGCGCTTCGCCGACCCTTCGCACGTGGCCTACATCGACGACTGGCAGCGCGCGGCCGACTTCATGGCCGAGACCGTGCGCCCCGGCGACTTCGTGGTCACCCTCGGCTGCGGCGACGTGAACCTGCTCGTGCCCCAACTGCTCGCCGCGCTCGAGCGCGCGAGCGAAGCGGGCTCGCTCCCCGCGGGCGACGAGGAGCCGGCCGGCGCGTGAAACGACCACCGGGCATCACGCCGCCTCCGCCGCCGGCCGATCCGCCCGCGTCGCCTCCGCCGGCGTCCTCGAAAGGGCGCAAGCGGCCCACTGCGCCCTCGGCGTCGCTGCAGGATGCGGTGAAGGACTCCGCGCGCCGGCGTTCGGGTGGCGGCGGAGCGGCGGCCGACGGCTCGGCGGCTGGGGGAGCCGGTGCCGGATCTGCGGCGAGCGGGGCCGGCGACGGAGCGCAGACCGTTCCGATCACGGCGGCGCCGAGCCGCGCATCCGGCCATGGGTCTCGGGCAGGCGCCGCTGCCGGAGCGCGGGCGTCCGATTCCGCCGGTGCCGGCTCGGGTTCGCGGGGCGCGGGATCGACGAGCACCGGTTCGCGGGGCGCGGGATCGACGAGCACCGGTTCACGGGGCGCGGGATCGTCGGGTGCCGGATCGGCACCCTCCCGCGCGAGAGCCGACCTCGACCAGACGGCGCCCATCGGCGCCTCCGGCACCCCGCTCACCGACGGGGGCAAGCGCCCTCCGAGGCCGCCGCGCTCCTCCGGCACGCGCGTCACGGGTGACGCACGCCGTGAGCTCCGCAAGGCCAGCCGCGTGCGCCGCCGCTACGAGCGCGCCGAGGCCCGCCGCTTCACGCAGCGCTCGCGCCGCCGCCGCACGGCTTGGCTCGTGGCGGGCGCCTCGGTCGTGGGGCTCGTGCTCGTGGTGCTGCTCGCGGCCTACTCGCCGCTGCTCGCCGTGCGCACGATCGCGGTGGAGGGCACCTCGCGGCTCGACCCCGCCGCGGTCACGACCGCCCTCGGCGACCAGCTCGGCCGCCCGCTCGCCCTCGTCGACTACGGCGCCATCCAGAGCGACCTCGCGCAGTTCCCGCTCGTCGAGTCGTACTCGGTCGAGGCGAGGCCGCCCGACACGCTCGCGATCAAGGTGGTGGAGCGCCGGCCGGTGGCCGTGGTGCAGACCGCCACCGGCTTCGACCTCATCGATGCCGCCGGTGTCACGGTGCAGCAGGATGCGGCGCGCATCCCGGGGTTCCCCCTTCTCGACCTCACCGGAACGCAGATCGGCAGCCCGGGCTTCCAGGCAGCCGCGTCGGTGCTGATGTCGCTGCCGGATGCGCTGCTCGGCCAGGTCGACCGCATCAGCGGCACCACGCCCGACAGCGTGACCTTCGTGATGACCGGCGTCGGTCAGCGCGTGGTGTGGGGGAGTGCGGAGCAGTCCGAGCTCAAGGCGGTCATCCTGTCGAAGCTCATCCCCACCCAGGACCCGGCGCGCGCCGTGGAGTACGACGTGTCGAGCCCGCAGAGTCCGGTCGTGCGCTGAGCCTCGGATCGCGACACGCGGCACCTGGTTCGACGCGAAAGGCGCCCGACGACCTAGGTTCGTTCTAGGAAATACATACTCGGAATAACTTTAACTTTCAACCTGAACTTTAAAGTTCCCAGCGGAGGCCGGACGTGACTTCAAACCAGAACTACCTCGCCGTGATCAAGGTCGTCGGCATCGGCGGCGGCGGCGTCAACGCCGTCAACCGCATGATCGAGCTCGGGCTCCGCGGGGTCGAGTTCATCGCCATCAACACGGATGCGCAGGCGCTCCTGATGAGCGACGCCGACGTGAAGCTCGACGTGGGCCGCGAGATCACCCGCGGACTCGGCGCCGGCGCCGACCCCGAGGTGGGCCGTCGTGCCGCCGAGGACCACGCCGAGGAGATCGAGGAGGCCCTCGCGGGCGCCGACATGGTCTTCGTCACCGCCGGTGAGGGCGGCGGAACCGGCACCGGTGGCGCTCCCGTCGTGGCCCGTATCGCGAAGTCGATCGGTGCTCTCACCATCGGTGTCGTCACCAAGCCCTTCGGCTTCGAGGGCAAGCGCCGCGCGGCCCAGGCCGAAGACGGCGTGGCCACCCTGAAGAACGAGGTCGACACCCTCATCGTGGTGCCCAACGACCGCCTGCTGGAGATCAGCGACCGCGGCATCAGCATGCTCGAGGCCTTCTCCACGGCCGACCAGGTGCTGCTCGCCGGTGTGCAGGGCATCACCGACCTCATCACCACCCCCGGCCTGATCAACCTCGACTTCGCCGACGTCAAGTCGGTCATGCAGGGTGCGGGGTCGGCCCTGATGGGAATCGGCTCCTCGCGCGGCGCCGACCGCGCCATCAAGGCTGCCGAGCTCGCTGTCGCGAGCCCGCTGCTCGAGGCCTCGATCGACGGTGCCCACGGCGTTCTCCTCTCCATCCAGGGCGGCTCGAACCTCGGCATCTTCGAGATCAACGACGCCGCGAAGCTGGTTCAGGATGCGGTGCACCCCGAGGCCAACATCATCTTCGGCGCCGTCATCGACGACACCCTCGGCGACGAGGTGCGCGTCACGGTCATCGCCGCCGGCTTCGACGGCGGGGAGCCCAACGCGAACACCCCGGTCGAGTCGCGTCGCGGTGGCTACGTCGCCCCGAGCGAGGAGGCCGACCCGTTCGGCCGTGCCGGCAACGCCACGACGGGTCTGCGCCGCGACCAGCGCGCCGAACCGGCCGAGGAGCCGCAGCAGCAGTCCTGGTCGACCCCGGCGGCCGACCTCGGTCTCACCGGCACTGTGGCGCTCGACCCGGCGTCGGAGGACGACGACGCCGACCTCGACGTGCCCGACTTCCTGAAGTAGCGGTTCGACGAGACGGGCACAGTCGTGACGGATGCGCTTGCGCCGCTCGCCGAGCGTGTCGAGCGGGTGCGCGGCGAGGTCGCCGACGCCGCCCGCTCGGCCGGCCGCGACCCGGCCGAGCTGACGCTCATCGCGGTCACCAAGTTCCACCCCGCGTCGCTGGTGCGCGAACTGCACGAGCTGGGCATCCGGGACTTCGGTGAGAACCGGCACCAGGAGGCGCGCGAGAAGGCGGTCGAGCTGGCCGGGCTCGGGCTCGCCTGGCACTTCGTGGGCCAGCTGCAGTCGAAGAAGGCGCGGCAGGTGCGCGAGTACGCCTCCGTCGTGCACTCGATCGACCGCGAGGCCCTGGTGTCCGCGCTGGCCGAGGCGGAGCATCCGCTCGACTGCTTCCTGCAGATCAACCTCACCGACGACCCCGCGCGCGGGGGAGCTCAGCCCGCCGAGGCCGAGGCCCTCGCCGAGAGCATCGCCGCCGCGCCCGGGCTGCACCTGCTCGGCGTGATGGCGGTGGCGCCCCTCGACGAGGAGCCGCGCGCTGCTTTCGCCCGCTTGCGCGCCATCTCCGACCGGGTCACCGGAGTGGTTCCGGAGGCACGATTCATCTCGGCGGGCATGTCGCACGACTTCGCCGAGGCGATCGCGGAAGGCGCGACACACCTCCGCATCGGCACGGCAATCACGGGAAACCGGCCGCCGCGCGATTAATCTCGGGGTAGGAAAAGTACCAGCTACCGGAGGTTCGCATGGCCAACCCACTTCGCAAGACCATGGTCTACCTGGGTCTCGCAGACGAAGAACTCGAATACGAGGCGCCCGCGGCACCCGTCGCGCCCGTGCCGCACCCGCACGCCGCCCCGGCCGCCCCGCAGCAGCCCGCTGCCACCCGCGCGCCGGTCACCCCGCTCCGCAAGTCCGCGCCCGTCAAGAATGTGGCTCCTGCTGAAATGAATGAGATCCTCACCGTCCACCCGAAGCAGTACAAAGACGCGCAGGTCATCGCTGAGAACTTCCGCGAGGGCATCCCGGTCATCATCAACCTGTCGCAGATGACGGATGCGGATGCACGCCGTCTGATCGACTTCGCCGGCGGCCTCTCGCAGGGCCTCTACGGCAAGATCGAGCGCGTCACCAGCAAGGTCTTCCTGCTCTCCCCGTCGCACGTGGCGGTCTCCGGCGAGGCCGGCGGCGAGGCGCGTGCAGAATCCTCCTTCTTCGTTCAGTCATAATCACTGAGTGGGTTCACTCGTCGTCATCATCGCGACCGTCGTCTATTTCGCTCTGCTGCTGTACTTCTTCCTGATGTGGGGTCGATTCATCCTCGACCTCGTCCGGACGGTGCGTCGCGACTGGCGCCCGTCCGGCGCGCTGCTGGTGCTGGCGGAGGTGACTTACACGGTCACCGACCCGCCGATCAGGTTCTTCCGGCGCGTCATCCCGCCGCTCCGAGTGGGCTCGATCGCCCTCGATTTCGGTTGGAGCATCGTGATGCTCATCGTGATCGTGCTGCTCTCGGTGGTGGGCTTCGTGCGCACCCAGTAGGGGGCACATGTAGTCTGAAGAGGCGCACGTCGCGAATTTGCCCCGTTCACGGGCCGTTCGTCGGGAATGTTGCTACGGTTAGCAACGCGTTATCACTGTTTGTCGAAGCAATAAAGGTGGAAAACCATGGCGTTAACTCCGGATGATGTTGTTAACAAGAGATTTTCTCAGACCAAGTTCCGTGAAGGTTACGACCAGGACGAGGTCGACGACTTCCTCGACGAGGTCGTCGTAGAGCTTCGCCGTCTGACCCAGGAGAACGAGGAGCTGAAGGCTCAGCTCGCCTCCGGCGGATCGTCCTCCGCACCGGCCGAGGCCGCTGCTCCGGCCCCCGAGGTCGTCGAGGCACCCGCCCCGGTCGTCGAGGTCGCCGCCCCCGTGGCCGCAGCCGCCACCGCTTCGGCGGTCGACGACGAGTCGGTCTCGACCACCAACCTCCTTCAGCTGGCCCGTCGTCTGCACGACGAGCACGTCAAGGAAGGTGCGGACAAGCGCGACGCGCTCATCGCCGAGGGTCACGCGACCGCGGCACGGATCGTGGCCGAGGCCGAGACGAAGCAGCGCAACGAGCTCGCCCGTCTCAACCAGGAGAAGGCGGGCATCGAGCACCGCATCGACGAGCTGCGCACCTTCGAGAAGGACTACCGCGCCGGTCTCAAGACCTACATCGAAGACCAGCTCCAGGAGCTGACCTCCTCGAGCGTCGACGGCGAGAAGAGCACGTCGTCGAGCTTCAGCGGCTTTGGCGGATAACGAGCGCTCGAGCACTCGCCCCCGGGTCCTGATCGTTCTGGTGGTCGTCGCTGCGGCGTCGATCATCATCGATCAGATCACGAAGCTTCTGGTCGTACAGAATCTGACATTGGGTGAGGTCGTCCCCGTCGTGGGCGACCTCATCCAATTTCACTTTGTGAAGAACTCCGGTGCCGCGTTCTCGATCGGAAACGCCTACACCTGGATCTTCTCGATCCTCGCCGCCGCCGTCACGGTGTTCATCATCTGGTTCGCGCGGCGCATCCGTTCCTATGCCTGGGCGACCGTGTTCGGTCTGCTTCTCGGCGGAACCATCGGCAACCTGATCGACCGGCTCTTCAAGGAGCCCGGTTTCGGGATCGGGCACGTGGTGGACTTCATCACGATCCCGCTGCTTCCGGCGATCTTCAACCTCGCCGACGTGTCGATCACGGCGGCCATGGTGCTGTTCCTGATCCTGACCATCCGCGGCGTCGGACTCGACGGCACCCGTGCCGTCGCGCAGCCGAAGCCGAGCGCCGAGTCGGCATCCGCCGAGTCGGCCCCTGCTGAGCCGGCGGCGGAGAAGTCGCCCGAAGACCACAGCGAACAGGCCTGAGCGCATGGAGTCCCGTACCCTTCCGGTACCCGACGGCCTCGACGGGGTGCGGGTCGACGCCGGCATCGCCAAGCTGCTCGGCTTCTCGCGCACCTTCGCGGCCGAGGTCGTCGACGCCGGGGGAGTGAGTGTCGACGGGCAGACGGTGGGCAAGTCCGACCGTCTGCGCCGTGACACCTGGCTCTCGGTGGAATGGGCTCCGCGCGAGGAACCGCAGATCGTGCCGGTCGTCGTGCCCGAGCTCCACGTGGTCTACGACGACGACAGCATCATCGTCGTGGACAAGCCGGTGGGCGTGGCCGCGCATCCCTCCGTCGGCTGGGACGGCCCGACCGTGCTCGGCGCACTGGCCGGGGCCGGTTACCGCATCGCCACGAGCGGCGCGGCCGAGCGGGCGGGCATCGTGCACCGACTGGATGCCGGCACGAGCGGCCTGATGGTCGTCGCGAAGACGGAGCAGGCGTACACCTGGCTCAAACGCCTCTTCCACGACCGCGAGGTGGACAAGATCTACCACGCCCTCGTTCAGGGCCACCCCGATCCCTTCGCGGGCACCATCGACGCGCCGATCGGCCGCCATCCGCGGTCGGACTGGAAGTTCGCCGTGACGGCGGGAGGCAAGCCCTCCGTGACGCACTACGAGACGCTCGAGGCCTTCCGGGCCGCGACACTGCTCGAAGTGCATCTCGAGACCGGCCGCACACATCAGATCCGCGTGCACATGGCGGCCCAGCGGCACCCCTGCTGCGGCGACACCATGTACGGCGCCGACCCCGCGCTCTCGGCGCGGCTCGGGCTCACCCGGCAGTGGCTGCACGCCATGCGGCTCGGCTTCGTGCATCCGGAGACCCGGGAGTACATCTCCTTCGAGAGCCACTACCCGGCCGACCTGCAGCACGCCCTCGACATCGTGCGGAGCGACTGAGGCCGAGCGTCGCGCGCGACCCCAGCACTCGGGGAGGGCTACTCGGCGCCGGTCACCGGCTTCGGCCGGCCGCCCCACTGCTGGGCGGTTCGCTTCTCCTGGAGGCGCCGGCCCGCGTGCAGAGCGGGGTAGATGCCGAGGAACACGGCCATCGGGGCCAGCAGACGGATGTCGCGGATGCCGTGCTTGGCGTAGGTGCGCTCGAAGCGCTCTACGTAGTAGAGGTAGTCCTTCGGTGAGGAGTCGAGGCGGCGCGCGGACATGCCGACCACCATCGCGGACACGTACCCGACCTTGAGGCCCTCGAGGGCGAGGTGAACGGCGAGGTCGAGGTCTTCGTGCATGAGGTCTTCGCGATCGGCGCAGACCTTGTCGCGCACGGCGAGCCAGGCCTCCTTCGTGATGGCCATGTTCGTGCCGAAGAGGAAGACGTACTTGCCGGCGAGCTTCACCTGGATCTTGCGGAAGGTGTCGTCGGCGTGGTGGCCGAAGGCGCGCATCGGCATGTCGTAATATTCCACGGGGCCGCTGGCCGCCACGAACTCGCCGGTGGAGAACGCGATCTGCACCTGCTCCACCCAGTCGGGCGAGAGGGCGGAGTCGGCGTCGATGCGCCCGATCACCGTGCCGGTCGCCGCGTTGAAACCGGCGTTGCGGGTGGGCGTGATGCCCTGCTCGGCGTCTTGCGTGACCAGGCGGATGTTCGCGTCGGGGAACGCGGACTGCATCGCCTCGACCGCCGCGCGCGTGCCGTCGGTGGAGCGGTTGTCGACCACGATGATCTCGTGCGCAGGCACCGTCTGCTCGATGGCGGCCACGAGGCAGTGCCGGATGCCGGCCTCCTCGTTGTAGGCGGGGATGACGATCGAGACGGTGGGGAGGGAATCGGATTCGGTCACGGCTGCGCCTTCGGTCGAGATGTGCGTCGAGATGTGCTGTCAGTCTGCCAGAGCCACGGGCCCGGATGCGCGGGACGGGCCGCGCATCCGGGCGCGCTGCGGGCCGGGAGCGCGCATCCGGGTCTTAGCATGGGAGCAGATGACAGCCATGACGTCCGCCGAGATCGCCGCACTGCTCGGGCAGCTGACCGACGCCGAGAAGGTGGCGCTCACCGCCGGGGCGGATGCCTGGAGCACGCCCGCGATCCCGCGCGTCGGCATTCCGGCCCTCCGGCTCGGCGACGGGCCGCACGGGGTGCGGAAGCCGCACGACGGGGCGGGGATGTCGATGTTCGACTCGCATCCGGCGACCTGCTTCCCCACCGCCGTGACGCTCGGGTCGAGCTGGGATGCGGCACTCGTGCAGGAGGTGGGGGAGGCGCTCGGCCGCGAGGCGGCGTCGCACGGCATCGCCGTGCTGCTCGGGCCGGGGGTGAACCTCAAGCGCACGCCGGTGGGCGGGCGGAACTTCGAGTACTTCTCGGAGGATCCGCTCATCGCCGGGCGGCTCGGCGCCGCCTGGGTGCGCGGGGTGCAGGGCACGGGTGTGGGCGCCTCGCTCAAGCACCTCGCGGCGAACAACACGGAGCAGCGGCGCTACGGGGTGAACGCCGTGGTCGACGAACGAGCACTGCGCGAGCTGTACCTCACGAGCTTCGAGCACACCGTGATGCAGGAGCGGCCGGCCACGGTGATGGCGGCCTACAACCAGCTGAACGGGGAGCACTGCACCGAGAACAGCTGGCTGCTGCGCGATGTGCTCCGCGGGGAGTGGGGTTTCGACGGGGTCGTCGTCTCCGACTGGGGCGCGGTGTGGGACCGCGCGGTCTCGCTGCCCGCCGGCAACGACCTTGCCATGCCGGGGCTCGGGAGGGACGACGACGAATACCTGCTCCGCGCGCTCGCCTCAGGAGCGCTCGCGCGGGCCGATCTGGACGCGGCCGTGACGCGCATCCTGGATCTCGTGGGGCGGTACGGCGGGCCGGCGACCCGGGACCGCAAGCCCGTCGACCTGGCGGCCCACCACCGGCTCGCGCGGCGGGCGGCCGCGGCCGGCACGGTGCTGCTGAAGAACGAGCCGGTGGCGAACGGATCGGCCGCTGGACGGGCGCTGCTGCCGCTGGCCGCCGGGGCGAGCGTCGCCGTGATCGGGGCGTTCGCGCAGGAACCGCGCTTCCAAGGCGCGGGGAGCTCTCACGTGGTGCCGACGCGCGTCGAGACGCTGCTGGAGGCGCTCACCGAGGCGCGGGGTGCGGCACAGGTGCGGTATGCATCCGGTTACGACCGCACGGACAACACCACGTCCGCTGCGCTGTTGGCCCAGGCGGCGGAGGCGGCACGCTCGTCGGCGGTCGCGATCGTGGTGGTGGGCCTGCCGGAGACCTTCGAGACCGAAGGCGTCGACCGGCCGCACCTGCGACTGCCCGAGTCGCACGAGCGGCTCGTGGCGACCGTGGTCGCGGCGAACCCCGCCACGGTGGTGGTGCTGCAGAACGGGTCGCCGGTGGAGCTGCCCTGGCTCGACTCGGTGCCGGCCGTCGTGGAGGCCTACCTCGGTGGGCAGGCGGGCGGCGGTGCGCTCTCCGCGGTACTGGTGGGCGAGGCGGAGCCGGGTGGACGGCTGGCCGAGACATTCCCGGTGAGCTATGCCACGCATCCGGTGTCAGCGATGCCGAACGGACCGGCCACGGTGGAGTACCGGGAGAGCCTGTATGTGGGCTACCGCTACTTCGACGCCGTGGGGGAGCCGGTGGCATTCCCGTTCGGGCATGGGCTCTCGTACACGAGCTTCGCGTGGACGGATGCGTCGCTCGTGGTGGGTGCGGACGGCGCGTCGGCCGTGATCGAGCTGCTCGTCGCGAACACGGGGGAGCGCGCGGGCAGCGACGTAGTGCAGGTCTATGTGCACGACGTCGAGTCGGCGCTGTTCCGGCCGGAGCAGGAGCTGCGCGGTTTCGCCAAGGTGTCGCTTATGCCGGGGGAGTCGGAGCGCGTGTCGATCACGCTCGACTCACGGGCGTTCTCCTACTGGGACCCGGCGAAGCATTCGTGGGTGCTCGAGCCGGGGAGGTTCGACGTGCGGGTGGCGCGCTCGTCGCGGGACATGGTGTGGAGCGGGAGCATCGGGCTCGCGGGAGCGGGCGCGGGCGGGCCGGACGGCGCGGGCGGCGTCGAGGGTGCCTCGGTGCCCACGGGCATCCCGGCGTATCGGTCGCCGTCGCGCGAGCGGGGATTCACCGCCGGGGACTTCGAGCGCCTGCTGGGGCACCCCCTGCCCCCGAACACCGGAGCATGGCCGGGCCAGTACACGCTCGACACGGCGGTCCGCGACATGCGGCACACCCCGGTGGGGCGCATCCTGGCGCGCTACCTCAAGCGGGAGGCGATCAAGACGATCGGCGCTCCCGAGGGTGCACCCGTCGACGCCGTGGCGGCCGACGTCGTGGCGCAGCTGAACTTCCGCATGTTCCCCACGGTGAGCGACGCCACGGTGAGCCGCCGGCGCACGGAACAGCTCCTGCGGCTCGTCAACCTGCTGTCGGGCATCCGTCTGCCGGGCACCCGCCGTCGCAGCTGATCGGGCCTGAACGCCCCGGTCACTCCGGGACGTACTCTTGCTTGAGCCTGCCGTCGCCGAGGGCCTTCGCGATGTGGCCGAAGTCTCGATCGGCCGTCAGGATCGTCAGCTCGTTGGCAATCGCGTAGGCCGCCATCGTGACGTCGGCGTTTCCGGCGCCACGCACCAGGCCCGCGTTCCAGAGCGCTTGTTGGATATCGAGAACGGCGCTCTGAGGCGGGGTCAGAGTTGCCGCCGTGTAGAGCTCCATGTCTGCGCGGAGCTCCGCGTACTCCTCGGGGTTGCGGGCTGACCAGCAGTATTCGAGCACCTGCGGCGGGCAGGTGTAGATCGGGCTGCTGTTCGTGATCTCGTGGAAGCGACGGCGGATCGTGGGGCTCCGCGCCAACTTCTGCAGGATGCTGTTGTCGATCAAGTAGCCGCGGCTCTCGACCGGCACGCTCACCGGTGCAGGCTGCGGCGAGAGTTCCACTAGTCGGAGTAGTCGTGCTTCGGCGCGTCGATCTGGTCGGCGGTGAACTCGCGCCGGGAGATGCGTTCGAAGGCGAGCCTCTGCCGCTGCATGGTGATGGTGAACTGCAGAGCGCGTTGCACGGCCTCCTTGTTCGACGTCGCGCCGAGCAGTTCTTTGGCGTCGTGCAGCAGCGTGCGATCGATATCTATCGAGGTGATGGCCATCGGGACGCCTCCTTCTATATAGGGACATTATATAAGAATCTCCGTGTGGCCGTGAAGTGATCTTTCATGAGGAGGAGTCAATACGTAGCCGCCGACATTCTCGGGCGACGCGCGTGACACCACTGTTTGCTGGACGTGATGTCGAAGTGGTGTCACAGTGGTGTCATGGAACTGGAACGATACGTCATCGAGCTCCGCCGGCAGCTCGCCTCCGCCGCGTCGGGCGCCGGCGCCGAGGCCCGGGCGATCGCCGAGCAGCTGAGCCTGTCGCTGGATGCGGCGACGCGTCTCGTGCTGCTCGAGGCGCTCAGCGACGCCGCCGGGGAGATCACCCGCGAGATCGCGCCCGGCTCGGTCGAGGTGCGGCTGCGCGGGCGCGACCCTGAGTTCGCGATCTCCGTGCCCGCCCAGCCGGCGTTCGTGGAGCGGTCGGCCACCGCGGAGGCCGAGACGCAGCGGGCCGGCGCAGAGGGCGAGACCGCGCCGCTCGCCTCCGTGGAGGCCCAGGGGGAATCCCGCGACGACACGTCGACCTCCCGCACGACGCTGCGCCTGCCCGACCAGCTCAAGGCCCGGGTCGAGAAGGCGGCGGCGAACGACGGGCTCTCGCTCAACACCTGGCTGGTGCGGGCGATCGCAGGCTCTCTTGAGCCGAAGTCGCGCCGGGCCGCCCAGCGCGAATCCCGGACGAACAACACCTTCACCGGATGGGCGCGGTAGGCGGGGCGATCGAGCACGCCGGAGATCCGGCGACCACACGGACCAGAGCACGCGCACGAAGGAGAAACGATCATGCCGATCTACGACACCCCCCGCCCCATCGACCTCTCCATCGCGCTCGGAATGGGCGATGTTGACGTCATCGCCACCGAACGCAGCGACACCCTCGTCGAGGTCACCCCGAGCCGCCCCGGCCGCGCCGGCGACATCTCGCTCGCCCGGGAGTCGGAGGTGCGCTTCGACGGCGGCCGCGTCACGATCCTCGTGCCGAAACGCCTCAACCTCTTCGGTCCGGGCGACTCGGTCGACGTCCGGGTCGACCTGCCCAGCGGGTCGACGGCCACGATCGTCTCGGCCTACGGCGGAATGCGCCTCCGCGGCACCCTCGGCGACTGCGACCTGACGGCCACCTACGGCCCCATCACCGCCGGACGCACCGGGGCGCTGCGGCTCAAGGCGCCCTATGGCGACGTGGGGATCGACGAGGTGGCCGGCGACCTCGAGGTGACCGCGGGCCACCAGTCGCTACGGATCGGGCACGTGGCCGGGCGGGCGAGCATCCGCGGCTCCCATGGCGCCATCGATCTCGGCGTGGTCGACGGCGACATCGACGCGCGCACCTCCGGCGCGCTCAGCGTCGACCGTGCAGGCGGCGACGTCGAGGTGCGCACGGCGTACGGGGCGATCCGGTTGCGCGAAGTGACGGGCGGCACGGTGCGGCTCGAGAACGGATACGCCGGCATCGAGGTCGGCGTGCCCGCGGGCACTGCCGCCTGGATCGATGCCGCCTCGCGTCAGGGGATCGTGCGCAACGAGCTCACCGCCGAATCGGGGCCCGAGGGCTCCGAGCGCACGGTGGAACTCCGGCTGCGGGCGAACTACGGTGACATCCTCGTGCGCCGGGCGCTGCCCGCGCGTGCGAGCTGACCCGGACTGCCCGCCCGGCCGATCGCCGCACTTCGGCTGCCCGGCCGATCGCCGCACTTCGGCTGCCCAGCCGATCGCCGCACTTCGGCTGCCCAGCCCCGTGCCTTGCGCCCAGTGCCTGTTCGCCCGGCCCGGTGGCCCGACCCCGCGGCTCGGCGCTGCACGCTCAGTACTCGATGCGCCCCAGCCGGTCGTGGAACTCGCCGGTGGGGCCGTCGGGGCCGACGAGTGCGAGCGCGACCGTCGCATCCGTTCCCTCGGTCACGGTCTGGTGGCCGCTGTGCCGGTTGAAGTCGGTCGCGGTGTAGCCGGGGTCGCTCGCATTGATGCGGAACGCCGGCAAGTTCTTCGCGTACTGCACGGTCAACGCGATGACGGCGGCCTTCGATGCCGCGTACGGCACGGAGGGCACCGGGAACTCGTCACGGCCCTCCGTGCTCAGGAATCGAGGCCAGCCCACACCCGAGGCCACGTTGACGACCACCGGATGCGCCGAGCGCCGGAGCAGCGGAAGCGCGGCCTGGGTGACCCGCACCACCCCGAGCACGTTCGTGTCGAACACGGACTGCATCGCCTCGGCGGAGAGGTCGTCGACCCCGAAGGAGGTGCCGAGGACGCCCGCGTTGTTCACGAGCACGTCGAGCTCGGGCAGGGTGGCGAACGCGGCCTCGACGCTCGCCTGGTCGGTGACGTCGAGCTGCACGAGGCGCGCGCCCAGCTCGCGGGCCGCGTCGCCGTTCGCGAGGTCGCGCATCCCGGCGTAGACGGTGTGGCCGGCATCGATCAGGCGGCGGGCGGTTTCGAGTCCGAGGCTCTTGTTGGCCCCGGTGATGAGTGTGATTGTCATGCCTCAAGACTGCGGGCCTGCCGGCGCAGCGCCCAGGCCCCGTGCGACGGGAGGACCACGGGTACCACCACCGTTCCGCCCCGCCGGGGGAGGATGGGGGCGAGAGGAGGCGCGCATGAGCGAATTCGCCACCGTGCTGCGGTCGTGGCGCGATCGCGTGACCCCGGCCGAGGTCGGATTGCCGGCCGGTTCGGGCCGGCGCGCGGCCGGACTCCGCCGGGAGGAGCTCGCGGCCCTCGCCGGCGTGAGCGTCGACTACATCGTGCGCCTCGAGCAGGGCCGGGCCGAGAACCCGTCGCCGCAGATGCTGCGCGCGCTGGCCCTCGCTCTGCGCCTCACCGAAGACGAGCGCGACCACCTCTACCGCGTGGCCGGCGTCGCCGCGCCCAGCCCGGGCGTCGTGCCGCAGCACATCACGCCGGGGGTGCAGCGTCTCGTCGACCGCCTCGGCGACGTGCCGCTCGCAGTCTTCTCGGCCACGCACGACATCCTGCTCTGGAACCCGCTCTGGGCAGCGCTGACCGGAGACCCCTCCTCGCGCGTCGGCCTCGAGCGCAACCTGGTCTGGCGCCACTTCACCTCGGGTCACGACGGCGTCGAGTACAGCGCGGAGCACGAGGAGGAGTTCGCGAGCGACCTCGTGGCCGACCTCCGCGCGGCCGTGGGCCGCTACCCCCGTGATGCCTCGCTCGCCCAGCTCGTGGCGCGTCTGCGCGCCGGCTCGCCCGACTTCGAGCGACGCTGGGCCCAGGCGCGGGTGGCCGAGCATCGTTCGAGTCGCAAGACGATGACGCGCACCGCCGTCGGGCCGATCACGGTCGACTGCGACGTGCTGACCGTTCCGGGCGGCGACCTGCGGATCGTGGTCTACACCGTGGCACCGGGGTCTCCGGATGAGGCCAGACTCGATCTCCTGCGGGTCGCCGGCCTGCAGGCGCTCACGACGACTCCGTAACCACGAGAACGTCGGAGGGGGCGCCTGGCCGGTATGCGGCCGAGCGCCCCCTCGCGGTGTCGTCGATCAGTGGGCCGAATAGCCGCCGTCGACGAGGTGGTAGCTGCCCGAGATGAAGGAGGCGGCATCGCTCAACAGGAACAGCGTGAGCGCGGCGACCTCCTTGTCGGTGCCGAGCCGGCGGGAGGCGTGCTCGCTCTCGAGCGCGGTGAGCGCCTCGGGGGACAGGGAGGAGCGCACCAGTGGCGTGTCGATGAAGCCCGGGCCGACGGCGTTCGTGCGCACACCCAGCGCGGTGTACTCGAGGGCGGCGACCTTGGTGAGCCCGATGAGCGCGTGCTTGCTGGTGACGTAGGCGGCGTTCTGTGCGATGCCCACCGAACCGAGCACCGAGGCCATGTTCACGACGGCCCCACCGCCCGCCGCGACGATGGCCGGCAGCTGGAACTTCAGGCCGTAGAACACGCCGTCCAGGTCGACGGCCCGCACGCGGTCCCACGCGGCGATGTCGTAGTCGCCGATGGTCTGCGGGGGCGCGCCGATGCCGGCGTTGTTCACGGCGAGGTTGAGAGCGCCGAAGGTCTTCTGCGCGAAGGCCACGGCGGCCTCGGAGTCCTCCCACTTCGCGGTGTTCTGCCTGAACGCCGCGGCCTTCCCGCCCGCGGTGACGATCTCGTCGACGATACGCTGCGCTGCCTCGAGGTTGATGTCGGTGACCACGACGGCTGCGCCCTCGGCCGCCAGTTCGCGTGAGATCTCTGCCCCGATACCGCTGCCGCCTCCGGTGACGAGCGCCACCCTGTTGTCGAACCTGGCCATGTGATGTCCTTTCGTGTCGTCGTTGCTCTGTGAGCCAGACATATTAACCACCATGCGTTGGATAAAATTCCTCGATTGACAGTTAGAACTCGAACAGTTAGAGTTCTGAATATGGACGAACCGGAGATCGACTTCACCACCAGCCTGGAGCTCCTGCGCTGGATCGGCTGGGCTCAGCGCAAAGCCGCCGAGGACTGGATCCGCGAGCGCGAGCTCACTCACGAGCAGGCCTTCGCTCTCGGATTCCTGGTGCAGAACCCCGGTTCCATCCAGCGCGACATCGCGCAGATGACCCGCACGACCGCCGCGAGCGTGTCGAGCCTCCTGCAGGGGCTCGAACGCCGAGGTCTCGTCGAACGCCGCACCGAGGAGGGCAACGAGCGCAGCAAGCGCGTCTACGCCACCCCGGCCGGCGCCGAGCTCATCGCCGGGTTCGACGAGGCGATGGCCGGAACCGAGGAGAGCATCCTGGCTCCTCTCGACCAGCAGGAACGGGATGCGCTCCACGCCCTGCTCGTGAAGGTCACCACGGAGCTGCCCCGCCCCACGCGGTAGCCGCAGCGGGGCGCGCGCCCCACTTCACACCCTTCACTCTCCCTCTGCCGTGCCGGCTCTCGTCGGCGCGCGCTCGAGCCTGCCCGGAAAGGAGCAGTCATGAGCACCACGACCCCCAACACCGACCCCGACATCGACACCGACACCGACACCACGCGTGTCACGAACACCTCCGGTGCGGCGTCCGACGCCGTCGGCACCAACCGCTGGTACCTCTCGGCCGCCCCGATCCTCCGCGCTCTCGTGCATCTCTGCGTGCCGATGGCCGCCGCGATGATCGTGGGCGCCGTCTACAACGTCATGAACGCCGGCTTCGTCGGCTCCCTGCACGACTCCTCGCTCCTCGCCGCCATCACCTTCGGCACACCGCTGCTCGGCCTCGTGATGGCTGTCGGCGGGGTGTTCGGCGTCGGCGGCGGGGCGCTCATCTCCCGGCTGCTCGGCGCATCCGAGCACGATCCGGCCAAGGCGGGTGAGATCAAGCGCGTCTCGTCGTTCGCGCTCTGGGGCGCGGTGATCACGGGCGCCGTGCTCGGCGGAATCGGCCTGCTGCTGCTCGGCCCGCTCGTCGGCCTGCTGGGAGCGGATGCCCCGGCCGTGCCCGCCACGAGTGCGTACGTGGGGGTGATGCTGGCCTTCGTCCCCGTGCTCGCCGCGGCCTTCTGCCTCGAACAGATCGTGCGCGCCGAGGGCGCCGCCCGCCAGGTGATGGTGGGGCTCATCGGCTCCACGGTGGCGAACGTGCTGTTCGACGTGCTGTTCATCCTCGTGCTGAACTGGGGAGTGGGAGGCGCGGCCCTCGCGATGGGACTCTCGAATCTCGCCGTGGTGATCTACTTCGTGGTGTGGCTGCAGCGCCACAGCGTGAACGTGAGTCTCGCACCACGCTGGTTCACGCTGTCGCCCGCCGTGCTGAAGCCCGTGTTCGGGGTGGGCGTCGGCGAGTTGCTGCAGGCATCCTTTCTCATCGTCACCTCGCTCGTGCTCAACAACCTCGCCGCGGCCTACGGCGACAGTGCTCTGGCGGCGATGGGCGTGGCGGTGCGCATCGCGCAGGTGCCCGAGTTCCTCGTGATGGGCGTCACCCTCGGGGTGCTGCCGTTGCTGGCCTACGCCTACGGGAAGGGCGACCGGGCACGCCTCGGTTCCGCGGTGCGGGCATCCGCGCTGGTGGTGGGAGGCATCTCGCTGCTGTTCGGGGTGGCGGTGTTCGCGTTCCGCGAGCCGGTGTTCTCGGCGTTCTCGAGCGACTCCTCGGTGCTCGCCATCGGAGTCACGGTGCTGGCCGCCCAGCTCGTCGCGATGGTCGTGAACGGGTTCACGGGTCTGCTCACCTCGCTGTTCCAGGCCACTGGGCGGGCGGTCCCGGCCATCGTGATGTCGATGGCGCAAGGGGTGCTGTTCATTCCGATCGTGCTGCTCGGCAAGCTCTGGTTCGGGCTCGGGGGCATCATCTGGGCGCTCACGGTGTCGGAGGGGCTCGTTTTCGTGATCGGGATCGTGCTGTGGCTCGCCTCGCGCCGGGCGATCCAGCGAGGCCTCACCGAGGGGTCGACGGAGCGCGCCGAGGAGGCCCTCGAGCAGGCGGCGTAGCGGCGCCGGCATAGCCCGCGACCGCCGCTCGCCGATACCGTGGAGCTGGAAGGAGAATTCGATGACCGAGCACCGCATTTTCAGCACCAGCTTCGCGGCCATCCACGCCCTGTACGTGAAGAAGGTCGAGCGCAAGGGGCACAGCGAGGCCGAGGTCGACCAGGTCGTCGAGTGGCTGACGGGCTACGACCAGGCCGGCCTCGAGCGAGTGATCGCCGAGGAAGTCGATCTGAAGTCCTTCTTCGCCCAGGCGCCGGCGTTCAATCCGAACGCCACACTCATCACCGGCCTCATCTGCGGCATCCGGGTGGAGCAGATCGACGACCCGCTGATGCAGAAGGTCCGCTACCTGGACAAGCTCGTCGACGAGGTGGCGCGGGGCAAGAAGATGGCGTCGATCCTGCGGGCCTGACGGTTCGTCTCCGGCTCGGTCACCGGTTCTGCCTCACACCACGCAGAATTCGTTGCCCTCCGGGTCGGCCAGCACGACGTGATCGAGCTCGTCGTGCAGCCGGTGCTCCTCGAGGGTGCGCGCGCCGGCGGCGGTGAGCGCGGCCACGGTGCTCCGGATGCGCCGCGTGCGCACCTCGGCGGGCTCGGCCCGGCCACCGCTCACCTTCAGATCGAGGTGCAGGCGGTTCTTCGCGCGCTTCGGCTCGGGAACGACGAGGAAGCACAGCTGCGGCCGGAGGCCGTCGGGGTCGACGATGGTCGCCCCGTCGTCCCATTCCGACTCGGGCACCTCGCACCAGAGAAACCATGCCGGCCAGCTCTCGAAGCCGGCGGGCGGCGGCGCGTCGGTGTAACCGAGCGCCGTCTTCCAGAACTCGGCGAGCACGCGCGGCGCCGCGCAATCGACGGTGATCGACCACGTCGTCGTCATGCCTGCCGTCCTGGCTCCACGCTCAGGCCTGCTGCCAGAGCTCGATGCGGTTGCCCTCAGGGTCGGTGACCCAGCCGAAGCGGCCGACGCCCGCCATCTCCTGCGTCTCCGCGGCCACCTCGGCGCCGGCGGCGCGCAACTGGGCGAGCATCGCCTCGAGGTCGCTCACGCGGAAATTGAGCATCACCTGCTGCTCGGGGCGCCCGAAGTAGTCGGTGCCCGCCTCGAAGGCGGCGAAGACGGTGGGCCCGGCAACCGGGTGCCAGAGCCCGTGCTCGTCGGCATCCAGGCCCAGGCTGTCGCGGTACCACGCCGTCAGGGCCTCGGGGTCTTTCGCCCGCACGAAGTAGCCGCCGATTCCCTGCACGCGTTCCATGCGCACAGCATGCCACGACATCGAGCCCGAGTCACCGTGCTCGACGCACTCGCGCCGGCCGCTGTCGGGGGTGCGGCCCAGACTGGTCGAGGCAGGCCAAGTGGGCGGCCCGAAAGGACGATCATGCAGTTCGCATCCATCCGCATCATCACCGACGACGTCGATCGCCTGGCGGCGTTCTACGAGCTCGTCACCGGCACCACCGCCGTGCGCCCGGCACCCGTGTTCGCCGAGATCCGCACGGGCGGCAGCGTGCTCGCCATCGGCAGCACGGCGACCGTCGCGATGCTCGGCGAGAGGGCGCCCCGGCCCGGCCGAAACGACTCGATCATCATCGAGTTCGAGGTGGAGGACGTCGACGCCGAGTTCGCCCGGGTCCGCAGCGCGGTCGACGAGGTGGTGCTCGAGCCCAGCACGATGCCCTGGGGCAACCGCTCGGCGCTGTTCCGCGACCCCGACGGCAGCCTCGTGAACCTGTTCTCCCGTCCGGCCGGATGACTCGCGCTCAGAGCGCGCCCGCGTCGAGGGTGACTCCGTCGGGCAGCATCAGGCCGGCCGCCTCGCCGTAGCCCGCATCATTGACAAGGGCGGGCGTGCTTGCGAGATTGGACAGGCGGGCGCGCGGCTGGCGCGTCGCCAGACCGCGAACCGCGGGATGACGCGTCGCACGTCGAAGGAGACACCATGGCCGGACGCATCGAGATCGACCTCTTCAGCACGCTCGACGGGGTGATGCAGGCGCCGGGCGGCCCCGAGGAGGACACGAGCGGCGGCTTCACCTTCGGCGGCTGGCAGGCGCCCGTGATGGACGAAGCCATCGGGGCCGAGGTGATGCAGGGAATCGGGCGGATGGACGCCCTCCTGCTGGGCCGCCGCACCTACGACATCTTCGCGGGCTACTGGCCGCATCAACTCGAGGGTCCCGAGAGCGCGATCGGCGAGCCCTTCAACGCCATGCCGAAATACGTCGCCTCCCGTGGCGCACCGGAGCTCTCGTGGAACAACTCGCACCTGCTGGGCAGCGAGCTGGCGGCCGAGATCGCGGGACTGCGCGAACGGCACGACGAGATCCATGTGATCGGCAGCATCGACTTCGCCCGCACCCTCGTGGCGGAGGGCCTGTTCGACCGGCTGAACCTCTGGGTGTACCCGATCGTGCTCGGCGCCGGCAAGCGGCTGTTTTCCGCCGACGGCGCACCGACCAGCCTCGAACTGCTGGAGCCCGCCGTGAGCACGGAGCAGGGGGTGCTGATTCTGCATTACGGCCCCACCGGACGCCGCCCGGAAACAGGGGACATGGCGGCCTGAGCCGCTTACTCCGTCCGCCCGAGCGCGCTGCTGGAGGGGTTGACGTAGGTCGAGACCTTAGGGTCCGCCTCCGGCTGAGCGGCATTCGTGGCGTCCTTGTCCTTGTAGAACTCAGCATCGGCACGGGCCTGGGCATCGAGACCATCGAGCTTCTCTTCGGCGGTGGCGTCGTCGGAGCCCGCCATGATCGGTTCGTCTTGCGTTCTGTCGCTCATGGTCGCGACCCTAGACCCTCCTCAGGCATCCCGCCCGTGCTCGTGGGAGCGCCACTGCGGCGGAGAGTGCCCGACCCGCGTCGAGGCCGGCCGAGAAGCGGCTGCACCGTCTACGCGCTCCGCTCGCTCCGCACCGCGGCACCGGTCCACTCGACGGCGAGGGCGTCGAGGGAGAGGCCGAGGGTCGAGGCCAGGGCGGCCACCACGCCGAAGGCGGGGCTCGGCAGCCGCCCGGTCTCGATCTTGCGGAGGGTCTCGGGTGAGATGCCCGCGGATGCCGCCACCTCGTTCAGGGTGCGGCTCGCCCGCGCCCGCCGCAGGGTGGCACCGAGGCGGCGGCCGGCCTCGAGCTGCTCGGGGGTGAGGGGTGCGCGAACCATCATGGGAAGCCTCCGGGTCGGCCACCGGCCGAGGGGCGGCGGTCTGGTCAGATCGATTCGGTATTATCATACCGCTATGATCGAACTGCACACCCCCGCCGAGATCGAGCAGATGCGGCCGGCCGGCGCCTTCGTGCGCGACACGCTCGCGACGCTGTCGGCCCGTGCGGCGGTGGGCATGAACCTCCTCGAGATCGAGCACGCGGCCCGCCGCCTGGTCGATGAGCGCGGCGCCGTCTCCTGCTACTGGGACTACGCGCCCTCCTTCGGCAACGGCCCGTTCCGCAACGTGATCTGCCTCTCGGTGAACGACGCCGCCCAGCACGGGCTGCCGCACGACTACCGGCTGCGCGACGGCGACGTGCTGAGCCTCGACTTCGCCGTCTCCGTCGACGGCTGGGTGGCGGATGCCGCGGTCACCGTGATCGTCGGCCGTGCCGACCCCGCCGACGAGCGCCTCATCCGCTCCACCCGGGAAGCCCTGGCCGCGGGCATCGCCGCCGCCCGGCCCGGCAACCGTATCGGCGACGTCTCGGCGGCGATCGGCGCCGTCGCATCCGCCTACGGCTACCCGGTCAACCACGAGTTCGGTGGCCACAGCGTCGGGCGCACGATGCACGGCGACCTCTTCATCGACAACGACGGCCGCCCGGGTCGTGGGCCGCGCATCCGGCCTGGCATGGTGTTCGCGCTCGAGCCGTGGTGGGCGAAGACCACGGCACGTGTGCGGATGGACGCCGACGGCTGGACCGTGCGCTCGGCCGACGGCAGCCGCGCCGCGCACACCGAGCACACGCTCGCCGTGACCGACGACGGGCCGCTGGTGCTGACCGCCTGAGCCGCGTCGGGCCGCTCGTGGCACTGCTCGGGCGGGGGACGGGCGGTGCCGCGGTGCGGAGAGCGGGCCTGCCGTTGCCCGTTCCGTCGTGGCGCGGTCGACGCGGCCGGGAGTGGATGCCGGCTCAGCCGCGCCCGACAGCGCGATGCCGGAGCACACCGGGGATGCGACCCGACTCCGGCAGTGCGGAGCCGCGAGCGAACGCGGCCCAGAGCGCTCGCGTCGCGCGCGCCGCCGCGTCGAGCTCGCGCCACTCCGAGCCTGCCACGATGGCGGCCTGCGCCCAGGTGTTCTCGTCGCCGAAGAGCAGGGGCAGGTCGATGGTGTGCGCCGAACCGAAGGGGTTCCCCGGTGCCGCCCACGAGATGAGGTACCGGTCGGCGCGACCGCCGGCCCGTGCGTGACGCCGGGCGAAGCGGCGGGAGCTCCGGCCGTAGACCGCGGCCGTGACCGCGGACACGAGCCCACGGCGGATGAGCGGGCCGATCACGGGCCAGGCTGCCACCCGGGCGATGGCGGGGATGCGCGGCACGAACAGCCGGGCCTCCTCGGCGGTGTGCCCGATCAGGATGTCGATCTCCGGCGCCACGCGCGACCACACCGCGTCGATCTCGGCCTCCGGCGGAAGGGGCGCGTGTCCGTACTGCGTGCCGAACGGCATCCCGGCCTTCAGCCCGCTGCCGGCGGCGAGCCGCGCGATGGAGGCCTCCCGGGCCACCACCTCCTCGGCGGGGAGATCTTCGCCGATGTCCGCGGCGGCGGCGGCCATCTTCGCGTTGATGGCGGCACGTCCGCGGCCCAGACCCAGCGGCGCGCTCTGGATGATCGCCCGCCGGAACAGGCTCGGCGCATCCGGCACCGCCATCAGCTGGGCGACGGCGTCGGCGCCGGCCGACTGCCCGAAGGCGGTGACCTCCCGCGGGTCTCCGCCGAAGGCCCGGATGTTGCGCTGCACCCAGCGGAACGCCTCGACGATGTCGAGCAGCCCGAGATTCGCGGGGTGGCCCGGAGTGCCTCCGAGGAAGCCGAAGAGCCCGAGGCGGTAGGTGACGGTCACCACGATCACGCGCTGCTCGGCCACGAGGGCCGCCGGGTCCATGATGGGCAGGTCGCCGGCGCCCGAGACGTAGGAGCCGCCGTGGATCCACACCATCACCGGCAGCGTCTCCTCGGGGCCGAGGCCGGCCGGGAGGGTCACCGAGAGGTGCTGGCAGTCCTCGTCGAACCGCCGCTCGGAGGCGCTCTTGCCGAGCACCTCGTCGAGGAAGGGCACCGGCGCCTGCGGGCAGGCCGGTGACCACGCGGTGGCGACCAGCTCCTCGTTGCGGTCGGCCGCGGCCACCGGAGGTTCGAAGCGTCCGGCCGTGGCGTACCGGATGCCCGTGGCACGAACGACGGGGCCGTCGTTCCAGCCGCGCACCGGGCCGCACGGAGGAGTGAAGACAGGGCCGGAGGCGGCCTCGCGCTCGGGGTCGGTCTCGACGGGATCGTGCAGGCTCACCCGACCCATTCTGCACCGCCGAGTCGGCGAACGGGCCGAGCTCCGCCGCCGGCGCGAACCGCGCGCACCGGCCGAACGGCCCGCGCCGACCGAACCGCCCGAAGTGCTCCAAGCGCTCGAACCGCCCGAAGTGCTCCAAGCGCTCGAACCGCTCGAACCGCCCGAAGTGCTCGGACAAGCAGGGCCGGCTCCGCCTCAGGCGGCTAGGGCGAACGCGCCGGCGGTCACGGAGACGGCGTTCGTGCTCGCGGCCGGGCTCGAAGCGCCCGCTCGCGACTGCAACCGCTCCGCGACGCCGCTCGTCAGGTCGAGCAGCGACCGCTCCAGAGCGCCGCCGAGTGCCGCGAGGATCTCGCTCGACGGCTCCTTGAACCCTCGTTCGATCTCCGAGAGGTATTGCGGTGACACGCGCGCCCGTCCGGCCACCGTGCGCAGCGACTCGCCGCGCGCGAGCCGTGACTCCCGCAGTTCCTCGCCCACGAGCTCGCGCCACAGCCGCTCGGCGGGCGCCGGATGGACGGGCACCGGACGGACGAGTGCCGGACGCGCGGGCTCGTCGCGGACGGGGGCGGGCTGGTCTGCAAGAGGTCGGCTCATGCGCCCAGTCAAGCCTGCGAGCCGCGCCCCGCGCATCCGGTTCCGCTCACAGCAGACAGTCGCGCAGCAGGCCCCGTGCCCCGGAGGGGCGAGGCGCCGCTCAGCGCAGCAGCGCCTGCAGCTGCTCCACCACGAGCTCGGGTCGCGAGAGGAACGGGTGGTGCCCGGTCGGCAGCTCCACCGCGCGGGTCGCCCGCGCGGCGTGGCTGCGCTGCAGGGCCGGCGAGGTGGTGCGGTCGTCGGCGCACACCAGGGCGGTGGAGTCGACGCCCTTCCAGCCGGCAGCGGTCGTGGGCGTCGTGAACGCCCCGACGCCCTGCGGCACGACGCGCGACCAGGCCTGCTGCTGCGTGGCGGGGTCGGCATCCTGAACGAATCGCGCGGCGAACGAAGCAGCGTCATAGCCGTCGACGCTCAGGGTGCCGTCGCCGTTGTCGCCGATCGACACCGGGTCGCCCTCCCCGCTCATGATCTCGGCTTGCGACTGGCCGATCTCGGGCAGGTACGACGACACGAAGACGAGGTGCCCGACAGCCGGATGCGCGCTCGCCTCGGCGATGACGGTGCCGCCGTAGGAGTGCCCCACCACGATCGCCGCGCCCGGGGCCCGGACCGCGTCGAGCTCGCGCCGCAGCGCCGCAGCGTCGGCGACGAGCCCGCCGTCGCGCTCCCGCGGTGTCGTCTCTCCGCACGACGGCAGGGCGAGCGCGCGGCTCCGGATGCCGGTGCCCGCCTCGAGCAGTTCGGCGGCCGGCCGCCACCACCACGCGCCGTCCTGCACCAGCGCGCCATGCACGAAGATCAGTTCCATCGCCTGCCCTTTCTCCGACGACGAGCCTCGCGCCCGATCGGACGTGCCCGTCCCCTCGACCGTACGGCGCTGCGCGCCCCTGCGCGCCCGGATCCGCCCGGGGCAGCCGGGCGCTGCGGCCTCAGTCGGTGCCGGAAGAGTTCTTACGGGGCCGGCCCCGGGGGTTCGGCGGACGGAGATCGGCGGGCGCACGACCGGCCTTGGCGAGGGCCTGTCTCAGCAGCATCTCGATCTGCGCGTTCACGCTCCGGAGGTCGTCGGCCGCCCAGCGGGCGAGCGCGTCGTGCAGCGCGGGATCGATGCGCAGCAGGAGCTGCTTGCGCTCGGTGCTCATGACCCCGTCACGAGTACAGGGTTCCGGTGTTCACGATCGGCGACGCCGGCTGGTCGCTGCACAGCACCACCATGAGGTTGCTGACCATGGCGGCCTTGCGTTCGTCGTCGAGTTCGACGATGCCGTCCTCGCTGAGCTTCGTGAGCGCGAGGTCGACCATGCCGACGGCCCCCTCCACGATGCGGGTGCGGGCGGCCACGACCGCGTTCGCCTGCTGGCGGCGGAGCATCGCCTGCGCGACCTCGGCGGCGTAGGCGAGGTGGCTGATCCGCACCTCGATGATCTCGACGCCGGCGAGCGAGATGCGCTCGGCCACTTCGTGCGCGAGCTCGTCGGCCACCTGGTCGGTGGATCCGCGCAGCGAGGTCCCCCCGGTCTCCGAGCCGTCGTAGGGGTGGGTGGTCGCGATGTGCCGCAAGGCCGACTCCGCCTGCACCGACACGAAATCGACGTAGTTGTCGACCGCGTAGGTGGCCTTCGAGGTGTCGGCCACCTGCCACACGACGATCGCGGCGATCTCCACCGGGCTGCCGTCGGCGTCGTTGACCTTCAGCCGGTTCGTCTCGAAGTTGCGCACCCGCACGCTGACGCTGCGGCGCGTCGACAGCGGCACCACCATCGACAGGCCGGTGCGGCGCACGGTCCCGATGTAGCGGCCGAAGAACTGCACCACCTTGGTCTGGCCGGGCTGCACGATCACGAGCGAGCTGAGCAGCAAGGCGAACGCCGCGAAGAACAGGAGCGAGACGGCCTTGGCAGCGTCCGGGAGCACGGCGAGCAGAACGATCCCGATGGCCAGCAGGGCGAGGGAAGCGCTCAGCGCGACACCGCCGGGTAGCGAGGCCGCCTCGCGCTCGGTCACGTCGACCCGGACGCCGTCGTGCCCGACGGGGACGGTCTCGACAGAACTCGGGCTCGGGGTCGTGTCAGTGCTCATGGGTGGCATCCCTCGTTCGCGAATAAAAGTGATATCACTTTATCGCGGAAGACGGCCCGCGGCCAGTGCGGATGACACGCGGGCCGGGCCCCTACTCCGTGCGCAGCTCCAGATACTTCGCGATCAGCGCCTTCGTCGAGGAGTCCTGCGAGGCGAGCGCCGCGGCATCCCCGTCGACCGCCGGGGCGATCTGCAGAGCGAGCTGCTTGCCGAGCTCGACGCCCCACTGGTCGAAGGAGTCGATGCCCCAGATGGTGCCCTCGGTGAACACGATGTGCTCGTAGAGCGCGATCAGCTGACCGACGACCGAGGGCGTGAGCGCCGGCGCGAGGATCGAGGTGGTGGGCCGGTTGCCGCTGAAGACGCGCGCGGGCACCACCGACTCCGCGGTGCCCTCGGCGCGCACCTCCTCGGCCGTCTTGCCGAAGGCGAGCGCCTTGGTCTGCGCGAAGAAGTTCGCGAGGAACAGCGAGTGCACGTCGGCGCCGGGCGCGACGGCCGCCCCGTCGCCCACGGCGTCCTTCAGCGGATGCGCCGGGTTGGCCACCGCGATGAAGTCGGCCGGGATGAGGCGCGTGCCCTGGTGGATGAGCTGGTAGAAGGCGTGCTGCCCGTTGGTGCCCGGCTCGCCCCAGAAGATCTCGCCGGTGTCGGTGGTGACGGGGGAACCGTCCCAGCGCACGCTCTTGCCGTTGGATTCCATGGTGAGCTGCTGCAGATAGGCCGGGAAGCGGTGCAGGTACTGCGCGTAGGGCAGCACGGCGTGGCTCTGCGCCTTGAGGAAGTTGGAGTACCAGACGTTCAGCAGCCCCATCAGCACGGGCACGTTCTTCTCGAGCGGCGTGGTGCGCATGTGCTCGTCGATGGCGTGGAACCCCGCCAGGAAGTCGCGGAAGCCGTCGGGACCGATCGCGATCGCGACGCTCGTGCCGATGGCCGAGTCGACCGAGTAACGGCCGCCCACCCAGTCCCAGAAGCCGAACGCGTTCTCGGGGTCGATGCCGAAGGCCGCCACCTTGTCGAGCGCGGTCGAGACGGCCACGAAGTGTTTGGCGACGGCGCCGGTGCGGGCGGAGTCGTCGTCGGCGATGGCTCCGGATGCGACGAGCCCGTCCCACAGCCACTGCCGGGCCAGTCGCGCGTTGGTGAGCGTCTCGAGGGTGCCGAAGGTCTTCGAGGCGACGATGAAGAGCGTGGTCTCGGGGTCGAGGCCGGCGGTCTTCTCGTAGATGTCGGACGGGTCGATGTTCGACACGAAGCGGGCCTCGAGGCCCTCCTGGGCGTACGGCTTGAGGGCTTCGTAGACCATGACCGGCCCGAGGTCGGAACCGCCGATGCCGATGTTGACCACGGTCTCGATGCGCTTGCCGGTGACGCCGGTCCATGCGCCCGAGCGCACGCGGTCGGCGAAGGCGAACACCTTGGCGAGCGTGGCGTGCACCTCGGCGTCGATGTCGGCGCCGTCGACGACGAAGCCGGCGGCCGGGTCGAGCGAAGCGGCAGCGGCGGTGCCGGCGGCGGGGCGGCGGAGCGCGGTGTGCAGCACGGCGCGGTTCTCGGTGACGTTGATGTGCTCGCCCGAGATCATCGCCTGGTAACGCGACGCGACGCCCGCATCCTGCGCCAGCTGCAGCAGCTGCGCGAGGATCTCGTCGGTCAGCAGGTTCTTCGACAGGTCGACCGTGAGGTCGGCGGCCTGGAAGGTGTACCGCTCGGCGCGGTCGGGCTCCGCGGCGAACCAGCCGCGCAGGTCCGGCTCGAATCCCGAGGCGATGGCCTCGAGCGCCGTCCACGCGGCGGTCCCGGTCGGGTCGAGGGGTGCAGTCGGGTCGATGGGCGCCGATTCGGCCATTGCTTCTCCTGAGAATCCTGAAGGCTCGTACCGCGCATCCGGTGGTGACATCGCGATGCGCTCACCTCTCAACCTACCGGCCCCGGGCGCGCGATAGTCTGACGGAGGGGGGAACAGATGGCGGCGACGACGAGTATCTCGATCGCGCCTCTGCTCAGTGGGCTGCCGGAGCCGGGCCTCGCCCGCCGCATCTGGCCCCGCCGTATCGGTCCGGGCGAACGAACGGCCCGCCAGGTGCTCGTGATCGATTCGGCGCTGCTCATCGTGCTCGTGGTGCTCGTGCATCTGGCCATGGTGGCTCAGGGCGGCCAGGGCGCCTTCCCGCTCTGGGCCACCGCGATCAGCTGGGCCGCCGCCGGTGCGACGCTGCTGGCGGGCATCCTGGCTCGCCGCGTCTCCGATCACACGCTGAGAGTGCTCGCGACGGTGGCCGTCGCCGGGTACTACGCGACCCTCGTCAGCTTTCCGTTCGCCGTGCCGGTGGAGGGGATCGCGCGCATCCCGTGGACGCTGTCGGCCTCTGGGGCCGCCGCGGCCGCCGCCCTCGTCGCCGGCGGGCGGGGTCTCGCCTGGCTGACGGTGGCGGCCGGGGCGACCGCCGGGATCCTCTACCGCACGCTCTACGGCGGCCTCGACCTCGACGGCGTCGTGAACGACGCGCAGGCACTGCTCACCGGCGCGGTGATCTGCGTGATCGGTGCGCACATCCTGTCGGTGGGGCGGGGCCTCGACGCGGCTGCGGCGTCGACCACTGCGGCAGCCGCCCGCGAATCCGCCGAACGCGGCCGGCTGACCGCGCGCACCCGGGCGGCGGCGCTCGTGCACGACGAAGTGCTCGCCACCCTCTCGCTCGCCGCCTCCGGCCTGCCGATTCCGCGCGAACGCCTGGCGGAGCAGGCGCGGGAGGCTGCGTCGATGGTCTCCCGGCTGGCCGACGAACAGGCGCATGAGCCGGCGTCGCTGCGCACCGCGCTGGCCGAGGAGGCGCGGATGCACGGCGCGGCTTTCCTGGTGTGCGATGAACGCGCGATGGCGGCTGGGCCGACGGCGACCGGGCCGACGGCGGTCGGGCCGAGCGCGTCCGCAGCGGCGGGAGCCGGCCCGGCCCCCACCATCGCGGCTCCCTCGGAGGCCGCGCACGAAGCCCTGATCGGCGCCACCCGGCAGGCGCTGCGCAACAGCGAGCTGCACGCGCCCGGCGCAGCGCGTCGCGTGGTGCTCGTGCAGGCCGAGGCCGAGCTCCGCGTGGAGATCTCCGACGACGGTCCCGGATTCGACCCGGCCGCGATCGCGGACGATCGTCTGGGCATCCGCCAGAGCATCGTTGGCCGCCTGGCCCGGCTGAGCGGAGGCAGCGCCGAGATCGAGTCCGCACCGGGCCGGGGAACCCTCGTACGCCTGCGCTGCGCCGCCGCGCCCGCGAAGGGCCTGGATGCGACGGGCGGCGCGGGCGCCCGTCGTGCGCTCCGCGCGGGCGTGGGCGTGCTCGCACTGCTCTACGTGGTCGTCCAGGTGCTCTGCGCCGTGCTCGCCGCTGTCGCGGTGCCGCACTCGTGGCCGCTCCAGCTCGGCATGCTCGCGCTCGCGCTGGTGGCCGCCGACGTGCTGCGACGTTCGCCCCGCCGGGTGCCCTCTCCGGGCCGCACCGCCGTCGTGCTGGCGCTGTCCTGCGGCGGGCTCGTCGTCGCAGCCGCGGCAGCCGGCATCCACCACGGAGCGCTGTACTCCTATGGGAACGCGTGGTTCGCCGTGGCCGTCGCCTTCCTGCTCGTGGCGCTCGCCCTGCGCCGGCGCATCGTGGCCGCCCTCGCGGGCGCGGGAGTGATCGTGGCCGTGCTCGTGGTGACCGGCGCCCTGCTCGGCATGCCGGCCGGGGCGATCGTGCAGGTCACCGTCCGGCCCGTCGTCATCGTCGGGCTCGCGGTCGCCCTGCTGGTGGCGGTGGAACGGATGCAGCGGCGCATCGCCGAGCTGCACCAGGACGCAGTGGCCTCCGCCGAGCGCGAGAGCTGGACCCTCGCGGCCCGGGCCGAACTCACCGCGCGCGTCGCCGAGCTGGCCCGCACGGCGGTTCCGCTGCTCGAGCGCATCGGCGAGGGCGGCGAACCCACCCAGGCCCAGCGGCGCGAGTACGCCAGTTGCGAGGGTGAGCTGCGCGACGCGCTCCGCGCCGGGTCGCTCGCCCGCGAGCCCGTGATCGGCGTGGTCGCAGCGGCACGCGAGCGCGGAGTCGACGTGGTGCTGCTCGACGACAGTGGGGGAGCGGTCGACGACGGGCTCGTCGACCCGGTCGTGTCATGGATGGCCGCGGAGATCGCGACCGCGCGCATCCGGGCTGTCGGCCGGCTGCTGCCGCCCGGGCGGGAGGCGCGCGCCAGCGTGTCGGTCGACGGCCGGCTCACCGAATTCGCGGCGAACCGGCCTCCGGGCGCCGTCGAGCAGGGTTCCGGGCGAGGGGCGCGGTCGGTCAGGGTCCGGTGATGAGCTTCCACGGCGAGTAGTCGTGGTCGAGCACGGAGCGATCGGGGCTCTTGCCCTGCGACCACCAGCGGGCCTCGTACGCCGTGCCGTTCAGCTGCACGCGGTCGCCCTGGTCGTAGAGCGTCGTGGCCGACCAGTCGGGGTAGGTGCCGGGTGGCAGCGTGGGCAGGGCGAACGGGGTGTCGCTCGCGAGCACCGGGCCGAGGTAGCTCCAGGCGGAGGCACCCGCGTCGAGGGTGGGGTCGTCGGGGGTCGCACCGTCCTCGTTCCACCACTTCGAGACGTACACCGAGCCCTTCCACACCACCATCACGCCGGCGGAGTAGTAGGTGGCCGACGACCAGATCGGGTAGGGGCTCGTGGTGGCGTCGTCGGGGACGATCTCGCTGGTCTCGAGAACGGCGGGTCGGCCCGAGGGCGTGCCGCCGTAGCCGTCGGCCAGGATCGTCGCGAAGCTCTCCCCGGCCTGCTCGATGCCGCTGCACGAGGTCGAGACGATCGTGAGGTTCGGGTAGTTGCTGCCGCAGGTCTGGTCGCGGTTGAGCGACCACATCGACAGGCGCTGCACCCCGTGCTCGGTGGCGAAGGCGTTGAGCGCGCGGGCGTCGTCGGTGCTGAAGATCTCGCGGGGCACGTCGTTGCGGCCGATCATCGGCGTGGCGCCGAGCAGGGCCCAGGCGCCGCCGGCGGGAAGGGCGCGCTTTCGGTCGTTCCAGACCGTCGTGAGCTGAGCCTCGGTCGCCGTGAGCGCATCCGTGCTGAGCGAGGACATCGGGGAGGTGCCGTCGGTGCCGAAGTCCATGGTCATGGCGTTGACGCCCGCGATGTCGACACCGGCGTCCAGCAGTGCGTCGACCTGGGCGATGCCGTCGGCGGTGAGTCCCTGCGGGGACACCGGGAGGGTCAGCCACACGTCGAGCGAGCCGCCGCTCGAGCGGCGCTCGTCCTGCAGCTGGGCGACGGCCTGGGCGCGCCGGGTCGAGGCGGGCGCGTTCGTCAGCATGTCGCCCTCGAGGTCGAGGTCCATCACGTCGATCTGGTAGCGGTCCATCACGGAGCGGTACGCGGCGGTGAGGGCGCTCGTGCTCGAGCACGCCGCGGCGAGCTCGGTGTTGATGGCCCCGCCGAAGGAGACGGCCAGCGGCTGGCCCTCTCGGCGCATCCGTTCGATCCGGCGATCGAGTTGGAAGGTCTGGCCGGCCTGATCGAGGGTGTAGTTCTTGCCCCAGGTGGGGGTGCAGTCCTGGTCACCGGCGGCGACCACGAAGGCGAGGACGGCGCCGCCGGCGGAACTGTCGAAAGCGCTCGTGGCGAGCTGGGCGCCGGTCTCGAGGGTGACGTCGTAGTAGCCGGCGAACCAGCGGCTGGCGACGGATGCGCCCTGCACGGCGGGCGGAAGGGCCGGCAGCACCGTGACGGCCGCGACCGAGGCGGGGATGATCACGAGGGCGGCGAGGCTGATCAGCAGCCGGAGAGGCGAGAGCCGGCGGCCGGCGAAGCGGGAGCCGCTGCGGGGGCTCATCGGAGTGCTCCGATCGTCTCGAGCGGGCCGTCGTCGACCACGACCGACCACACGGGAGCGATCGACGCCGCGGTGACCGGTGCGCGCCGCGCATCGACCCAGATCCAGTTCATCCAGCCGAACCAGAGGTCGCTGATGGCGGGGCCGACCCCGACCAGCCGCACGACGCCCCAGAGGGCGGCGAGGGCCGTGAAGCCTGCGAACACCGTGGTGCCCCAGTCGGAAGAGAAGCCCGCGCGCACGGCGATGGCGCCGGCACCCACGGCGATCACGAGCGGTGCGAGCACGGAGAGGGCCGGGGCGGGGGTGCGGGTGTTCACTTTCGGGGTGCGCATGAAGCGGGCCTTCCGTCCGGTGAGAGCCTGCGCCACCGAGGCGATGCTGCCGGCCAGGTTCACCGGCAGGAGCAGCAGGTTGAGCCCGTAGATGCCGAAGACGTCCCGGCGGCGGTAGCCGAGGTAGCGCAGATCGGAGGCCATCTCGATGAAGTACGGCGCGGCGATCAACAGCAGCTGGGCGGTCACGAGCTGCCCGCCCAGCGGGTTGAGCGTGAGAACGGCCAGCAGGCCGAGCGTCACCCAGGTGATGGAGCCCAGGTAGTTGGCCCGCAGCATCCGCTGGGCCATGCGGAGCGGTTCGCCCTGCCGCCGCCGGGCCACCACGAGCTCGTGCAGCCGGGGCAGGATGAGCAGGCCGCCGTCGGCCCAGCGGCGGCGCTGGATCACGAGCGTGCCGAAGTCGGGCGGGGTCGCGCTGTAGCTCAGGCGCTCGGGGTAGTTCAGCAGCGACCAGCCGTGCGCGGCGATGTCGATGCTCGACTCGGTGTCCTCGATCACGGTGCGGTCGGAGATGAAGCGCACCACGCGCACGCCGTCCTCGTCGGTCTCCTGGCGGATGTCCTCGAGGGCCCGGCGCCGCAGCACCGCGTTCGCACCCACCCAGTAGGTGGCGTCGTAGGCGGTGAGCCCCTGGTGCACGATGTGCTGCAGATCGGTGGTGGCGCCGGCGAGGCGCTCGAGCCGGGTGGGGGAGCCCCGGTAAGCCGAATAGGGGGTCTGGGCCACGGCGATGCGGGCGTTGTCGGGCTGGTCGAGCACGTGCACGAGGCGCAGGCAGTACTCGGGGAGCAGCATCGAGTCGGCGTCGAGGGTGAGCACGAACTCGGGGTCCGGGGCGTGGAGGAGCGTCTGCCCTTCGGCGGCGGCGGATGCGGCACTCGCCTCGTCGAGACGCACCAGCATGAGGCCGCGATGGTCGCGCTGCTCGCGGTAGGTGCCGCCGAGCAGGCCCAGGTAGCTGTTGAGGTTCATCGCCTTGTTCGGCGCGTGCGAGAGCGAGGCGTAGCGCTTGCGCTCGAAGACGCTCAGCTCGGCCGTGAAGATGTTCACCAGGCGTTGCAGCACCTGCTCGGCGCGGGCCTGGGAGAGCGGCGTCTCGTCGTTCTCGAGGGCGTCGTGCAGGGCGGTGGCGGTGGCGTCGAGGCTCGTCGCGAGGCCGCGGAGCACCTGCTCGGCGAAGAAGGCGTCGACGTGGGTGCGCAGGGGGGTCGCCTCCGCTCGTGCGCGCAGCCACTGGGCGGCGGCGGCGTGCTCGCGCATCACGATCTCGGTGCCGGCGCCGGCGCCGGGCCGCTCGCGCAGGCTCGCCATCGCGGAGCTGATGCGGGCCCGCATCGGCTCGAGCTGGGCCATGATCTCGGGGGCGAGCATCCGGCTGCGCTCGAGCGACTCCCGGGCTTCGGGGTCGTCGGGGTCGGGGTCGTCGTCGAGGAGCAGTACGACCCTCAGCTCGGGGAACTCCTGCAGCGCCACCGACCAGAGCGACAGCCGAACGAGCTCGGGGTCTTCGGAGCGGGAGGGGAGCATGGCCACGAGGCGGGGCTCGCGGCTCGCGCCGCCCTCGCCCTGCTGATCGCCTCGCTGGTCGCGGGCGGCCAGCTCGTCGAGCGCGATGCGGCGGGCGCGGCGATGGCTCGCGAAGCGCGGCAGGGCGGCCGAGCGGGCGAGCAGGTACATGCAGGCCGAGAAGGTGAGGAGGGTGACCGACACCAGGAAGACGATGGTCATCACCAGCTGGGTCGAGTCGCGGAGTGCGTCGCCGCGCGCGAGGGCCACCACGACCGTGACGAGGTAGAAGAGCCACAGCAGCACGCACAGGGCGGGGGCGATGCGCGCGCGGGCCATGCGCGCGGCCGAGGGGATGGCGTGCAGGACGGGCTGGGGCGTCGCGTCCTTCTCGGTGCCGCGCTGGCGGCGCGCTCGAGGCGGCGTCGTGGTGGCGGTCTCCTCGTCGGTGCGGGTCGTGCTAGCAGTGCGGGTCGTCTTGTCGGTTCCGGTCGATCCGGTTCCGGTGTTCTTCGCGGCTTCGGTGCTCACGGTGTGGTGCCCCTTTCGGGCGGGCGTCCGCGTCAGATCTCCCCATCGCGCTCGCGGCGCCGCCCCTGGGTAGGAGGCGCGCCGCGATTCCCCGCAGCGACAGTCTGACCGCTCGGCTCGGCCGGGAATGGCGGTGTCAGCCACTCTTTCGAGTGGTTGTGGCGCTGATATCGGGTCTTGCGGGCTCGGTAACGCGAGGGCACCACCGACAATCGCGAACTCGATCGGCTGATTAAGACGCGCCCGCGCTGATCGGCATGAAGCTCGATTCGGCCGTAGCGTCGTGGCCGCAACGCTGCAGAGACGGGGGTGGTGAGGCGCCGGTGCTGACGCGCCGGTGGTCGCTCGGCCGTGCTCGTGCGGGAGGCGTTCGCGAGTGTCACGGGTCAGCATCCGTCTCGGCGGCGGCAGGAGAGGCCACGGACCCTGCGGCAGCGGGCCACCGGGGCATACACCACCGGGCGGGGTCAGGAGGCGGCGCCGGGGGCAGAGTTCTGCGGCGCGTCACGGGTACCGGAGTCTGCGCAGTGTCGATCCAGCGCGGGGGGACGACGTGGGGGACCCCGCCCGACATGAGGAGTCGCCACGACGAGGTGTGGACGTGGGAGTGGTGGAAACGGCAGAGCAGAACGCCGTTGTCGATGTCCGTGCGGCCGGGCGGATGGGCCGGCGATCGCCAGCCCTCGACGTGGTGGGTCTCGCACCAGGAGGGCGGTCGATCGCAGCCCGGCCAGACGCATCCGCCGTCGCGAGCCGCCAGAGCGCGATTCTGGGCGGGCGAGAAGAGCCGGCGCGCCTTGCCGTGGTGCAGCACCTCGCCCCGGTCGCCGAAGACAGTGGCCACCACGGGGGAGTGGCATCGCAGCCGCTCGATCGCGGAGGCGGGCAGCGGCTCGTCGATCCCGTCGACCCACCCCGCTCCGCGCCCGGCCTCGAGGTCGGCGAGGCTCACGTGCACGTTCACCGTGGTGGTGGCGCCCGCGAGGTGCGGCTGCTCGGGTGCGGCGGCGGCGCGCCCGATGAGTTCGGTCGCGGCATCCGCGAGCCGTTGCGGGCCGGTGCGGACGTCGGCCGTGACGGTCTGGGCGGCGAACTCCTCGTCACTGCGGAATCGTGGGCTCGTTCGGGGGCTGACCAGCGCCTGCATCGCGCCCAGCCAGAGCGCGCCCGCCTCGGGCGTGAGCGCGATGCGCCCTCGGTACATGCCGTCGGCCGCCCGCGCCAGGGTGAGCGCACGCGCCTCCGACTGCGCTTCGGCCCGCGGTTCGAGGCCGTCGGGGTCGACGAGCTCCCGGATGCGCACCGCGAGCCGGGCGACATCGTCGACGGCGAGCTGCGACACCACGGCCGCCTCGACGAGCCGCAGCTCCGCAGAGGCCAGGGTGGTCGCGTCGACACCGCGCTTCGTCAGACGCTCGCACTCGCGCGTGATGACCGCCGCACACTCGACGGCGAGATCTCCGCGCTGCATGGCGCGGCGCACCTCGGGGAAGGGCTCGGGCCCCAGCTGCCCGCCCAGGAGCTCGGCGCCGCGCATCCGATCGCCGAGTTCGAACCGGCTGCGCACCTCGCGCAGGGATGCACCGGTCAGGGCGGCGAGCAGCTTCGCGGGAGTGGCGAAGTTCTGCGATCGGCTCAGCCCTTCGTCACCGAGCCCGCTCCGTGAGCGAGCGCCGATCTCGGCGGCGTAGCCGACCTGCGCCGCTCCCACGATGCGCGCGAGCCGTTCGATCGCGGCGGCGCCGGCGAGCAGCTCGTCGTCGTCGAGACCACGGGGAGGCGCGCCGAAGCCGGCGATGAGCCGCGAGGCGATCTCATCGAACAGCGGCGTGTTCTCGGTCATGGAAAGAGTCAAACATCAGCCACTGACATTCACTCATCTTCTGAGGCGGGCTGGGGGCGGCCCCGGGACGGCGGGCCTCGTCGACGCTCGCGATCGGTGCGCGGAGCACCCGCTACCCTGGATGCGTGTTCGCACCTCTCAGTCGCAGGCGAGTCGCAGCGGCCGTCGCCGTCAGCCTGACCGTGGTCGCCCTCGCGGGGTGCTCGAGCAGCAGCGCCCCGGCCCCGGCGGCCTCGGTCGCGGCCTCGGTGGCGTCCACCCCGGCCGCATCGGTGGCCTCCGCGATCCCCGCCGGCGCTTTCGACCCGGTGCTGGCCCTGATCGTGCAGCGACTGGCTACGGGCGACGCGGTCGCCGCAGCGAAGCACTTCAGCGGGCAGCCCGTGACGGATGCCGCCCGCGAGAAGGCAGTGCTCGACGCCGCCGCGGCCCGCGCCGCCGAGATCGGGGCCGACCTGGCCTACGTCGCCGCGGTGTTCGCCGACCAGATCAGTGCGAGCAAGCAGATCCAGCAGTCGCTCCTCGACGCCTGGGCGTCGGGCGCGGCCGCCCCGCCCGCCACGGCGCCCGACCTCGCCACCGAGGTGCGTCCCGTCCTCGACGCGATCACGCAGGACCTCGTGCCGGCCCTCGCCGCCGTCGAGCGCTACCGCACAGACCCCGGATGCGCATCCGCCGTCGCTGAGGCGGCATCGGCCGCGGCGACAGCTGCGGACTCCGCGACATCCGGCACGACCACGACCACGACCACGGCGACGACCGCGACCCCTTCAGCCGCGGCGGCAGCACCACCCGGAGCGACGACCGTCGCTTCCCCGACCGCACTGGCGGCCCTGCCGGCGGCCACCGCCCACCTCTGCGGCTGATCGCCGACCGGTCAGCCGAAGGTGTCGGGCTGCCGGCGGAAGAGCCGATCGGCGGCCAGCCGCACCTCGGCCTCGTTCCTCCGCGACGGCAGCGAATCGAATCCCTCGGCGGCGCTCAGCACCGCACCGACGAACGCCTCGAGCACCGCCGGTCCACGCCCGTCACCGAGTTCGCGGGTGACCGACTTCCGCGCGATGAGCTCGGCGATCGCCTCCGCCACCTCCGGCGACACCTCGCTCTCGGCGGTCAGCGCGGGTAGGTCCATCGGCGGCAGCACGGCATCCGGATGCACGCGCAGCCAGCGCAAAGCCATCGCCGGGCGCAGAACGGAGAACGCACGCGTGAGCGACGGCGATCCGGTCAGGGATGATCCGCAGTCGTAGTCGCTGTCGGGCGACGGAAATCCCCAGGCGCGGCTGCCGCTCTCGATCGCCCACGGGATGCGCACGGATTAGTCGCGGCCGACCGCGAACAGCATGGTGTCGATCTGCTCGACGACCCGAGGGTCGAGTGTCTCCGGTATCGCGCGCATCGCGTCCGAGCCTTTCATGACCACGAGACCGTGGAGGGTCAGCCTAGCGACTCCCGCGCGCTGCGGCCGTGGACGGACGCGCCGGGAATGCCCCCGCCCGTCCCGGCGTTGCACCGCACGTGACCGCAACGAATCGCAAGAGCATCGGCTTCCTCTCCTTCGGGCACTGGACGCCGTCGCCGCAGTCGAAGACCCGCACCGCAGCCGACACCCTGCTCCAGTCGATCGACCTCGCCGTCGCCGCCGAGGAGCTGGGGGCCGACGGCGCGTACTTCCGGGTGCATCACTTCGCCCGCCAGCTCGGCTCGCCGTTCCCGCTGCTCGCCGCCGTGGGCGCGCGCACGAAGACCATCGAGATCGGCACCGGCGTCATCGACATGCGCTACGAGAACCCCCTCTACATGGCGGAGGATGCGGGCGCGGCCGACCTCATCTCCGGCGGCAGACTGCAGCTCGGCATCAGCCGGGGATCACCCGAGCAGGTGATCGAGGGCTGGCGCTACTTCGGCTACCAGCCCGCCGACGGGGAGGACGACGCCGACATGGCCCGTCAGCACACGGAGGTCTTCCTGCAGGTGCTGAAGGGCGAGGGCTTCGCCCAGCCGAACCCGCGGCCGATGTTTCCGAACCCGCCCGGGCTGCTGCGCATCGAGCCGCACTCGGAGGGTCTGCGCGAACGCATCTGGTGGGGCGCCGCCTCGAACGCGACCGCCCGCTGGGCCGCCGAGCTCGGCATGAACCTGCAGTCGTCGACCCTCAAGGCCGACGAGACCGGCGAGCCGTTCCACGTGCAGCAGGCGAAGCAGATCCGGGAGTTCCGCGAGGCGTGGAAGGATGCCGGCCACGACTTCGAGCCGCGCGTCTCGGTGAGCCGCAGCATCTTCGCGATCACGAACGACCAGGACCGCGCCTACTTCGGCCACGACGGCGACAGCCAGGACCAGATCGGCCAGATCGACGCGAACCTGCGCGCCATCTTCGGCCGCAGCTACGCGGCCGAGCCGGAGCGCCTGGTGAAGCAGCTCGCCGAGGACGAGGCCATCGCCGAGGCCGACACCCTGCTGCTGACGGTGCCGAACCAGCTCGGCGTGGCGTACAACGCGCACGTGCTCGAGTCGATCCTCACCGAGGTCGCCCCGGCGCTCGGCTGGCGCTAGCCCGCAGCGGCGGGTTCCGAACCGCCTCAGGGCAGCCGGATGCCGTACAGCGCGAGCTTGCGGTAGACGGTGGCGCGGCTCATCCCGAGCTCAGCCGCGGCGTCCTCGACCGCGATGCCGGGGCGGGTGAGCACCCGCACCATCTCGTCGCGCTCGAAGGCTTTGATGCGCGGCAGGTGCTCGGCCCGCGAGAGCAGCTCGGGGGGCAGGTGCCGGGCCTCGATCGCATCGGTGCGCACGGCGGCCTCCTTCATCACGCTCGCGAGCTCGGCCACGTTCCCCGGCCAGGCGTAGTCGACGAGCACCCGCGCCGCCGCCGGCGTGATGTCCACCCGTCGGCCGCGCGCCCGGTGGGCGAGATGGTCGGCGAGCGGCAGGATGTCGGCGACCCGCTCCCGCAAAGGCGGCACCTGGATCACGGTGTCGACCAGCGAGGCCAGCGGAGCAGGGATGCCGTCGAAGCGCTCCGCAGATATCGCGTACGAGCCCGAGGTCGGGACACCCCTCGCCGCGGCGCCGGCGGCCGAGGCCGCAGCGGCGCCGGAGCCCCCGCCCGGCGAATCCGCCGGACGCCGGGAGGAGATGAGCAGCTCGCGGAGCCGCTCCGCCGCCGCCACGGGCAGCTGGTCGGTGTCGCAGATCACGAACCCGGTCTGCGGGTGCGCGAGCTCGGGCGTCCAGAACGACAGCCAGGACTCGACGTCGTGCGGCTCGGGAGCGTGCACGGCGAGCAGCCGGTCGCGCGGACCCACCTGACGCTCCGCCTGGGCGAGGAGGGTCGCACGCCCGGAGCCCCGCTCGCCGACGGCGGCCACGATGCGGCCGTCCCGGAGCGCCTCGACGGCGCGAGCCACCGCATCCGTCCAGGCTCCGGAGAGCTCGAGCTCGGCCTCGGCCTCGGGCGCGTGGCGCAGCGGCTCGATGCGGAAGACCTGTCCGCGCGCGGTGCGTCGCGGCCGGTGCCCGTGCGAGCGCGCCAGCATCAGGTTCGCGGTGGAGTTCGCCGCCGTCTGCGCGAGGGCGAGCAGCAGCTCGGAACGCGCATGCGACCAGGTGGTGAAGTTCACCGCACCTTCGAGCCTCCCGGTCACGGGGTCGAAGATGGGCGCCGCCGCGCAGGTGTAGCCGCAGAGGCTGCGCGCGTAGTGGTCGTCGGCCCGCACGAGAGTCGGCACCCGGTCGGCGAGCGCCAGGCCGAGCCCGTTGGTGCCGGCGGCCCGCTCCGAGTAGGAGAAGCCGGGTGCCAGATGCACCTGGTCGAGGGCCTGCAGCAGCTGGTGGTCGCCGCTCAGCCGGTTGAGCACGAGGCCGTCGGCGTCGGTCAGCATCAGTCCGACCGGCTCGGAGGCCAGGGTGCTGTGCAGCTCGGCGAGCACCTCGCGCCCGCACTCGGAGAAGAGCGACTCGTCGTCGTAGGTGCCGGTGAAGACGGGCTGCACCTCGTCGAGCGGCACTCCGTAGTCTTCGCTGCGCTGCCAGGAGGCCAGCAGGCGCGCCGGGATGGCCGCCATCGGCGCCGTGTGCACCTGGGCGCGGGAGGGGAGAGCGTGATCGTCCATCAGCACCTTTGCAGTCGTCCGTCGCAGTCAGTCTAGGTCGGCCGCACCCCGGTGTCGCCTGCCCCCGTCTCAGATTGAGACCGGAGGCCGGGCTCGACCTCCCGGCGCCCGCCTAACGTCGTCGACAGGGATGCAGATCCCCCGCATGCAGCAAAGGAGCAGACATGTACACCAAAGACGGCGAGAAGTTCTTCATCGTCGACGCCCACGTGGCGTTGTGGGATGCGCGGCCCGAGAATCAGCGCAACATCCACGGCAAGCAGTTCATCGACTGCTTCTACGACTACCACGCCAACCTCTCGCCGGCCGAGGAGAAGTGGCCCTATGAGGAGTACCTCTACCAGGGCGGCGAGCGCTTCCTGCGCGACGTGTTCGCCGACGACATCGTCGACCACGCCATCTTCCAGCCCGCCGCGCTCACCGAGTTCTACAAGAACGGCTTCGGGCAGACCGAGGAAGCCTGGGCGCTCACCCAGGCCCACCCCGACAAGCTCACCTACAACCACAACTTCGACCCGCGCTACGGCGAGGCGGGTCTGGATCAACTGCGCGCGGATGCGGAGCGCTTCAACCTCAAGGGCGTGAAGCTCTACACCGCGGAATGGCACGGCGAGTCCCGCGGCTGGAAGCTCGACGACCCCTGGGCCTACCGCTACTTCGAGCTCTGCCGGGAGTTGGGCATCACGAACATCCACGTGCACAAGGGCCCCACCATCCGCCCGCTCGACCGCGACGCCTTCGACGTGGCCGACATCGACCACGTGGCCACCGACTTCACCGACCTCAACTTCGTGGTCGAGCACGTCGGCCTGCCCCGGCTCGAGGACTTCTGCTGGATCGCCACGCAGGAGCCCAACGTGCACGGCGGCCTCGCGGTTGCGATGCCGTTCATCCATACCCGTCCGCGCTACTTCGCGCAGATCATCGGGGAGCTCATCTACTGGATCGGGGAGGACCGCATCCAGTTCTCGAGCGACTACGCGCTGTGGACCCCGAAGTGGCTGATCGAGGCCTTCGTGGACTTCCAGATCCCCGAGGACATGACCGAGTACGCGCCCATCACGATGGACCAGAAGCGCAAGATCCTCGGTCTCAACGCCGCGAAGATGTACGACATCCCGGTGCCGGCGGAGCTGCAGCTCCCGGATGCGAACGAGACGGAGACCGGACCGCGCGAGCCCGAGCGGGCAGACCTGGCGGCGGTCTGATGGCCCCCCGAACCGCATTCGCCCCGCGCGCGGTGCCGGGCGAAGCGCCCCCGCTCCTCGCCCTCACCGAGGAGGCCGTGCTGCGGGCCCTCGACGCGGTGGTCGACCCCGAGCTCGACGAGCCCATCACCGACCTCGGCTTCGTGCGCTCGGTGCGGTTCACCGACGACGGCCTCGAGGTGCACCTGCGCCTGCCCACCTCGTTCTGTGCGCCGAACTTCGCCTATCTCATGGCGTCCGACGCGAAGGACGTGCTCACGGCGCTCCCCGAGGCCGGCCACGTCGTGGTCGAGCTCGACGACCACCACGACTCCGCCATCATCAACGGCGGTCTCGCGGCCGACGCGGGCTACCTCGGCACGTTCAAGCACGAGGCCGAGAGCGATCTCGACGAACTGCGCGCCACCTTCCAGCGCAAGGCGCACACCGCCGCGATGGAGCGGGCGCTGACGGCGGTGCTGCGGGCCCGGGCCGATATCCGGGAGCAGGATGTCGCATCCGTCGTTCTCGGCGACCTGCCCGACGACGCCGCCAAGGAGGCGCTGCTCCGGCGGCGCGCGACCCTCGGGCTGAGCGTCGACGACCACGACCCTGTGCTCGTCGACGACCGCGGAACGCCGTACCCCGCCGCCTCCGCCGCCCTGGCGCTGCGCCGGGCGCGCTCGACCCGCATCTCGATCGACGGCAACGCGCACTTCTGCCGCGGCCTGCTCGCCACCCGCTACCCCGGCTCGGAGGCCGACCAGGCGCCCCGGGCCGAGGAGAACTTCTTTCCCGTTTCCTCCCTCATCAGAACCACGCGAAGGAGCGTCGCATGAGCACCATGAGAGCCGTGCAGGTTGTCGGCTACCACCAGGACCTGCAGCTGACCGAGATCCCGAAGCCCAAGGTCACCGGACCGTTCGACGTGATCGTGCGGATCGGCGGCGCCGGCGTCTGCCGCACCGATCTGCACATCCTCGAGGGGCAGTGGGAGCAGAAGTCGGGCGTCGCCCTGCCGTACACGATCGGGCACGAGAACGCCGGCTGGGTGGAGGCGATCGGCAGCGCCGTCACGAACGTGGCCGTCGGTGACAAGGTGATCGTGCATCCGCTCATCACCTGCGGGCTGTGCCGGGCGTGCCGGCTGGGCGACGACGTGCACTGCACGCAGAGCGAGTTCCCCGGCATCGACACGCACGGCGGGTACGCCGAGTTCCTCAAGACGAGTGCGCGCAGCGTCGTGCGCATCGCCGACTCGCTCGAACCGGCGGATGTCGCGGCGCTGGCGGATGCGGGCCTCACGGCCTATCACGCGGCGGCGAAGGCGGCGCGCAAGCTCCGGCCGGCCGACCGCTGCGTGGTCATCGGAGCCGGCGGGCTCGGGCACATCGGAATCCAGGTGCTGAAGGCGCTCACGGCGTCGGAGCTGATCGTGGTCGACCGCAACCCGGCCGCGCTGGAGCTCGCGGCGTCGCTCGGGGCCGACCACACGGTCGTGGCCGCCGCCGACGGCTCCCACGTCACCCGTGTGCTCGAGCTGACCGACGGCTACGGCGCCGAGGTCGTGGTGGACTTCGTGGGCGAGGGCGGCTCGACCGCCCAGGGCGTGCAGATGCTGCGGCAGGCCGGCGACTTCTACGTCGTGGGCTACGGCGAGAACATCGACATCCCGACGATCGACATCATCTCGAACGAGATCAACATCATCGGCAACCTGGTGGGCAGCTACGACGACCTCACCGAACTGATGGTGCTGGCGGCGCGCGGCCTCGTGACCCTGCACACGGCGCGGTATGCGCTCGACGACTTCCAGCAAGCCATCGACGACCTGGATGCCGGCCGCGTGCGCGGCCGGGCCATCCTCATCCCGTAGCCGGAACCCTCCTTTTCCTCCCCTCTCCCCATCCATCCGACGACGACGTCAGGAGTCAGCAATGCCCACAACCATCCCCATCCGCACGGTCATCAGTCCCGGCCGCTACGTGCAGGGCCCCGGGGCCATCACGAAGCTGGGGGAGTACCTCGCCCCGATCGGCTCGACCCCGCTGCTGGTCTCCGACGACGTCGTGTGGGGCTTCGTCGGCCACGACGTCGAGGCCTCGCTGGCGGCCGCCGGCCTGCCGGTGCGCCGCGAGAAGTTCAACGGCATCCCGACCTCGGGCGAGATCGACCGGCTCGTGGCCGTCATCGCCGACGCCGGAGCGGATGTCGTGGTCGCCCTGGGCGGTGGCAGCACGATCGATGCGGTGAAGTCGGCGGGGTTCCTCGCGGGCATCCGCTGGGTCACCGTGCCCTCGGTCGCGTCGACGGATGCGCCCACCTCCGCCCTCGCCGTCATCTACACCGAGGACGGCGCGTTCGAGGAGTACCGCTTCTTCCCGCGCAACCCCGACCTCGTGCTGATCGACTCGCAGCTCGTCGCGAACGCGCCGGCGGCCTTCCTCGCGGCCGGAGTCGGCGACGCCCTGGCCACCTGGCTCGAGGCGCGCGCCACCTCGCGGTCGAACTCGAACACGATGGCGGGCGGTCTGCCCACCGAGACCGGCACGGCTCTTGCCCGGCTCAGCTGGGACGTGCTCTGGGAGAACGCGCTGCCCGCGCTGGACGCGGTGCGCGACCACGTGGTGACCCCCTCGGTGGAGAAGGTCATCGAGGCGAACACCCTGCTCTCGGGCCTCGGCTTCGAGTCGGGCGGTCTCGCGGCGGCCCATGCCATCCACAACGGGCTCACGGCCGCGCCGCAGACCCACGGTCTCGCGCACGGACAGAAGGTGAACATCGGCTCGATCACGCAGCTCGTGCTCGAAGGGGCGCCGACGGCCGACATCCGCGACTTCATCGAGTTCACCACCCGCGTGGGCCTGCCGACGACCCTCACCGAGATCGGCCTCTCCGCGGATTCGCCCGAGCTCACCCAGGTGGCGGAGCTGGCCACCGTGCCCGGCGAGACCATCCACGCCATGCCCTTCGCGGTGCGGGCGGTCGACGTGGTGGCGGCGCTGAAGTCGATCGAGCGCCTCTCCCGCCGCATCCGCGCCGAGGCCAAGCTGCCGGAGCCGGTGGCCTACGTGGCGCACCAGCACTGAACGAACGGCCCCCGATCCGCCGGGTTCCGTACCATCGGGGGCGTGGTCGGCGTAGCGTCGCAATCGAGTCATCGACTCGCCTGCCGCCGACGCCGATCACGCTCCCCGGCGGCCCCGACGAAAGGATGCGCCCGTGCCCACCAAGATCACCGTCATCTACGACAACCCCACCGACCCCTCGGCGTTCGAGGCCGCCTACCCGGAGCAGGTGGCTCTGGCCAAGGCGCTCCCCGGCCTCCAGCGCATCGAATCGGCGAAGGTCTGGCCGAAGGAGGACGGCACGCCGACGCCCGCCTACCGTCAGGTCGACCTCTACTTCTCCGACTACGACGCGGCCAGCGCCGCCGTCGCCACCGAGGAGGCCGGCGCGCTCTTCCCGCACATCTTCGGCCTCGCCACCGGGGGAGTGCGCATCCTGTTCTCCGACGTCGAGGAGTCCTGAGGCGCGCCCGCCGGCCCGTGCGCGGTCAGGCCGCGAGGTGGAAGGTGTCCGCGAAGCGCCCGAGCAGGCTCTTGTCGCCGTGACGCAGCTCGACCACGCCCGTGGCGATCGCTTGTTCGGCATCCAGTTCGCCGGTGATGAGCTGCCGGATGCCGGCGCCCCCCGCGATGGAGAACGCCACGTCGCCCGGGCCGCCCCCGCTCGCCACGTCGAGCGCGGAGCCGTCGACGCGGATGAGCAGCTCGGTTCCGCCCGAACCTCCGAACCGGGCCTCGTAGGCGGTGGCGGGCAGCTCGCGCGCCACCGAGGCCCGGAAGGCGCTCCGCAGATCCATCGTCATCGACTCCGCGGAGATCAGCTGCTCCTCGCGCGGATCGTCGAGCGCCCGGAACCCCCAGGCGCCGAGTGCCAGCACGACGGGCTCGAGCTCCCGCCCGAACGGGGTGAGCTCGTAGAGGATCACGCGCGACCGCGGCGCCCGCCGGATCACCCCGGCCGCCTGCAGCTCTTTGAGGCGTGCGGCCAGGATGTTCGACGGGATGCGGGGGAGCTCCGCCGCGAGCTCCCCGTAGCGGCGCGGCCCCACGAGCAGGTCGCGCACGATCAGCAGGGCCCAGCGCTCACCGACGAGCTCCATGGCCCGGGTGATGCCGGAGTACTGCCCGTAGTCGCGCGACGCCATCGCTGAGAGCCCCGGCTCAGCCCTGCTGCTGGGCGGTGTAGGCCTCGGGGCCCTGCTCGGCGGCCACCGGGTCCATCCAGCCGAACTCGATGATGTTGCCGTCGGGGTCGGTGAGCTGCCGCTGGTACATGAAGCCGTAGTCGGCCGCATCCTGCGCCTCGGTGCCGCCGGCGGCGAGGCCGTTGGTCACCGCCGAGTCGACGTCGTCGCGCGTGTCGACGAAGATCGAGGTCGCGACCGAGACGTCCTTCGACGGGTCGCCGATCGGCCGTGCGCTGAAGGTCTGGAAGTAGTCGCGGGTCACGAGCATGAACGCGCTGTGGTCGGGCTCGACCACGACGCACGAGGCGTTGTGGTCGGTGAACTTCTCGTTGATCGTGAATCCGATCGCCGTGTAGAACGTCTTCGCACGCTCCAGGTCGGTCACCGGCAGGTTGACGAACATCATGGTGGTCATCGTGAACTCCCTCTCGTGGGCTCCGTCGCGAGGCGCCGGATGAACTCCGTCTTTCGGATGCCTCAACACTTGCAAAAAACAAGTGCCCCGTCAAGGGCCTCCTGCTGTCCGCGTGAGGTCAATGCGTGGTCACGGGATGCAGAGCGTTCGATATCGTGCACCCGGCTTCGCCCGCGGAGAGGGTGATGGCCTGCGGATGCCACACCTGCACGGTGCCGTCGGCCGCCCGTGTGCCGACGGCACAGTCGGTCGTCCCCGCGATTCCGACGGCGGCGGCCAGTACGGCGCCCTCCGAACCCGAGTCCCGGATCAGCCGCGCTCCCGTCACCGGGTCGCTGCGTACCGAGCCGTCGGGGAACGCGGCAGCGAGCTCGGCCGCGAGCGACCCCGCCGTCGCGCCGGCGAGCACGGAGCGGAGGGTCTCCTGAGCGCCGTCGGGGAGCGAGGGCACCGGCGCCGGGCTCGGCGGAGGCGTCGGTGACGAGCCGTCTCCTTCTGGGCAGCGGGTCTCGTCGGCCGTGGTCGGTGTCCAGGCGAAGAACGGCCGCACGCGGAACGCGAAGCACCCGGTCCAGTCGCCTGCCTCGACGCTCTCGCCTCCGAACGACCCCGAGGTGAAGGAGGCCTGGTGCACGGCGATCTCCAGAACGAAGCGCGCCCCGTCGTCGTCGCGGGTCATGCCGTCCCAGCTGAGTGCCGTGATCCTCAGGTGGTCGCCTTCTCCGGACGCGGCTGCATCGTCGGTCGCCGGGGCCACCCGGCTCGCGTCCGAGTGGAGGTAGGCGAGGTCGGATGCGAGAACGTTCCGGGGGCGGCTGTCGTCGATGTCGGCCGCGATCTGCCTCGCTGTGGCGCGTGCCGCATCCCGCGCCCGGTCGTCTCCGCTGCGTGGGAGGAACATCGAGCAGCCGCCGAGGAGGAGCGCGAGCACCACAGCGAGGGTGGTCATGCGTCGAATCCCTCGTGGCTGCCCCGTCATGTGATCCCCCGATCGTCGATGCAGGCCAGTCTCCTGCATCGCATATCGCCCGGGAGGCATGCGATCGGCGGAGGCACTCCATTGACGGATGGATGCGCGTCACCCCCAGAATTCGCGGAGGCCCGCGGCGGCGGCCCGGCCCTGGGCGTGGCCGGCGCGAGCGGCGGGCACGCGCGTGGCCAGGTTCGTCATGCTGTCGCCGAACGCGGCGAGCGAGTCGGCGTCGGGCAGGATCGCCTCGACCGTGCTCCCGGCCGCCCTCAACTCCGCCACCTGCACGGCGAGTTCGGCGCCCCAGCCGAGCGGGAGCCGCGTTCTGCCGCCCAAGGGCGAGAGCACGAGAACCCGCTCGGACCCCACGGCCAGGTCGGCGTTCTCACTCGACCGGCGGTAGCCGCCGTCGATGTAGCGCCCGTCGCCGATGCGATACGCGGAGGGGCCGCCCGAGGTGCTCGCAGCGACGGCGTCGACCAGCTCGACTCCGCTGTGGCGCCCGAACTCCACGGGCTCGCCGGTGCGGGCGTCGACGGCGGTGAGCAGCATCCGGTGCGCCGGCCAGTCCCGCACGGGGAACCGGCTCAGAGCGGTGGCCCGCCACTGCTCCGACCAGGAGCCGTCGGACGCCTCGTCCACCGCGAGCGCAGCCGCCCCCATCCGCCGCCGCATGTCGGCGAGGTCGGCCGAGGCGGCGATGATGCGGTTGGTGGTCTCGAGGTGTCCGGAGAGCGGTCCGATGGGGTGCCGGCCGGCGCCCGAGCCCACGGCCCCGACCGTGCCGGACCCGACCCTGCCGGGCGAGGCCGTGCCCGGGGCCGGCGGTGCTTCGGCGTCGAGGATGGCGGCGAGCAGCTCGGCCGCGGTGGCTCCCGCGAGCTGTGCAGCGGCCGTGGCACCGGCCGAGGTGCCGATGACGAGCTCGGCGGCGGATGCATCCACACCGCCCTCGGCGAGCCCGGCGAGCACGCCGATCAGCCAGGCGTTGCCGGCGGCGCCGCCGCCCCCGAGCACGAGGGCGCGGCTGACGGCGGGACCGTCATCGCGGCTGCGTCGAGGGTCGAGAGAAGAGGAGTGAGTCGTGCTCATGGGAGTGCCTTTCGCGAGGTGCGTGGCGGGGCTCCTGATGCGACCAGCTCAGTCGCGCGTTCGTGAGGCGCAGGGAGCACCCGATGCGGATACTGCGTACATGGGTGTCACCTCCTTCAGCCGATCACGATGCCAGCGACGCTAGCAGGCGTTCGGCCGCCCCGCAATCGCTGCCCGATGAGGCCAGGATGAGAGCGTGACCTCCTCCGACATCTCGCCGTCCACCCCCGCGGAGGTGCTCGTCGTGGGCGCCGGGATCTCCGGTCTCGCCTGCGCGCGGGCACTGCGCCAGGAAGGCGTCGCCGTGCGCGTCATCGACCGTGGGCGCCGCCCGGGCGGCCGGATGTCGGGACGAACGCTCCACGACCGCGTCGTCGACCTCGGCGCCTCCTACTTCACCGTGCCGGACGGCAGCGGGTTCGCCGCCGTGGTGGCCGATTGGGAGCATCGAGGGCTCGTGCATCCCTGGACCGACACCTTCGCCGTGCTCGGCACCGCCGCGACCGGCGAGACCGCCGAGGGCGGTACGAGCACCGAGACCGGGGACACCCCCACCAGCACCGCCGGAACAGCGCGGCGCACCACGGGCCCGCTGCGCTACGCCGCCGCCCGCGGTCTCCGCTCCCTCGCCGTCGATCTGGCTGCCGAACTGCATGTGGAGCGCGAGACCGAGTTCGGGGGAATAGCCGCCGACGGCACGGCCGACGGCATCCGCTACGGCACCGTCGTGCTGGCGATGCCCGAACCGCAGGCCGCCCGGCTGCTCCCACCCTCCTCTGCGCTCGCTGCGCAGCTCGACACCCACTCCTGGGGGCCCGTGATCGCGGTGGCCCTCGGCTTCGCGGAGTGCGGCTGGCCGGCCGAGCTGCACGGCGCCTTCGTGCACGGCTCGCCGATCCTGACCTTCCTGGCCGACGACGGAGACCGCCGTGGCGACGGAGCTCCGGTAATCGTGGCCCACAGCACGGCCGGGTTCGCCCGCGCCCATCTCGAGCAGCCCGACGGCGCCGTCCGTGCCGTGGAGGCCGAGGTCAGAGCCCTCCTCGGCATCGACCCGGGCATCCGCACCGACTGGAGTCACGCCCACCGGTGGACCTTCGCCCGCGCCACCACGACGCATCCGGAGCCCTTCGCCCTCCAGGACGGCGTCGGCATCTGCGGCGACGCCTGGGGCGGGCGCTCCTCCGTCGCCACCGCGTGGGCTTCGGGCGACGCCCTCGGCCGCGCGATCGCCCGCCGCCGCTGAGACGCGTGCGTCCCGTCTAGAACGCCTGCGCGCCGATCACCGAGAGCAGCTGCAGCTTCTCGTGGCTCTCCGAGCCGGGCGAGGCCGTGTAGACGAGCAGCGCGTGCGACTCGGCCGGGTCGACGAGGGTCTGGCAGCTCAGTTCCAGAGCGCCGAGCTCGGGGTGCACGAAGTGCTTGGTCGCCCCCGGGCGCAGGCCCACTTCGTGCCGCTCCCACAGGGCGCGGAACTCCTCGCTCGACCCGAGCAGAAGCTCCACGTAGGCCGCGGCCCTCGAGACGGGACCACGGCGGGTGGCGACCTCCCGCAGCCCCGAGACCCACAGCCGGGAGAGGAATTCGTGGTCCTCGGCCGCGTAGAGCCGGCGGCTCGCGGGGTCGGCGAACCAGCGGTAGCCGATGCTCCGCATCGGGCCGGTGAACCCGGTGGTCTCCCCGGTCAGCGCCACGCCGAGCGGCGTCTGGCGCAGCGTCTCGCCGAGCTCGCTGACGATCTCGGCGGGGGTGTCGTTCAGCCGGTCGAGGATGCGCAGCAGCCCGGGCCCGATGTGGTCTCCGGATGCGCCGCGCGCGGGCGGCTGGTGACCCGCGAGCCGCAGCAGATGGTCGCGTTCGTCGAGCGAGAGGTGCAGTCCCTGGGCGATCGACGCGATCATCTGCTCGGAGGGATGCGGACCGGTGCCGCGCTCGAGCCGGGCGTAGTAGTCGGCCGACATGTGACTGAGGGCTGCGACCTCCTCCCGGCGCAGCCCGTTCGTGCGGCGCCGCGCGCCGCGGGGGAGCCCCACGTCTTCGGGCTGCAGGGCCGCGCGCCGGCGCAGCAGGAACTCCGAGAGTCCCGCCCTGTCGATCTGCATGCCTTCACTATCGACCATGGGGGAGCTCCGTAACAGTGACTCGGCGAGTCCTGGATGCGGTGCGTCGGATCCGCGAGGCTCGACGCATGCCACGAACCCCTCTCGACATCCCCGTCCCCTCCCTCGCCGGAAAGCGCGCCCTGGTCACGGGCGGCAGTGACGGCATCGGGCTCCGCATCGCCACCCGGCTCGCCGCGGCCGGCGCCGAGGTGGTGCTCCCGGTGCGCAACCTGCGGAAGGGCGAGGCGGCGGCGGCCGGCATCCGGGCGGTAGTGCCCTCGGCGCGGGTGACCCTGCGTGAGCTCGACCTCGGCTCGCTCGCCTCGGTGGCCGCGCTGGGGGCGACGCTGCGCGCCGAGGGCGCGCCCCTCCATCTGTTCATCGGCAACGCCGGCGTGATGACCCCGCCCGAACGCCAGACCACGGCCGACGGCTTCGAGTCGCAGTTCGGCACCAACCACCTCGGCCACGTCGCACTCGTGGCCGAGCTCCTGCCGTTGCTCCGGGAGGGGCAGGCCCGCGTCGTCTCGCAGATCAGCATCGCGGCCAACCAGGGCTCCATCAACTGGAGCGACCTCAACTGGGAGCGGAGCTACGACGGCGGCCGCGCCTACAGCCAGTCGAAGATCGCCTTCGGCCTGTTCGGCCTCGAGCTCGATCGGCGCAGCCGGGAGCACGGCTGGGGGATCACCAGCACACTCGCGCACCCGGGCATCGCGCCGACGAGCCTGCTCGCCGCCCGGCCCGAGCTGGGGCGCGAGGCCGACACGACCGGGGTGCGCGTCATCCGCTGGCTGTCGGCCCGCGGCATCCTGGTCGGCACACCGGAGACCGCGGCGCTTCCCGCGCTCCTCGCCGCCACGGGCCCGGATGCGCGATCCGGCCGCCTCTACGGCCCGAAAGGCGCCGGCCACCTCGGCGGGGCGCCCGCGGAGCAGCCGCTCTACTCCCGTCTGCGCAGCGAGGAGGAGGCTCGCCGGGTGTGGGACGTCTCCGCCGAACTGACCGGTTCGGCCTACCCGGAGGACTGAAACCGAGAACCTCGGCGACACGCCGACGCCACCCGGTGAGCGGCGTTTAGACTTGGTACCCAAGCCGAGACAGCCGGAGAATCAGTGCCCTCGAACGACTCCTTCGTGCACCTGCACGTCCACAGCGAATACTCGATGCTGGACGGTGCCGCGAGAGTCAAACCGCTCATCGAGGCCGCGAAGGAGCAGGGGATGCCGGCGGTCGCCATCACCGACCACGGCAACGTCTTCGGCGCCTTCGACTTCTGGAAGACGGCCACCGAAGCGGGCATCAAGCCGATCATCGGCACCGAGGCCTACCTCACGCCGGGCACCCACCGCGGAGACAAGACCCGCGTGCGCTGGGGCAACGGCGGGGGAGACGACGTGTCGGGCGCGGGCGCCTACACGCACATGACGCTGCTCTCCGAGTCGACCGAGGGTATGCACAACCTGTTCCGGTTGTCGTCGAAGGCGTCCATCGAGGGCTACTACTTCAAGCCCCGCATGGACCGCGAGCTGCTCTCGACCTACAGCAAGGGCCTCATCGCCACCACCGGATGCCCCTCCGGAGAGATCCAGACCCGGCTCCGGCTCGGCCAGTACGACGCCGCGGTGCAGGCCGCCTCCGACTTCCGCGACATCTTCGGCAAAGAGAACTTCTTCGCCGAGATCATGGACCACGGGCTCGAGATCGAGCGCCGCATCATGCCCGACCTCATCCGGCTCGCGAAGCAGCTCGACCTCAAGCTCGTCGCCACCAACGACCTGCACTACACCCACGCGCACGACGCGACATCCCACGCCGCCCTGCTCTGCGTGCAGTCGGGCTCCACGCTCAGCGACCCCAACCGCTTCAAGTTCGACGCCGACGAGTTCTACCTCAAGTCGGCCGCCGAGATGCGGGCGCTGTTCCGCGACTACCCGGATGCCTGCGACAACACGCTGCTGATCGCCGAGCGCTGCGAGACGGCCTTCGACACCTCGGCCAACTACATGCCGCGCTATCCGGTGCCCGAGGGTGAGACCGAGGCCACCTGGTTCGAGAAGGAGGTCGAGGCGGGGCTCAAGGAGCGCTACCCGAACGGGGTCACCCAGGAGGTGCGCGAGCGCGCCGACTACGAGGTGGGCGTCATCAAGAGCATGGGCTTCCCCGGCTACTTCCTCGTGGTCGCCGACTTCATCAACTGGTCCAAGCGCAACGGCATCCGGGTGGGCCCGGGGCGTGGATCCGGCGCCGGGTCGATGGCGGCCTACGCCATGCGCATCACCGACCTCGACCCGCTCGTGCACGGCCTCATCTTCGAGCGGTTCCTCAACCCCGACCGCGTCTCCATGCCCGACTTCGACGTCGACTTCGACGACCGGCGCCGCGGCGAGGTCATCAAGTACGTCACCGAGAAGTACGGTGACGCTCGCGTGGCGCAGATCGTCACCTACGGCACCATCAAGGCCAAGCAGGCTCTGAAGGACTCCGGCCGTGTGCTCGGCTTCCCGTTCAGCATGGGCGAGAAGCTCACCAAGGCGATGCCGCCGCCCATCATGGGAAAAGACATCCCGCTCTCCGGCATCTTCGACAAGGCGCATCCTCGTTACAAGGAGGCCGTCGACATCCGCACGGTCATCGAGACCGACCCCGAGGCCCGCACGGTGTTCGACACCGCGCTCGGCATCGAGAACCTCAAGCGCCAGTGGGGCGTGCACGCGGCCGGCGTCATCATGTCCAGCGACCCGCTGATCGACATCATCCCGATCATGAAGCGGGAGCAGGACGGCCAGATCGTCACGCAGTTCGACTACCCGGCGGCGGAGTCGCTCGGGCTGATCAAGATGGACTTCCTGGGGCTCCGCAACCTCACCATCATCGACGACGCGCTCGACAACATCCGGGCCAACCGGGGTGAAGACCTCGTGCTCGAAGACCTCGCGCTCGACGACGTGCCCTCCTACGAGCTGCTCGCCCGGGGCGACACGCTCGGCGTGTTCCAGCTCGACGGCGGGCCCATGCGCGGCCTGCTTCGGCTGATGAAGCCCGACAACTTCGAAGACATCTCGGCCGTGCTCGCGCTCTACCGGCCGGGCCCGATGGGCGCCGACTCGCACACCAACTACGCCCTGCGCAAGAACGGCATCCAGCCGATCACGCCGATCCACCCCGAGCTCGAAGAGCCCCTCCGGGAGGTGCTCGGCGGCACCTACGGCCTCATCGTCTACCAGGAGCAGGTGATGTCGATCGCGCAGAAGCTCGCCGGCTTCACGCTCGCGCAAGCCGACCTGCTGCGCCGCGCGATGGGCAAGAAGAAGAAGTCCGAACTCGACAAGCAGTACGAGGGCTTCTCGAAGGGCATGAACGACAACGGATACTCGGATGCGGCGGTCAAGACGCTCTGGGACATCCTGCTCCCGTTCTCCGACTACGCCTTCAACAAGGCGCACTCGGCGGCCTATGGTGTCATCTCGTACTGGACGGCGTACCTCAAGGCGCACTACCCGGCCGAGTACATGGCCGCGCTGCTCACGAGCGTCGGCGACTCAAAGGACAAGATGGCGCTCTACCTCTCGGAGTGCCGGCGCATGGGCATCAAGGTGCTGCCGCCCGACGTCAACGAGTCGATCGGCTTCTTCACGGCCGTCGGCACCGACATCCGCTTCGGCATGGGCGCGGTGCGCAACGTCGGTATGAACGTGGTGGAGCTGATCCGCGGCGCGCGCGAGGAGAAGGGCGCGTTCACCTCCTTCGGCGACTTCCTGAAGAAGATCCCGCTCGGGGCCACGAACAAGCGCACGATCGAGTCGCTCATCAAGGCCGGCGCCTTCGACTCGCTCGGCGCGACTCGTCGCGCGCTGATCGAGGTGCACGAGGGCATGATCGACAACGCGGTCTCGCAGAAGCGCAACGAGGCCAACGGCCAGGTGGGGTTCGACTTCGACTCGCTCTGGGACGCCCCCGAGGAGGTGCACCACATCCCGGTGCGCCCCGAGTGGGCCAAGCGGGACAAGCTCGCCTTCGAGCGCGACATGCTCGGGCTCTACGTCTCCGACCATCCCCTCGCCGGCCTGGAGATCCCGCTCGCGAAGGTGGCGTCGACGTCGATCCTCGACCTACTGGAGAGCGAGCACACGCAGGACGGCGATCAGGTGACGATCGCGGGGCTCATCACGAGCGTGCAGCATCGCACCGCGAAGAACTCCGGCAACCAGTACGGCATGATCACGGTCGAGGACTTCGCGGGCGAGATCACGGCGATGTTCATGGGCAAGACATACCAGGAGTTCGGTCCGGCGCTCACGAACGACGCCATCGTGGTGGTGCGCGGCCGCGTCTCGCTGCGCGACGACGGCATGAACCTGCACGCCTTCAGCCTGTTCCAGCCCGATCTCGGGCAGGTCGGCTCCTCGGGGCCGCTGCAGATCTCGCTCGCCGAGTACAAGGCCACCACCGACACCGTGCAGGCGCTGAACGACGTGCTCATCCGGCACGCGGGCGACACCGAGGTGCGCTTGAAGCTCGTCAAGAGCGACAACGTGCGCGTGTTCGAGGTGCCCTACAACGTGCGCGTCTCGGCCGACCTCTACGGCGAGCTCAAGTCGCTGCTCGGCCCCAACTGCCTGGTCTGAGCGCCCCACCTGCCCCGCCCAGACGACGGAGTCTTCCCGCGTGGACGGAGCGCGCCTCCGTCGTCTGCGTGGATCCGGTCGGAACTCCGTCGTTCTGGGCGCCCGGGCGGGCTCGCTAGGCTGGATGCGCCATGATCCAGACCATCGACCTCCGCGGCCAGTCCCTCTCCCGTTCGCAGCTCGCCTCCGTGGTGCCGCGCGCCGACACCGATGTCTCGGTCGCCGCCGACGCCGCCGCCGCGATCGTGGAGGAGGTGCGCGCTGATGGTCTCGTCGCCCTTCGTGCCCAGGCCGAGCGCTTCGACGGCGTGGTGCCCGAGCACGTGCGGGTGCCCCAGGAGCACATCGACGAGGCCGTCGCCGGTCTCGACCCGACGGTGCGGGCGGCGCTCGTCGAAGCCATCGCGCGGGTGCGCGCGGCGACCGCGGCCCAGATCCCGGATTCACGCAGCACCACGCTCGACGACGGCGCGGTGGTGGAGCAGCGCTGGCACCCCGTGCAGCGTGTCGGCCTCTACGTTCCAGGCGGCAAGGCCGTCTACCCCTCGAGCGTCGTGATGAACGTCGTGCCCGCGCAGCTGGCCGGAGTCGCGTCGATCGCCATCTCCTCGCCGCCGCAGAAGGAGTTCGGCGGCCGCGTGCACCCCACGATCCTCGGTGCTGCGGGCCTGCTCGGCGTCGACGAGGTCTACGCCATCGGCGGCGCCGGGGCCATCGGAGCCCTCGCCCACGGCGTGCCCGAGCTCGAGCTCGAGCCGGTCGAGGTCATCACAGGGCCCGGCAACGTCTTCGTGGCCGCTGCCAAGCGCGTGGTGCGCGGCATCGTCGGGATCGACTCCGAGGCCGGTCCCACCGAGATCCTCGTCATCGCCGACGGCACCGCCGACGCCTCCTTCGTGGCGGCCGACCTGGTGAGCCAGGCCGAGCACGACGAACTGGCCGCCGCGGTGCTCGTCACCGATTCGGCCGCCCTCGCCGACGCCGTGCTTGCCGAGCTCGGGGGAGTGGCTGCAGCCACCAAGCACGCCGAACGGGTCGAGGTCGCGCTCGACGGCCCGCAGTCGGCCATCGTGCTGGTCGACTCGATCGCCGCCGCCGCCGAGTTCAGCAACGCCTACGGCCCCGAGCACCTCGAGATCCAGACGATCGATCCGGATGCGACCCTCGCGTCGATCCACAACGCCGGGGCCATCTTCCTCGGCGGGTACTCGCCCGTGAGCCTCGGCGACTACCTCGCCGGCTCGAACCACGTGCTGCCCACGGGCGGACAGTCGCGCTTCTCCTCGGGCCTCGGTGCCTACACCTTCCTGCGCCCGCAGCAGATCGTGCGCTACGACCGCCCGGCCCTCGAGCGGGTGGCCGAGCGCATCGTGGCCCTCTCCACGGCCGAGAACCTCCCCGCCCACGGCGAGGCGGTCACCGCCCGTTTCACCCACCGCACCACCGCCTGACCCGGCGCGACCCGGCCGCTCGTCGCCGGGTCGCGCCGGACAGCCTCGATCCGGCTCGTCCCGGAGTTCTCACGCGCACCTCGACGAGGGGCCGCGTTTCTCCACAGGCGCACTCGACGACGGCGGGGCGCCCGGGGGAGCCGGTACGCTGGAGGGGCCATGTTCTGCCCATACTGCCGCTACCCCGACTCCCGCGTCGTCGACTCGCGCACCACCGACGACGGTCTCGCCATCCGCCGGCGCCGACAGTGCCCCGACTGCGGCCGGCGCTTCAGCACCACCGAGACCGCGAGCCTCAGCGTCATCAAGCGGTCTGGGGTCGTGGAGCCGTTCAGCCGCGAGAAGATCGTCAGCGGCGTGCGCAAGGCCTGCCAGGGCCGCCCGGTGACCGACAGCGACCTCGCCGTGCTCGCCCAGCGGGTGGAGGAGACCGTGCGCCTCTCCGGCGCGGCGCAGATCGAGGCGAACGACATCGGTCTCGCCATCCTGCAGCCGCTCCGCGAGCTCGACGAGGTGGCCTACCTGCGCTTCGCGAGCGTCTACCAGGGCTTCGACTCGCTCGACGACTTCGAGGCCGCCATCACCCTGCTCCGGGTCGAGCACGAGCAGGCCGCCGCGGGCGGTGCGGATGCCGATGGCGGCGCCGACTCGAAAGCCGGTTCCGCCGGCGGCCGGGCCGAGTAGCGGGATGTACGCGTTCTTCTTCCGGCACGTGCTGTCGCGCATCGATCCGGAGCGCGCCCACCACCTCGCCTTCGACGTCATCCGGGCTCTTCCGCGCCTGCACCTCGACGGTCTCGTGGCCCGGTTCACGCGGAGCCCCGATAATCTCGCGGTCGAGACGCTCGGGCTGCGCTTCCCCACGCCGTTCGGCGTCGCCGCCGGTTTCGACAAAGACGGCCGCGGCATCGTCGGCCTCGGCGCCCTCGGCTTCGGCCACGTCGAGATCGGAACCATCACGGCCCGCGCGCAGCCGGGCAACCCGACCCCGCGGCTGTTCCGGCTCATCCCCGACCGGGCCGTCATCAACCGCATGGGCTTCAACAACGCCGGGGCCGCATCCGCGTCGCTCCGTCTCGCCCAGGTGCGCTCCACGACGCAGGCGCGGCCCATCATCGGTGTGAACATCGGCAAGAGCCGCGTCGTCGACGTCGACGACGCCATCGACGACTACCTGCAGAGCGCTCGCGCCCTCGCCCCGATGGCCGACTACCTCGTGGTCAACGTCAGCTCACCGAACACCCCGGGCCTCCGTGGCCTGCAGGAGCTCGACAAGCTCGCGCCCTTGCTCACCGCGGTCAAGGCCGAGGCCGGCGCGACGCCCCTGCTCGTCAAGATCGCGCCCGACCTCAGCGACGACGAGGTGCTGCGCATCTCCGAGCTCGCGGTCGAGCTGGGTCTGGACGGCATCATCGCCACGAACACCACCATCTCCCGCGAGGGCCTGCGCACCGACCCTGCCGTCGTCGAGGCCGCGGGTGCCGGCGGGCTCTCGGGAGCGCCTCTGGTGGCGCGCTCGCTCGAGGTGCTGAAGCTCATCCGCTCGGCGGTTCCCGCCGAGCTCTGCGTGATCTCGGTCGGCGGCGTCGACACGGCCTACGACGTCGACCAGCGCCTCGCCGCCGGAGCCACCCTGGTGCAGGGCTACACGGCGTTCCTCTACCGCGGCCCGCTCTGGGCGCGGTCGATCAACATCGGTCTGGCGCGACTGCGCAGGACACGCAGCCACACCGAGTAGAAGCTAGCGCGGGTATTCCCCGCGCTTCACCTGCGGCTTCGGCAGGCGGAGGCGGCGGAACTGCAGCGCGCGCATGGTGGCGTACCACCGGGTGCCGCGCTCGACCTTGTCGGCGCCGAACTTCTCGCGCAGCTTCTTCATCAGGCGGAAGCCCATGAACAAGCTGTCGCCCACCACGAGGATGACGAAGGCGTAGAGGCCGAGCATCACGCCGGCCTGGATCTCGGGGGCCGGCACCAGCGTGAGCAGGATCACTACGAACATGATCGGGATCAGGAACTCACCCAGGTTGAACCGGGCGTCGATGAAGTCGCGCACGTACTTGCGCTGCGGCCCGCGATCGCGGATCGGCATGTACTTCTCTTCGCCGTTGGCCATGCCCACGCGCGCCTTGTCGCGCAGCTCCTGCTGCTTGCGGCGTGCATCCTTCGATGCCTCTTTGCGGTCGCCGGGAACGAGCGGGCGCTTGTTCGCGGCCTCGCGCTCCTTGCGCGTCGGGGTCGCGTGCCCCTTGCCGGCCGGCTCCTCGACGGGGAGTTCGATCGGTGCTTCGGGGGTGCTGGATTTTCTGGCCACGGTGTCCTCGCTCGTTACGTCTCTTAAGATTACCTGCATGACAGACAGCGATGCCTCCTCGTTCACCCTGAATCCGGCGCCGGATGCGCGTGAGGCGGCGATCCGCGAGGCCGTCGAGCTCGCGCTGCCGGCGAGCATCGCCGATCTGAGCGCGCTGGTGCGCATCCCCTCGGTCTCCTGGGACGCCTTCGACCCAGCCCGCGTCGCGGAGAGCGCGGATGCGGTGGCCGCGCTCTTCCGCGAGACCGGCGTCTTCGACACGGTGGACATCCGTCGCGCCCCCACCGACTCCGGCGAGCTCGGACAGCCCGCCGTGCTCGCCACCCGTGCGGCGAGGAACGGCCGCCCCACGGTGCTGCTCTACGCGCACCACGACGTGCAGCCGCCCGGAAAGGACGAGGACTGGGATTCGCTGCCGTACGAGCCCACCGTGCGCGGCGACCGGCTCTACGGGCGCGGCGCCGCCGACGACAAGGCCGGCGTGGTCTCGCATCTCGCCGCCGTGCGCGCGCTCCGTGACATCGCCGGTGACGAGCTCGATCTCGGCCTGGTGGTTTTCATCGAGGGGGAGGAGGAGTTCGGCTCCAATTCCTTCGCCGCCTTCCTCGACGAGAACCGCGAGGCTCTCGCCGCCGACGTCATCGTGGTGGCCGACTCCGACAACTGGGACGTCGACACCCCCTCCCTCACCATCAGCCTGCGCGGCAACGTCACCTTCCGGCTCACCGTGTCGACCCTCGCGCACGCCTCGCACTCGGGCATGTTCGGGGGAGCGGTGCCGGATGCGATGCTCGCCACCATCCGCCTCCTCGCCTCCCTGCACGACGAGAACGGCTCGGTGGCGGTCGAGGGTCTCACCACGCGGCCGATCGACACGCCCGAGTACACCGAGCAGGCGCTGCGCGACGAGACCGGCCTGCTCGAGGGCGTGCAGCCCATCGGAACCGGCAGCATCCTGTCGCGGCTGTGGGCCGGACCTGCGATCACGGTCACGGGCATCGACGCGCCCTCGGTGGCGAACGCCTCGAACACGCTCACCCCCTCGGTCGCCGTGCGCGTGAGCACCCGCATCGCTCCGGGGCAGGATGCGGGGGAGGCCTATGACGCGCTCGTCGCGCACATCCGCGCGCACACCCCGTTCGGCGCCCACGTCGAGATCGACGACGTCAACACCGGCAGCCCCTTCCTGGTCGACACCTCGGGCTGGGCGGTGGCTGCGGCCAAGGACGCGATGCGCGACGCCTGGGGCGCCGAGCCGGTGGAGGCGGGCATCGGCGGCTCGATCCCGTTCATCGCCGATCTCGTGCGCGTGTTCCCCGAGGCCCAGATCCTCGTGACCGGCGTCGAAGACCCGCACACCCGGGCGCACAGCCCGAACGAATCGCTGCACCTGGGCGTCTTCAAGCGCGCGATCACCGCCGAAGCCCTCCTTCTTCTGCGCGTGAACGACCGCGACGGGAATTCCTGAGCGGTTCACCCGGTTGCCGGAGTTAGACTTCCGTCATACTTACGAGCTTTCGAGCGAATGGAGTGCACATGAGCGACATCACCCTGGAGAAGACCGCCGAGGTCGAGACCCCGGCTCACAAGGTGGGCATCACCCCGGCCGCGGGTGACAAGGTCCGCAGCCTTCTCGAGCAGGAGGGCCGCGACGACCTGCGCCTGCGCGTCGCCGTGCAGCCCGGCGGCTGCTCCGGCCTGATCTACCAGCTCTACTTCGACGAGCGGATGCTCGACGGCGACGGCGTCGTCGACTTCGACGGCGTCGAGGTCATCGTCGACAAGATGAGCGTGCCCTACCTCGAGGGCGCCACGATCGACTTCGAGGACACCATCCAGAAGCAGGGCTTCACCATCGACAACCCGAACGCGTCCGGCAGCTGCGCCTGCGGAGATTCGTTCCACTGAGAAAATGATCGGTGCAGTCCTTCTGCGCCGGATCTCGGGCCGTTCCTTCGGGAACGGCCCTTTTTCGTGCCTAACACACGTGGCTCCGGTGCGCCTGTGGCATCGTCGGGGAAATCGACCCAGTAGGCTAGGAGAAGGTCAAATACACTGACGGTGTAGCTTCCCGAAAGGTCACTGGTGCGCTCTAACAGACGTCTCCGTTGGGCTGCGATCCCCATCGCGCTCGTCATCTCTGTCGTCCTCGCCGGATGCACGCAGGCTCAGTTGCAGGGCTGGCTCCCGACGGAGCCCGGCACCACGAACAACGTCGACCGCGTGATCGGCCTCTGGGTCACCTCGTGGATCGTGCTCCTGGTCGTCGGCATCATCACCTGGGGTCTCACCATCTGGGCGATCGTGGTCTACCGCCGCCGCAAGGGACAGACCGGTCTTCCGGCTCAGCTGCGCTACAACATGCCGATCGAGATCTTCTACACGATCGTGCCGCTCATCCTGGTGCTCGGCTTCTTCGCCTTCACGGCCCGTGACCAGAGCGCCATCGAGGCCAAGTACGACAACCCCGACCAGGTCATCCAGGTCTTCGGCAAGCAGTGGGCGTGGGACTTCAACTACGTCGACCAGAACGTCTACTCGCCTGGTGTGCAGGCGCAGGCCAACCCCGACGACAGCAACGGCGCTCTCGTCGAGTCGCAGATCCCGACCCTCTACCTGCCCGTGGGCAAGAAGGTCGAGATCCAGCTCGAGTCGCGCGACGTCATCCACTCGTTCTGGGTGATCGACTTCCTCTACAAGAAGGACATGCTGCCCGGCAAGACGAACTACATGTACGTCACCCCCGAGCGCATCGGAACCTACAGCGGCAAGTGCGCCGAGCTCTGCGGCGAGTACCACTCGATGATGCTCTTCAACGTCAAGGTGGTGTCGCAGGCCGACTACGACGCCTACATCCAGACGCTGAAAGACGCCGGCCAGACCGGGCAGCTCGGTCCGGACTACAACCGCAACCAGAACCTCCCGGGCATCGGCACGCCCGCACCGAAAGAGTAGGAACGCGACATGACTGCGACTGTGGCCGTTTCCCCCGCTGCCGGCTCGAGCTTGGCGCCGTCGCCGGCTCCCACCGGCACCCCGAGCAAGAGCGTCGGGCGCAAGGGCAACATCTTCGTCAAGTGGATCACCTCCACCGACCACAAGACCATCGGGTACATGTACCTGATCGCCTCGTTCCTGTTCTTCTGCCTCGGCGGCGTGATGGCGCTCGTCATCCGCGCCCAGCTCTTCGAGCCCGGCCTCGAACTGCTGCAGACGAAAGACCAGTACAACCAGCTCTTCACGATGCACGGCACGATCATGCTGCTGATGTTCGCGACGCCGTTGTTCGCGGGCTTCGCCAACGTCATCATGCCGCTGCAGATCGGTGCTCCGGATGTCGCGTTCCCGCGTCTGAACGCCTTCGCGTTCTGGCTCTTCCTCTTCGGCTCGCTCATCGCGGTCTCCGGCTTCCTCACCCCGCAGGGTGCCGCCTCCTTCGGCTGGTTCGCCTACGCGCCCCTGTCGTCGACGACGTTCACACCCGGTGACGGCGGCAACATGTGGGTGTTCGGCCTGGGGCTCTCGGGCTTCGGCACCATCCTCGGCGCGGTGAACTTCATCACCACCATCATCACGATGCGCGCCCCCGGTATGACGATGTTCCGCATGCCGATCTTCACCTGGAATATCCTGGTCACGTCGATCCTCGTGCTGATGGCGTTCCCGGTTCTCGCCGCGGCCCTCTTCGCGCTGGGTGGCGACCGCGTGTTCGGCATGCACATCTACGACGCGGCCAACGGCGGTGTGCTGCTCTGGCAGCACCTGTTCTGGTTCTTCGGGCATCCGGAGGTCTACATCATCGCGCTGCCGTTCTTCGGCATCGTCTCCGAGGTCTTCCCGGTGTTCAGCCGCAAGCCGATCTTCGGTTACAAGACGCTCATCTACGCGACGATCTCGATCGCCGCTCTGTCGGTCACGGTGTGGGCTCACCACATGTACGTCACCGGTTCGGTGCTGCTGCCGTTCTTCGCCCTGATGACGATGCTCATCGCGGTGCCGACGGGTGTGAAGATCTTCAACTGGATCGGCACGATGTGGCGTGGCTCGGTCACGTTCGAGACACCCATGATCTGGGCCATCGGCTTCTTGATCACCTTCACCTTCGGTGGACTCACCGGCGTCATCCTGGCGTCGCCGCCGCTCGACTTCCACGTCTCCGATACCTACTTCGTGGTGGCGCACTTCCACTACGTGGTGTTCGGAACCGTCGTGTTCGCCATGTTCTCGGGCTTCTACTTCTGGTGGCCGAAGTGGACCGGCAAGATGCTCAACGAGCGGCTCGGACACTGGCACTTCTGGTTGCTGTTCATCGGCTTCCACACGACGTTCCTGATCCAGCACTGGCTGGGTGTGCTCGGTATGCCGCGTCGTTACGCGACCTACCAGCCGGAAGACGGCTTCACCTGGATGAACCAGTTGTCGACGATCGGTGCGTTCATCCTGGCCGCCTCGCTCATCCCGTTCTTCCTCAACGTGTACATCACGGCCCGCAAGGCGCCGAAGGTCACGGTGAATGACCCGTGGGGCTACGGCCGCTCGCTCGAGTGGGCCACCTCGTGCCCGCCGCCGCGCCACAACTTCACGTCGATCCCGCGCATCCGCTCGGAGTCCCCGGCGTTCGACCTCAACCACCCCGAGGCCGGCATCCCCGTCGGCGTCGGTCCGGCGAAGGATGCTCCGGATGCCCCCACGTACGACCTCTCGCAGAGCAAGGTGAAGTAGTCCCATGAGAGCGAATACCAATCTCTTCTGGATCCTGTTCGGCTTCATGCTGCTGGCCGACGCGGTGTACACCGTGTGGTCGCTGATCTACTACGGCTCGGTCGAGTGGGTGGGCACGGTCGCGATCGGCCTGGCCGCCATCCTGTCGGCCTTCTTGGCCTTCTACCTCGGCCGCGTGCACGGCGCCCAGGGCGCGGAGCTCCCCGAAGACCTCCTCGACGCCAACATCGACGACGGCGACCCCGAGGTCGGCTTCTACAGCCCCTGGAGCTGGTGGCCCATCATCCTCGCCGGTGGTGGCGCCCTCCTGATGCTCGGCCTCGCCGTCGGCATCTGGATCTGCTTCATCGCCGCCGCCCTCACCCTCGTCGCCATCGTCGGCTGGACCTACGAGTACTACCGCGGCTACTTCGCCCGCTAGTCCCGCGCCCAGCCCCGCACACAGGCCCCCATCCCTCACGGATGGGGGCCTTTTGCGTATCCCGGATCGGGCCCCACTTCCTTAGCCGGCCCACCGCCGACGTGACTGCACTTCTCACCCGCGCGTCAACGACGGAGTGCGCCGTCCCACAACGCTAACGACGGACTCAGAGCCCGTATTTGGCCACACACTCCGTCGTAGCGTGGCAGGGTGCGCTGCTCGAGGCCGCGCGCCTCGTCGGCAACGGGGTGGCGTACGACCCCTGCCTCAGCAAGATCGGCGACCCCACGGATCCACGACCCCGCGAGGCTGTCTGCAGTCCGCCGTCGGCGAGTGAGGGGAGCGAATACGGCGGCCTCGGTGGCGTAGCTGTTGTCGCCGCTCACGATATTGTGATGAATCGACTCGAGGCTCGTGACATCTGTGAGGGGCCGCTCAAGGGCGCGCGGTGGGAGACGACGAAGGGCCCGGCACACGTGGTGTGTGCCGGGCCCTGAGTGGGGGAGGGGAGGCCGCCTAGTGGTGGCCGCCGCCCTCGATCTCGCCGTGGGCGTCGCCGCGGCCGTGCTCGAGTTCCTTCGAGGTGGCGGGGGCGATGCGGTCTTCGAAGAACCAGCGCGACATGCGAGCACGCAGGCGCGCGGCGCCGGTGATCTTGCCCTGGGCGTTCGGCCGAAGGGTGATCGGTTCGTGAACCTCGTAGTTGACGAGCTTCCAGCGCTCGTACTCATCGACCTGCTCGTGCACCTCGATGTACTCGCCACCGGGGAGTCGCACGATGCGGCCCGACTCGAAGCCGTGCAGCACGATCTCGCGGTCCTTCTTCTGCAGACCGATGCACACGCGCTTCGCGATGAAGTACGCGATGAACGGCCCCAGGATGACCCAGGCCTGGATCGTGTGCGTCACGCTCTCGAGCGACAGCTGGAAGTGCGTCGCGATGATGTCCGAGCTCGCCGCCGCCCAGAGGCCGGCGTAGAAGGTGACGCCGGCGGCGCCGATACCCGTGCGGGTGGGGGCGTTGCGCGGACGGTCGAGGATGTGGTGCTCGCGCTTGTCGCCCGTCACCCAGCCCTCGACGAAGGGATACGACGCCACCAGGCCGAGGAAGATCACCAGCACCAGAACCGGCACGATGATGTTGAACGACCAGGTGTGGTCGAGCCATACGAACTCCCAGCCCGGCGGGATCAGGCGCAGCGCGCCGTCTGCGAAGCCGATGTACCAGTCGGGCTGCGTACCGGCCGACACCGGGGAGGGGTCGTAGGGGCCGTAGTTCCAGATGGGGTTGATCGTGAAGAACGAGGCCATCAGGGCGATGACGCCGAAGACCAGGAAGAAGAATCCACCGGCCTTCGCGGCGTACACCGGCAGCACCGGGTAGCCGATGACGTTCTTCTCGGTGCGGCCGCCACCCGAGAACTGGGTGTGCTTGTGCACCACGACGAACACGAGGTGCAGCGCGATGAACGCCACCACCATCGCCGGCAGCAACAGGATGTGGAGGGTGTACAGACGCCCCACGATCGCCGTGCCCGGGAACTCTCCGCCGAAGAGCAGGAACGAGATCCAGGTTCCGACGAAGGGGAGGCCCTTGATCAGACCGTCGATGATGCGCAGACCGTTACCGGAGAGCAGGTCGTCGGGGAGTGAGTAGCCGGTGAAGCCTTCGCCGAGCGCCAGCACGAAGAGAACGAAGCCGATCACCCAGTTGAGTTCACGCGGCTTGCGGAACGCTCCCGTGAAGAAGATGCGCAGCATGTGCAGGCCGATGGCTGCGATGAACAGCAGCGCCGCCCAGTGGTGGATCTGGCGAACCAGCAGGCCACCGCGCACGTCGAACGAGATGTGCAGCGCGGAGTCCATCGCCGACGACATCTGCATGCCCTTGAGCGGCACGAAGGAGCCGTTGTAGACGACCTCGGCCATCGACGCCTGGAAGAAGAACGTCAGGAACGTGCCCGAGAGGATGATGACGACGAAGCTGTAGAGCGCCACCTCACCGAGCATGAACGACCAGTGGTCGGGGAAGATCTTGCGGCCGAACTCCTTGACGACGCCCGAGATGCTCGTGCGGTCCTCGATGTAGTTCGCCGCCGCGGCGGTGAAGCCGCCCGACTTGCGCGGCGCGGGCGCTTCGGCCCCGGCCGGAGCTTCGGTGCGATGATCGATCGTGCTGGTCATGAACGCTCCCAGAAGCTAGGGCCGACGGGCTCGTGGAAGTCGCTCTGGGCCACGAGGTAGCCCTCGGAGTCGACCTCGATGGGCAGCTGCGGCAGCGGCCGCTTGGCCGGACCGAAGATCACCTGGCACTCGTTCACCACGTCGAAGGTCGACTGGTGGCACGGGCACAGCAGGTGGTGCGTCTGCTGCTCGTAGAGTGCCACCGGGCAGCCGACGTGCGTGCAGATCTTGGAGTACGCGACGATGCCGTCGTACGACCAGCCTTTGCGCTCCGGGCTGATGTTGAGGTCGGCCGGGTTGAGGCGCATGAGCAGCACAGCGGCCTTGGCCTTCTGCTCCAGGCGGTCCTCGAGGTCGTTGAGGCCTTCGGGGATGATGTGGAAGACCGAGCCGATCGTCACATCCGATGCCTTGACCGGGATGCCCGAGGGGTCGAGCGTGAGGCGCGCACCCTTCTTCCAGACGGTGTGGCTGAGCAGCTGTGCCGGGTCTTCGTCTTGCGGCGCGAGACCGCGGAACAGCACGATGCCGGGGAGCGGGAAGGCCACGAGGGCGCCGATCAGGCTGTTCCGGATGAGCGTGCGCCGTCCGAAGCCCGACTCGCGGTCGGCCTCGTCGAAGATCTCGACGGAACGGGCGATCGTCTCCTCGGAGCCGCGAACCGGGTGCCGGAGGTCGATTCCCTCCTTGTCGTGCATGAGGGCCTTGCCCCAGTGCACGGCGCCCAGACCGATGCCGAACAGCGCGAGCGCCACGCCGACACCGATGAACAGGGTGTTGAGTCGCAGAGCCGCCTGGTCGCCGTCTTCGATCGGGAACGCCATGTACGCCGCGACGGCGAAGATGCTGCCCGCGATCGAAAGGTAGAAGAGCGTGTAGACCGATCGCTGCGCCCGCTTCTCGGCCTTCGGGTCGATGTCGGTGACGCGGTGACGGTGGGGCGGTTCGCCCGGGTTCACGACGTCGGACGCAATGACCGCAGTGCCGGTCGATGCGCCTCGACTCGTCTCGACGGCCGACGAATCGGAAGCGGCGGAATCGGTGCCGCTCACCTCGTCATGTGCCATTGTGTTCCCTTTCGAGCTTGCTGGAGTGTGCTGTGATCAACGCGGGTGCGGCTAGTTCGACTTGGCGGTGAGCCAGACCATCAGGCCGATGACCGCGCCGAGACCGAAGATCCAGACGAACAGGCCTTCCGCGACGGGGCCGAGCGAACCGAGTTCGAAGCCACCGGGGGAGGGGTTGTTCTCGAGGAACTTCAGGTACGTGATGATGTCGCGCTTGTCTTCGGGCGTGAGGTTGTTGTCGTTGAAGACCGGCATGTTCTGCGGGCCGGTCAGCATCGCCTCGTAGATGTGCGTGGCCAGCACTCCCGTGAGTTCGGGGGCGAACTTGCCTTCGGTGAGCGCACCGCCTGCGCCTGCCACGTTGTGGCACATCGCGCAGTTGATGCGGAACAGCTGGCCGCCGTTGGTGGCGTCACCGTCGGCCTGCAGGTAGCGCTCGTCGGGGATGGCGGGGCCGGGGGAGATGGAGGCGACGTAGGCCGCGAGGGCTGCGGTCTGCTCATCCGTGAACTGCGTCGGCTTCTGCATGGCCTGCGGGCCCTGCATGGCCATCGGCATGCGGCCGGTGCCCACCTGGAAGTTCACGGCCGCCGCGCCGACGCCGATCAGGCTCGGGCCGTCTTTCGTGCCCTGCATGTCGAGGCCGTGACACGTGGCGCAGTTGGCGGCGAAGAGCTTCTTGCCCTCGTCGATCGTCTGCTGGCTGGAGGCGCTGGTGTCGGCCGAGGCCGTGGTGGTGCTGCTGAAGAGCGCGTACCCGCCACCCGTGACGACCAGGCCGATAGCAATCAGCACGACAGTAGCCAGGGGATGGCGTCTGTTGGCTTTCCTGCTCTTGCGGGCCATTCTCTCTACCTTCTGTTCGGGACTTCGTCGATGGATCGTGTCGGCCGGCTACTTGAGCACGTAGATCACGAGGAACAGGCCGATCCAGACCACGTCGACGAAGTGCCAGTAGTACGAGACGACGATGATGCTCGTCGCCTCCTTGTGACCGAAGTTCTTGACCGCGAACACGCGCCCCAGCATGAGGAGCATGGCGATGAGGCCGCCGGTCACGTGCAGGGCGTGGAAGCCGGTGGTGAGGTAGAAGGCCGAGCCGTAGGCGCTGCCGTCGATCGTGATGCCCTCGGAGACGAGGGTCGCGTACTCGATGACCTGGCCGCAGACGAAGATCGCGCCGAAGGCGTAGGCGAGGAACATCCACTCGGTGATTCCCCACTTGGTGGGGCTCCAGCCCGTACGGCGCGGCTGGCCGCGCTCGGCCGCGAAGACGGCGAACTGGCACCAGAAGGAGGAAATCACCAGGATGATCGTGTTGACTAGCGCGAACGGCACGTTGAGCGTGTTCGCCTGATCCGCCCAAGCAGCCGGGTTGGTGGACCGCAGCGTGAAGTAGATGGCGAAGAGGCCGGCGAAGAACATGACTTCGCTGCCCAGCCACACGATGGTTCCGACAGCGACCGTGTTGGGGCGCTGCACCATCGGGGCACTCTGAGAATGGGTCAATGAGCTGCTCGTCACAGGTCCATTATGTCCGAAATCGGGAAGCCGTTTTGCATTTGGCCGCGGTGGGGCGGGTCCACCGGCGTGTCCCGGCGTCCGGCCGCCCCGTAGGATCGCTGGTATGGCTGACACGTACTCCTGGCCCGTGATGATCGCTCGACTTCTGACGGGATCGGATCTCTCGATCTCCGAGGCGACGTGGTCGATGAACAAGGTCATGGAGGGCGAGGTCACCGAGGCCCAGCTGGCCGGATTCCTCGTGGCTCTCCGGGCCAAAGGCGAGACGGTGGACGAGATCGTCGGCTTCCGGGACGCGATCCTCGACCATGCTCTTCCGCTCGCGGTCGACCCGATGGCCCTCGACATCGTGGGCACCGGCGGCGACTCCTTCGGCACCGTGAACGTGTCGACGATGGCCTCGATCGTCTCCGCGGCATCCGGTGTTCCCGTGGTCAAGCACGGCAACAAGGCGGCGAGCTCGCTCTCCGGGTCCTCGGACGTGCTGCGTGCCCTCGGCATCGATCTCGATCTCGAGCCGGAGCGCGTCGCGGAGGTGCTCACCGAGACGGGGATCACCTTCGCATTCGCCTCGAAGTTCCACCCGGGGTTCAAGAACGCCGGCGCCGTGCGCGCGCAGCTGGGTGTTCCCACGGTCTTCAACTTCCTCGGCCCGCTCTGCAACCCGGCTCGCGCCGAGGCCTCCGCGGTCGGCGTTGCGCACCTCGACCGGGTGCCGCTCATCGTCGGCGTCTTCCAGACCCGAGGAGCGACGGCTCTGGTGTTCCGCGGCGACGACGGGCTCGACGAGCTCACCACCACCGGCCACAGCCACATCTGGGAGGTGTCGCGGGGGTCGGTGAAGGAGCACGACCTGAACCCGCGGGATCTCGGCATCCCGGTCGCGTCGATCGACCAGTTGCGGGGCGGTGACGCCGCTCACAACGCGGACGTCGTGCGTCGCGTTCTCGCCGGTGAGCCCGGCCCCGTGCGCGACATGGTCGTGCTGAACGCCGCCGCCGGCCTCGTCTCCTTCGCCCTGGCAGCAGACCCCGCCGAGGTGGACCGACCGCTGCTGCAGCGCCTCCGCGAGCAGTCCGCGATCGCCGCGGCCGCCATCGACTCCGGCGCGGCCGCCGCGAAACTCGACGCCTGGGTCTCCGCCACCAAGCGGGTCTGAAAGCTGCGGGCCGTACTCACCGACCCAAGGTGGGGGCGAGGCCGCGAAGCGACCTCACCCCCACATGCCGCGCCGCGCCGGGCGGGGACCGGCGCGGCCCGTGGACGCCGCGCGAAGCACGGCGCCCACGGCAGCTAGATGACGTCGTCGTCGACCCAGTCGAAGGTCTTGGTGACGGCTTTCTTCCAGTTGCGGAGCTGGCGTTCGCGTTCTTCGGTGCTCATGTTCGGGGTCCAGCGGGAGTCTTCCTGCCAGTTCGCGCGGAGTTCGTCGAGGTTGGCCCAGAAGCCGACCGCGAGGCCGGCCGCGTAGGCG
>NZ_JBCEBO010000007.1:0-238686 GCF_049472555.1 Herbiconiux sp. 11R-BC | reverse complement strand
CGGTGGTGGTGCTCGACGTCGACCGCGAGGCGTTCCTGGCCGACTTCGTGCGCGTGCTCTCGGGGCGCTGAGCCGCTCGGCGGCGGGCCGGATGCGCATCCCGCCCGCCGCCGGACCGGTCGCCCGGGAGCCCCCTGAAAGGGGGAGTCGGCCACGTGGGATAGGTTGGTTGCATGAGCAACCGGGGCCTCGCGAAGACCGTGCATGTGCGGGCTCCCGGCAAGATCAACGTGTTCCTCAAAGTGGGCGCGGTGATGGACGACGGCTACCACGACGTGGCCACCGCCTACCAGGCCGTCTCGCTCTACGAAGACGTCTACGCGACTCCCGCGAGTGATTTCTCGGTCGAGTTCGGTGGGCACATCGACACCTCCGGGCTCGAGACCGACGGTTCGAACCTGGCCATCCGCGCGGCCCGGCTGCTCGCCCGCCGCGCCGGCTACCGCGAAGGCGTGCACCTCAGAATCGAGAAGAACGTGCCCATCGCGGGCGGCATGGGCGGCGGCTCGGCGGATGCCGCGGCCACCCTGCTCGCCTGCGACGCGCTCTGGGGAACGGATGTCGGCCGCGACGAGTTGCTCTCCCTCGCCTCCGAGCTGGGCGCCGACGTGCCCTTCGCGCTCGCGGGTGGCACGGCCATCGGCACCGGACGGGGCGACCAGCTGAGTCCGGCGCTCGCCAAGGGGCAGTTCCAGTGGATCCTGGTGCTGCCCGACCGTGGACTCTCGACCCCCGAGGTCTACCGCGAGCTCGATCGGCACCGCGAGCGGCACGCGCAGGACATCTTCCCCGCCCAGGGCCAGCCGGTGGTCGACGCCGACGTGCTGCAGGCTCTTCGCGCGGGCGATCCGCACATGCTCGCCGAGTCACTGCACAACGACCTGCAGGCGCCGTCGCTGCACCTGAACCCGGGCCTCGCGACCGTGCTCGAGGTGGGGGAGGCGAACGGTGCGCTCGCCGGCATCGTGTCGGGTTCCGGCCCCACCGTGGCGTTCCTCGCCGCCGACATCGACAGCGCCCTCGACCTGCAGATCGCCCTCAGCGCGGCCCGCTACCACGTGGTGCGCGTCACGGGGCCGGTGGCCGGCGCCCGCATCGTCGGCGACTAGCGCCGCTGCCGCTGCCGCCCGGACCGGATGCGCGCGGGCCGCCTACAGCTCGAGGAGGGCGCGCACCGGGGCCGAGGTGGCGTCGGCGAGCACGGCACGGCCGCCGAGCGCCTCGAGCTCGATCACGACGGCGATCCCCGCGACCTCCCAGCCGGCGCCGTCCATCAGCCGCAGGGTCGCGGCGAGGGTGCCGCCGGTGGCGAGCACGTCGTCGACGATCACCACGCGGGCCCCGCGCGGCAGCGTGTCGGGATGCACCTCGAGCGTCGCGGTGCCGTACTCGAGCTCGTAGCTCTCGCCGAGCACCTCGCCCGGGAGCTTGCCGGCCTTGCGCACCGCGAGCATCCCGACCCCGCCGGCGACGGCGGCCGCCGCCCCCAGAACGAAGCCGCGCGCCTCGACGCCCACCACGGCGTCGATCGGCCCGAAGTCGTCGATCAGGGCTTCGGCGACCGCGCGCAGCGACGACGCCGAGGCGAAGAGCCCGGAGAGGTCGCGGAACAGGATTCCGGGCTGAGGGAAGTCGGGCGTCTCGGTCATTCCGGCGCGGATGACCGCGGCGATCTCAGGGTTCGGCACCCTGCAATGTTAAGCGCGGGCGGCCTCCGCAGATTTCTCCGAAGAACTTCGCGGTGCTTGTCGATCGCGGCCTCGCCCGTTCGACGTCATAGTTAGAGGACGCACACGGCGCCCTCGCCGAGAAGGAGAATCCGATGAAATTCATGCTGATCATGCGCGCGACCGACGAGGCCAAGAAGGCCTACGAGCAGATCGACTTCGCCGAGGTCATCAACCAGATGGGCGCCTACAACGAGGCCATGATCAAGGCCGGCGTCATGCTCGCCGGCGACGGCCTGGCCGACGACATGTCGCAGAACTTCGTGGTGGAGTTCGGCGGCGAAGCGCCCATCGTCACCGACGGCCCCTACGGGGAGACCCACGAGCTGTTCAGCGGCTTCTGGATCATCGAGGTCTCCTCGAAGGAGGAGGCCGCCGAGTGGGCGAGCCGCGCTCCGCTCGGTGTGGGCTCGAAGCTGGAGGTGCGCCGCGTCACCGACATGAGCGATTTCGAGGGCTTCGAGGACAACGAGTACCTCAAGAAGGAAGAGGGCTGGCGCGAAGATCTCGGCCAGGCCTGAGCCGGCGGCCGAGAGCCGGAGCGAGCGGATGCGCGGGGCTGGGCGGGCGGCGGCAGTGAGAGAGCGGATGCGCGGGGCCGGGCGGCCGGCGCGGGTGAGCGGGCGGATGCGCGGGGTGCGTTCATGACGGAGGTCGCGGCCACCGTCGCCGCGGTCTGGCGCATCGAGGGCGCGCGCGTCGTCGCCACCGTGGCCGCGATGACCCGCGACCTCGGCCTCGCCGAGGACCTCGCCCAGGAGGCCGTCGCCGACGCCCTCCTGCAGTGGCCCGAGTCGGGCGTTCCGCAGAATCCGGGCGCGTGGCTCACCGCGGTGGCCAAGCGCAAGGCCATCGACGCCTGGCGCCGCCGCGACCGCCTCGACGAGCGCTACCGGGCCATCGCCCACGACCTCGCCGAGCACGCCGACGACGTCTGGGAGCCCATCGACGACGACATGCTGCGCCTCGTGTTCACGGCCTGTCACCCCGCGCTCTCCCGTGAAGGGCAGGTCGCGCTCACCCTCAAGGTGGTCGGCGGCCTCACCACTGAGGAGATCGCCCGCCTGTTCCTCGTGCCGGTGGCCACGGTGCAGCAGCGCATCGTGCGCGCCAAGAAGACGTTGGCCGCCGCGCACGTGCCGTTCGAGGTGCCCGAGCCCGCCGAATGGAAGGCGCGCCTCGCTCCGGTGCTCGGCGTGGTCTACCTGGTGTTCACCGAGGGCTACGCGGCCACCACGGGCGACCGGTGGATGCGCACCGAACTCGCGAACGAAGCGCTCCGTCTCGGGCGCGTGCTCGCCGGTCTGCTGCCGCGCGAACCCGAGGTGCACGGCCTCCTGGCGCTGATGGAGTTGCAGGCTTCGCGCTTCGCCGCCCGGGTGCGCGACGACGGCACGCCGATCCTGCTCGCCGACCAGAACCGCTCCCGCTGGGATCGCGCGCAGATCGGCCGAGGGCGCGCCGCCCTCGGCGCGGCCGACGCCACCGCCCGGGCTCTTGGCCGCGGTCGAGGGAGCTACGCGCTCCAGGCCGCCATCGCGGAGTGCCACGCCGTGGCGCCGAACGTCGACGCCACCGACTGGGCCCAGATCGTGCTGCTCTACGAGGCGCTCGGCCGCCTCGCGCCGAATCCGGTGGTGGAGCTCAACCGGGCCGTGGCCGTCTCGATGGCCGTCGGGCCGGCATCCGCTCTGCTGATCGTCGACCAGCTGGTGACTCAGGATGCGCTGCGCGGCTCCCACCTGCTGCCGAGCGTGCGCGGTGAGCTGCTGGCGCGTCTCGGCCGCACGGAGGAGGCACGGGGCGAGTTCGCGCGTGCCGTCGCCCTGGCCGGAAACGACCGCGAGCGCGCGGTGCTCGCCGCCAAGGCCGACGCGCTCTGACGCGCCCCGGCGGCTGCCGTCACCACCGGGCGCCCGCCCTCTAGAGTGTGGGCATGCGCATCGTCTTCGGGGTCATCCGCATCGTGGCGGCCGGAATCATCATCGCGGCGATCGTCGGGCAGCTGATCTACAGCCTTCCGACCGTGCCCGACGTGGGCATGTTCATCGTGAACTTCTTCAGCTACTTCACCATCCTCTCGAATGCGCTCGCGGCCGCGGCGCTGCTCGTCGGGGCGTACTACTGCTTCACCGTGAGGCGCGACCCCTCGTGGTTCAACCTCTCGCTCGGGGCCATCGTCACCTACATGGCCACCACCGGTGTCGTCTACAACCTCCTGCTGCGCGGCATCACCCTCGAGCAGGGGCGCACGCTCGCGTGGTCGAACGAGGTGCTGCACCTCATCGCGCCCATCTACATCGTGATCGTCTGGGTTCTCACGCCCGGCAAGTCGCCGCTCCGCTGGCCGTCGATCTGGGCGATCATCGCGTTCCCGCTGGTGTGGTCGGTGTACACCATGATCCGCGGGCCGATCGTGGGCTGGTACCCCTACCCGTTCCTCAACCCGGCGCAGCCGGGCGGGTACGGGGCGGTCGCGGTGTACGTCGTCGCCATCGCCGGGTTCATCGGGATGATGGCCTGCGCGGTGATCGGGCTCAGCCGCACCCGCATCCTGCGACCCCGGCGCTGACACCCGGGCCGCGCCGATGCGCTGACCGCGAGCGCAGCGACGGTGACACCGACGCAGGCCGGCGCTACGCTCTCACCCATGGTGCAGTACCGCGACCCCGGACCCGTCGAGTTCGACGCCGTCATCCTCCGCAACACCGAGGTGGCGAACAGCTCGGCGTGGGTGGAGTTCCCCTTCGCGGTCTTCGATCTCTTCGGAGTGAAGGGTCGTGTGCCCATCACGGCGAGCGTCGACGGCGAGCCCTACCGCGGCTCGCTCGCCAACATGGGCGGCGACGCGCATCTCTTTCCGGTCTTGAAGGAGATCCGCGAGAAGATCGGCAAGCAGGCCGGCGACACGGTGAGCGTGACGGTGCAGCTCGACACCGCTCCCCGCACCATCGAACTGGCACCGGATGCTCGCGCGGCCCTCGAGACCAGCGGACAGGCGGCTGCCTTCGACTCTCTCGCCTACAGCCACCAACGCGAGTACGAGCGCTGGATCGAGGGGGCCAAGCGCCCCGAGACCCGCGCCTCGCGCATCGAGAAGATGACCACCATGCTGGCTGAGGGAAGACGCCTCAAGTAGACGCCGGGTGCGCCGGGGTCACGGCCGCGGACGTGGGGGAAGCGTGCCCATGATCGCCCTCCTTTCTCGGTGGCGTGTGCTGACCCTCAGAGGGTAAGCACCGCGGAGCCCGAGGCGGGATGAGTAGTCTCCGCTCAGTCGTCGTCGCGGAACACGGCGTCGGCGAAGCGCGGGTCGTCGAGGGCGGGGGAGTCGATCGCGGTCGCGTCGGTCACCACGGCGGCGCCGTCGATCCAGTCCTCGAGCTCCGCACCTCGGAGAACGCGGGGGTCGCGCCCGATCGAGCGCTCGCTCGAGAGCCAGTCGCCCGACTCCATGAAGCCCAGCGGGGATGCGCTCGCGAAGACGACCACGTTCCCGGGCGGTGTGGTCGGGTCGGGCATCGCCTCGAGCACCACGGCCACGTGCTCGAACACCGCGCCGAGGGTGGCGGCCTGCGCGCGGGCGTAGCGGTGGTCGGCGCCGTCGAGGAGGTTCACCGCCACGAGGCCGGAGGGCGCCGAGCGCGCGGCCACGAGCGAATAGAACTCGAGGCTGGCGACCCGTGCCGAGATCACGGCGGCTTCCCAGAGGTCCACCACGGTGACGTCGGCCGGGTGCCAGCCCACCGCATCCGGAGCCTGCTCGGCCACCGCGCGGGCGTCGCCGAACGCGAAGCGAAGCGAGGTTCCTTCGGGCAGCGGCAGGGCCGCCACCACGGCCTGCGCGAACTCCTCCGAGAGCTCGACCACGAGCTGCGGCGAGCCCGGGCGCGTGACGGCGGCGTAGCGCGGGAGGGTGAGTCCGCCGGCGCCGAGATGCACCAGGCGCAGCGGTTGGCCGGAGGGCGCGCATCCGTCGATCGCGCGGGCGATGTGCCGCACGTAAGGCCACTCGAGCATGCGCGGCTCACGCAGGCTCACGACCGACTGCGGGATTCCGTCGACATCGATCTCGTAGCTGCGGGAACGCCGGTCGATGAGCTCGAGCTCGACGTGGTGACCGGCGAAGGGGAGCACGACGACGGGGTGGCGCGAGGACATGCGCACAGTCTAGGTGCGGGGCGCGAGCAGGCCGGCTGCCCGGCGGGCGGATGCGCGGGGTGCGCGGGCGAGCATCCGTCGGCGCCCCGGGCAGCGCTCTCGGCGCGACACCGGCCCACAGGGTGCACGCCCGGCGGGTCCTGAGCGCACGCCCCTCGGGCGACGCGGCGGCCTCCCGGCGACGCGACCCGCGGCTACCTGGGCGGCGCCCCCAGCCCGACCGGGTAGCCTCGACGGGTGGCTCATCTTCTGGGCGCTGAGGCGCTCCATCTCGAATATCCCACCAGAGTCATCTTCGATTCGGTCACCGTCGGCCTCAACGAGGGCGACCGCGTCGGCATCGTGGGGCGCAACGGCGACGGCAAATCGACCCTGCTCTCCCTGCTCTCCGGGCGACTCGAACCGGATGCCGGTCGTGTCACGCGCCGCCGTGGCGTCACGCTCGGCATGCTCGACCAGGCCGACACCGTCGACCCGGCCCTCACGGTGGCACAGGCCGTCGTGGGCGAGCTCGACGAGCACGTCTGGGCCGGAGACGCCCGGGTGCGCGACGTCATCGCCGGCCTCCTCGGCGACATCGACTGGCACGCCGTCATCGAGACACTCTCGGGCGGCCAGCGCCGCCGGGTCGCGCTCGCCGCGCTGCTCGTGGGCGACTGGGACGTCATCTTCCTCGACGAGCCCACCAACCACCTCGACGTCGAGGGCATCGCCTGGCTCGCCGAGCACCTCAAACGCCGCTGGCCGAACGGCCAGGGCGGCCTCGCGGTCGTGACGCACGACCGATGGTTCCTCGACGAGGTCTCGAACCAGACCTGGGAAGTGCACGACCGCCTGATCGAGCCGTTCGAGGGTGGCTACGCGGCCTACATCCTGCAGCGCGTCGAGCGCGATCGCATGGCGACGACCATGGAGGCCAAGCGCCAGAACCTCATGAAGAAGGAGCTCGCGTGGCTGCGCCGCGGGGCCCCGGCCCGCACCGCGAAGCCCAAGTTCCGCATCGACGCGGCCGAGGCCCTGATCGCCGACGAGCCGCCCATCCGCGACACCGTCTCGCTCACCCAGATGGCCACCGCCCGCCTCGGCAAAGACGTGGTCGACATCCTCGACGTCTCGGTGTCGTTCGGCGACAAGCTCGTGCTCGAGGGCGTGGAGTGGCGCATCGCCCCGGGCGAGCGCACCGGCATCCTGGGCGTGAACGGCGCCGGCAAGTCGACGCTGCTCGGTCTCGTGACGGGCGCCGTGCAGGCGACCACGGGAACGGTTAAGCGCGGCAAGACGGTGAAGATCGCCACGCTCACCCAGCAGCTCTCCGAGCTCGGCGATGTGCTGAACGACCGCGTGAGCGAGGTGATCGGGCGCTACCGCACCTCCTACGTGGCCGGCGGCAAGGAGCTCACGCCCGGGCAGCTGCTCGAGCGCCTCGGCTTCACGAGTGCGCAGTTGCAGACGCCCGTCAAAGACCTGAGCGGAGGCCAGAAGCGCCGGCTGCAGCTGCTGCTCATCCTGCTCGACGAGCCGAACGTGCTCATCCTCGACGAGCCCACCAACGACCTCGACACCGACATGCTCGCGGCGCTCGAAGACCTGCTCGACTCCTTCCCCGGCACCTTGCTCGTGGTCTCGCACGACCGCTACCTGATCGAGCGCGTCACCGACCAGCAGTACGCCGTGCTCGACCACCGGTTGCGGCACCTGCCCGGCGGTCTCGAGCAGTACCTCGTACTCCGCAAGGCCGGCGAGGGCTCCGCGGATGCGCGGGCGCGCGACCGTGGACCGGGCGGCACGGCCTCGTCGGCGGCGACCGCAGCCGCGGCAGAAGCATCCCGCCCCGCGCTCGCCGGTGCCGAGCTGCGCGCCGCCGAGAAGGAGCGCTCCTCGCTCGAGCGCCGCATCAACCGACTGACCGGCGAGATCGACACCCAGCACCGGCGGATCGCCGAGTTCGACCAGTCCGACTACGTCGGCCTCGGCGCCCTCACGGCCGAGGTGCGGGCCCTCGAGGAGCAGATCGCCACGCTCGAGACCCGCTGGCTCGAGCTCTCCGAACTCCTCGACTGAGCCCCGCCCAGACGACCCCGCCGCACCTTCGGCCTCGTCGCTTCAGGCTCGAAGATCCCGCCGCATTGAGCCGAAGGTGACGTGCTCGGGGGTGCGACAGGTCAGGCCAGGTCGAGACTGAGGCGGCGGAGGAGGGCGGCGAGGCGCTCCTGGTCGGCCTTCGAGAGGCCCGCGAGCAGCTCGGTCTCGGCGGCGACGAGGTGCGAGATGGCGGCGTCGACGCGGTCGCGCCCGTCGGCGGTCATCGACACGAGCACGCCGCGACCGTCGTTGGGGTGGGTGCGGCGCTCCACGAGGCCGCGGCGAACCATGCCGTCGATGCGGTTGGTCATGGTGCCGCTCGACACGTAGGTCTGCTCGAGCAGCGCCTTCGGGCTGAGCTCGTGGGGGGTGCCCGCGCGGCGCAGGGCCGCGAGCACGTCGAACTCCCACGGCTCCAGGCCGGCGGTGGCGAAGGATGCGCGGCGCGTCTTCTCGAGCTGCTTCGCCAGCCGGGTCACGCGCGACAGGATCTTCAAAGGCGAGAAATCGAGCCCCGGATGCTCGCGCATCCACGCGTCGACGATCTCGTCGACCGAATCGCGGGCATCCTTGGAGCTCATCACCCCATTATCGTCATCACTCAGCCGTGGCGCCTTTGCGGGTCTGGCAGACTGGACTACTGCATCGGGCCCGTCCCGGTGGTCCGCCTTGGTGTAATGGCAGCACGACAGCCTTTGGAGCTGTTAGGTCTAGGTTCGAACCCTGGAGGCGGAGCGGTCGATGTGGGTCGCTTGCCGGTCTTCGAGGTTTTCGCTCTCGCCTTCGGTTGAGCGGAGCTCAAAGGCGGCGAGAGCGAAAACCTCGAAGACCGGCAAGCTAGCGCACGACCTTGATGAAAGATGAGGTGCCTGATGTCCGATTCGAGGCTCGCGATCGTTGTCCTGGCCGCAGGGCAGGGCACTCGCATGAAGTCCACGACTCCGAAGCTCCTGCACGAGATCGCCGGGGTGCCGCTGATCGGGCACGTGCTCGCGACCGCGGGGCAGCTCGACGCCGCCTACACGGTGAGCGTGGTGCGGCACGAGCGCGACCAGGTTCAGGAGGTCATCCACGACCACTTCCCGAGTTCGCTCATCGTCGATCAGGACGAGGTGCCCGGAACCGGCCGCGCCGTCGAGCAGGCCGTGGCCGCCCTGCCCGCCGACTTCGACGGCGAGGTGCTGGTCGTCTCCGGCGACGTTCCGCTGCTCGACGCCGACACCCTCACGGCGCTCGTCGCGCAGCACCGCGCGAGCGGCGCCTCCGCCACCCTGCTCAGCGCCGAGCTGGCCGACGCCACCGGCTACGGCCGCATCGTGCGCACCGGCGACGGGATGCTCGACCGCATCGTCGAGCACAAGGACGCCACCGACTCCGAGCGCGCCATCAGCGAGATCAACGCCGGCGTCTACGTGTTCGGCCTGGCCGAGCTCCGCGACCAGCTCGCGCGCGTCACGACCGCGAACGCCCAGGGCGAGAAGTACCTCACCGACGTGATCGGCCTGCTGCGCCGAGCCGGCTCCGACGTGGCGGCCGTCACCGTCTCGGAGCCCTGGCTGATCGCCGGCGTGAACGACCGGGCCCAGCTCTCCGAGGCCGCGGCCAAGCTCAACGCGCTCATCGTGCGCGGCTGGCAGCTGGCCGGCGTCACCATCCAGGACCCCGCCACCACCTGGATCGACCTCAAGGCGAGCCTCGCCGAAGACGTCACCCTGCTCCCCGGCACCCAGATCAAGGGCGCCACGAGCATCGCGCGGGGTGCGACGGTCGGCCCCGACACCACCCTCGTCGACTGCGAGATCGGCGAGAACGCCATGGTGAAGCGCACCGACGCGACGCTCAGCGTGATCGGCGCGGGCGCATCCGTGGGCCCCTTCTCCTATCTGCGCCCGAACACGGTGCTCGACGCCGACGGCAAGATCGGCACCTTCGTCGAGACGAAGAACTCGCACATCGGGCCCGGCAGCAAGGTGCCGCACCTCTCCTACATCGGCGACACCGAGGTGGGCACGGGCTCGAACGTGGGCGCCGGAACCATCACCGCGAACTACGACGGCGTGAACAAGCACCGCACCCAAGTGGGGTCGCACGTGCGCACCGGATCGCACAACGTCTTCGTCGCCCCGGTTAGGATTGGTGACGGTGCTTACACGGGTGCGGGCACGGTCGTTCGCAAAGACGTTCCGGCCGGTTCGCTCGCCATCAACGTGGCACCGCAGCGGAACATGGCCGGGTGGGTCGAGCAGAATCGGCCCGGAACGGATGCGGCGACGGCGGCGCAGACGGCTCGAGCAGAAACGGCCCCCGAGGCCGGAGAGAGCGGAGAATAGGTGTCCGGAATCAAGGCGAGTGGAGAGAAGAGCCTGGTGCTCGTCTCCGGTCGGGCCCATCCTCAGCTGGCGCGCGACATCGCCGCCGAACTCGACACCGACCTCGTCGACACCGAGGCGCGCACCTTCGCGAACGGCGAGCTCTACATCCGCTACGGCGAGAGCGTGCGCGGATGCGACGCCTTCGTCATCCAGTCGCACACGGCCCCCATCAACGAGTGGCTGATGGAGCAGCTGATCATGGTGGATGCGCTGAAGCGCGCCTCCGCGAAGCGCATCACGGTCGTGGCCCCGTTCTACCCCTACGCCCGGCAGGACAAGAAGGGCCGCGGCCGCGAGCCCATCTCGGCCCGCCTGGTGGCCGACCTCTTCCTCGCCGCCGGCGCCCACCGCATCATGTCGGTCGATCTGCACGCGGCGCAGATCCAGGGCTTCTTCGACGGCCCCGTCGACCACCTCTTCGCCATGCCCGTGCTGCTCGAGCACATGCGCAAGTCGCTCGACCCCGCCACCCTCACGGTCGTCAGCCCCGACATGGGCCGCGTGCGGGTCGCAGATGTCTGGAGCGACAAGCTCGGCGCTCCGCTCGCCATCATCCACAAGCGGCGCGATCCGCGCGTGCCCAACCAGGTGTCGGTGCACGAGATCGTGGGCGACGTGTCGGGCCGTGTGTGCCTGCTCGTCGACGACCTCATCGACACCGGCCGCACCATCGTGGCGGCCGCCGAGGCGCTCAAGGCCAGTGGCGCCATCGGGGTCGTGGTGGCGGCGACGCACGCCGTGTTCTCCGACCCGGCCGTGGAGATCCTGCAGTCCGAGTTCATCGACCAGGTCGTCGTGACCGACACGCTCCCGCTGCCCGTGGAGAAGCACTGGGACCGCCTCACCATCCTCCCGATCGCCCCGCTCATCGCGCGGGCCATCAACGAGGTGTTCTCCGACGGGTCGGTCACCACCATGTTCGACGGAGACGCGTGAGCATGAGCGCCGTGACGATCGACACCTTCACCCCGGCGGCCGGGGGCATCACCATGTTCTCCACGAGCTGGTGCGGCTACTGCGCCCGGCTGAAGTCGCAGCTGAGCGCCCAGGGCATCCCGTTCACCGAGGTGAACATCGAGGAGGTCGAGGGCACGGCGGAGCTCGTGGCCGCGGTCAACGGCGGAAACCAGACCGTGCCGACCGTGGTGTTCCCCGACGGGTCGACCGCCACGAACCCCTCCGCCCGTGAGGTGGCTGAGCGCATTGGCTGACTCCCGTGGCTGACCGCCCCTGGTCCCTGTCGGGCGCGCTCCGGGGCATGTTCTCGAAGCGCACGATCGACGCCGAGACCTGGGAAGACCTCGAAGACGCCCTGATCAAGGCCGATTTCGGTCCGACAGTGACGGATGCGGTGGTCGACGACCTGCGCGCCAAGGTGCAGCGCTACTCCACCACCGACCCGAAAGACCTGCAGCGGATGCTCCGCGAGTCGATCGAGGAGCGTCTCGCCAAATACGACCCCACCCTCAAGCTCACCGAGCGCCCGGCCGTGGTGCTCGTGGTCGGCGTGAACGGGGTGGGCAAGACCACCACGATCGGCAAGTTCGCGCGATTCCTCAAGACCTACAACCGCACGGTCGTGGTCGGCGCGGCCGACACCTTCCGTGCCGCCGCCGTGGAGCAGCTCGCCACCTGGGCCGAGCGCGCCGGAGCCGACATCGTGCGGCCGCAGCACGAGGGTCAAGACCCCGCGTCGGTGGCCTTCCAGACCATCGAGAAGGCCAAGTCCAACGGCACCGAGATCGTCATCATCGACACCGCGGGGCGCCTGCAGACCAAGGGCGGCCTGATGGACGAGCTCGGCAAGATCAAGCGCGTCATCGAGAAGCAGGCCCCGGTCGCCGAGGTGCTGCTCGTGCTCGACGCCACGACCGGGCAGAACGGCCTCGCCCAGGCCGACGCGTTCATCCAGCACGCCGGCGTCACGGGCCTCGTCATCACGAAGCTCGACGGCTCGGCGAAGGCCGGCTTCGTGCTCGCCGTGCAGGAGAAGACGGGCATCCCCATCAAGCTCGTCGGCCAGGGCGAGGGCATCAACGACCTCACCGGCTTCACCCCCCACGTCTTCGCCCAGAACCTGGTCGGCTAGCGGGAGAGAAACCTCCGCAGAGCCTCCAACGCCTCCGGCTGCCGCGGCGTGTCGGCGTGGGTGGCCCCCTCCAGCACGAGCAGTTCCGACGCCGGCAGCAGCGCGTGCACGTGCCGGGCCGCACGGAGGCGCTCCGGGTCGCGGGTGCCGGCCAGCAGCAGAACCGGCATGGCCAGGGCGGCGAGTTGTGCATCCGGAATCCGCGGCTCCTCTTCGGCGGCGCGCATGTAGGCGGCCAGGGCCACGGGGTCGTTCACCGCGAAGGCTCCGCGCGTCACCGGGTCGAGCGGGCGCCCGGATGCACGCTCCCACTCGGCGAGGAACGCCGGCATGCCGCCCCGCTCGAGCGCGGCGAGGCTGCCGGGGAAGAACACCCGGTCGAAGGCGCCGTGCCCGGTGCCGGGCGCGCCCGCGATGCTCGTGAGCGAGAGCACGCGCTCCGGATGTGCGGCGGCGAGCGAGAAGGCCACGCGGCCACCGAGGGAGTAGCCGGCCACGTGCGCCGACGCGATGCCGAGGGCGTCGAGCACGGCGAGCACGTCGCCGAGGAACAACGGCATCGAATAGACAGCAGAATCATGCGGCTTGCCGCTGCGCCCGTGTCCACGGAAATCGAGGGTGACCACGGTGTGTTCGGCCTGCAGGGCCTTGACGTAGCCGAACCCGCGCCAGACGGCTTGCGAGAGGGCGGTGCCGTGCAGCAGCACGACGGCGGGGCCGGTGCCGGATGCGCGGAAGGCGATCGGCGTACCGTCGGCGGGGTTGGAGGCGGTGTCCATCTCCTCCACGCTAGCGCGCTCCGTCTAATGCCAGAGCACCGCGATTGGATTCTTGATTGGCCTGCCGATAGCCGTCATGCTGGAGGCTGATCCCAACCAATTACCGATTGGCTCTTTTTCTGAAGGGCCAATGTCGACGCATGGAGGTGCGCTCATGATGATCCTGCTGGTCGTTCTCGGAATCGCGGCTGTGGTCGGCATCGTCGGAACGATCCTCTCCGTGCGCCAGGACGGCTACCGCAAGGTGCCCGAGCGCCCGGCCGAGCGGCGCGATCACACGCCCGGCCGGTAGCCGAGTGATGAGTTACTACGCAAATGCGTGGGACCGAGGCGTATAAGGCTTCGGTCCCACGCATTTGCGTAGTTACTCGGGGCGCTCGGCTAGAGGCCCTGGGCCAGACGGTAATAGGCCTGGTTCCAGCGCACCTCGTTGGCGAAGCCCTTCAGGGTCGTCTCGGCGTCGATCGTGAGCAGCTCGGTCTTCGCGATCGCCGCGAAGTCCTCGAACACCTCGATGCCGACGGCGGTCGACATCACCGTGTGGTGCGCGGCGCCGGCGGTGAGCCAGGCGCCCGCCGACACGGCGAAGGAGGGCTCGGGGCGCCAGACGGCCCGGCCCACCGGGAGCTTGGGCAGCGCGGCGCGCGGCTCGACCACCTCGACCACGTTCGCCACCAGGCGGAAGCGGTCGCGCATGTCGCTGAGCGCGACGACGACGGCGGGGCCGGGGTCGGCCGTGAAGACCAGGCGCACCGGGTCGTCCTTGCCGCCGATGCCGAGCGGGTGCACCTCGAGCGACGCGCGTGCGGTGGTGAGCGAGGGGCTCACCTCGAGCATGTGTGCGCCCAGGATGGTCTCGGCGCCCTCGACGAGGTCGTAGGTGTAGTCCTCCATCAGCGACGCGCCGCCGGGGAGCCCGGCGCCCATCACGTTGGCGGCCCGCACGAGGATGGCGGTCTTCCAGTCGCCCTCGGCGCCGAAGCCGTAGCCCTCGGCCATCAGGCGCTGCACGGCCAGTCCGGGCAGCTGCTTGAGCGTGCCGAGGTCCTCGAAGCTCGTCGTGAAGGCGCCGAAGCCGCCCTCCTCGAGGAAGGAGCGGAGGCCGAGTTCGATCGCCGCGCCGTCGCGCAGCGACTGGTGGCGGTCGCCGCCCTTCCGCAGCTCGGGAACCACGTCGTAGAGCTCCTCGTACTCGGCGACCAGCGCATCCACTGCCGCGGTGTCGCTCTCGAACGCCTCGACGGCCGAGGCCAGTTCGTTGACGCCCCAGGTGTTCACCTGCACTCCGAAGCGCAGCTCGGCCTCGGTCTTGTCGCCCTCGGTCACCGCCACGTACCGCATGTTGTCGCCGAAGCGGGCGAGCTTGAGGGTCTTGACGGCCTGCCAGCCCGCGGCGGCGCGCGCCCAGTCGGCCACGCGGCCCTGCACGACCGGGTTGGAGGCGTGCCCCACCACGGTCTTGCGGGCGACGCCGAGACGGGTCTGGATGTAGCCGAACTCCCGGTCGCCGTGCGCGGCCTGGTTGAGGTTCATGAAGTCGAAGTCGATGTCGGCGTAGGGCAGCTCGACGTTCGCCTGCGTGTGCAGGTGCAGGAGCGGCTTCGTGAGCGCGTCGAGGCCGGCGATCCACATCTTCGCGGGGCTGAAGGTGTGCATCCAGGCGATGACGCCGATCACCTTGTCGTCGGCGTTCACGTCGAGGGCCGCGCGGCGGATCGACTCCGAGTCCTTCAGCACGGGCTTCCAGACGATCTTCACCGGGATGACGGATGCGCCGTCGAGCGTCGCGACGATCTGCTGCGACTGCTCGGCGACCTGCCGGAGGGTCTCCTCGCCGTAGAGGTTCTGGCTGCCGGTGAAGAACCAGATCTCGTAGGGGTCGAGGGAGGTGCTGAGACGGGTCATGCGAGGGATCCTGTCGGGTCTTGTCCGTAGACGTTCTGATAGCGGTTGAAGAGGGAATCGATGGCCGTGGGCTCGATGGGCTGCGGGCCGCCGAGGAGACGCGAGAAGAGCACGGTGCGGGCCACGTCCTCGACCATGACGGCGGCCTTCACGGCGTCGCGCGCATCCTTGCCGATGGTGAACGGGCCGTGGTTCTTCATGAGCACGGCGCGCGAGCGGTGCCCGCTCAGGGTCTCGACGATGCCGCGGCCGATGGAGTCGTCGCCGATGATGGCGAAGGGGCCGAGCGGCACCTCGCCGCCGAACTCGTCGGCCATGGCGGTGGTGACGCAGGGGATCGACTCGCCGCGGGCCGCCCAGGCGACGGCGTAGGGGGAGTGGGTGTGCACCACGCCGCCCACCTCGGGCATGTGCCGGTAGACATAGGCGTGCGCGGCGGTGTCGCTCGAGGGCGAGCGCTCGGAGCCGGGCGTGCCGGCCACCACGGCGCCGTCGAGGGTGCAGAGGATCATGTTCTCGGGCGCCAGCTCGTCGTAGGACACGCCGGAGGGCTTGATCACGAAGAGCTCGGCGCCGGGAACGCGGCCTGAGATGTTGCCGCCCGTCCACACCACGAGGCCGTAGCGCACGAGCTCGGCGTGCAGGGCCGAGACCTCGGCGCGCACGCGGTCGATGGCGGCGGCGAGCTCGGGGGTGGGCTCGAAGGCGGCGATGGATGCGGTGCTCGCGCCGGGCGCGGACGCCGGCGGGGACATCGGTGTGTCGAGATCGTCGTGTGGGGTCACGCGGTGGCTCCTCGGGGTGGTGTCGTTCGGTGGTCGGTTCGTGGTCACTGGGTGCGTCCGGTGCGGAGGCTTCGGCCGCTGGGTGGGTAGCGGGTGGCGGGTGGCGGCTCGCGTGCGAGTCGCGTGCCTCCTACAACGCCTCGACGGCGGCGCGCTCGACGGCGAGTCCGGCGTCGTACCGCTCGAGGTAGGCGGCGAAGCCGGCGACATCGGCCGGGTCAGCCTCGGCGGTCTCGAACCCGGCGTCGCCGAACACGCGGTCACGGAGGTACTCGCCGAGGCCGAGCTCGAGGCCGGCCGCTCGCGAGGCGGTGTAAGACGCCAGCACGGCGACGCCCCACGGTCCGCCTTCGGAGGCGGTCGCCGCGACCGACACCGGGGCGTCGAGAGCCCCGGCGAGAAAGCGCTGGGCCACACCCGCCGTGCGGAACAGGCCGCCGTGGGCGAACATCCGGTCGAGCCGAACGCCCTCGCCGGCGAGCACCCGCATGCCGAGCGCGAGGGTGCCGAACACGCCGTAGAGCTGCGCGCGCATGAAGTTGGCGAGCGTGAAGGAGCTCTCGGGGGTGCGCACGAAGAGCGGACGGCCCTCGGTGAGCCCCGCGATGGGCTCACCGGCCAGGTGGTTGTAGGCCAGCAGGCCGCCGACATCCGCGTCGCCCGCGAGGGCCTCGCGGAAGAGCACGTCGAATACGGCGTCGGTGTTGCCGGCGGTCTCGGCGGCGGCCGTTCTCGGAGCCGACGCGGCCGCGAAACGCCCGAACAGCCCGGCCCACGCGGCGAGCTCGCTCGCGCCGTTGTTGCAGTGCACCATGGCCACCGGGTCGCCGGCGGGGGTCGTGACGAGGTCGAGTTCGTGGTGCACCTGGGCGAGCGGGCCCTCGAGCACCACCATGGCGAAGATGCTCGTGCCGGCGCTCACGTTGCCGGTGCGCGGGGCGACCGAGCAGGTGGCCACCATGCCGGTTCCGGCGTCGCCCTCGGGCGGGCAGAGCACCGTGCCGGGGCGCAGTGCTCCGCTCGGGTCGAGTAGGGCGGCACCCTCGGCGGTGAGCGTGCCCGCCGTCTCGCCCGCCACGAGCACCCGGGGGAGCAGTTCTGCGACGGGGGAGGGGAGCGCGGTCTCGGCGACGAGTGCGTCGTAGCGGGCGAGCATCCCGGCGTCGTAGTCGTTCGTGCCGGAGTCGATCGGGAACATGCCCGAGGCGTCGCCGACGCCCAGCACCTTCTCGCCGGTGAGGCGCCAGTGCACGTAGCCGGCGAGCGTGGTGACGAAGGCGATCGAGGGAACGTGGGGCTCCTGGTCGATCACGGCCTGGTGCAGGTGCGCGATCGACCAGCGGAGCGGGATGTTCACGCCCAGCAGCGCGCTGAGCTCCGCGGCAGCAGGACCGGTGCTGGTGTTGCGCCAGGTGCGGAAGGGTGCGAGCAGTTCGCCGCCCTCGTCGAAGGCGAGGTAGCCGTGCATCATGGCCGAGACGCCGAGGGCGCCGTAGCTCACCGGGCGCACTCCGTGGCGCCGCTCGGCGTCGTCGGCGAGGGCGGCGTGGGCGGCTTGGAGGCCGGTCCAGGCGTCGTCGAGGGAGTAGGTCCAGAGGCGGTCGACGAACTCGTTCTCCCACTCGTGGCTGCCGACGGCGAGAACGATCTCGGGGTGCTCGGCGTCGACGAGGCAGGCTTTGATGCGGGTGGAGCCGAGCTCGATGCCGAGCGCGGTGCGTCCGGCGAGGATGGCCTCCCGCGCGGCGTCGGCACTGGTCGACGGGGCGGGGGCGGCGGTCGGCTCGCTCATGGTGCAGGGACTCCTTCGGCTCTAATGTGATCGCTCACATCGCGGCCGAGTCTACGGCAAACCGCGGCTGCGCGAAAGCGCCCGCTCCCTCGGGGCGCGGCTCAGGAGAACCGCCCGTTCTCAGGAGCCCGCCGACTGACGACGGTCGTCAGGCCCCGAGGATCCGCGGAAGGGGCGCCGCCGTCGAGGCGCGCATCACGAGCACCGGTTCCACCGAGGGGGCCGCATCGGCTCCGTCGAGCAGCAGAGCGAGCGCGCGGCGCCCGGCCTCGGCGAAGTCCTGCCGCACGGTCGTGAGCGGAGGAAGGTAGTGCCGTGCCTCGGGGGTGTCGTCGAAGCCGACCACGCTCAATTCCTCGGGAACCCGGATGCCCGCATCCTGAGCGGCGTGCAGCAGCCCGAGTGCCATCTGGTCGTTGGCGGCGAACACGGCGGTGGCCCCCGCGGCGAACAGCGTGCTCGCGGCGGTGTAGCCGGAGTCGGAGCTCCAGTCGCCCGCGGTGATCTCGACCGGCGACAGCCCGCGCGCGGCGAGCTCGGCCTCGAAGCCGGCGAGGCGCGAGGTGGCGTCGATCCAGTCCGAGGGTCCGGCGAGGTGCCCGATGCGCGTGTGCCCCAGCTCGGCGAGATGCGCGGTGGCCAGGCGCGCCCCGAGGTGCTGGTCGATGGCCACCGCGTCGCCGTCGGTGACCCCGGCCGCACCGGCGTGCTCCAGCGCCTGCAGCGTCACGAACGGAACCCCGAAGGAGTGCGCCGCGAGCGTGGCGAGCACCTGTGGCTGCGGCGCCACGATCACGATGCCCTCCACCGACAGCGCCACGAGATGCTCCACGGCCTCATCGATCGAGGCCTGCTCCACGCCGTCGGCGTTCGCGATGTTCACGCTGTACCCCCGCGCCCGCGCCGCCGCCTCGATGGCCGCCACGCTCGACGCGGGCCCGTACTCGCCGCCAGCCGTCGACAGGATGCCGATGATGCGCGAGCGGCTCGTCACCAGTGCACGGGCGGCCAGGTTGGGCCGGTACTGCAGGGCCTGCATGGCGTCGAGCACCTTCTGCCGGGTCGCCGGGCGGACACTCGGATGGTCGTTCAGCACTCGCGACACCGTCTGGTGCGAGACCCCCGCCGCCTTCGCCACGTCGAACACGCTCGCGGCGCGCGCCTTGCCGGGCTCGGGCATCCGTTCGACCATCACGCTCCGATTATGGCCGCCGCACACGCGAGCGGCCTCCCCGAGCCCAGGTCGGAGGCGCCCCACCGCCGCGCCGAGGGCGCCGGGACCGCCCGGATCGGGCTGCTCGGAGGCACGCACCTCGGCGCCGCCCCCGCAGTCAGAGCGACCGGATGCGCCCCGCCGCCTCCACGAGAACGTCCTCCGACCCGGCGTAGATGCCGTCGCGCCGCGGCCAGTGGCTGATGACGTCGGTGAAGCCGAGGTCGGCGGCGCGCCCGGCCAGGTCTTCGAGGGCGGACGCGCTCTCGAAGGAGAACCGCTGCCCGGAGTCGAGCGAGAGATAGCGGTCGATGGTCGCGGGGTGCCGCCCGGCGGCGACCGCAGCGTCGTCGAGCCGGGACTGCAGGCCGGCCACCGCTCGCCACCAGCTCTCGGCGTCGCTCTCCTCGCCCGCCGTAGTCACCCAGCCTTGGCCCTTCTGTGCCACGAGGGCGAGTCCCTTCGGGCCGTTCGCGGCGATCACGAACGGCATCCGCGGCGACTGGGCCGGCGCGCCCACCATGCGCGCATCCTTGGCCCTGTACCACTCGCCCTCGAAGCCGATGCCTGAGCCTCCGGGTGTCTCGAAGCGCAGCAGCTCGTCGAGCGCCCCCACGAACTCGCTGAACCGCTCGTGCCGCTGCCGCGGCGAGAGCTCCGGCTGCCCCAGCGTGTAGGCGTCGAAGCCGGTGCCCCCGGAGCCGACGCCCAGCAGCATCCGTCCGCCCGAGATCTCGTCGACGGTCGCGAGCTCCTTGGCGAAGGGGACAGGGTGCCGGAAGTTCGGCGACGCCACGAAGGTGCCGAGCCGGATGCGCGAGGTCACGATCGCCGCGGCCGTCAGCGTGGGCACGGTCGCGCCCCACGGCTCGCCGGCGAGCGAGCGCCACGACAGGTGGTCGTAGGTCCACGCGTGGTCGAAGCCGAGTTCCTCGGCGAGCATCCACTTGCGGCGGGCCTCCGGCCAGGGGTCTTGGGGCAGGATGACGACTCCGTAGCGCATGCCGCCAGTCTGCCACCCCCTCCCGCGCGTGCCGAGGAGCAGCGGATGCGCGTCAGGCCCGCCTGGCCTCGGTCTCGTCGAGCGCGAGGTCGTCTTCGAGCTCCTCCTCGCGCTCGGTCGCCGACGCCGGGCCAGGCGACTCCGGCGACTCCAGCGACTCCGGCGAGTCGGGCGACGCCGGGGCGGTCGACTCCGGCGGCGCGGGAGACTCCGCGCCGCGGCCGATTTCCGCGAGCGAGAGCGATCCCGTGAGTGTCTCGGCTCCGGATGCGCCGAACACGAGCCGGGGCCGCAACCGGCCGTGCGCACCCAGCTCGACGCGCATCCCGCGCCAGCGCACGAGGTAGAACACCCCAGCGCCGAACGCCACGAATCCGGCCAGCGCGGCCACCCCCAGGCCCCAGCGCGGCCCGAAGGTGTTCGCGACCGCCCCGAGCAGGGGAGCGCCGATCGGGGTGCCGCCCATGAAGATGGCCATGTAGAGCGCCATCACGCGGCCGCGCATCCGCTGATCGGTGGTGGTCTGCACGGTGCCGTTCGCCGTGGTGATCATCACCTGGCCGGCGAACCCGATGAACACGAGTGCCACCGCGAACAGCGCGAGCGTGGGCGACACCGCGGCCGCGAGTGCGCTCACGCCGAAGCCCGCGCAGGCGAGGAAGATCAGCCGCACCCTCGGCTTGTCCCGGCTCGCCGAGAGCAGGGCGCCCGCCACCGACCCGACCGCCATCACGGAGGTGAGCAGTCCGAAACCGGCCGAGTCGAGCCCGAACACCGAGGTCGACATCGTCGACACGAAGATCTGGTAGTTGAAGCCGAAGGTACCGATGATGAACACGATCACGAAGAGCATCACGAGGTCGGGCCGGCCGCGCACGTACCGGAACCCCGCCAGGAGCTGGCCCTTCGCCCGCGGCGACCGCGCCATCACCACGAGCGCCGACCGCCGGATGAACAGCAGCGACACCACGACCGCCGCGAACGACCCCGCGTTGAGCAGGAACACCCAGCCCGCGCCGATCACGGCCACGAGCAGCCCCGCCACGGCCGGACCGATGGTGCGGGCGGCGTTGAACGAGGCCGAGTTGAGGGCCACGGCGTTCGACACGTTCGCGCCCGACACGAGTTCGGCCACGAAGGTCTGCCGCACCGGCGCGTCGATGGCGGAGGCGATGCCGAGCAGCAGCGCGAAGACGTAGACGATCCAGAGCTGGGCGAGCCCCGAGAGCACGATGACGCCGAGCCCGAGGCCGAGCACGCCCATCGAGATCTGGGTCACGAGCAGGGTGCGGCGCCGGTCGAAGCGATCGGCGATGAGCCCCGACACCGGCACGAGCAGCAGCTGCGGGCCGAGCTGCAGCGCGGTGGTGATGCCGAGCGCCACGGCGTCGTGGTCGCTCAGCTCGGTGAGCACGATCCAGTCCTGAGCCGTGCGCTGCATCCAGGTGCCCACGTTCGAGACCAGGGCGCCGGCGAACCAGATGCGGTAGTTGAGGCTCGAGAGCGAGCGGAACATCGCGCTCACTGGTCGGCCATCCGGCGCAGGATGCCCGCGGCCCCCTCGAGCACGGCGAGCTCGTCGGCATCGAGCGCGGCCAGGCGCTGGTCGAGCCAGGCGTCCCGGCGCCGGCGGGTCTCGAGCACGACGCGGCGGCCGGCATCCGTGAGCTCGACGAGCACGAGCCGGCGGTCGTCCTCGCTCTTCGTGCGCGTGACGTAGCCGGCGGACTCGAGGATGTTCAGGGTGCGGTTCATCGACGGGGGCGTCACGCGCTCGTGGGCGCTCAAGGCGGCCGGCGTGAGGGCGCCGCGCCGCAGCAGCGCGCCGAGCACGCCCGACTGCGCATCGCTCAGCTCGTCGTCGGCCTTCTCCCGCCTCAGGCGCCGGGAGAGGCGGAGAGTGGCCGCGCGCAGTTCAGCGCTGAGGCTGGTTTCGGTTCGCTGATCGGTCACGATAGTTAGCATACGCTCATTAGCTTTGCTAATGAAATGGCGACGTCTCAAAGGCGGCTGCCCCGGGCATCCGCCGCAGCACGCCCGACGCACAGCCCGGTGCGGTTAAACTGGGTGCACGATGGCTACTTTTGGAAACCTCTCGGACAGGCTCGCCGAAACCTTCAAGAACCTCCGCACGAAGGGAAAGCTGAGCCCGGCGGATGTCGACTCGACCGTTCGCGAGATCCGTCGCGCCCTGCTCGACGCCGACGTCGCGCTGGATGTGGTGAAGGACTTCACCGGCAAGGTGCGCGAGCGGGCGCTCGGCGACGAGGTGAACAAGGCGCTCAACCCCGCACAGCAGGTGGTGCAGATCGTCAACGAGGAGCTCGTGCAGATCCTCGGCGGCACCCAGCGCCGGCTCGAGTTCGCGAAGAAGCCGCCGACCGTCATCATGCTCGCCGGCCTCCAGGGAGCCGGTAAGACGACGCTCGCGGGCAAGCTCGCGAAGTGGCTCGCGAAGGACAACCACACCCCGCTGCTCGTGGCGGCCGACCTCCAGCGCCCCAACGCGGTGAACCAGCTGCAGGTCGTGGGCGGCCAGGCCGGCGTCCCGGTCTACGCGCCGGAGCCCGGCAACGGGGTGGGCAACCCCGTCCGCGTGGCGAAGGACAGCATCAAGTACGCCGTCGACAAGCAGTACGACACCGTCATCATCGACACGGCCGGCCGTCTCGGCGTCGACGCCGACATGATGAAGCAGGCCGCCGACATCCGCAAGGCCGTCGACCCCGACGAGGTGCTCTTCGTGATCGACGCGATGATCGGTCAGGATGCCGTGGCCACGGCCCGCGCCTTCCAGGAGGGCGTCGACTTCACCGGTGTCGTGCTCACCAAGCTCGACGGCGACGCCCGCGGTGGTGCGGCGCTCTCGGTGGCCTCGGTCACCGGCCGGCCGATCATCTTCGCCTCGACGGGGGAGACGCTCGACGACTTCGAGCCGTTCTACCCCGACCGCATGGCGTCGCGCATCCTCGACCTCGGTGACATCCTCTCGCTCATCGAGCAGGCCCAGGAGGCCTTCGACGAAGACGAGGCGCGCAAGGTCGCCGAGAAGTTCGCGACCGACAGCTTCACGCTCGACGACTTCCTCAAGCAGATGCAGCAGCTGCGCAACATGGGCTCCATCAAGAAGATGATGGGCATGCTCCCTGGCGCCGGCGGCCTCAAGCAGCAGCTCGACAACTTCGACGAGAAGGAGATCGTGCGCACCGAGGCGATCATCCAGTCGATGACCAAGGCCGAGCGCACCAACCCCAAGCTCCTCAACGGCTCGCGCCGCCTGCGGATCGCCAAGGGTTCCGGAATGACCGTCACCGACGTCAACTCGCTCGTGCAGCGCTTCGAGCAGGCCTCGAAGATGATGAAGACCGTGGCCAAGGGCGGCGTGCCGAACGTGCCCGGCATGGGTCCCATTCCGGGCGCCGGCTTCGGCGGGGGCCGCGGCAAGCCGCAGGCCAAGAAGAAGCAGGGCTCCCGTTCGGGCAACCCGGCCAAGCGCGCGGCCGAGAACGCGGCGCGGGCGAGCGGCGAGAAGCCGGCCGTCACCGCCGGTTCCGGCGGGGGAGCGGGCTTCGGCCTCGGCTCCAAGGCACCGAGCGGGCAGCCGAACCCGAGCCCCGAAGAGCTCGAGGCGTTGCAGCGTTTCCTGCGCTAGAACGGCGCAGCACGTCGAAAAGGCCCGCCCCCGTCCGAGACGGGAGGCGGGCCTTTCCGGTGAGGTCAGCGCATGCGCTCGGCCGATCAGCGCTCGATCTTGTCGAGGTGCAGCATCGCGGCGAGGTTCTTGTCGAGCTCCTCGTCGGTGAAGACTTTCTTCCAGTCCTCCTTGATGATGGCGCCGTGGCCGTAGTCCATCGCGATCAGGCAGGCGTCGCTGAACGGGTTGTCGCCCTTCAGCGTGTTCGCGAGCGCCACCTGGGTGTGCCCGAGCAGGATGGCGCGGGCAGCCGGCTCCGGAACGCCCATGGTGTTCACGGCCTCGTCGAGCGACTCCTTCAGCAGGGCGCCGATCATGCAGGCGATGGTCTCCACGAGGGTGGGCTCGAGCTGCGCGAGCTGCTTGACGGTGGTCCAGTGCACGTCGCCGACGGGGGCGAAGATGGCGCGCACGACCTGCTCGACCTGGGCCTTCTTGGTCTCGTCGTCGCTCTCGATCGCGGCGATCGCATCCTGGAGCGCGGCGATGCCGCCGAAGGTGTCGGCGTACTCTTCGGGCGTGTGACGCTCGACGAACACCGAGGGGTGACAGGGGTGCGTGACGGCTTGGATGACGTCGTCGCGGCGGGTGAGGAGGCCGGCGTAGGCGGCGGCCGGGTCGAGCGTCAGCACGATCGAGCCCGACTTCATCTGCGGCACCACGTCGGCCGACACGGCCTTGAGCGCGAGGTCGGGAACCGCGAGCACCACGACGTCGGCGTCGCGTACGGCGTCGGGCGTCTCGGTGAGGGTGCGGCCGGTGGCGGTCACTCGCTCCTGGCCGGCGGGCGAGTTCTCGCTGTAGTACACGGTGTAGTCGGTCTTGACGAGGTTGTTGGACACGCGCATGCCCATCTTCCCGCCTGCGCCGATGACCGCGATGGTGAGGGTGTCAGTTGACGTCGACATGGTTGCTCCTTAGGTAGTCGAGGTTGTGGGTGTTCCAGTCGTTCTCCAGCCGGATGGTCTCCTCCAGGGAGTCGCCCAGCGGAAGCCAGTGTTCGATCACGAGGTTGATGCCGCGTTCTTCGGGCCGTACGGTCTTCACGAGGTGTTCGAAGTCGAGTAGCCCGGTGCCGAGCGCCGCGCCTTCGAGGGTGAAGCCCACCCAGCCGCCACGACGGGTGAACGCGAAGTCCTTCACGTGCACGTTGGCTGTGTAGGGGGCGCAGCGGTCGATCACGTCGACCGGGTTCTCCAGGGCGGCGACGGTGTTGGCGGGGTCGAGGCAGATGCCGAGCCGCGGATGCGCGAGCTGCTCGACGAGTCCCACCAGCGCCGTCGACGACACCTGCTCGTAGGTCTCGAGGGCGAGTGTGACCCCGGCGTCGTCGAACGCGCCGAGCATCTCGCCGAGCTGCTGCTCGGCCTCGGCGAGGGTGGGCCGGGAGGCGGGGGAGTACAGCATCGAGCGCAGCAGTGGGGCGCCGAGCGCCTCCGCGATGCCGAGGTAACGGCGCAGGTGCTCGGGCGAGACGCCCTTCGTGCCTACTTCGAGCACGATGTCGAGCTCCTCGGCCAGCTCCGCCAGTCGGGCGAGCTCGGCGGCGCTGAACTCCTCGATCGGCGCGTAGTCGCAGATCTGGAACAGCGGCACGCCGAGCTCGTGCGTGCGGCGCAGCATGTCGAAGGCGTCGAGCCGGTGCAGGCCGGGCTGCTCGCCCGCGAGCTCGGAGTGCTGCCAGAAGAAGGCGTAGGTGCTGAGGCCGATCATGCGCGGGCCCCCGCTTCGGCGAGCACACGTTCGAGCGCGGCAGGGTCGTGCGCGAAGCGGCCGAGGAACAGGCCGTCGACCTCGGGGCCGAGCTCGGAGAGGAGGCCGGGGCCGGCGCTGCCGCCGTAGATCACGGCGCTGCCCGGCCGATCGGCCACGGCGGCATGCAGAAGGGCGCACACGGCGGTGACGTAGGCGGGCTCCGCGGGTTCGGCGGCGCCGATCGCCCACACCGGCTCGTAGGCCACGATCACGGGCCCGTCCGCCGCGCCGGCCAGAGCCGATGCGATCTGCCGTCGGCATTCGGCGGCGGCCGCGGCCGGTTCGGTGCGCATCCGCTCGCCCACACAGAGAACGGGAGTCAGCCCGTTACGGAGGGCTGCGGCGGTCTTCAGCGCCACGGTCTCGTCGGTCTCGCCGAACAGTGAGCGGCGCTCGGCATGACCGACCTCGGCCAGGCGCACGCCGATCTCGGCCAGCTCGGGGCCGCCCACTTCGCCGGTGAAGGCGCCCGTGTCGGCGGCTGCGACATCCTGTGCCCCCACGAGCACCCGAGAGCCCTCGAGCGCGCGGACGCTCGAGGCCAGCGAGAGGTAGCCGGGGATGACGAACAGCTGCACCCGGCCCTCGGCCACCGCCGGGGTCGCGTGGGCGATCTCGCCGACCCGCTCGACCCAGGCGGCGGTCTGCGCGTGCCCGAAGTACATCTTCAGGCTCACGCCGACGAGGGTGGGGGAGCTCATCAGCAGGAGCCCGTGGTCTCGTACTCGCTCAGCACGGCGACCTTCTCGGCGCTCGCGCTCTTCTCGTCGAAGCGGTAGCTGAGCCACTCGCGCACGAGGCGGCGGGCGAGCTCGATACCGATCACGCGCTGGCCCATGGTGAGCACCTGCGCGTTGTTGGAGAGGATGAGGCGCTCCACCGAGAAGCTGTCGTGCGCCACTGAGGCGCGGATGCCCGCGACCTTGCCCGCGGCCATCGCCACCCCGATGCCGGTGCCGCAGAACAGCAGCGCGCGGTCGGCGGCACCGGCGGCGATGAGCTCGCCCGCGGTCACTCCGACGCGAGGGTAGGGCGTGTGCCCGTCGGCGTCGACGCCGACGTCGGTGACCGACTCGACGAGGTCGCTGGCGAGGAGGTCCGTCTTCAGGATCTCCTTGTAGTCGTAGCCGGCGTCATCCGATCCGATGACGATGCGGAGCTTGTCCATTCTCTATTCCTCCTCTTCTCCGCCGGTCAGCACCGGCGCGATCGCGTGCGCGATCAGTGCGAACGAGTACGCTCCGGGATCGGGCGTGCCCAGGCTCTTCTCCGCGTGGGGGCGAGCGCGGCCCATCAGCGGCAGCAGTTCGGCGGTGGCCTCCGCGGCGGCGCTCGCGGCGTCCGCGGCGAGCGTCCAGGCTTCGGCGAGCGGATGCCCGGCCGCGACCCCGGCGGCCAGGGTCTCGCCGAAGGGCACGAGGGCGTCGACCATGGTCTTGTCGCCGGGCTGCGCCTTGCCGAAGGCCATGATGGCCTCGACCGCGTCGGTGACGCCGGCGCTCACGGTGGTGCCGGTGGGCGCATCCGTGTCGCCGAGCCGACCGCCGAGAGCGGCGAGAGCAGCGCCCCAGAGCGCGCCCGAGGTACCGCCGGCCTTGTTGGCCCAGGCGTCTCCGGCGAGGCTCAGGGTGGTCTGGATGCCCGCCCCGGCATGCACGGCGGCGCTCGCTGCGGCGGCACCCGCCCGGGCGCCGCGTTGCATGCCGATGCCGTGGTCGCCGTCTCCGGCGATCGCGTCGATGCGGCCGAGCTCCTCGACCTTCTCGTCGACCACGGTCACGATCGCGGCCAGCGCGCGTTCGGCCACCCGTGCGGCGGCCTGCGAGACCTCGCTCGCCTCGGGGATCGGCACCTCGTCGGTGCGCGCGATCTCCGCCGCGTCGAGCTGCTCGGTGGGGGCGACGGAGCCCTTGCGGTAGGCGGGGGTGTCGGCCGGTGCGCGCCAGAAGCCCTCGAGCTCCTCGTCGAGCCAGAACAGCGTGAGCGAGAGTCCCGCCATGTCGAAGCTCGTCACGAGCTCGCCCACCTCGGGGTCGACCACCTCGAGGCCGGCGGCCTCCAGCAGGCGGGCGACGCTGCGGTAGACCACGAAGAGTTCCTCGTACTTCACTGAGCCGAGGCCGTTCAGGATGACGCCCACCCGGTGGCCGGCAGCCTCCTCGACGCCCTCCGGTAGTTCGGCGAGCAGGGCGCTGACGAGCTGGGTGGCCAGCTCGTCGGCGGTCGGAACGCCGGTCTCGTCGATGCCGGGCTCGCCGTGGATACCCATGCCCACCGCCATCCGCCCCTCGGGCACGGAGAACAGCGGATGCTCGGCGCCGGGCAGCGTGCAGCCGCTGAACGCCACGCCGAAGGAGCGGGTGCGCTCGTTCGCGAGGGTCGCCACGCGCACCACCTCGTCGAGCGGGTAGCCCGCCTCGGCGGCCCCGGCGGCGGCCTTGAACACCGTGAAGTCGCCCGCGATGCCGCGGCGCTTGTGCTTCTCGGCCACCGGGGCGCTCGAGATGTCGTCGGTCACCACCACCGTGCGGGTGGGGATGCCGGCGGCGTTCAGCTTCTCCTCGGCGCGGCTGAAGTGCAGCACGTCGCCGGCGTAGTTGCCGTAGCTCAGCAGCACGCCGGCGCCGCGCTCGGCCGCAGTGACCACCGACTCGACCTGCTGCGCCGAGGGCGAGGCGAAGAGGTTGCCCATGGCCGCGCCGTGAGCGAGGCCCGCACCGACGATGCCGCCGAAAGCCGGGTAGTGGCCCGAGCCGCCGCCGATCACCAGGGCGACCTGACCGTCGGGGGTGCGGGTGCTCCGCACCACGCCGCCGGCGACCCGGCGCACATGGTTGCGGTTGGCGGCCACGAAGCCGTCGATCATCTCGTCGGCGAAGTCGGCCGGGTCGTTGTACAAGCGCGTCATGATGGAACTCCTTGGGTCAGTGCAGGACGACGGTGTCCGGGGCGTCGAGGCCGGAGACCCGGCCGCGGCGGGCGAGCAGCACCATGAGCACGGCCGAGAGCAGCATGAAGAAGCCCACGATCGCCATCGGCACGATGTACTGCGGGGTGCCGTCGGCGTTCTTGGTCCAGTCGGCGACGGCGCCCGTGATGTAGGGCGCGCCGAAGCCGGCGATGTTGCCCACGGTGTTGATGAGCGCTACACCGGCCGCTGCGGCGACTCCGGTGAGGAACTGGGTGGGCAGCGTCCAGAAGTTCGGCAGCACCGCGAAGATGGCCATCGCCGTGATCGCGATGATGGCGATCGTCGCGACCGGCGACCCGGCGAGCAGCGCGAACGGGATGGTCAGCGCGGCGACGACCGCGGGGCCCGCGATGTGCCAGGTCTTGAGTCCTCGGCGGCTGACATCCTTCGTCCAGAACCACAGCGCGATGGCCGCGGGGATGTAGGGGATGGCCGTGATGAGGCCCTTCTGGAACACGTCGTACTTCACGCCGTAGAGCTCCTGGAAGCCCGAGATGATGGTGGGAAGGAAGAAGGCGAGCGTGTAGAGGCCGTAGATGAAGCCGAAGTAGATGAACGCGAGCGTCCAGACCCGGCCGCTCGAGAAGGCCTGCTTGAACCCGCCGCGCTTCTTGCCGCCGGAGCTCGTGAGGTTGAGCGACTCGGTCTTCACCTTCTCGTTCTCGAGTTCGGTGGTGAGCCACTGCTGCTCCTCCGGGGTGAGCCACTTCGCGTCGGTGGGCTTGTCCTTGAGGTAGAACCAGGCGACCACGCCGATGACGATCGCGGGGATGCCCACGCCGAGGAACATGACGCGCCAGCCCTCGAGGCCGAACAGGCCGTGTGCCCCGATGAGGAGTCCGGCGAGCGGGGCGCCGACCACGGTGGTGAGGGGCTGCGCCAAGTAGAAGAGGGCGAGGATCTTGCCGCGGTGGCGGGCGGGCACCCAGAGGCTGAGGAAGAGGATGGCGCCGGGGAAGAACCCGGCCTCGGCCACGCCGAGCAGGAAGCGGAGCACTGCCAGCTGCTCGAAGTTGCCCACCCAGGTGAACAGAACCGCGACGATGCCCCAGCTCACCATGATGCGAGCGAGCCAGCGGCGGGCGCCGAAGCGGGCCAGCGCCAGGTTCGAGGGCACCTCGAGCAGGATGTAGCCGATGAAGAACACGCCCGAGGCGAAGCCGACCTGCGTGACGCTGAGCGCCAGATCGTCGTTCATGCCGTTCGGCGCGGCGAAGCCGATGGCCGAACGGTCGAGGTAGTTGATGAAGAACATGAGAGCGACGAACGGCACGAGTCGCCAGGCGACTTTGCGGATCGTCGACTTCTCGACGGCGGAAACGGTGGTTTCCGCGCTGGTGGTGACAGACACGAGAACTCCTTTGTCAGTGTTGGCGGGCGACGCTGATCGACGATCATGACGAGGCGATGACGAGAACCTATCAACCGGTTGACCAATTTACAAGCGGCGCCGGGACATCGCCGAAGTTGATAGCGTGATCGCGTGCCCGCCTATCCCGGATCCGCGTCGCAAGACATGAGCGCCGCCATCGGCAGCGTGCCGATCGGCACGGCCGTGAGCGCCGTCGCGAAGCGGCTGCTCGACTACTTCACGAGCGGCGAGATCGAGCCGGGCACGCGGCTGCCGCCCGAGCGGCAGCTGGCGGCCTCGCTCGGCATCGGCCGCTCGGCGGTGCGCGAGGCGCTCGCCGCCCTCGAGATCCTCGGCATCGTCGACGTGCGACCCGGGTCAGGAACCTACCTGCGCAGCACCGCCTCCGAGCTGCTGCCCGAGACTCTCAACTGGGGACTCATGCTCGCTGCTCCCCGCACCGAGGAGCTCATCGCCGTGCGCGGCGAGCTCGAGGTGTTCGCGGCGCGCACCGCCGCCGTGACCATCACGGAGGAGCAGCTGCGCAAGTTGCACGAGCACCTCGTGGCCATGCGGGAGAACCTCTCCGTGCGCACGCGCTTCATCGAGGCCGACCTCAAGTTCCACCTGCAGATCGCCCAGGCGGCGGGCAACCACGTGCTCGCCGACCTGCTGCAGAGCATCCGCTCACTGTTGCGCATCTGGGTGGAGCGCGGGCTCGAGGCCGACGAGGATGCGCGGCGCGCGTTCGAAGAGCACGAACGCGTCTACGAGGCCTTGCGCACGCGGGATCCGGCGGTGGTCGAGCAGGCGATGCGCCAGCACATGGACACGGCTGGTGAGCGCTTGCGCCGCACGGTCGGAGAGGGCCGCCCCGCGGTCGGCGAGGCCGCCGCAGAAGCTTAGGCTTGGCGTATGACCTTCTCCTCTGCTTCGCGCCCCGTGCGCGTGGGCGTGCAGATCGCGCCCCAGCACTCGTCTTACGGCACCATCCGCGACACCCTCGCCGAGCTCGAAGACCTCGGCGTCGACATCGCCTTCAACTGGGACCACTTCTACCCGCTCTCCGGGGAGCCCGACGGCCTGCACTTCGAGGGCTGGACGATGCTCGCCGCCTGGGCGGAGCAGACCTCCCGCATCCAGTTCGGCCCGCTCGTGACCTGCAACAGCTACCGCAACCCCGACCTGCTCGCCGACATGGCCCGCACCGTCGACCACATCTCCGCCAAGGACGGCGCCGAGGGCCGCCTGGTGTTCGGTATCGGCTCGGGCTGGTTCGAGCGCGACTACGACGAGTACGGCTACGAGTTCGGCACGGCCGGGCAGCGGCTGGATGCGCTCTCCGAGGCCCTGCCCCGCATCGAGGCCCGCTGGGCGAAACTGAACCCGACGCCCACGCGCGACATCCCGGTGCTCATCGGTGGCGGCGGCGAGAAGAAGACGCTGCGCATCGTCGCCGAGCACGCCGACATCTGGCACTCGTTCAGCGACGTCGAGACGCTCACCCGCAAGCTCGCCGTGCTCCGGGAGTGGACCGACAAGGTCGGCCGCGACTTCTCCGAGATCGAGATCTCGACGGGCGTCGCCGGCGCCGACGGCACGCGCCAGCCGGCGCTCGAGCAGCAGCTCGAACTCGGCGTCACCCTCTTCACCCTCGGCGTCACCGGCCCCGACATCGACATGCAGGCCGTCCGCGACCTCGTCAAGTGGCGCGACAGTATCTAGCTGCCTCCGGGGCCGTGCTTCGCGCGGCCCCTCCGGGTCGCGCCGGTCCCTGCCCGGCGCGACGCGACATGTGACGGTTCGGTCGCTGGCGCGGCCGAGCCGTCACCTTGGGTCGGCGAGTACGGCCCGCGGCATGCAATTTCGTGCCGTGCGATGGGGCAGGCGCATGCCTGATCCTTCGCGCCCGGCTAATTGAGCCCGTGCCTCAGCTCCCGGGCCAGCGATGCCACCACCGCCCGCAGGCTCCCGCCGTTGGCCTCGGCCACGCGGAGCTGGCGCTGGTAGCTTGCCCCGTGCTCGAGGATCAGGTTCACCTGGTCGAGTTCGGCCGCGCAGCCCAGCCGCTCGGCGACCGGGGCGAGGCGTTCGAGCTCGCCGGCCACGGCATCCGTCACCAGCTGTTCGTCGCCCGCGGAGTTCAGGATGATCTCGGCGTCCATGCCGTAGCGGGCCGCGCGCCACTTGTTCTCGCGCACGAACCACGGCTGCATCGTGGGCAGCTCCTCGCCGTCGTCGAGGCGCTGCGACATGTCGTCCACCAGGCACTGGATGAGTGCGGCGACCGCCCCGATCTCCTCCGGACTCGAGAGCCCGTCGCACGCCCGCATCTCCACGGTGCCCCACTGCGGGCTCGGCCGGATGTCCCAGCGCACCTCGGTGTGGTCGCTGATGACGCCGGTCTTGAGGAGGTCGTCGACGTACTCCTCGTAGTTCGCCCAGCTGCCGAACTGGTAGGGCAGCCCGGCGGTCGGGAGCTGCTGGAACATCAGCGCCCGGTTGCTCGCATAGCCGGTGTTGACACCGCCCCAGAACGGGCTCGAAGCGCTCAGGGCCTGCAGATGCGGGTAGTAGTTGAGCAGCGAGTTGACGATCGGCAGCGCCTTCTCGCGGTCGTCGATGCCGACGTGCACGTGGATGCCCCAGATCATCATGTTGCGACCCCACCACTGGGTGCGGTCGATGAGCTTGTGGTAGCGCTCCTTGTCGGTCACCTGCTGGTCGAACCATTGCCCGAAGGGGTGCGATCCGGCGCAGATCAGCTCCACGTCGAGCGGGTCGGTGACCGCGCGCACCTCGGCGAGCTGCGCCTGCAGATCGGCGACGGCGTCACCCACGCGATGATGCACGCGTGTGACGAGCTCGACGGTGTTGAGCAGCAGCTCACCGGTGATCTGCGGATGCTCGGAGCCGTCATCCTGCCGCAGAGCGTTCATGACGTCGTCGGCCACCGACACCAGATCACCCGAGCTCTGCTCCACCAGCGCGACCTCCCACTCGATGCCGAGGGTCGAGCGTTCGGAGGGGGCGAAGGAGATCTCCATCGAGTGCCTTTCGGGAAATTACCGCTTTGCCAGCAATATCTGTCAGAATAGCCAGTCGAGTCCTGCCCCGCCCGACCCTCTAATCAGGCGGGCAGATTCCCTTAGAGCTTTTGCCGAGTGTGCCCCCACGCTCACGGCTGTCAGTTCGCCCACCTTTACATCACACAGGAGAATTGTGGCTGTCAAAATCCGTCTGAAGCGTCTCGGCAAGATCCGTGCGCCCTACTACCGCATCGTCGTCGCCGACTCGCGCACCAAGCGCGACGGTCGAGTGATCGAGGAGATCGGTCTCTACCACCCCACCGAGGAGCCCTCGGTCATCAAGGTCGACTCCGAGCGTGCGCAGTACTGGCTCGGCGTCGGCGCGCAACCGACCGAGCAGGTCACCGCGCTCCTGAAGCTCACGGGCGACTGGGGCAAGTTCAAGGGTGACAAGGACGCGGTCTCCACCGTTCGCGTCAAGGGCGAGAAGGAAGCCTTCGTCGCCGACGAGAAGAAGAAGCCGGTGCTCAAGCCCAAGGCCGAGCCGAAGGCCGCTCCGGTCGAGGTCGAAGCTGAAGCCGCTGCCGACGCCGAGGCTGCTGCCGCGACCGACACCGAGGCGAACGAGGCGGCCGTCGAGGCTGCCGAAGACGCCGCCGACAAGGCCTGACGTTGCTCGCTCCTGCTCTTGAACACCTCGTCAAGGGGATTGTCGACAATCCCACCGAGGTTCGTGTCGTCACGAAGAGCTCGCCGCGCGGCGAGGTCCTCGAGGTGCGTGTGCACCCCGATGACCTCGGCCGCGTGATCGGCCGTTCCGGTCGCACCGCCAAGGCGTTGCGCACCCTCGTCTCCGCGCTGGCCGATGGCAAGCGCGTTCGTGTAGACGTGGTGGACACCGATTTCTGAGAACAACAAGACCCAGCTCCGGGTCGGGCGGCTCACGAAGGCCCACGGCCTGAAGGGTGCAATCAAGCTGGAGCTGTTCACCGACGACCCGGAACGACGCTTCGTTCCGGGCGCGGTGTTCACCCTCCAGGTCCCGACCTCCTCGCCGTGGCACGGCAAGTCGCTCGAGCTCTCCGAACTCCGGTGGTACAACGGGCACCCGGTCGGCTTCTTCAAAGACGTCGCCGACCGCTCGGCGGCCGAGACCCTCATCAAGGCGATCCTCTGGATCGACCTCGACGACGAGGCGTCCGACGAAGAAGACGCCTGGTACGACCACCAGCTGGTCGGCATGAAGGTCGTGCGCGACGGCGAGACGGTCGGCACGGTCAAGCTCGTCGAGCACATGCCCGCTCAAGACCTGCTGATCGTCAAGACCGCCGCCGGCGAGGTGATGGTGCCCTTCGTGAAGGAGATCGTCCCCTCGGTCGACATCGCAGCGGGCGTGGTGACAGTGACACCGCCCGCCGGGCTCTTCGAGGAACTCCCCGACGACCCCGACGACGAGCAGCCGCCCATCGCCTCAGAGGCGGCCCCGCCCGCCTCTGCCGCTCCTCCCGCCGAATAACTACGTAAATCAAGAGGACCGACCCCGTATACGGGTCGGTCCTCTTCGTTTCAGTAGTAACTCATCACTTGACTGGTGAGCATGACTCACCTGAACGAGATTCTCGCCTCCCTCGGAGGCATCGCATCGAACGACCAGCTCGCAAGCCGTGGAGTTCCTGCGACTGTGCTGAACAGCGCGGTGGCACGCGGTTCCCTCATCCGCCTCCGACGGGGCTGGGTCGCTCTTCCGGAGGCGCCGGCCGATCTGGTGCGCGCGGTGCGTGTGGGCGGCCGCATCTCTTGCCTGTCCGTGCTGAAGCGCGAGGGTCTCTGGTGCGCGACCGATCGGCGCCTCCACATCCGCGTCCCCGCGAATGCCCAGAACCTCGCCTCGCCGTTCGACCGGTCGGTCCCACTGGGACGCCCCGAGCGCTTCGGCCTCGTCGCTCACCGCTCCCACCGGGCCTTCGATCTGCCCGAGCCCGAGGGCCCCGTCGACTCTTTCGAGTGGGCGCTCCTTCACTCCGTCACCTGCCAGAGCAGGATGGATGCCATCGCCACCCTCGACTCCGCGCTCAAGAAGAATCGGATCACCCCGAGCGGCCTCGAATTCCTCTGCGCCGGTCTTCCCGCGAAATACCGCGCCTACCTCGCTCTCACCGTTCCGAACTCCGCCTCCGGGCTCGAGACGAAGGCGCGCCTGGGGCTCCGCCGCTACGGCATTCCGGTGCAGCCGCAGGTGAAGATCCGCGGTGTCGGCGATGTCGACCTGCTCGTGGGGGAGCGTCTCGTCGTCGAGACCGACGGTCGCGAATGGCACACCAAGCCGGAGGCCTACGCCGAAGACCGCCGCCGCGACCTCGCCCTGGCCGAGCTGGGCTACCTCGTCCTGCGCCTCAGCTACGAGCAGGTGATGAACGAGTGGCCGCGCATCATCGCGGTCATCCGTGCCCTCGTCGCGCGCGAGGAGCACCGGTGGGCGGCGCGCCATCGCCGCGCAGGTCTCGGCACGGGCGCCGAGCTCGGAGATGACCGCGGTTAGGCTGGGGGGATGCGCATCGACGTCGTGACGATCTTTCCCGAGTTCTTCGACGTGCTCGACATCTCGCTGCTCGGCAAGGCCCGGCAGACCGGCATCCTCGACGTCACCGCGCACAACCTCCGGGAGTTCACGCACGACCGGCACCGCACCGTCGACGACACGCCCTACGGCGGCGGCGCCGGCATGGTCATGAAGCCCGAGCCGTGGGGAGAGGCGCTCGATGCCATCCTCGGTGGCGGGCCCGAGGCATCCGGAACCGGCCCCGGGGCCGACGTCCCCGAATCCGCGGCCGGGCCCGTCGTGATCTTCCCCTCGCCCGCCGGCACCGTGTTCACGCAGAAGATGGCGCGCGAACTCTCCCGGCGTGAGCACCTGGTCTTCGGATGCGGTCGTTACGAGGGCATCGACCAGCGCGTCTTCGACCACGCCGCGACCCGCGCCGAGGTGCGCCTCGTGAGCATCGGCGACTACGTGCTGAACGGCGGCGAGGTCGCCGTGATGGCCATGATCGAGGCGATCGGGCGGCTGATCCCGGGCGTCGTCGGCAACCCCGAGAGCCTCGTCGAGGAGTCGCACGAGGACGGCCTGCTCGAGTACCCGAGCTATACCAAGCCCGCCGAATGGCGTGGGCTCGAGGTGCCGCCGATCCTGCTCAGCGGCAACCACAAGGCCATCGACACCTGGCGCCACGAGCAGCAGCTCGCGCGCACCCGCCGCGTGCGACCCGACCTGCTGCCGCCCGAGAGCGACTAACTCCCGGATGCGCGGGGCAGGTCCCCGGCTCAGCTGCGGGCGGTGAGAACCAGCGGCCCGTCTTCGGTGATGGCCACCGTGTGCTCCATGTGGGCGCCCACCGAGCCGTCGGCGGAGCGGAGCGTCCAGCCGTCCTTGTCGGTGTAGATCTTGTCGGTGGTCTCGAGGAACCACGGCTCGATCGCGATCACGAGGCCGGCGCGCAGGGGAAGTCCGCGCCCGGCACGGCCCTGGTTCGGCACGTGCGGGTCGCCGTGCATCGTGCGGCCCACGCCGTGCCCGCCGAAGTCGGTGTTCACGCCGTAGCCGGCCGCGGTCGCGACGGCGCCGATCGCGGCCGAGATGTCGCCCAGCCGCCCGCCCGGCTGCGCGGCCGCGATGCCGGCGGCCAGAGCATCCGTCGTCACCTGGATGAGCCGGGTGTCTTCGTCGGAGCGAGGCGTGCCCACCACCACGGTGAGCGCCGAGTCGGCCACCCATCCGTTGACCGAGGCGGCGAAGTCGAGGCTCAGCACGTCGCCGTCGCGCAGGGCGTAGTCGTGGGGGAGGCCGTGCAGCACGGCGTCGTTGACGCTCGTGCAGAGCACCTTGCCGAAGGGGGAGGCGCCGAACGAGGGGTGGTAGTCGATGTAGCACGACTCGGCGCCGCGGGCCGTGATCATGTCGTGCGCGATCTTGTCGAGTTTCAGCAGGTTGACGCCGACGGCGGTGCGCTTGGCGAGTTCGGTGAGCACCTCGGCCACGAATCGGCCGGCGGGGCGCATCTGCTCGATCTCGGCGGGGGTCTTGAGCTCGATCACGTGATTCCTTCCCTCGAGCGCTTCAGGGCGCTCATGAAGACCCTACCGACCCGGGTCACAGCGAACATCCGGAGTCGCTGCATACTCTGGAGGGGTGTTGATCCGTCGGGCCTTCTTCTACTGGCAGTTCCCTGCCGCAGTGATCCTGCCCGCGTGGATCCTGGTGGGCTGGGGGGTCTTCGCCGCCACCGGCTGGCAGATCATCGGGCTCATCGTGGGCGTGATGATGCTCACGGTCGCGATGCTCGCGACGGCCGGTCTCATCTTCGCCCGCAAAGACGTGCGGGCCGAACGCGCCGTCTCGTGGCTGGATGTCGGTCTCCTCACCGTGCTGCACGCGCTCATCATCGCCGTCGGCTTCTTCACCTCGGCCACCGCACTGCTCGGCACGCTGTCGGTCGTGGCCGTGATCGCGCTGTTCTGGTCGGGCATCATCCAGCTCGTGATGGAGACGCGCCGACGGGTGCGCGCGGCGATGGCGGGCTTCGAGGCCCAGGCGCAGGCCACGCGCATCAACACCGCTCCGCGGAGCCCGCGCATCGACGGCGAGTACATCGTCATCGAGACGAGCGACCGGCAGTCGCCGCCCCGCGTCTGAGGGCTCTCGTGTGCGCTTTGCGCGCATCCGTCGATCTGTGGCACAATTGACCCTTGTGCCACAGCCAGGTTCTGCCACAGGGGAACCAGCAACTCGCGGGCACTCCCTTTCTTGACAACGAAGCCGTGCTCGACCTGTGGCGGGTGCAGATTGCGAACTACACATGCACATCCTCGACAACGTCGATGCAGCGTCGCTCAAGAGCGACATCCCCGACTTCCGCGCCGGTGACACCGTCAAGGTGCACGTGAACATCATCGAGGGTACGCGCTCGCGTATCCAGGTGTTCCAGGGCGTCGTCATCGCCCGCAAGAACGAGGGCGTCCGCGAGACCTTCACGGTCCGCAAGGTCAGCTTCCAGGTCGGCGTCGAGCGTACCTTCCCGGTGCACTCGCCGGTCATCGACCACATCGAGATCGTGACCCGCGGTGACGTCCGCCGCGCGAAGCTGTACTACCTCCGCAACCTGCGCGGCAAGAAGGCGAAGATCAAAGAGAAGCGCGACGCGTAAGTCTCCGCACCTTCGAATTCTCTGCGTGCCGAGCACGCCCCGAGAGTCATCCTGAGCTCCCGACCACTACAGTGGTTCGGGAGCTCAGGCGGTTAAATGACAGAAACATCTCTGCCCACACAGGGCGAGCCCACACAGGGCCAGCCCCTTCAGGGCGACCCCGCACAGGGCGGACGAACAGGCGATCAGCGTCCTCGTCGTTCGCGCAGCGCCTGGCTGTTCGCTCGCGATCTCTTGATCATCTTCGTGATCGCGCTGCTCGCCTCGGTGCTCATCAAGACGTTCCTGGTGCGCTCGTTCTACATCCCCTCGGGGTCGATGGAGAACACGCTGCAGATCGACGACCGCATCCTCGTCAACCAGCTGGAGCCGGGCCTCATGCCCCTCTCCCGCGGCGACGTCGTGGTGTTCAAAGACCCGGGAGGATGGTTGCCGCCGGCCGTGGAACCCACCAAGAACCCCGTGGCCGCCGCGCTCGACTGGGTGCTGCAGGGCGTCGGCCTCGCCGCCGACAACGCGAACGACCACCTCATCAAGCGCGTGATCGGCCTGCCGGGCGACCACGTGACCTGCTGCAACGCGTTGGGGCAGATGTCGGTGAACGGCGTCCCGCTCGACGAGAGCGCCTACCTGAAGCTCCCCGACGGGGTCTCCTCCGTCTCGCAGCAGCCTTTCGACATCACGGTGCCGGCGAACTCGCTCTGGGTGATGGGTGACAACCGCTACAACTCGGCCGACTCGCGCTTCAACCAGGACAAGCCGGGCAAGGGCTTCGTGCCCGTCTCGAACGTCGTGGGCCGCGCCATCCTGGTGACCTGGCCCGTCGACCACTGGACCTGGCTCGACAACTACGGCAGCGTCTTCAGCGGCATTCCGGATGAGCCGGCCGCAGCCTCGCCGGCGGCCACCCCGTCGGCCCTGGAGCCGCCGGGTGCCTCCGGAGCGGTGCCGTCTCCGGCGGTCGAGTCTCCGCTCGCGGCCCTGGCCGGTGCAGCCGGGTCCTCCGGTTCGCCCGGTTCCGGCAGCGTCGCGGGTTCGGGTTGATGGCTCCGGTCGCCGACCCGACGCTGCAGGTCGAGCGATCGCTTCTGCCCGGGCGCCAGGGTGTCATCATCGGGTGCGACGAGGTGGGCCGCGGTGCGCTGGCCGGCCCGGTCGCCGTCGGCGTGTGTGCGGTCGACGTGCGCGTCTCGTCGCGGGTACCGCACGGCCTCCGCGATTCGAAGATGCTCTCGGAGCCGCGGCGCGAGGAGCTCGCGCCGATCGCCCGCTCCTGGGCGCTGGCCCACGGCGTGGGCTACGCCTCGGCCGAGGAGATCGACACCCTCGGCATCTCCGCGTGCCTCGGTCTCGCGGGCAAGCGAGCCCTGGCCGAGCTGCACGCGGCCGGCATCGATGTGGCCGGGTCGACCATCCTTCTCGACGGCCAGTTCGACTGGCTCACCCCGGCTCTCGTGACGCCGCTGTCGGTGCGCACGCGCATCAAGGCCGACCGCGACTGTGCGTCGGTCGCGGCCGCCTCCGTCATCTCGAAGGTCGCGCGCGACCGGCTCATGATCGAGCATCACGAGGGCTTTCCCGACTACGGCTGGGTGCGTAACAAGGGCTACGCGAGCGAGGAGCACCGGGCGGCGATCGTCGCCCGCGGTGCCACGCGGCTGCACCGGCACACCTGGCTCACCAACATCGTCGCCGGCGGCGAGTGCATCGGTGCCCCTGCCGGTTCGCCCGGAGGTTCGCCCGTGGCGGACTCGGCGGATGAATCCGCAGCCTAGACTGGACACACGATGGACGAAGACGAATTCGAAGACTACGACCGAGAGGTCGAGCTGGCCCTCTACCGCGAGTATCGCGACGTGGTCTCGCAGTTCAAGTACGTGATCGAGACCGAGCGTCGCTTCTACCTCGCCAACGAGGTCGAACTCAACCGTCGTGACACCGAGCACGACTTCTACTTCGAACTCACCATGAACGACGTGTGGGTGTGGGACGTCTATCGCTCCGACCGCTTCGTGAAGTCGGTGCGGGTGCTGACCTTCAAAGACGTCAACGTCGAGGAGCTCTCGAGCAAGGACTTCGAGCTCCCGAAAGAGCTCGCGCTCGACGAGTAGCACTTCTCCACACCCCGCGGCTGCGCGCTAGTTCTCCACAGATCGCCGCTCCGGGCCGCACTGCCCGCCCGCCTCCCGCACGCTGGTCGCGGAGGTAGTGATGAAGGCGAAAGACGCACTGGGCCGCCGGGGTGAAGACCTCGCGGCGGCCTTTCTCGAGGTGGCCGGGTTCCGGGTGGTGGCGCGCAACTGGCGGTGCCCGCTCGGCGAGATCGACATCGTGGCGCATCACGACGGCACGGTGGTCGTCGTCGAGGTGAAGACGCGAACGACGGATGCCTTCGGGCACCCGTTCGAGGCCATCACCCCGGCGAAGCTGAAGCGCCTGCATCTGCTCTCGGCGGCGTGGGTCACGGCGCACGCCGATGCCGGCGAAGCTCGTCGACGGCCGCCAGTCCGCGTCGACGTGATCGGCATCCTGTGCCCGCCCGGCGGTGTGCCCGCCATCCAGCACCTGCGGGCGGTGAGCTGATGGTCGCGCGCACTCTCTCGGTGGCGCTGCTCGGCATGACCGGTGCGGTGGTGGAGGTCGAGGCCCACATCGCGAGCGCCATTCCCGGCTTCCAGATCATCGGGCTGCCCGACACCGCGTTGTCCGACGCGAAAGACCGCGTGAAGGCGGCGGCCGCGAACGACGGATGCGCATTGCCGGCCAAGAAGATCGTCGTCAACCTCTCGCCGGCCTCGCTCCCGAAGCACGGTTCGGCCTACGACCTGGCGATCGCCGTCGCGGTGCTCGCGGCCGACGGCGGCGTCTCCGCCGAGAACATCGCCACCGTGGTGCACCTCGGCGAGTTGAGCCTCGACGGGCGGGTGCGCCCGATGAGCGGGGTGCTTCCCGCGATCGTGGCGGCGCGCCAGGCGGGCTACACGCGCTTCGTGGTGCCGCGCGGCAACGAAGACGAGGCTCGGCTTGTTCCGGGCGTCGAGGTCGTGACGGTGCGATCGTTGCGCGATGCGCTCATCCACCACGGTGCAGAACTCGAACCGGTGCCCGTCGAGCCGCTGCTGCAGCCCGTGGCCGTGCCGCTCGCGGAGTCGGCCGGAGACCTGGCCGATGTCGCCGGCAACCCCGACGCGGTGGAGTCGTTGGTGGTCGCCGCTGCGGGTGGGCATCACCTCTTCCTGCTCGGGCCGCCCGGCGCCGGCAAGACGATGCTCGCCCAGCGGCTTCCGGGGCTCCTGCCCGACCTCGACCCGGAACAGGCGCTCATGGCCACTTCCGTCTCGTCGCTGGCCGGGCGCCCGCTCAGCGGTCTCGTCGTGCGGCCGCCGTGGGAGAGCCCCCACCACACCTCCTCGGCCGCGGCGCTGGTGGGTGGGGGCTCGAAGCTCATCCGGCCGGGAGCGGCAGCGCGGGCGGCGTTCGGTGTGCTCTTCCTCGACGAGGCTCCGGAGTTCCCCAGCTCGGTGCTGGACACCCTGCGGCAGCCGCTCGAGTCCGGAACCATCACGATCCACCGGGCTAACGCGATCGCGCACTTCCCCGGCCGATTCCAGCTCGTGATGGCGGCGAACCCCTGTCCGTGCGGCCAGTTCGGCACGAGCGACATCGCGTGCACCTGCACACCGATGGCGCGCCGTCGTTATCTCGCGCGTCTGTCAGGGCCGTTGCTCGACCGCGTCGACCTGCAGCTGCGGGTCAATCGGGTCACGACCGCCGAGATGCGCCTCACCGGCGACACGACCGAGCGCCCGAGCACGGCCGTGGCGCGCGCCCGGGTTGAGAACGCCCGAGCGGTGGCACGGCATCGGCTCACCGGCACACCGTGGAAGACGAATGCCGAAGTGCCCGGCGCCTGGTTCCGCTCGGGGGCGCGTCGTCTTCCGCCGGCCACGGTCGCCTCGATCGACCGTGCGCTCGAGCGGGGTTCCCTCACGATGCGCGGCTACGACCGGGTGCTGCGCGTGGCCTGGACCATCGCCGACCTCGACGGCGGGGATGCGGCGCCGACGGCCGATCACATCGGCTGGGCCCTCTACCTGAGACGGTCGGTGGCCGCATGAGCGTCTACGAGCTCGACCGGCGCCTGGTGCGCGAGCTGGTCGAATCCGTCAGCATCGCGGCCCGCGGAAGCGCCCGCGGCCCGGCCCGCCGCCGCCCACCCGCGCCCGCCGTCGCAACCCTGCCGGACCAGGGGGCCGCTTCTGTGCCGAAACCGGCCGGCGCTTCCTCTCCGCCCCTGGCCGGGGCTTCCGCGTCGAGCCCGGCCGGCGCCGCTGTATCGGGCACGAGCCATGCTGACGGATCGATCACGAACAGCGCTGCTGCGCCGAATTCGGCCGACGTCACGTCGCCGGGTGCGGTCGGAGCTCTGGCGTCGGCCAGGCGCTCGCTGGGTCGTGGGCCGACGCCCGAGGGCCCTGCGGCTCCGGCGACGGGAGGTGCGACCACAGCCGGGGGAGCACGAGTCGGAGATTCTCCGACGAGCGATCTCGACGACGACGCTGTGGCGCGATTGTTCGCGACCGCCACGTGGTCGGCGCTGGCGGAGCCCGGTGACGCGGTGGCGGGCGTCGTCGTGGCGGCCCTCGGGGCCGACCAGGCGCTGTCGATGCTGCTCGAGCAGCGCACCCCCCGAGAGTGGTGGCGTGCGTTGGGGGAGGAGTACCGGGCCGTCGTTTCCGAGGCTGATCTCGCTGCAGGCGTGGAACGGTGGCGGCCGCGGCTCTCGTCGCGCCTTGCGGTCGCCGCATTCCGCAGCGCGGCGAACTGCCGCGCGCGCCTGGTGACCCCGGGTGACGCCGAATGGCCTCGAGGCTTCGACGGGCTCGGCGCCCACGCTCCGCTGGCGCTCTGGGTACGCGGTGATGCCCGGGAGCTCTCGCACGCGGCCGGATCGATCGCGATCGTCGGTTCCCGCGACGCCACCACCTACGGTGAGCACGTCGCCACCGAGCTCGCCTCGGGACTCTCCGACCGTGGCTTCGCCGTGTTCTCGGGAGCGGCCTATGGAATCGACGGCATGGCGCATCGGGCGGCACTGGCGAGCCGCGAAACGACGGTCGCCTTCCTCGCCGGGGGAGTCGACCGCCTCTATCCGGCCGCCCACCACGACCTGCTCCTCCGGGTCGAGGCCACCGGAGCGATCGTGTCCGAGCTTCCCTGCGGCTCGGCGCCGACGAAGTGGCGCTTCCTGCACCAGAAAATCAATTTGTGTTAGTGGCGGTATTTGTCGGGGCAACGTTTATGAGTCTTCGCCTTAGCTGAGACGAGTGGGTACCCATCCGTATTGACACATATCCGACCCATTTGAGGGAATTAAGGGTCCATCTCACCCATCGCATGGTAGGGTTCCCATATGACGTCACTCGTGAACTACGAAGAGCTTGACCGTCAGATCGCGGTCACGCAAGAAGAAGTGGACGGTCTGAAGCAGAAGCTCCACGCCGCCCAGGTGCGCCTTGTCAACCTGTCGAACATCCGCGTCAACGCTCAGGCACTCGACGAGGCACCGGACCCTGACGTGACCTTCTTCCCGTCGATCCAGGGATTCATCGAAGCGGACGTCGTACGGGGCCTCGGCCAGGTCCGACAGGAGGCCGACGGCGTGGTCGTTCTCGGTGGGCAGTCCTCGCGGAAGCGGATTCGCTCGACCGAGATGGTGGCCGACGTGGTGAAGGAAGCGGACGTCCCGCTCACGCGAGACGAAATTTTTACGGCGTTTGAGAACACCTACGGATTCCCGGAAACGTGGACCAACCCTCGAAACGCGCTCAACAACGCCATCGCCCGCGCGACCGAAAAGGGCTTGATCGTCCAGGATGACGATGAATTCATATCTCGCGAGGCTGCGGAACGCCTCGTGGCGGATAAGGCACGAATGGAGAACGGCGATGCCTAGGTAGAGAATCGGGGACGCCCACGTGAAGCCTAGCTACAGGTGGCGTCCCCGCCGGGGCGAGATGATCTAGACCATCATCCGCTTCGCAGCCCCGTAGGGGTGCATTCCCGATAGGAACTATTCGGAGTATAGCTCTCGTAGCTTGATCCGCGGGAAGTGCAAGGGCCGGAGGTAGACTCTCCGGCCCTTGTGCATTCAATAAGCAAGGGAGCACGCTGCCGTGGTTAGGAAAAGCGAGCCCCCCGGCCCAATAACGAGGGTAGGGGCGGAGCCCGAATCCGTCTAGCCGCACAGCTATGCTCTCCACCAAGGGGGCATCGTGGAATTCGTCGTGACAATCATCCTCAGCGCTGCGGGCGTGATCGCCGCCATCGTTATTCCTCTTGCGATCTACAGGCGTCAAACTCCGCGCCATGAGCTTTGGTACGACTACTCAAGTCAATCTCTCACGCCGGTTGCTCCCTCCCCATTGGCAGGTCGCCTGAAAGTGGAGATCGATGGCCATCCAGTGGCGGAACCGTACACGTTGAATTTTCGGATCTGGTCAGTCGGTACAGCGGACGTGCGGTCCGACGCGTTTGACGCAGGATCGCCAATGGTGATTTCGCTGGGAGCCGTTGTGCTTGGCCAATACGCAAGCGTGTCGGCGGTAAACGCGGAATTGGTTAAGCACGAGGTGGGGACCGATCGGATTGTTATTCAGCCGTCCCTTATTCGTCGTGACACCGCGATGACCTTTCGCCTTATCGTCGATGGGAAGCCCGAAGTTTCCATAGTTTCGCCGCTAGCCGACGTGTCGCTAAACCACGCAGGGGAACTGGAGAAGCGCGACCACAAAGCATCGCTGTATTGGCGCTATCCGCTTGGTCTTGGATTGATTGCGGCGGTCATAGTTACGCCATTCATCCTTGGCTCACTGCAGGTCCCAGAGAATGTAATCGCTGGCATCGCCCCGTTGCCCATCGCCGCCACGTTGACCCTGTCAATACTGATCATGTTCGGAAATATCTGGACCACCCGATCTAGTCGGGCATACGCCGCTCGCGCGAAAGCCATTCGCAAGGTCAAGCGCGACAACGTAGCTACTGTCGACTAGAGAGCGACCGGCCACGCGTCACTCTTGAATATCGCGAGTCTCCAGCTGCATCTCGTCTTCGGGGAAGTTCCACGTGACCGAACGGACTGAGCCCGTCAAGTTTGGACTGTTGGGTACGTCGATGAGTGAGATTGGCGTCCCGGGGCCTAGCCGGTAATCCGAGACCGCCGTGATCGGCACGGCGCGCGTGCGCCGGAGGCGTTCGGAGAGGATTCGAGCGGCTGCGCCAGCCCCCGGGAAGGGCCGGTTGTAGGTCACAACGAGAGGGAGCCGAGAAGAGCCGGGCTTGCTCGCCGCGTCGTATGACCGGTGTTGAACTCCGCTGGAGTCGGTCCACTCGTAGATCACGAGCACTGACTCGACCACGGTTGACTCCATGTCGATCGTGTCGACGGCCTGTATGAGCGTGGACGCCCCGCTGAAGGTTGCGGACTCGGCAGTGGGTAGTGTGTTCTCGCGCAAGTGCCAGAGGCCGGTCTCGTCGCACCAGAGGCGTAGCCCGAGCTTCTGCACGAGTGGGGAAATGAAGTCCCACGCGGTTGTCCCGGTGCGCCATGGATTGTCTGCGCGGACGAAGGTGGAGCCTGCTGCCACGCCCGAGACCTCACCGAGTGATTCTCCGATATAACCAAGCACCCAGTTCACGATTTGCGGGGCCGTGGTGTAGCCGGTTGGCGCAAACAATTCGGGTGTGGTCGCGGACATGTGGGCATGATCGTGGAGCTTCGCATCCCTTGTCGCGAGGGTGACCGTGGTAAGACCGGTCTGTGGGTCGATTGAGCGTGAGCGAATGAGCATGCCGCTGAAATCGCGGACCACCTCACGGAAGGGTCCGGGCGAGTTCCACGGCTTCCAGCCGGACGGTGTAGTAGCGCCGTAGCTCGTGCGCAGGCGGAGTGTCATCGATCGGAGCGTGGAGGCCGGGTTGACCCCGGCAAAGTCCGTTATGTCCGTAGTGGGAAACTGAAGCGTTGCCTGGCCGTAGGGTGACCATGACTCATCGAGGGTGATGCGGGCAGTCGTCGGGCGTGCGACTGCCGGGAATGAGCCACCGAGTAGGGTCGCCTCGCACGAATGGCTAGTGATCTCTGCCGCGCCGATCACAGCGGCACCACCACCAGCGCGGTCTCCTGGAAGTCCACGGACACAACCCAGCGGCGCATGGTGCTTGGGTCGAGTTCGACAGACACGGACCCAACAACGGCGTAGCGCATCGCGAGCGCCGGGTGATCGGAGTCAAGGATTGTGAAAGCGGCTAGGCCGGTGTGCATTTGCGCTGCGAAGAGTGCGTCTGCCTCATTGAGGTAGAACAGGCGCAACGTTCCTCTCTTCGCTCCGCCAGTACGCAGCGTCACTGCGGGCTGAGCGGTATTCAGGAGCGGGTGCACGATGTTGCGGACTTCGTGGGTCCAGGAGTACCCGAGCACAAGGGGAGGGCTGGTGGCATCGCCGGAACTACTCGTGATCGTCACTGTCATTAGTCGGTTGGGCTTCCCGGGCGGAGGAGCACGCCAACGCCCACGTTGTAGGTCTTCTGGGTGAACTGTGCAAGTTGCCACTCAAAGTCACTGAAGTCGCCGGAAACCTTGATGGCCGGTCCCTGAATCTCCGACGGGATCTGCGCCTTCAGATTCGCGGTGTAACTGTCGGCTGCTGCCGCACCCAGGACACCCCAGTTCGCCGCTGTGCGCTGCTTCTGTTCAAGCGGCGCGTCTACGTACGCCTGAAGGAGCGGGGCGGCTTCGGGGCCTAGCGAGCGAATGTAGTTCAGCGCCTCCTCCGAGAGGGTTGCCGACGCCTGCACCATGTTCTCCTGGTAGGCGGCAATCGCCTGCACCTGCTTTTCGATCGCCGCGTTGTATTCGTCCAGGCTGACTATGCCGTCGTGGGTGTAGTCCTCCCACGCTTCGCCGGTCTCGGTGAGTGCGTCTTGCGTTTTGGTCGCGTACTCGTCAAGCGCTTCCGACTGAGCTTTGATGGCGTATCCGCCCGCATCGGCAAAGTTCTGTTCGGCCTTGGCTGCCTCGTCAGCGGCGGTTTTCGACTGTGAAAGATAGTTGTTGTAGTCAATCTGAGCGTTGATCTGCTCAGTTAGTTGCTTCGTTCGCTTGGACCCGGCGTCTGTGCTGTTGTCTAGCCCGTGAAGCTCATCCTCCATTGATCGCTGGAGGTCCTTGCCCCGCTGAATCAGGTCATCGAGGCCTTTGGAGTTGCCCGCGTAGGCGTCGGTTAGATCCTTGAATGAAGAGCCGGAATTGTCTGCGGCCTTTCGGAGGTCCTTCAGGCTGGCCTCTCCATCGTTTGCGCCGGTTGCGAGATCCTGAAGCCGCTGGCCGATGAAGTCGAGACTGACCTCGCCCTCCTTGCCTGTCTCGATTAGCTCGCTAGCGAGCGCGGACACCTTGGCCTGGAAGGCCTCGCTATTCGTACCTGCCTGGTCGAAGGCGGAACTCACCAGACCGATTCCTGCGGCGGCTGCGTAACCGGCAATGACACCGGCAGGGCCGAACCCTGAAAACGCGGTCGCTGCGACTGACTGGAAGCCGTCCGCGATGGACTGCGCCGAACCGTCGAAGCTCGAAGCAACCTCGTCCGCGTTCTGCCGGGCCTCCTCCTTGAACGTTTTCACGCTCTCCGAAGCCTCGGCTGAACCCTTCTTGACGCCCCTGCCGATTGAGTCGCCTGCATCTGAGCCTTCGCGTTTCGCGGTGTCGGCAATGTCCTTGAAGGAGCGTTCTAGCTTGTCGAGCGCGGCGGTGCCCTCTTTCGAACCGTCCTTGATCGAGTCCCCGAGCATGTCGCCGGTCTTGTCGGAGGCCCTGGTTACGTCGTCGAGTGAGTCCGCGACCTTCTCGAAGGCGTCCTCAACATCCCCGGCTCCGCGCTGAACGTCACGAACGTTCGAGAAGATGTCAATGCTGAATCCAGCCACTAGCTCTTCCCCTCAATGCCGTCCATGAATCGGCGGATGACAGTCTGAACCCAGAGAGATGCAATGCGGGGCAATAGGTCCGTCACCGTCGGCTCAATGACGTAGCCTCCGCGGCGGCGTGGGCGTAGCTGTGCGCTAGTGCGTCGAGTCACGGAGTACTTCTTTCCGTTCTTGCTGGTGGCCTCGTAGGTCGTCTTCTTTGCTACATCCGCGCCGTACTCGATCGCGTACCAGGTGTCAGCGGGCTTGAGACCACCGGAGAGCTTGCCTTGGAGGCTGGCGGATTTCAGCTTGATGTTCTGGTTTGACACTGACACTCGAGAACTGGCAACTAGCGCCTTGTGCTCTAGGCGGGTGCTGGCATGCTCCGCTAGTCCCTTGTTCCACTCCGGGGCAATCAGGTCTTTGGACCACTTGCGAATATCGGCCTGGAACTCCTTGCGGGCGCGGCGGACGCCGAGAATAGCGGCTTGCAATTCTCGGGATGAGCGGGCGTCAATGCGCAACAAGATGGCTCCAAGGAGAGGGGTCCCGGCGCGGCCAGAGGTACACACGGTCACCGCGCCGGGAGGTTGATTTACGCGTACGAATAGGCGGCAGTGGTCGTGGATTGGCCAGTCCCATTGGTGACCTTGACCGGCTTGGAGCCAGCGGCCTGAGCAGGGCTTGTCGCGTAGATAACCGAGTCCGATTCCACAAAGAAGGAAGTCGCGTTGGTTGTGCCGAACTGAACGGAAACCGCACCGATGAACTTGGACCCGGTGATCTTGACGAGGGTTCCTCCAGCGATGCCTCCCGTTGCGGGAGTCGCGGCGGAGACGGTTGGAATGACTGGCGTACCGGCGACGAGGACGGGCTTGCCCGTTATTCCGAGCGTGACGGTGGCCTCAGCGGTCGCGTTGCCCGCTCCGCCGATCGCGCCCGGCGTGATGATGAGATTGACGGAGAAGCTGGGACCGGTGCCGTTGCGAGGGCGGAAGACTGCGGCGACGGTCGCGCCTTCGTTGTTGAACAGGTACGCGCTCAGCGACCCCGCCGTGTCCCAGTCTTGGACAAAGCTAATTGAGGCGGTCCAGGTGGCAACGGATGTATCCGTGAAGGTGCCGGAGACTCCGCTCCACGTAATGGCGTTTGCGGACGGCGTGAAGGTCACGTTGGAAATGGCCTTTTCGTACTGGTCGGCTCCGATCTGGAGGACCGCATCCTTGAGGATGAGTGGGGTGAGTTGGATGATTGACACGGGCTACGCGTCCTTTCTGGTGACAATGGTGAGGGCGATGTCATAGGAGATGCCGGTGTCCGTGTAGACGGCTTTATCGGCAGTGCTCCAGGAGATGTAAGGCAGCGCATCCAGAGCCGCTAAAAGCGTCCCGGTGTGCTCGTCCAGGTCGTCCTCCGCCTTCTCGTCGACACCGGAAAGCGGGGTCGCGATGGTGACGGCGAAGGTGACCAGATGGGACCCCGTGACAATGCGGGGGTCCGGCTCAATACGCCGCTGGCGAATGAAGACCGTTGGCGCGGAGAGCACACCGGGGTCCCTTTCACTGGTGACGTACCGGTAGTTGCCAGGCAGAAGGGGCTTGAGCATGTCGGCTAGCTGCTGGCGTAGTGATGTCATGCGACCAGTGGCCTTCCGCGCTTTGGACGCAGGAGCGCCTGGACGCGCCACGTCATGGGAAAGGGTGTGATGGTGAACTCACCAGTCCCGAAGTCTCCAGATGGGTTAGCCCGGCTGGAGTTGTAGAGGTCCTTGACTTGTGCAAGCTGCGCAAGGCGGTAGTTCTGCGGAACACTTGGGAAGTACGTGATTCCGTCGTCCGTGGTGGTCGGCTTGAGCACCGGGGCGTATGCCTCGCACTGCTTGATTGCCGAATCGTTCAGCATGTCTAGGAGGTCGTCATCATCCGGGCAGTCTTCCCAGAGGTCGCGAATCTCGGCGTTGGTGAGCCACCCGTGATACTCGGGGTCGTAGAACATCTCGAATGCCATTGGTGTCACCTCCTGGTGAATGAGGGCGGCGGCGCGGGGTGAGAATTGAGGAAGAGCCCCCGCGCCGCCTAGGTCAGCTACGCGGTTGCCGCGGTGACCAGCTGGAGGGCTGCGGCGTCGTTGACATTGACGGCGAGGTAGCCGAAAGCTGCCTTGTCAACACCACCGCGGGCCAGGTCGAGAGCGTCGATGCGGACTGGAGCTCCGGGGAGCTCGAAGACCGTGACGGCCTCACGGGCACCGACCAGGACCTTGCCGGTTGCGAGCGATGCGGAGGGACGGATGGTGAATCCACCAAGCTCGCCGTCCTCTAGGCCTAGGGCTGCGGAAAGGTATCCAAGAACGTTGTTGCTCGGGGTCTTCAAGAGTTGCTTGTAAAGCGTTGGGTGGACCAGTGCGAAGTTGGGAAGGGTACCGGTAACCGAGATGGCTACGGCTCCGTCGATGATTGCGGACATAGCCGAACCGATGGTCTGACCCGTTGCGCCCGGAAGGGTGGTGAGAGCGTCACCAGCGAGCGCGGTAGCTCCGGCGATGGCTGCGGCGGCAACCTTGCCATCTGCCCACCGGGAGTAGTCCTCCGTCACGGCTGCGGCGTAGGACTCGAAGAAACCCTCTACCGGGAAGTCCACGAACTCGCGTGCGATGTCGTGACCGATGGCGTAGCGGACAGCCGAACCGGTGACGGGAGCAACGGTCAGGGTGTTGGAAGGTACGTTGCTTTTGTTGCCCGGCCAGTCAGCACCTCCAGCTGAGGGCTTCTGAGTCCACTTGAATCCGGCGAAGGTAAGGGAGGTGAGGTCCTTGTGGTTGAAGAGGGGGAGTACCTGCTGCCGATACGTCGTAGCGGACCAAATCTCACCAAGCCACTGAGGCGCGCCCGGGCCGGTAATGGTGTTGGCGATGCCACCGGCTCCGTCGTACTTGACATCGGAGAGAGCGGCGAACAGGGTTGCGCCGTTCTGACCGTTGAGCCGCGCGGCGAAGTCGGAATCTGACATGAGGCCAGAGGCGCGCTGAGCATAGAGGGTGTTTAGTTCAGCGAGGCCTAAACCGCGCTCTTCTGTCTTGACCGCACCAGCGGTCAGAGTGTTGGGGAGAGCCACGGGGGCGTCCTCACTTTCGGTGTCGGGTGTGAATTGGGTGGTGCTGTCGCCCGCGTGGACGGTGACGGTTTCGGGCATCTCGGAGGCCTCGATTGCGAGGTCGCCATCTACGGGTTGGAGAGGGGCCGGCGATGCGTCCGCCTCGGGGAGTTCCCCGGCATCGGCGGCTAGGAGAGTGGCGCTAGGGAATGCGCCCTTCTCGACTACGGCGGCTCCGAAGATGCGGCCCGCGAGTGCCTGACCGGCGCGGAGGACAATGCCCTTGGCTTCTACGCTCAACTTGGAGCGGGTGCCGTTGGCGAAGGCCTCTAGGGCTTCGTCTGCCTCTTCCGTGTTGGCGAACTTGAATGTGGCGTGGATGCCGTCTTCCTGCTCCGCTAGGAGGACAGCGCGGCCTACCGGGGCTTCCCGGTCGTGGCCTACGTTGAGGGTCACAACCTCGGGGTCACGCGGCAGGGTGAAGGCTCCGGCCTTGACCGTGAACCGTCCAAGGTTGGTGTTGCCCTCTTCTCCAAAGGGAACCAAGAGGCCGCTTACGGTGCGCTCTTCTACGTTGGCGAGAAGGGTGCCCGCCTCGATAAATACGTCTGTCATGCTCAGTCGGCCTCCGGGGCTGCGGTCGGGTTGGGAAGTGCGGCGTAGGCCTCGGTGAGGTCGAAGCGGACGCGGGTCCCGCGGGGCACGGCGTCATCCATCGAGAGGCGGGCCTCTATCGGCTGGAGCCAGAACTGGAGGTCGTCCAGCCACTTGGAGCGGGTGCCCTCCTGCGTCGAATACGTGAGTGACGCGGTGCTGAGGGAGCCGTCCAACATCTGCGTTGGGACGTTGAGGAATGAACCGATGTCGGTACGGAGCGCGTTGCGGCCCTCAATCAGGAGCGCGGGGTCCGTAAGTCCGTGAGTCTCTAGCTGGAGGCCCGCGGGGAGGAATCCAAGCGCGCCATCCTTGTCACGGCGGGCAACGCTCCACTGGCTGAGGAGGTCCGTGATTTCGTCCTGTTCAAGCTCGGTGATGGACTCACCGGACTCCTGGCGTAGGACCGTCAGCGGGATCGGGTTGCGGACCTTGGAAACCCAGGAGTTCTCAATGTCGCGGGCACCGCGGAGTGTGCGGTTTCCGATGTTGAGAAGGCCGTCAAAGGCGGAATTGATGAGGAGGTATGAGTCCTCGGGGACGGCCTTGGAGTCCACTAGGACTCGACCGTCTGTGATGGTCCACTGCTCCATCGGGCACCAGTTGGCCTTGGTGATCTGCCCGGCTGCGCCACGCTCAACCACGAGGAGCGAGAAGCCGAAGAAAATTAGGTCATCGAGAACCGCGGCGAGCCTTTCGTACGGGGTGACCTCGGTGTCGGTTCTGTAGAGCCACGTGGGTTGATTGGCTAGCGGGCCGTTGGCGTCAAGCGCTCGAAGAGGGAACCGGCAGACGGTCGAGACGATGAGGTTGCGCGCCTTGCTGACAGCCGGGATGGACATGGCTTCTTGCCGTGTCATGGGGTACTTGTCCATCTCGTCCGCGCCGAAGATTTCGGAGAGGACTACCTGGCTAAGGGCGTTGCTTTGGGACCAGGGAGACGCGACTGCAAAGTCAGTAGCGCCCTTACTCAGGTCGCGTGCACGTCGAAAAATCCCCATTTCTCAAGCGTGACTTTTCCTCAGAATGGTGATTCGGGCGCAAACGTAAAAGAGGCCCGGACTGCCCCTAGATGGCGGGGAAGTCCGGGCCTCGAAAGTGCTCCGGGTTTAGCTGGCGATCATGCGGGGGAGTGGTCGCTTGACCGGCTGAGCGTCGTAGGCGTGCAGTGCGAGGGCTGCGGCCTCAACGGTGGTGATGTCGTCGGCATCGAGTGCGCGCCCGAAGAGGACGGAGCCGCGGTGAGAGCGCCTGACCGTGGCCTTGATTCCGGCGTTCAGCTCGTCCTGATTCCAGTGACGGACGTTGCCCGTTTCAACCTCCGTCATGAACAAGGCCGTAGCGGTCAGCACGTCCTTATAGCCGCGAGGCTTGAGGAGCGGGCGAGGGTTCAGCCGCTTTAGGCGTTCCACGATGACCAAGACCTCTCCCTTGTTGTCGTGGACGATAGGGACCCTTTTCCTGGTAGCTAGCGCGCCCGCGTAATCCGTTAGCCAGTTGATGCCCGGTGCATTCTTCATGACTAGGACACACGCCTTGCTGTCCTGTCTCCAGGCCACGACGGCGGACGCGGATAGCCGGTCAGGGTGGACAGAGACGGCAAGGGCGGCGTTGGCTGGAGGCGTTGGGAACGCGCCCGGCTTGGCGTTGAGCATCCACTGCTCATAGTCGAATAGCTGGCCCGCCTGACCGACCATGCCAGGAATCGATAAGTATTCTCTGAGGTAAGACTGGGGGCGTTCGCGGTACTGCCTCCATCGGTCCTCGATGGTGTCCAGCGTGGTCAAGGTCCCGATGCCCGGATGCGCCTTGAGGGTCATCTCCCGCATGACTTCCCAGTCGGCGTAGTCCTCCGCGGTGACCGGCTCGGGAGCGCTGTACTCCACGATGCCGACGCGGGGCACCTCGGCCCGTCCGTCCTTGAGCGTGTCGAACAGGAGGTTGCCGTCTCGGTAGGCGGGCGCTGTCCCGGCAATGACCATCTGTCCATCGGGGCGCGTGTCTTGCGTGGCGCGAGCACCGGCCATGAGGTCTTCCCCAAGCTCGGGGCTGGCCTCTCCGCTTTCGTCAATCACCACCGCATCTAGGGCGTCTGATCTGAACGAATCACCTGACGGAGTGAGCACTGTAAACGCGGAGCCTGTCTCCGGCCAGTAGATGCCCTCACTACCCGCGGCAAGGCGAATCACAAACGGGCGCGTCTCGGGGTCCGGGTACAAGCGCGCGAGCGGTGCCGCGATGTCCTGACGGAATCGGGTGCGGGCCTTGGCTCCGGTGGTCGCCAGGGTGAAGCCAACTAGGTACTCCTCCCGCATCGCACACCGGCCCAACATGACGGCGACAATCGAAGTCGTCTTACTCGACCGGCGCGGGATGAGCACGCCAACGGTCGAGTTGACGGGGCGTCCGTCCTCGCGTTCCGCTCCGAGTGCGTCGCTGATTACGAGTTGCTGAGGGTGTAGTGGTTTACGCGGGGTGTTCAAGCCGAGAAGTCGCGCGCCCTCTAGGAACTCCTGCCGACTCCGTTTCGATCCGTTCAAATCGGATGCGAATCGGGGCGAAATTCCCGAGTCTCGGTGCGCCTCCCAGCCCTCCAAATCGAGAGGTTGAAACATCCTCACCGGAGAGAAAGATGTTTCTGTTGCCATGCTGGGGGTACTGCGGTATATTTCAAAAACGCCAGTTGAGCCATCTTCATTTACCATTTTGGCTCACCTCGATCGTCTTTGAGCGATCGTCCGAGTTGTTGCGCTCGACCTCGACGCCCGCCATCTGATCGGTTGCACTTCTTGTGTGCGGGCCACAGGTTCTCTGCTGTGTTGCGTCCGCCTTGAGCCAGCCCGATCAGGTGGTCAGTGTCCCAAGGTGCTAAGCCAATCGGCACGCCGCATCGTGAGCACGGCGCACCCGATCGCACCAGCGCCTCCATGACTGGACGCCAGCGCATGCGGTCTGCGGTGGTCCAGTGCTTTCGGTGGTGTGCGCTCACTTCTTCTTCCTGGCTTCTTCTCGCCGTCGGCTCTCCGCGGTGACGCACTCCTCGCACCGGCATCCGGCGAAGTTGTACGCCTCTCGACCGCCCGGCCTCACGCGCTTGCCTCGCCGGTCGAACTCGATGTGTTCGGTCATGAGTTGACCCTCGACCTGTAGGCCTTTTCGGCTGCGGAGCAGAGCGCACATCGACAGCCTCTAAGGCCGTATGTTGATCGCTTCCCGTGGATCAAGGGCGCAGTGGTGTTCACGCGCCACCACGCCTTGTAGCACCGGAAGCACATGGACCGGGCGTAGACGCTTCCGGTTCCGCAGTTGCAGAGCGTGAGGTCAACTCGTGTCGTCATGACTCACCCGCCTTGAGTGGAGAGTCGAAGTTTCGATGGCACTTGACGCAACGCGGCTCGTAGTGGGCGAGCTTGAGCGAGTAGGGCAGGACATGTAGGCCGTGGACGCCTCGCACCTCATCGGGGTCCGTGCCGTCGTAGCTCCACTCTTGAGCCTGCTCACCACAGTCCACACAGCGGTAGCCTGTCGCATGCCCATTGGCCTCGCGCACCCGCTGGTGCATGCGGACGTAGCCGGGCATCAGAGCGGCTTGGGCCTTCTGGCATCCACACGAGCGCTGTCGGTTCCACACCAGGGAGTCCGTGAGGACCGGCTTGACGTTCCCGCAGAGGTCGCACTGGCACAGCCACATCGAACGGGGCTTTCCGTTCGGACCTATCTTGTTAGGCGCGCGCTCGATCACCACGAGATGCCCGAAGCTCTGGCCTGTCAGGTTGTGTGTCATATATTCAGGGTGAGTGAATCTCGAAACCCTGATTTGGGTGACCCCGCACCCCGGAAGGTCTAATCCCTAGTGGTGGTGCGGATCGCTACGAATCCCGAAGTGCTCGGGGATTTTTTTCGGAGCCTCCGGACACCACCACCAGCACGGTAGTAGTCACTAGTCACATAGTTGTGCACTGCACCCCTTGGGTGTGCACTGTGTGACTACTGGACCAGTGACAAGTCCCTGCATCCCTTTGTTTATAAGGAAGTGGGACCCCTCGGCCAGTAGTCACTCCACTAGTCACTAGTCATTCGTGACTACTGGCGACTACCACTGAGATTCAGATCGAAGACAGTTTTCCCTGACCTCTGGCCCACTCTCGAATCCCTGAGAAGCCCGGGATTCCGGGGCTGTCCGACCTTGACACTTTGCGGGACTGGCTTAGTCAGCCAAATAGCCCCTGCCCTCCGGCCCGACCATTGGATTACCGGCAAATGTCCGGCAGAGAAGAGGCCATCGTGGCATATGTACTAACTGACTATCAGGAGGTCACTCGACCCCTGGTAGGCATCTTTCAACTCCGAGACGGTTGGGAGGCGCACCAGATCATCGGGGTAGGTGTCTTCCGTGACATGCACCCCGACGCCCGCGGGAGCGAGAACGTCCCGGCCCCCGTGTTCGCGATGGACCTGACCGATGGCGGGGCGTGGATTCACGATTACAAGACGGAGGTGGCTGAGTCCCACCTTCCCCAGTACGTCGTGCAAGATGCGGAACTCTATGAAGCTGTCTGGCTCGGAGCGGTCCCGGTGGACATGGACGACACGGGCCGTTGGTTCGTCATCGGCGGTGACTCCGAGTGAGCGCCACCGAGATTGACCAGGCCCTAGAACAAGTGGTGGCCGGTTGGCTCCTGACGCTGGCGGAGGCTGATCTACATGACTGAGCCGGATGAGGAAGTCGAGGCCCTGAACGTGGACATCCACCGCCGCGCGCTGGAGTGGGCGGCCAGCCAGCGGGCCAGCGGGAAGAAGGTGGACTACACCTCTCCCGAGTGGACAGCCAGCGCGATGGCGACGCAGGAGGAGGTTGAGGCCGCAACGACTGAGGAGAACCTGGAGAAGCTGCGCGAAGATGTGGCGGCTCTCGATGCCGCTGATCTTGAGGGGGCGATCAAGGCTCAGGTTAAGAAGCTCTATGTGCTGGAAGAGGCCAAGCGCCGCCATGAGGGTGTCAAAGAGGAGGCCATCCTCCTTGTGCCAGAGTCGGATGTCCTGGACCGCCCCGCGCCGAAGTGGTGGATCGAGGGCCTGATCCAGAAGGGCACGGTTGCCGTGTTCGCTGGAGAGGCAGGCATCGGTAAGACCTTTACATCGATCCACTTCTCTCGATGCGTGGCAACCGGCCTGCCTTTCTTCCATCGGCAGGTGTCCAAGGGCACGGTCCTGTATGTGGTGGCCGAGGGTGCGTCCGCTTTCGGCAACCGGATTCGTGCGTGGGACTCCTACCACCACATCACCCCGGCATCCGGCGCAATCAACTACGTGGAGGCCGGAGTGAACCTCTCCGATCCAGCCAGCCTCAAGGCTCTTGAGGCTGTGCTTGATGACCTCCAGCCGGACCTCATCATCCTTGACACGTTCAGTCAGCTAGCCGCGATCGACAATGAGAATGACGCGGCCCAGGTCGCCAAGGTCTTCCGAGTCGCCAAGCAACTCAGGGACCACAAGGACGGCTCAACGGTGATCCTGGTGCATCACGTGAACAAGGGTGCTGGTGGTGTTCGTGGCTCCTCGGTCATTCGGTCCAACGCTGACACGGTGATCGTTGCCAAATCCGGCAAGGGTGAGGACTTCTACCTCACCACCGAGATTGGACAGGACGGCAAGCAAAAGGATGGAGCACCGCTCAAGCTCGAAGGCTTCCACCTGATCGACCACAACGGAAGCGCCGTGGTCACGATGTCAGAGCCGGATGCGGACCCGGACCTAGTTAGCCTCCGGGACCTCTTCTCCGATCGGCTCACGCACACCAAGGCGGAGGCACAGCGCGCCGCGGGACACCCCAAGGCCGACAGCCGGGACAAGGGCTATCAGGCCTGGAACCGGAAGTGGAGGAAGTGGACCGCTCCGGACACCGCAATCCTGGTGCCCGGTGACGAGAAAGACACATGGGCGCTACTCGAACTAGCGAGATGACTTCCGAGATAGGGAGTGGTCTAGTGACGTTTATATAAACCGTCACCAGATCTAGTGACACAGTGAGGCCCCTCAGGGGTCCACTTCCGAGATGACTTCGGAGATGGAAACCTCTGTCACACCTGTCCCTGAGCGGGAAGTTAGCAAAATCCATGTACAACAACCGGCTTTTCCGCCGCGTTCCCGTGGCTGGCAGTTTGCTGAGAATCAATCAAACTATTATATAAACTGATTGATTGTCAACTAATTTCGATGCAACGCTTTGGACATGACGAAATCGAATCCTGACCCCAAGCCCACACCCGACCCCGAGCCGCTGATTGGCGTGGTGATGCCGCCCCGCCCATCCCCGAAAGGGCAACCTGCCCGTGACCTCCTCGCGGAAGCCGACGCCTTCCTGGACCAGTCCGTCAAAGTCGGTGGCAAGTGGAAGAAGCTCCGAGACTTCACCGCGGAGGACTGCGAAGCAAAAGCGCGCGAGCTGCGACTAGAGGCCAATGCGGAATTGATGGCCGCGGACCTCTTCCAGACCGCAGCGAACTCCAGGGCCTAGACCTCTTCGAACACCACTCGTTCGAAGTTGTTCCGGCCCTTATTCACGATGATTCGGAACGTGGAGCGCACAGCCTCGCGTTGCTTGTCCAGGCCCAATGCTGACCAGTAGGCGGGCCACGCTGCCAGCGCTTCCTCCTCCTCCGGCCCCCACGGACGCTCATCCCTGAGCGCCCACCATTCGCCGCGCACGGCCTCCACGAGTCCCCCTCGGCTGGCGGCTGCGCGCTCGGCATTGATCCGTTGTTGGATGGCATCCGCGCGTTTGCTGATGTCCCCAAGTTGCTTCCGGATGAGCGCCATATCCGCGCCGTCCATCATCGCCACCTCCTGCACCTGCGCACGCTGGCGGGCGATGGCGGCTGACTCACTGAGGAGCGCTGTCAGGTCAGCACTAACCGCGTTCTCCTCGGCCTCGGGATGCTCGACAACCCACATGAAAACCTCTTCCGCAATCCGGGCATCGAGTACGGAGGAAGTGATGTAGACGTGATTCGTGGCGGCGCTACAGATATAGCCGTTGGTGTGCTGGAGCTTGGCACCGCACACTCCGCACGTGGCAATGCCGGTGGCAACCCACTTGACGGCTGAGCCGGGTGAGGTCTTCCGGGCTGGGTCAGTCAGGATCGCGCCGACCTCATCGAAGAGGTCTCCGGGCACCAGGGGAGTGACCGCGGTGGACGGCAGGAATACACCCTTGTGCTTGACCATGCCCTTGTAGGCGGCATTGGTCAGCATTTCGCGGAGTCGCACCGGGCGAATGTTCATGGTGATTGCCGTGCTCCGAATCGAGCCACCGGCCTTGATCTGGTCGAAGGCCCAACGGACCAACTTTGCCTCATCCTCGCGAGGCGTCATGTTGTCGGATTCATAGCCGTAGCGCCTCCGCCCGGGGACCGGCTTGCCCTGAGCCACCCGGGCGTCGTTGGCGCGCTTCTGGCGCTCACCCTTCCGGCGAGTCTCGAAGCGGGCAATACCGGTCAGCATCGTTGCCCTGAATTCGCCGTCTGCTGTGGTGAGGTCAATCTCTCCGTCCACGGTCAGCACTGCTACCCCGGTAGCCGTGAGGGATACCAGGTCAGGCATCGACCGGAGGAGCCGGTCAATGTCCACGGCTACGACAACATCGAACTTCCCGGCCTCGGCGTCTGCCAGCATCGCGGCCCAGCGCGTACCGATGCTGCGGTCTTTGCTGGCGCTGGTGTCGTTGTCTCGATAGTCTCCGGCTACGGTCCAGCCGCGGGCTTCAATCAGCTTGCGGGTGCGGGACACTTGGCGGTCGATGCCCTCGGCCACGTCCTCAGACTGGCGGGCATAAATGGCCGCGCGCTTGACATTTTCACTCACAACTATATCGTACGGTTCTGCCAGCGCAACCGGCTGATCGCGGCCGCCAGCGACGCCACCGTGGTGGTCGAGGCGGGCCGGCGGTCCGGTTCGCTCAATACCGCGGGCCATGCGGCAGCGCTGGGCCGTCCGCTCGGAGCGGTTCCCGGCCCGGTCACGAGCGTCACCTCGGCGGGTTGCCATCGGCTGCTGCGGGAGTTCGATGCCGTGTGCGTCACCTCGGCGGCGGATGTCGTCGAACTCGTGCTCGGTCCCTCCGATCTCGTCGAGCGATCCTGGGCGGAACAACCGCCGGAGCGAGGTGCCGACTTCACACGGGTGCTCGATGCGCTGAGCCGGCGATCGGCTCGGACGGTCGCGGAGCTGGCGAAGATCAGCGGGATGTCGTCGCGGTCGGTGGCGGTCACGCTGGGCGCGCTGTCGCTGGAGGGTGCGGTGACGGAGTCTCCGACGGGATGGCGGCGCTCGTGATGTCTCCCACGATTCCGAAACTGTTCGGCCGGCGTTGGCGCACGCCGGGCTGTGTGCCTGTGCGAGTCTGCGAAACTGGGACGCATGTCTCAGTACGGCGAGCCCCTGCACACGATCGTCCACATCAGCGACACCCATTTCCTGGCCGACAAGAAGCCTCTGCATGGAGCGATCGACACGGATGCGACGCTCACCCGAGCGCTCCGCCAGCTCGAAGCGTCTGGCATGCGCCCCGAACTCCTGGTGTTCACGGGAGACATCGCCGACCTGGGCGAAGACGATGCCTACCAGCGCATCCGCTCGATCGTCGACCCGGCGGCGGAACGCCTGGGCGCCCGCGTGCTGTGGGTCATGGGCAATCACGACGACCGGGGCCGGCTTCGCACCCAGCTCCTCGACGAGGCGGCGGCGACCGAACCCGTGGTGTCGAGCTTCCGGCTCGGCGGTCTGCGGGTCATCGCGCTCGACTCGACCGTTCCGGGCTTCCACCACGGGGAGCTGTCGGCCTCGCAGCTCGACTGGCTGCGCGCCGAGCTCGCCGAGCCCGCGCCCGAGGGCACGATCGTCGCGCTGCACCACCCGCCGGTGCCGACCACCATTCCGCTGATGCCGATCCTCGAGCTCCAGCGGCAGTCCGATCTCGCCGAGGTCATCGCGGGCAGCGACGTGCGGGCGATCCTCGGCGGCCACCTGCACTACTCCACCATGAGCATGTTCGCGGGCGTGCAGGTCTCGGTCGCCGCAGCGACCTGCTACACGATGGACGTCGCTGCGGCGCGAGGCCGCCTCACCGGCCTCGGCGGCGGACAGTCGTTCAACATCGTGCATGTCTACGATGACCGCATCGTGCACTCGACGGTGCCGATCGGCGATTTCCCGGTGGTCTCCGGCTTCGACAACGAGTTCGTCGACCGGGTGTACGCCCTCTCCGAGCCCGAACAGCGCGAGGCCTTCTCCCGCCAGCAGCCGCCCATCAGCCAGCCCCTCCCGCCCACCGAGTAGCGGTCCACCGCCGTTCGCTCGCCCGAGGCCGCCCATCAGCGGGCCTCTTCCGTCTACCGTGTAGTCCGAGACTTCTCCCGACAGAGGCCGCCCATCAGCCGGCCTCTTCCGTTTACCGCTTAGCGCGAGTCTTCTTCCATCAGCCAGCTCCTCCCTCCCACCGAGTAGCGGCCCGCCGCCGTTCGCTCGCTCGAGGCCGCCCATCAGTCAGCCTCTTCCGCTCACTGGGTAGCGCGGGCCTTCTCCCATCAGGCCACCCCCTCCCACCGACTAGCGTTACACCGCCGTTCGCTCACGCGTAGTGGGCGACTCCGGCCAGGCGCCGTGGCTGGTCCGTCGTCGAGTTGTCGAGCGCGGGGAGTCACTCCGTGCGGTCCCGTTCTCTTCGGCGACGCGTCGCGTCCGCGAGGCCAGTCGCGGGGCCGGCCGGCATGGCTCCACGACACAGCGGCGGGCCGGCGCTGGGCGCGGCGCGGCGGCCTGGTGAGGCGGGGCGGGGCATGCTGGGGGCATGAGGATCTCGGAGGCGCGGGCGGAGTACGAGCGCTACCTGCGGCTCGAACGAGGGTATTCCGACCACACGGTGCGGTCTTACGGCTCCGATCTCGCCGATCTCGACGCCTTCGCCGCGCAGCGCGGTGTCGCCGAGGTGAGCGGACTCGAGCTCGAGCTCTACCGGGACTGGCTCTGGGCAGCCTCCCAGCGGGAGCTCGCGAAGTCGACCCTCGCGCGACGCGCGGCCTCGGTGAAGACGTTCTCGGCGTGGCTGCGCCGCAGCGGGTTCGTCGAGGTCGACGCCGCGACCCGCATGCGCGCGCCCCGGCCTGATCGCACTCTCCCTCGTGTGCTCTCGGGCGACTCGATGGCCTCCGTGCTCGAGGGGCTGCAGGCGGCAGCCACCGAGGGCGACGGCGAACCGGTTCCGGTGCGCGACCTCGCCCTCGTCGAGCTGCTCTACGCCTCGGCTCTCCGCGTGTCCGAACTCGTGGGCATCGACCTCGACGACCTCGATCTCGACCGCCGCACCGTTCGCGTCGTCGGCAAGGGCGCGAAAGAACGCGTCGTGCCCTTCGGCGGCCCGGCCCACCTCGCGCTCGCCGACTACCTCGCGCGAGCGCGCCCGCTGCTGCTCGCCCGCCGCTCCGGCGACTCGTCGACGCCGGCCCTCTTCCTCGGCGCCCGCGGTGGACGGCTCGGAACCCGCGCGGTCTACGAACTCGTGGCCCAGCTGCTCTCGGCGGTGCCCGGGGGCGGCCCCGCCGGGCCGCATGCCTTCCGTCACACGGCGGCCACCCATCTCCTCGACGGCGGCGCCGACCTGCGCGCAGTTCAGGAGATGCTCGGGCACGCCAGCCTCGGCACGACCCAGATCTACACCCACGTGACCGTCGAGCGCCTGCGCGCCTCGTACCAGGCGGCGCACCCCCGCGCCTGAGCTGGGCGGCCGCGGCGGATCGTCGCCCGAGCGATCCCGGCACCGATGCGGTGCCGAGCGGCAGCAGCACGGCTCGTGGGATCTCGCCCACGAGGCCGCGCGGATTCACGTACCGGCCGTCGCGGCGAACGCCGAAATGCACGCATCCGGAGCAGTGTCCGCCGCCCGACACGACGCCGAGCACCTGTCCGGGCGCCACCGGGTCGCCCACCGCGACCGAAGGCGCGACCGGTTCGAGGGAGGAGCGCAGGCCACCGGGGTGGTCGACGGACACGAGCGTGCGGCTGCCCACCGGCCCGGCGAACACCACGATCCCTTCGGACGGGGCCAGCACGGGCGTGCCGACGGCGGCCCGAAGGTCTGTGCCGCGGTGCCCCGCGGCATAGTCCGACGCCGGTGCGACGAACTCCGCCACGACCTGCGCCGGTGCGTCGACCGGCCATCGCCACCGAGCTGAGGCCCCGGCGGCCCGTGCGCCTCCTCCGTCGGCATCGCCGGCACCGCCGGCCCCGATCGAGCCCGCGCTGGCGGGCGCACCCCCGGCGGCAGAGATGATCGCGACGGCAGCCATGACCACCAGTACGTGCGCTGCGAGTGAGCGGAGGAATTCCATGGCGCCACCCTGCCGTGCCGCGCAGCCGTGCGGCCCGTCAGATCAGCGATTGTGCAAGAACCGTGCCAGGATCAGAACGGTGGAGGAGTAGAGGACATCGTCTTCCTCCACGGTGATCACGCAAGAGAACACGCAGCACGAAGCACCACCTGCACAGGTACTAAGGAGTACGCCATGTCCGCCACCGATTCCGGACGCTCCCGCTCGAGCGTCGAAGACCCGAACGTCGCGAAGAAGCTCCGTCGCAAGGTCATCGCCCTCTCCATCGCGGCAGCCCTCGGTGGCTTCCTCTTCGGTTTCGACTCGTCCGTGATCAACGGCGCGGTCAAGGCCATCGAATCGAACTTCAACCTCGGCGACCTGCCTCTGCTCAGCGGCTTCACCGTCGCATCCGCTCTGCTCGGCTGCGCGATCGGCGCCTACTTCGCCGGACGCATCGCCGACCGCATCGGCCGCATCCCGGTGATGCTCATCGGCGCGGGGCTCTTCCTCGTCAGCTCCATCGGCTCGGGCTTCGCCTTCGCCGTGTGGGACCTCATCCTCTGGCGCGTCATCGGCGGTCTCGGCATCGGCATCGCGAGCGTCATCGCGCCGGCCTACATCGCCGAGATCGCACCGAAGGCCGTGCGCGGCGGCCTCGCCAGCCTGCAGCAGCTCGCCATCACCCTCGGTATCTTCGCCGCCCTGCTCTCCGACACCCTGCTGCAGGCCGCGGCCGGCGGGGCCGACCAGCCGCTCTGGTTCGGCGCCGACGCCTGGCGCTGGATGTTCGTGGCCTGCGCCGTCCCGGCCATCGTCTACGGCCTGCTGGCCTGGCGACTGCCCGAGTCGCCTCGCTACCTCGCCGGCAAGAACCGCAACGACGACGCCCGCGACGTGCTCACGAGCGTGATGCCGCAGGACGAGGTCGACTCGGCGCTCGCAGAGATCGAGCAGTCCCTCAAGGAGGACCGCGAGAACGCCCGCACGGCCAGCCTCCGCGGCAAGATGTTCGGCCTGCTCCCCGTGGTCTGGGTGGGCATCCTGCTGTCGATGTTCCAGCAGCTCGTGGGCATCAACGTGATCTTCTACTACTCCACGAGCCTGTGGAGCTCCGTGGGCTTCGACACCGGCAACTCGAGCACGAGCTTCACCATCTCGGTCGTGACGAGCATCATCAACGTGGCGGTCACCTTCGTGGCCATCTACTTCGTCGACAAGGTGGGCCGCCGCCCGCTGCTGCTGACCGGATCCGCCGGCATGGTGGTCTCGCTCGGTGCGATGGCTGTCGCGTTCTCGCAGGCCGTGGTGGTCGACGGCGCCCCGCAGCTGCCCGGTGCGTGGGGCCCGATCGCCCTCGTCGGCGCCAACCTCTTCGTCATCTTCTTCGGCGCCACCTGGGGCCCGATCGTCTGGGTGCTGCTCGGCGAGATCTTCCCGAACCGCATCCGCGGCAAGGCGCTCGGCATCGCGGCGGCCGCGCAGTGGCTCACGAACTTCGCCATCACCGAGACCTTCCCGGCGCTGTCGGGCTTCTCGCTGGCCTTCACCTACGGGCTGTACACCTTCTTCGCCCTGGTGAGCTTCGTGTTCGTGTTCTTCGCGGTGCCCGAGACGAAGGGCCGCTCGCTCGAGAGTATGGACAGCCTGAAGGTCGTCCGCAAGCGCGATCGCGAAGTGCAGCCGCAGTAAGAGCGGTGTTATGATTCTCGGAGCACCCCGCATGCCGGGGTGACTACGCGTGCCCATTCGGCCACCACATCCCTTCGGTCCTCCTCGAAAGAGGGGTTCAGGATGCGTGCCGGGCACCAGGATCCGCGGCCACCGTCGCGGAGAAACCGAGAATGGCAATCCCCGAACCCCGGTTCGGCGTGCGCCGAGAACAGGAGAACGGCCATGGCCGTCGTAACCATCCGCCAGCTGCTCGACAGCGGCGTGCACTTCGGGCACCAGACCCGCCGCTGGAACCCGAAGATGAAGCGATTCATCTTCACCGAGCGCTCCGGCATCTACATCATCGACCTGCAGCAGTCGCTGGGCTACATCGACAAGGCCTACGACTTCGTCAAGGAGACCGTCGCGCACGGCGGCACCATCCTCTTCGTCGGCACGAAGAAGCAGGCCCAGGAGTCCATCGCCGAGCAGGCGACCCGCGTCGGCCAGCCCTACGTGAACCAGCGCTGGCTCGGTGGCCTCCTCACCAACTTCCAGACGGTCTCCAAGCGCCTCGCTCGCATGAAGGAGCTCGAGGAACTCGACTTCGAAGACACCTCGAAGAGCGGCTTCACCAAGAAAGAGCTGCTCATCAAGAAGCGCGAGCTCGACAAGCTGCACAAGTCGCTCGGCGGAATCCGCAACCTCACCAAGACGCCGTCGGCGCTGTGGGTCGTGGACACCAAGAAGGAGCACCTCGCGATCGACGAGGCCAAGAAGCTGGGCATCCCGGTCATCGGCATCCTCGACACCAACTGCGACCCCGACGAGGTCACCTACCCCATCCCGGGCAACGACGACGCGATCCGCTCCGTCGCCCTGCTGACCCGCATCGTGGCCGACGCCGCCGCCGAGGGCCTCATCCAGCGCCACCAGAAGCCCGAAGAGGGCGACGCCCCCGCCGAGCCCCTGGCCGAGTGGGAGCGCGAGCTCCTGCAGGCTTCGGAGAACCCGCAGTCGGAGGCCGAGAAGATCGAGGCCGTCGACGGTGAGATCTCGGGCGAGGTGAACACCGAGGCCGTTGCCGAGGTCATCGCCGCCGAGACGCCCGTCGAGGAGAACGACGCCGACGCGCAGGCCGAGGCCGACCTCGCTGCGATCACCGACGAGACCCTGGTCGTCGAGCACCACGTGGTGAGCGACGCCGACGCCGAGGCGAAGCTCGAGGCCGAGGCCACCGAGGCCGAGAAGGCTCCCGCCGCCGAGTAGTCGCCCGCCGTTCACACGTGGACGGCATGCTGACACCGACACCAACTTTTCAAGGAGTTTGAACAAACATGGCAACAATCAGCCTGGCTGATGTCAAGGCGCTGCGCGAGCAGCTCGGAACCGGCATGGTCGACACCAAGAACGCCCTCGTCGAGGCCGACGGCGACATGGAGAAGGCCGTCGAGATCCTGCGTCTCAAGGGTGCGAAGGGCAACGCAAAGCGTGCCGACCGCTCCACGAGCGAGGGCCTCGTCGCCGCCAAGCAGGGCGACGGCGCCGCGACGCTGATCGAGCTCGCCTGCGAGACCGACTTCGTCGCCAAGGGCGACAAGTTCATCGCTCTCGCCGACGGCGTGCTCGACGCGGCCTTCGCGGCCGGCGCCACGACGGTGGAAGAGGCCCTGGCCGCTCCCGCCGGCGACAAGACCGTGGCCGACCTCATCAACGACGAGGCCGCCATCCTGGGCGAGAAGATCGAGCTCCGCCGCATCGTCCGTCTCACGGGCGACGCGTTCGAGATCTACCTGCACAAGACCTCCAAGGACCTGCCCCCGCAGGTCGGCGTGGTCGTCGCCTACTCCGGTTCCGACGCCGAGACCGCTCGCTCCATCGCGCAGCACATCTCGTTCGCCGACCCGCAGTACCTCTCCCGCGAAGACGTGCCCGCCGAGGCCGTCGAGAAGGAGCGCGCGATCGTGACCGAGATCTCGAAGAACGAGGGCAAGCCCGAAGCGGCTCTCCCGAAGATCGTCGAGGGTCGCGTGCAGGCCTACTTCAAGCAGGTCGCCCTGCTCGAGCAGGACTACGCGAAGGACAACAAGCTGTCCGTCGCGAAGGTGCTCGCGGATGCCGGCATCACGGTGACCGGATTCGCCCGCTTCAAGGTCGGCGCGTAATACTGTAGAGAACACGAGAAAGGGCTCGGGTCGATTGACCCGGGCCCTTTTCTCTGCCCGCGGCGGGTGCGCGGGGACGATAACCTGATGACGGGTACGACGAAGGGACGCATGACGGATGTCTGAGCCGGACGAGAAGCGCAGAGTTCTACTGAAACTGTCCGGAGAGGCGTTCGGGGGAGGCTCCCTCGGGGTGAATCCCGACGTCGTCAGCAGCCTGGCCCGCGAGATCGCCGAGGCCGCGCGCGAGGTCGAGGTCGCGATCGTGGTCGGCGGCGGCAACTTCTTCCGTGGCGCCGAGCTGTCGCAGCGCGGCATGGACCGCGGGCGTGCCGACTACATGGGCATGCTCGGAACGGTGATGAACGCGCTGGCCCTGCAGGACTTCCTCGAGCAGGCCGGTGCTGAAACGCGTGTGCAGTCCGCCATCTCGATGACCCAGGTGGCCGAGCCCTACATCCCGCGCCGCGCCATCCGTCACCTCGAGAAGGGCCGTGTCGTGATCTTCGGCGCCGGGGCGGGGCTGCCCTACTTCTCCACCGACACCGTCGCCGCCCAGCGTGCGCTCGAGATCCATGCCGTCGAGGTGCTCGTGGCCAAGAACGGTGTCGATGGCGTCTACTCGGCCGACCCTCGTGTGGTGGCCGATGCCGTGAAGCTCGACAAGCTGACCTACAACGAGGCCCTCCAGCAAGGACTCAAGGTGGTCGACTCGACCGCGTTCAGCCTCTGCATGGACAACGGGATGCCCATGCACGTCTTCGGCATGGAGCCGGCCGGCAACGTGGCCCGGGCCATCCGGGGCGATCGCATCGGCACGCTGGTGGCGACGAGCCACTGAACAGGAGCCTGCGGGCACCACTGACTACACTGGACACCACAGATCCACCGAAGGAGTTCCCCGTGATTGCGGATGTACTGGCCGACGCGACCGAGCGCATGAACAAAGCCGTCGAGGTGGCGAAAGACGATTTCTCCACCGTGCGCACCGGGCGGGCGAACCCCGCGCTGTTCCAGAAGATCATGGTGCCCTACTACGGCACCCCCACGCCGCTGGCCCAGTTGGCGTCGCTGCAGAACCCCGAGGCGCGCACGCTCATCGTGACGCCCTACGACAAGGGCGCCCTGCGCGACATCGAGCAGGCCATCCGCGACGTACCGAACCTCGGCGCCAACCCCACGAACGACGGCAACATCGTGCGCATCACGCTGCCCGACCTCACCGAGGAGCGCCGCAAGGAGTACGTGAAGATCGTGCGCACCAAGGCCGAAGACGGCAAGGTGTCGATCCGCAACATCCGCCGCAAGGCCAAGGACGACCTCGATGCGCTGAAGAGCGAGGTGGGCGACGACGAGGTCTCGCGCGGCGAGAAGGAGCTCGAGCAGATCACCAAGAAGGCCGTCGACTCGATCGACGACGCCCTGAAGCGCAAGGAAGCCGAACTCCTCGAGGTCTGACCTCGACCGGCACCCCATGACCCACGATCCGGGAACCCCGCGCACGCCGCCCGCCCGGCGGGGCCGGCCGCTCTCGCGGGCCGACATCCAGGCCCAGGTGCGGGCGCGCCGCGAGCAGTTCGAGGAGGCCAACGAGAAGATCACGGCGCGCTCGGGCCGCAATCTGATCTCGGCGATCGCGATCGGCGTGGTGCTGGCCGCGGTGATGGTTCTGAGTCTCGTGCTCATCAAGGAGATCTTCCTGGTGCTCGCCGCCGCCTTGGTGGCGTTCGGCACGCTGGAGCTCGCAACCGCTCTGCGGCACGCGGGCATCCATGTGCCCCGGATCCCGGTGATGGTGGCGGGCGTGGCCCTCGTGCCGGCCTCCTACTACTGGGGCGCCGAGGGGCAGTGGCTCGTCTTCGTGGGCGGGGTCGTGCTCGTGGCGCTGTGGACGGTGGTCGAGCGCGTGGCGATGCCGCGGCTCCCGGATGCGCAGGGGCTCGTGCACGACCTCGCCGCAGGCGTCTTCGTGCAGGTCTACGTCTCGTTCCTCGGGAGCGTGGCGGTGCTGCTCCTCTCGCAGGACGGCGGCCAGTGGTGGGTTCTCTCCTTCATCGTCGTCGTGGTGCTCACCGACGTCGGGGCCTATGCGAGCGGGCTGAACTTCGGCAAGCATCCGATGGCCCCCACCATCAGCCCGAAGAAGACCTGGGAGGGGCTCGCGGGCGCCGTGGTCGTGGCGCTCATCGGAGGAGTTCTGCTCGCGATCTTCGCCCTGGGGCAGCCCTGGTGGTTCGGTCTCATCCTCGGTGCGGTGATCGTGACCACGGCGACCATCGGCGATCTCTCCGAGTCGCTGCTGAAGCGCGACATCGGCATCAAGGACATGAGCTCCTGGCTCCCGGGCCACGGCGGCTTCCTCGATCGGCTCGACTCCATCCTCCCCTCCGCTGCCGCCGCCTACGTCCTCTGGGTGGTCTTCGCGAGCTGAACACGCGGTTCGGGCGAAGTTGCCAGCCAATCGTTGGCACAATAGGAACGTGAGCGTACCCTTCCCCCGCACCCGCAATTCGAGTCTCGGCTACGACGTGACCGAGGTCGACGAGTTCCTCGCGCAGGCGCGGGTCGCCTACGACGAGCGTGCTGCCGAGGGGAACGGCGCCGTGCTGACCAGCGAGGTGGTGCGGAGCAAGGCCTTCTCGATGACGAAGGGCGGCTACTACGCCCCTGCCGTCGACGCCGCCCTGGAGCGGCTTGAAGACGCCTTCGCCCTGCGCGAGCGCGACCGTGCCTACCAGGCCGCGGGCGACGAGGCCTGGTTCTCGAGCGCGCGCTCGCGGGCGGCGGAGATCCTGGCACGCCTCGAACGGCCCGAGCGGCAGAAGTTCGCGAAGGCGGGATTCCTGCAGGTGGGCTACCACACCAAGGACGTCGACGCCTTCGTGGCGTACCTCGTCGAGTACTTCCGCGCCGGAGCAGACGTGACGGTGACGGATGTGCGCACGGTGGTGTTCCGCTCCAAGCGCGGCGGCTACCGCGAGTCGCAGGTCGACGCCGTGCTGGATGCCGTGGTCGACGTCATGCTCGCCGTGCGCTGATTCATCGCACTTTTTGCGCGTTGCGTGGCACCCCGTTTTCGCGAGGATTTCGAGCGTCTCGGAGAGAATTCGCGCGTGAACATTTCAATCTTGTAAAGATGACCCTCTTCCGCGGGTAACCCCTTTGGGTCACAGACACCTGTTGTGTTAGCTATGTCTCACAGCAAAGCCCGGGGTGCGCGATCAGTCGCGCCTGCCGTGCCTATCGCAACACGGATCAGGAAGAGGTATCGACGGATATGACATCCGCAACCACATTCACGCGGCGCACGCTCGCCGTGGCAGCCGGAGGAGCCGCCTTCGCCCTCGTGCTCGCCGGGTGCTCCGCCTCCTCGGGCGGTTCGACGTCGAGCGCCTCCGACGCGATCGTCGTCGGCACGACCGACAAGGTCACCACCCTCGACCCCGCGGGCTCCTACGACAACGGCTCCTTCGCCGTGATGAACCAGGTCTTCCCGTTCCTCATGAACACCCCATACGGCAGCCCCGACGTGCAGCCCGACATCGCCGTCAGCGCGGAGTTCACGGCCCCCACGGCCTACACCGTCAAGCTCAAGCCGGGCCTCAAGTTCGCGAACGGCAACGACCTGACCTCCTCGGACGTCAAGTTCACCTTCGACCGCGACATCGCGATCGCCGACCCCAACGGGCCGTCCTCGCTGCTCTACAACCTCGCGAGCGTCGACACCCCCGACGCCACCACCGTCGTGTTCAACCTGAAGAACCCCGACGACCAGGTCTTCCCGCAGATCCTCTCCAGCCCCGCCGGCCCGATCGTCGACGAGCAGGTCTTCTCGGCCACCGCGGTCACGCCCGACAAGGAGATCGTCGACGGCAAGGCCTTCGCCGGCCAGTACACGATCACGAGCTACGACTTCAACAACCTGATCTCGTACGCGCCCTACGACGGCTACCAGGGTGTGCTGCCGAAGGCCGTCTCTCCGATCAACGCGAAGTACTACGCCGACTCGTCGAACCTCAAGCTCGACGTGCAGGAGGGCAACATCGACGTGGCGTTCCGCAGCCTCTCGGCCACCGACGTCGCCGATCTGTCGACCAACGACAAGGTGAAGGTGTGGGACGGCCCCGGCGGCGAGATCCGCTACATCACCTTCAACTTCAACACGCAGCCCTACGGCGCCACCACCGCCGAGGCCGACCCGGCGAAGGCCCTGGCCGTGCGCCAGGCCGTGGCCGACCTGATCGACCGCAAAGAGATCGCCGATCAGGTCTACAAGGGCACGTACACGCCGCTCTACTCCTTCGTTCCGGCCGGACTCACCGGCGCCACCGAGGTGCTGAAGAGCGAATACGGCGACGGATCCGGCGGCCCCTCGGTCGACAAGGCCAAGGCCGCACTCACCGCAGCCGGCGTCACCACGCCGATCGCGCTGAACCTGCAGTACAGCCCCGACCACTACGGCCCTTCCTCGGGCGACGAGTACGCGCTGATCAAGAGCCAGCTCGAGACCTCGGGCCTGTTCACGGTGAACCTGCAGTCGACCGAGTGGGTGCAGTACGCGAAGGACCGCACGGCCGACCTCTACCCGGCCTACCAGCTGGGCTGGTTCCCCGACTACTCCGACGCCGACAACTACCTCACGCCCTTCTTCCTGAAGGACAACTTCCTCGGCAACCACTACGACAACCCCACGGTCAACGACCTGATCCTCCAGCAGGCGTCGACGGCCGACCCGGCCGCTCGCCAGAAGATCATCGAGGACATCCAGGCCAAGGTGGCCGCCGACCTGTCGACGGTTCCCTACCTGCAGGGCTCCCAGGTCGCCGTGGCGGGAACGAACGTCTCGGGCGTCACGCTCGACGCCTCGTTCAAGTTCCGCTACGCCCCGCTCACCAAGGGATGACCACCGCACTCCTCCCGAGTGACGCACCGTCGCCGGTCGCCCCCACGCCGAAAAGCGCTGGGGGCGGCCTCGGCCGTTACCTGCTCGTGCGGTTCCTGCTGATCTTCCCGACCATCTTCATCCTGGTCACGCTCGTCTTCATCCTGATGCGCAGCATCGGCGACCCGATCACGGCGGCCCAGGGCGGTAAGCTGCCGGCCGACCAGTTGCAGGCGCTCATCCACGCCGCCGGCTACGACCGCCCGGTGATCGTGCAGTACTTCGAATACCTGGGCCAGGTGTTCACCGGAGACTTCGGCAACACCCTGAGCGACAACCGTCCCGTCACCCAGGTGCTGCTCACCTACGGCGGGGCGACTCTCGAGCTCGCCTTCTACGCGCTCATCGTGGCCTTCATCGTGGGAATCCCGCTCGGGATGCTCGCCGCGTACTTCCGCGACCGCTTCCCGGATGCGGCCCTGCGCATCTTCGCCATCCTCTGCTACGCCACCCCGGTGTTCTTCGCAGGGCTCCTGCTGAAGCTCGTCTTCTCGGTCTGGCTGCAGTGGCTGCCGGTGGCCGGCCGCGCGTCGACGCGCACCGAGCTCGCGATGCAGACCCTGCCCAACAAGACCGGCATCTACCTGATCGACGCGATCGCGCTCGGCAATCCGGCGGCCGTCGGCGACGTTCTCGCGCACGCCGTGCTCCCGGGCATCGCGCTCGGGCTCCTCACCGCCGGGGTGTTCCTCCGCCTGGTGCGCACGAACGTCATCGGCACGCTCTCCACCGACTACGTGGACGCCGCGCGCTCACGAGGCGTCAGCGAGTACCGGCTCGTGCGCAAGCACGCCTACAAGCCCGCCCTCATCCCGATCATCACCGTGATCGGCCTGCAGATCGCGCTCCTGCTCGGCGGGGCCGTGCTGACCGAGACCACCTTCGAATGGAAGGGCCTCGGCTTCCAGCTCGCGGCCTACCTCGCCTCGCGCGACTTCGTGGCCGTGCAGGGCATCGTGGCGCTGCTCGCCGTCATCGTGGCCGTGACGAACTTCGTCGTCGACGTCATCGCGGCCCTCATCGACCCGAGAGTGAGGTACTGAGCATGACCACCGAACTCGTCGCATCCGTTCCGCCCACCAGCAGAGGCCTCTGGGGCCGGCTCCCCGTGCTCAAGCAGCTCCGGCAGAGCGTGGGTCTCCAGCGCGGGATGCTCGTCGCCGGCCTCGTGATCGTCGCGATCTTCGTGCTGGTCGCGATCTTCGCGCCCGTCATCGCCCCCTACGGCTTCGCCCAGCTGCGGGATGCGCAGGGCCCGTTCGGCGCGCAGCAGCCGCCGAGCGCCGCCCACATCATGGGCACCACGGTGGGCGGCTACGACGTCTACTCGCGGGTGATCTGGGGCGCACAGACCGCCGTCCTCGTGATCGTCATCGCGGTGGTGTTCTCGATCTTCGCGGGCATCTTCCTCGGCCTCGTCTCCGGTTACATCGGCGGCTGGCTCGACCGGGTGCTCGTGGTGATCGGCGACGCCGTCTACGCGTTCCCCTCGCTGCTGCTCGCGATCGTTCTCTCGATCGTGATCTCGGGCGGGCAGTCGAGCCTGTGGGGCGGCATCTTCGCGGCGGCCCTCTCGATCACGGTGGTGTACATCCCGCAGTACTACCGCGTCATCCGGGCCGAGACCATCCGCATCAAGGCGGAGCCCTACGTCGAGTCGGCCAAGATGCTCGGGGCCTCGACCCCGCGCATCATGTTCCGGCACGTGCTGCGCAACGCCACCCGCACGCTGCCGATCATCTTCACGCTCAACTCCTCCGAGGCCATCCTCACGCTCGCGGGTCTCGGCTTCCTCGGCTTCGGCATCGAGCCGACGGCCGCCGCCGAGTGGGGCTACGACCTCAACAAGGCGTTGTCGGACGTCACGAGCGGCATCTGGTGGACGGCCCTGTTCCCGGGCCTCGCCATCGTGCTCTCGGTCCTCGGCATCACCCTGGTGGGCGAGAGCCTCAACGACCTCGCCGATCCGCGGTTGCGCGGTCGCAAGCGCGTGAAGGCCAAATCCGGCACCATGTCGCTGACCTCGGTCGACGCCGCCCTGCCCTCCGACGAGGAGATCCTGGAGGAGAACCGATGAGCAGTCCCGTCGTGGACATCCGTGACCTCTCGATCTCGTTCGCGACCGACGCCGGTGCGGTCAAGGCCGTCGACGGGGTGAGCCTGCAGGTGAACCGTGGCGAGGTGCTCGCCATCGTGGGCGAGTCGGGCAGCGGCAAGACCGTGACGGCCAAGTCGATCCTCGGGCTGCTGCCCGAGACAGCCACCACCGGGGGAGCCGTGCTGCTCTCGAACCGGGAGGGCACCTCGACCTCCGACGTCGTGACGCTCAGCGGCAAGCAGCTGCGCGGCATCCGCGGCTCCGACGTGTCGATGGTGTTCCAGGAGCCGTCGACCGCCCTGAACCCCGTCTACACGGTCGGCTGGCAGATCGCCGAAGGCCTGCGCGCCCACCGCAAGCTCTCGGCCGGCGAGGCGAAGCGGGAGGCCGTCGAGATCCTGCGCAAGGTCGGCATCCCCGACCCGGAGACGCGGGTGAACCACTATCCGCACCAGTTCTCGGGCGGGCAGAAGCAGCGCATCGTCATCGCCTCCGCCCTCGTGCTGAACCCCGGCCTGATCGTGGCCGACGAGCCCACCACGGCGCTCGACGTGACCGTGCAGGCCGAGATCCTCGACCTGCTGCGGCGGCTGCGTGACGAGTTCGACACCGCGATCGTGCTCATCACCCACAACATGGGTGTGGTGGCCGACCTCGCCGACCGGGTCGTGGTGATGTACCAGGGCGCGGTGGTGGAGGAAGCGGATGCGACCACGCTGTTCGCCTCGCCGCAGGCCGACTACACGAAGAAGCTCCTCGACGCCGTTCCGCGCATCGGGCAGGGCCGCGCGCACACCGAGGAGCGCGCCCGCCTGCGCGCCGAGCGCACCGCGGGAGCAGTGGCGGAGGCCGCCGTGGTCGAGGCGTCCGGCCTCGTGATCGAATACCCCGGCCGATTCGGGCGCAAGGGATTCCGGGCGGTGGACGAGGTCTCGTTCGCCATCCGTCCGGGCGAGGTGCTCGGGCTCGTGGGCGAGAGCGGATCGGGCAAGACCACCATCGGACGCGCCATCGGCGGACTCACCCGCATCACCGGCGGTTCGCTCCGGGTGCTCGGGTTCGAGATGCTCGACTTCTCCGAACGGCGCTTCAAGCCCCTGCGCGCCGACATCGGCTTCGTCTTCCAAGACCCGGCGGCGAGTTTCAACCCGCTGCTGACGATCGCGGACGCCGTGGCCGAGCCCTTGGTTATCCACGGCCGCGCGAAGAACCCGGCCGCGGCCCGCCAGCGCGTCGACGAGCTGCTCGAGGCCGTTCAGCTGCCCAAGAGCTACGGCGATCGCTTCCCGCACGAACTCAGCGGCGGTCAGCGGCAGCGGGCGAGCCTCGCGCGCGGACTCGCGCTCGAGCCGAAGCTGCTCATCGCCGACGAGCCCACTTCGGCGCTCGACGTCTCCGTGCAGGCCCGGGTGCTCGAGCTCTTCGCCGAGCTCCAGCTCGAGTTCGGCTTCGCCGCGCTGTTCATCAGCCACGACCTCGCGGTGGTCGATCTGCTGGCCGACCGCATCGCCGTGCTCTACCACGGCGAGCTCGTGGAGGAAGGGACGGGGGCCGAGGTGCTGGGCGATCCGAAGGACCCGTACACCCGCCGTCTGCTCGCTTCGCTGCCGGTTCCCGACCCCGCCGAACAGGCCGCGCGCCGCATGACGCTCGCCCGCATCCGGCAAGAAGCAGGAGACAATCAGCTCTGATGGGCTAAAATCGGTCAAATCGTGGCAAAGCACTCCCTGACCGAAGCGCGCACGCCGAGACCTCCCCGGGTTGGTGGCGTCGGTCGGCGAACCACGAAGGCCTCGCGCATCGCCCTGCAGGTGATCGGTCTCGCGGCCGTCACGGCCTGCGCCTTCGTCACCGTCGTGGCGCCGAACGTGGGCGTGGCCTCGGCCTCCTCCTTCGGCGGCACCTTCTCGGAGACCGGGCTGGCCTCCCAGAAGCTCGACGTGAGCGGGTCGGTGGCCGCCAGCATCTTCCGCGACAACTACTCCGTCACCGAGGCCCCGAAGCCGATCGTGGTGGCGCTGCCCGCCTCCACCGGCTCGTCGAGCAACGGCTGCCCCGACCCGAACGCGGCCACCGCCGACCCGGCCGGCGCCCAGGTGATCGCCGCGGCGCTCGCGGCGGAACGAGGCTGGACCGGCGCGCAGTTCGACGCCCTGATCGCCCTCTGGAGCCGCGAATCCGGATGGCGCGTGAACGCGCTCAACGCCTCGAGCTGCGCCTATGGCATCCCGCAGGCCCTGCCCGGCTCGAAGATGGCCTCGGCCGGAGCCGACTGGGCCACGAATCCCGCCACGCAGATCACCTGGGGCCTCAACTACATCCAGGGCAGCTACGGAGATCCGATCACAGCACTTGCGCATTCCGACGCGGTGCACTGGTATTGATGCAGATGTCTGCTTCCCGAACCTCCACCAACCCCGTCGTGCGCACGGGCCTGCAGGTCACGGCCTTCGCCGTGGCCGTGGCCTTCGTGGGGCTCTTCGCGCTCAGCGCACACTCGGTCGGCGCCAACGCCTCGGAGGCCTACGCGCCCACGGTGAACGCCTCGGTGGGCGGCCAGCAGTCGCTCTCGGTCGCGGCCGGTGGCGGTCTCGCCGTCTCCCGTGACGCCTACACGGTGACCGCCGCGCCCGCTCCGGAGCCCGTCGTCGTGCCGGTCTCGGTCGCCGCCGGATCTGCGGCGTCGACCAGCGCGGCCCCGGCGGCCGGATGCGAGGCCAACGTCGTTCCGACTCCCGGCCCTCCCGCGCCCGGCACCCTGCAGGACATCGCCTACCAGGCGGTCCTGGGCTACGGCTGGGGCGAGCAGAACTACTACTACCTGCTGGCGCTGTGGAACCGCGAGTCGGGGTGGAACCCCACCGCATCGAACCCCTCGGGCGCCTACGGCATCCCCCAGGCGCTCCCGGGCAGCAAGATGGGCCCGGGCTGGGAGTCCGACCCCAACGTGCAGATCAACTGGGGCCTGCAGTATATCGCGGGTTCCTATGGCACTCCGTGCGAGGCCTGGGCCTCGTCGGAGAACCGCGGCTGGTACTGAGCCGACCCCTCGTAACACCCGCACGACGGCGCATCCGCCCTTCAGTAGGCTGATCGCATGAGGCCCGAGCTCGTCGTCGTGATCTGCGTCATCATCATCATCGGCGTCTCCGTGCTCTCGCCGAAACTCAAGATCGCGACGCCGCTCGTCCTCGTGGTGATCGGGCTCGGCATCTCGGTGCTGCCCGGCGTGCAGCCGGTCGTGATCCCCTCGGAGTGGGTCCTCGCGGGCGTCCTGCCTCCCCTCCTGTACGCCTCGGCCATCAACCTGCCGCTCGTCGACTTCCGCAAGAACTTCGGCTCGATCTCCGTGCTCTCCGTGGCCCTCGTGATCGTGAGCGCGCTCGTGACCGGCTTCCTGCTGTTCATGATCCTGCCCCAGCTCAATCTGGCCTCCGCGATCGCCCTCGGTGCGGTGATCAGCCCGACGGATGCGGTGGCGGCCACCTCCATCGGCAAGCGCCTCGGACTGCCTCCGCGGTTGGTGGCCGTGCTCGAGGGCGAGAGCCTCGTGAACGACGCCTCCTCCCTCGTGCTGCTGCGCACGGCGGTCGCGGCGGCGGCGGGCACCACCGCGATCGCCGGAGGCGGCGGTGCCGTCATCGACTTCGCGTACTCCTCCGTGATCGGCATCGCCGTCGGACTAGCCGTGGGCGCGCTCACCGTGTTCCTGCGGTCGAAGCTGCACGACTCGGTGGTGAACACCGCGGTGTCGTTCCTGATCCCCTTCCTCGCGTACATCCCCGCCGAGGCGCTGGGCGCATCCGGTGTTCTCGCCGTCGTCGTCGCGGGCCTCTACACCGGGCACATGGGTGCCCGGTACTTCTCGGCATCGACGCGCATCAGCGAGCGCACGAACTGGCGCACCATCCAGTTCCTGCTCGAGAACGGCGTGTTCCTGCTGATGGGACTCGAACTGAAGAACATCGTCGTGGCGGCGATCGAACCGAGCGGCGAGACGGATCACCTCGACGCGGTCGGCGCCGTGGTGCTGGGGCTCGGTGCGGCGATCGTGCTGCTCGTCATCCGCTTCGCCTTCGTGGGGCCGTTGCTGGCGGTGCAGCAGGCGCGGGCCCGGCGCCGCGACCCGACCGGCGCGGAGGCCTCCGAGGCCACGGGCTGGCGCGGGGGAGCGGTGCTCTCCTGGGCCGGGATGCGCGGGGTCGTCACCGTCGCGGCAGCCCAGTCGCTGCCCGACGGCACCCCCTACCGCAACGAGCTCGTGCTGATCGCGTTCACGGTCTCGATCGTGACGCTGCTCGTGCAGGGCGGCACGCTGCCGTGGATCATCCGGGTCATGAAGCTCACGGGAGTCGACGAACGGGCCGACCACGAGGAGTTCGCGACCCTCGTCGACGAGCTGCGGGCCGCCGGGCTCCAGGTGCTCGATGCGCCCGAGCTGACGCTGCCGAACGGCGACGCCGTCGACGAGAGCGTGGTCGACCGTGTGCGCAGTGATGCCGACCTCCGGAGCGAATCGGCCTGGGAGCGCGCGCACGCCGCCGACTCGGGAGGCACGGCCCCGCACCGCCAGTATCGCGTGCTGCGGCTCGAGGTGCTGAAGGCGGAGCGGGCGGCCCTGCTGGATGCGCGTGGGCGCGGGGAGTACAACTCGCGCATCCTGGTGCGGGCGCAACTCATGCTCGATCAGGAGGAGGCGCGGCTGGCGCAGTCGGATGGGTCCGGGCAGCACTGAGCAGCGGCGGCAGCGCGGCAGCGGCGGCAGCGCGGCGGTGGCAGCGGCGGCAGGAGACCGGCGGGCCCAGGCCGCGACGATCGGCCACCCCTGCCCGCACTGCTCGTAGACTGGAACGTATGCCCCGCAACAACCGCCCGCGCCGCCGCGCGGACGAGGGCGACGAGGAGAGCGACCTCTCGCGGCTGATGTCGGGCTGGCGCCGAGTGGAGCATCGCCGAGGGGGAGACTGGAACGTTCAGCCGATCTCGGCGGCGAGCGCCGTGAAGGCCTACGCGTGCCCGGGATGCAGCGTGCCGATCGCGCCGGGTGTCGCCCACCTCGTGACCTGGCGGGCCGATGGTGTGCTCGGTGACACGAGCGACCTCGCCGCGCGACGGCACTGGCACACGCACTGCTGGAGGATCGGAGCCTGATGACCCGGATCGAGATCCGCAGCAGCACCGAGCTGCCCGCGCGGCGCGAGCAGATCGAGCTGCACACGGCCGACGGGCTCACGCTCGTGGGGGAGCTCGCGCTGCCGCTCTCCGGCGCGCCGGTCGCGACACTCGTGACCCTGCATCCGCTGCCCACGCATGGCGGCTTCATGGACTCGCACATCCTGCGCAAGGCGGCTGCCCGGCTCCCGGCCCTGGCCGACCTGGCGGTGCTGCGGTTCAACCTGCGGGGAGTCAGCTCGCCCCGGGGAACGAGCGAGGGCGCCTTCGACGGCGGCGACGCCGAGCGCTTCGACGTGGCTGCGGCGATGGATTTCGTGCGTGAGCGCGGCCTTCCGCATCCCTGGCTCGTGGGCTGGTCGTTCGGCACCGAGCTCGTGCTGCGCTATGGGGCGCAGTATCCGATCGACGGCGCCATCCTGCTCTCCCCGCCCTTGCATCGCGCCACGCCGGCGGAGGTGGCGGCCTGGGAGGGCAACGGCAAGCGGCTCGTGGCCGTGATCCCGGAGTTCGACGACTACCTGCGGCCAGCCGAGGCCCGCGAGCGCTTCGCCTCGGTGCCGAGCCTGGAGCTCGTGGCGGTCGAGGGCGGCAAGCACCTCTGGGTGGGGGAGCAGCAGACGCGGCGCGTGCTCGACGAGATCGTCGCGCGGGTCAACGCGGCCGCCTACCCGCTTCCGACCAGCTACGAGGAGTAGCCGAGAGCGTCAGCGTTCATTCTGGATCGGGATGACGACCTGCTTGATGATGAGCAGGAACGAGGCCGCGATCGGAATGGCCACGAGAGCGCCGAGAACGCCGAGGAGCGTTCCGCCGGCGAGGGCCGCGATGACCACCACGGCGCCGGGCACCGACACCGCCCGGTTCATGATCTTCGGGCTCAGCAGGTAGGCCTCGACCTGCATGTAGACGATGTAGTAGATGGCGGCCACGAGCGCGGTGAGCGGCGAGCCGAGGCCCGGGATGAGGCAGACGAGCACGATGATCACCGAACCCGAGAGGGTTCCCACGAGGGGGATGAGCGAGAGCATACCCGCGAGGAAGGCGAGCACGGCCGAGAACGGCGCCTGGATGATCGAGAGGAAGATGAAGCTCAGGATGCCGTTGCACAGCGCCAGGCTGATCTGCCCCACGACGTAGCGGCCCACGGCCCCGGTGACCTGCTCGCTCAGGTCGGCGAAGCGCTCCCGCTTGGAGGCGGGGGCGAGACGGTAGACCGCTCGCTTCATGCCGTTCAGCGAGGCGGTGAAGTAGAGCGTCAGGATGAGCACGATCACGGCGCCGAAGAAGCCGCTCGCGATGCCGATGCCCACCTGCAGGGCGCCGCCGGCGAGGGCCGTGACGTTGCCCGCATCCTGGAAGTAGCTGACGACGGCGTTGTAGACCTCGTTGACGTTGATGAAGCCGCCGAGCTGCTGGGTGACGGTGTCACGCCAGTTCTGGTCGATGACCTGGTTGATGAGGTTCGGGATGAGCTCGAAAAGCTGGGTGGTCTGGCTCACGATGATGGGGATGACGGCGAAGACGAGCCCTGTGAAGATGCCGAGAACGGCGATGACCACCACGAGGATGGCGAGCCAGCGCGGCCAGTGCTTCTTCTCGAGCCACGAGATGATCGGATCCAGCCCCAGGGCGATGAAGATCGCGACGCCGATGTAGGTGAGGATCGTAGCGAGCGACGCCACGGCGCCCAGGATCAACAGGCCCACGCCTACACCGAGGGTGGCGACGAGACCGAGGGTGAACGCGTTCTGGATCTTCACGGAAACCTCCTCGAGCCAGGCGTCCTGGCCTGCGTTGCTCCATCCTATGGGGCGGCTGAGATCACGATCCGGTATCGCATCGGGGCCGGATCGTGTCGTGGTGAAAGTCCCCTGAATGCCGGCTGTATGGGGGTGCAGGGTTCATCGGCTATCTTTTAATGTCTTTGTCAGGAGTCTTCGTGCGCTTTATCTTCGCTATCTTCGCCTTCATCATCGCGACCGCGCTGATCGGCGCCGGCGTCGCGCAACGAACGGTGTTCCTGCCGCCCAGCACGGTGTCCTCCACGGTCAAGGTCGACGACGGCGCTCCCTACCTGCTGATCGACTCCTCGGCCCTCACCGCGAACGCCGGCAAGCAGACGCTCGTGCTCAGCGGAGCGAAGACCATCTTCGCCGCCTACGGCCGTACCGCCGATGTGAAGGCGTGGCTCGATGGAGCCGCCTACGACAGCATCACCGCCGATCAGGACGGTGAGATCAGCTCCACGGCGGTCAGCGCCAATGCGGATGCCGCCGCCAACGTGGCCAGCGGGTCGGCGAACCCCGCCGGTAGCGACCTCTGGCTCGAGCAGTTCACGGCGACCGACGCGATGTACCGCACGGTGAACCTGCCCGCAGGGTACTCGATGATCGTGGCCTCCGACGGCACCGCCGCCGCACCTGGCGAGATCACGATCTCCTGGCCGATCCCGAACGCCACCCCGTGGGTGGGTCCGCTCATCGTGGCCGGTATCGCCTTCCTGCTCGCGGGGCTCGTGCTGCTCGTGCTCGGGCTGCTGCACCTGCGGCGCTCGCAGCGCCCGCGGCGCAAGCCGCCGGCGCTGCCGAAGGGCAAGCGCTTCTCGCCGTCGCGCACGAACGCCATCGAGTCGGGGGTGAAGCGCGGGCGCCGTTCGATCGCCCCGCTCGTCGCCGTGCCGATCGCGCTGGTCTCGCTCGTCGCGCTCAACGGATGCTCGGCCGACTACTGGCCGCAGGCGGCCGACTCGAGCTCGACCGACTCCGCCACCGCGGCTCCCGACGCGACGGGCGCCCCGGACGCCACCAGCACGGTCGCGCCCACCCCCGTGCCTGACGCCGACTCGAGCGCGCCCGTTCCGGCCGTCACCGAGGCGCAGCTCGAGGGCATCGTCTCCACCATCTCCACGGTCACCGCTCAGGCCGACGCGGCCTCCGACGCCGGCGCGCTCGCCGCGCGCTTCGACGGCCCCGCCCTCGAACTGCGCAAGGCGACCTACGCCATCCGTGCCGCCTATCCGGAATACCCGGCTCCGCAGGCCATCCCCGCGGGCCCCCTGCAGGTCGTGCTCCCGCAGGCGACCGACAGCTGGCCGAAGTCGGTGTTCACCATCATCCCGAGTGCCGACGCCACGGTTCCCCCCGTCGCGCTCATGCTCATGCAGGACACCCCCCGCTCGAACTACAAGGTCTATTACGAGATCACCCTCGAACCCGACACGAGCCTGCCGCCCGTGGCCGCGGCGAGCGTGGGCACCACGCGCCTGGCACCCGACACCAAGCTGCTGATGATGACGCCCGCCCAGCTGAAGACGGCCTACGCCGACATCCTCATGGTCGGAGACGCGAGCCAGTACATCGACAAGATCGACGCGACCGGCGACACCCTCCGCACCCAGGTGGGCGTCGACTACAAGAACGCCAAGAAGGCCGGGATCACCTCGACGGCCTCGATCGACTTCGCCTCGGTGGCGGGCACCGGTCAGAGCATCGCGCTCTCCACGAGCGAATCGGGCGCGCTCGTCGCGGTCGACCTGCGCGAATCCGAGACCGCGAAGCCGCTCGAGTCCGGCGCCACCGTGAGCCCCGAGGGCGCCGTGAAGGCCCTCTCCGGCCTCACCGAGTCGGCCAAGGGCGTCGAGGCGATCTACGGCTACCAGCTGTTGTTCTACATCCCCCCGTTCGGAGACCCCGGAAAGGCCCAGCTGCTGGGCTTCTCGCAGGGGCTGCTGCAAGCGAAGGAACTGCCGTGAGCATGATCCCGCCGTCCGCAGGCAATCTGCGTGGAGCCGTCGATCTGTCGTCGCTCGTCAATCGGGCGCAGGCGCCGTCCGCCGGCCCGGGAGCCGCTGCGGCACCCGGAGCGCCCGCGGGGGCGACGGCGGGCGTCGTGCCCTCCCTCGTGCTCGAGGGCTCCGACGCCACCTTCACCGAGTTCATCGAGCTCTCGAACACCGTGCCGGTGATCGTCGACCTCAAGGCCGAGTGGGCGGAGGCGAGCAAGGAGCTCTCCGCCGTGCTGGCCAAGGTGGTCACCGAGTACGCCGGCCGCATCGTGCTCGTGGGCATCGAGGCCGAGGCCAACCCGCAGCTCGCACAGGCCTTCCAGGCACAGTCGGTTCCCACGGTGGCGGCGCTGGTGGGCGGCCGTCCGGTGTCGTTGTTCCAGGGCTCCTACCCCGAGCAGGAGGTGCGGGCGATCATCGAGCAGGTGCTCCAGCTCGCCGCGCAGAACGGCGTGACCGGCACCGTCGCGGTCGACGGCGCTCCGGATGCGGGCGACGCCGAGCCGGTCGAGGAGCCGCTGCCCCCGCACCACGCCGAGGCGTACGAGGCCATCGCCCGGGGCGACTACGCCACGGCGATCGCCGAGTACCAGACCGCGATCGCCCAGAACCCGCGTGACGCCCTCGCGGTGGCCGGGCTCGCCCAGGTGAAGCTGCTCGACCGCCTCGACGGAAAGTCGCTCGACGAGATCCGCGGCGCCGCGGCGGCGAATCCCGGCAATCTCGACGCCCAGCTGCTCGTGGCCGACCTCGACGTCTCCGGCGGCCACGTCGACGACGCCTTCGACCGCCTGCTGACGCTGTTCCCGAAACAGGACCAGCCGGGCAAGGACGCCATCCGCACCAGGCTGCTCGAGCTCTTCGAGGTCGTCGGGCCCGAGGACCCGCGGGTGACGCAGGCCCGCCGGCGACTCGCGGGCCTGCTCTACTAGCCGGATCCGCCGCCCCGCCCCGCTCGTCAGGAGAACCGGATGCACGTGGTCGATGTGATCGTCAGCGGCGGCGGACCGACGGGCATGATGCTCGCCGCCGAGCTGCGCCTGCACGGGGTCGACGTGCTCGTGCTCGAGCGCGACCCGGTGCCGAACCCGGCGGTGCGCTCGCTGGGCCTGCATCCGCGCAGCATCGAGATCCTCGACCAGCGCGGGCTGCTCGAGCGGTTCCTCGAGAACGGGCAGCTGTATCCGGGCGCCGGCGGGAGTCTCGCCGGCATCGTGCCGCCGCGGCCCGTGCAGCTCGACTCCGCGCACGGCTACATCCTCGGCATCCCGCAGCCGGTGACCGATCGCCTGCTGGCCGAGCATGCCGCCGAGCTGGGCGCAGAGATCCGGCGCGGTGAAGCGCTGACGGGGCTGGCGCAGGACGACGACGGGGTGACCGTCGAGCTGTCGGACGGCACGGCGCTGCGCTCGCGCTGGCTCGTAGGGTGCGACGGCGGCCGGAGCCGCGTGCGTACACTCGCCGGCATCGGCTTTCCCGGAGAGGCCGCGACCACCGAGTGGTTGCTCGGCGAGGTCGCGGTGACCGCCTCGCCCGAGGAGGTGGCGGCGGTCTCGGAGGAGGTGCGCAAGACCCATCGCGGGTTCGGGATCGGCCCCGCCGGAGACGGGCTGTTCCGCGCGGTCGTGCCCGCCGCATCCGTCGCCGAGGACCGCACGGTGCCGCCGGCGCTCGAGGAGTTCCGTGCCCAGTTGCTGGCCTATGCCGGCACCGACTTCGGCGTGCACGCGGCGCGCTCGCTCACCCGCTTCACCGACGCCACGCGGCTCGCCGAGCGCTACCGGGAAGGACGGGTGTTCCTCGCGGGCGACGCCGCCCACGTGCATCCGCCGCTCGGCGGGCAGGGGCTGAACCTCGGCATCCAGGATGCGTTCAACCTCGGCTGGAAGCTCGCCGCCGCCGTCGACGGCTGGGCGCCCGAGGGGCTGCTCGACAGCTACGGCGCCGAGCGGCATCCCGTGGCCGAGGAGGTGCTCACGCTCACCCGGGCGCAGAGCGTGCTGCTCCAGCCCGAGCCCGGGCCGCAGGCGGTCCGGCGGCTGCTGACCGAGCTCGTGGAGTTCGACGACGTGGCCCGCTTCCTGGCCGAGCGCATCTCGGGGCTCGGCATCCGCTACGACTTCGGCGGCGGCAGGGGCGCGGGTGCGGCTCCCGGACTCGTCGGAACCCGCTTGCGCGACCTGCCCCTCGCGCCAGGCCGGCTCTACGAGCGCCTGCACGAGGGGCGTGGAGCCCTGCTCGACCCGAGCGGCTCGTTCTCGGCGGCGGGCTGGGCCGACCGCGTCGACCATCTGGTCGAGGCGATTCCCGGGCTGGAGGCCGCTGCCGTGCTCCTGCGGCCCGACGGCTACGTCGCCTGGGCGGGCGACGAGCAGCGCGGTCTCGAGCGCAGCCTGGCCCGGTGGTTCGGCGCCGCGGGGGCCTGAGCCGCGCCCGGGGCGCCTAGCCCTTGTGCGGCTTCAGGAAGAGCGCGGCGAGTGGCGGCAGGGTGAGCTGCACCGAGGCCGGGCGACCCGACCACGGCACGTACTCCGCCTCGACCGAACCGTAGTTGCCCACGCCGGAACCGCCGTACTCCACCGCGTCGGTGTTCACGAGCTCATCCCAGCGCCCGCCGAACGGCAGGCCGACGCGGTAGGGCCCCACCGGGTTGCCGGAGAAGTTCATCAGCACGGCGATCGGGTTGCCCTCGGAGTCCCAGCGCAGGAACGACACGAGGTTCTGCGACGACGATCCGCCGTCGATCCACTCGAAGCCCGCAGGCTCGTTGTCGAGCGCCCAGAGCGCCGGATTCTCGGTGTAGACCCGGTTGAGGTGCCCGACGAGCGCGAGCAGTTGCTGGTGCACGGGCTGGTCGAGGATCCACCAGTCGAGCCCCCGCTCCTCGCTCCACTCGGAGGGCTGGCCGAACTCCTGGCCCATGAACAGGAGCTGCTTGCCGGGGTGCGCCCACATGAAGCCGAGGTAGGCACGCAGGTTGGCGAGCTTCTGCCAGTGGTCGCCGGGCATCTTGTGCAGCAGGGAGCCCTTGCCGTGCACGACCTCGTCGTGCGAGATCGGCAGCATGAAGTTCTCGCTGAAGGCGTAGAGGAACGAGAAGGTGATCTCGCCGTGGTGGTAGCTGCGGTACATCGGGTCCTGCTCGATGTAGTTCAGGGTGTCGTGCATCCAGCCCATGTTCCACTTCATGCCGAAGCCGAGGCCGCCGCGGTCGGTGGGGTGGGTGACGCCCGGCCAGGAGGTCGACTCCTCGGCGATCATCACGATGCCGGGGTTCGCCTTGTACGCGGTGGCCGTCACCTCCTGCAGCAGGCTGATGGCCTCGAGGTTCTCGCGGCCGCCGTACTGGTTGGGCAGCCACTCACCCTCCTTGCGGGAGTAGTCGAGGTAGAGCATGCTCGCCACCGCGTCGACCCGTAGCCCGTCGAGGTGGAACTCCTCGAGCCAGTAGAGCGCGTTCGCCACCAGGAAGTTGCGCACCTGGCTGTTGCCGAAGTTGAACACGAGCGTGCCCCAGTCGGGCTGCTCGCCGCGGCGGGGGTCGGGATGCTCGTAGAGCGCCTCGCCGTCGAAGCGCGCGAGGGCCCACTCGTCTTTCGGGAAGTGCGCCGGCACCCAGTCCACCAGCACGCCGATGCCGGCCTGGTGCAGGCGGTCGATCAGGTAGCGCAGGTCGTCGGGGTGGCCGAAGCGGCTCGTGGGCGCGTAGTAGCTGGTGACCTGGTAGCCCCAGGAACCGCCGAAGGGATGCTCGGCGAGCGGCATGAACTCCACGTGCGTGAAGCCGAGGTGCTGCAGGTAGGGGATCAGCTCGTCGGCGAGGGAGCGGTAGTCGAGGCCGAGCTTCCACGATCCGACGTGCATCTCGTAGACGCTCATCGGGTGGGTGTGGGGGTCGCGGGCCGCGCGTTCGCGCATCCAGTCGCCGTCTCCCCACTCGTAGGAGCTGGTGCCGATCACCGAGGCGGTGAGCGGGGGGACCTCGGTGTAGCGCGCCATCGGGTCGGCGCGGCGCACCCATTGGCCGGCCTGGGTGAGGATCTCGAACTTGTAGTTGCCGCCGGTGGTGAGCCCGGGGATGAACAGCTCCCACACGCCGGTGCCGCCGAGGCTCCGCATGGCGTGGCGCGTGCCGTCCCAGGAGTTGAAATCGCCGATCACGCGCACGGCCTGGGCGTGCGGCGCCCAGACCGCGAAGGCGGTGCCCTCGGCCGGGGCGTCGACGCCCCACTTCTGCTCCACGCGGGCGCCGAGCACGGTCCAGAGCTTCTCGTGGCGGCCTTCGCCGATCAGGTGCAGGTCGAGTTCGCCGAGGGTGGGGGAGAAGCGGTACGGGTCGTCGGCGGTCCAGACGGCGCCGTCGTCGTAGCGCGCCTCGATCTCGTAGTCGTTGAGGCCGGTGAGCGTGAAGCCCTGCCAGATGCCGCCGTAGAGGTGCGTGAGCTGTGCGCGTGCCCCGTTCGAGAGCACCGCGCTCACCTCGCTCGCGAGCGGGCGGAGGGTGCGGATGACCGTGACCGGGTCACTGACGCCTTCGGCGTGCACGAGGTGCTGGCCGAGCACGGCGTGGGGGTTGTAGTACGAGCCGCTCGCCACCCGCTGCAGCACCTCTTCGGGGAACGCGGGGAGGGTCAAGGCGGTGGAGCCGTCGGGAATGGCCATCAGGATGTGCCGCCTTCGTGGGAGATGTGCAGGATGTGCGCGGGCTGCGTGAACGCATCCAGCCGCACGTAGTTGTGCTCCGACCACTCCCAGACGCTGCCCGAGAGCAGGTCGGTGACCGTGAAGGAGGAACCCGGGGCGAGCCCGAGGAGGGCGAGGTCGAGGTGCACGGTGGTCTCGCGCACCGAGTGCGGGTCGACGTTCACGACCACCAGGAGGGTGTCGGCCACGCCGTCGGGCGTGAACTCGCCGTCGAGGTGCTTGGAGTAGACCACGATCGAGTCGTCGTCGCTGCCGTGGAACCGCAGGTTGCGCAGCTGGCCGAGGGCGGGATGCGCGCGGCGGATCTGGTTGAGCCGGGTGATGTCGGAAACGATCGAGCGGCCCTGGGCCTCGGCGAGCTCGAAGTCGCGCGCCTTGAACTCGTACTTCTCGTTGTCGATGTTCTCCTCGGCGCCGGGCCGGGCCACGTTCTCGATCAGCTCGAAGCCCGAGTAGACGCCCCAGGTGGGCGCTCCGGTGGCCGCGAGCACCGAGCGGATGCGGTAGGCCGGCATCCCGCCGAACTGCAGGTACTCGGTGAGGATGTCGGGGGTGTTCACGAACAGATTGGGGCGGAAGAAAGCATCCGTCTCCTGGGAGATGCTCGTGAAGAACTCCTCGATCTCCGTCTTCGTGTTGCGCCAGGTGAAGTAGGTGTACGACTGCTGGAAACCCACCTTGGCGAGCGCCTGCATGCCGGCCGGACGGGTGAACGCCTCGGCGAGGAAGATGACCTCGGGGTTCGTGGCGTTCACCTCGTGGAGGAGCCACTCCCAGAAGTCGAGCGGCTTGGTGTGCGGATTGTCGACCCGGAAGATCTTCACGCCGAACGAGATCCAGTGCCGGAGGATGCGCAGGGCCTCGGCGCGGATGCCGGCCGGGTCGTTGTCGAAGTTGATCGGGTAGATGTCCTGATACTTCTTCGGCGGGTTCTCGGCGTAGGCGATCGAGCCGTCGGGGAGGGTGGTGAACCACTCCGGATGCTCGGTCACCCACGGGTGGTCGGGCGAGGCCTGCAGGGCGAAGTCGAGGGCGACCTCGAGCCCGGCCTTCTTGGCCTGGCCGAGGAAGTAGGTGAAGTCGGCGACCGTGCCGAGCTCGGGATGGATCGTGTCGTGCCCTCCCGCCGCTCCGCCGATCGCCCAGGGCGAGCCCGGATCGCCCGGCTGCGGGTCGAGGGTGTTGTTGCGGCCCTTGCGGAAGGCCTCGCCGATGGGGTGGATGGGCGGCAGGTAGAGCACGTCGAAGCCCATCGCCGCGACGGCCGGCAGGCGCTTCGCGGCGGTGCGGAAGGTGCCGCTCTTCCAGCTGCCGTCTGCGGCCTGCTTGGCACCGATCGAGCGGGGGAAGAACTCGTACCAGGCGCCGGCGCCCGCGCGGGTGCGCTCCACCCGGAGGGGCTTCCAGTCGCTGTAGCTGACCAGGCTCTGCGCCGGCCGTTCCCGCAGCGCGGCCGTGACCTCGGGGCCGTAGGCGAGGCCGAGGCGCTCGGCCGACGGACCGGCCGTCTCGCGCAGGGCGGCCTCGACGCGGGCGAAGAGCTCGCGCTCGGCCGCAGGGCGCTCGGTCTCGGCCGCCAGACGGGCGAACAGCCGGGCGCCGAGGGCGAACATCAACTCCACGTCGATGCCGGCGGCGATCTTGATGGTCGCGTTGTGCTCCCAGGTGGCGTAGTCGTCGGAGTAGGCGCGGATGCGGAAGCGCCAGGCGCCCTCGCTCGTCACCTGCGCGAGGCCCCGCCACTCGTCGTCCCAGCTGTGCGTGCGGGTGAGCGCACGATCGGTCACGGTGCCGTCGGGGGCCTCGAGCTCGAGGTGCGCGCCGACCGCGTCGTGGCCCTCGCGGAACACCAGGGCGCCGAACGGGATGACCTCGCCCACGTAGCCCTTCGCCGGCCAGCGGCCGCCGTCGACCTCCGGGAAGACCCGCAGGATCGGGATGCGCCCGACGGCGGGCTCGAAGGACGCCCCGGGGGGTGCCGTCGCGGGCGTCGCCGCCGGTGCGGTGGATGCTGCGGGGGCCTTGGCCGGTGCCGCTTGGGATCTGGTTCGTGCCACAATCCGACCCTACCGACAAAGGGGGGCACTGCAACGGGGTTGTGGGAGCGGTGTTCGCGCATCCGTGCATCCGGTGATCGCGCATCCGTGCATCCGGAGGGCTGGCGCCGTTCACGCTCTCGTAACGCCGCTGTCGTAGGCTGGCGTGGCCGTCTCCCTGCACCCGGCGGTTCGAGTTCGACCGGCGCCCGACGCCGAAGAAGGAGTCTCTCGCGTGAAGGCGATCCGCAGATTCACCGTCCGTTCCGTGCTGCCCGAGTCGCTCTCGGCGCTCGGCGAGCTCGCCGCGAACCTCCGCTGGGCCTGGCACGAGCCCACCCGCCAGATCTTCGCCCACATCTCGCCCGACGACTGGCAGGCCACCCTGGGCGACCCCGTGGCGCTGCTCGGCGCCGTGCGGCCGGAGCGACTCGAGCAGCTCGCCGCCGACCCCGGTTTCGTGGCCTGGGCCAACAGCCTGCGCGACGACCTGAACGCCTACCTGAGCGAGCCGCGCTGGTACCAGGGCCTGGAAGGCGCCCGGCCTCGCTCGATCGGCTACTTCTCGCCCGAGTTCGGCATCGCCGCCGCCCTGCCGCAGTACTCGGGTGGTCTCGGCATCCTCGCCGGCGACCACCTCAAGGCGGCCTCCGACCTCGGGGTGCCGATCATCGGGGTCGGCCTGTTCTACCGCTCCGGCTACTTCACCCAGGCCATCTCACGCGAGGGCTGGCAGGAGGAGAGCTACCCGGTGCTCGACCCCGACGGGCTGCCGCTCTCGGTGCTGCGGCTCGCCGACGGCACGCCCGCGCAGGTCGTGCTCGCGCTGCCGGGCGACCGCGCGCTCTACGCCCGCATCTGGCAGGCCCAGGTGGGGCGGGTGCGGCTGCTCATGCTCGACACCGACATCCCCGACAACGACGACGATCTGCGCTCGGTCACCGACCGGCTCTACGGCGGTGGCGGTGAGCACCGCCTGCTGCAGGAGCTGTTGCTCGGCATCGGCGGCGTGCGCGCGCTCGAGGTGGTCTCCGAACTCACCGACCAGCCGATGCCCGAGGTCTACCACACCAACGAGGGGCACGCCGGGTTCCTCGGCCTCGAACGCATCTCGAACCTCATCGGCGGCGGTCTCTCGTTCGACGAGGCGCTGCAGGTGGTGCGGGCCGGCACCGTGTTCACCACCCACACGCCCGTGCCCGCGGGTATCGACCGCTTCGACCGCTCGTTGATCGAGCGGTACTTCTCCACCGACATGCTGCCGGGCCTCGAGGTGGACTCGGTGCTCTCGCTCGGCGCCGAGGACTACGACGGCGGCTCGCCCGAGGTGTTCAACATGGCCGTGATGGGCCTGCGGCTCGGGCAGCGCGCCAACGGAGTCTCGGTGCTGCACGGGGAGGTCAGCCGCGGCATGTTCAACGGCCTCTGGCCGGGATTCGACCGTGCGGAGGTGCCGATCACCTCCGTCACGAACGGCGTTCACGCCCCCACCTGGACCGACCCGCTGCTGCAGGAGCTCTCGCGCGCGAAGCTCGGAACGGGCGACACCACCGCGGCCGACTGGGCCTCGGAGGCGGTGACCGACGCCGAGCTCTGGGCGGTGCGCGGCGACATGCGGCGGCAGCTCGTGCACGACGCCCGCCGTCGCGTCACCGAGGCGTGGCGCGAGCAGAACCCCGACAGCATCCCGCCGACCTGGTTCCAGACCCTGCTCGACCCGAACGTGCTCACCATCGGCTTCGCCCGGCGCGTGCCCACCTACAAGCGGCTCACACTCATGCTGCACGACCCGGTGCGGCTGAAATCGATCATGCTGAACCCCGACCGGCCGATCCAGTTCGTGATCGCCGGCAAGTCGCATCCGGCCGACGAGGAGGGCAAGCGGCTCATCCAGAAGCTCGTGCAGTTCGCCAGCGATCCCGAGGTGCGTCAGCACATCGTCTTCCTGCCGAACTACGACATCGGCATGGCGCAGCTGCTCTACCCGGGGACGGATGTCTGGCTCAACAACCCGCTGCGGCCGCTGGAGGCGTGCGGCACCTCCGGGATGAAGGCGGCGCTGAACGGTGGCCTCAACCTCTCCATCCTCGACGGCTGGTGGAACGAGTACTACGACGGCGAGAACGGCTGGGCCATCCCCACCGCAGACTCCGCGGGAGACGCCGAGGAGCGTGACACCCTCGAGTCGGAGGCGCTCTACGACCTGATGGAGAACCAGGTCGCGCCACGGTTCTACGACCGCGACGCCGACGGCATCCCGGTGCGCTGGATGCAGTCGATCCGGCACACGCTCGCGACGCTGTCGCCCGAGCTCTCGGCCGAGCGCATGGTGCGCGAGTACGTGCAGCGGCTCTACATCCCTGCCGCGTCGGCCGAGCGCGTGATGACCGCCGACGACCACGAGGCGGCCCGCGAGCTGGCGGCCTGGAAAGAGCGTGTGCGCTCGCTCTGGGGTGGCGTCGCCGTGGTGCACGTGGAGTCGGGCGGGCTCGACGACACCCCGCAGGTCGGCGACGTGTTGCACGTGCGCGCGCACATCCAGCTCGGCGGCCTGTCGCCGCACGACGTGGCGGTGGAGGTGCTCTACGGGCACGCGGTGCACGGCGACGACATCGCCGACGCGGCGGCCGTGGAGCTCTCGACGCCGCACGTGCCGGAGACGACCGCGTCGGAGCAGCCGGCCGAGCTCGTGTACTCGGGCACGGTCGAGCTCGCGCGCGCGGGTTCCTTCGGCTACACCGTGCGCGTGGTGCCGAAGCACCCGAACCTCGCCTCGCCGGCCGAGCTCGGCCTCATCGCCGTCGCCCGCTAGTCGCCTCCGGCCCGGCCAGCTCCGCCATCCCTCCTCCTCCTCACAAAAACAAGGAGTTTCAGCCCGACACGCCGTCATTCAGGGCAGCCCGGTCGGTGTGTCGGGCTGAAACTCCTTGTTTTTGTGAGGTGGAGGCGAGAGAGGAGAGGGGAGGGGCGGCGGGTCAGCGGGGAGTTCGGGCCGCTGTGGGGGATTGCAGGGGCGGGTGGGTGGCGCGGATGATGTCGAGCTTCTCGGGGAAGACGGCGGTCATGAGTTCGCGGACCGCGGGGTCGTCGTCGAAGTCGTCGAACATGCGCACGCCGAGCACGACGTTCGCGAGCATGCCGCCGGCGAGGAACTCGGAGGCGTCGGCCGCGGTCATGCCGGCCTCCTCGCGGAGCAGGCGGTAGACGTCCATGAAGCCGCAGCGCGCGGCCGGGCCGATGACCGGGTCTGCCCCGAGGGCGAAGGCGTGCATGAGGATGAGCAGGATGCTGCGGTCGGCGGTCAGCTCGAAATAGGCCAGGCCGAGGCGGCGGTGGATGCCGACGGCCGGGTCGCCGGCGATGGCGCTCCGGAAGGCGACGAGCAGCCGGTCGAGCGCGCGCCCCAGAACCTCGAGGAAGAGCTGCTCCTTCGTGCCGAACATGCGCACGACGTAGGGCTGGCTCACGCCGGCGGCGCGCGCCACGGCGTCCGTCGTGGCGCCGTTGTAGCCGGCGTCGCCGAACACCGTGGTGGCGGCGGCGAGCACCTGCTCGCGTCGCTCGTCGGCCGGCATGCGGCTCTTCTTCTCCGGGGCGTCGTCACTCACGCTTGACATGGTATCAGTCGATTACTTATGGTTGCTTTTGTAATCATCCGATTACCTATTACTTCCGAAGGAGTCCGTCATGGCACTCACCGATGCGCGGCCCGACACGGCCGCCCGGCCGCCCCGGCCCGCTCGCGCCGCGCGGCGCATCCCGATCTGGCTGGCCGTCGTCGCGGCGAGCCTGCCCATGTTCATGGCCACCCTCGACAACCTCGTCGTGACCAGCGCGCTGCCCGTTCTCGGTCGCGAGCTCAACGCGAGCGTCGAGCAGTTGCAGTGGTTCGTGAACGCCTACACGCTGAGTTTCGCGAGCCTCATGCTGTTCGCGGTGGCGCTCGGCGACCGCTTCGGCCGGCGCACCGTCTTTCTCTTGGGTATCGGCATCTTCACCGCCGCCTCCGCCGTGTGCGCGATGAGCACCGAGCCGTGGATGCTCATCGCCGCCCGCGCGGTGCAGGGCGCCGGGGCCGCAGCCCTGATGCCGCTCTCGCTCACGCTGCTCGTCGGCTCCGTCAGCGCCCGGATGCGACCGCTCGCGATCGGCATCTGGGGAGGAATCTCGGGCCTCGGCGTGGCGCTCGGCCCGCTGATCGGCGGCGCCGTCATCCAGGGCTGGACCTGGGACGCCATCTTCTGGATCAACGTGCCCGTCGGCGTCGTGGCCGTGCCGCTCGTGCTGCTGGCCCTTCCGAACTCGTTCGGTGCACGCCTCCGCGCCGACGTCGTCGGCGTTCTGCTCGCGGGCGTCGGCGTGCTCGGCATCGTCTACGGCATCATCCGGGGCAACGACGCCGGCTGGGGCAGCCTCGAGGTGCTGGGGAGCATCGTCGGCGGCGCCGCACTGATGCTCGTGTTCCTCTGGTGGGAGTCGCGGGTGTCGAACCCGCTGCTGCCGCTGCGGCTGTTCCGCGACCGCAGCTTCTCGGTGGCGAACATCGTGGGTCTGGTGTTCAGCTTCGGGGTGTTCGGGTCGATCTTCATCCTGATCCAGTTCCTGCAGATCGTGCAGGGCGCATCGCCGCTGGATGCCGGCATCCAGACCATGCCGTGGACGCTCGCGCCCATGGTGATCGCGCCGCTCGCCGGCTTCATCGCCCCGCGGGTCGGCACCCGGCTGCTCGTGGTGGTCGGGCTCACGTTCCAGGCTGTGGGCGTGGGCTGGTTCGCGGCGACGATGGCTCCGGATGTCGCCTACGGCACGATGCTGCCGGCCTTCGTCTTCGCCGGCGTCGGCATGGGTCTCGTGTTCGCGCCGCTGTCGACCGCGGTGCTGGCGAACATGACGCCGGAGGACAACGCGAAGGCCTCCGGCACCAACTCCACCCTCCGCGAGATCGGGGTGGCGCTCGGCATCGCCGTGCTCACGGCGATCTTCACCGGAGCCGGTGGCCAGTTCACCCCCACCGGCTACGTGGATGCCGCCATCCCCGCCATCTGGGCCGGCGCGGGCGCACTCGCGCTCGCCGCCCTGCTCTCCCTGGCGCTGCCCTCGGGCCGGGCTTCGAAGGCCCCTCAGACCGCTCGGTAGAGCTGCATGGAGGTGGGGGACACGTCGACCACCTCTCCCGGCGCGAACCGGGGGAGGGGGTCGTCGTGGTGGTGGGTGGGCGGCGCATCCTGCGCCGAGTCCCAGAGCAGCTCGTAGGCCTCCACGCCGTCGTGCAGCGGCAGGGTGACCTTCTCCGGCGCCTCGACGCCGTGGATGACGGTCAGGATGCGGTTGAACGGCTCGTGCTCGGGCGTCGATGCGGCCACGTAGATCAGCGTGCGGTTCTCGGGTGAGTTCCAGTCGGGCACCGACATGGTGTCGCCGCGGGCGTCGTACCAGTCCATCTGGCTGGCGCTCGGGGTGCGCTCGCCGAACACGCCGAAGCGCACCGGGCGGAGGGCGGGGTTCTCGCGGCGCATCCGGAGCAGGTGCTGGGTGGTGCGCCAGAGGTCCTTCTGCCAGGTGCGGCGGTCCCAGCTGATCCAGGTCAGCTCCGAGTCATGGCAGTAGGCGTTGTTGTTGCCCTTCTGGCTGCGGCCGAACTCGTCGCCGGCGGTCACCATCGGGACACCCGCCGAGAGCAGCAGCGTTCCCATCAGGTTGCGCATCGCCCGCCGCCGCGCCGACTCGATGCCGCGGCTCGATGTGGGCCCCTCGATGCCGTGGTTGTACGACATGTTGTTGTCGCTGCCGTCGCGGTTGGCCTCGCCGTTGCCGACGTTGTGCTTCACGTTGTAGGCGGTGAGGTCGGCGAGGGTGAAGCCGTCGTGCGCGGTGACGAAGTTGACGCTCGCGAGCGGCCCGCGCTGCTGCGAGAAGGTGTTCGACGAGCCGGCGATGCGGGTGGCGAGCATCCCGACGCCGTCGCCCGGGTTGCCGTTCTCGCGGATCGACTTGATGTCGCGCAGCCAGAACTTGCGCATCCGGTCGCGGAAACGGTCGTTCCACTCCTGCCAGCCGAGCGGGAAGTTGCCGGTCTGCCAGCCGCCCATGCCGACGTCCCACGGCTCGGCGATCATCTTCACGCCCGCGAGCTCGGGGTCGGAGACGATGCCGGTGATCAGCGGATGCGCGGGGTCGTAGTAGTGGTCGGCGTTGCGCCCGAGGGTGGCGGCGAGGTCGAAGCGGAAGCCGTCGATCTGCACCTCGTTCGCCCAGTACTTCAGCGAGTCGAGCACCATTCGCGAGACGGCGGGCACGGAGGTGTTGACCGAGTTGCCGCATCCGGTCACGTCGACGTAATCGCCGCGGGCCGTCTGCCGGTAGTAGTTGGCGTTGTCGATGCCACGGAAGCTCGTGGTCGGGCCCATCCGGCCCTCCTCGGCGGTGTGGTTGTAGACCACGTCGAGGATGACCTCGAGCCCGGCCTCGTGCAGCAGCTTCACCATGCCCTTGAACTCGCGCAGGATGGCGCTCGGGCCCTCCGCCTGCGCGGCCTTCGAGGCGTAGAGGTTGTGCGGCGCGAAGAAGCCGAGCGTGTTGTAGCCCCAGTAGTTGCTGAGTCCCTGCTTCTGCAGGCGCTGCTCGCTCACGAAGGCGTGCACGGGAAGCAGCTGCACGGCGGTGACGCCGAGGCTCTTGAGGTAGCCGATGCTCGTCTCGTGCGCGAGTCCGGCATAGGTGCCGCGGAGGTTCTCGGGGATGCGGCTGTTGAGCTTCGAGAGCCCCTTCACGTGGGCTTCGTAGATGACGGTGTGGTCGAGCGGGGTGTTGGGCTTGGCGACGCCGTTCCAGTTGAACTCCTCGTCGACCACCACGCTCCGCCACTGCTCGCGGCCCGAGCGCACGAGGCCGCGCGAGTATGGATCGAGCAGGGCGAGGCTCGGGTCGAAGGCGTGCTGCGGCCCCTCGGGGCCGGTGGCCTTGAGGCTGTAACGGCGGCCGGGGGTGAGGCTGCGGGTGCGTCCGGTCCACACGTTCGAGACCGGGTCGCGCGTGAGCGGAACGCTCTTGAAGACCCAGTTCGGGTCTTTGCTGTCGTAGAGACAGAGCTCGATGGCCGACGCGTTCTCCGACCAGACCCTGATCTCGCCGCCGTGTGAGGTCTGTCGCACGCCCATCCGGGCGAATGGGTCGGCCGTCATCATGAGACTTAGAGTAGTTGCACGCGACAATCCGCTGAAATCCGGCGTGAAACGGTTCAGCCGGGTCGCGGACCGCTCCTGAACGCGCAAGGAATCCGATGCCCGTCTACCTCGACCACGCGGCCACCACGCCGATGCTGCCGGGCGCGCGGGCGGCCTACGTCGACGCTCTCGGGGTGGTGGGCAATCCCTCGTCCATCCACAGCCAGGGGCAGCAGGCGAAGCGGATGCTCGAGGAGTCGCGCGAGGTCGTCGCGGCGTCGGTGGGGGCCGAGCCGATCGAGGTGATCTTCACCTCCGGGGGCACGGAGTCGATCAACCTCGGGGTCAAGGGACTGTACTGGGCGCGGCAGAGCCCGGCGCGCCCGGTCGTGCTGGTTCCGGGTGGGGAGCACCACGCCACGGTCGACGCGGTCGAGTGGCTCGTGCGGCACGAGGGTGCCGAGGTCGTGTGGCTGCCGGTCGATGCGCTCGGGCGTCTGCACCCCGCGGTGCTGGAGGCGGCACTCGAGCGGCACGGCGCATCCGTGGCCCTGGTGTCGGTGCTCTGGGCCAACAACGAGGTGGGCACGATCCAGGATGTGCGCGCGCTCGTCGCCACGGCGTCGCGCTTCGGGGTGCCGGTGCACGTCGACGCGGTGGCCGCGTACGGCTACCTGCCGCTGGAGTTCGACGCGGTGGGGGCCGCGGCGATGAGCATCTCGGCGCACAAGATCGGTGGGCCGGTGGGCATCGGCGCTCTGGTGCTGTCGCGGCGGAGCTCGGTGGAGCCGCTCATCCACGGCGGCAACCAGCAGCGCGTGCGCTCGGGCACGCAGGACGTGGCCGGCGCGGTGGCGTTCGCGGCGGCTGCCGCGGAGGTCGTGCGCGAGTTCGGGGCGGGCGGCGGCGCGGGCTCGGCGGGTGTGGGTGCGGCGGGCGCGGGCCGTGGCGGCGCGGGCTCGGCGGGGGCGAGTGGTGCTGTCGGCTGGGCGGCGGGTGCGGGTGGTGGCGGCGCGGGCGCGGCGAGTGGAGCGGGCACTGCTGGTGCTGTCGGCGGGGCGGCGGGTGCGGGTGGTGGCGTCGGCTGGGCGGCGGGTGCGGGTGGTGGCGCAGCAGCGGGCTCGGCGGGGGCGGGCGGGGAGAGCTTCGTCGGAGGGCTGGCGGCGCTGCGCGATCGGCTGATCGAGGGGGTGCGGGAGGCGGTGCCCGAGGCGGTGCTGCGGGGCGACCCGGAGGCATCCGGTCGTCTGCCCGGCAACGCCCACTTCACGTTCCCGGGCTGCGAGGGCGACTCGCTGCTGTTCCTGCTCGATCTGGCGGGGTTCTCGGTGTCGACCGGGTCGGCCTGCCAGGCGGGCGTGCCCGAGATCTCACACGTGCTCACCGCGATGGGCGTGTCCGACGACGAGGCGCGCGGCGCCCTGCGCTTCACCCTCGGGCACGGCACCACTCCGGCCGAGGTCGACGCCCTAGTGGCCGCACTTCCTGCGGCCTACGCGGCGGCCCGCAAGGCGGGATTCTCCACGCGTGAGGTCACGCCCGCCGCGCGCTGACGAGCATCCGCTACGCCTGCCTGGTCACCTGCCCACCTGCCGCCCACTGATGTGTCCGCGCGCTCGTCGAGGTCGCGCTACGTGCTGTTTCCGCACGTCACGAGAGCAGTTAGCGCGACCTCGTTGAACGAGGCGAGCCTCTGGCCTGTGGAGAAGTGCTTGCGGGGGCGCCGGGCGAGGCAGGATGTGCGCATGAGCAGAGCACTCCCGCCCGGCCTGGGTGAGCATCCCTTCTCCGTGCGGCAGGGAGAGGCGGCGGGGCTGAGTCGTGGCCGGATGCGCGGCCATGACCTCGCTCGCCCGTTCCGCGGTGCGCGGGTCGTGCGCTCCGTGAGGCCGACGCTCCTGGAGCGATGCGCCGCATACGCGTGCCGGTGCCCGCCGGGTCACTTCTTCAGCCACGTCACCGCGGCCCTGCTGTGGAACGTGCCGCTGCCTCGCGAGCTCGAGCGCGGAGGTGCGCTCGAGGTGGCGGTGCTCAAGCCGGGAGCGATGCCGAGGTCGGCGGGAATCCGCGGGCATCGACTTGCCGGCGACGGCATCCGTGTGGTGAAGCGTCACGGATTGGATGTGGCCGACCCGGCGTCCCTGTGGTGTCAGCTTGCTCGGGTGCTCTCGCACGACGATCTGGTTGCGGCCGGCGATCACCTCGTGCTCGTGCCGGCACGCCCAGATCCCGCCGACCCGCGACCGTATGTCGAGCTGTCGGAGCTGCAGCGGCGGGTGGCCGCGTTCCGCGGACGAGGAGCGCCCGCGCTCCGGCGGGCGATGGCGGCAGTGCGCCAGGGAGCCGAGTCTCGCGCCGAGACCCACTTGCGGCTCGCCATTGTGCGTGCCGGGTTGCCCGAGCCCGAACTCCAAGGGGAGATCCGCAATGCCCGCGGCCGGTTCCTCGGCCGGGCCGACATGGTCTACCGGTTCCAGCGGGTGATCGTGGAATACAACGGTGACCACCATCGCACCGATCCCCAGCAGTTCGAGGACGACCTGGTGCGCATCGAGTCTTTTCGCGACGATGGCTGGACGGTGGTCGAAGTGCGCAAGCGCGGCCTGTACGTGACCCTTTCAGCGACGCTCGCGCGCATCCGCCGCGCCTTGGCATTCTGATTCGCGCCCGCGCCCGCGCCCGCGCGCTGCTCCGCGCTGCTCCGCGCTGCTCCGCGCTGCTCCGCGCTGCTCCGCTCGCGCTCTGCTCCGCTCTGCTCCGCTCCGCTCGCGCTCTGCTCGCGATCCGCTCCGCCGCGTCTGCACCTGCCCGCGCCCCAGAGACCCGTGTACAGCGCTCGATCGTCCATGAGGTCGCGCGAAGTGTTGAGCCGCGGGCCACTTCGAGCACCTGGCGCGACCTCATCACCATGGGGAGCGCGGATGCGTGGGCGGCTAGAGCCGGCTGGAAGCGAGCGAGCGGCGCGCGAGTGCGGCGGGAGAGCAGGCGAGCGGCGCGCGAGTGCGGCGGGAGAGCAGGCGAGCGGCGTGCGAGTGCCGCGGGAGAGCAGGCTAGCGGCGTGCGAGTGCGGCGGGCGAGCGGCGCGCTGGGGCGGGCGCGTGGGCGGGCGAGCAGAGCGCGAGTGCAGCGAGAGAACGGGCGCCCCGGGTCAGAGGTTCAGGGTGGTGAGCACGGCCAGGTGGTCGCTCGCGCCGGCGTTGAGTGTGGTGCTCGAGGTCACCTGCATGCCGCGCTGCAGCACGTGGTCGAGCCGCGTGAGTGGGCTCGAGGCCGGCCAGGTGAAGCCGAAGCCGCCGGACGACTGATTCGCCTCGGAGAGCTGGTCGGTCAGCGCGGCGAAGTTGCGGTCGGAGCTACCGGCGTTGAAGTCGCCCAGCATCAGGAGGCGCGTGTTCTCGTCGCGGGGCACGTAGCTCGCGAGGTTCGCGAGCATGGTGTCGCGGGCGGCGTGGTCCTCAGGCCGGGCCGACGCGGCATGGATGACGTAGATGCTCACGAGGCCCGCCGGGGTCTGCAGGTCGGCGGCGATCGCGCGCTGCCAGCCCAGCCCGAGGTCGAGCGGCTGGGCGTTCTCGATGGGGTAGACGCTCCACACCCCCACGGTGCCGATGCCGTAGGAGTAGGGGTAGGCCGCGCCGAGGGCCGCGCTCACCTCGTCGCGCGCGGTGGAGTCCATCTCCTGCAGCGCGATGACCTGGGCTCCGGTGGCGGCGAGGGTGCGCGCCGAGTCGCCGGCGGTGCCCGCGCCGGCGTTCACGTTCTGGCTCGCCACGGTGAGCGTGCTCGCGGATGCCATGGGTGCGCTCCAGGAGAGCGGCACGATCCCGGGCACGAACATCACTCCCCACACCACCGCCGGCACCAGGGCCGCGATGACCGCCCCCCGGCTGCGTGTGACGAGGGCGGCGACGACGAGCACCGGTATGCCGAGCCCGAACCACGGCAGGGCGGAGTCCACGAGCAGCCCGATGCCGAAGACCTCTGGCACGAACACGTGCAGAGCGAGGCCGAGCGCGAGGAGCAGCGAAAAGGCGCACACCAGCACGGCGAAGGCCCTGCGTGGTCGGCTCGTGCGGCGTGGAGTGGGCTGTCGGGTCTCGCGCGGCGTCTCGAGTAGTGCTGACATCACGGTCATTCTGCACTCCGGCCCTGAACTTTGCCCGTCTGCCGGCAAAGACGCGCGGATATCCACAGCAACTCTTGCGGGCCGCGTTCTCCACAGCCTGATCCCCGCCCGGCCCGCTGTCGGGACCCCACCGTATGCTGGAGGCATGAAAGTTCTCGCAGCCATGAGCGGAGGTGTCGACTCCGCGGTCGCCGCCGCCCGCGCGGTCGAGGCGGGTCACGAGGTCGTCGGCGTGCACCTGGCGCTCAGCCGCATGCCCGGCACGCTCCGCACGGGCAGCCGGGGGTGCTGCACCATCGAAGACTCCATGGATGCGCAGCGTGCCGCCAACAAGATCGGCATCCCCTACTACGTGTGGGACTTCTCGGAGCGCTTCAAGGCCGACGTGGTCGACGATTTCATCGCCGAATACACCGCCGGCCGCACTCCCAACCCGTGCATGCGCTGCAACGAGCGCATCAAGTTCGCCGCCCTGCTCGAGAAGGCGCTCGACCTCGGTTTCGACGCCGTGTGCACGGGCCACTACGCCACGGTGACGACGGATGCACGGGGCAACCGCGAACTGCACCGCGCCGCCGCCTGGGCCAAAGACCAGAGCTACGTGCTCGGGGTGCTCACTGCTGAGCAGCTCGCCCACAGCATGTTCCCGCTCGGTGCCACCCCCTCGAAGGCCGAGGTGCGCGCCGAGGCCGCGGCCCGCGGGTTCTCGGTCGCGAACAAGCCCGACAGCCATGACATCTGCTTCATCCCCGACGGCAACACGAGCGGCTGGCTCGCCGACAAGGTCGGCACGGCCACGGGCGAGATCCTCGACCGCTCCGGCGCCGTCGTGGGCTCCCACGAGGGAGCGCACGCCTTCACGGTCGGGCAGCGCCGCGGCCTCAAGCTCGGCATGCCCGCGGCCGACGGCAAGCCGCGCTTCGTGCTCGAGGTGCGCCCGAAGACCAACACGGTGGTGGTGGGTCCGAAGGAGGCACTCGACATCGCCGAGATCGCGGGTGCGCGCTTCACCTGGGCCGGGCTCGCGCCCGAGCATCCGGAGCTCGACTTCGCGTGCGAGGTGCAGATCCGTGCGCATGCCGACCCCGTCGAGGCCGTGGCGCGCGTGCGCTCCTCGGCCGACGGCAGCTCGGAGCTGGTCATCACGCCGAACACCCCGCTCAACGGTGTGGCGCCCGGGCAGACCGCCGTGGTCTACGTCGGCACCCGCGTGCTCGGGCAGTGCACCATCGACCGCACGGTGAGCACCGTTCCGGTTCCGGCCGGGGCCGTCGGTGCCGGTATCGGTGTCGATGTCGCTGCCGCAACTGCGGGCGTCGCGGGCTGATGCCACGCGGGGCGAAGACGGCGGCTCAGGGAGTCGCCGGGGCGCAAGCCGAGGAGACTCTGCCCGAGGCCGCACCGGCCGATCTCGAGGCGGCGAAGGCCGAGGCCCAGCAGCTCACCACGCGCATCCTGGAACTCCGAGACGAGTACTACGAGAAGAACGCGTCGACCGTCTCCGACAAGGAGTACGACCAGCTCGTGCGTCGGCTCGACGCCCTCGAACGCGCGCATCCCGAGCTCCAGTCGCACGACAGCCCCACGCAGACCGTGGGCGGCCGGGCCGTCACCACCATGTTCACGCCGGTCACCCACGCCGAGCGCATGCTGAGTCTCGACAACGTGTTCAGCGAAGAGGAGCTCGACGAGTGGGCCGCCAAGGTCGAGCGCGACGCCGGGCGAACGCGGGTGCGCTACCTCAGCGAGCTCAAGATCGACGGGCTCGCGATCAACCTCCGCTACGAGAACGGCGTGCTCGTCACGGCCGCGACCCGCGGCGACGGTGTGGTGGGCGAAGACGTCACCGAGAACGTACTGCAGATCGAATCGATCCCCGCGCGCCTGGCCGGCACCGGGCATCCGCCGCTCGTCGAGGTGCGCGGTGAGATCTTCTTCCCGGTCGCGGCGTTCGACGAGCTGAACGCGGCCCAGGAGGCCGCGGGCGAACGTGTGTTCGCGAACCCCCGCAATGCGGCCGCGGGCTCGTTGCGGCAGAAGTCCGAGGGCAAGAACGAGAAGCAGCTCGCGCTCGTCACGGCGCGACTGCACCGGCTGCGGATGCTCGTGCACGGCATCGGCGCCTGGCCGAACCCGCCGGTGCAGGCCCAGTCCGAGGTCTACGAGCTGCTCGCCACCTGGGGGCTGCCCACCTCCACCCACTACCGCGTGTTCGACACCATCGGCGAGGTGGCCGAGTTCATCCGCTACTTCGGCATCCACCGGGCGAGCGTGGAGCACCAGATCGACGGCATCGTGGTGAAGGTCGACGACCTCGCGCTGCACGGCGAGCTCGGCGCCACCAGTCGCGCGCCGCGCTGGGCCACGGCCTACAAGTACCCGCCCGAAGAGGTGAACACGAAGCTCCTCGACATCGTGGTGAGCGTCGGCCGCACCGGGCGCGCCACGCCGTTCGCGGTGATGGAGAAGGTCGAGGTCGCGGGCTCCGAGGTGCGGCAGGCCACGCTGCACAACCAAGACGTGGTGAAGGCCAAGGGCGTGCTCATCGGCGACACCGTGGTGCTGCGCAAGGCCGGAGATGTGATCCCCGAGGTGCTGGGCCCGGTCGTCGAGCTCCGAGACGGTTCCGAGCGCGCCTTCGTGATGCCCGAGTTCTGCCCCGAGTGCGGCACCGCGCTCGCGCCGGCGAAAGAGGGCGACATCGACCTGCGCTGCCCGAACTCGCGCAGCTGCCCGGCGCAGGTGCGCGGGCGGGTGGAGCACGTGGGCTCGCGCGGCGGCCTCGACATCGAGGTGCTCGGAGAGGTCGCGGCCGCGGCGCTCACGCAGCCGCTCGAGCCGGCCGATCCGCCGCTCCACACCGAGGCCGGACTGTTCTCGCTCACGCCGGCCGACTTGTTCCCGATCCGCGTGATCGTGCGCGACTCGGAGACGGGCATGCCCAAGCTCGACAAAGACGGCGAATCGCCCAAGGTGGTGGCCCCGTTCCGGCGCAAGCGCCAGAAGAGCGACCCGGCCTTCGACCCGGAGGCCTCGGGTTCCGAGTTCGATGGAGACGCCGAATTCGTGCTCTCCTCCAATGCACTCAAGCTGCTCGACGAGATCGACAAGGCGAAGACCAAGCCCCTGTGGCGCATCCTGGTGTCACTGAGCATCCGGCACGTCGGTCCGGTGGCCGCGCGGGCGCTCGCCGACTACTTCGGTTCGCTCGACGCGATCCGCGCCGCCACCCGCGAGGAGCTCGCGGCGGTCGACGGCGTCGGCGGCATCATCGCCGACGCCCTGATCGACTGGTTCGCCGTCGACTGGCACGTCGAGATCATCGATCGCTGGGCCGAGGCGGGCGTGCAGTTCAGCACCCCCGGGCATCCCGGCCCGGGCGCCGCCGTGGGCAGCGGGGGAGTGCTCGACGGAGTCACCGTCGTGGCCACGGGTTCGCTCGACGGCTACACCCGTGAGGGAGCGCTCGAGGCCATCATCCAGGCCGGCGGCAAGGCGGCCTCGAGTGTCAGCAAGAAGACCGACTTCGTGGCGGCCGGCCCCGGCGCGGGCTCGAAGCTCGGCAAGGCCGAGGCGCTGGGGCTGCGCATCATCGACGCGGCCGAGTTCGCCATCCTCGTCACGCAGGGTCCGGATGCGCTGGGCCCGGCCCCTGAGACCGCCGGCGACGGCGGTTCTGAAGCCGGTGCGGTGGAGCCCCGCTCCGATGGCGATGCTGGCTCCGGCGCCTCGCACGGAGTGACCGGCGGCGGGGGAGCCGATACGGCGACAGAAGCCGCCGAGGTCGCACCCCCCGACGTCGACAGCGCCGCCGACAACGCTCCGGCAGACGACACCGGCACCGGCACCGGCACCGGCACCGAAGCGTGAGCGCGGGGCGGCTCTTCGCGGGCGTCGCTGCGGCGGCGGCGCTGGCCACGGCGGCCACCGGCGCCGCCCTCGCCGTGCGCTCGCTCACCTCGCCCTGGCCCTCCGTGCGGGTCATCCGCGCGGTCTTCGACAAGGGTGCCCGCGAGACCATCGCCGAGATGGAGCCGCACGTGCCGGCGGCGACCTTCCGCGAGCACCGCGATGTCGTGTACGGAGCCTCGAGGCGCAACACCTCCTACGACGTGGTGCTGCCTGCGGGTGCCGGCGATGGTCCGCTGCCGGTGGTGTTCTGGGTGCACGGCGGCGCCTGGATCTCCGGAGACAAGCGCGATGTGCTGCCCTACCTGCGCATCCTGGCCGCCGACGGCTGTGCCGCGGTGGGCGTGAACTACACGGTCTCGCCCGAGGCCGTCTATCCCACCGCCATCACGCAGCTCGCCGCGGCGCTCGCGCACCTCGCGGCGCACGCGGCGGAATTCGGCATCGACCCCGATCGCATCGTGATCGCGGGCGATTCCGCGGGCGCGCAGCTCGCGAGCCAGCTCACCGCGCTCGTCGTCGACGCGGCCTACGCCGAGACGCTCGGTGTCGAGCCTCCGGTCTCGCCGGAGCAGCTCGCCGGGCTCATCCTGCACTGCGGCGTCTACGATCTCGCTGCCATGGGCGGGCTCACCGGAGTGCTCGCCTGGGGCTTCCGCACGGCGCTCTGGGCCTACACGGGCTCGAAGGACTGGTCGGGCACGCCGGCCGGCGCGACCATGTCGACCATCCACCGGGTGAGCTCGCGGTTCCCGCCCACGCTCATCTCGGGCGGCAACGGCGACGGGCTCACAGCCGGCCAGTCGCATCCGATGGCCGAACGGATGCGCGAAGCCGGCGTCGACGTCACCCCGGTCTTCTGGCCCGACGACCATGAGCCCGCGCTGCCGCACGAGTACCAGTTCCACCTCGACCTGGCCGAGGCGCGCGAGATGCTCGGGCTCAGCCGTGCGTTCCTGGGCAGAGTGACGGCGCGGGAGCCGGCCCCCGGTGCATCCACCCCCGGTGCATCCGCGCCTCGTACGCCCGCCCCCGCGCAGCCCGCCGCCACCGAATAGAATTGCCCCACACCCCTCGCGAACAGAACACCGGAGCACCATGTCCGAAATCACACAGGAGCAGGTCGCGCATCTCGCGAACCTCGCCCGGATCGCCCTGACACCCCAGGAGATCGAGAGCCTCACCTCCGAGCTCGGCTCGATCGTCGACAACGTCGCGAAGGTGTCCGAGGTGGCGACCGACGACGTTCCGGCCACGAGCCACCCCATCCCTCTCGTCAACGTCTATCGCGACGACGTTCCCGGCACCACGCTCACGACCGAGCAGGCGCTCGCCGGGGCGCCCGACCACGACGGCTCCCGCTTCCGGGTGACCGCGATTCTCGGAGAGGAGCAGTGATGACCCACCACGACCACGAACTCATCCGCCTCTCCGCCGCCGCCCTCGCCGAGAAGCTCGGTTCGGGAGAGGTCAGCGCCGTCGAGGCCACCCGTGCGCACCTCGATCGCATCGAGGCGGTCGACGGCGACGTGCACGCCTTCCTGCACACCGCACCCGAGCTGAGCCTCGCGACCGCGGCCGCGATCGACGAGCGGCGGGCGAACGGTGAGTCGCTGCATCCGCTCGCCGGCGTTCCGATCGCCATCAAAGACGTCATCGTCACCAACGACATGCCCACGACGAGCGGCTCGAAGATCCTCGAGGGCTGGGTCCCGCCCTACGACGCCACCGTCATGACCAAGCTGCGCGCAGCCGGCCTGGTGCCGATCGGCAAGACGAACATGGACGAGTTCGCGATGGGCTCCTCCACCGAGCACTCCGCGTACGGGCCCACGCACAACCCGTGGGACCTCGAGCGCATCCCGGGCGGCTCCGGCGGCGGCTCGGCCGCGGCCGTGGCGAGCTTCGAAGCGCCGCTGGCCCTCGGCAGCGACACTGGCGGTTCGATCCGCCAGCCCGCGCACGTCACCGGCACGGTCGGGGTGAAGCCCACCTACGGCGGAGTCAGCCGCTACGGGGCCATCGCCCTCGCCTCGAGCTTCGACCAGATCGGTCCGGTGAGCCGCACCGTGCTCGACTCGGCGTTGCTGCACGACATCATCGGTGGCCACGACCCGCGCGACTCCACCTCGCTCACCGACGAGTGGCCCTCGATGGCCGAGGCGGTGCGCCGGGCCGACGTGAAGGGTCTGCGCATCGGCGTGATCTCGCAGCTCACCGGAGACGGGTTCCAGCCCGGTGTGCTCGAGCGCTTCCGTGAGGCCCTCGACCTCCTCGCCGCCGCGGGCGCCGAGATCGTCGACGTGAGCCTGCCGAGCCTCGAGCACGCCATCGCCGCCTACTACCTGATCATGCCCGCCGAGGCGTCGAGCAACCTCGCCAAGTTCGACTCCGTGCGCTTCGGCCTGCGGGTGAACCCGCCCGGCGGCGGCACGGTCGAAGACGTCATGTCGGCCACCCGCGAGCAGGGCTTCGGTGCCGAGGCCAAGCGCCGCATCATCCTCGGCACCTATGCGCTCAGCGCCGGCTACTACGACGCCTACTACGGGAGCGCCCAGAAGGTGCGCACGCTCGTGCAGCGCGACTTCGCCGCCGCCTTCGGCCAGGCCGACGTGCTCGCCTCACCCACCGCGCCGACCACGGCGTGGAAGCTCGGGGCCAACCTCGACGACCCGATGGCGATGTACCTCAACGACATCGCCACCATCCCGGCGAACCTCGCCGGCATCCCCGGAATCTCGCTTCCCGTGGGGCTGGCTGCGGAAGACGGGCTGCCCGTCGGCATCCAGTTCCTCGCCCCCGCCCGCGAAGACGCCCGTCTCTACACCGTCGGCGGCGCCCTCGAACGGATGCTCGAAGACGGCTGGGGCCACACCCTCATCAGCCGCGCCCCCGACCTCGCCCCGGGCGAGATGACCGCCGCACAGGAAGGAGCCGTCTGATGGCCAAGGCCAAACTGATGGACTTCGACAAGGCCCTCGAGCTCTTCGAACCCGTTCTCGGCTTCGAGGTGCACGTGGAGCTCAGCACGAAGACCAAGATGTTCTCCGACGCGCCGAACTACTTCGGCGGCGAGCCGAACACCAACATCACCCCCGTCGACCTGGGGCTGCCGGGCTCACTGCCCGTGGTGAACGGCGAGGCCGTGCGTTACAGCATCAGCCTCGGGCTCGCCCTGGGCTGCTCGATCGCGGAGTCGAGCCGCTTCGCGCGCAAGAACTACTTCTACCCCGACCTGGCCAAGAACTACCAGATCTCGCAGTTCGACGAGCCGATCGCCTTCGGCGGCTCGGTCGACGTCGAACTGCCCGACGGCCGCATGTTCACGGTGCCGATCGAGCGCGCACACATGGAGGAGGATGCGGGCAAGCTCACCCACGTCGGCGGCGCCACCGGGCGCATCCAAGGTGCCGAGTACTCACTCGTCGACTACAACCGCGCCGGTGTGCCGCTCGTGGAGATCGTCACCGACATCATCTACGGCGCCGAGGCCGACGCGCCGGAACTCGCGAAGGCCTACGTGTCGACCATCCGCGACATCGTGGTGTCGCTCGGTATCTCGGAGGCGCGGATGGAGCGCGGCAACCTGCGCTGCGACGCGAACATCTCGCTGCGCCCGCGCACGGCGCCGGGCGAGCCGCCCGCGAAGCTCGGCACCCGCACCGAGACGAAGAACGTGAACTCACTGCGCTCGGTGGAACGAGCCATCCGCTACGAGATCCAGCGCCAGGCGCAGATCCTCGCCGACGGCGGCACCATCACGCAGGAGACGCGCCACTGGCACGAAGACACCGGCACCACCTCGGCGGGCCGCCCCAAGTCCGACGCCGACGACTACCGGTACTTCCCCGAGCCCGACCTGCTGCCCGTTCAGCCCTCGGCCGAGCTGATCGAGGAGCTGCGGGCGGCCCTGCCCGAGCCGCCCGCTGCCCGTCGTCGTCGCCTGAAGCAGGAGTGGGGCTTCACCGACCTCGAGTTCCAAGACGTGCAGAACGCCGGGCTGCTGGTGGAGGTCGCCGAGACCGTCGCCGCCGGCGCGAGCCCGCAGGCCGCCCGCAAGTGGTGGTCGGGTGAGATCTCGCGCCTCGCCAACGCCCGCGACGCCGAGGCGGCTAGCCTCGTCTCGCCCGGCGATGTGGCTGCGCTCGTGTCGCTGATCGACTCCGGCGCGCTCAACGACCGCCTGGCCCGCCAGGTGCTCGAGGGTGTGATCGACGGCGAGGGAACCCCGCAGGAGGTCGTGGATGCTCGTGGTCTCGCGGTCGTCAGCGACGACGGCGCCCTCATCGCCGCCATCGACGAGGCCCTCGCCGCGCAGCCCGACGTGCTCGCGAAGATCCGCGACGGCAAGGTGCAGGCCGCCGGCGCCGTCATCGGCGCGGTCATGAAGGCCATGAAGGGCCAGGCCGACGCGGCGCGCGTTCGCGAGCTGGTGCTGGAGCGCGCGGGAGCGAGCTAGAGGGCGGCGGCGTGTGACCCGTTCGGGTGTCGGGGGTCGCTCGTAGAGTGAGCGTATGAACGTGGTGCTCGCCCAGATCGTGGTCACGACCATCAGCGTGACGGGCGGCGCCCTGCTCGCTCTGCTGATCGACCGTGGCAAGGGGCGCCGGGCCGAACGACTCGCCGAGGTCAACGCCCTGCGGCTGCTGATCATCGAGATCGCCTCCCGGCGGGCGCTCGCGCCGCGGCAGCTCGCGGCGCCGCTCACCCTCGACCGGGCCGATCCCGACTCCGACCTCACACGCGTGATGCGCTCCGTCGTGCTGATGCGCAAAGACGTGCGCATCGCACGGCGTTCACTCCGCGGTCGCTCCGGGGCGTGGAGCCCGCTCAACGGCATGGTCTCGGCGTGCAACATCTTCATCGAGAACGTCGACGAGACGCCGGCGAGCATCGTGGCCGAGCTCGAGCTGCTGCGCATCGAGCTCGACGCCCTGCTTCTGGAGCTGTGCGCCGCGCATCCGAACGAGCTCGTCTACCAGGCAGCAGGCTCCCTGGCCTACCGCCGCCCGGTGGCGACCGGCGTCGGTGAGTAGAACCCCGGGCGGTCGAGGGAGCCTAGGCCGAGACCCGGTCGTCGCGCCCGGTCAGGGCCAGCAGCCTCGACTGCAGCGGTGCATCCTCGCCCACCGGGATCGGCGAGGCGAACAGTCCGCTGGCCTCGAGCGTTTCCCGCTGGGGCTCGAACACCGTCCAGACGGCGGCGATGAGCTCCTCGTCCAGGGCTTCCTCGGCGCCCACGGCCCGGGCGAGGTCCCAGGTGTGGATCGTGACGTCGGCCACCTGCTCCTTGAGGTAATCGATCACCTCGACCGTGTCGTAGGACAGGTTCACCGGCTGCTCGGGGGAGGCGTCGTGCCAGGCCGTGGTGGCCGCGAGAGAGTACCGGTGCCACTCCTCGGCGAGGTTCTCGCCCAGCTTGTGCAGTCGGCTCTGGGCCTGCTTCGTGCTGAGCCCCGAGAGCAGCCACGGCACCCACTGCTGCTCCTCGATGACGTGGCGCACGAGATCGGCGGTGTCCCAGTCGTCATCCGGCGTGGGTGCCGTCCAGTCCCTGACGAGCGCGACGCGCGCACCGAACTCCTGGTGGGCTCTCTTCTGCAGCCGAAGCCACGTGGTGGCCTCGTGGCCGAGGGGGGAAGGGGAAGTCATGCGTTGGCTCCTGTCGATCTCTATTGTCAAGGATCCGCCGGCGGACCGCATTCCTGTGTGGCGTGCTCCCGCGCTCGCCGTGGGCGAACACGCTAGGGTCGGCCTGTGAATCCGATCGTGCGCCCTTTCGCCCCCGCCGACCTCGACCGGGTGGTCGAACTCAACCGGGCCGCCGTGCCCGCGGTCAACGACGTCGACGGCGAGCGGATGCTCGAACTCGTGGGCCTGTCACACGCGGCGGTCGTGGTGGCCGACTCCGCGCATCCGGATGTCGTGCTCGGCTTCGCGCTCACCCTGCGTCCCGGCGCCGACTACGACAGCGAGAATTACCGCTGGTTCAGTGCCCGCGGCGACGACTTTCTCTACCTGGACCGCATCGTCGTGGCCGACGGACACCGCGGCGCCGGCCTCGGCGCCCGGCTCTACGATGCCGTGTTCGCCGAGGCCCGCGCCATCGGAGCCGCCGAGGTCGACTGCGAGGTCAACGTGCAGCCGCCGAACCCCGGTTCGCTCGCGTTCCACTCGCGTCTCGGCTTCGTCGAAGTGGGCCGTCAGTCCACGAAGGGTGGCACCGTGGTGGTGGCTCTCCTGGCGGTGACGCTCAGCTGAGGCGGTGCGCCGGCGCGGCGGTCTTCGCCGGGTCGCGTTCGGCGAGCCCGCCGATCGCCTCGTCGATGCGTGCGAGCGCCTCGGCCGGGATGACGACGCCCGAGGCCTTCACATTGGACTCCACCTGTTCGGGTCGCGAGGCTCCGATGAGTGCGGAGGCCACGTTGTCGTTCGACAGCACCCAGGCGATGGCGAGCTGGGCGAGCGTCAAGCCGAGCTCGTCGGCCACGGGCTTCAGCCGCTGCACGCCCTCGAGCACCTCGTCGCTCATCCAGGACTTCACCATGTCGGCACCACCCTTCGCATCCGTGGCCCGGCTTCCCTCGGGCGCGGGCTGCCCCGGCAGGTACTTGCCGGTGAGCACGCCCTGCGCCACGGGCGACCAGACGATCTGCGAGATTCCGAGTTCGCGCGAGGCCGGCACGACCTCCTCCTCGATCACGCGCCACAGCATCGAGTACTGCGGCTGGTTCGAGATGAGCTGCACGCCGAGCTCCTTCGCGAGAGCATGGCCGTCGCGCAGCTGCTGCGCGTTCCACTCGCTCACACCGATGTAGAGCGCCTTGCCCTGCCGCACCACGTCGGCGAAGGCCTGCATGGTCTCCTCGAGCGGGGTCTCGACGTCGTAGCGGTGGGCCTGGTAGAGGTCGACGTAGTCGGTCTTCAGACGGCGGAGCGAGGCGTCGATCGATTCGCGGATGTGCTTGCGCGAGAGCCCCGTGTCATTCGGCCCCATCGGGCCGGTGGGGAAGTAGACCTTGGTGAAGATCTCGAGCGACTCTCGGCGCTGCCCGGCGAGCGCGTCGCCGAGCACGGTCTCGGCCGCGGTGTTCGCGTAGGTGTCGGCCGTGTCGAAGGTGGTGATGCCGTTGTCGAGGGCCGCCTGCACGCACCGCACCGCGGTGTCGTTCTCCACCTGCGACCCGTGGGTCAGCCAGTTTCCGTAGGTGATCTCCGAGATCTTGAGTCCGCTGTCGCCGAGGTATCGAAACTTCATAGCTTCACGCTACTCCCGCGTGGAGAACGTTCTGAGCGCCTGCCGCGCCGAGAGCGTCGGCAGGTAGGCGCGGGCGAGCGCGAGCCCGATGTTCGGCAGGTTGAGGGGGTCGCGGTAGCAGAGGTAGAGCTCATGGAACTCGGGCCGGAACTTCATCTTGAACCGCAGCAGGGACTGGAAGCCGTACACCGGCTCGAGGGTGCGACTGAGGAACGAGAGGATGCCGGCTGTCGGCTCCTCGGCGCTCGCTTCGGCAGCACTCCCGGCCACGCCGTCGGCCGCGCTCATCGCGAGCGGCGCCCCCGACAGACTCACGAACCCGACCTGCTCGTCGCGCGCCCGCAGGATGGTCTGAGCGATGAGGAACTCCATCAGCCCGTTCATGCTGTCGGGGCGGCGGCGCATGAAATCGAGCGTCCAGCCCACCACGACGCCGTTCTCGAAGGTCGGCAGCCAGCTCGTGACGCCCTCGACGCGGTTGTCGGCGCCGATCGCCACCATCAGCCGCACCTCGGGGTCGATCAGCTCGTCGGTGCTGCCGAGGGTGAAGCCCATCTCCGGGAGATCCTTCTCCGCCACCCACAGCTCCGAGATCTCGCGGATCTGCGCGGTCACGAAGGGGCCGAGCTGGGAGTAGGGCCCCCATTCCGCCCGCACCCCCTCCTTCACGGCGCGGTTGATGGAGGTGCGGATGTCCTGCATCTTCTTGCCCTCGAGCGACCAGTCGGCCGGATGAACGACCGTCTCCTCGGCCACCCGCATCGACGACCAGCCCGCGGCGACGAGCTCGTTCCGCAGCTCCTCGGTGACCGAGTAGAACGCGGGGGTCCAGCCGTGGTCGGTGCAGAAGGTGCTGAAGGCGTGGGCGGTCGCCGGATGCCCGCCCAGCCGCCCCAGCGGATCCCCGGTCGTGATCGCCACGTTGTTCACCACCCGGTAGGCGACCGCGCCGCCGTCGGGCGCGAACCAGTAGTGGTTGCCGCTCCAGGTCGTCATCCAGGACAGGGTGCCCCCGGAGCCCGCGACGAGCAGTTCACGCGCGCGGCCGGCATCCGACACCGAAACCAGCGGGCTCACGCGCCGCATCGCGACGACCGCCGCGACGATGGCCGACACCCAGAACACCGGGCCGACCCACTGCGAGGCGAGGACGGCGACCGGCCCGGTCGGGAAGATGTCGGCGGGCTCGAAGGAGAGGAACCCCACGGGCACGAAGCGTTCGGGAAGGTCGAGCAACAGGTCGCCCAAGCTCGCCGTCGGGGTGAACTGATCACGCACGGTGTACGCGATCGCCAGGTAGACGGCGGAGGTGCTGACGAACAGGCCCACGACGATGCCGAGGAAGCGCAGGGCGGAGCCGCGCCCGATCTGATCGGGGAACAGGCGCAGCGAGGCCACCAGCAGGGCTGCTATCGCGAGCGGAACCAGAGCCGACACGATCTCGAACGGCCGGTAGTCCTCCGCAGCCGCCGTCTGGAACGCCGTGTAGGTGCTGCTGGAGAGCAGCGGGAAGAAGCCGAAGTAGATGGCGGCGAGCAGGGCCAGTGCGACGTTGATCCAGACGGCGAGCCAGAGCGCCACCCGCCGGCCGCGCTGGATTCCCCAGGCCGACACGAGCAGCGCCACCAGAGGCAGCAGCGTGAGCAGCACCGCACCCGGCCCGTCGAGCCGCGAGAGCGCGAGGGCGTTCACACAGTGCTTCGTGTAGTCGCTCGTCTGGCAATGGGCCGCGATGGCGGCGTAGTCGCGCAGCGGGTCGCGGAACAGCAGGCCCAGCGGGTTCAGCACGCCGTTGCCGGTCGGGGAGGCGATCGTCACGAGCGGGCCGAGTGCGGTCACGGCCACGAGGGCGGCGAGCAGCGTGCGGGACTCGCGGCGGGTGGCGCGCGGGCGGCGCACGACGATGCGCGTGCGGGCCATCGCCATCCCGAGCAGCAGGCCGACCAGCGCCGCGAACAGGCGGTACACGTCGGAGGGCTGCCCGGAGTAGAGCACGAAGACGAGGATGGCGGCGAAGCCCACGATGCGCACCCGCCGCTTCACGAGCGGGCCGGTGAAGGCGCTCGCGGCCATGACCACGCCCACAACGCCGATGATCGGGTCCACGGTGCGGTGCGTGCGGGTGATCTCGGCCGAGTACAGGTCGACCACCACGCCCGCGGCCTGGAACAGCAGCCCGAGCAGGATGCCCACCACGGTCACCACCACGAAGCTGATCGCGGTGCGCAGGTGCCCCATCCGCCGTTCGGCCCAGCCCATGCCCAGCAGCAGGGCGAGCACCGCGAAGACGAGGACGACCGGGTTCCAGACGAAGAAGACCGAGGTGATGGTGGAGAGCCAGTCGTGCTGCACGAAGACGGCGTCGAAACCGGTCGAGACGAAGGCGTCGATCCCTCCGCGCACGCGGCCGGGGTGCATGCTGATGCGCACGATGCTCGCCGCCAGGACGAGGGCGATGACCGCCCAGGTCACGGGGATGGAACGCGCCATCCGGCCGGCGGCCCTCAGGAACCGGCGCCGCGCATCCTGGCGTTCGTTGGTCATCGTCTCGTTTCGTGGTGCAGGGGTCGATCGCGGTGCCGGAGCCGGCACGCGATCAGCGGTTCAGACCCCAGTGATCGGCGATCAGACCGAGGCCTTGCGCGAACACGTACGACCACGTCGTCGCGTCGTGCGCGCTGCCCGACGCCTCAATGTAGGTGGCCGTCATCCCAGCAGCCTGAGCGTCGGCATAGAGAGTTTGAATGCCGGGCTTGTAGTTGGTGTCCTCGCTGCCCACGCCGAACACGGCGAAGGTGTCGGTGTAGGGCGCTTTGGCGGCCATGATGGCCGCCGGATAGGCGGCGGCGTACTTCGCGGCATCCCCGCCGAAGCCCTTGGCGATGGTGGTCTGGGCGTCGCCGATCTTCGGGTACTCCTCGCCGGAGGCGTCGAGGATGGCCCCGAAGAGCTCCGGATGCGCGGCGCCGAGCTGAATGGAGCAGGTACCGCCCTGCGAATAACCGCCGATGCCCCAGTAGTTCGGGCTCGGCAGCACCGGGAGGTTGGCGTTGATCCAGGCCGGAACGTCGACGGTGAGGTAGGTGGCGGAATTGCCGATCGGCGAGTCGACGCACATCGGGTTCACGGTGGGGGCGCCCAGCTGATCGGGGGAGACGACGATCGGGGCGAGGCCCTGGTGGGCGGCGGCGTAGGCGTCGAGGCTCTGCTGGAGCTTGGCGGTGGTGAGCGGCTGGTCGGGTGTGCCCGGCTGGCCGGAGAGCATGATGAGCACGGGGAGTTTCGGCGGGTTCGCGGTGAGCGCGGCCGGCGGCAGATAGACCACCGCCTCGCGGGCCGGGAAGCCGGAGACCGTGGCGGGGATCGTCACCGAGGAGACGGAGCCGGCCGTGGGCATCCCGGCGGGCGCTGTCCAGTTCTCGATCGTGTTGGGGTTCGCGGTGTCGCTCTTCGCGATGCTGGGCAGGGCCTGCCCGGCGAAGGCGTTGAGACCGAAGACGCTGCGGATGGTGGTGTACTGGCCGAAGTCGATGTTGATCGCCATCGCGGCGGTGCCGGCGAAGAGCACGACAGCGAGCAGCGATGCGATCATCCGCCGCCAGCTGGCCCGCCAGAGCGAGGCGAGGGCCACGCCGATGCCGGCGAAGCCGAGCAGCACCCAGACCCGCATCACCGTCGTGAGGGCCACGCCGAAGAGGTTGAGCTGATCGGCCAGGAGCCAGGTGAGTCCGAGGCCGAGCAGGGCGCCGACGACCGCCGCCGCGCCGGCGACGAGCAGCCATCGACGGCGGGTCCAGCGCCGGCTCGGGCGCACGAGCACGAGCAGCACGAAGGCGATGGCGGCCGCCACGTAGACGCCGATCACGAACGGGCCCGAGATGATCCCGATGTCGAGGAGGGCTTTCACGGGAGGGATCCTGTCGCTGGTCGTGCACCTCCGGCTGCGGCAGGGGCGTCGAACAGTATTTTCCCTCAGTCTGAGCGAATCCTGGGAGAACCCGATGGATGGGCTGCGCGCGTGTCGGTGGCGCCGCTTAGGCTCGAGGTATGGATGCCGACCAGCAGCTCGTCGAGGCAAGCCCTCCGATTCTGCACGTCGACATGGATGCGTTCTTCGCCTCGGTCGAGCTGCTCTCGCATCCGGAGCTGCGCGGCAAGCCGGTGATCGTGGGAGGCCGCTCGGCGCGGGCTGTGGTGACGAGCGCCACCTACGAGGCGCGAGCCTTCGGGGTGCACTCGGCGATGCCGGTGGGCGCGGCGCTGCGCCTGTGCCCGAAGGCGGTCGTGCTCGAGCCGCACATGGAGCGCTACCGCGAATTCTCGCGTCAGGTCATGGCCCTGTTCCGCGAGGTCACGCCACAGGTCGAACCGCTCAGCATCGACGAGGCCTTCCTCGACGTCTCGGGTGCGCGCCGGCTGCTCGGGGAGTCCGACGTGATCGCCCAGCGCCTGCGTGAGCGCGTGTTCGCCGAGACCGGTCTGCCGTGCTCGGTCGGGGTGGCGCCGACGAAGTTCATGGCGAAGCTGGCCTCGGGCCGGGCCAAGCCCGACGGGATGCTCGTGGTGCGGCCCTCCGAGGTTCTCGGCTACCTGCATCCGCTGCCCGTGCGCGCGCTCTGGGGCGTGGGCGGCCGCACAGCGGAACAACTCGAGCGACTGGGGCTGCGCACCGTGGGCGACATCGCCGGAACCCCGCTCGACGCCCTCGTGCGTGCGGTCGGCGAGGCGAGCGGCTCGAAGCTGCACGAGCTCGCGAACGGCATCGACCCGCGCCCGGTGGTGACGGTCAGCCAGGAGAAGAGCGTGGGCCACGAGCGCACCTTCGACGTCGACGAGCGCTCGCCGGAGGTGCTGCGGCGCGAGCTCCTGCACCAGTCGAACCGGGTGGCGGTGCGGCTGCGCGCGGCCGGCCTGGTGGGGCGCACCGTTGCACTGAAGCTGCGTTTCTCCGACTTCACCACGATCTCGCGCTCACGCACGCTCTCGGAGCCCACCGATCTCGGCAAACGCATCTTCGACGAGGTGTCGGCCGTCTACGACGCCGTCGGCGTGCGGGGCGAGGCCATCCGGCTCATCGGTGTGCGCGTCGAACAGCTGAGCGAGGCCGGGGCCACTCTGCACCAGCCCACGCTCTGGGCCGACGAGGAGGCGCCGTCGGAGGGCTGGCGCGACGCGGAGCGCACCATCGACCGTGTCACGGCCCGCTTCGGCATCGACAGCGTGCGGCCCGCTTCGCTCGTGCGCGCGCCCAAGTCGGGCGAGACCGCCGAGCAGAACGGCACCCGCCGGTAGGCAGCTACGCGCTCCGAGACGACGGAGTTCCGGCACGGAAACCGGGAACGACGGAACCTCTGTGCTCGTGAGCGGCAGGCTCCGTCGTTGCGCGGCGCGGCGGCGCGGGGCGGGTCAGGCCGGTCGGGTGACCAGCACGGACTTCGATGCCAGCTCGACGGGAACCGCGGGCGTGGGCCGGCCGCGCAGGGCGGCGTGGGAGTCGACGAGCGACTCGCCGAACCGCACCGGCAGCGAGCCGAGCTCGAGGGGCGAATCCCCGAGGTTCAGCGCGAGCACCAGTCCCGGCCGCTCGAGGGTGAGCCAGCGCCGCTCCTCGCTGAACCCCACGGTGATGTCCTCGAGCCGCACCGCATCGCCGGGCGGTAGCTCTGCACGGATCGCGGCCAGCCGCCGGTAGAACTCGAGCATCGACCGGTGCTCCGGATGCGCCGGGTCGTCGATCTCGCCCCAGTCGAGCTTGGAGCGCTCGAAGGTCTCGGGATCTTGGGGGTCGGGCACCACCGACTCGTCCCAGCCCATGCGCGCGAACTCGCCGATGCGCCCTTTCGCCGTGGCTTCGCCGAGCTCGGGCTCGGGATGCGAGGTGAAGAACTGCCAGGGGGTCGACGCCGCCCACTCCTCGCCCATGAAGAGCATCGGCGTGAACGGCCCGAGCAGGGTGAGCGCCGCCGCGATGGCGAGCGAATCGCTGTCGAGTGTGGCCGTGAGGCGGTCGCCGATCGCACGGTTGCCGATCTGGTCGTGGTTCTGCGAGGCCACCACGAGCCGCCAGGGGGCGGTGGCCGCGCGGTCGAGCTCGACCCCGTGCATCCGTCCCCGGAAGCTCGAGTAGGTTCCGTCGTGGAAGAAGCCTCGCTCGAGAACCTTGGCGAGTGCGCCGATCGAGTCGAAGTCGGCGTAGTAGCCGGAGGTCTCACCGGTGAGGTTGACGTGCATGGCGTGGTGGAAGTCGTCGCTCCACTGCCCGTCGAGACCGTAGCCCTGGTCGCGCTCGGTGAACATCACCGGATCATTGAGGTCGGATTCGGCGATCAGCAGCCTCTTCACGCCACTGCGCTCCGAGAGCAGATCGACGGCGGCGGCCAGCTCGGCCAGCAGGTGCACCGGGCTCGAGTCCACGAGCGCGTGCACCGCATCGAGGCGCAGACCGTCGACATGGTAGGTCTCGAGCCACATCAGCGCGTTGTCGATGATGAAGCGCCGCACCTCGGGGGAGCCCTCGTGATCGAGGTTCACCGAGGTTCCCCAGGTGTTGCTCGAGGCGTCGTCGAGATAGGGCCCGAAGACGGGCAGGTAGTTGCCGCTCGGGCCGAGATGGTTGTAGACCACGTCTTGGATGACGGCGAGTCCCGCCGCGTGGCAGGCGTCGACGAAGCGCCGATAGGCCTCGGGCCCGCCGTAGCCCTCGTGCACCGTGAACCAGGCCACCCCGTCGTAGCCCCAGTTGTGGGTGCCGTTGAACCCGTTCACGGGGAGCAGCTCGACGTGGGTGACGCCGATCGAGCGCAGGTGGCCGAGCCGAGCGGCCGCGGCATCGAGCGTGCCCTCGGGGGTGAAGGTGCCGAGGTGCAGCTCGTAGATCTCGGCGCGGTCGATCGGCAGGCCGGCCCAGCCGTCGTCGTGCCACACCTGCCCGGCCGGGTCGTCGGTGCGCGAGAGCCCGTGCACGCCCGCGGGCTGCCGCCGCGAGCGCGGGTCGGGGTGGGGGCCTTCGCCGTCGACGAGGTAGCCGTAGTCGAGCCCGGCGGACCACGGAACCTCCGCCGTCCACCAGCCGTCGTCGCCGGCGGACATCGGATGTGTGACGTCGCCCAGCACGAGTTCGACCCGGTTCGCTCGCGGCGCCCAGACCGCGAAGTCGTTCTCGGCCATCATTCTCCTTCGATGCGTTGCAGCAGGGCCACGGGGAACACCGAGAGCAGTTCGGCGACCGGCCGCTCTCCGGCGCGGAAGACCTGCCCGGTGAACGTGTCGACGTACCCGTGCGGGGCATCGGGCAGCTCGAGCACGGTTCCCGCCCAGCCGCCGCCGCGCGCGAGTGTGACAGGGAGGCGGGTGACCACGGTGACAGCACCGCCGCGGTCGAACGCCAGGACGTGACCGGCGGCTGTTCCGCGGGCGGAGAGCCCGCGGTACCCCGTGAAGAGCTCAGGACGGTCGCGCCGCAGTCGCAGGGCGGTCGACACCACGAGGAGTTTCGCCGCACCGGACTCGTCGAGCGAGACCGGCTCTCCGGCGTCTTGCCGATCGAGCAGAGCGGAGCGCTCGTCGTAGTCGACCGGGCGGCGGTTGTCGGGGTCGACGAGCGAGCGGTCCCACAGCTCGCTTCCCTGATAGACGTCCGGGGCGCCCACCGTCGTGAGCTGCACGAGCTTGGCGCCGAGGGCGTTGCTCGCGCCGGCACCGTCGAGGGCGGCGAGCTGGTTCTCGAGCAGGCCCCGGGCGATCGGATCGACGAACACGGTGTCGACCACGTGGGCGAGCCGCTCCTCGAAGGGGGCGTCGGGCTCGAGCCAGTTCGTGGAGACCCCGGCCTCGCGCGCGGCCTTGAGCGCATAGGCCTGCGCCCGCTCTCTCGAGAGTGGCCACGCGCCGAGCAGGGCCTGCCACAGCAGGTTCTCGAAGGGCCCGTCGTGCAGCGGCAGGAGCCCGCGGAGCTTCGTGAGGGTTCCGGCCCAGCCGTCCGCCACCTCGCTGAGGGCCGAGATGCGCGCGCGGGTGTCTTCGGAGCGCTTCGTGTCGTGCGTGGAGAGCGTGGTCATGGCGTCGGGTGTGGACGCGAGGCGGCGCCGCTGGGCGGCGTGGAACTCCTCCGCAGTCACACTGAACTGCTCCGGCAGCGCGCCCACCTCGGTGAGGCTCGTGAGGCGTGTGAAGCGGTAGAACGCCGAGTCCTCGACACCCTTCGCCATCACCATTCCCGAGGTCTGCTGGAAGCGGGTGCTCGCGGCCGAGCCCGTGCGGCCGAGCATCACCGCGGTCTCTGCGAGCACATCGCTCAACTCCGGACGCCGCTCCTGGGCGAGCGCGAGCGCTGCCTCGAGGTGCTCGCGGCCGTCGGGGAGGTAGGAGCGGTAGACCGGGAAGGCGGTGAGCATCTCGGCCAGGGCATCCGTCACCGCGGCCGGTTCGGTGGGCGTGGCGAGCCCCCCGTCGCGTTCGATGTCGCGGGCGAGCCGGCGCACCTCGGCCTGCAGGATGCCGTCGGCCACCCCGCGTTTCGTGCTCCGTACGAGCTCGTGGTAGTCGGTGGCCGCGAGGGCCGCCTCCACCTGGGCCTCCCGCTCGACCTCTGCTGCTGCCGAGGCGGCGCCCTCGTGCCCGAGGGGTTCGCCGCGGAGCCAGCGGTCCAGGCGCGTGAGGGCCGCTTCGCCGGTGGGGTCGATGAAGACCCGGTCGATCAGGGCGAGCGCGTCGTACCCCGTGGTGCCCGCGGTCTTCCACGAGGGCTCGAGCGGCTCGTCGCCCTCGAGGATCTTCTCCACCAGCACGTAGGCGCCACCTGTGAGCTCGGCCAGCCGCTCGAGGTAGCCGCCCGGGTCGGCGAGCCCGTCGGGGTGGTCGACCCGCAGTCCGTCGACGAGCCCCTCGCGGAACCACCGACCGATCTCCGCGTGCGACTCGTCGAACACCCAGGGCTCCTCCACCCGGATCGCCGCGAGCGTGGAGACGGCGAAGAACCGCCGGTAGTTGAGCTCGCTGCTCTCGCGGCGCCAGTTCATGAGTTCGTAGTGCTGGCGGGAGTGCACCGTGACGGCGTCGGCTCCGTCGTCGGCGGTGCCCGGCGCGATGGGGTAGCGGTGGTCGTAGTAGGCGAGCACCGCATCCGCCCCGCTGCCCTCGATGGTGAGCGCCTCGAGCGAGTCGTCACCGAGCACGGGGATGCGGATGCGCCCGCCGCCGGCCTCCCAGTCGACGTCGAAGGCCTCGGCGTAGCGCGATTCCTGGCCGAGCTGGAGCAGGTTCCACCACCACGCGCTGTCGGCCGGGGTGGCCACCCCCACGTGGTTCGGCACGATGTCGACGAGCACGCCCATGCCGGCCTCATGTGCCGCCTCGGCGAGCACCCGCAGGCCCTCGGCGCCACCGCGCGATTCGTCGATGCGCGAGTGGTCGGTCACGTCGTAGCCGTGCTGCGAGCCCGCCTCGGCCTGGAGGATGGGGGAGAGGTAGACCCAGTCCACCCCCAACCGTGCCAGGTAGGGAACCAGGCGCGCGGCGTCGTGAAGTGTGAAGTCGGCGGTGAGCTGGAAGCGGTAGGTCGACCGAGGCGTGCGCATCCGGAACCCCTCCTCAGCCCACCGAGGGGGTGGCGGGAGCCGACTGGCCCGCGCTGTCGGCCTGCGCGGTGAGGGAGGCAGCCACCGAGTGATCGGGCTCCACCTCTTCGGCACGGTGCACGCGCAGCACCACGAGCGAACGCGCCTCGACGGTCATCGACTGCGAGGCCGAGAACACCTGCGAGTCGGCTGCCTCGCCGGCGGTGTCGATCACCACGTCCCACGACTCGGAGTACTCGGCCGAGGGGAGGGTGAACGCCTGCTTCTCGTCGTGCGCGTTGAAGTAGAGCAGGAAGTGCACGTCGTTCAGCGGATTACCGCGGGTGTCGCGGGCCCGGATGCCCTGCCCGTTCAGGAAGACGCCCACCGAGCGCGAGAGGCTCGAGTCCCAGTCTTCCGGCTGCATCTCGCTCGCGTCCGAGTCGAGCCACACGATGTCGGGGAGAGGCTCGCCCTTGCCGCGCTTCACGGGCCGGCCGTCGAAGAAGCGGCTGCGGCGGAAGGTGGGATGCTCCTTGCGCAGCCGGGTGACGGCCGCGGTGAACTCGACCAGCGGGTGGTCCTCCTCGTCCCAGTGCACCCAGGTGAGCGGCGAATCCTGCGCGTAGGTGTTGTTGTTGCCCTCCTGCGTTCGGCCGAGCTCGTCGCCGTGCAGGAGCATCGGCACGCCCTGTGACAGCAGCAGGGTGGCGATGAAGTTGCGCTGCTGGCGTGCCCTCAGCGTGAGCACCTTCGGGTCGTCGGTCGGGCCTTCCACCCCGCAGTTCCAGGAGCGGTTGTGCGATTCGCCGTCGTTGTTGTCTTCGCCGTTGGCGTCGTTGTGCTTCTCGTTGTAGGAGACGAGATCGCGCAGGGTGAAGCCGTCGTGCGCCGTGACGAAGTTGATCGAGGCCACCGGGCGGCGGCCCGAGTGCTCGTAGAGATCGGCCGAACCCGTGAAGCGGCTCGCGAACTCGCCGAGCGTCGACGGCTCACCGCGCCAGAAGTCGCGCACGGTGTCGCGGTACTTTCCGTTCCACTCCGTCCACTGCGGAGGGAAGTTGCCCACCTGGTAGCCGCCGGGCCCCACGTCCCACGGCTCGGCGATGAGCTTCACCTGCGACACCACCGGGTCTTGCTGCACGAGCTCGAAGAAGCTGGACAGGCGGTCGACGTCGTAGAACTCGCGCGCGAGCGTGGAGGCCAGGTCGAAGCGGAAGCCGTCGACGTGCATCTCGGTGACCCAGTAGCGCAGCGAGTCCATGATGAGCTGCAGCGAGTGGGGGTGGCGCACGTTGAGCGAGTTGCCGGTTCCGGTGTAGTCCATGTAGTAGCGCTTGTCGTCATCCATCAAGCGGTAGTAGGCGGCGTTGTCGATGCCGCGGAACGACAGGGTGGGGCCGAGGTGGTTGCCCTCCGCGGTGTGGTTGTACACCACGTCGAGGATGACCTCGATGCCGGCCGCGTGGAGTGACTTCACCATGCCCTTGAACTCCTGCACCTGCTGGCCGCGGTCACCCGTGGAGGAGTAGGAGTTGTGCGGCGCGAAGAAGCCGATGGTGTTGTAGCCCCAGTAGTTGGTGAGCCCCTTGTCGAGCAGCACGCTGTCTTTCACGAACTGGTGCACCGGCATGAGCTCGATGGCCGTGATGCCGAGCTTCAGCAGGTGGTCGACGACGGCCGGATGCGCGACGCCGGCATAGGTTCCGCGCTGCTCCTTCGGAATGGCCGGGTGCAGCTCGGTGAGCCCTTTCACGTGGGCCTCGTAGATGACGCTCTCGCTGTAGGGCACGCGGAGCTTGCGGTCGCCGGACCAGTCGAAGAAGGGGTTGATCACGACGCCGTAGGTCATGTGCTTCGCGGAGTCTTCGTCGTTCCGGGAGTCGGGGTCGCCGAAGTTGTAGGCGAAGAGCGACTGATCCCAGTCGAGCTCGCCGCTCGTCGCCTTCGCGTAGGGGTCGAGCAGCAGCTTGTTCGGGTTCGCGCGCTGGCCGTTCTCGGGGTCGTAGGCGCCGTGCACGCGGTAGCCGTAGCGCTGGCCCGGCTGCACCTGCGGCAGGTAGGCGTGCCAGACGTAGGCGTCGACCTCCGTCAGCTCGATACGGGTCTCTGCGCCCTTGTCTCCGAAGAGGCAGAGTTCGACTTTCTCGGCGGACTCGCTGAAGAGGGCGAAATTGGTGCCGCTCCCGTCGTAAGTCGCTCCGAGCGGGTAGGCCGATCCGGGCCACGATTGCATCTGATCTCCTGTCGGGTCTCCGCCCACGCTACCCGGTTCGGGCTCGCGCACCACGGGTCGGCCCGAGGTGGTTGACAACTCCCGCTCAGAGCCCCCTGTGGAGAACAAGACGCCCCTACCCCGCCGGTGGCGATCGCGGTAGCGTTGGCCCATGGCGAACCTCGTGGACACCCTGACCGACGCGACCAAGACCATCGGAGTGGGTGCCGCCTATGGCGCGCCCGTCGAGATCGACGGAGTGACCATCGTTCCCGTCGCGCTCGTCTGGGCAGGCTTCGGCGGCGGCAACGCCACGGGCAACGGCAACGCCTCCTCGCCCACCGACGCGGCGAAGCCGCTCTTCGGTGGAGACGCCGGCGGCGAGGGCTTCGGCGGGGGCGGGGTGAGCATCCCGGTGGGCGCCTACGTCACGACCGACGGGGTGGCGAGCTTCCAGCCCAACATCATCGCGCTGCTGGCCGTGTCCGTCCCGGTCGTGGTCACGGCCGGATGGGCCTTCGCCCGCGTCATCCGCGCGCTCAAGAAGTAGCCCCCTGGCCCCCGAGCTGCTCTGGAGCGGCCCCGCCGACGGGCCCGTGCTGGTTCTGGCGCACGGCGCCGGTGCGGCCATGGACTCGCCGTGGCTCGACCGCTTCGCCGCGCTCCTCGCGGAGCCGGCCCGCGGCATCCGTGTCGCCCGCTTCGAGTTCGCCTACATGGCCGCGCGCCGCAGCGGCACACGCAAGCCGCCGCCGCGCGCCGAGACGCTCAGGGGGGAGTACCGCGAGGCGGTCGCCGCCGCGACGGATGCCGCGGGCGCGCCGGTCGTCATCGGCGGCAAGTCGATGGGCGGCCGGGTCGCGAGCCTCGTGGCCGACGAGCTGCACGCCGAGGGAGCCGTCAGCGGGCTGGCGGTGCTCGGCTACCCCTTCCATCCCCCCGGCTCCCCCGAGAAGCTCCGCACCGCGCACCTCGAGCACCTCGAGACGCCGACGCTCATCTGCCAGGGCTCCCGCGACCCCTTCGGCACGCGCGAGGAGGTGCCGGGCTACGCCCTGTCGCCGGCCGTCCGCATCCTGTGGCTCGACGACGGCGAGCACGAGCTCAAACCCCGCGTTAAGATCAGCGGGCACACGCACGCCGAACACCTCGCCACGGCGGCGGATGCGGTGGCCGCGTTCGTGAAGCACCCGCGGTAGCGAGCATCCCGCCCGGCCCCGGCCTATACTGATCGCAACACGGGAGTCCGGTGAGCCGGGCTGAGAGGAAGGTTCTCAACCTTCGACCGTCGAACCTGATCTGGATCATGCCAGCGCAGGGAGGCATCTCTTCGCCGTGTCCGGTATCGTCCGGGTCGCCTTCGCGAGCCGCGCCGCCGCCGGACGCGGCAAACCCGTGCCCCTTCCACCGAATGAAAGGGCACGACCAGTGCATTCCACCACCGCAAAATTCGCGGCATCCGCCGCCGTCCGCCGCCGCAGTCTCCGCTGGAGGGTCGTCGACATCGTCGTGGCCAGCGTCGTCGGCGTCGCCGCCGGGCTCGTCTTCTGGGCCTGGAACCTCGTCTACGCCCCCATAACCGATCCGCTGGCGGTCGTCGCGCCCGGCGCCCAGGCGCTCCTCTACGGGGTGTGGTTGTTCGCCGGTGTGCTCGGCGGGCTCATCATCAGAAAGCCGGGCGCCGCGCTCTACACCGAGCTGGTGGCGGCGATCGTCTCCGCCCTTGTCGGCACGCAGTGGGGTGGTGCGCTCACCATCCTCTCCGGCCTCGCACAGGGCCTCGGCGCCGAGATCGTGTTCGCTCTCTTCCTCTACGGCAACTACCGGGTCTACGTGGCCGTTCTGGCCGGCGCCGGCGCGGGCATCGGCATGGCGGTCAACGACCTGATCACCTGGTACCCGGCGATGGACTTCGGCTTCAAAGCGGTCTACTTCGTGTCGGCGATCGTGGGAGGCGCGGTGGTCGCCGGCGTGCTGTCGTGGTTGCTCGTGAGGGCGCTCGCGCGAACGGGAGCGTTGAGCCGATTCGCCGCGGGTCGCGAGGCCACGGCGAAGGCCTGAGCGTGACCCGAGTGCCCGGCGAGCCCGGAGAAGGCATGGCATCGGCCGGGGGACCTCGACCCCGGGCCGGCGCCGGCCTCCGCGCCGAGGGCTGGGGCTGGCGCCACGCCGGGCGCGAGGCCTGGGCGGTGCGCGGGCTCGACCTCGTGATCGAGCCGGGCGAGCGCGTGCTGCTGCTCGGCGCATCCGGTGCGGGCAAGTCCACGCTCATGCAGGCCTTCGCCGGTGTGCTCGGGGGCGTCGACGAGGGCGACGAGGAAGGCTCGTTGCTCGTCGACGGCCAGCCGCCCGAGGCCGTGCGCGGGCGCGTGGGGCTGCTGATGCAGGACTTCGATTCGCAGGTGGTGCTCGCCCGGGTGGGCGACGACGTGGCGTTCGGATGCGAGAACCTCGGCGTTCCGCGCGACGAGATCTGGCGCCGGGTCGGCCTGGGCCTCGCGGCCGTCGGCCTCGACCTGCCGCTGGAGCACCCCACCTCGGCGCTCTCGGGCGGGCAGAAGCAGCGCGTGGCACTCGCCGGCGTGCTCGCGATGCGGCCGGGCGTCATCCTCCTCGACGAGCCGACCGCCAACCTCGACCCGGCGGGTGTGACGGAGGTGCGGGATGCCGTGGCCGCAGTCGTGCGCGACTCCGACGCGACCTTCGTGGTGATCGAGCACCGGGTCGACATCTGGCTCGACGTCGTGGACCGTGTGGTGGTGCTCGCCCCCGGCGGGGGAGTGCTCGCCGACGGCGACCCCGCCACCGTGCTGCGTGAGCGCGGCGCGGAACTCGCGCGCGACGGCGTGTGGGTGCCCGGGATCGACCCTCTCGGCGGTCGTCCCGTGCGCTCGGACGCGGCGACTCCGAGCACCGAGCCGGGGAGCAGCGCGACCGCCGTGCCCGCGCGCCGAGGGGAGCTCCTGCTCTCCGGACGCGGACTGGCGGTTGCCCGCGTGCCCGGCCGGGTCGTGGCCGACGGCATCGGGCTCGAGCTGCGGGCCGGCGAGGCCACGGCCATCACCGGGCCGAACGGAGCCGGCAAGACCACGCTCGCGCTCACCCTCGCCGGGCTGCTCCCGGCGTCCGGCGGTGACGTCATCGCCGCGCCGGTGCTCGTCCGAGGCGTGAGCGGCAGCCCGCGCGCTCGTCGCGCGGCCCGGCGGCGGGATGCGCGACCCCGGCCGACGATGAGCGCGACGGATGGGCCGGCACCCGCCCCGCGCATCCGCTCGTCTTCCGAGCTGCTCGCCGACCCGATCGTGTGGCGTTCGCGCGAGCTGCTCACCCGTGTCGGCACCGTCTTCCAAGATCCGGAGCACCAGTTCGTCACGGGCACGGTGCGCGGTGAGCTCGAGGTGTCGCTGCTGGCGCTGAAGCTGCCCGCCGAGGAGATCTCGGCGCGCGTCGACGAGGTCGCCGGCCGGTTGAGGCTCGACGCCCTGCTGCGCGCGAACCCCTACACGCTCTCCGGGGGTGAGAAGCGGCGGCTCTCGGTGGCCTCGGCGCTCGTGACGCGCCCGCGCATCCTGCTGCTCGACGAGCCCACCTTCGGGCAGGATTCGCGCACCTGGGCCGAACTCGTGCGACTGCTCGCCGAGCAGCTCGACCGCGGCACCGCAATCGTGGCGGTGACCCACGACCGGGCCTTCATCGACGCCCTCGCCGATCAGGAGATCGTGGTGACGGAGGGTGCGGGCACCCTCGCGCCGGCGAAGGGGGCTCTCGCATGAGCGCGACGGCCGCCACTGACGCGCTGACGCCTCCGCGCGGGGCGCAGGCCATCTACCGCGTGAACCCGGTCGCCAAGCTCGCCGCCGCCCTGGCGCTCAGCCTGCTGCTGCTCGTGACGATCGACGCCGTCTCGGCGGCCGTGGCTCTCGTGCTGGAGAGCGTCCTCTTCTTCTGGGCGGGCCTCGGCCTTCGCGCCTTCTTCCGCCGCACGGCGGCGATCTGGGTCGCCGCACCGCTCGCCGGCGTCACGACCCTGCTCTACGGCGTGTCCGCGGGCCAGAGCTACCTGCAGTTCGGTCTGCTGCACGTGAGCGACGGGTCGATCGCGCTCGCGCTCGCCACCGTTCTGCGCATCCTCGCCATCGGCCTGCCCGCGGTGGTGCTCTTCGCGACGATCGACCCCACCGACCTCGCCGACGGGCTCGCGCAGGTGTGGCGCCTGCCGAGCCGGTTCGTGCTCGGGGCGCTTGCGGGAATGCGCCTGCTCGGGCTCTTCTTCGACGACTGGAGGCAGCTCGAACTCGCTCGCCGGGCGCGCGGCCTCGGCGACACCGGACGACTGCGCCGATTCGCGAACCAGGCCTTCGCGCTGCTCGTGCTGTCGATCCGCCGCGGCAGCAAGCTCGCCACGGCCATGGAGGCGCGCGGTTTCGGCGGCGACACCGTGCGCACCTGGGCCCGTCCCTCGCCGTTCGGGGCGAAGGAGTGGCTGCTCATCGCCCTCGGGGTCGTCATCGGCGTGGCGGCGCTCGCCGCGGCCGTCGTGACCGGCTCGTTCAACTTCGTGATCGGCTGAGGGGAGGGGGCGATATGACGGTGATCCTCCTCGACGGTCCGAGCGGCTCCGGCAAGACCGAGCTGGCGCTCCGGATGCGCGACGGCTGGGTGGGAGCCGACCTCCCGACGGTCGTGCACCTCGACAGCATCTATCCCGGTTGGGACGGGCTCGAGGAGGCCTCGGCGCACCTCGCCGAGCACCTGCTCGAGCCGCTCCGCGACGGGCGTCCGGCGCGCTGGCGGCGCTACGACTGGGAGCGTGCCGAACCGGCCGAGTGGCACCTGGTCGACCCGGCGCATCCGCTGATCGTGGAGGGCTGCGGGGCGCTCAGCCGGCGCAACGCGGCCCTCGCCGACTTCGCCGTCTGGGTGGAGACCGACGATGCCGCGCGCAAGCAGCGCGCCCTCGAGCGCGACGGAGAGCTCTACGCCCGCGAGTGGGACCGCTGGGAGGCGCAGTGGCGCGCCTTCGTGCGGCGCGAGAACCCGCGCACGCTAGCGACCATGATCGTTCCCACCTGAGCGACCGGTTCTTGCAGAAATAGCCGAGAGCGTCGCGCTATTCGGCGAGCTCTCGGCTATTTCCACGGAATCCGGTCACGGTACCTGTCCGTGTATCACTTGCGCGAGTCGATGAACGCCGAGATCACGGGCACGGGGTTCGAGAGCCGCCAGAACGGACCCGGATCGCCGATGCGCTGGTCGAGCTGCAGCAGCACCTTCACGTCGCCGTCGGGCGTGGTGACCGTGACGCTGCCGACCTGTTCGCCCTTGGCCCCGGTGGACAGGGTCTTGGCGTCGACCGTGTAGCTCAGCGGGGAGGTGACCCAGAGCATCCGGTTCTCCGTGGACATGGCCACGCCGTGCGCCACCTCGCCCCACGGCGTCGTGTAGGTCACGAAGCTCTGCCCCTCGGTCACGATGTCGGTGGGCTTCAGCGTGGCCGTCGCCGAGGTGACGAGCGCCGTGAGGTCGTCGTCGAGGGTGGTCCAGTCGGGCTCACGGAGGAAGGCGCCGTAAAGGGTCACGGTGTTGCCGCTCACCGTGACCGCGAGCGAGAAGAGGAAGCAGACCCCGGCCTGGTCGGTGTAGCTGCGCGAGAGCCCGGTGTAGCTCTCCTCCGCGTGGTAGGCGGCGAGGTTGTCGACGCTGCGGTTGCCGGTGAGCCGGGCATTCGGCTGCGCCATGATCTCGGCGACGGCGGGGTCGGCGAAGGCGAGGGCGGAGATCTTGGCCAGGTCGGTGGCGGTGCCGACGTCGCCCTCGCTCAGGCCGGTGGCGTCGACGAGCGTGGTGCCGGTGAGGCCGTGGCCGCTCAGCCAGGTGGTGGCCGCGGCGAGGTAGGCGTCGGTGGAGCCGAAGGCCCAGCGGGCGAGCGCATCGGCGTGGTTGTTGCTCGAGCCGAGCAGCATGGCCTGCAGCATCTCGCGCTGCGTCCAGGTCTCGCCGGTGATGAACGACACCGCCCGGGCGCTCTCGGAGATGTAGGTGACGTAGCCGGCGTAGTCCTCGGCGGTCACGGTGATGGTGGCGCCCTGCTCGCCCGCCTTCATGGGCTTGGCGTCGAGAACGACGAGGGCGGTGATGATCTTCGCGGCACCGCCGATCGGCACGGGGTCGGTGATGCCGCCCGAGGCGAGAACCGAGCTGCTGCCGTCGGCGACGACGGCGCTCGCTCCGGTGGCCGGCACCGTGGGGGCGCCGGTGACCGCTGCCTCGGCAGGCGCGTCGGCGACGGATGCGGTGGCCGGCGGGAGCGGGCCGACGAGGGTCGCGGGGCCGTACAGCCCGAGCCCCAGGATGACGAAGACGCCCACGATGATGACCACCGCGCGTAGCGCCTTGCGCCCTGCCGAACCTGCCATGGCTCCAGGCTACGGGGCACGGGATGCCGTTGCGGGCATCGACGCACGGAAGCCGGAATCGGGCGGAAGGGGCGGCTCAGGAGCCGATCAGGAGCCGATCAGGGGCTGCTCAGGCCCAGCCGAGCTCGTGCAGGCGCTCGTCGTCGATGCCGTAGAAGTGCGCGATCTCGTGCACCAGGGTCACATGCACCTCGTCGCGCAGCTCCTCGACGTCGGCGCAGATCGCCAGCAGCGGCTCGCGGTACAGGATGATGCGGTCGGGCATCTCGCCGAAGCCGTACTGGCCGCGCTCGGTGATGGCGACACCGTCGTAGAGGCCGAGCAGATCGAGCGAGCCGTCGGCCGGCCGGTCTTCCACCACGAACACGACGTTGTCGAGCCCGTCGAGCATGTCGTCGGGAAGGAGGTCGAGCTCGTCGGAGACCAGTTCGTCGAAGGCATCCGGTGCCATCTCGATCATGCTGCCTCGATCACCCGGTTGCGACCGCATCCGGCGATCGGGAGGTCGTGGGCGGCCTTAAGCCGCCCGTGGGGTGAATAACGGGACTCGAACCCGCGACATCCGGCACCACAAGCCAGCGCTCTACCAACTGAGCTATATCCACCATGGTCACCGCCGCAATCAGGATTGCAGGGCAACGAGGAAACATTCTATTACAAACGCGAGCCGAATTCGCGCACCACGTCGGAAGAGATGGTTTTGAGCTCTGCCGAGGTGGGTCCGGGCTCCCCGATGAAGACCGCTTTGCGGTAGTACTCGAGCTCTCGGATCGACTCGAGGATGTCGGCGAGGGCACGGTGGCCGCCCGCCTTCTCGGGTGCGTTGAAGTACACCCGGGGGAACCAGCGGCGCGAGAGCTCCTTGATCGAGGAGACGTCGATCGAGCGGTAGTGCAGGTGCCCGTCGACACGCGGCATGTACTTCGCCAGGAACGCACGATCGGTGCCGATGGTGTTGCCCGCGAGAGGCGCCTGCTGTGCGGCCGGCACGTGCTTCAGGATGTACTCGAGCACCTGGTATTCGGCGTCGGCGAGGCTCACGCCGTTCGGGATCTCCTCGGAGAGCCCGCTGGTCTCATGCATCTTCGTGACGAAGTCGTTCATGTTCGCGAGTGCGGAGTCGTCGGGCTTGATCACGATGCTGAACCCCGGATCGACGAGCGCGAGATCGAAGTCGGTGACGACCACCGCGACCTCCACCAGCTCGTCGATCTCGAGGTCGAGCCCCGTCATCTCGCAGTCGATCCACACGAGACGGTCGGAGGAAGAACTCATGCTGCGAGTCTAGCGTCGGCCTCGGACACGGGCTTCCGGAGGCACCGGGCCGGGCCGGGTGCCCGTCGGGATGCCCGGCATCCGGCTCGTAGACTGGCTCGCGATGATCACGACACTCGCCATCCTGCTCTTCGTCAACGCCGCCTGGAATGCCATCGTGTGGCCCCAGTTCTTCAAGCGGGTCAACCGCGACGAGCGGGCGCGGGATGCGGCGGGCAAGCCGACGCCGTTCCTGATCGTGCACGCCGTGCTGATCGGCGTCTCGCTGCTGATCGCCGTCGTGTCGCTCGTCGTGGGGATCGTGGCGCTCGTCGGGGCTTGAGTCGCACATCGCACGGCACGGAGTGCCCCTGGCTGGATTCGAACCAGCGACAAACGGATTAGAAGGCCGGTGCTCTATCCACTGAGCTACAGGGGCGACGCGAGAAGCGTACTACCTCGGGGCTGATGACCCGAGGTGGATCGGGGCCGGAGGGCTACTCGGTGCCGGAGCTGCGCGGCGGGAAGGCGTTGACCGGCGGGGGCATCTCGCCGGCGGCGCGCGCCTCGCCGGGGTCGGTGGTGTATTCGAGCTCGCCGATCGGGGAGGCGCCCGGCGCGACCCCGCGGGTGCCGGTGCCCGAAGCCACCTGCTGCACCGTCGGCCGCGGCTCGTGCGTGGGGGGCAGGGGAGCGGCCGGGGTGAGAACCGCGGTGGAGGCGTAGGCCGGCGCCGGCTGCTGCTCGGGCACGGGAGGGGTGGCGGGGGCGGCGTACTGGGCGTGGTGCTGCTGCGCGACCCAGGCATCCTGCTGCGCGAGCAGTTCGCGCTCGGAGGAGGCGTCCTCGGCCGACCAGCGCGCGAGGTCGGCCTCGAAGACGCGCTTGGCGCGCCCGGGGCGCTGCTGCCACTCGATCAGGCGGTCGCGGAACTCGAACACGGCCGGCTCGACCTGGTAGCCGAAGGTGGCGGAGTTGCGCTTCATCTCGGCGAGGGCATGCGCGGCCCAGTTGGCTGCGACATCCGCTCCCTTGATGGGGAGCAGCCGCACCTGGATGTCGGACTGCCCCGTGGCGCGGTCGGAGAGGATCTGCTCCTGGGGGGTCAGCGAGTTCCAGACCGAGGCCTGCTCGGCCGCGTCGATGAGCGAGGCGATCGCCGCGATCTTGAGCTCGCGGTCGTGCTTGGCGAGGAGGCGTTTGATGGAGCCGGAGGCGATCCAGGCGGCCACCAGGCCCGCCACGATGATCGCGACCAGCGGCACCACGATGCCCGACACGACGAAGCGGCCGTCGGTCGAGGAGAGCCAGCTGACGAAAGAGTTCCACCATTCCATGAGCGGCACACTACCCCCGCTCGAGGCGGAGCCCGGGGCGACGAGCCGGTGCGCCACGAACTGCCAGCAACACCCGCGGGCGGCCCCGCCGCGGGGTCACCGCAGGCATTCGGCGGCCTCTTCCCGGCTGGCGAACTCGCCGATGTCGGAGATGCGCGCGGCGGTGGCGAAGGAGGCGGCGGCGTGCAGGCGCCTGGCCCGGTAGCGGGGCGCACCGCTCTGCTCGGCCTCGAGCTGCTCGACGTAGCCGAGCACGAGACCGGATGCCGCGGTGACGCGCCAATACCCGTCGCGCACCCGGCGCAGCTCCGGGTGGCGGAGGCCTGTCTGAGTCGTCGTTTCCATGCCTGAACGGTAGAGCCGACCACCGACATCCGTTCTCCGGGGCGTCGTAGAATCCGAGCATGGAAACTTTCGTGCTCGCCGGAGGCTGCTTCTGGTGCCTGGATGCCGTCTACCGCACACTCGAGGGGGTGCAGGACGTCGTGTCGGGCTACGCCGGCGGAACCGTGCCGGACCCCAGCTACGAACAGGTCTGCACGGGCACCACGGGTCACGCGGAGGTCGTCGCGGTCACCTTCGACCCGGCCGTGATCCCGGCCGACATCATCCTCGACGTCTTCTTCACCCTGCACGACCCGCGCCAGCTGAACCGGCAGGGCAACGACATCGGCACGCAGTACCGCTCGGCCATGTTCTACGACGGCGACGAGCAGAAGGCCCTCTTCGAGGCCGCGCTCGTGCGCGCCGGAGAGCTCTGGGACGGCGGGGTCGTCACGACCCTCGAGCCGCTCGGCGCGTTCTACCGCGCGGAGGAGTACCACCAGGACTTCTTCGCCAAGAACCCCGGCCAGGGCTACTGCATGGCGGTCGCCGTGCCGAAGGTCACGAAGGTGCGCAAGGCCTACGCGAGCTACATCAAGGCCGCCTGAGCCACTCCTCCTCCACAACCACGGGCGACCGGGGATCCATCCACAGATGTGCTCCCCGGTCGTTCTGCTCTCCGCCTGGCTCGCAGAATCGATCCGTCAACACGCATCGACCCAGAAGGAGCACCCCATGCCCGACCTCATGACCCTCACCGGTGTCGTCGCCACGGCGCCGCGCCACATCACCACGAACTCCGGCCTCGACATCACGAGCTTCCGACTGGCCTCGGGCCAGCGCAAGTTCGACAAGGCGAACAACAAGTGGGTCGACGCCGAGACCAACTGGTACACCGTGACCGCGTTCCGGCAACTCGCCCTCAACCTCGTCACCTCGGTCGAACGCGGGCAGCATGTGCTGGTGTCCGGGCGGCTGCGCATCCGCTCCTGGGAGAGCGGCGAGAAGTCGGGCATCACCATCGACCTTGAAGCGGATGCGGTGGGTCACGACCTCACCTTCGGCACCTCGGTGCACACCCGGGTGCTGAACACCCCGCCCGGCGGGGGAGCCCCGGCAGGGGCCGAACCCGAGTGGCCGAGCTCTCCGGTGCCTTCGGGCGAGGGAGCCGGAGACGACGAATCCGCGGAGAGCGGTGTCGCTGCGGGCGCCACCCTGGTTCCGTTCTGATGAGGCGGTCTCCCAGGCGAATCCGGTGAGCACCGCATAAACTCAGGGAGGCCTCACCCGGCCGCAGCCCCAGTGGCACCGCAAACGAGAGGACACCGCAAGCGATGCAGACGAGAGCTGGCGAGTCGGAGACCCGAGACCGGTCGAGGATGCGCTGGGCGCTGGGCGTGCTCGTGCCGGTGGCGTTGACCGTGGTGCTGGCCGGATGCACGCCGTCGGCGAACCCGGCCCCCAGCTCCGCGGCTCCGAGCCCGAGCGCCTCGTCGTCAGCCACCCCCACTGCGGCTCCCACAGCGACAGCGGGTGCGCTCGACCCGGCGGGCAGCGCGGCCGACAACAAGGCCTTCTTCGACTCCGTGAACCAGGCGCTCATCGCGAGCAACCCGGGCGCCGGCGGGCAGGACTTCACGAGCAACCTGCGCACCAACGGCTTCGACATCGCGGCGATGCAGGTCACCCCCGACACCACCACCGTGGGGGTGGCCGCCGACTCCATCCAGTTCTCCGTCCGCTGGGGCGACGACTGCCTGATCGGGCAGTACGGCCAGGGCCACTACGAGAGCCTCGTGGCGCCGGCCCTCGGCACGGGCGCGTGCCTGGTCGGCCAGACCCGCGCCATAGACTGGTAGGCATGGCCGAATACATTTACTCGATGGTGCGCGCCCGCAAAGCGGTGGGCGACAAGCTGATCCTCGACGACGTCACGATGGCGTTCATCCCGGGCGCGAAAATCGGTGTGGTCGGCCCGAACGGTGCCGGTAAGTCGACGATCCTCAAGATCATGGCCGGCCTGGACACCCCCTCCAACGGCGAGGCCAAGCTCACCCCGGGCTTCACCGTCGGCATCCTGATGCAGGAGCCCGAGCTCGACGAGTCGAAGACCGTCCTCGAGAACGTGCAGGAGGGTGTCGGCGAGATCAAGGGCAAGATCGACCGCTTCAACGAGATCAGCGCACTCATGGCCGAGCCCGACGCCGACTTCGACGCACTCCTGGAGGAGATGGGCACGCTGCAGGAGGCCATCGACGCGGCGGACGCCTGGGACCTCGACTCCCAGCTCGAGCAGGCGATGGATGCACTGCGCACGCCGCCGGGCGACGCCGAGGTGGCGAACCTCTCCGGTGGTGAGAAGCGCCGCGTCGCGCTCTGCAAGCTGCTGCTGCAGAAGCCCGACCTGCTGCTGCTCGACGAGCCCACCAACCACCTCGACGCTGAGAGCGTGCTCTGGCTCGAGCAGCACCTCTCGCAGTACCACGGCGCCGTGCTCGCTGTCACCCACGACCGGTACTTCCTCGACCACGTGGCCGAGTGGATCGCCGAGGTCGATCGCGGTCGCCTCTACCCCTACGAGGGCAACTACTCCACCTACCTCGAGAAGAAGCGCGAGCGCCTCGAGGTGCAGGGCAAGAAGGACGCCAAGCTCTCCAAGCGCCTCTCCGAGGAACTCGACTGGGTGCGCAGCAACGCGAAAGGCCGTCAGGCGAAGTCGAAGGCCCGCCTGGCGCGCTACGAGGAGATGGTCACCGAGGCCGAGCGCACCAAGAAGCTCGACTTCGAAGAGATCGTGATCCCCGTGGGCCCGCGCCTCGGCGCTCAGGTCATCGAGGCGAAGAAGCTGCGCAAGGGCTTCGGCGAGCGTGTGCTGATCGACAACCTCTCCTTCACCCTTCCGCGCAACGGCATCGTCGGCGTCATCGGCCCGAACGGTGTCGGCAAGTCGACGCTGTTCAAGACCGTCGTCGGTCTCGAGCCCCTCGACGGCGGCGAGCTGAAGGTCGGCGAGACGGTCGACATCTCGTACGTCGACCAGACCCGCGGCGGCATCGACCCGAACAAGACCCTGTTCGAGGTGGTCTCCGACGGCCAGGACTACATCCAGGTGGGCAAGACCGAGATCCCGGCGCGCGCCTACGTCTCGACCTTCGGGTTCAAGGGCCCCGACCAGCAGAAGAAGGCCGGGGTGCTCTCCGGTGGTGAGCGCAACCGTCTGAACCTGGCCCTCACCCTCAAGCAGGGCGGCAACCTGCTGCTGCTCGACGAGCCCACCAACGACCTCGACGTCGAGACCCTCGGCTCGCTCGAGAACGCGCTCCTCGAATTCCCCGGCTGCGCCGTGGTCATCACCCACGACCGGTGGTTCCTCGACCGCATCGCCACGCACATCCTGGCTTACGAGGGCACCGAGGAAGACCCGGCCCACTGGTACTGGTTCGAGGGCAACTTCGAGGCCTACGAGGAGAACAAGATCGAGCGTCTCGGCCCGGATGCGGCGAAGCCGCACCGTTCGGCGTACCGCAAGCTGACGCGCGACTGAGCAGAAGCGCGGGTTCCATGCGACTGCACGTTCCGATCCAGCTCCGGTGGAGCGACCTCGACGCCTACGGGCACGTCAACAACGCCTCGATGCTCAAGATCCTCGAAGAGGCGCGCGTCTTCGCCTTCTGGGTCGACGGCGACCTCGCCGACCCCACCCAGGCGGAGTGGACGACCGCGGTGATCGGCGCCGGTCCCGACGCCGACACCAAGAGCGTGATCTCCCGGCAGGAGATCGAGTACGTGCGGTCGATGCCCTACATCCGGCAGCCGATCGACGTCGAACTCTGGATCGGGCACCTCGGCGGCGCGAGCCTCGACGTGTACTACGAGATCAAGACCCCCCTCGGCATCGAGCCGCGGGTCACCTTCGTGAAGGCCTCCACCACGCTCGTGCTCGTCGACGCCGAGACCGAGCGGCCCCGGCGCATCCTGCCGCACGAGCGTGACGCGTGGGAGCCCTACCTCGACGAGCCGCTGAGCTTCCGTCGCCGCGCCTGACGGCTGATCCCGTCGAGCCGCCGGTTCGGGCCCCGTTCGGGCACGGCGGCGGCAGGGATCGACGGATCGATGGATCGACGCCGCGGCGAAGGCGCGGGAGTGCGCAGGCTAGGAGCCCGCGCCCACGCGCAGCATGCCCTCCTGCGCCACCGTGGCGACGAGGCGGCCCTCGGTGTCGAACATGCTGCCGGTGGCGAGCGCCCGCCCGCCGCTCGCGCTCGGCGAGGCCTGGGTGTACAGGATCCACTCATCGGCTCGCGCAGACCGATGCCACCACATCGCGTGGTCGAGGCTTGCCATCTTGAGGTCGGGCCGGGCCCAGGCGACGCCGTGCCGGCGCATCGCCGGCTCCAGGATGGCGTAGTCGCTCGCGTAGGCGAGGGCGGCGCGGTGGATGTTGGGGTCGTCGGGTAGCCGCCCGAGCGCCCGGATCCACACGGCCTGGTGTGCGCGCCGCTCGCCGTCGACCGTGAAGTAGATGGGCGAGGGCACGTGCCGCATGTCGAAGGCGCGCTCGCGCGCCCAGGTCGCGGCGACGGGGTGGTCGATGGTCGACAGCACCTCCACCGCGCTCGGCAGTTCTTCAGGGCCGGGGAGATCGGTGGGCATCTCCGCCTGGTGTTCGAGTCCGGCATCCTCGGTCTGGAACGACAGGATGGCCGAGAGGATCGGCACCCCGTTCTGGTAGGCCTGCGTGCGGCGGGTGGAGAACGAGCGCCCGTCGTGGATGCGGTCGACCGCGAAGGTGATGGGCTGCGCGGCGTCGCCCGGTCGCAGGAAGTACCCGTGCAGCGAGTGCGGCGCCCGGTCGGGCGTGACGGTGCGCACGGCCGCCACGAGTGACTGCGCCAGCACCTGGCCGCCGAAGACGCGCCCGTTCGGCATCCACTGCGAGGGCCCCGTGAAGATGTCTTCGAGCGTGCGCGCACCCGTGTCGACGAGGTCGAGGGTGGCGAGGAATCCGGAGAGGGGGTCGGACATGGTTTCCTCCGGCGAATCGAGATGAGGGGAGCGGCGTGGGCACGAGCCACGTCGGTTCCTGTGAAGTAGTTTAGACAGCAGAGATGGTCCAGTCCTTCAGCCTCATCGATGCCGCGTCGCTCGGCGACCTCAAGGTGTACCTCGGGCGCGCGGCGCGGGTCGACAACGGCTCCGTGCGGCTGATCGGCGGTCTCGGCGTTCTCGCCGCCTACACGGCCGTGCTCACGCCGAAGGGCCTGCTCGACCGCACGCCCACGGTGTTGGGGCTGCGCACCTTCGCGCTCGCGGGCTCGGACGCCTTCGACATGATCGTGTCGATCCGGGCCCTGCTCGACCGTCTCGCCCAGCTCTCGGTGCTCCACAACTCCGTCGCGGGGCCGCTGGAAGTGCCTCTTCCGCCGGCCGAGACCGGCGTCGCCTGGGCGGGCATCAGCCCGCCGCGCGGCGGCTGGCTTCCGGTCGGCTCCTTCGACGCCCGGGTGCTCGAGAACGCGGCGCGCGCCGGCATCGCCGAGGTCGCGGCGGCCGTCGGCGCCGAGACCGGGGAGCAGCTGGTTCACCGCGTGCGCTCCGAGGTCTGGGGGCGGCAGCTGCCGGGTCTCGAGGACTTCGGCACGCGCATCCCGGCCGGCGCCGCCTTCTGCGCCGAGAGCCTCGGCTTCGTGAAGCGCGACGACGAGGTGTCGGTCTACGAGGCGGGGCAATGGGTGCGTCTCACCACCCGCCGCGGCCACGTGCTCGCCCGCCGCTGACGCCGCCGAGACAGCCGAGAGGCCGACACAGACCCGTCGCACCGGCGCCCATGACCCGACCCGGCGCATCCGCTCTCAGACGGAGGCTGCCGCCGAGCGCCCTGCCTGCCGCCCCGAGAACAGGCATCCGCCGAGGAACGTGCCTTCGAGCGCCCGGTAGCCGTGCACCCCGCCGCCCCCGAAGCCGCTCGCCTCGCCCGCCGCGAACAGGCCGGGCACCGGCCCGCCGGAGGGCCCGAGCGCCCGCGCGGCCAGATCGGTCTGGATGCCGCCGAGGCTCTTCCGGGTGAGGATGTGCAGCTTCACCGCGATCAGCGGCCCCGCCTTCGGGTCGAGCAGGCGGTGCGGCTTCGCCACCCGGATGAGCTTGTCGCCGAGGTACCGGCGGGCGCCCCGCAGCGCGGTGATCTGCGCATCCTTCGTGAAGGTGTTCGCGATCTCCCGGTCGCGCGCGAACACCTCACGGGTCACCGTCGCCGCATCGAGCGGCCCGTCGGGCTCGAGGGCCGCCATGCCGTGCAGGAGTTCCGGCAGGGTGTCGGCCACCACGAAATCGACGCCGCGCTCCTTGAACGCCTCGACCGGGCCGGGGGCGCCGGGCCGGATGCGCTGGGCCAGCAGGCGCAGATCCTTGCCCGTGAGATCGGGGTTCTGCTCGCTGCCCGAGAGCGCGAACTCCTTCTCGATGATGGCCTGCGTGAGCACGAACCAGCTGTAGTCGTAGCCGGTCGAGAGGATGTGCTCGAGCGTTCCGAGGGTGTCGAAGCCCGGGAACAACGGCACGGGCAGTCTCGCGCCGGTGGCGTCGAGCCAGAGCGACGACGGCCCCGGCAGGATGCGGATGCCGTGCAGCGGCCACACCGGGTCGTAGTTCGTGATGCCCTCGGTGTAGTGCCACATGCGGTCGGTGTTCACGAGACGGGCGCCGGCCTTCTCGGTGATGCCGAGCATCCGGCCGTCGACGTGCGCGGGCACGCCCGAGAGCATCGTCGCGGGCGGCGCGCCCAGCGAGGCGGGCCACATCTGCCGCACGAGCTCGTGGTTGCCGCCGATGCCGCCGCTGGACACCACGACGGCGCCGGCGGAGAGCTCGAAGGAGCCTTCGACCGTGCGCGAGCTCGACTCGCCGCGGGCCGCCGTGCTCGGCGCGAGCAGGCTGCCGCGAACGCCGGTCACGCGCCCTCCGGCGCCGGTCACCAGCTCGTCGACCCGGTGGCGGTGCAGGATGCGCGCCCGCCCCGCCTTCATCCCCTCCTGCACGCGGGCGACGAACGGCGCGAGAACGCCGGGCCCGGTGCCCCAGGTGATGTGGAAGCGCGGAACCGAGTTGCCGTGCCCGTTCGCGGTGTAGCCGCCGCGTTCGGCCCAGCCGACCACGGGAAAGAAGCGCACTCCGCGCTCGTGCAGCCAGGCCCGCTTCTCGCCGGCGGCGAACTGCAGGTAGGCCTCGGCCCAGGCGCGACCCCACTCGTCTTCGGGGCGGTCGAAGCCCGCGCTGCCGAACCAGTCCTGCCGGGCGAGTTCCAGGGAGTCCTTCACGCGCATCCGGCGCTGCTCGGGGCTGTCGACGAGGAAGATTCCGCCGAACGACCAGAACGCCTGACCGCCGAGGGAGGCGGCGGGCTCCTGCTCGACGATGGTCACCTGCTTGCCGGCGTCGAGCACCTCGCAGGCGGCCACGAGCCCGGCGAGCCCGGCCCCCACGACGATCACATCGGTGGTCTCACCAGCAGCGGGCATCCGGAAACTCCTTCGTCACGGGATGGGCGGGCGGCGCCGGGCGGGCGCCTCACTCCTCGAAAGTATTCACCATCGCATGGGCGGCGCGCTCGAGGTAGTCCCAGAGCACTTCTCTGTCGAGGGGCGACAAGTCGATCGAGTCGACGGCCACCTGCATGTGTGCGAGCCAGCGGTCCCGCGCATCCGGGTTCACCTTGAAGGGGTTGTGGCGCATCCGGAGCCGCGGGTGGCCACGCTGCTCGCTGTAGGTGCCGGGGCCGCCCCAGTACTGCTCGAGGAACATCGTCAGGCGCTCGATGGCGCCGTCCATGTCGTCGGCCGGGTACATCGGCTTCAGCACCGGGTCGGTCTCGACGCCGCGGTAGAACTCGCGCACGAGCTTCACGAAGGTCTCGTGGCCACCGATCTGCTCGTAGAACGGGTTCTCGGGGACCTTGGGCGTGAGCTCCATCTACTTCTCCGGTTTCGGCGCGTGCGGGGTGGTGGCGATCGGCTTGGTGCGCGGCGGGCGAGCGCCCTTCACGCTCGCGGCGCCCTCGAATCCCGAGAGCACGACGGTGTTGAGCGAGGGGAGGGTGACGTCCATCTCGTCGAGGGCGCGCTTCAGGCGGATGCGCAGTTCGCGTGCCACGTCGTCTTTCGCCGAGGTGCGGGTCTTCACCACGAGGCGGATGACGAGGGCCTCGGCCGAGATCGACTCCAGGCCCCAGATCTCGGGCTTCTCGATGATGCGCGAGCGCCACTTGGGCTCCTCGGCCATCGAGACGGCCGTGGCCAGCATCCGGTCCTGCACCTCGTCGATGTCGGCGTCGTAGGGGATGGCGAGGTCGATGATCACGCGCGCCCAGCCCTGTGACATGTTGCCCACGCGCAGGATCTCGCCGTTGCGCACGAACCACAGGGTGCCGTTGACGTCGCGCACCTGCGTGACCCGGATGCCCACGGCCTCCACCACGCCCGTCGCGGGCCCGAGGTCGACGACGTCGCCCACGCCCAGCTGGTCCTCGAACACCATGAACAGGCCGTTCAGCACGTCTTTCACGATGTTCTGCGCGCCGAAACCGAGGCCGGCGCCGAGGGCCGCGGTGAGCAGCGCGAGGGAGCCGAGGATGGAGGGGTCGATCGTGTTCACCACGAGCACGACGCCCACCACGACGATGGTGACGTTGATCACGTTGGTGAGCACGGTGCCGAGGGTGCGGGTGCGCTGCACGATGCGCACGGCGGCGAGCGGCGAGGCCGCCAGGGCCTGCGTGTCGGTGACGTTCTGTTTCTTCTTGACGCCGGAGACCACCTGGTCGACGAGGCGTTTGACGGTGAAGAGCAGGATGCCGCGCAGCACGAAGGCACCGATGACGATGATCAGGATGCCGATGGGCACCCGGTAGTCGTGGAGGAACGAACCGAAGTTCGCCCACATCTCGTTCCAGTCCATATCCGACCAGCCTAGGGCTCGCCTCTGGGCAGAGCCTCAGTGCGTCCCGCCCCTCGACCAGCTCCTCCGAACTCCCGGCCGCCGCCGCCCCCAAAAGCAAGGACTTTCCGTCCGCCACGCCGGGCGGGGCCAGTTCGGCCCCGGCGCGTCGGACGGAAAGTCCTTGTTTTTCGGAGGTGGTGGGGGTGGGTCAGGATGCGTCGCGTGCCTGGGCCGCGAGCGCGCGGTCGACGCCGGCGAGGTTCTCGATGATGAGGCGGCGCAGCGCCGGCACGTCCTGGTTCTCCGGGGCGTCGAGCCACGCCTGGGTGGCGTCGCGCAGCGACTGGTTCGCGAGCGACGACGGGTAGAGCCCGTTGATCACCGAGGCCGCGATCGCGTAGCTGCGGGTGTCCCACAGGGTGCGCAGCGCCGCGAAGTACTTCGGCACCAGCGGCTCGAAGAGCGCCGGGTCGCTGCCGCGCTGGAAGCCGAGGCCGGTGGCGCGCACGATGGCGTTCGGCGCGGCGTCGGTCTCGACGAGCGAGGCGAAGGCGGCCGCCTTGCCCTCGGGCGTCGGGATGGCCGCGGTCGCGTGGGCGGCGGACTGCTGACCGGATGCGGTGTTGTCGCTCGCGAGAGCGGCGTCGATCTCCGCCTGGCCGGCTTTGCCCCCGGCCACGAGCGCGATCAGCAGCTCCCAGCCGAGATCGGTGTCGATGTCGAGGCCGTCGAGCACCACGGTTCCGTCGAGCAGGTGCGCGACGTTCTCGAGCTGCTCCTCGGTGCTCGCGAGGGCGGCGAAGAACTTCACGAACTGGAACTGCTCGTCGGAGGCCGGTGCGGCGTCGAGGGCGAGCCGCCAGAGCGCGGTCGCGGCCGTCTCGACGGTCTCGGTGCGCGCATCCGGAGCGACGTAGGCGCTCGCCGTGAGCACCAGCTGCCCGAGCACGGTGCGGATGGTGGTCGACTCGGTCTCGGTGGCGATGTTGCCCAGCACCAGCCGCACGAAGTCGCGACCGCGGGTCTCGGCGTCGCGGGTGGCGTCCCAGGCGGAGCCCCAGACCAGGGAGCGCGCGAGCGGGCTCTCGATCGAGGCCAGGCGGTCGATGGCCGTGTCGAGCGAGAAACCGTCGAGGCGGATCTTCGCGTAGGCGAGGTCGTCGTCGTTCAGCAGCACGAGCGCCGGACGGGCACGGCCCTTGAGCTCGGGCACCTCGGTGCGGTTGCCGTCGACGTCGAGCTCCACACGGTAGTCGCGCACGAGCTTGCCGTCCTCCACCCCGTAGAAGCCGATCGCGAGGCGGTGCGGGCGGATGGTGGGCCACTCGAGCGGGGCCTCCTGCAGCACGGCGAAGGAGGTGATCTCGTCGTTCTCGTCGTACACGATCTCGGGGCGCAGCGTGTTGACGCCGGCGGTCTCGAGCCAGAGCGAGGTCCACTCGCCGAGATCGCGGCCGCTCGTCTTCTCGAGTTCCACGAGCAGGTCGTTCAGCTCGGTGTTGGCGAACTGGTGCTTGTTCACGTAGGCCGCGACGCCCGCCATGAACTCCTTCTGGCCCACCCAGGCCACCAGCTGCTTGAGCACCGAGGCGCCCTTGGCGTAGGTGATGCCGTCGAAGTTCACCTGCACGTCTTCGAGGTCGTTGATGGTGGCGACGATCGGGTGCGTCGAGGGCAGCTGGTCCTGGCGGTAGGCCCAGCTCTTCTCCATGGCGGCGAAGGTGGTCCAGGCTTCGGTCCACTCGGTGGCCTCCGCGGCGGCGAGCGTCGACATGTACTCGGCGAACGACTCGTTCAGCCACAGGTCGTTCCACCAGCGCATGGTCACGAGGTCGCCGAACCACATGTGGGCGAGCTCGTGCAGGATCGTGATGACCCGGCGCTCACGCACCGCCTCGGTGACTTTCGAGCGGAACACGTAGGTCTCGGTGAACGTCACCGCACCGGCGTTCTCCATGGCTCCGGCGTTGAACTCGGGCACGAAGAGCTGGTCGTACTTCTCGAAGGGGTAGGGGAAGTCGTAGTGCTTCTCGTAGAACTCGAAACCCTGACGGGTCTTCTCGAAGATGTAGTCGGCATCCATGTACTGCGCGAGGGAGGCGCGGCTGAAGACGCCGAGCGGGATGACCCGGCCGTCGGCGCTCGTGAGCTCCGAGCGCTCGACGATGTAGGGCCCGGCCACGAGCGCGGTGATGTAGCTCGAGATGCGCGGGGTGGGCGAGAAGCTCCAGGTGGCGCTCTGCCCGGCGACAGCGGTGACGGGCTCGGGCGTGGGGGAGTTCGACACGACCTCCCAGTAGTCGGGCGCCGTGACGGTGAACGTGAAGGTGGCCTTGAGGTCGGGCTGCTCGAACACGGCGAACATGCGACGCGAGTCGGGCACCTCGAACTGGCTGTAGAGGTAGACCTCGTCGTCGACGGGGTCGACGAAGCGGTGCAGACCCTCGCCCGTGTTGGTGTAGATCATGTCGGCGTCGACGACCAGGGTGTTCTCGGTCTTCAGCCCCGGCAGCTGGATGCGCACGCCGTCGGCCACCTCGGCCGGGTCGAGCGACTCGCCGTTCAGAGTCACCGCGTGCACGGTGCGGGTGATCGCGTCGATGAACGTCGACGCCCCCTCCGTGGCGGTGAACTGCACCGTCGTGGTGCTGCGGAACGTCTCGGGACCCGTGGTGAGGTCGAGCACGACGTCGTAGCTCGTGGTGTTCACGAGTGCGGCGCGCTCCTGGGCTTCGGCGCGGGTGAGGTTTTCTCCTGGCACGGTTTGCTCCTTTTCGATTGCCCGACCAGCCTATGACCACGGCCCTCGCGGCGGGTGCGAGGATGGGGAGATGACCTCAGAGCAGACCCGCGTAGATTTCTGGTTCGACCCCTCCTGCCCCTGGGCCTGGATGACCTCCCGCTGGGTCGACGAGGTGTCGCAGCATCGCGACCTCGACGTGACCTGGCACATCATGAGCCTGGCCGTGCTGAACGAGGACCGCGACGACCTCCCCGAGGCCTACAAGGCGTTCTTCCCGCGCGCGCTCCGCTACACGCGCCTCGTCGCCGCGGCCTCCGAGCTGCACGGCGCCGCCATCGTGAAGCCGCTCTACGACGCGCTCGGCACGCGCATCCACCCGGGCGGAAGCACCGACTCCGACGCCGTGATCGCCGGCGCGCTCGACGAGGTGGGCCTCCCCGCGGAGTTCGCCGCATACGCCGACTCGGACGAGTACGACCCCCAGATGCGCGCCTCGCACTTCGACGGCATCCAGCGCGTGGGCCAGGATGTCGGCACCCCCGTCATCGCGGTCAACGGCGTGGCCTTCTTCGGCCCGGTCATCAGCCCGGCGCCGAAGGGCGAGATGGCGCTGACCCTGTGGGACGGCGTCGTGGCGGCCGCCTCCTACGACGGCTTCTTCGAGCTCAAGCGCTCGCGCACGCGCGACCCGCAGTTCGACTGAGCACCCGGCGCAATAAGCTGGGAGCCATGCGCATCCACCTCGGCACCGACCACGCCGGACTCGATTTCAGTCGCCACATCACCGAGCACCTCACCGCCGCCGGGCACGAGGTGATCGACCACGGGCCCACGAGCTACGACCCCATCGACGACTACCCCTCGTTCTGCATCAACGCCGCCAAGGGCGTCGTGCGCGACCAGGAGGCGGGCGTCGAGGCGCTCGCCGTGGTGTTCGGGGGCTCCGGCAACGGCGAGCAGATCGCCGCGAACAAGGTGCGCGGCGTGCGCGCGGCCCTGGCCTGGAACGAGGCCACCGCCAAGCTCGCTCGCGAGCACAACGACGCCAACGTCGTGGCCATCGGCGCCCGTCAGCACACCGTCGAGGAGGCCGTGCAGCTGATCGACTGGTTCATCGCCGAGCCCTTCTCCTTCGAGGAGCGGCACGTGCGCCGCATCGCTCAGCTCGCCGAGTTCGAGGCCACCGGCGCGATCGCCGGACACCAGGTCGACGACTAGGCCCGGGCCGAGCATCCGATGCCCGAGGGTCATTCCGTCCACCGCATCGCGCGGCAGTTCGCGCACAACTTCGTGGGGCATCCGGTCGCCGTGAGCTCGCCGCAGGGCCGCTTCGCCGAGGGCGCTTCGCTGCTCGACGGCCGAACCATGACGGCGTCCCGGGCGGTCGGCAAGCAGATGTTCCTGGAGTTCGACAGCGAGCTCTGGCTGCGGGTGCACCTCGGCATCTACGGCGCCTGGGACTTCGCGGGCGACATCACGACCGACGCCACCATCCGTTCGGCGGGCGGCCGCATGGGGCAGACGAACCAGCGCGGCACCGAGCTGGGCGAGCAGGCCGAGGGCACGATCGACGAGCTCGCGCTCGCGGCGGCTGCGGATGCTGCGGTGACGGATGCACGCACGCCGGCTCTCGACGACGCCGACGGCGAGGACTCCATCCGCTCCATCGGCGCGCCCCGGCGTGCGCGCCTGCGCATGGCCGAGCAGGAGAAGGCAGGAGAGGTCGACGTCTTCCCGCCCGAGCCCGTGGGCGCCGTGCGCGTTCGACTGCTCACCGAGACGGCCGTCGCCGACCTCCGCGGCCCGACGGCCTGCCAGGTGCTCGACCCGGCCGAGGTCGCAGCGGTGATCGCGAAGCTGGGGCCCGATCCGCTGCTCGACGACAGCGCGGCGGCCGAGCAGCGCTTCGTCGACGCGGTCGCGAAGAAGTCCACCCCGATCGGTCTGCTGCTGATGGACCAATCGGTCGTGAGCGGCATCGGCAACGTCTACCGCGCCGAGATGCTCTTCCGGGCCCGGTTGAACCCGCACACCCCGGGCAAGCTCGTGCCTGAAGACACCGCCCGGGCGCTCTGGCGCGACTGGGCCTACCTGCTCGACCTCGGTGTGCGCACCGGCCAGATGCTCACCATGGACGGCCTCGACGACGAGACCTACGCGGCCGCGATGGCCAACCGCGCCGATCGCCACTGGGTCTACAAGCGTGAGGGTCTGCCCTGCCGCATCTGCGGAACGAACATCGTGCTCGAGGAATTCGGCGGCCGCAAGCTCTACTGGTGCCCGAAAGACCAGGCCTGAGGAGGCGGACGGATGCGTCACACACCGAGCTTCGAGCTGACCGATCCCGAGGAGGTCGCGCGGCTCATCCGTGAGAATCCCTGGGCCACGATCGTCTCCTCCACCTCGAACGGGCTCGTCGCCTCGCACTATCCCGTGCTGATCGACGATTCGGCGCCCGAGGGCACCCTCGCGATCGTCAGTCACGTCGGCCGGCCCGACGAGAAGCTGCACGAGTGGGGTGAGCACGAGGTGCTGGTGGTCATCCAGGGCCCCCACGGCTACATCTCACCCGGCTGGTACGACCCCTCGCCGGCCGTGCCCACCTGGAACTTCGTCACCGCGCACCTCTACGGCGTGCCCGAGCTGCTGGGCCCCGAGGAGAACCTGCGCGTGCTCGAGCAGCTCGTCGACCACTTCGAAGACCGGATGCCCGAGCCCCGGCGCATGCGAGGCACCCTCGAGAACTCGGAGTACGCCGACCGCATCAGCGCCGGGACGGTCGGCTTCCGGCTGCCGGTGACGCGCTTCGTGGCGAAGCTCAAGATGAGTCAGAACCGGCCCGATGAGACGGTCGCGCGCATCGTGTCCGAGCTGGAAGGCGAGGGGCCGTACGCAAGTGCCGACCTCGCCCGCGAGGTGCGGCGGGCGAACCAGGGCGTCTTCGACGGCGAGGTCTGAGGTGGGCGGAGAAGTCGTCGGCGCCGGGCCGGGCGCGCTGCTGCTGCGCAACGCGCGCGTGCTGCGCGAGGGCATCTTCAGCGAGCCGGTCGACGTCGAGATCCGCGACGGCGTCGTGACAGCCATCGGTGCCCACGCGACCGGTGGCTCGGAGGACGCCTCCGGCCTCGAGGAGATCGATCTCGAGGCACGCTGGCTGGTGCCGGGCCTCTGGGACAACCACGTGCACTTCAGCCAGTGGGCAGCCGTCGCGCGCCGGCTCGATGTCTCGACGGCGACCTCGGCCGCTGAGGCGGCGGCCGCGGTGCGGCGAGCTCTCGTCGCCGAAGCGGGCGGCGTTGCCGGCTCGGATGCTGCATCCGGCACGAACGGGGTCGCCGGCATCGGCGCACCGGAGGACGCAGCGGTTTCGGGCTCCGGGGAGGACGACGAGTCGGCGTCGGCGTCGGCGTCGGCCTCGGACGCCGGCGTGCTCGTGGGCTTCGGGTTCCGCGACGGACTCTGGCCCGACGAACCCACCGCCGCGCTCCTCGACGCCGTCGCGGGTCCCCGTGCGGTGGTGCTCGTGAGCGGCGACCTGCACTGCTGCTGGCTCGACTCGGCCGCGCTCGCGCTGTTCGGCCTGGCTGGGCATCCCACCGGGGTGCTCCGCGAGGAGGAGGCGTTCGCGGTGCAGCGCGCGCTCGACGACGTGCCCGCCGCCACCGTCGATCAGTGGGCGCTCGAAGCCGCCCGAGCTGCGGCCGCCCGGGGAGTGGTCGGCATCGTCGACCTCGAGATGTCCTGGAACGCGGAGGTCTGGGCGCGGCGCACGGCCGCCGGCCACGACCTGCTCCGGGTGGAGTTCGGCGTCTACCCCCAGCACCTCGATCGCGCCGTCGCCGAGGGCCTGCGCACGGGCATGCCGCTCGCCCCGGCGGAGCCCCCGACTGCGACGGATGCGCCCGCCGCGACGGATGATCCGCCCGGCCGGAGTCCCGCATCCGGTGCCCTCGTGCACGTGGGGCCGTTCAAGGTGATCACCGACGGATCGCTCAACACCCGCACCGCCTACTGCTTCGACGAATACCCGGGCCTCGAGGGGCAGCCGGGATCGCGCGGCCTGCTCACCGTGCCGCCCGAGGAGCTCTCGGAGCTACTCGTGCGCGCCACCGAGGCGGGCTTCGTTCCCGCCGTGCACGCGATCGGCGACCACGCCAACCGCCTGGTGCTCGACGCCTTCGAGAGTCTCGGCTGCGGCGGCTCCCTCGAACACGCACAGCTGCTCGCCGAGACCGACGTTCCCCGCTTCGCGGCGCTCGGCGTCACGGCGAGCGTGCAGCCCGAGCACGCGATGGACGACCGCGACGTGGCCGAGCGCTACTGGGCGGGCCGCACGGGGCGCTCCTTCGCGCTCGGCTCGTTGCTGGCGGCCGGTGCCACGCTCGCGCTGGGCTCGGATGCGCCGGTCGCGCCGCTGGATCCGTGGATCACGATGGCTGCCGCGGTCGGCCGCGAACGCGACGGTCGGGAGCCCTGGCACCCCGAGCAGCGCATCCCGGCCACGGCCGCGCTCGCCGCGTCGGCGCGAGGCCGTACGGGCATCCGGGTGGGAGACCTCGCCGACCTCGCCGTGACCGACGCCGACCCGCTCACCGCGACCCCGGCCGCCCTCCGCACCCTGCCGGTCGCCCTCACCCTCCTCGCGGGCCGCCCCACCCACCGCGCCCTCTAGCCCCTCGGCCCCACCTCGCCGAGCCGACAAAAAACGCCCAAACCCGAAGGATTGGACGTTCTTCTGACGGCTCGACGCCCGCGGGGGGCGCGACCTTACGCGGCGATGTGCGCGAAGAGGAACCAGCGGTCCTTGTCGAGGCCGCGGGCGATCTCGATCGCGACGTCCTGCGAGGTGGGGTCGATGTCGCCGAGCTCCTTGACCGCCTTGTTCACGACGGCGAGGGCCACGTCGATCTGCTCGATGATGGTGGCGATGACGGCATCCGACTTCTGGAAGCCGGCCGGCATCTTCTCGGCCTTCGTCTTCTCGGCCACGGTCTGGATGCGGGCGTCGATCGGCAGGCCCAGCGCAACGACGCGCTCGGCGGCGGTGTCGGCGTAGTCCTGCGCGTGGTCGACCACCGAGTCGAGCAGCTCGTGCACGCCGATGAAGTTCGCGCCGCGCACGTGCCAGTGGGCCTGCTTGCCGTTCACGGCGAGGGCCTGGAGTTCGATGACCACGGGGCCGAGGAACTGCGCGGCGGCGGCCGCGACATCCGGGCTGGTGGTGCTGGTGGGGGTGGTGATGACCTCAGTCATGGCGGTGTCCTTCCGATTCCCTATGCCTCAACGCTACTCAGCCTGGTTTGTTCCGCAAGCAAGCTGAGGCTGGGCTAAAGCAGGTGAGGCTCGGCTAAACGCCCGGTCGAGGCCGGTTCTCGTCGGCGTCCCAGCCGAGCTCGGGGGTGTCGCAGCTGTCGCGGAACACATACTGCGAGGGCCGTTTGCGCTCGTGGCTCGACCAGTCGATGGCGGGGCGCTGGGCGTCGGCAGGCAGATAGCCGAGGCGGTACACCGCCATGAGCTCGAGGTCGTCGGGCACGCGCAGCAGCTCCTCGATCAGCGCCCACTTGCCGGGCACCTCCATCGGGAACGACACGAACTGGATGCCCATGCCGAGCTCCGCCGTGGTGAGCCAGACGTTCTCCATCGCGGCACCCATGCTGAAGACCGAATAGAACGACGACAGCTCGCCCGGCCGGTACTCCGCACGGTCGAGCATCACGCCGAGCAGCAGGGGAGACCCGGCCACGAGCCTGCGGTTCTCCTCGCCGAGGGTCTGCGGCACCCGGAAGGCGTTCATGAGCTTCTGCCCGCGCTTGGTGAACACCTGACCCGTGAACGGGCGCAGGGCGGCAGGGAGCTTGTCGAAGAGCATCCCGCTCCTCTTCTCCTGCATCTCGGCCGCGCTGAACCGGAAATACGGCTTGTAGCGCTCGAAGAAGCTGCCGTTCGACATGGCCTCGGTCATGCTCTCGCCGCTGATCCGGGCGATGCGCTCGATGGAGTCGCGGTTCTCCACGATCACGAAGCGCCACGGCTGGCTGTTCAGCTGCGAGGGCGCGCGGCCGGCCACCTCCATCAGCAGACGCTGGTGCTCGCGGCTCACCGGGTCGGGGCGGAACGGGCCGTTCGTGGTCTTGCGGCGGCGCACCACGTCGAGGAACTCCATGCCTACCTCCGGGAGAGAACGAGCGCGGCGGCGAAGAACGGCGCCGCCGTGAGGGCGACGAGCGGATGCGCGCGCGTGCGGGCGCTCACCCGCGGCACCAGGGTGAGCGGCACCGCGGCGGGCAGCAGGGCGAGGGCGGCCCGGATGCGGGCGTCGCGCCCCGCGCCGGGCAGCAGAGCGGAGGCGGCCGCGGTCGCCGCGAGCGCACAGGTGGCGATGTAGAGGGCGTGATGCACCCAGCGGATGCGCCGGGTGTCGACGAGCCCGAGGGCGACCGATGCACCGAGGGCGCAGTTCGCCGCGTAGCTCGCCGACGCAGCGACGAACAGGGGCTGCGGTGACATGGCGTCAGACTACGCGAACGGCACGTGCGGGCAAGCGGGGGTGCGCATCCGGGCGTGGCGCCCGTCCTCTGCGTGCCGTGGCGGCGCGCATGCGGGGGTCCAGGCAGGGTGCCACACTGGGAGCGATGACGAACCCTCCCGAGCCCGGTCGGCCGCGCTCCCCGCGCCAGGAATCGCCGAAGGCGGCCGTGCCGCCGCTGCCGCCCCTGCCGGGTGAGCCTCCGGCGTCGGCCCGTCCGGATCTGCCGGCAATGCCGCCGATTCCGGCGGCTCCTCACCCGGGCGCTGTAGGTGCGGCCGAGGTTCCCGCGGAGGGGAACGCTCCCGATCTGCCGGCCACGCCGCCCGGGATCGATCCGGCCGCGCCCGGTGTGCCCGGGGTAGCGCCGAGTACTCCGCCGACGGGTCCGGATGCACCGAGCGTCCCTGTCGGGACGAACCCTTCGGATGCGCTGACGGCGCCGACGGGGATCGATCCGGCCGCGCCTGGTGCGCCCGAGGTACCGCCGAGTACCCCGCCGACGGGTCCGGATGCACCGAGCATCCCTGTCGGGCCGAACGCTCCGGATGCGCCGACGGCGCCGACGGGGATCGATTCGGCCGCGCCCGGCGCCCAGCCCAAGGTTCCCGGGGCCGAGAGCACCCCGGGCCCGCCCGCGCCCGCCCTCGCCGATCAGCGCGCCGCGACGCCTTTCGGTGCCGGGCATCCCGACGACGCCATACCGTCCGTTCCGGCCGCGACGGCCGCGTCGACGCCCCTCTCTTCGCCGCCGGCCGCGACCCTGGGTCACCGTGGCGCGGCGCCCGCCCGCCCGCGAGCCGTCGACGCCCTCGCCCTCGCGGCCGTCGTGATCGGCGGTCTCGCTTTCGTCGGCGCGTTCGTGCCCTTCGTCAACTACGGCTCGTGGCTCCTCGCGCTGATCGGCCTGATCCTCGGCATCGTCGCGCTGGTGCGCCGGGGCCGCGGCAGAGGCCTCGCGCTCTCCGGAACCATCCTCTCGGGCGTCGCGCTCATCCTCTCGGTCGTGCTCGCCCTCGTCTACACCGTCGGCTTCGTCACGAGCGCGGTGCAGTCGGCGGGGTCGAACCTCTCCGCGGCGGAGCCGGGCGCCGGCCAGACCGCTCCCGACGGCGCGGCGGTCGACGTGATCCCCGCGACGTTCGGTCAGGTCGTGACCTACGACGACGGGATGCGCATCTCGGTCAGCGAGCCGGCCCCCTTCACCCCCTCCGCGTCAGGAGTGGGCGCCGATCAGGCCTCGGAGCTCGCGTTCACGGTCGAGATCTACAACGGAACCGGAGCCGACTACCAGCCGCTGCCCACGTCTGGCGTCACCTCGAAGGGCGTCACGGGTTCCCCGATCGTCGACCCCGCAAACGGGATGTCCGGCATGCCGCCGGTCGCCGTCATCCCGGCGGGGCAGACCGTGACCTACGTGGAGGGCTACTCGGTGGCCGACCCGAACGACGTCAGCTACGACGTGGCTCCCGGCTTCGAGTACACGACGGCGCGCTTCAGGTTCTAACCGGCAACGGCTTCCTGGAGACCCGACGCCTCCTCGACCACCGAGCCCACGAGCTCCACCATGCGCAGCGGGTCGGGGCCGCCGGGCATCAGATACACCACGGTGAAGCCGAGTGCCGCCGCGTCGCGGAGCGTGCCGAGCAGGTCGTCACGGCTGGTCCCGGGCGGGATGCCGGCGATCGCGGTCTTCTCCACGGTGGCGTAGTCGCGGCCGAGGTCGTCGCAGTGCCGCTGCAGCACCTCGAGCTTGTGGGCGGTGACGGGCGCGATGCCGAGGTTGCAGGCATCCGCGTACTGGGCGACGAGCCGAAGGGTCTTTCGTTCGCCACCGCCGCCGATCATGAGGTAGGGGCGCGGGCGGGTGAGGTTCTGGGGTGAGTTGAGCGTGCGGGCCAGCGTGTAGTGCTCGCCGTCGAAGGGCCCCTCGTCGTCGCTCCACATCTGCAGGCAGATCCGCAGGGTCTCCTCGAGGCGCTCGAAGCGTTCCTTCGTGGGCGGGAAGTCGAGGCCGAGGCCGAGCGACTCCTCCTCGTTCCAGGCGGCGCCGATGCCGAGTCCGGCGCGGCCGCCGCTCAGCACGTCGAGCGTGGAGATCTGCTTGGCGAGGAGTCCGGGCGCGCGGTAGGTGACCCCGGTGACGAGGGTGTGCAGCAGCACCTTCTCGGTGTGGGCGGCGAGGAAGCCGAGGGTCGTGTAGGCCTCGAGCATGTCGTTCTCGACCGGCCCGACGCCCCCGATCTGCCAGAGGTGGTCCATCACGGTGAGCCGGGCGACGCCCACCGCCTCCGATTCGCGGGCGACGCGGGCCAGAGTGGGGGCGAGCTGTTGCGGGCCGCCGTCGTAGGTGAAGTTCGCGAGATGAATGCCGAGTTCCATGCTCCGGATGCTACGCCCCGCGCCGGGGAGCAGTGCGCGTTCCGACAGGCAGCGGTGTCACCCCATCGTCGTGATGTTGATGACGAGCAGCACGATGTACCCGATCGCCCCCAGCGTCGACAGCACCAGCGCTGCGATCGACATTCCGAACCCGGGCTTGACGCCTTCCGGGGTTCGGCGCAGAAGCGCATGGCGCACGCCGATGCCGCCGGAGATCCATCCGATGACCGACGCAATCAGGAACAGGTTCAAGAAGAGCGAGACGACCCCCGCCACCAAGCCGGCGACCGCGAACGGATACGAGAAGTTCGGCCCGACGTCGCTCACGGGATCTGATCCCGGCCGATTCACGACCTTCTTCGGTCGCGGGGGTTCTTCGGCAGTCATGCAAGAACTCTATGGCGAAGCTGAGCGCCGGCGGAGGGGATGACGGGAATCGAACCCGCGTGATCAGTTTGGAAGACTGAGGCTCTACCATTGAGCTACATCCCCGCGCAGGGCACGAAGGCCCAGGCACCCGAACATCGTAGTACAGCTTCACAGGTGCTGTGTGCCGGGCCTGCCAGGTGCGGTAGAGTTGCCGAGGCCATTTCGCCGCCGGGGCGTAGCTCAGCTTGGCTAGAGCGCCCGCTTTGGGAGCGGGAGGTCGCAGGTTCGAATCCTGTCGCCCCGACACGACGCCGAACCTCAACATTTCAATCAGCCAGATGGCATCAGGAGATACCTCAACGTGAAGACCACGGTCGAAAAGCTCAGCCCCACGCGTGTGAAGATCGCGATCTTCGTCACCCCCGACGAGCTGAAGCCCAGCATCGATCACGCCTACAGCCACATCGCCGAATCCATCAACATCCCCGGATTCCGCAAGGGCAAGGTGCCGCCGCCCATCATCAACCAGCGCGTCGGCAAAGAGGCCGTGCTCGAGCACGCCGTCAACGACGGCCTCGACGGCTTCTACCGTGCCGCGGTCACCGAGAACGAGCTGCGCCCGCTCGGCCGCCCGCAGGCCGACATCGTCGAGTGGCCCAAGGCCGCCGACTTCTCCGGCGACCTCGAGCTCGCCATCGAGGTCGACGTGCGCCCCGAGATCGAGCTTCCCGACTACGAGGGCTTCGAGGTCACCGTGGAGCCCGCCGTCGTCGACGACGCCGCGGTCGAGGAAGAGCTCGAGCGCCTGCGCAGCCGCTTCGGCACGCTCGTGACGGTCGACCGCCCGGCCAAGACCGGCGACTTCGCCCAGCTCGACCTGGTCGCGACCGTCGACGACATCGAGGTCGACACCGCCTCGGGCATCTCCTACGAGATCGGCTCCGGCGAGCTGCTCGAGGGCATCGACGAGGCACTCGACACGCTCACCGCCGGTGAGACCACCACCTTCGAGGCGCCGCTGCTCGGCGGCGAGTACGCCGGCCGCGACGCCATCGTCACCGTCACGCTCAACTCCGTCAAGGAGCGCGAGCTGCCGGATGCCGACGACGACTTCGCGCAGATCGCCAGCGAGTTCGACACCCTGGCCGAGCTGAAGGCCGACCTCGCCACCCAGGTCGAGAAGCAGAAGGCCTTCGGGCAGGCCTCCGAGGCCCGCACCAAGATCGTCGAGTCGCTCCTGGCCAAGGTCGAGATCCCCGTTCCCCCGGCGCTCATCGAAGACGAGGTGCACCGCCACCTCGAGGGCGAGAACCGCCTCGAGGACGACGAGCACCGCGCCGAGGTCACCGAGTCGTCGACCAACACCTTCAAGACCCAGATCCTGCTCGACGCGGTCGTCGACAAGGAAGAGGTCAAGGTCTCGCAGGACGAGCTCACCCAGTACCTCGTGCAGTCCTCCGCCCAGTACGGCATGGACCCGAACGAGTTCGTGAAGATCCTCTCCGAGTCGAACCAGATCCCGGCGATGGTGGCCGAGGTCGCCCGCAACAAGGCGCTCGCCATCGTCCTGTCGAAGGCCAAGGTCGTCGACACCGACGGCAAGGCCGTCGACATCTCGGAGTTCACCACGCTGGCCGCCGACGGTGAGGGCGACAACCTGCTCGACGCCGACGACCACGCGGGCCACGACCACGGCGACCACGAGGGCCACTCGCACTAGTCGCCCCGGCTGCGGCCGACCCGAAGTCCCGAAGAGGGCCTGCATCCACCCGGATGCGGGCCCTCTTCGCGTCTTGCGGTCTGCCGACGGCGAACACGGGCCTCTGCGCGCGTTCCACCCAGTAGATTCAAACCACTGCAAGTGAATTGGAGCGACACACATGGCCGAAACGGCTCTCCCATCCAGCGTCTTCGACCGACTGCTGAAGGATCGCATCATCTGGCTCGGGTCCGAGGTTCGCGACGACAACGCGAACGAGATCTGCGCGAAGATCCTGCTCCTCGCGGCGGAAGACCCCGAGCGCGACATCTACCTCTACATCAACTCGCCCGGCGGCTCGATCACAGCCGGCATGGCGATCTACGACACCATGAAGTTCGTTCCGAACGACATCGTGACCGTGGGCATCGGAATGGCCGCCTCGATGGGGCAGTTCCTGCTCACCTCAGGCACCAAGGGCAAGCGCTACATCACGCCCAACGCCCGTGTTCTGCTGCACCAGCCGCACGGCGGGTTCGGTGGAACCTCCTCCGACATCCAGACCCAGGCGCAGCTCATCCTGAGCATGAAGCACACGCTGGCGAAGATCACCGCCGACCAGACGGGCAAGACCGTCGAGCAGGTCAACGAAGACGGTGACCGCGACCGCTGGTTCAGCGCGCAGGAGGCCCTCGAGTACGGCTTCGTCGACCACGTGCGCGAGTTCGCGACCGACGTCGTCGGCGGCGGCGGCACCATCGAAGAGAACAACTAGCAGCGGATCTCGAGAGAACAGGTAAACACACTCATGGAAACGCCCACTTTCGGTGCGAGCGCCTACCGCAACGGCACGGCGCCGAGCGACCGCTACATCCTCCCCAGCTTCGAGGAGCGCACGGCCTACGGCTTCAAGCGCCAGGATCCTTACGCGAAGCTCTTCGAAGACCGCATCATCTTCCTCGGCGTGCAGATCGACGACGCCTCGGCCGACGACGTGATGGCCCAGCTGCTCGTGCTCGAGTCGCAGGACCCGGATCGCGACATCGAGATGTACATCAACTCGCCCGGTGGCTCGTTCACCGCGATGACGGCCATCTACGACACGATGCAGTACGTGCGCCCCCAGATCCAGACCGTCTGCCTCGGCCAGGCGGCCTCCGCCGCGGCCGTGCTGCTCGCGGCCGGCACGCCGGGCAAGCGCCTCGCCCTGCCGAACGCGCGCATCCTGATCCACCAGCCGGCCACCGGCTCGGGCGGCGGCCAGGCCTCCGACATCGAGATTCAGGCCCGCGAGATCCTGCGGATGCGCGAGTGGCTCGAGTCGACCCTGTCGCACCACTCGAACCGCACGCTCGAGCAGGTCAACAAGGACATCGACCGCGACAAGATCCTCTCGGCCGAGGAGGCGCTGGAGTACGGCCTCATCGACCAGGTGCTCACCTCGCGCAAGAACGTGCCGGCGCTCGTCGGCTAGTTCAGCTCCCGCATCCGACGCGCTCCGACCATGCCCGATCAGGACTGGTTGACCGACAGCCGGGCCATCCGCACGATCTCCTTCTTCGCGGATGCCCCGGCTGTCGCCGGTTCGTGGCCCATGACGGTGCCCGCGGTGGCCCAGCTGAAGGGCGGTCTGGAGCTGGACCCGGGCGTCACGTTCCTGGTGGGCGAGAACGGCAGCGGCAAGTCGACGGTGCTCGAGGGCATCGCGATGGCCTTCGGCTTTCCCGCTGAGGGCGGGAGCCGCAACGGGGGAGCCGCCACGCGTTCGAGCGAGTCGCCGCTCGGCGAGTGGCTGAAGCTCGAACGCGGGCTCGTCGCACCGCGGTGGGGATTCTTCCTGCGCGCCGAGACGATGCACGGCTACTACAGCTACCTCGAATCGCTGCCGGGATCGCCGGACGCCGACCTGCACGAGATGAGCCACGGCGAGTCGTTCCTCGCCCTGCTCGACCGCAAGATCGACTCGCCCGGCTTCTTCTGCCTCGACGAACCCGAGGCGGCGCTCTCGTTCGGCTCGACGCTGCGGTTCCTCGCCGACCTGGATGCGCTCGCCAAGGCGGGCGCGCAGATCGTGTGCGCCACGCACTCGCCGGTGTTGGCCTCGCTGCCGGGCGCGAGCATCCTCGAGTTCGGCGAGTGGGGCATCCGGCGGGCCGAGTGGGAGGAGCTCGAGGTGGTGCAGCACTGGCGCAGCTTCCTCGATTCGCCGCCCCGCTACCTGCGGCACCTTCTCGGGTGACGACCGGCCGCACCGAAAGTGGCGTGGTTGTCGTGGTGTGTCGGGGGTTCGGGTTAGGCTCGTGAGAACACAGCGATTAGGAGGCTGGGGATGGCACGCATAGGTGAGAGCGCCGACCTGCTCAAGTGTTCCTTCTGTGGCAAGAGCCAGAAGCAGGTGCAGCAACTCATCGCCGGTCCCGGCGTGTACATCTGCGACGAGTGCGTCGAGCTGTGCAACGAGATCATCGAAGAGCGTCTCTCGGAGGCCAGCGAAGAAGCGGCCGGCGAGTTCGAACTCCCGAAGCCGAAGGAGATCTACTCCTTCCTGGAGGAGTACGTCATCGGCCAAGACGCGGCGAAGCGCGCGCTGAGCGTGGCCGTCTACAACCACTACAAGCGCACGCGGGCCCGCACGGCCATCGTCTCGGCCGAGGCCCAGGCCTCCGAGGTCGAGATCGCGAAGAGCAACATCCTGCTGATCGGGCCCACCGGCTGCGGCAAGACCTATCTCGCGCAGACTCTGGCCAAACGCCTCAACGTGCCCTTCGCCGTAGCGGATGCGACGGCCCTCACCGAGGCGGGCTACGTCGGTGAAGACGTCGAGAACATCTTGCTCAAGCTCATCCAGGCCGCCGACTACGACGTCAAGCGCGCCGAGACCGGCATCATCTACATCGACGAGGTCGACAAGATCGCCCGCAAGGCCGAGAACCCGTCGATCACGCGCGACGTGTCGGGCGAGGGCGTGCAGCAGGCGCTGCTCAAGATCCTCGAGGGCACCGTGGCCTCGGTGCCGCCGCAGGGCGGCCGCAAGCATCCGCACCAGGAGTTCATCCAGATCGACACCACGAACGTGCTGTTCATCGTGGCGGGCGCCTTCGCGGGGCTCGAGGAGATCATCTCGCAGCGCGCCGGCAAGCGCGGCATCGGCTTCAACTCGCCGCTCTACAGCAAGAAGGCCGACGCCAACCTCTTCGGAGAGGTGCTCCCGGAAGACCTGCACAAGTTCGGTCTGATCCCCGAGTTCATCGGGCGCCTCCCCGTGGTCACCACGGTGACCCCGCTCGACCAGAGCGCTCTGATGCAGATCCTCACCGAGCCGCGCAACGCGCTCGTGCGGCAGTACCAGCGCATGTTCGAGCTCGACGGCGTCGAACTCGAGTTCGAGACCGACGCCCTCGAAGCGATCGCCGACCTCGCCGTGCTGCGGCAGACCGGTGCTCGCGGCCTCCGCGCCATCATGGAGGAGGTGCTCGGGCCCATCATGTTCGAAGTGCCTTCGACCGACGAGGTCGCCACCGTCATCGTCACCCGCGAGGCCGTGCTCGAGAACGCTGCTCCCACGATCGTGCCGCGCAAGGCCCGGCGAGAAGAGAAGTCCGCCTGAGCGAGGGTGGTCCCGGCGCCGTCGCGCCGGGCGCCTCGATCGCGCAGCCCATCTCGGCGGGCATCGTCTCGGCGATCACCGGTTTCGCGAGTTCCTTCGTTCTCGTGATCGCCGGCCTCCGAGCGGTCGGGGCATCGGATGCTCAGGCTGCGAGCGGGCTGCTGGCCGTCTGCGTGCTCAGCGGCATCTGCTGCATCGTGCTCGCCAGCTCGTTCCGCATGCCCATCTCCTTCGCCTGGTCCACCCCCGGGGCGGCCCTGCTGGTGGCGGCCGGCGCCACCACCGACGACTTCTCGGCGGCCACCGGCGCCTTCCTCGTCTGCGGCGTGCTCATCCTGCTCTGCGGCTTGTGGCCCCTGCTCGGTCGTGCGATCACGAGCATCCCGCGGCCGCTCGCGAGCGCGATGCTCGCGGGCATCCTGTTCCCGATCTGCCTGGCGCCCATCACGGCGGCCGTGCAGATCCCCTGGCTCGCCCTCCCGGTGATCGTGACCTGGCTGATCTGCTTCCGTTTCGCCCCGCGCTGGGCGGTGCCGGCGGCGATGCTGGTGGCGGCGATCGGCATCGGCATCACGGCCGGCACCGGCTGGCTCGGCAACGCCGGCGTGCTGCCGGAAGTGACCTTCGTGCTGCCGCACTTCGACCCGCTCGTGATCGTGAGTCTCGGGCTGCCGCTGTTCATCGTGACGATGGCCGGCCAGAACGTGCCCGGTTTCGCCGTGATGTCGACCTTCGGCTACGCGGTGCCGCCCCGGCCCCCGCTTCTCGCCTCCGGACTCGGCACGATCGTCGGCTCGTTCTTCGGCGGGCACGCCGTCAACCTCGCGGCGATCACCGCCGCTCTCATGGCCGGCCCCGACTCGCATCCCGACCGCTCGAAGCGCTGGGTCGCCACGGTCACGAGCGGCATCGGCTTCATCGTGTTCGGGCTCGCCGCCGGAGTCGCCACGGCGCTCATCTCGGCCGCGCCGCCGATACTCATCACCGCGGTCGCCGGCCTCGCGCTGCTCGGGGCCCTGGTGGCGGCGATCGCGACCGCCATCGAGAACCCGGCGCACCGCATCCCGGCCGCGGCCACCTTCTTGGTGACCGCATCCGGGGTCACGATCGTGAGCATCGGCTCGGCGTTCTGGGGCTTGCTGGTGGGCGGCGTCATCATGCTCTGGAGCGCCTTCCCCGGGCGTCGGAGACGGTCGGCAGACCAAGCCTGAGATGCGCGCCTGTCACGCGGGAGAAGCCCACGCGGAGCTTGCACGACGGGGCGCGACCTTCGGTTCACGGATGCAGATATAACGAGGATCGACCCTGTATCCGGCGTCGGTGCGCGATACTCGCGCATCCGCTAACCGACTGCGCGGTGCGGTTACGAGCCGGGCGTGACCACCGCGGTGTCGTCGTCGGCGTCGTACTCGATGACGGTCTCGTCGTCGAGTTCCACCACGGGCTTGCCCTCGAGCCAGGTCAGGGTCCAGCTCCAGTCGGATGCGGCCACACCGGCCTCGGCGAGGTCACCCTCCACCTCGAAGATGGCGTCGATCACGGCCTGGGGGAGCCGCGACGGCGGCTCGTCGCCGACGAGCCAGCGGGTTCCGAGCTGAATCATCATCACAGCACCTTGTCGTAGGTGACCCACTGGGTCTTCTCGGCCACGGTCTTGTAGAGCGAGCGGGCGGTCTCGTTGTCCTTGGCCGTGATCCAGCGAACGATGCTCGCGCCGCGCGATCGGCCGACCTCCGCCACGCCCTCGATCAGCGCGCTCGCGATGCCCTGCTTGCGGTGGTCGGGCAGAACGAAGAGGTCGTCGAGGTAGATGCCGCGGCTGCCGGCGAGGGGCCGGGCGAACTCGCGGAAGTGGGCGAGGCCCACGACCTCGCCGGACTCGTCGACCGCCACCAGGCACTCGAGCTCGTTGGTCTCGTCGGTGATCCAGCTCCACACCAGCACGGCCTTCTCGTCGTGCAGCGGGGTCTCGTAGAACTCGCCGTAGCCGGAATAGACCGCGTACCACGGAAAGAACTCGTTCGGCTCGACGGGGCGGATCTGAACAGGCATCGTCGCCTCCTGGTTCGCGGTACTCACAGTGCGCCCTCCGGCTTCTCTTCGGGCGCTAGAACTATATCGCTCACCGCGAGCTCGGCCGCGTCGGCGAACCGCAGCTCGGCGATGCGGCCCACGGCCTCGAGGTCGGCGGCCGCGAGCCGGAGCAGCGCGATCTCTTCGGCGGGCCCGGCGATGACGGCCGAGGCCACCGGTGTCTTCTGCGAGGCCTTCGCGTCGGTCTTCGCGCGGCGGATGCCCACGAGGGCCTGGCCGGCGAGGCTCAGGATGCGCGGTTCGGGCGTGCCGGTGACGGCGACGCCGGCGGGCCACGCGCTGGTGGGCCAGGATGCGCGGTGCACCGAGTCGTCGTGCGTCCACGACCACACCTCTTCGGTGGCGAAGGGCAGGTAGGGGGCGAGCAGGCGCAGCATCACGTCGATCGCGGAGCGGAGAGCGAGAACGGCGGAGGCCTTCTCGGCGGGCTCGGCCTCGTCGCGGTAGGCCCGCTCCTTCACGAGTTCGAGGTAGTCGTCGCAGAACGTCCAGAAGAAGCGCTCGATGTTCTCCAGGGCCCGGGCGTGGTCATAGTTCGCAAGGTCGGCACCGGCTGCGGCGACCACCGCATCCAGTTCGGCGAGCATGCTCGCGTCGAGCGGGTTGACGATTCCGGCGGCCGCCGAGCCTGCGGGCAGCTCGAAGCCGTAGACGAACTTCGCCGCGTTCAGGATCTTGATGGCGAGGCGCCGCCCGATCTTGATCTGGGTGGGGTTCTTCTCGTCGAACGCCGCGTCGGTGCCGAGGCGCGAGGAGGCCGCCCAGTAGCGCACCGCATCCGAGCCGTGGGCCGCGAGGATATCGGCGGGCGTGACCACGTTGCCCTTCGACTTCGACATCTTCTTGCGGTCGGGATCGACGATGAAGCCCGAGAGGGCAGCGTGCTTCCACGGCTTCTCGTTCGTCTCCAGCGTCGAGCGGAGCATGGTGGAGAACAGCCAGGTGCGGATGATGTCCTGCCCCTGCGGCCGCAGGTCGAAGGGGAACACCATCCCGTAGAGCTCCTCGTCGCGCATCCAGCCGCCGGCCAGCTGCGGGGTGAGCGAGGAGGTGGCCCAGGTGTCCATCACGTCGACCTCGCCCTGGAAGCCGCCGGGCACGCCCCGCTGCTCCTCGGAGTAGCCGGGAGCCGCCTCCGAGGAGGGGTCGACCGGCAGGATGTCGGCGGTGGCGACGATCGGCTGGTCGAACACGGGGTTGCCGTCGCCGTCGAGCGGGTACCAGACCGGCAGCGGCACCCCGAAGAAGCGCTGGCGCGAGATGAGCCAGTCTCCGGTGAGACCGCCCACCCAGTTCTCGTAACGCACCTTCATGAACTCGGGGTGCCAGTCGAGCTCGTTGCCGAGCTCGATCAGGCGGGCGCGCAGCGTCTCGTCGCGTGCGCCGTTCTTGACGTACCACTGACGGGTCGACACGATCTCGAGCGGCCGGTCGCCCTTCTCGAAGAACTTCACGGGGTGGGTGATGGGCTTGGGCTCGCCGATCAGCTCGCCCGATTCGCGCAGCAGCTCCACCACGGCCTGCTTGGCCGAGAACACGGTCTTGCCGGCGAGCTGCGCATAGGCCTCACGGCCGGCCTCGGACGCGATGGCCAGGGGCGCCTCGCTCACGATGCGCCCGTCGAAGCCGATGATCGCGCGGTTGGGCAGGTCGAGGTCGCGCCACCAGATCACGTCGGTCAGGTCGCCGAAGGTGCAGATCATGGCGATGCCCGAGCCTTTGTCGGCCTGGGCGAGGTGGTGGGCCAGCACGGGCACCTCCACGCCGAACACGGGGGTGGTGACGGTGGTGCCGAAGAGTGCCTGGTAGCGCTCGTCATCCGGATGCGCCACGAGAGCCACACAGGCCGGGAGCAGTTCGGGGCGGGTCGTCTCGATGAAGACGTCTGAGCCGTCGGGCTTGTGGAAGGCGAGGCGGTGATAGGCGCCCGGCTGCTCCTTGTCCTCGAGCTCGGCCTGGGCCACCGCGGTGCGGAAGGTCACGTCCCACAGCGTCGGCGCCATGGCCTGGTAGGCCTCGCCGCGCTCGACGTTGCGCAGGAACGCGAGCTGGGATGCCGCCTGCGACTCGCGCGAGATGGTGCGGTAGGTCTGGGTCCAGTCGACCGAGAGGCCGAGGTCGCGCCAGAGAGACTCGAACTGCTTCTCGTCTTCGACCGTGAGGATCTCGCACAGCTCGATGAAGTTGCGGCGCGAGATGGGGATCTGGTCGGCCGCCTTCGACGACTTGTTGTCGCCGCCCTCGAAGGGAGGCGTGAAGTCGGGGTCGTAGGGGAGCGTGGGGTCGCAGCGCACGCCGTAGTAGTTCTGCACGCGGCGTTCGGTGGGCAGACCGTTGTCGTCCCAGCCGATGGGATAGAACACGTGCTTGCCGAGCATCCGCTGGAACCGCGCGATGACGTCGGTGTGCGTGTAGGAGAAGACGTGCCCGATGTGCAGCGACCCGGAGGCGGTCGGCGGCGGGGTGTCGATCGAGTAGACCGAATCGCGGGAGGCGCCCTCGCGGGGGAACAGGTAGGTTCCTTGCTCCTTCCAGCGTGCATCCCACTTCGCCTCGAGGCCTTCGAGAGCGGGCTTGTCGGGCATGCTGTTGGACACACTGGCCTCCTGGCGATATAGGCGGCACCGTGTCAGGTGAAGAGGTGCCTCACTGTAAGTCAGGCCAGTTTACGGGGGATTTCGCCGTTCCGGGGCGCCCAGGGGTGTCCGGAGCCCCGGAACGGCGGTCTGTGGCGCCCGCTCAGCGCAGGTGCGCCCGCAGCGACGCGAGTTCGTGCCGCAGCGGCGCCGGGATGCGCTGGCCGCCGAGCTCGTCGAAGTACGACGCGATCTCCTCGGCCTCCACGAGCCACGCCGAACGGTCGACGGCGAGCAGCGCCTGGAGCTGCTCGTAGCCGAGGTCGAGGCCGGCCACATCGATGTCGCGCACGAGCGGGAGCTTGCCGATCGGCGTCGAGATCGCGTCGAGCGACCCGTCGAGCCGGCCGACGATCCACTCGATCACGCGGGCGTTCTCGGAGAAGCCGGGCCAGAGGAAACGGCCGTTCTCGTCTTTGCGGAACCAGTTCACCTGGAACACGGGAGGCGCATCCGCCCCCAGCGTCTCGCCGATCTCGAGCCAGTGCGCGAAGTAATCGGCCATGTCGTAGCCGCAGAAGGGGAGCATCGCGAAGGGGTCGTGGCGCAGGCGGCCCACCGTGCCCTCGGCGGCGGCGGTGGTCTCCGAGGCCATGGTGGCGCCCATGAACACGCCGTGCGTCCAGTCGCGCGCCTGGGAGACGAGCGGCACCGTGCTCGGGCGGCGGCCGCCGAACACGATGGCGTCGATCACCACGCCCTCGGGCGAGTCCCAGTCGGAGGCGATCGAGGGGCACTGGTCGGCCGTCACGGTGAAACGGGAGTTCGGATGCGCGGCCGGGGTCGCGGCATCCGGTGTCCAGTCGTTGCCCTGCCAGTCGAGGAGGTGAGCGGGCGCCTGGGGGGTGAGGCCCTCCCACCACACGTCACCGTCGTCGCGCAGGGCCACGTTCGTGAAGATGGTGTTGCCCCACACGGTGTCGACCGCGGTGGGGTTGGTGGTGATGCCCGTGCCCGGGGCCACACCGAAGAAGCCGCGCTCGGGGTTGATGGCGCGCAGCTTGCCGTCGGGGCCGGGGCGCATCCAGGCGATGTCGTCGCCGATGGTCTCGACCTTCCAGCCCGGGATCGAGGGGTTCAGCATCGCGAGGTTCGTCTTGCCGCAGGCGGAGGGGAACGCCGCGGCGATGTGCCGCACGGTTCCGGCCGGTGGGGTGACCTTGATGATGAGCATGTGCTCGGCGAGCCAGCCTTCGTCGCGCGCCATCACGCTCGCGATCCGCAGGGCGAAGCACTTCTTGCCGAGCAGCGCGTTGCCGCCGTAGCCGGAGCCGAACGACCAGATCTCGCGGGTCTCCGGGAAGTGGCTGATGTACTTCGTGGGGTTGTGCGGCCAGGCCACGTCGGCGTGCCGCACGCCGGCGTCGTCGACGAGGGGGGCTCCCACCGAGTGGAGCGCGGGCACCCAGGGGGTCTCCGGGCCGATCAGGTCGAGGGCGCCGACCCCCATGCGCGTCATGAGCTGCATGCTCACGACCACGTAGGGGGAGTCGGTGAGCTGCACGCCGAGCTGCGAGATGGGGCCGCCGAGAGGCCCCATCGAGAACGGGACGACGTACATCGTGCGGCCGCGCATGCTGCCGGCGAACAGCTCGGTGAGCTCTTCGCGCATGACGAAGGGGTCTCGCCAGTTGTTCGTGGGGCCCGCGTCGGACTCGCGCTCGGAGCAGATGAAGGTGCGGTCCTCGACGCGCGCCACGTCGGCCGGGTCGCTGCGGGCGAGGAAGCTGTTGGGCCGCCACTCGGGGTTCAGTCGGATGAGCGTGCCCTGCGCCACCATCGACTTCGTGAGGGCGTCCCACTCCTGGGTGGAACCGTCGCACCAGACGATGCGGTCGGGCTTGGTGAGGGCGGCGACGTCGGCGACCCACTCGTTGACGGCCGGGTTGCGGCTCGGTCCTTCGACATCGGTCATGGGGGGCGTTTCGAGGAGGCTCATCGGCGAATCCTTCGTCTCGGTGGTGATCGGTTTCGGTGGTGATCGGTCTCGATGGTGATCGTGATTTCGGCAATCTGTGCTCTGTTCTTCCACTTTGACGAGTGGATGAGGTAAATTCCTGGAATTCCCACGGAAAGATTCAACGTTCTTTACACGGAGTGAATATGACGCAAGGAAGCGATCTCATCACGCTCGGCCGCCGCATCCGGCACCACCGGCGCGCCCGCGAACTCACGCTCGACCAGCTCGGAGCCCGAGTGGGCGTGGTCGGCAGCCAGCTCTCGCTGATCGAGAACGGGCGGCGCGAGCCGAAGCTCTCGTTGCTGCAGGCGCTCGCCGCCGAGCTCGGCGTGCCGCTCTCCGATCTGCTGAGCGACGAGGCCCCGGATGCGCGCACCGCCCTCGAGATCGAGCTCGCGAAGGCGCAGCAGGGCCAGCTCTACGCCTCCCTGGGTCTTCCCGTGGTGCCCGCCAGCCGCACCCTGCCGCTCGAGACGCTCGAGTCGCTCGTCGGGCTGCACCGCGAACTGCTGCGCCGGGCGACGCAGTCGATCGCGACCCCGGAGGAGGCTCGGCGAGCCAACACCGAGAACCGCCTCGGCATGCGCGCGAAAAACAACTACCTGCCGGCCCTCGAGCAGCTCGCCGAGGAGACCCTGGCGACCGTGGGGCACACCGGCGGAGCTCTCACCCATCGCAGCGTGTCACTCCTGGCGGAGAACCTCGGTTTCACGCTCATCTACGTCGACAACCTGCCGCACTCGGCGCGTTCGGTGACCGACCTCGAGAACGGGCGCATCTACCTGCCGCCCGCCTCGATCCCGGGCGGGCACGGTCTGCGGTCGATGGCGCTGCAGGCGATGGCCCACCGGCTGCTCGGGCACACGCCGCCGCAGAGCTACGCCGAGTTCCTGCAGCAGCGGCTCGAGATCAACTACTTCGCCGCCGCCTGCCTGATGCCGCAGACCCCCTCGGTGGCGTTCCTGCAGGCGGCGAAGCAGCGCAAGGACCTCTCGGTGGAGGACTTCCGAGACGCCTTCGGCGTCACGCACGAGGCCGCCGCGCTGCGCATGACGAACCTCGCCACCTCGCACCTCGACATGGAGGTGCACTTCCTGCGGGTGGGGGAGGACGGCGCCATCTACAAGGCCTACGAGAACGACGGCCTGCCGCTGCCCTCGGATGTGACGGGGGCGGTGGAGGGGCAGCTCGTGTGCCGCAAGTGGGCGGCGCGCGGCGCTCTGGGCCGCACGAACCGCACCACCGAGTTCTACCAGTACACCGACACCCCGGCGGGCACCTTCTGGTGCGCCACCCAGACCGGCAAGACCGAGGCGGGGGAGTTCTCCATCACCTTCGGGGTGCCGTTCACGGAGGCCAAGTGGTTCCGCGGGCGCGACACGCAGGGGCGCGTGCAGTCGACCTGCCCCGACGAGTCCTGCTGCCGCCGCCCGGCCTCGGAACTCGCCGAGAAGTGGTCGTCGAGCGCGTGGCCGAGCGCGAAGCTGCACGCGCACATCCTGTCGCCGCTGCCCTCCGGCAAGTTCCCGGGCGTCGACGAGAACGAGGTCTACCAGTTCCTCGAGGCTCACGCCGGCACGCTCTAGTCGAGTGCGCGCTTGAGCTTCTCGGAGAGGCCCGCGCCGTCAGGGGCGTAGACCCAGGGGACGGCGTTCTCGGCCGTGAGGTCGGTGCGGGAGCGTCCGCCGGCGAGCACGGCCTCGCTGGTGGAGAGCTGGCGGATGGCGATGGCCGCCACGTTCTGCGGGTGTTCGAGCGCGAACTCGCCGTAGATCTCCTCGTCGTGCTGGCCGTCGTCGCCGATGAGAACCCACCGGATGTCGGGGAACTCGCCCGCGAGCCGGCGCAGGTTCGTGGTCTTGTGCTCGCGTCCGTTGCGGAAGAAGCGATCGTGCGTCGGCCCCCAGTCGGTCAGGAGCAAGGGTCCGGTTGGGTAGAGGTTGCGGGAGAGGAACCGGCTGAGCGTCGGAGCCACGTTCCACGCTCCGGTGGAGAGGTAGATGACGGGGGCGCCCGGATGCTCCTTCGTCAGCCTCTCGAGGAACACCGCCATGCCCGGTGTCGGGGTGCGGGCGTGCACGTCGAGCACGAAGGTGTTCCAGAACGCGAGGAACGGGCGCGGCAGCGCGGTGACCATCACGGTGTCGTCGATGTCGCAGACGATGCCGAAGTCGGTGCCGGGCGCGACGATGCAGATCGGGGCCTGAACGGGCTCTGAGCCGGGGGTCACCATGGTGATGGTGTGCCAGCCGGGCTCGAGCTCGACGTCGACCGAGGCGTCCACGACACCCCCACGATCGGCCAGCACCGTGCGCACGATGCCCTCGACCTCGATGGTCACCTCCACGGCGCCGACGGGAACGCTCACGAAGCTCCGCCAGCCGCGCACCCGCTCCTCGCGGCGCTGGGCCTTGCGGGCCTGGCGCGATCCGGGTTTCGGCTGCTTGGTCAGCAGCACGCGCCCGAGCACGCGGATCCTGGATGTGGTGCCGTAGCCGGTGTACGGGATGACGGTCGGCACGCGGCCGGCCCGCCGGGCCCAGCCTTCACGGAACTCGTGGATCGCATCGTCGATGCGAGCCGCACGGTGCAGCCGGATTGCCGAGGCTGTCTCATCTGGCACGGCACCAGTCTGTCACGCCCCGCGGCGTGCCGAGGTAAGCCTGCATGCGACTGCCAGGGAGACGGAACTACACTTGGGTGTCGGGTTTCGGGAAGGGACGGGCGGAGTGGCATTCAACGACCTCATAAGCGGTGCTCTCACATCCACCGGGCAGGTGCGCAACGAACCGGTGCAGGCGCGGAGCAGTGAGCGCATCGGTGCGCTCCTCGACGCCGCATCGGCCGTCGTCGCCGAAGTCGGAATCGAACGACTCACCACCGCGATGGTCGCCGAGCGGGCGAACGCCTCGATCGGAACCGTCTACCGCTACTTCCCCGACCGCATCGCCGTGCTCAGCGCCATGAGCCTGCGCGGCTTCGAGCGCTTCCTCCGTCTGAGCGTCGAGAAGCTCGACGCCTCCCAGCCCACCTCGATGGAGGCGGCCTTCGACTCCCTGGTCGACGCCGCCGTCGAGATGCATCGCAGCGAGCCGGGCTACACCTCCATCCGTCTGAGCGACCAGATCGCCCTGCCCGAGGTCGACGGCGGTTCGGCCGCCTCGGCGCGCATCGCCGCACCGCTCGCGAAGATCTTCGTCGAGGAGCTCGGCGTCACCGACGAGCCCGGCCTCGTCGACCGGATCGACATCGCCCTCACCGTGGTCGATTCTCTGCTCGTTCGCGCCTTCATCATCGACAGCCGCGGCGACGCGGCCGCCATCGAGGCGTGTCGCCGCCTCGTCGGCACCATCCTCGCCGGGTCGACGGTCGCCGCCTGATCCCTCCTCGCCACCCATCCGGATGCGATGTCGGTGGCGAAGAGGATTATGACAATCTCTGACGGCGGGCTTTGCGTTTCGCCGCAGTGATGTTTGGGTTGATGGACGGCCGCATTCCGTGGCCCCCCGATGATTGGGTCGCGCGATGATCGAGTTCCGTTCGGTGACGAAGCAGTTCCCCGACGGGACGGTCGCGGTCGAAGGCTTCGACCTGGTGATCCCACCGCGCAAGACCACGGTGCTCGTGGGCTCCTCCGGCTGCGGCAAGACCACGCTGCTGCGCATGATCAACCGGATGATCGACCCCACCTCGGGCAGCATCCTGATCGACGGCGAGGACACGGCCTCGCTCGCCCCGGTGAAGCTGCGGCGGCGCATCGGCTACGTGATGCAGAACTCCGGCCTGCTGCCGCACCGCAAGGTGATCGACAACGTCGCCACCGTGCCGGTGCTGAACGGGGTTCCGAAGACGGAGGCCCGCGCGCACGCGCTCGAGCTGCTCGACACGGTGGGGCTCGACCGCTCCCTGGCCGGCAAGTACCCGCGACAGCTCTCCGGTGGCCAGCAGCAGCGCGTGGGAGTGGCTCGCGGTCTCGCGGCCGACCCGAACATCCTGCTGATGGACGAGCCGTTCGGCGCCGTCGACCCGATCGTGCGCGCCGAGCTGCAGCAGGAGACCATCCGGCTGCAGGCGGGACTCGGCAAGACCGTGGTGTTCGTGACGCATGACATCGACGAGGCCTTCCTGCTGGGGCACCAGGTCGTCATCCTGCAGAAGGGCGGCCACATCGCGCAGGTGGGGACGCCGGCCGAGATCCTCGCGCGCCCGGCCGACGACTTCGTGGCCAGCTTCGTCGGAGCCGACAAGGGCAAGCGCAAGCTGCGCATCGAGAGGGTCGACGGCGCCGACGTCGTGGTCGACGAGAACGGCACGCCGACGGGAGTGCTGCAGCCGTGAAGTGGCTCTCCTCGAACTGGGACCTCGTGTGGCAGCTCGTGTTCGCGCACGTGGCGCTCAGCGTGCCGCCCATCATCATCGGTTTCGTCATCGCGATCCCGCTCGGCTGGGTGGCGAACCGCTATCAGGTGTCGCGCGGCGCGATCCTGCTGATCCTCGGCCTGCTCTACACGATCCCCTCGCTGCCGCTGTTCATCTTCATGCCGCTCGTGCTCGGCACACCGCAGCTCTCCTCTCTGAACGTTCTCGTCGGACTCACCATCTACGCCGTCGCGCTCATGGTGCGTTCCTCGGCCGACGGCCTGGCCTCGGTCGACTCGGATGTGCTCCAGGCGGCGTCGGCCATGGGCTACTCGGGATGGCAGCGATTCTGGCGCGTGGAGCTCCCTCTCGCCGGACCGGTTCTGCTCGCGGGTCTGCGCGTGGTCTCGGCCAGCACCGTCAGCCTGGCGACGATCGGCTCGGTGATCGGCGTGTCGAGCCTCGGCTACCTCTTCATCAACGGATTCCAGCGCAACATCCCGGGTGAGGTCATCACGGGAATCGTGGCGACCCTCGTGATCGCCGTGGTGTTCGACCTCGTGCTCGTGCTCGTGGGCCGCCTGCTGCTGCCGTGGAGCCGCCGCGACCCGCGGGTGCGCGCGCGGGACGTCGCCCGCAGCCGCACGGCCGTGCTGACGGGGGCCGGCTGATGAACCTGTTCTTCGACGGCATCGCCTGGATCCTCGACCCCGCGAACCAGAGCGGGCCCAGCGGATGGATCGCCCGCCTCGGCGAGCAGCTCGCGTACACCTTCGGTGCCGTCGCCATCGCGGCGGTGATCGCCGTGCCGCTCGGCTACCTCGTGGGGCACACCGGGCGCGGGCGTGACATCGCCGTGTCGCTCTCGGGCGGCTTCCGCGCGCTGCCGAGCCTCGGCCTGCTCATCCTGCTCGGCCTCGGTCTCGGCATCGGGTTCCGGGCTCCGCTCCTCACGTTCGTGATCCTCGCCATCCCGCCCATCCTCGCCGGCGCGTACGCCGGCTTCGAGGCGATCGACCGCAAGACCATCGACGCGGCGCGGGCGCTGGGGATGACCGAGCTCCAGATCGTGGGCCGTGTCGAGGTTCCGCTCGGGCTTCCGTTGCTCCTCGGCGGCATCCGCTCCGGCGTGCTGCAAGTGGTGGCCACAGCCACCCTCGCCGCCTACGTCAGCGGGGGCGCCCTCGGGGTGTTCATCTTCGAGGGGTTCTCCACCCGGAACTACGCCGAAGCGCTGGGCGCCTCGATCCTCGTCACGGCACTCGCGCTCGTGCTCGAGGGAATCTTCGCCCTCATCCAGAGGTTGGTCGTTCCACGCGGTGTCGCCGCGAAGGAACCCACAGAGATCCGCACCCGGTCATCCCGTCCGGTCGCGGTGGCGGGCATCCCCGCCCAAGAAGGGAAATGATCACATGTTCACAGCAATCAAGAAAGGCCGGCTCGTCGCAGGGCTAGTCGTGGTCAGTGCGGCAGTGGCACTGGCAGGGTGTTCGTCGAGCAACCCGCTCGACACGGCGTCGACGTCGTCGGCGAGCGGAGCCGCATCCGGCCCGATCGTCATCGGCTCGCAGGCGTACTACTCGAACGAGATCATCGCCGAGATCTACGCGCAGGCGCTCGAGGCGAACGGCATCGAGGTGACCCGTCAGTTCAACATCGGGCAGCGCGACGCCTACCTGCCGGCGCTCGAGAGCGGCGAGGTGCAGCTCTTCCCCGAGTACACCGGCAACCTGCTGCAGTACTACGACCCCTCCACCACCGCCAAGACCAGCGACGACGTCTTCGCCGCGCTGCAGACCGCCCTGCCGCAGGGCCTCGAGGTGCTCGACCAGTCGCCCGCGACCGACCAGGACTCCTACAACGTCACCAAGGCGTTCTCGGAGGCGAACGGCGTGACGAGCCTGGCCGACCTCTCGAAGGTCACCACGCCCATCACCCTCGGCGGCAACTCTGAGCTGCAGACGCGCCCCTACGGGCCCGACGGCCTGAAGAGCACCTACGGCGTGACCGTGGGCTTCACCCCGATCGAGGACTCGGGCGGACCGCTGACCATCAAGGCGCTGAACGACAACACCGTGCAGATGGTGAACATCTACTCCGCCGACCCGAACATCAAGACCTCGGGTCTGGTCACGCTGGCCGACCCGAAAGGCTTGTTCCTCGCGTCGAACGTCGTGCCGCTGATCAACTCCAACTCGGCGACGCCCGAGGTCGTGAGCATCATCAACAAGGTGAGCGCGGCGCTGACCGCCGCCGACCTGGTCGACCTCAACTCGCAGAGCGTGAACGACCAGCAGTCGGCCGACACCATCGCGAAGAACTGGCTCGCCAAGGTGAACCTCTTCTAGGCCTTCCGGCCGCGATCACCCGGCCCCGTCGTCATCCGTTCTCCGGATGCCGGCGGGGCCTTTTCGTGCAGGAGCGACAGAACAGGGTCACGTTCACTGATGTATTCCACAGCGGATGCGCCCATCCTCCTGCCGACTCCGCAGTGATGCCGCGAACAGCCCGGGGGCTTGTATACAAGCATCTAAACTGAATTCACGCCTAAGGAGTTCCGCGTGAACCTGAACGATCTGCTCGACCCCCTCATCCTGTCGCGCTGGCAATTCGGCCTGACGACGATCTACCATTTCCTCTTCGTGCCGCTCACCATCGGCATGGCCACCACGGTGGCCATCTTCCAGACGGCCTGGGTGCGTACCGGTAAGGCGAAATACCTGCAGCTCACGCGCTTCTTCGGCAAGATCTTCCTGATCAACTTCGCCATGGGCGTCGTGACCGGCATCGTGCAGGAATTCCAGTTCGGCATGAACTGGAGCGACTACTCGCGCTTCGTCGGCGACGTCTTCGGCGCTCCGCTGGCCCTCGAAGGCCTGCTCGCCTTCTTCCTCGAGGCGACCTTCATCGGGCTGTGGATCTTCGGCTGGGACAAGCTGCCGAAGAAGCTCCACCTCGTGACGATCTGGGCCACCGCGGTGGGCACCATCCTGTCGGCCTACTTCATCATCGCGGCGAACGCGTTCATGCAGAACCCGGTGGGGTACGAGATCAACGCCGCCAAGGGGCGGGCGGAGCTCACCGACATCTGGGCCCTGCTGACCAACAAGGTCGCACTCGCCGCCTTCCCGCACACGATCTTCGCGTGCTTCATGGTGGCCGCTGGCCTGATCATCGCCACGGCGGCGTGGCACCTCTACCGCAACCAGCACCTCGAGACCATGCGCCCGGCGATGAAGTTCGGCCTCTGGATGATGGTGATCGCCGGAGCGCTGACCGTGCTGAGCGGCGACCAGCTGGGCCTCGCGATGGTGGAGACGCAGCCGATGAAGATGGCGGCGGCCGAGGCGCTGTACCACACCTCGACCGGCGCGGACGCGTCGTTCTCGATCTTCACGCTGGGCACGCCCGACGGGGTGCATGAACTGTTCTCGATCCGCATCCCGTACCTGTTGTCGTTCCTCTCGACGCACACCTTCGACGGCACGGTCGAGGGCATCAACGACCTGCAGGCGCAGTACGTGCAGCTCTACGGTCCCGGCGACTACTCGCCGGTGATCTGGGTCACCTACTGGGCGTTCCGCTGGATGATCGGCCTCGGAATGCTGCACGTGCTGATCGCGGTCGTGGGCCTCTGGATCACCCGCAAGGGACGCCAGCCGCGGTGGCGGTGGCTGTGGCGGGTGGCGGTGTGGGCCTTCCCGCTCTCGCTCGGCGCCATGATCATGGGCTGGGTGTTCACCGAGATGGGTCGGCAGCCCTGGATCGTGTTCAGCCTGCTGAAGACCCAGGATGCGGTCTCGCCCGGTGTCACGGGGCTCGACGTGCTCATCTCGCTCGTGGCCTTCACGCTCATCTACGGCGCCCTCGCGGTGGTGGAGTTCAAGCTCATCAAGAAGGCCATCCAGAAGGGGCCCGACGACGCCCCGGAGCCCGATCCCGAATCCGGGGAGCTCCGCCACGAGGCGACGGTCTACTAGGGAGACATGATGGACCTGACAATCCTGTGGTTCTGCATCGTCGGCTTCATGTTCGTCGGCTACTTCGTGCTCGACGGCTTCGACTTCGGCGTGGGCATGTCGTTGCCGTTCCTCGGCCGAGACGACACCGACCGCCGCGTGCTCATCAACACCATCGGCCCGGTCTGGGACTTGAACGAGACCTGGGTGATCGTGGCCGGGGCCTCGCTCTTCGCCGCCTTCCCCGAGTGGTATGCGACGCTGTTCAGCGGCTTCTACCTCCCGCTGCTGCTCATCCTGCTCGCCCTCATCCTGCGCGGTGTCTCGTTCGAGTACCGGCACCAGCGACCGGAGTCGGCGTGGAAGAAGCGCTTCGACCGCATGATCGTGATCGGATCCGCGGTTCCCGCCTTCCTGTGGGGCGTGGCCTTCGCGAACATCGTGCGGGGCGTGCCGCTGGACGCCGGGCACAACTACACCGGCACCTTCTTCGACCTGCTGAACCCGTATGCCCTGCTCGGCGGCCTCACCACGTTGCTGCTCTTCTTCACGCACGGCGTCGTGTTCGTCTCTCTCAAGACCGAGGGCGACATCCGGGAGCGCGCGCGCCGTCTCGCCACCCGCGCGGGCGTGCTCACCATCGTGGTGGCCGCGGCGTTCCTGCTCTGGACGACCCTCGCCCACGGCACCCTCGCATCCGCCCTGCTCTCGGCGGCCGCCGCCGTGGCGCTGATCGGGGCGGTGCTCGCGAACACCCGCGGTCGCGAGGGCCTCTCGTTCGGCCTGATGGCGGCGACGATCGCGCTCGCGGTGCTGAGCCTGTTCTTCGCTCTCTTCCCTGATGTGATGCCGGCTTCGAACGACCCGGCGAACAGCCTCACCATCGAGAACGCCTCCTCGTCGGCCTACACCCTGCAGATCATGAGCTGGGTGGCGCTGGTGTTCCTGCCGCTCATCCTGGCCTACCAGGGGTTCACCTACTGGATCTTCCGCAAGCGCGTGAGCCGCGCACAGATCCCGGTCGAGGGCGCACACTAGAGTCGTGCGCCCCGTCGACCCCCGGCTCCTCCGATATGCGGCCGCAGCCCGCGCGTTCTTCGCCGCCGGCGGCGTGCTCGCCCTGCTGCAGACCGCGGCCGTGATCGGCTTCTCCTACCTCGTCACCCAGGTGATCGTGCGGGCCATCGCGGGGGAGTCGCTCGAGAACCTGGTGCTGCCGCTCGTGCTGCTGGCCGGTGTCGTGCTGGTGCGCTTCGCGGCGGCCTGGCTCGCCGAGCTGAACTCGGCGCGGGGCGCTGCCGTGGTCAAGAGCGAGCTGCGGCGGCGGGTGCTGGATGCGGTGACGAAGCTGGGCCCCGGATGGCTCGGCTCGCGCAATTCCACCGCCGTCGGCGTGACCGCGGGGCCGGGCCTGGATGCGCTCGACACCTACTTCTCGAAATATCTGCCCCAGCTCATCCTGACCGCGGTGGCGACGCCGATCATCCTCGTGGTCATCTGGTGGCAGGACTGGCTGAGCGGGCTGACCGTCACCGTGACGCTGCCGCTCATCCCGCTGTTCATGATCCTCATCGGCTGGGCCACGCAGTCGGTGCAGCAGAAGCAGTGGGAGAAGCTCGGGCGTCTCTCCACCGCGTTCCTCGACGTGGTGGGCGGGCTGTCGACGCTCACGATCTACGGTCGGCAGCACCGGCAGGCGGCACGCATCCGTGCCGTCACCGACGACTACCGCGCGCAGACCATGAAGGTGCTGCGCATCTCGTTCCTCTCGGGCTTCGCGCTCGAGCTGGCGGCGAGCCTCTCGGTGGCGCTCGTGGCCGTGTCGATCGGCGTGCGGCTGATCGAGGGGAGCCTCGGCCTCGAGGTGGGCCTGTTCGTGCTGCTGCTCGCGCCCGAGGCCTTCCTGCCGCTGCGGAACGTCGGCGCCCAGTTCCACGCGGCGGCCGACGGGGTGGCGGCCTCCTCCGACGTCTTCGACATCCTCGACGCCGCCGCCCCAGACCGCCCCCCTACCCAAAAACAAGGACCAGTCCAAAAACAAGGAGTGTCTGCCGGACACGCCGCCGAATCGTGGGCTGCCGCCGGCGTGTCGCCGGCAATCTCCTTGTTTTTGGGAGAGGAGGAAGCGGGCGGGGAGGAACGGGGCGCAGGGCTCGAAGTGCGGGGGCTGGGGGTGAGGTACGGCGAGAACGTGGCCTTCGAGGGTCTGGAGGCGCGGTTCGAGCGCGGCGCGGTCACGGTGGTGACCGGGCCGAGCGGCGCCGGCAAGTCCTCGCTCGTGGCGGCGCTGCTGGGTTTCGTTCCGGCGGCCGGCAGCATCCTCGTCGACGGCCGTGACGCGAGCGGCGACCCCGTGCCCCGGCCCTGGCTGGCGTGGGCCGGCCAGCATCCGTCTCTCCTGGCCGGAACGGTCCAGAGCAACATCTGCCTGGGCGACGAGACCCCGGATGCGGTGGCCGCCCGGGCGAGCCTCGACCTCGTCGGCGGGGCCGATCTCGACCTCGGCGCGCTCGTCGACCCCCGCGGCGGCGGCCTCTCCGGCGGCCAGGCGCAGCGCGTCGGGGCGGCGCGAGCCGTCTACCGCGCCCGCCGCACCGACGGAGCCGTCGTGGTGTTCGACGAGCCGACTTCGGCACTCGACGACGAGACCGAGGCCGCCTTCATCCGGGGTCTGCACGTTCTCGCCGGCGAAGGCCGCGCCGTCGTGGTGGTGAGCCACCGCCGCGCGGTGATCGCCGGCGCCGACGCGGTCGTGGCGCTCGGCGTGCTCGAGGCGGTGCTCCCGTGAACCGCTCCGACGTCATCCGGCTCGCGCAGCCGCGCCTGCGCCGCTTCGCTCCGGGCGCCCTGCTCGGGCTCGTCAGCGCGCTCTGCGCGGTGGGCCTGCTCGCCACGAGCGCCTATCTCATCACGAAGGCCGCCGAGCAGCCGCCCATCCTGTACCTCTCCGCGGCGATGGTCGCGGTGCGGGCCTTCGCCCTCGGGCGGGCCGCCTTCCGCTACGTCGAGCGGCTCGCGAGCCACGACGCCGCGTTCGCCACCATGCCCGAGCTGCGGGTGGGCGTCTACGAGCGGCTCGTGCCCGTCTCGCCCGACGGGCTCGGCTCGAGCCGCCGCGGCGACCTGCTGACCAGGCTGGTGGCCGACGTCGACGAGCAGCAGAACTTCCCGCTGCGGGTCGTGCAGCCGCTCGTCGTCTCGGGGCTGACCGCCGTGGCCGCCGTGGTCACGGTCTGGGTCCTGCTGCCCGCGGCCGGTGTCGTGCTGCTCGCCGGGCTCGTGCTCGCCGCCGCCCTGGGCACGGCCGCGAACTCCTGGGTCTCGGCGCGCGCCGAGCGCGAGCTCGCGGGGCTCCGCGGCGGCTACCAGGCCGAGCTGGCCGACTACCTCGCGAACCTCGACACCCTCGTGGCCTACGGGGCGGCATCCGGTGCCCGTGCCTCGCTCGCCGAAGCGGATGCCGGGCTCACCCGCGCGCTCGTCCGCCGCTCGGCCGGGGCGGGCCTCACCGCGGCGCTCGTGACGCTCATCGCGGGGGCCGTGACCGTGCTCATCCTCCTCGTCGGCGTCCCGCAGCTGGGCGTCGGTGGCTTCGAGGGCCCCACGCTCGCGCTCGTGGCGCTGGTTCCGCTCGCGGTGTTCGAGGTGTTCGGCATGGTTCCGCTCGCCTGGGGCGCCTGGCGGCAGGTCGCCGCGAGCGCCGACCGCATCGCCTCGGTGGTGCCCGACAGCGTGCCCGACGGCATCCCGGTCGACCGGCCCGATGCGGCGAGCGAGCTGCCCGGCGGCCCGGTCTCGCTGCGGCTGCGCGAGGTCTCGGCGCGCTGGCCCGGAGAGCCACGGGATGCGCTGAGCGGCGTCGACCTCGATGTGCGGCCCGGCGACCGCATTCTCGTGCGCGGCGCGAGCGGAGCGGGCAAGACCACGCTCGCCCACGTGCTCGTGCGCTTTCTCGAGCACGGCGGCAGCTACAGGGTGAACGGCGTCGAGGTGCGGGACCTCCAGCAGGACGCCGTGCGCACCGTGGTGGGGCTCTGCGAGCAGAGCCCGCACCTCTTCGACGACGACATCCGCCAGAACCTGCTCTTCGCTCGCGAGACGGCGAGCGACGACGAGCTCCTCGCGGTGCTCGACCGCGTGGGCCTCGGCGAGTGGGTGCGCGAACGCGGCGGCCTTTCGGCGCGGGTAGGGGAGCACGGCTCGCTCGTCTCGGGCGGGCAGGCGCAGCGCATCGCCCTTGCGCGGGCACTCCTCGCCGGCTTCCCGGTGCTGGTGCTGGACGAGCCGACGGCCAACGTCGACGCCGACCGGGCGGATGCGCTCGTCGCCGATCTGCTCGCCGCCGCCTCCGGTGAGGAGCGGGCGGTCGTCGTGATCTCGCACACGCCCGTCCCGCCGGAGCTGGTCACGCACACACTGCGGCTCTGAGCGGCAGTGGCCGCGGCCGCTCGAGGTCGCGCGCAATGCTCGAATGCGGGCTGCCCGCCGCTCTTGGCGCGACCTGGCGGGAACCAAGCCGGGCACGCGCATCCGATGCCCGGTCTAGAGCGGCCGGCTCAGCGCATCCAGTCGCCGTCGCCAGGTGGAGGCGCGGCTCGGGCGCGCCTCGAGGGGCGGGCCGTCGATCCAGGCCTCGACCACGCTGATGCCGTGCAGGGCGCTCACCAGCCACACCTCGCAGCCGGCGAGCTCGGCCGGGCGGGCGCGCTCCTCGACGACGCGGGTGCCGGTGGCGGTGGCGATGAGACGGATGCTGCGGGCCGTGACACTCGAGACGCGCGCCAGGTCGCTCGCCGGTGCCACGAGGGTCTCGCCCCGCCACCAGAGCAGAGCCGAGTTCGAGGCGTCGACGAGGTGGCCGCCGGGTCCGCCGTCGAGCAGTGCCACCTCGTCGGCGCCGTTCTCCTGAGCGGCGGCGCGGAGTGCGATCAGGGTGTCGAGATCGGGGCCCTTGATGCGCGGGACCGTGCGCGGGTCGGGGCCGTCGTGCGTGCTCAGCACCGCCGTCTCGCGCCGGCGTGGCGCCACGCGCACGCGCAGGCGCAGCTCCGGCTCGCCCTCGACGAGAGCGAGCTCGACGCGGGGGAAGAGGGCGCCGGTGCGGTAGGCGCGGAGCCGGCCGACGGCCGCGCCCCAGAAGGCCTCGGTGTCCGGGGCCGGCGCCGGGGCCGTGGCGGCGGCCGCGAGGAAGCGCTCGCGGTGGGCATCGATCGCGCGCGCCCGGCCCGAGGGCGAGACGAACCACGAATCGGCCGCCACGAGGGCGTCGTGCGGCCGGAGTTCGCGCTCGACGAGCGCATCCCCGGTCCAGACGAAGGTCGCGGGAGCCTCGGCCATCTTCGGTCTTCCTCCTGTGGTCACGATCTACGCTAGTGCAGCGCCGGCGCGGCCCCGCGATGGGCTGCTCGACGGGAACACGGCAAGGTTTAGTACTGTTGACTCCTGGTGCGCCGTGCGCGCCATCCCGAGCGGCTCACGCTTCTGGCAGTTCTGCCGAAACCCCTGAATCGCCTGCGCAAGCAACGAATGAGAGTCACGTGGTCACCGAGAACACCCCCGTCAGTGCCGACTCCGCCCCGGGCGGGTCGTGGAACGACGACGCCGAGCGCTACGACTTCCAGGCCATCCAAGACAAATGGATGCCCATCTGGGAGGAGTCGAAGCCCTTCCGCACCGACCTCGAAGGCGACAAGCGCCCGCGCAAATACGTGCTCGACATGTTCCCCTACCCCTCCGGCGACCTGCACATGGGTCACGCGGAGGCGTATGCGCTGGGCGACGTGATCGCGCGCTACTGGCGCCAGCAGGGCTTCAACGTGCTGCACCCGATCGGCTGGGACTCGTTCGGCCTGCCCGCCGAGAACGCCGCCATCAAGCGCGGCCTCGACCCGCGCCAGTGGACCTACGACAACATCGACCAGCAGCGCACCAGCATGAAGCGCTACGCGACCTCCTTCGACTGGGACCGCGTGCTGCACACCTCCGACCCCGAGTACTACAAGTGGAACCAGTGGCTGTTCCTCAAGATGTACGAGAAGGGCCTGGCCTACCGCAAGGCGTCGTGGGTCAACTGGGACCCGGTGGACCAGACGGTGCTCGCCAACGAGCAGGTGCTGCCCGACGGCACCTCCGAGCGCTCCGGCGCCCTCGTGGTGAAGAAGAAGCTGACGCAGTGGTACTTCCGTATCACCGACTACGCCGACCGCCTGCTCGACGACCTCAAGCAGCTCGAGGGCACCTGGCCGTCGAAGGTCATCGCGATGCAGCGCAACTGGATCGGACGCTCGATCGGCGCCGACGTCGACTTCGCCATCGAGGGCCGCGACGAGCCCGTGACGGTGTTCACCACCCGGCCCGACACGCTCTACGGGGCGACCTTCATGGTGGTGGCGCCCGACTCCGACCTCGCTCAAGACCTGGTGGCCGGCTCGGACTCGGCCGAGGTGAAGGAGCGTTTCGCGAAGTACCTCGCCGAGGTGCAGAAGTCGTCGGAGACCGAGCGCCAGGCCACCGACCGGCCGAAGACCGGCATCTTCCTCGAGCGCTACGCGATCAACCCGGTGAACGGCGCCCGTCTGCCCATCTGGGCGGCCGACTACGTGCTCGCCGACTACGGCCACGGAGCGGTCATGGCGGTGCCCGCGCACGACCAGCGCGACCTCGACTTCGCGCGCGCCTTCGACCTGCCGATCAAGACGGTCGTCGACACCCTCGCGCCCGTCACCGGCGCCATCCCGGTGCTGCACGGCGACGAGCTGCCCGAAGACCTGCTCGAGCTCGACGACCTCAACCCCGCGAAGACCGGCATCGCGCTGGCCGGCGAGGGGCGTCTGGTCAATTCGGGGCCGCTGGACGGGCTGTCGAAGTCGAACGCCATCCGCAAGATCATCGAGATCCTCGAGGCGGCGGGCACCGGCCGGCCGGCCAAGAACTACCGCCTGCGCGACTGGCTCATCTCGCGACAGCGCTACTGGGGAACGCCGATCCCGATCATCCACGGTGAAGACGGCCAGGAGTACGCGGTTCCCGAAGACCAGCTGCCGGTGGTGCTGCCGCCGACCGAGGGCCTCAACCTCACGCCGAAGGGCACCTCGCCGCTCGGTGCCGCCGAGGACTGGGTGAACGTGCCGAACCCGGTCGACGGCAGCCCTGCGCGCCGCGACCCCGACACGATGGACACCTTCGTCGACAGCTCGTGGTACTTCCTGCGTTTCCTCTCCCCGAACGACGAGACGCAGGCCTTCGACCCGCGCGAGGTCGACAAGTGGGCGCCGGTCGACCAGTACGTCGGCGGCGTGACGCACGCCATCCTGCACCTGCTCTACGCCCGCTTCATCACGAAGGTGCTCTTCGACCTCGGCTACGTCTCGTTCACCGAGCCCTTCAGTGCGCTGTTGAACCAGGGCATGGTGCTGATGGACGGCTCCGCCATGTCGAAGTCGAAGGGCAACCTCGTGCGCCTCTCCGACCAGCTCGACGAGCACGGAGTCGACGCGGTACGCCTGACGATGGCGTTCGCGGGCCCGCCCGAAGACGACATCGACTGGGCGGATGTCTCGCCCGCCGGCTCGGCGAAGTTCCTCGCCCGGGCCTGGCGCCTCGTCGGCGACGTGACCTCGCCCCCCGAGGTGAACTGGCGCGACGGCGATCGTGCGCTGCGCCGGGTGACGCACAAGTTCCTCGCGGAGGCCCCGGGCCTCATCGAGGCGTTCAAGTTCAACGTGGTGGTGGCGCGCTTGATGGAGCTCGTCAACGCGGCGCGCAAGGCCATCGACTCCGGCCCCGGTGGCGGCGACCCGGCCGTGCGCGAAGCGGTGGAGACCGTCGCGCTCGGCCTGTCGCTGTTCGCGCCGTACACCGCCGAGGACATGTGGGCCCGGCTCGGCTACGAGCCGTCGATCGCCAACTACGGCTGGCGGGGCGCGGATGCGTCCCTGCTCACCGAGGAGACGGTCACGGCGGTCGTGCAGGTCGACGGCAAGGTGCGCGACCGTATCGAGGTGTCGCCCAAGATCTCCGGCCCGGAGCTCGAGGCGGCGGCGCGTGCGCTGCCGTCGGTGGGGCGCTCGATCGGCGACCGCGAGGTGGTGACGGTCGTGGCGCGCGCGCCACGGCTGATCAACTTCGTCACAAAGCCCGCTTCGTAGAAGTTCTCCACAGATCGCGGTGACCGGCCGCGACCGGCGCTTCGCCGTTCCTACTCTGACGCCATGTCAGAAACGGAATCCACACAGTCGGAGCTGCAGCCCGGTCCCTCGGCGCGGGTGCGCATCGGGATCGGCGCTGCAGTCGTGCTCGTGGTGGCGGCGCTCGTCTGCTCGGTGCTCGTCACAGCGCTCTCACCGGTCGGTGCGACCACCCTGCTCGCACCGGCGGCCGGGGGCTCCTCGCCGGGATCGGTCGCCGCCGCGGCTCCGGATGCACGGGGCGGGCCGACGGATACCGCGGGCGCCTCCTCGGGCGCGCCCGTGGGGTCGCCGTCGGGGTCCGGATCACCGGCTGACCCCGGCGCAGGCCCCGCACCAGGAGCGGCCGCTGCGACCGCCGCCGCCGTGCTCGTGCACGTGCTGGGCGCGGTGCGGGCTCCGGGTGTGTACCGTCTCGCCGAGGGCTCGAGGGTGTTCGACGCGCTGGGTCTCGCCGGTGGTTTCGCCGACGGAGCGGATCAGTCGTCGGTGAATCTGGCGCGGCCGTTGACCGATGGTGAGCAGCTGAGGGTGCTGGCCCTGGGGGAGGCCCCGGCGGTCGCGGTGGCGGCCGGGCCTCCGGCTGCGGGCTCAGGTGCAGGGTCCGGCGCAGCGACGCCGGCGGGCGCGAAGGTGAACCTCAACGCAGCGACCGCTCTCGACCTCGATGCGCTGCCGAGGATCGGCCCGGCCATGGCCGCGCGGATCGTAGGCTGGCGCGAGACCAACGGGCCCTTCTCCTCCGTCGACGACCTGCTCCAGGTCACCGGCATCGGCGACAAGACCCTCGAGGGCCTGAGAGACCTGGTGACCGTGTGAGGCGCGAGGCCGCCGACCGCGAGCCGGCCGATCCCGAGGGCGTCGACCTCGGTCTTGCGCGCCCCGCCGGCGGCACCGGTGATCATGTCGACCGCGAGAGGGTCGGTCGAGGCCCTGCGGGCTCTGCCGCTGCCGTCGGTGATCGTGCCGACACCTGGCTTGTCGATCGGCGTCCTGTGGGCTCCGGCAGCGCTTCGGATGCTCACGCCGATCCCGCGAGCACCGATCGAGACCGTACGGACTCCGACGGCGGCGCCGGTGATGGAACTGGACGCGACGTCGCGGCGCCGCTTCGCGCCCTCGGTCCTCGCGAGCCTTTCCGACGCACGGACTCGCGTGAGGGTGGGGCCCACTCCGGGCCCGCGACCCCGCGCGCCACCGATCTGCGGCTCGTGCCCGCCGCCGTCGCCACCTGGGCCGCGGCGGGCGTGCTCACCGGAACCCGGGGGAATGCCGCCTGGGCGTGCGCCGGCGCGTGGTCTGTCGCCGCCGTGGTCACAGTGCTGCTCCTCGTGGCGCGGCGCGGCGAGCGTGGAGGTGCGTCAGAGCGTCGTGGCACCGCCGCACGGCGGGTGCGGGAACGTCGGGGAGGGAGGTGCCGGCAGCGCCTGGCGCGAGCCGGCCGCGGCGCGCTCCCCGCCGTGGGGCTCGTGGCTGCAGCGGTGGCGCTCGTGTGCACCTCGCTGTTCGCCCTCGGTCAGCTCCGCCACCCGGGCGCACTGGAGGCGCCCGGCCCGCGCGGCGGCCAAGGGGAGTTCGTGGTCACCGGCACGCCCAAGCGGGCACCGACCTCGTCGTTCGGGTTCGCGGCCGATTCGGGCGAGCAGGCGCCGGCGGCGCCCGGCACCCTCTCAGGATCGGCTGCGATCGGAGCGGCTGCGCCCCGGACTCCCCCCGAGATCAGGGTGATGATCGAAGCGGAACTCGTCACCTTCGACACCGCGGGTCGCAGAAGCTCGGCCCGCGCACCGACGCTCGTGTTCGCGACGGTCGAGGATGCGGACTCGCTCGGCATCGGGTCGCGGTTCCGGGCGCAGGGCTCGCTCACGAGTCTCGCGCCCGGTGATTCCCGGGAGTTCCTGTTCTTCGCGCGGGGCTCTCCCGACCCGATTGCGGAACCCCCGTGGTATCTCGGCTGGGCCGACGGGCTGCGGTCGTCCTTCCGGCAGTCGGCCGCGGGGCTTCCCGGCGACGGGGCACAGCTCCTGGCCGGCCTCGCCATCGGCGACGACAGCGGGGTCTCGGCCTCGCTGCGCGACGCCATGACCGTGAGCGGTCTCACCCACCTCACGGCGGTCTCGGGAGCGAACTGCGCCATCGTGGTGATGGGCGTCATGCAGCTCGGTGGCGTGGTGGGGCTCGGGCGCCGTTCGCGCATCCTGGTGTCCCTCGGGGTGCTGGTGCTCTTCGTGGTGCTCGTCACACCGGAGCCGAGCGTGCTGCGGGCGGCCAACATGGCCGCCATCGTGCTGGTTGCCAGCGCCCTCGGCCGGCCGGCGAGCGGCATCGGACCGCTGTGCCTCTCCGTGATCGTGCTGCTGGCGCTCGACCCCTGGCTCGCCCGGAGTGCCGGGTTCGCGCTCTCGGTGCTGGCGACGGGAGGACTGCTCCTGCTGACGCGGCCCCTCGCGGCGCTCGGCGCGCGGATACTCCCTCCCGCGCTCGCGACGGCGCTCGCCGTCCCCGTCGCCGCGCAACTGGCCTGCCAGCCGGTTCTCTTCCTGCTCGCTCCCCAGATCACGCCGTACACCCTGCCTGCCAACGTGCTCGCCGAGCCGGCTGCGGCGCTCGTGAGCGTGTTCGGACTGTTGGTGTGCCTCATCGCCGCAGCCGCCCCGGGGCTCGCCTCCGTGGCGGCCTGGTTGCCCTGGGTTCCCTCCGCGTGGATCGGAGCGGTCGCACGCTTCTTCGCCGGTGCGCCCTTCGCCGCCGTCGACGTTCCCGACGGGGTGGTCGCTGCCGCGATCGCCGTGCTGCTGGTGCTGCTGATCGCGGTCGCCTTGGCCACGGCCCGTGCGCATCCGCGGCTCGCCCTGACCGCTGGGGGAGCCAGTGCGCTCGGACTGCTGGTGACCGCCGGTCTGCTCGCGGGCGGGTCGATCGCGCGCGGAGGAGCGATCCCGCCGGACTGGCAGGTCGCCGCCTGCGACATCGGTCAGGGAGATGCGGTGCTGGTGCACAGCCGCGGTGAGGTGGCGCTGGTCGACGTCGGGCCGCAACCGGAGCCGCTCTCTGCGTGTCTCACCCGGCTGCGGATCGAGCGCATCGACTTGCTCGTGCTGACGCACTACGACCGCGATCACGTGGGCGGGCTCGACGCGGTACTCGGCCGCGTCGACCGGGCCCTCGTCGGGCCGCCCGACGGGGCCGCCGACCGCAGGCTGGTCGAGCGCTTGCGCAGTGCCGGCGCTCTCGTCGCCGACGGCCGTCGCGGCCTGTCGGGCACGCTCGGCGACTACCGGTGGGACGTGCTGTGGCCACGCACCGGCGCCACGCTCACGGGGAATCCCGCGAGCGTCACCGTGCTCTTCAGTGGGGCGATGCGGCTGCTCTTCCTCGGCGATCTGGGGGAGCAGGCGCAGGATGCGGTGCTCGCTGCGAACACCATCGGTCAGGTCGACGTGGTGAAAGTCGCACACCACGGCTCGGCAGACCAGAGCGAGCGCCTGTACCAGCGGATCCGGGCGGTGATCGGGCTGATCTCGGTCGGCGCCGACAACCGCTACGGTCATCCCACGGAACGCCTGCTCGGCATGCTCGGCCGTGCCGGCACCCGCGCCTTCCGCACCGACCAGGAGGGCCTCATCGTTCTCTCGGGCGCCGCTCTGGCGATGTCCGTGTGGACCGAGCGCGCGAAGCCTCCTTAGGGTGTCGGAGGCGACGCCGGAGGGTCGAAGGATCGGTGGCGGCGGCTAGGCTGATTCCGCGGCCGCACGTCGGTGCGGGTCGCGAAGGAGCAGTCGATCGAGGAGGTGCCCGTGGCCGTGGCCCGCAGCAAGGCGCCCGCGAAGGCGAGCGCCAAGGTCGCCATCCCACAGCTCGAGTGGAACCAGGTGCGCCCGTCGCCGGTGGTGCTCGTCACCGGCCCCGAGACCTTCCTCGCCGAGCGTGCGATCCGCCAACTGCGGGATCTCCTGAAGGCCGAAGACCCGAGCCTCGAGGTCACCGACGTCGATGCCGCCTCCTACGTGCCCGGAGAGCTCCTCTCGCTCGCGAGTCCCTCGCTGTTCGGTGAGCCCCGGCTGATCCGGGTGTCCGCCGTCGAGAAGTGCACCGACGCGTTCCTCGACGACACCATCGCCTACCTGGGTTACCCGGCCGACGACACCTATCTCGTTCTCCGGCACGGCGGCGGGGTGCGCGGCAAGAAGCTGCTCGAGGCGGTGCGGGCGGCATCCGGTGTCGCCGTCGAGATCGTGTGCGCCGAGCTCAAGCGCGACTCCGACAAGTACGAGTTCGCCTCCGCCGAATTCCGCGCCGCCGGCAAACGAGCCACTCCGGGAGCCATTCGCGCCCTGGTCTCGGCCTTCTCCGACGACCTGGCCGAGCTCTCGGCCGCCTGCGCCCAGCTCGTCTCCGACGCGAGCGAGGAGATCACCGAAGTCACCGTCGAGCGCTACTACGCGGGGCGCGTCGAGACCAACGCCTTCGCGGTGGCCGATTCGGCCATCGCCGGCAACTACGGCGACGCGCTGGCGTTGCTGCGCCACGCGCTCGCCTCGGGCGCAGATCCGGTGCCGATCGTCGCCGCCTTCGCCATGAAGCTCCGCACGATGGCGAAGGTGCTCGGCACGCGCGGGGCCTCCGGCCAGCTGGCCGGGCAGCTCGGCATGGCGCCGTGGCAGGTCGATCGGGCGCGCCGCGATCTCTCCGGCTGGTCGAGCGAGGGTCTCGGCCGGAGCATCCAGGTGCTCGCCGAAACCGACGAGAGCGTCAAGGGAGCCGGGCGTGATCCTGTGTTCGCCCTCGAACGCATGATCAGCGTCATCGCGGCCCGCGGAACCATTTAGCCCAGCCGCGGGCAGGCTGCACCTGACGCGCGAGACGCACGAAAAAGGCCCCGCCGAAGCGGGGCCTTTCACGAATGTCTGCGACTCAGAGCCGGTCGGCTCAGAACAGCTCAGCTCAGAGAGCGTTGACCTGCTTGGCGATGGCCGACTTGCGGTTCGCCGCCTGGTTCTTGTGGATGACGCCCTTCGACGCCGCCTTGTCGAGCTTCTTGCCGGCGACGAGCAGAGCGGCCGAGGCCTTCTCCTTGTCGCCCGCCACGACGGCGGTGCGGGTCGCGCGGATCGCGGTCTTGAGCTCGCTCTTGACCGCCTTGTTGCGCTCCTGGGCCTTCTTGTTGGTGCCGATGCGCTTGATCTGCGACTTGATGTTTGCCACGGAATTAACCTCTGTATCTGATTCGGATGAATGCGGTGCGATGGTCCGCTGCGGCCGAGCCGCGGAAGGAGCCACTCGCTGTTCGCACCCAACAGAACGCTGTGGATGCGTAAGCCAACAGGCAACATTACCAGTTCTTTCCCTCGGGAACAATCCGCCGGATGACAGCGCGAACAGGGCACGAGGTACCGTAGAAGCCTATGCCACGACTCGCCTCCCACACCGACTCGGTTCCGCCCTCGGGCATCCGCCGCATCTTCGAGCTGGCGCACTCGGTCGACGACGTCATCTACCTCGCCGTCGGCGAGCCCGACGTGCCGGTCGCCGGTGCCATCCTCGACGCCGCGGCCGCCGCCTGGGAGGCCGACGACACCGACTACACGCCGAACGGCGGCATCCCGGAGCTGCGCCAGGCGATCGTGCGCACGGTCGCCGAGCGCAACGGCATCCGCACCGACACCGAGCGGGTCTGGGTGACCACCGGCGCGACCCAGGCTCTGTACCTCGCGATGAGCCTCGTGCTCGATCCGGGCGACGAAGTGCTGCTGCCCGACCCCGGCTACACCACCTTCACGATGAACGCGCACCTGCTCTCCGCGACCCCGGTGCCGTATCCGCTGCATCCCGAACGCGACTTCACCCCCGACCTCGCCGAGCTCGAGCGTCTCGTCACCGCCCGCACGAGGGCGATCATCGTGAACTCCCCGTCGAATCCGCTCGGCGCGGTGTTCGACCGGGACACGCTGGCGGCCCTGCTCGCGTTCGCCGAGGCCCACGATCTCTGGGTGATCAGCGACGAGGTCTACGAGCGCTTCACCTACGACACCGTCCACACGAGCCTGGCGAGCCTCGGCGGCGACGACCGTGTGCTCACGGTGTTCTCGGCGTCGAAGACCTACGCCCTCACCGGCGCCCGCGTGGGCTGGCTGCTCACGCCTCCCGGCCTCGCGCCTCTGCTGCGCTCGGCCCAGGAGGCCATGATCAGCTGCGTCAACACGCCGGCCCAGCGTGCGGTGGTGACGGCCCTGACCGGCCCGCAAGAGCACGTCTCCGCCGCCGCCGAGCACTACCGCGACAACCTCGAACGCGCCGCCGCCGCCCTCGACGAGCGCGGCATCCGCTACCTCGATCCGGCCGGCGCCTTCTACCTCTGGGTCGACGTGTCGCACGCCACCGGGGGCGACGTGGCCTCCTGGGCCGAGCGCTTCCTGCTCGAGCAGCACGTCGCCGTGGCGCCGGGCAGCGCGTTCGGCCGCATGGGTGAGGGCTGGATCCGCCTGTGCGCCGCGGCCTCGACCGCCGACCTGCTCGAGGGCATCCGGCGCCTGCCCGCGCCCGCGAGTGCGGAGGCGGCTCCCGGTGCGCCGACCGGCCCGACTGCGGCCGCTGCGAGCCCGGACTCCGCCGCCGAGGTGGCCGACGCCGCCGATTCGGTCGACGCCCCCGCCTCCACGATCGGCACACGTCCGCTGTCCACAGGGCCCATGTCCTCGTCGGACGGATCCCCGGCCGATTCGCCGGCGGCGCCCGCAGCCGGCTCGGCGGTGGCCACCGCACAGCCCGATTCCTCCCCGTCGCCTTCGGGCATCGTCGTCCGCCGCATCCGTGCCGACGAGATCGCCTTCGCCTCCGAGCAGCGCTTCGCCGCCTACAGTGCCGATCTCGAGATCTCCGGCGACTACGCCGACGAGGTTCGCGACGTCGCCCGCCACGTCGAGACCGCCGAGGTCTGGGTGGCCGTCGAGGAGGAGACCGGTCGTGTGCTCGCCTCGGTCACGCTCCCACGCCCGGGGGAGACGCTCCACCTCGGCCGCCCGGGAGAGCTCGAGTTCCGCCTGCTGGCCGTCGACCCGGATGCGCGCCGCCGCGGTCTCGGCCGCCTGCTCACGCAGTTCGTCATCGACACCGCCCGCGAGCGCGGCGCGACCCGCGTCGTCATGAACAGCGGCACCGGGATGACCTCGGCGCACCGCCTCTACGAGTCGATGGGCTTCGCGCGCATGCCCGAGCGCGAGAACCCGCCCGGCATCGAACCCTCCCGCGCGTACGGTCTCGAGCTGTGAAGATCGCCGTCATCGGCGCCGGGGCGGTGGGCGGCGTGATCGCCGCGCTCGCCGATCGCGCCGGCCACGAGGTGGAGGTGACCGCCCGCGGAGCCCAGCTCACCGCCGTCGCCGAGCGCGGCATCCATCTCACCGGCCACTGGGGCGAGCACACCGCCCGACCCCGGGCCTCCGAAACCCTCACCGTCACCCCCGAGCTCGCTGTGCTCTGCGTGAAGGCCCAGGATGCGCACGCCGCCCTGGCCGCGAACGCGCCGCACCTCGAGGGTGTACCGCTGGTCGTGGTGCAGAACGGCCTCGGCGGCTCGGAGGCCGCGGCCGCGCAGCTGCCGGGCACGCCCGTGATCGGCGGCCTCGCCCTCTTCGCGGCGTCGTACCTCTCGCCCGGCGAGGTGGCCATCACCACTCCCGCCGAGACCTACCTCGGCGCCCTGCCGTCGACGCCGCAGAGCGCGTTCCGCTTCGCCGTCGACACGCTGGGCGCGTTCCTCCCCGTGGCCGAGACGCCCAACTTCGCGGGCGCGCAGTGGACCAAGCTCATCGTCAATCAGATCAACGCCCTGCCGGCCATCACCGGGCTCTCGGTGCAGCAGACGGTGGCGGATGCGCGTCTGCGCCGGGTGCTCACCGCGAGCATGCGCGAGGCCGTGGGCGTCGCCCGGGCGCACGGGGTGCGCTTCGAGCCGCTGCTCGGGCTGAGCGATCCGGTGCTGCGCCTGTTCTCCGCGGCACCGGCCGGCCTCGCGCAACTGCTGCCGCGGCTGATGGCGCGGCGCATGGGGGCGACGCCGAATCCCGGGTCGACGCTGCAGAGCATCCGTCGCGGGCAGCTCACCGAGATCGATCACCTGAACGGGGCCGTGGTGCAGCAGGCGCAGGATGCGTCGCGCGAGGCGCCGCTGAACGCCGCCCTGGTCGCGCTCGTGCACCACGTCGAACGCGAGCACGCGTTCCTCACCCCCGCCGAGGTCGCTGCCGCCATCCCCCTGCCGTAACTCCCCACGCAGACTCGTCACTTTCGGCGCGAAAGCGCGAGGGCTTCGAGCCGAAAGTGACGAGTCCGAGAGGGAGGAGCAGAGGGCTCAGTGGGCGTAGGAGCCCGAGCGCAGCTCCTCGAGCAGGGTGGGGCCGTTGGGCTCCCAGCCGAGGTCGATGCGCGCCGCGCTGCCGCGGGCCTGCTGGTCGAGCAGCAGCGCGTCGGCGAAGGGCCCGCCGAGCCGAGCGCGCGTCGCCTCCACCGACGCCGCCTCGACCCGCCCGTCGAGCCCGGCGGCGGTCGCCGCGGCCTCACCGAGTTCGCGCACGGTCGGGTTCTGCCCGCTCGCGCCGATGTAGTACGAGCCGGCGTCCGCGAGGTCGAGCGCCAGGATGTACAGCTCAGCGAGGTCGTCGACGAACACGGTGGTCCAGTGCTGCGAGCCGTCGCCGACGAGCTGCAGGGCGGGCGCCGTGCCCGAGCCGCGCGGCGCATCCGAGATCACCGTCGGGATTCCCTGGCCGTAGCCGAACACGACGCCGGGCGCGATGATCGTCGTCTTCACGCCGACGGCCGCGCGCACCCGAGCCTCCACCGGCACCCGCCAGGCGGTGAGCGCGGGCGGGTCGAGCGGTGTCGACTCGGTGAGGTCGGCTCCCGAGCCGAACACCCAGATGCCGCCCGTGTGCACGTAGGGCTTGTCGCTGCCCTCGAGCCCGGCGAGCACCGCCGTCACGAAGGCGTCGTCGGTGGCCGCGCTCGACGCGTCGCCGGGCGAGGCGAGGTGGATGACGCCGTCGCTCTCGAGCGCGAGCCGCGACACGAGCTCGCCGTCGGTGAGGGTGCCGAGAACCGCGGTGGCTCCCGCCGCCCGCACCTCCTCGGCCTTCTCCTCGGTGCGCACGAGGGCGATGACGTCGCGGCCTTGGCCGCGGAGCTGACGGAGGACTGCGGAACCGATGAAACCGGTCGCGCCGGTGAGGAAGATAGCCATACGACGATTCAACCCGCGAACGGCCGCCGCATTCCACCACATTTCGTCGTGAGTCCGGCGGGGCGGGGCATGGCAGAATAGGTCGACCGATCTTTCGGCACGATCTCCCCGATCCACCAGAGGAATGCGTGAGCCCCAAAGCCCTGAAGGCACTAGAACCTGCCTCCACCGACCCCGCATTCATCCGCAACTTCTGCATCATCGCGCACATCGACCACGGCAAGTCGACCCTGGCCGACCGGATGCTCGGCATCACCGGCGTCGTCAGCGACCGTGACATGCGCGCCCAGTACCTCGACCGGATGGACATCGAGCGCGAGCGCGGCATCACCATCAAGAGCCAGGCCGTGCGCATGCCCTGGTCGCTCGACGGCAGCACCTACGCGCTCAACATGATCGACACCCCTGGGCACGTCGACTTCACCTACGAGGTCTCCCGTTCCCTCGCCGCGTGCGAGGGCGCCATCCTGCTCGTCGACGCGGCCCAGGGCATCGAGGCCCAGACCCTCGCGAACCTCTACCTGGCCCTCGAGAACGACCTCACGATCATCCCGGTGCTCAACAAGATCGACCTCCCGGCCGCCGATCCCGAGAAGTACGCCAAGGAGCTCGCGAGCCTCATCGGCGGCAGCCCCGACGACGTGCTGCGCGTCTCGGGCAAGACCGGAGCGGGCGTCGAAGAGCTGCTCGACCGCGTCACCCAGCTCATCCCCGCTCCCGTCGGAGATCCGGATGCCGCGGCTCGCGCCATGATCTTCGACTCCGTCTACGACGCCTACCGTGGCGTCGTCACCTACGTGCGCATGATCGACGGCCACCTGAACCCGCGCGAGCGCATCCAGATGATGTCGACGCGGGCGACCCACGAGATCCTCGAGATCGGGGTCTCCAGCCCCGAGCCCACGCCCTCGAAGGGCCTCGGCGTCGGCGAGGTCGGCTACCTCATCACGGGCGTGAAAGACGTGCGCCAGTCCAAGGTCGGCGACACCGTCACCACCGCGGCGAAGCCCGCCACCCAGGCGCTGCCCGGCTACACCGAGCCCTTGCCGATGGTGTTCTCGGGCCTGTATCCGATCGACGGAACCGACTACCCGGTGCTCCGCGAGGCGCTCGACAAGCTCAAGCTCAGCGACGCGGCGCTCGTCTACGAGCCCGAGACCTCCGTCGCCCTCGGATTCGGGTTCCGCTGCGGCTTCCTGGGCCTCCTGCACCTCGAGATCATCACCGAGCGGCTCGAGCGCGAGTTCAACCTCGACCTCATCGCCACCGCTCCGAGCGTGATCTACCACGTCACCACCGAGGACAAGAAGACGGTCACGGTCACGAACCCGAGCGAGTTCCCGGGAGGCAAGATCGCGAGCGTCACCGAGCCGATCGTGAACGCCGCCATCCTGGCGCCGAAAGACTACGTGGGCACCATCATGGAGCTCTGCCAGAGCCGCCGTGGCGCGCTGCAGGGCATGGAGTTCCTCGGCGAGGACCGCGTCGAGATCAAGTACACGATGCCGCTCGGCGAGATCGTGTTCGACTTCTTCGACAACCTCAAGTCCAAGACGGCGGGCTACGCCTCGCTCGACTACGAGCCCGCGGGCGAGCAGGAGGCCGACCTGGTGAAGGTCGACATCCTGCTCCAGGGCGAGCAGGTGGATGCCTTCAGCGCCATCGTGCACCGCGACAAGGCCTACGCCTACGGGGTCCTGATGACGGGCCGCCTGCGCGAGCTCATCCCGCGCCAGCAGTTCGAGGTGCCCATCCAGGCCGCGATCGGCGCCCGCATCATCGCGCGCGAGTCGATCCGCGCCATGCGCAAAGACGTTCTGGCCAAGTGCTACGGCGGTGACATCACCCGCAAGCGCAAGCTCCTCGAGAAGCAGAAAGAGGGCAAGAAGCGCATGAAGATGGTGGGTCGCGTCGAGGTGCCGCAGGAGGCCTTCATCGCCGCCCTCTCGGGCGACGTGGAGAAGAAGGACAAGAAGTGATGCCGAGCGCCACCTCGTCCTCGCGCGCCGTGGGGCCGGTGCGCTCGACCCGGGTCGCGGTGCTCCAGGACGACGACCCGCGCGCCGGAGTCGCCCTCAGCTACGGAGCGGTCGGCGCCACGCAGGCCGAAGACCTGCTCTACTTCCCGCCGAAGGGCTACCGCCCGGCTGAGCGCCGTGCGCGCCTCGGCAGCGGCACCGCCCGCTTCGACGCCGCCTCGGCGAAACTCCTGGCCTGGGGCGCCCAGCGCGGCGCCGGGATCGGCGTCGGCGACGTGCGCCCTCCCGCCCCGACCGACACCGACTACGCGGGGCTGGTCTACGACGAGGTCGGGGTTCCGCTCGGGGCCCGCGCCGCGCATCCGGAGCAGGCGTACGGCGAAGACGGCACACCGCTCGTGTCCGCCGGCACCACGGCCGTGCTCGCGATGACGGTGCTCGGGATGCGGTTCCGCGCGCCCGTGCGCGTGGTCTACCTCGTCAACGAGCCCGGCCGGGTCGGCTTCGCCTACGGAACCCTGCCCGGGCATCCCGCCGCCGGTGAGGAGAGCTTCGTGGTGGAGCACCTCTCCGACGACTCGGTCTGGATCGTGGTGCGCGCCTTCTCGCGCCCCGCGGGCTGGCTGTCGTGGCTCGGCTACCCCGTGGTGCGTACCGTGCAGGCCCGCACCATGAAGCGCTACCTGCGCGCCCTGATGCCCAGCAAGGGCGTCTAGGGCAGCGCCCGCCAGCCCATGCCCTCCACCCTCCCGCTCGGAGACCCGGCCCCCGCCGACGGTCTGCTCCCGCTCACGAGCGCCGCCGCATCGGCCGAGCGTGACCTCGGCCTCTACGTGCACGTGCCGTTCTGCCGCGTGCGCTGCGGCTACTGCGACTTCAACACCTACACGGCCACCGAGCTGCGGGGCGTCAAGCAGTCCGACTACGCGTCTCAGGCCGTCGCCGAGATGGAGTTCGCCTCCGGCGTGCTCGGCGCATCCGGAGTCGCGGAACGCCCTCTCTCCACCGTCTTCTTCGGCGGCGGAACGCCCACCCTGCTGCCCGCGGTGCAGCTGGCGGCCATGCTCGGCGCGGCGCGGGACATCTGGGGCTTCGCCGCGGATGCCGAGGTCACCACGGAGGCCAACCCCGATTCGGTCGATTCCACCTACCTGCAGACGCTCGCCGATGCTGGTTTCACCCGGGTGAGCTTCGGCATGCAGTCGGCCGTGCCGAGCGTGCTGGCCACCCTCGAGCGCACCCACGACCCGGAGCGCATCCCCGACGTGGTGCGCTGGGCGAAGGAGGCCGGACTCCAGGTCAGTCTCGACCTCATCTACGGCACGCCGGGCGAGACCCTCGACGACTGGTCGCGCTCGCTCGACTCCGTGCTCGCCAACGAGCCCGACCACATCTCGGCCTACGCCCTGATCGTGGAGCAGGGAACGAAGCTCGCGCGGCAGATCCGCTCGGGCGAGGTGGCCGAGCCCTCCGACGATCTGCAGGCCGACATGTACGAGCTCGCGGATGCGCGGCTCGGCGCCGCCGGCTACGACTGGTACGAGGTGAGCAACTGGTCGCGCGACGGCGTGCGCACCCGTTCGCGGCACAACCTCAGCTATTGGCTCGGCCACGACTGGTGGGGCATCGGGCCGGGATCGCACAGCTACGTCGGCGACACCCGGTGGTGGAACGTCAAGCACCCGGCGGCCTACGCCGGGCGCATCGCGGCGGGGGAGTCGCCCGCCGCCGGCCGCGAATCGATCGACGACGACACCCGTGAGCTCGAGCGCGTGCTGCTGCTCAGCCGCGTGCGCGGCGTGCTGCGCGTCGATTCGCTGGCTCCGGATGCGCGGCGCGAGATCGCGGGCCTGATCGCCGACGGCCTCATCGACGGCCGTGCCGCCCTCGCGGGAACGGTCGACCTCACTCTGAAGGGCCGTCTGCTGGCCGACGCGGTGGTGCGCCGCCTCACCTGATCGCGCCCGTTAAACGACGAGAGGGCCTGCCCTCGGGCAGACCCTCTCGCGACTTCTGCTACTTGATGAAGCGGAAGTTGAAGAAGTAGCGGTAGGTGCCGCCCTGGTTCACCTTGACGCCCGCGATGATCGCGAAGATCACACCGACGATCTGCACGACCCACGCCAGCGGAAGCAGGAGGAGCCCGATGAAGATGAACGAGGTGATGGTGCCGAGGATGTAGAGGCCCACCACGAAGATCGCGACGGTGATCTGGAAGTTCAGCGACTCCTTCGCTTCCTGGTTCGTCAGCGGACCGCGGTCTTTGAAGACGAGCCAGATGATCAGCGGCGGGATGAAGCCGAGGATGCCGCCCAGCTGGCCGAGCATCGCCCACTGCTTGTCGTCGGCCGGCGAGAGCGGCGCCGCGGCGACGGGCGCTCCGTAGCCGGGCTGGGGCTGCTGGTAGCCGGGAGGAGGCGCCTGGTACCCGGGAGGCGGCGTCGGCTGTCCGGGCGGGGGAGTGGGCTGGCCGGCGGCCGGGTCGTGCGGCGGTTGTGCGTTGGGGTCAGTCATGTCTCGCGCCTCTCAGACGTTGGGCATTTTCTTCGTGCAGTCGTTGCACAGAGACAAGATAGCGCCGGGCGTGCCCCGCGGCAATGATTTTCACTCAGGATGACCGGATGTTCCGCCCGTCGATCGGGGATATAATTGGCACTCCGGTAGCGTGAGTGCCAACGTGCACCGCCGGCGGCAGGCGCGAGAGGAGGGTGTTCCGATGGTTTCCGAACGCAGTCTCGAAGTGCTCCGCGTGATCGTGCAGGACTACGTGGCCTCCCGCGAGCCCGTCGGCTCCAAGAGCATCGCCGAGCGCCACGCCTTCGGGGTCTCGGCCGCCACGATCCGCAACGACATGGCGCTCCTCGAGGAGGAGGAGCTCATCACCGCTCCGCACACCTCCTCCGGCCGCGTTCCCACCGACAAGGGCTACCGGCTCTTCGTCGACCACCTCTCCGACCTGCGCCCGCTCAGCCAGGCCCAGCGGCACGCCATCGAGACCTTCCTCGACTCCTCGGTCGACGTCGACGACGTGCTCGCGCGCACCGTGCGTCTGCTCTCGCAGCTCACCCACCAGGTGGCGCTCGTGCAGTATCCCTCGCGCTCGCAGGCGCGCGTGCGGCACATCGAGCTCGTGGCGCTCGCGCCCCGCCGCCTGATGACCGTCATCATCACCGACTCCGGCCACGTCGAGCAGCGCATCGTCGAGGTACCGGGCGACATCGACGACGAGCTGATCGCCGAACTGCGCACCCGGTTCAACGAGTCCGTCGGGGGCCTGGGGCTCCTCGAGGCCGCCGCTGCCCTCACAGGGGTCCCGGCTCGCTTCGCTCCCGCCCTGCAGCCCACCGCATCCGTCGTCGCCGCCACCCTGCTCGAGCAGGTCTCGGCCAACCGGCAGGAGAAGCTGCTGATCGCCGGTGCGGCGAACCTGGTGCGCACCGAAGACGACTTCCACGGCAGCATCCTCCCCGTGCTCGAGGCGGTGGAGGAGCAGGTGGTGCTGCTGCGCCTGTTCAGCGAGATGGAGGCCGACCAGCGCGGCATCACCGTGTCGATCGGTCGCGAGAACGAGTCCTTCGGGCTCGGTGAGACCTCGATCCTCGCCTCGGGCTACAGCAGCATCGGCGGTTCTGTGTCGCGCCTCGGCGTGCTCGGGCCCACGCGCATGGACTACTCGAGCAACATCTCGGCGGTCCGCGCCGTCGCACGTTACCTCTCGCGCACCCTCGGAGACGCCGGCAGCGTCGGCTGACCGGGCCCGCATCCGCTCCCCGTCCCCCAGAACTCATCGAACGACCTCATCGAACGAAGGAGAAGCCCCGAGTGGCTGACCATTACGACGTGCTCGGCGTCTCGCGTGAAGCGACGCCCGAGGAGATCAAGAAGGCCTACCGCCGGCTCGCGCGCGAGCTGCACCCCGACGTGAATCCGAGCCCGGATGCGCAGGAGAAGTTCAAGCAGGTCACGCACGCCTATGACGTGCTGAGCGACCCGGGCCAGCGCCGCGACTACGACCGCGGCCCCCAGCCCACCTTCGGCGGCGCCGGAGGCGGCTTCGGCGGTTTCGGCGACATCTTCGAGAACTTCTTCGGCGGCCAGAGCCAGCAGCGCGGCCCCCGGTCGCGCGCCGAGCGGGGCCAGGATGCGCTGCTGCGTGTCGAGGTCGACCTCAGCGAGGTCGTGTTCGGCACCCACCGCGATCTCGAGGTCGACACGGCCGTGCTCTGCGAGACCTGCAACGGCTCCTGCTGTCTGCCCGGCACTTCGCCCGTCACCTGCGACATCTGCCACGGCGCCGGCTCGATCCAGCGCACCGTGCGCTCGCTGCTCGGCAACGTCGTGACGAGTGCGCCCTGCGGCACCTGCCGGGGCTACGGCACCGTCATCCCGAACCCCTGCACCACCTGCCAGGGCCAGGGCCGCGTGCGCGCCCGCCGCACCATCCCGGTCGACATCCCGGCCGGCGTCGACACGGGTCTCCGCCTGCAGCTGCCCGGTCAGGGCGAGGTCGGCCCCGCCGGCGGTCCGCAGGGCGACGTCTACCTCGAGATCAAGGTCAAGCACCACGAGGTGTTCTCCCGCAACGACGACGACCTGCTCTGCACCCTCGAGGTGCAGATGTGGGACGCGGTGCTCGGCACCACGGCCACCGTCGCCGCCCTCGACGGCGACATCGAGCTCGAGATCAAGCCCGGCACACAGAGCGCCGAGGTGCTCACGGTCAAGGGTCGCGGCGTCTCCCACCTGCGCGGCAACGGGCGCGGCGACCTGCGCGTGGGCATCCAGGTGGTGACGCCCACGAAGCTCGACCACAAGCAGAAGGAGCTGATGAAGCAGCTCGCCGCGGCGCACAAGTACCCGGCACCGGCACTCGGCCACTTCCAGCAGGGGCTGTTCGCGAAGCTGCGCGACCGCTTCCTCAACGTCTGAGCGGCACAGGCATGAGCTCCCTCTATCTGCGGGCCGACCTCGCCCTGGTGCCGCACGAGGTCGGCGACGTCGTCGTGCTCTCCGGTGACGAGGCGCGGCACGCGACCACGGTGAACCGGATGCGCGTGGGCGAGCACACGGCGATCGGCGACGGCAACGGCCTCGTGGTGCGCGGTGTGGTCACGCGGGCCGAGGCGCGCGAGCTGGAGCTGGCCGTGGAGTCGGCGTCGGTCCACCCCGAGCCCTCGCCGCGCACGGTGCTCGTGCAGGCGCTCGCGAAGGGCGACCGCGACGAGATGGCTGTGCAGACGGCCACCGAGCTGGGCGTCTCGGCGGTCATCCCCTGGCAGGCCGAACGATCGGTGTCGCGCTGGGTCGGGCCGAAGATCGCCAAGGGCGTCGAGCGCTGGACCACGATCGTGCGCGAGGCGGCGAAGCAGTCGATCCGGCCGTTCGTGCCGCCCGTGGGCGACCTCGCCGAGCTGCGCGAACTCGTGCGGCTCGCGGGGGAGACCCGGATGCTCGTGCTCGAGCCGGGCGCCGAGCTGCGACTCACCGGGCTGGTGCTCGACGCAGCCGACGAGCGCCCCTTGGTGCTCGTGGTGGGGCCGGAGGGCGGTGCCTCCGAGCGCGAGCTCGAGCAGCTGAGCGCGGCCGGAGCGAAGCCCGTGCGGCTGGGCGACGAGGTGCTGCGCACCTCGAGCGCCGGGCCGGCGGCGCTCGCCGTGCTGAACGTCGCACTCGGGCGGTGGTGAGGTCGCGGCTGCGCTCGCTGCCGGGCCCGCCTCCGGGCTGAGCCGGAGCAACCTCTCCTCCACAGAACGCCCGTAGCGAACCGGGGCGGCCGAGTTGTCCACAGGCCGCCGATCCGGTGGGCGTCAAAACTACAATGGAGCCATGTCCACCGAAACCGGCTCGCCGTCGATATTCAGCCGCATCGTCTCCCGGGAGATCCCGGCGACGATCCTCGCCGAGACCGAGCGCGTCATCGCGTTCCCCGACATCGCGCCCAAGGCGCCCGTGCACGTCCTCGTCGTTCCGAAGACGGAGCAGTACCGCGACGTGGTCGAACTGGCCGTCGGCGACCCCGGCCTCCTCGCCGAGCTCGTGGCCGTCGCGAATTCCCTCGCCACCGAGCTCACGGGCGGCGACTTCAGACTCATCTTCAACACCGGCGCCGGCGCCGGACAGACGGTCTTCCACGTGCACGCCCACGTGCTCGGGGGCGGCCTCGAGGAAGGATCCCTTGGACAGGGCTGACGCACGACCTACTCCGACCCCGGCCCCCGTGGCCGAGGCGCGGCTGCACATCGACGGTATCGAGATGGTGCGGCTTCTCGGGCCGCAAGACCGGCTGCTCAGCACGATCGAGCGTCAATATCCCCTCGTCGCCGTGCACGTGCGCGGCAACGACATCACGATCTCCGGTGACGCCGGTCAGGTCGAGGGCGCCCGCCGCCTCGTCGAGGAGCTGCTGCTGATGGTGCGCAACGGGCAAGACGTCACCCCGGCCGAGGTGTCGACCTCGGCGCGCATCCTCGAGAAAGACCGCTCCACGAGCCCGGCCGAGCTGCTGAGCCAGGCCATCCTCACGGCACGCGGCAAGAGCGTGCGGCCGAAGACCCTGGGTCAGAAGAGCTACGTCGACGCGATCGACGAGAACACCATCGTGTTCGGCATCGGGCCGGCGGGAACGGGCAAGACCTACCTGGCCATGGCGAAGGCCGTGCAGTCGCTGCAGCGCAAAGAGGTCGAGCGCATCATCCTCACGCGCCCGGCGGTCGAGGCGGGCGAGCGGCTGGGCTACCTTCCCGGCACGCTCACCGACAAGATCGACCCCTATCTGCGGCCGCTCTACGACGCGCTCAACGAGATGATGGACCCGGAGATCGTGCCGAAGCTGCTCGCCGCCGGCACCATCGAGGTCGCGCCGCTCGCCTACATGCGCGGGCGCACGCTCAACAACTCCTTCATCGTGCTCGACGAGGCGCAGAACACCACGCCCGAGCAGATGAAGATGTTCCTCACGCGCCTCGGTTTCGGCTCGAAGATGGTGGTCACCGGCGACATCACGCAGGTCGACCTGCCCACCGGCACGAGCGGTCTGCAGGTGGTCACGCGCATCCTGGAGCGCATCGACGACATCCACTTCGCCACGCTCACGAGCGCCGACGTGGTGCGGCACACCCTCGTGGGCCAGATCGTCGACGCCTACACGAAATACGACCAGGTGAAGATGGCCGAGAACAACACCCCCGGATTCACGAGCGATCGCGATCGCCGTTACAACAGGAAGCGATAGCCCTTGTCGATCGAAGTGAACAACGAGTCGTCCATCCCGGTCGACGAGACGGCCCTGCTGCGGCTGGCCAGCTACGCCCTCGACCAGATGCACGTGCACCCCGACGCGGAGCTCGCCATCGTGCTGGTCGACGAGGCCGCGATGGAGCAGCTGCATGTGCAGTGGATGGACGAACCGGGTCCCACCGACGTGCTGAGCTTCCCGATGGACGAACTGCGCCCGGGCACCGAAGAACAGCCCACCCCGGCCGGCCTGCTCGGCGACGTGGTGCTCTGCCCGCAGGTGGCGGAGTCGCAGGCGGAGACCGCCGGCCACTCGACGCTCGAGGAGCTGCTGCTGCTCACCACCCATGGCATCCTGCACCTGCTCGGCTTCGACCACGCCGAGCCCGATGAGGAGAAGGAGATGTTCGGCATCCAGCGCGACATCCTCGTCGGCTTCGCGATGAGCGAGCGCCGCCGCCGGCCATGACCGTCGTCCTGTTCCTCCTCGCCGCCTTCGTGCTGGTGGCGTTCGGCGGACTCTTCGCGGCGGTCGACTCGGCCGTGCTCTCGCTCACGCGCTCCGACGTGCTGGAGCTCGCCGAGCGCTACCGTCCCAAGCGCTCGCTGCGGGCGATCGCCGACGACCCGGGCGCCCACATCAACGCGGTCAACTTCGCGCGCGTGGTGTTCGAGACCACGGCGGCGGTGCTCGTCACCATCGCCCTCGCCTTCTCGATCGACGTGCTCTGGCTCGCGCTGGTGCTCTCCGCCCTCATCATGACCGCGGTGTCGTTCGTGCTCGTGGGTTCGAGCCCGCGCAGCGTCGGCCGCGTGCACTCGCGGCTCGTGCTGCGCTACGGCGCCGTGCCGGTGCACCTCACCCGCGTGGTGCTCGGCCCGATCGCCAATGCGCTCGTCGCCATCGGCAACCGCGTCACGCCGGGCCGGCCGCGCTCAGGCACCTTCTCCTCCGAGGAGCAGCTGCTCAGCATGGTCGACGAGGCCACCGAACTGGAGGTGCTCGAAGAAGACGATCGCGAGCTCATCCACTCGATCATCGAGTTCAACGACACCGTGGTGCGAGAGGTCATGATCCCGCGCACCGACATGGTGACGATCGAAGACGACGCGACCGTCGGGCACGGGCTCGGGCTCTTCCTCAGCAAGGGCGTGTCGCGCATCCCGATCGTGGTCGACGACGACGTCGACGAGATCTCGGGTGTGCTCTACCTGCGCGACGCGGCCCGCCTCAGCTACGAACGGCCCGAGAAGGTCGACACCATGAAGGTGAGCAAACTCGGCCGGCCGGCCCTGTTCATCCCGGAGTCGAAGAAGGTCGACGACACCCTGCGCCAGATGCAGCTGGAGTCGAACCACCTGGCGATGGTGGTCGACGAGTACGGCGGCATCGCCGGTCTCGTGACCCTCGAAGATCTCATCGAGGAGCTCGTCGGTGACATCTCCGACGAATACGACCGCGACGTGGTCGAGGTCGAGGAGCTCGGCGACGGCCGCTACCGGGTGAACGCCCGGCTGCCCGTCGACGAGCTGGGCGAGCTGTTCGATCTCGAGCTCGACGACGATGACGTCGACTCCGTGGGAGGCCTCCTCTCGAAGGCGCTCGGACGCCTGCCCGAGGCGGGCTCCGTGGCGCGGGTGTCCGGGCTGGTGCTCACGGCCGACCGAGCCGACGGACGACGCAAGCGCATCTCGACCGTTATCGTGGCACGCGACCCCGAATCGGCCACCGGCCCCGGATCGGTCACCCAGACAGAGAGCGAGACGGCATGAGCGACGCAGCAGGCGCAACGGACGACGACTTCCGCGCGGGGTTCGTGACCTTTGTCGGGCGCCCCAACGTGGGCAAGTCGACGCTCACCAACGCCCTCGTGGGCGAGAAGGTGGCCATCACGAGTTCCAAGCCGCAGACCACCCGGCAGACCATCCGCGGAATCGTGCACGAGCCCGGAGGGCAGGTCATCGTGGTCGACACGCCGGGCATGCACCGCCCGCGCACGCTGCTCGGCGAGCGCCTGAACTCGCTCGTGCAGTCGACCCTCGGCGACGTCGACGTGATCGGCTTCTGCCTGCCGGCCGACGAGAAGCTCGGCCCGGGCGACCGCTACATCAACGACCAGCTCGACCAGTACCCGGGCGCCAAGAAGATCGCCATCGTCACGAAGATCGACTCGGCGTCGAAGCAGCAGGTCGGCGAGCAGCTCCTCGCGGTGTCCGAGCTTCGCGACTGGGAGACCGTCATCCCGGTGTCGGCCACGAGCCGCATCCAGCTCGACGTGCTGATCCACGAGCTCATCCGCATGCTCCCGGTGTCGGAGCGCCTCTACCCCGACGACCAGTTCACCGACGAGGGCCTCGAGTCCCGCATCTCGGAGCTGATCCGCGAGGCCGCACTCGAGGGCGTGCGCGACGAGCTGCCTCACTCCATCGCCGTCACCATCGACGACATGCGCGAGCGCGACGACAAAGACCTCGTCGAGATCTATGCCAACCTCTTCGTGGAACGCGACAGCCAGAAGGGCATCATCATCGGCCCGAAGGGCGCTCGCCTCGGCGAGGTCGGCGCCCGGGCCCGGGCGCAGATCGAGCCGCTGCTCGGCCAGCAGGTCTACCTCAACATCCGCGTCAAGGTGGCGAAGGACTGGCAGCGCGACCCGAAACTGCTGGGCCGCCTCGGCTTCTGACCGGCAGCTGGGTGGAGACCGTGCGCGAGACGATAGCCTGTAGTCGTGTCTAACGCTACGAACCCATTCGGCCAGGTCCTGGTCGCCATGGTCACCCCTTTCACGGCCGACGGCGAAGTCGATTGGCCCGGGGTGGAGAAGCTCATCGACGACCTGATCACGGGCGGAGCCGACGGCATCGTCGTCTCCGGCACCACCGGTGAGACGTCGACCCTCACCGACCCGGAGAAGATCCGTCTGGTCCAGGTGGGCAAAGACGTCGCCGCGGGCCGCGCGAAGATCATCACCGGTGGCGGCTCCAACGAGACGGCGCACGCCATGCAGCTCGCCCGCCAGAGCGAGAAGGCGGGCGCCGACGGCAACCTCGTCGTCACGCCCTATTACAACAAGCCCACGCAGGCGGGCATCCTCACGCACTTCCGCATGATCGCGGATGCCACCGACCTGCCCGTCATCCTCTACGACATCCCGGGCCGCACCGGCGTGCCGATCAAGTACGAGACGATCCTGCGTCTCTCGAAGCACCCGAACATCCTCGCCGTCAAAGACGCCAAGGGCGACTTCAGCGAGGTCAGCCGCGTGCTCAACCAGACCGACCTGCTCTACTTCTCGGGCGACGACGCCAACGTACTGCCGCACATGGCCATCGGAGCGGCCGGCCTCATCGGCGTCACCGCCAACGTCGCCCCCGCGCCCTACCGTGTGATCGTCGACGCCGTGAACGCCGGCGATCTCGCCACCGCCACCGCGGCCCACCGCTCGCTCGAGCCGCTCGTGCGCGCCATCATGACGCACGTTCCCGGCACGGTCGCCGCGAAGTACATCCTGCACGGCCTCGGCCGCATCAGCAGCCCGCGCGTGCGCCTGCCCCTCGTGGGCCCCGAGGAGTGGGAGGCCGAGATGATCGAGAACGAGATCGACCTCGTGCGCGACATCCCGGGTCTCACCTTCACCAAGAACTTCCGCCCCGACCGCAACGCCGCCGCCGGTGGCGCCTTGCCGAAGGTCGCGGGCACCACCCGCTGACCGGCGGGACCACGACGACCGGATGCGCCGCGCATCCGCAGCAGCTATCAGCCAACAGCGAGGAGGGCCCATGCAAAGCCCGATTTCAGATCCGCCCATTCTCGAAGCGGGAACGCTCCGCATCACCCCCGTCGGGGGTCTCGGAGAGATCGGCCGCAACATGACCGTGTTCGAATACGAGGGCAAGCTCCTCGTGGTCGACTGCGGCGTGCTCTTCCCCGAGGAGAACCAGCCGGGGGTCGACCTCATCCTCCCCGACTTCAGCGTGGTTCGCGACCGCCTCGAGGACGTGGTGGGCATCGTGCTGACGCACGGCCACGAAGACCACATCGGGGCGGTTCCCTACCTCCTGAAGCTGCGGCAGGACATCCCGCTGATCGGCTCGGCGCTCACGCTCGCCCTCGTCGAGGCGAAGCTCAAGGAGCACCGCATCACGCCCTACACCTTCGACGTGCGCGAGGGCCAGGTCGAGAACCTCGGCCCGTTCGAGTGCGAGTTCGTGGCCGTGAACCACTCGATCCCGGATGCGCTGGCCGTGGCCATCAAGACGCCCGCGGGCGTGGTGCTGCACACCGGCGACTTCAAGATGGACCAGCTGCCGCTGGACAACCGTCTCACCGACCTCCGTGCCTTCGCCCGCCTGGGCGAGGCCGGCGTCGACCTGTTCCTGGTCGACTCGACCAACGCCGACGTGCCGGGCTTCACGCCCACCGAGCGCGAGATCGGCCCCGTGCTGGAATCGGTCATCGCCCGCGCTCCGCGCCGCGTCGTGGTGGCGAGCTTCTCGAGCCACGTGCACCGCGTTCAGCAGGTGCTCGACGCCGCGCATGCCAACGGCCGCCGCGTGGCGCTGCTGGGCCGCTCGATGGTGCGCAACATGGGCATCGCCGCCGATCTCGGCTACCTGCACGTGCCCGAGGGCGTGCTGGTCGACTTCAAGAAGGCCGGGGACATCCCCGACAACAAGATCGTCTACATGTCCACGGGCTCGCAGGGTGAGCCGATGGCGGTGCTCTCGCGCATGGTCAACCTCGAGCACCAGGTGGAGGTGGGCCCGGGCGACACCGTCATCCTGGCGTCCAGCCTCATCCCGGGCAACGAGAACGCGGTCTACCGCATCATCAACGGGCTCACCAAGCTCGGAGCCAACGTGGTGCACAAGGCCAACGCGAAGGTGCACGTCTCCGGCCACGCGGCCGCGGGCGAGCTGCTCTACTGCTACAACATCCTGAAGCCGAAGAACGTGCTCCCGGTGCACGGCGAGTACCGCCACCTCGTGGCCAACCAGAAGCTCGCGATCGCTAGCGGCGTGCCCGAGCAGAACACGATCATCGCCGAGGACGGCACGGTGATCGACCTGCGCGCCGGCGTCGCCAAGGTCGTGGGCCAGTACGACCTCGGCTACGTCTACGTCGACGGCTCGACGGTGGGCGAGATCACGGATGCCGACCTCAAAGACCGCCGCATCCTCGGCGAAGAGGGCTTCATCTCGATCATCGTCGTCGTGGAGGCGCAGACCGGGCGCATCGTCTCGGGCCCCGAGATCCATGCCAAGGGCTTCGCCGAAGACGACAAGGTCTTCGATGCCCTCAAACCGAAGATCAGCGCGGCCCTCGCCGAGGCGGCCCAGAACGGCGTGCGCGAGTCCCACGCCCTTCAGCAGATCGTGCGTCGCACGGTCGGCCGCTGGGTGAACACCTCGTACCGTCGCCGCCCGATGATCGTCCCGGTCGTCATCGAAGCCTGATTCCAGACACCCGCGGCCCATGACGGGGCGAAGTCGGCGGTCGCCGGTAGCGTGACAGGATGGCCACCAGTAGCAAGTCGACGCCCCGTTCCCGTGGGGCGTCATCGGCGCGCGGGCCGGCGGCGAGCAGTCGCAAGCCGGCCCAGCGCACCGCCGCGCAGAAGACCGTCAAGTACCCGGTCGTCGAGGAGCCGGGCGGCACCAACGTGTTCGCCTCCGCCTGGATGGGCCTGGCCCATCTCGTGGGCGGAGCCGCCCGGGCGTTCGGCCCCGAGAAGCTCGCGAAAGAGGAGCGCCGCGACGGGTTGCCCTTCCTGATCTTCCTGCTCGCGGTCGCGGGCGCCGTGGTGGAGTGGTTCCTCGCCACGAACGCGGTCGCGATCTCGCTCAACGCGTGGACCTTCGGGGGCCTGTTCGGCCGGGTCTCCTACGCACTGCCGGTCATCATGCTGCTGCTCGCGCTCTGGCTCTTCCGGCACCCCAGCTCGGTGCACGACAACGGGCGCATCGGCATCGGCCTCGCCGTGATGCTCGTCTCGGTCTCGGGGCTCTGCCACGTCTTCGGCTCGGCGCCCGACCCGGCGACCGGCATGGATGCGCTGGCCGTCGCGGGCGGCATCGTCGGCTGGATCGTGGCCGCACCCCTCATCGCGCTCATTACGCCGATCGGCGCGACGATCGTCATCTCCTTCTTCTTCGTTCTCTCGCTCTTCATCGTCACCAAGACGCCGCCGAACAAGATCGGCCGTCGCTTCCGTGAGCTCTACGCCTACCTCTTCGGCACCCCGGCCCCGGCCGACGACGAGCCGCAGCCGGCCAAGGGGGCGGCGAAGGAGATGACCACGCAAGACGTGCTCGACTTCGGCGCCGCGGGCGACGACGAAGGCGAGTCGCTGCCGTGGTGGCGTCGCAACAAGAGCCAGCGCGAGGTCGACCCCGAGTTCGACACCCCGCTCATCGCTCCGAGGGTCGAAGACCGCACGGTGCGCGAAGAGGAGGTGCCGTTCGCGAGCGCGGCCGACATCGACACGACCGAGGCCTTCGGCAACGGTCTGCTCGACGACATGGAGGCCGCCGAACTCGCGATCAAGCGCGTGACCGGCGAGGTGCTGCCCGGCCGCCCCTCGGCGACGGGCCTGCTCGACGACTCGATGACCGAGGCGCTGCCCGCGTTCTCGGGCACGCCCATCCCCACCGCGCCGGCCGCCGACGAGGCTCCGGATGCGTTCACCCTCGCCGCGGCCCAGGAGCGCGACGCGGCGAACTACCGCCTGCCCGCGGCCTCCAACCTCGTGGCGGGCGGCCCGGCCAAGGCGAGATCGGCCGCGAACGACGAGGTCGTGCGCGCCATCACGGATGTGCTCAAGCAGTTCTCCGTCGACGCCACCGTCACCGGCTTCTCCCGCGGTCCCACCGTCACGCGCTACGAGATCGAGCTCGGCCAGGGTGTCAAGGTCGAGCGCGTCACCGCGCTCAGCAAGAACCTGGCCTACGCGGTGGCCTCGAACGAGGTGCGCATCCTGTCTCCCATCCCGGGGCGCAGCGCCATCGGCATCGAGATCCCGAACACCGATCGCGAGACCGTGGTGCTCGGCGACGTGCTGCGATCGTCGAAGGCCATCAACGACACGCATCCGATGACCATCGGCGTCGGCAAAGACGTCGAGGGCAAGTTCGTGCTCGCCAACCTCGCCAAGATGCCCCACCTCCTGGTGGCCGGTTCCACCGGCTCGGGAAAGTCGAGCTTCGTCAACTCGATGGTCACCTCCATCCTCATGCGCGCGAAGCCCAGTGAGGTGCGCATGGTGCTCATCGACCCCAAGCGCGTGGAGCTCACCGCCTACCAGGGTGTTCCGCACCTCATCACGCCCATCATCACGAACCCGAAGAAGGCCGCCGAAGCCCTCTCCTGGGTCGTGAAGGAGATGGACATGCGCTACGACGACCTCGAGAGCTTCGGCTTCCGGCACATCGATGACTTCAACCGTGCCGTCATCAACGACGAGATCCAGCTGCCGCCGGCCTCGCAGCGCGTGCTCAAGCCGTACCCCTACCTGCTCGTGGTGGTCGACGAGCTCGCCGACCTCATGATGGTGGCCCCTCGGGACGTCGAGGACTCGATCGTGCGCATCACGCAGCTCGCCCGCGCATCCGGAATCCACCTCGTGCTCGCCACGCAGCGGCCCTCGGTCGACGTGGTGACCGGACTCATCAAGGCGAACGTGCCCTCGCGGCTCGCCTTCGCGGTCACGAGCGTCACCGACTCCCGCGTCATCCTCGACCAGCCGGGAGCCGACAAGCTGATCGGCCAGGGCGACGCGCTCTTCCTGCCGATGGGCTCCTCGAAGGCCATCCGCGTGCAGGGCGCGTGGGTGAGCGAGTCGGAGATCGCCAAGGTGGTGGCGCATGTCACGCGCCAGGCGCGTCCCGACTACCGCGACGACGTGGCCGTCACGGCAGAGAAGAAGCAGATCGACTCCGACATCGGAGACGACCTCGAGGTGCTGCTCGCCGCGGCCGAGCTGGTGGTGAACACGCAGTTCGGCTCCACGTCCATGCTGCAGCGCAAGTTGAAGGTCGGGTTCGCGAAGGCCGGCCGGCTGATGGACCTGCTGGAGTCGCGCGAGATCGTGGGCCCGTCGGAGGGCTCGAAGGCTCGCGACGTGCTCGTGACGGCCGATCAGCTGCCCGACATCCTGGCGATGCTGCGAGGCGAGGGCGATGGGCCCGCAGCGGGTGCGGGAGCCTCCGCCGGGCATGCCCCCTCGGTGTCGCCGCAGGGCAACGCCCGATACGCTGAGGACGAGGAATCTTCGAGCGAGGATGCCTGGCAGTTGACCGGCAGGGAGTAGCACGTGACGAAGAGCGACGGAGCAGCAGCGGCGCTTCCGCAGCCGAGCAACTGGAACCTTCCCAACGCGATCACGATCGTGCGCATCCTGCTCGCGCCGGTGTTCTTCGTGATGCTGCTGGCCGACAACGGCGCCGACGGCGGTCTCCGCTGGGCCGCGGCTGTGCTGTTCATCCTCGCCATCGCGACCGACGGCATCGACGGGCACATCGCCCGCAGCCGCAACCTCGTGACCGACCTCGGCAAGCTGCTCGATCCGATCGCCGACAAGGTGCTCACGGGGGCGGCGCTCATCGGTCTGTCGATCCTCGCCGAGCTGCCCTGGTGGGTCACGATCGTGATCCTCGTTCGGGAGGTCGGCATCACGGTGTGGCGCTTCGTGCAGCTCTCCGACCGCGTCATCCCGGCCTCGCGTGGTGGCAAGCTCAAGACCCTCGTGCAGTCGATCGCGATCTCGCTCGCCCTGCTGCCGTTCCCGATGCTGCTCGGAGACTGGGTGAACTGGGTCAACGGCGTCTTCATGACGCTCGCGCTGCTCCTCACCGTGGTGACGGGCATCGACTACCTCGTGCAGGCCTGGCGTCTGAATCGCGCACCGGCGTCGAAATGACCGACGGCGCGGATGCCGCGGCCCGGCCGGATGACGTGGCCACCCGCATCATCGCCGCCCTGACGACGAGCCACAGCTCGATCGCGATCGCGGAATCGCTGACCGGTGGCCTGCTGACGGCTGCCCTCGTGGCCGTGCCCGGTGCATCCGTTGTGCTCCGGGGCGGCGTCGTGGCTTACGACACCGCGATCAAGCACACCGTGCTGGGTGTGGACGCGGAGGTGCTCTCGGCACACGGCCCCGTGCATCCGGATGTCGCGATGCAGATGGCGGTCGGCGTTCGCACCGCCCTGGCCGTCGGGGGCGAGCCCGCGCTCATCGGGCTCTCGACGACGGGCGTCGCCGGCCCGGAATCCCATGACGGACACGAGCCGGGAACAGCCTTCGTGGGGCTCGCGATCGGGGGAGAGGTGCGGAGTTTCCCCCTTCGCATCACCGGTGACCGGAACGCGGTGAGGGTCGGGGTCGTGCAGCACGCGCTGGTGATTCTGGAAGAATCCCTGGGATGAAACCGGCCGGGAATGCGACGCGTTTCGATCTCGTTACATCTGATGTCATTCACAAGATATGTCCAGTCCCCGTCGTCTAGAGTTTCTGCTACGAACCACTGTCGACCAGCGGTTCGGGTGCCACTCGAAATGACCGTGACGGGAACGCAAGGAGGGTCCAATGATTCTAGTTCGTCAGGAAATCGGCGACGTGCTTCGGGACTTCCGCCTGCAGAAGGGGCGCACCCTTCGTCAAGTGGCCAGCAAGGCGAGCGTCGCGCTCGGCTACCTGAGTGAGGTCGAGCGAGGCCAGAAAGAGGCTTCGAGCGAGATCCTCGCGTCGGTGGCCGATGCTCTCGACACGCCCATCTCGGTCATCATGCGCGAAGTCGGAGACCGTCTGGCGATCGTGGAGGGAATCGACCCGATCCCCGACACCGTTCCCGACGAGTTCGTCGCCGACTTCGACGCGGATCTCGTCGCCCGGTAGTGCGGCTGAGCGAGTTCCGGCAGGCGATCACCGACGAGTTCGGTGTGGCCTACGGTCAGGTTGTCACGAGCGATCTCGTGCTCGTCGGCCTCGGAGACCGAACGCCCGAGCAGGCGTTGGCGTCAGGCATCCCCCCGCGAGAGGTGTGGCTCGCGGTGTGCCAGGCAGCGGATGTGCCGCTGACGAGACGACATGGGGCGGGGCTTCCCGCCCAGCCCCGCGGCTGAACACCGAAGCAGTTTCGAAAGGCCCCCGGTACGCCGGGGGCCTTTTTCGTCGCCGACACGCCGCATTTGTCTCGAAGGTATGTTCGGACTTCGGTAGTGTTCTGCACAGCGAGAGAATCGAAACAGTTCTCCACAGATCGATGGATCCCCGACGTGATGTCGGACGGTCTCTCTAGCGTGGATGTTGTTCGAGCAATCCCGTGAACGCCTTGTCGTTGCCGTTCGGAAGATCGAACGCACACGACAGCCTGTGGGCACACCGACGCAGCCGACCCGGCCGCACAACGATCAAAAGGAGACCGAGATGCCGTCAGACGCAAATCGTGAGAAAGCACTCGAAACCGCACTCGCCCAGATCGACCGCCAGTTCGGCAAGGGCTCGGTCATGCGGCTGGGCAGCGACGATCGCGCGCCCGTCGAGGTCGTTCCGACCGGATCGATCGCGCTGGATGTCGCGCTCGGCATCGGGGGTCTGCCCCGTGGTCGCATCGTCGAGATCTACGGCCCGGAGTCGTCGGGTAAGACGACGCTCACCCTGCACGCCATCGCGAACGCGCAGCGCGCCGGAGGCATCGCCGCCTTCATCGACGCGGAACACGCGCTCGACCCCGAATACGCCAAGAAGCTCGGCGTCGACATCGATGCCCTGCTCGTCTCGCAGCCCGACACGGGGGAGCAGGCTCTCGAGATCGCCGACATGCTCGTGCGCTCCGGGTCGATCGATCTGATCGTCATCGACTCGGTGGCGGCACTCGTGCCCCGCGCCGAGATCGAAGGCGAGATGGGCGACTCCCACGTGGGTCTCCAGGCGCGCCTCATGTCTCAGGCGCTCCGTAAGCTCACCGGTGGCCTCAGCCAGACCAACACCACCATGATCTTCATCAACCAGCTCCGCGAGAAGATCGGCGTGTTCTTCGGCAGCCCCGAGACCACCGCCGGTGGAAAGGCGCTGAAGTTCTACGCCTCGGTGCGTCTCGACATCCGCCGTATCGAGACCCTCAAGGAGGGCACCGAGGCGGTCGGCAACCGCACTCGGGTGAAGGTGGTCAAGAACAAGATGGCGCCGCCCTTCAAACAGGCGGAGTTCGACATCCTCTACGGCATCGGCATCTCGCGCGAGGGCAGCCTGATCGACTTCGGCGTCGAGCACGAGATCGTGCGCAAGTCGGGGGCGTGGTACACCTACGACGGCGACCAGCTCGGCCAGGGCAAAGAGAACTCCCGCCGCTTCCTCACTGAGAACCCCGATGTGGCGCTCGAGATCGAGAACAAGATCCTGGCGAAGCTCGGCATCGGCGAGGTCGGGGCCGCGGCTGCCGCGGCGGCGGTCGCTGCCGGCAACGTCGAGCCGATTGCGCCCAAGATCGCCTCGCGGAAGGGCGCCTGATCCGCATGAACGACGTCGTGAGCCTCGATGCCGTGCGGCGGGGCCGTGGCCCGGTGCCGACCGGCTTCGAGGCCCACCCGTCGTCGGGCGGTCGGGAGAAACCCAGATCGACCGTTGAGTTCACCGGTCTCGCGGCGGTGGAGCCGGATGCGGTCTCCGACGAGGAGCGTCTCGAGCGAGTGAGTGACACGGTGGTGCGCGCCCTCGGCCGGCGGCAGCTCTCGGCCGACGAGACGCACGCGCTGCTGATGGCGCAGGGCGCCTCCGATGAAGAGGCCGTGGTGCTCGTGGCGCGCTACCGGGAGCTCGGCTACCTGAACGACGTCGAGCTCGCCGAGGCGCTGGTCGAGCGGCTCAGCGAGCGCAATCACAAGAGCCGGCAGGTCATCTTCCGTGAACTCGTCGCCCGCAAGATTCCGGTGTCGGTGGTGAACGAGGCACTCGAGCAGCTCGACGACGACCACGAGTTCACGCTCGCCCTGGAGGCCGCGGTGAAGCGGATCGGTCAGCTCGCCTCGTACGACGACGCCACGGCCGAGCGCCGGCTGGTCGGGTTCCTCACCCGTCGCGGTTTCGCATCGGGCGTGGTGCGCGAGGTCACGCGCCGGGCGATGGCGACGAGGCGTTCGACCGGGCTCCCGCGATTCCGCTGACCTTGTGCTCGTAGACTTGTCTCACCATGAGCACTGTGAGCGAAGCACCCACGATCATCGAGGCCTCGACCGCCTCGCGTGATGCCACCGGTCGTGCCCGCACCTATGAGGTGCGCACCTTCGGTTGCCAGATGAACGTGCACGACTCGGAGCGGCTGAGCGGGTCGCTCGAAGCGGCCGGGTATGTGAAGGCCGACGGTGTCGAGGCCGACGTCGTGGTGATCAACACCTGCGCGGTGCGGGAGAACGCCGACAACAAGCTCTACGGCAATCTGGGTCACCTCGCCTCGGTGAAGCGCCGGCACGAGGGCATGCAGATCGCGGTGGGCGGGTGCCTCGCTCAGAAGGACAAGAACGTCATCCTCGACAAGGCACCCTGGGTCGACGTGGTGTTCGGCACGCACAACATGGGTTCCCTGCCGAGCCTGCTCGAACGAGCCCGGCACAACGAGGCCGCCCAGATCGAGATCCTCGAGTCGCTCGAGACCTTCCCCTCGACGCTGCCCACCAAGCGCGATTCCACCTACAGCGGCTGGGTGTCCATCTCGGTCGGATGCAACAACACCTGTACCTTCTGCATCGTGCCCTCGCTCCGCGGCAAGGAGAAAGACCGCCGGCCGGGCGAGATCCTCAGCGAGATCCAGTACCTGGTCGACGACGGGGCCGTCGAGGTCACCCTGCTCGGCCAGAACGTCAACTCCTACGGCGTCGAGTTCGGCGACCGCTTCGCCTTCAGCAAGCTCCTGCGGGCCGCGGGTGCCATCGAGGGACTCGAGCGCATCCGCTTCACGAGCCCCCATCCGGCGGCGTTCACCGACGACGTCATCGACGCGATGGCCGAGACGCCGTCGGTCATGCCGCAGCTGCACATGCCGTTGCAGTCGGGGTCCGACCGCATCCTGCGTGCGATGCGCCGCTCCTACCGTTCGGCGAAGTTCCTCGGCATCCTCGAGCGGGTTCGCGAGAAGATCCCGAACGCCGCCATCAGCACCGACATCATCGTGGGCTTCCCCGGCGAGACCGAAGAGGACTTCCTCGAGACCATGCGCGTGGTGGAGGAAGCCCGGTTCGCCTCGGCCTTCACCTTCCAGTACTCGATCCGCCCCGGAACACCGGCTGCCACGCTGCCCGATCAGGTTCCGCATGAGATCGTGCAGGAGCGTTACGAGCGGCTCGTCGCCCTCCAAGACCACATCTCCTTCGAGGAGAACCAGAAGCTCGTCGGCCGGCAGGTCGAGCTGCTGGTGGCGAACGGAGAAGGCCGTAAGGATTCGGCGACGAACCGGATGAGCGGTCGCGCCCAGGACAGCCGGCTGGTGCACTTCGAAGTCCCCGAGGGCTCCCTGCGTCCACGCCCGGGGGACATGGTGTCGGTCACGATCACGCAGGCGGCGCCGTTCCACCTCATCGCCGACTCCGACGGGTCGCCGCTCGAGGTGCGTGCCACTCGCGCCGGCGACGCCTGGGACCGCGCACAAGCGGCATCCTGCGCGGTGCCGGCCCCCGCGGGAGCATCGGGCCCAGGCGGCTCGGTCGCGCGTGTCTCTCTCGGTCTGCCCACCCTGCGGGTCGCACCCAGCGCGCTGCCGGCGGCCGGTGCGCACTCCGTGGCCACGGTGCCCATCTACAGCCCGACCGACGACCTCCGCGACTAGGCGGTGCCTGTCGATCCTGCGTCCGGTTCCGCGGAGAGCGCGCCCAGCACACGGTCCGGGGTCACGCGACAGGCCGGCGCTCCTCGTCTGATCGCCGTCGTCGGCGCCACCGGCACCGGCAAGTCCGAGCTCTCGCTCGACCTCGCCGAGCAGTTGACTGCGCGTGGTCGACGCGCCGAGATCGTGAACGCCGACGCGATGCAGCTCTACCGCGGCATGGACATCGGCACCGCCAAGCTCGCGCCCGCCGAGCGTCGAGGAGTGCCCCACCACCTCTTGGATGTCCTGGCGGTCACCGACGACGCCTCCGTCGCGGCCTATCAGCGTGAGGCGCGCGCCGCCGTCGACGACATCCTCTCCCGTGGAGCCGTGCCGATCCTCGTCGGCGGTTCGGGGCTCTATGTCTCCTCCGTGATCTACGACTTCCGCTTCCCGGCGCGCGACGAGCGTGTGCGAGCCCGCCTCGAAGCCGACGCCGAGACCGGCGGTGCCCGCGCGCTCTACGAGCGGCTGAAGGCCATCGATCCGGTGGCCGCCGCATCCATCGGCCAGTTCAACGCCCGCCGCCTGGTGCGCGCTCTCGAGGTGGTGGAGCTCACTGGCGAACCGCTCAGCGGTACCCTGCCCGACGAGCCCGTTCTCCGGCACCCGGCCACGATCATCCGGCTCGGCATGACCCGAGAGGTGCTCGTGCCCCGCTTGGATGCCCGCGTCGAGCGGATGTGGGCCGCCGGCCTCGTCGACGAGGTCGCCGCTCTGCTCCCTGCGGGTCTGCGCGAGGGCACCACGGCGGCGCGTGCCATCGGCTACGCGCAGGCTCTCGCCGTGTTCGACGGGCGTCAGTCCAGGGCGGAGGCCATCGCCGAGGCGCAGGCTCTCACCCGGCGGTACGCCCGCCGCCAGGTCAGCTGGTTCAAGCGCTACCCGAACGCGATCGATGCCGATCCGCTGCAGGCGGACAGCGTGCAGGCCGCCATCCGCGCGGCTCTAGACTGAATCCATGCCAGCCGAGCTGCACTTCACCAAGGGCCAGGGCACCGGAAACGATTTCGTGCTGTTCACCGATCCCGACGGTGAGATCGACCTCAGCCCCACTCAGATCGCGGCCATCTGCGACCGCCATTTCGGCGTCGGAGCCGACGGTCTGCTGCGTGTGGTGCGCTCGAAGAGCCTCGAGGCGGGCAAAGCGGCCCTGGCCGAAGACCCGGCAGCCGAATGGTTCATGGACTACTACAACGCCGACGGATCGCTCTCCGAGATGTGCGGCAACGGCATCCGCGTCTATACCCGTTATCTCCTCGACAACGATCTGGCCACCCTGGCCCCCGGCGAGACCCTCGTCATCGGCACCCGCGGCGGCGTGCGCGACGTGCAGCGCAACAAGCTCGGCTTCCAGGTCGACCTCGGCCGCTGGCGGCTGGATGGCGGCGAGCCGCTCGTGCGCGCCAAGAACCTTCCGGTCGCGCGGCCCGGTCTGGGCATCAACGTGGGCAACCCCCACGTGGTCGTCGCGCTGGCCGACGACGACGAGCTCGACGCCGCCGACCTCAGCTTCATCCCGCACCTGGAACCGCTGCCTCAGGAAGGCGCGAACGTCGAGTTCGTAGTTCCCGGCGACCCCCTGGTGCGCGATGGCGTCGGACACATCCGGATGCGTGTGCACGAGCGCGGCAGCGGCGAGACGCTCTCCTGCGGTACGGGTGCGGCGGCGGCGGCGCTTGCGACGCGACACTGGGCCGGGGCTGGTGCACCCAACAACTGGAGCGTGGCCGTTCCGGGTGGTGTCGTGGGGGTTCGGATGTTCCCGACCGAGGACGGCGAGCACGTGGCCCTCTCCGGGCCGGCGGAACTCGTCTACGAGGGCGATCTCTCGGTCGCCTGACCCGGCTCAGGCCCGCTTGCGCACCCGCAGCACGCGGTACCCCTTGTTGGTGGTGGTGCGCGCCACCGTGAGCCCCGGGAACTCGGTGTCGAGCCACCGCTGCAGCGAATCGGAGCCGAGGTTCTTCTGCACGACGAGCCAGGCATCCGACCCTGCGTCGAGTCTCGGCAGCCAGTGCTCCAGCATCGCGTGCAGCTCGTTCTTGCCGACCCGGATCGGCGGATTCGACCAGATCGTGGTGAAACCGAGATCAGCGGGAACATCTTCCGGACGGCAGGCGTTGATATTCTCGAGACCCATGATGTGAGCATTCCGACGAACCAGATCCAGAGCGCGCTCGTTGACATCGACCGCCCACACCGTTGCACGCGGTGACTTCAGGGCGAGAGTCAACGAGACAGGCCCCCAACCGCACCCGAGATCGAGCAGATTCCCGCCGGGTGGGGGAGTGGGCGCGTTCGCCAGCAGAACCTGGGTTCCGGCATCGATCCGGTCGGGGCTGAACACGCCCGACGCCGTCGTGAGGCGGTACGGAGAGCCGGCCAGAGTCACGCCGATCTCCCGCAGGGAGAGCTCTCCGGCGGGCTGCGCGGAGAAGTAGTGCTCGCCATCCATAGAGGGAATCTAGCAAACAAGGAGACTAGTCTTGACTGCAATGTCAGACCACACGACCGCGGATCCCGAATCCACCGGTGACGACGTCGTCGCCCGGGTGCTGGCTCGCGCCGAATCCCGTTCGAGCGGCTTCTCGCTCTTCGCCCCCGGCTCGGCCCAGGCGCTCCAGCGCACCGAGACGGCGGATGCGCCGGGTCACGGCTACGACGGCGACCAGTTCGACCGCGAAGACCGCCAGTCGCTCCGCCGGGTGGCGGGGCTCTCGACCGAGCTCGAAGACGTCACCGAGGTCGAGTACCGCCAGCTGAGGCTGGAGAACGTCGTGATCATCGGCGTCTACTCGCAGGGCTCGCTCGACGATGCCGAGAACTCACTGCGCGAGCTCGCAGCTCTCGCCGAGACCGCGGGCGCCGCCGTTCTCGACGGCTTGCTGCAGCGCCGGCCGCATCCCGACCCCAGCACCTACTTCGGCAAAGGCAAGGCCGAGGAGCTGCGAGCCATCGTGGCGAGCCTCGGTGCCGACACCGTGATCGCCGACACCGAACTCGCGCCCAGCCAGCGTCGCGCGCTCGAAGACGTGGTGAAGGTCAAGGTGATCGACCGCACGGCCGTCATCCTCGACATCTTCAGCCAGCACGCCAAGAGTCGCGAGGGCAAGGCGCAGGTGGAGCTCGCGCAGCTCGAGTACCTGCTGCCCAGGCTCCGCGGCTGGGGTGACTCGATGTCCCGGCAGGCCGGCGGCCAGGTGGGTGGCGCAGGAGCCGGAATGGGTTCCCGCGGCCCCGGTGAGACGAAGATCGAACTCGATCGCCGGCGCATCCACACCCGCATGGCGAAGCTGCGCAAGCAGATCGTGGCCATGAAGCCGGCCCGTGAGGCCAAGCGGGCCAACCGCAAGCGCAACGCGGTGCCGAGCGTGGCGATCGTGGGCTACACGAACGCCGGAAAGTCCTCGCTGCTCAACCGCGTGACGAGCGCGGGGGTGCTCGTCGAGAACGCCCTCTTCGCAACCCTCGATGCGACGGTGCGCAAGTCGGCCACGGCCGACGGGCGCCCGTACACGCTCGCCGACACGGTGGGCTTCGTGCGTGCGCTGCCGCACCAGCTGGTCGAGGCCTTCCGATCGACCTTCGAAGAGGTGGCCGAGTCGGATGTGGTGGTGCACGTCGTCGACGGATCGCACCCCGACCCTGCCGGCCAGATCGCCACGGTGCGCGACGTGCTCGGTGAGGCCGGAGCTCGGGACATCCCCGAGATCGTGGTGTTCAACAAGAGCGACCTCGTGACCGACGACGACCGGCTGGTGCTGCGCGGGCTCGAGCCCACGGCGGTGTTCGTGTCGGCGCGATCGGGCGAGGGCATCCCGGAGCTGCTGGCGCGCATCGACGAGATGATCCCGCGGCCGAGCGTCGAGGTGGAGCTGCTCGTGCCGTACGAGCGCGGCGACCTCGTGACGCTGCTGCACGAGAAGAACACCGTGCTGAGCACCGACTACGAGGAATCGGGCACGCACGTGCGTGCCCTCGTGAATCCGGAGTTCGAGGAGCGCCTGGTGGAGTTCGCGGTCTCTCGCTGAGCATCCGCACCCCGCGTGGCGATCATCCCGCCGAGACGACGAAATCCGCCCCAAGACCTCGGTCTTAGGGCGGATTTCGGGGTCTCGCGAGGTGGTCAGACCGCTCTGAGAACGGCCACGACCTTGCCGAGCACGGTCGCGAAGTCGCCGAGGATGGGCTCGAAGTTGGTGTTGCGGGGGAGCAGCCAGGTGTGGCCGTCCCGCTGACGGAACACCTTCACCGTGGCCTCCTCGTCGAGCATGGCGGCCACGATGTCGCCGTTCTCGGCCGTGCTCTGCTGCCGGATGACCACCCAGTCCCCGTCGCAGATGGCCGCGTCGATCATCGATTCGCCGACGACCTTGAGCATGAAGAGCTCGCCGTTGCCGACGAGCTGACGGGGGAGGGGGAAGACCTCGTCGACCTGCTGCTCGGCGGTGATCGGGATGCCCGCGGCGATCCGGCCCACGAGCGGCACGAGCGCGGCGTCGCCCACCGGAGGCGCGGAGTCGGCATCTGGGGAGGGTGCGTCGTCGAGGGTGGGCATGTCGATGAGCACCTCCATCGCGCGCGGCCGGTTGGGGTCGCGCCGAAGGTAGCCACTGAGCTCGAGCTGGTTCAGCTGATGGGTCACGCTGGAGAGCGAGGCGAGACCGACCGCGTCGCCGATCTCGCGCATGCTCGGCGGATAGCCGCGTGCCACGACCGAGCGCTGGATGACATCCAGGATGGCGAGCTGCTTGTCGCTCAGGCTCTTGCGCCGCCGAGTGCGTCCCGAGTCGTTCGCCACGTCTACCTGCTTTCTGGTCTCCGCCACCCCCGATGTCGGTGGCTGGTGATTGAGTTCACCTGTCGATCGAAACTGTATCCGAGAACTGCTCGAATACGCACATGTCTTCGAGTGTGTCGCGGCATTTTCCGCAAAGATCCGGTTGACGAACACATTAATCGAATATATATTCGGAACACAGCTTCGCATCGGTGCTCCCGGCCGAGCACCGATGCGAATTCTTCAGGAGGAAATCATGAGCATTGCAGCACCGTTCGGCACCGCACACGCTCCCGCGACGCGTCTCCAGACCGGGCGCCTTCACATCACGGCCCGCGGCCGCAAGGTGCTCGCGGCCCTGATCGCTCTCCCCGTCGTCGGCGTGCTCGCTTCGCTCGCGCTCTTCGGCGGCGGCTCGGCGGTCGCCACGGGCACGGGCAGCGCCTCTGATTTCCACTACCTGACGGTGCAGGCCGGGCAGAGCCTCTGGGGCATCGCCGAGTCGTTGGCCCCTGCGGCCGACCCGCGTGACGTCATCGCCGAGATCGTGAGCCTGAACCAGCTCACCGACTCGGCGGTGCAGCCCGGCCAGCGCATCGCCATCCCCGCCGACATCGCCCGCTGAGGCGCAGCGCGCGCAGCTTCATCCACGCAGAACCGTCGGGCGGCCTTGGGTAGAATTCTTCAGTGACCTCCCTCGATGACCTGCCCATTCGAGACGACCTGCGCGGTCTGAGCCCGTATGGCGCTCCGCACCTGCACCTTCCGGTCGAACTCAACGTCAACGAGAACACGCATCCGATTCCCGAAGACGTGGCGCGCGACATCATCGAGGCGATAGCCCGTGAGCTCCTCACGGTCAATCGTTACCCCGACCGGGAGTTCACGGCCTTGCGCGACTCCCTCGCCGGGTACCTCGGCGAAGGTCTGAGCCGCGAGAACATCTGGGCGGCCAACGGCTCGAACGAAGTGCTGCAGCAGATCATGCAGGCATTCGGCGGTCCGGGGCGTTCGGTTCTCGGCTTCCCTCCCACCTACTCGATGCACTCGATCATCGCGGCGTCCACCGGCACGGCATGGATCGCGGGTCAGCGCGACGCCGACTACCTCATCTCGCCTGCGACCGCGGTCGAGTGGATCGAGCGCACGAAGCCCGACATCGTGTTCTTCTGTGCCCCCAACAACCCCACCGGCACCGGGCTCGGCCTCGACACCATCGTGGCCGCCTATGACGCCTTCGACGGTGTCGTCGTGGTCGACGAGGCCTATGCCGAGTTCATGCCCAGTGGCCGTCCGAGCGCACTCACGCTGCTCGAGGGCCGTCCGCGCCTGATCGTCTCGCGCACCATGAGCAAGGCCTTCGCCTTCGCAGGGGCACGTCTGGGATATCTGGCGGCTGATCCGGCGGTGACGGATGCGCTCCGCCTGGTTCGCCTGCCCTACCACCTGTCGGCTCTCACGCAGGCCGCCGCCGTCGCCGCGCTCGCGCACGCGCCCGAGATGCTCGCGATGGTCGACGACATCAAGGCCCAGCGCGACCGCATCGTGACGGTTCTCACCGAGCTCGGCTACACGCCGTGGCCCAGCGAGGCGAACTTCGTGCTCTTCGGCGGCGTCGACGACCCGGAGTGGCTGTGGCAGCAGCTCCTCGACCGAGGGATCATCATCCGCAACCTCGGCATCCCGGGGCACCTCCGGGTGAGCGCGGGCACCGCCGCCGAGACCACCGCCTTCCTCGACGCGATGCGCGAACTCACCGTCGATAGGATGGCGTCATGACCGCACCCCGCACCGCGCAGCTCCGGCGGGAGACCAGCGAATCGTCGATCGAGCTGAGTCTCGACCTCGACGGCACCGGCGTCTCCGACATCCAGACCTCGGTGCCGTTCTATGACCACCTGCTCACCGCCTTCGCGAAGCACTCGCTCACCGATCTGACGGTGCGCGCGAAGGGCGACATCGAGATCGACGTGCACCACACGGTCGAGGACATCGGCATCGTGCTCGGGCAGGCCATCCGTCAGGCGCTCGGCGACAAGTCGGGCATCTCGCGGTTCGGCGACGCCCTCGTGCCGCTCGACGAGGCGCTCGTGCAGGCCGTTGTCGACATCTCGGGCCGCCCGTACCTCGTGCACACCGGCGAACCCGCCGGTTTCGAGTTCCACCTCATCGGCGGGCACTTCACGGGTTCCATGGTCCGCCACGTGTTCGAAGCCATCACCTTCAATGCCGGGCTCACCGTGCACGTCACCGTGCTCGGCGGCCGTGACCCGCACCACATCGCCGAGGCGGAGTTCAAGGCCTTCGCGCGGGCGTTCCGCCAGGCCAAGGCGCTCGACCCCCTGGTGAGCGGTGTGCCGTCCACCAAGGGCGCGCTGTGATCGGCGTTCTCCGATGAGCCGCCCGAACGTCGTGCTGTTCGACTACGGCAGCGGCAACATCCACTCGGCCGCGAAAGCGCTCGAGCGCGCGGGTGCCGAGGTCACCGTCACGGCCGACCGCGTGGCCGCGCTCGAGGCCGATGGCCTCGTCGTGCCGGGCGTCGGCGCCTTCGACGCGGTGATCACCCAGCTCAACGCCGTGCGCGGCGGCGAGATCATCGACAAGCGCCTCGCCGGTGGCCGCCCGGTGCTCGGCATCTGCGTGGGAATGCAGGTGCTTTTCGCCGAGGGGATCGAGCGCGGAGTGCAGACCGAGGGGCTCGCCGAGTGGCCCGGCGTCGTCGAGCTGCTCGAAGCCGAGGTCGTTCCCCACATGGGCTGGAACACCGTGGATGCGCCGGCGGACTCCGTGCTCTTCGACGGCATCCGCGACGAGCGCTTCTACTTCGTGCACTCCTACGCCGCTCAGCAATGGGAGCTGACGCCCGACAAGACCCACCGACCGCCGCTGGTCACCTGGGCCGAGCACGGCTCGCGTTTCGTCGCCGCGGTGGAGAACGGTCCGCTCTCGGCCACCCAGTTCCACCCCGAGAAGTCGGGTGAGGCCGGCATCCGGTTGATGTCGAACTGGCTCGGCACTCTGAACTAGGGTCCGCGGCCGTTTCGACGCGAGGCGCACGAATCGCTACGATCGCGTGGGGTCCGCCGCCGGACCGCAGATCAAGCACCGAACAAGGAATCAGGCAATGAGCGAGTTCAACAAAGCACCGGGCCTCGTGCTCCTCCCCGCGGTCGACGTGGCCGACGGCAAGGCGGTGCGCCTGACCCAGGGCGTGGCCGGCACCGAGACCAACCACGGCGATCCGGTCGACGCCGCCGCCGACTGGATCTCGCAGGGCGCGGAGTGGATCCACCTCGTCGACCTCGACGCGGCCTTCGGTCGCGGCAACAACCTCGGCATCATCAAGAAGGTCATCCGCCAGGCCAAGGGGGTCAACGTCGAGGTCTCGGGCGGCATCCGCGACGACGCGAGTCTCGAGACGGCCCTCGAATCCGGTGCGAAGCGCATCAACCTGGGCACCGCCGCCCTCGAGAACCCGGAGTGGGCCGCGAGCGTCATCGCGCAGTACGGCGACGCCATCGCTGTCGGACTCGACGTGCGCGGCACCACCCTCGCCGCCCGTGGCTGGACGGAAGACGGCGGAGACCTCTGGCAGGTCATGGAGCGCCTCGAAGAGGCCGGATGCGCACGGTACGTCGTCACCGACGTCACGAAGGACGGCACGCTCAAGGGCCCGAACATCGAGCTGCTCCGCCAGGTGATGGAGCGCACCTCGCGCCCCGTCATCGCCTCCGGCGGCATCTCGAGCCTCGACGACCTCGCCGAGCTGCGCGCTCTCGTGCCCCTCGGCCTCGAGGGAGCGATCGTGGGCCGCGCGCTCTACGCGGGAGCCTTCACGCTCGCCGAAGCGCTGGACGTGGCCTCTGACTGAGCACGACCCCCGGCTGACCGATTCGGCGGGTCAGCCCTGGAAGGGCAGGCACTTCGAATCCCACGGCAGCGAGACCGACGACGGCAGCGCGCCGGCGGAGCTGACCGCGGCGATCGAGCGCTTCCGGGCCGGCGCCGGCGCACAGGTCGATGTCGTCGACGCTCTGCGCGGCGTCCGCCTGCTGGTGCCGCTCGTCGCCCACGCCGGCGAGGAGGGTGTGACGGACGCCGGTCTTCGCGTCGACAAGACCCAGGAGCTCTCACTGGTGACGGTCGCCGCCCCGGACGGCCGCCGCGTCCTCCCGGCCTTCACCTCTGTCGCCGCCCTCTCCGCATGGAACCCGAAGGCGCGTCCCATTCCCGTCGAGGCCCGCCGCGCGGCCCTCGCAGCGGCGGCCGAGGGGACGGAGCTCGTTGTCCTCGACCCCGCTTCGCCCACCGAGTTCGTCCTGCGGCGCCCGGCCGTGTGGGCGCTCGCGCAAGACCTCCCGTGGACTCCCGCTCCTCTGGACCCCGTGGTGGCCGAGGCTTTCGCCGCCTCGGTGGCCGAAGAGCCCGCCGTGGCCGGCCTCCGGCTCGAGCCGGGCGATCCGGATGCCCTCTTCCGCGGCCCCGAGGTGCAGGTCGTCGTCGCACTCGTCCCGGGACTCGATCAGGCGCAGCTGAACGCCCTCGTCGCGCGCCTGCAGACGAGCTGGGCGGCCGACGCCACCATCGCCGAGCGGGTGGACTCCCTCGGGGTGCGGCTCACCGCATCCTGAACCGGCTCAGCTGACGGGGCCGGTGTACTTCTCGCCGGGGCCTTCGCCGATCGGGTCCTGGATGGGGGAGGCCTCGCGGAACGCGAGCTGCAGCGAACGCAGGCCGTCGCGCAGGCTCCGGGCGTGCTGGTCGCCGAGGAAGGGCGCGGATGCGGTCACGAGCCCCGCGAGCGCCGTGATGAGCTTGCGGGCCTCATCGAGGTCGCTCTGCACCGACGGGTCGTCGGCGAGGCCGCACTTCACGGCGGCGGCGCTCATCAGGTGCACCGCGGTCGTGGTGATGACCTCGATGGCGGGCACCTCGGCGATGTCCCGGATGGCATCGGCTTCGTCGAAATCGCTCATCGCGAGACATCCTTACTGTTTCGGCGAGTCTCTGCTAGACTCTCTGAGGCTCTGGGACCAATGGTCTCAGTACGAAAGTGGAGAATCTCCCACCCGCGCATACCGCTTCATTAGGTTACCGGGTCGAATGCACTCCCTGTGTTGATGGTTCGGCCTCCGGCCGAGACAACGACACAGAGCTTGGGTGTGGTTTGTAGTTGTGTGTGCTGCGGGTGACCGGAGTGCGCACGCGGGATTCCCTTGCTTTCGTGAACACACACGAAACTAAGGAGTAACGCATCAGCGATCCCCGTACCAACGACCGTATCCGTGTCCCCGAGGTCCGCCTCGTGGGTCCGGGCGGCGAGCAGGTCGGCGTCGTCAGCATCGACGTCGCCCTTCGGCTTGCCCAGGAAGCGGATCTCGACCTCGTCGAGGTCGCACCCAATTCCAAGCCCCCGGTCGCGAAGATCATGGACTACGGAAAGTTCAAGTACGAAGCCGCGCAGAAGGCGAAGGAAGCCCGTCGCAACCAGGCGAACACCATCCTCAAAGAGGTGCGTTTCCGTCTGAAGATCGACGTGCACGACTACGAGACCAAGCGCAAGCGCGCCGAGGGCTTCCTGAAGGCCGGCGACAAGGTGAAGGCGATGATCCTCTTCCGCGGTCGCGAGCAGTCGCGCCCCGATCAGGGTGTGCGCCTGCTGCAGCGCTTCGCCGAAGACGTGTCCGAGTTCGGCACCGTCGAGTCCAGCCCCACCATCGACGGCCGCAACATGGTCATGGTCATCGGCCCGCTGAAGAACAAGTCCGAAGCCAAGGCCGAGGCGAACGCCAAGCGCGACGCCTCGAAGGCCCGCTCGCACGACAACGACGCGCCCGCCCCCCAGAACTCCGACCAGGCGCCGGCCACTCCGGCCGCCTCGGCCGAGTAGAAGCCCATCCCGGCCGTTCCGGCCGCGACAAGCCCGAACAACACAAGGAGAACCCCATGCCCAAGATGAAGACGCACTCCGGTGCCAAGAAGCGTTTCAAGGTCACCGGAACCGGCAAGCTGATGAAGCAGCAGGCCGGCATGCGCCACAACCTGGAGGTCAAGGCCCCGGGGCGCAAGGCTCGCCTGAACCAGGACCAGCAGCTGTCCAAGGCTGACAGCAAGGTCGCCAAGAAGCTTCTCGGCCTGTAGTCACCACTGCAGCAGCCGACCGAGACCACGAAGGAATAAAGAACAATGGCAAGAGTCAAAAGGGCGGTCAACGCTCACAAGAAGCGTCGCGTCATCCTCGAGCGCGCCGAGGGCTACCGCGGTCAGCGGTCGCGCCTCTACCGCAAGGCCAAGGAGCAGGTCACTCACTCCCTCGTCTACTCCTACCGTGACCGCCGTGCGCGCAAGGGCGACTTCCGTCGCCTCTGGATCCAGCGCATCAACGCGGCCTCGCGTGCGAACGGCCTGACCTACAACCGCCTCATCCAGGGTCTCGCCCTGGCTGGCATCGAGGTCGACCGCCGCATCCTCGCCGAGCTCGCCGTGAACGAGCCCGCGACCTTCGCGTCGATCGTCGCGAGCGCCAAGGCTGCTCTCCCCGCCGACACCTCGGCGCCGAAGACCGCCGCGTAAACGCCATCAGCACAACTGAAGAGAGCGCCAATGCTTGACAATCCGCGATCACCGCGCGTTCGGGCAGTGGCGAAACTCGCCAAGAAGGGAGCCCGGTCCGAGACCGGGCTCTTTCTCTTGGAGGGCCCGCAGGCCGTCTCCGAGGCCCTGACCTACAGCCCCGAGCTCGTGGTGGAGCTCTTCGCGACTCCGACGGCGCTCGAGCGCTACACGGGCATCGCGCAGAGCGCCTCCGACGCCGGCCTCGACGTGGAGTTCGTCACCGAGCACGTGCTCGACGCGATGGCCGACACGGTGACGCCGCAGGGCTTCGTGGCCGTGTGCCGCCAGTTCCCCACCGCGGTCAAGGACATTTTCGCCGCCGGGCCGCGCCTGATCGCCGTTCTCGAAGAGGTGCGCGACCCCGGCAACGCGGGCACCATCATCCGGGCGGCGGATGCGGCGGGTGCGGACGCGGTCATCCTCACCGGCCGTTCGGTCGACCTCTACAACCCGAAGGTCGTGCGCTCCACCACCGGGTCGCTCTTCCACCTCCCGGTGGCGATGGAGGCGACCCTGGAGGACGTCATCGCCCGTGCCCGTGAAGCCGGTCTGCAGACGCTGGCTGCCGACATCAAGGGCGACGACCTGCTCGACGTGCGCACGGCGGGTCTCCTCGGCAACCCCACGGCGTGGGTGTTCGGCAACGAGGCCCGAGGGCTGCCCGACGAGCTGCTGACGCTCGTCGATCGGGCGGTGTCGCTGCCGATCTACGGGCAAGCCGAGTCGCTCAACCTCGCGACCGCCGCATCCGTGTGCCTCTACGAGAGCGCGTTCGCCCTGCGTTCGTAGTCGGTAAACTTGGGCCTCGTGTCTGAACCAGAAGCAATCACCGAGTCCGCGGTCGCCGACGCCGTCGATGAGGCCCTCGCCGCCCTCGCGGGCGCCACGACCTCGGCCGAACTCCGTACCGTGCGCTCCCAGCACACGGGAGAGGCGTCGACGCTCGCGCGTCTGAACGGCCTCATGAAGACCGTCCCGGCCGAACAGCGCGCGAGCGCCGGCAAGCTCGTGGGCCAGGCGCGGGCGCGGGTCACCCAGGCGATCGCCGCCCGCGAGGCCGAGGTCGTCGCGCTCGAGGAGGCTCAGCGCCTCGCCGAGGAGGCGATCGACGTGACGGCCGTCGCCACCCGCCGCCGCATCGGGGCACGCCATCCGCTCTCCCTGCTCCAAGAGCGCATCGCCGACATCTTCGTGGGCATGGGCTGGGAGGTCGCGGAGGGCCCCGAGGTCGAGAGCGAGTGGTTCAACTTCGACGCCCTGAACTTCGACGCCGACCACCCGGCGCGGGCGATGCAGGACACCTTCTTCGTCGAGCCGGTCGAGTCGCATCTCGTGCTCCGCACCCACACCAGCCCGGTGCAGGTGCGCAGCCTGCTCGAGCGCGCGCTGCCGGTCTATGTCATCGCGCCCGGTCGCGTCTACCGCACCGACGAACTCGACGCCACGCACACCCCGGTCTTCAGCCAGGTCGAGGGCATCGCCATCGACAAGGGCCTCACCATGGCGCACCTGCGCGGCACCCTCGAGCACTTCGCCCGGCAGATGTTCGGCGAGGAGGCCAAGATCCGCCTGCGGCCGAACTACTTCCCGTTCACCGAGCCCAGTGCCGAGATGGACGTCTGGCAGCCGAACGCCAAGGGCGGGGCGCGCTGGGTGGAGTGGGGAGGCTGCGGCATGGTCAACCCCAACGTGCTGCGCTCGGCGGGAATCGATCCCGACGAGTTCTCGGGCTTCGCCTTCGGCATGGGCATCGAACGCACGCTCCAGTTCCGCAACGACCTCAACGACATGCGCGACATGGTCGAGGGCGATGTTCGCTTCTCTCAGCAGTTCGGGATGGTGGTCTAGTCATGCGAGTGCCGATCAGTTGGCTCGCCGAATACGTCGATCTGCCCGTGGGGGCCTCGATCGACGACATCCACGCCGCCCTGGTGAAGGTGGGGCTCGAGGAGGAGGGGTCGCACGACTTCGATCTCCAGGGGCCGATCGTCGTGGGCCAGGTGCTCGAGTTCGTGGAGGAGCCGCAGTCCAACGGCAAGACCATTCGCTGGTGCCAGGTGCGCGTGGCGCCCGAGGGTCAGGCCGCCGCCGACGGGGGAGCAGACGTGCGCGGCATCGTCTGCGGCGCCGGCAACTTCTTCGCCGGTGACAAGGTCGTCGTCACCCTGCCCGGTGCGGTGCTGCCCGGCGGCTTCGCCATCGCGGCCCGCAAGACCTACGGCCACGTCTCCGACGGCATGATCGCCTCGGCCCGCGAGCTCGGTCTGGGCGAGGACCACGACGGCATCCTGCGCCTGAGCACCCTCGGTCTCGACCCCGAGGTGGGCACGGATGCGCTGGCTCTGCTGAACCTCGACGATGCGGCCGTCGAGGTGAACGTCACGCCCGATCGAGGCTACGCGTTCTCGATCCGCGGCATCGCACGCGAGTACTCGCACTCCACCGGCGCGGCCTTCCGTGACCCGGTGGCGCGCGTGACGCCCGTGGCCGGCACCGGCTTCCCGGTGTCGATCCACGACGAGGCGCCCATCCGCGGCCGCGTCGGCGCCACGGTGTTCGTCACGCGCACGGTGCGCGGCATCGACCCGACCGTGAAGTCGCCCGCGTGGCTGGTCTCCCGGCTGAAGCTCGCCGGCATCCGCTCCCTTTCGCTCGTAGTCGACATCACCAACTACGTGATGCTCGAGTTCGGCCAGCCCATCCACGGCTACGACCTGGATGCGCTCCAGGGCGGCATCGTCGTGCGTCGCGCGGCCGAGGGCGAGACCCTCGAGACCCTTGACGGGCAGACGCGCAAGCTCGACCCCGAAGACCTTGTGATCGCCGACGACAGGGGCGCCATCGGCCTGGCCGGGGTCATGGGCGGAGCCTCGACCGAGATCGGCGACCGTACCGTGAACGTGCTGATCGAGGCCGCGAACTTCGACCCGGTGTCGATCGCCCGCACCGCGCGCCGGCACAAGCTGCCGAGTGAGGCCTCGCGCCGCTTCGAGCGCGGAGTCGACCCGGCCGTGGCCCAGCCCGCAGCCGCACGGGTGGTCGAGCTGCTCGAGACGCTCGCAGGGGGCACGGCCGACGGTCTCGGCTCGCTGCACCATGCGCACCCGGAACTCGGCTCGATCATGCTGCCGTTCGGCTACGTGCAGCGCCTGGTGGGCGTCGACTTCACGCCCGACGACATCGCGCACTCGCTCGGCGAGATCGGCGCCGAGGTCGAGGAGACGGCCGCCGGATTCGTCGTGTCACCGCCGTCGTGGCGTCCCGACCTGACCGACAAGGCCTCGCTCGCGGAGGAGGTGGCCCGTATCGTGGGCTACGACCGCATCCCGAGCGTGCTGCCCGTCGCGCCTCCCGGTCGCGGGCTCACCGTCTCGCAGCTCGCGCGCCGTCGCACGGCCGACGTGCTCGCGGCCGGCGGCCTCACCGAGGTGCTCGCCTACCCGTTCCTCACCGCCACGCAGAACACGCTGTTCGGCAGCCCCGGCGAGGGTGAGGTGCCCGCCATCCGGCTGGCCAACCCGCTCGACTCCGAGGCGGCGCTGCTGCGCACCTCGCTCGTTCCCGGACTCCTCGACATCGCGCGCCGCAACCTCTCGCGCGGGCTCACCGATCTCGCCCTGTTCGAGATCGGGCTGGTGTTCCAGCCCGAGGCCGGACAGGCCTACGGGCAGGAGACGCTCCCCGTCGGAGCCGCGCTGCCGAGCGACGGCGAACTGAGCGAGCTGCACGCGGGCATCCCGCCGCAGCCCCGCCATATCGGTGCGCTCGTCCTCGGCAACGCGGTCGACAAGCAGCCGGGGCAGCCCGCTGTCCCTGCCGGCATCGCCGACGTGCTCGACGTGGTGCACCTGCTCGAGTCGGCGCTCGCCGTCGACCTCCGCGTCGAGACGGGTCACCACAAGTCGCTTCACCCCGGGCGCACCGCCGAGCTCTTCGTCGAGACGGAACTCGGCTCCGTGAGCGTCGGCTTCGCCGGAGAGATCCTGCCCGCCCTCACCCACGAGCTCGACCTGCCGCGCGTGGTCGCGGTGGCCGAGCTCGACCTCGACGCCCTCATCGCGGCCGCCGGATCCACCATCGAGGTGGCCCCGATCAGCGGATACCCCGCCGCCACCCAAGACCTCTCGCTCGTCGTGGGCGCCGAGGTGCCGGCGGGCGATGTCGAGCGTGCGGTGGCGGAGGGGGCCGGCGAGCTGCTGGAGAACATCCGTCTCGTCGACGACTATCGCGGATTCGGTCTTCCGGATGCCTCGAAGTCGCTGACCTTCGCGTTGCGTTTCCGCGCGGCCGACCGCACCCTCACGGCAGCGGAGGCCAGCGAGGCCAAGCTCGCGGGCGCCGCCCGCGCCGCCGAGCTGTTCTCGGCGGCCCTCCGGGAGTGATGTTCTCCTCGGGGCGCGCCGAATGGCCCCCAGCGCTCGCGTGGGCGGGCCGTTCGGCGCAATTCAAAGCCGTCTGTTCGAGCGGGTAGGTTGGATTCATGGTGTTTTCAGTTGCGATCGCGGGTGCCAGCGGCTATGCGGGCGGCGAGCTGCTGCGTCTGCTCGCGGCGCATCCCGAGTTCGAGGTGCGCACCGTCACCGCGCACGCGAACGCGGGTGAACTGCTGACCACGGTGCAGCCGCATCTGCGCTCCTACGCCGGGATGGTCTTGCAGCCGACGACGGCCGAGGTGCTGCGCGGGCACGACATCGTCTTCCTCGCGCTCCCGCACGGCAAGTCGGGCGCCATCGCCGACGAACTCGGCGAGGCGAGCCTCGTCGTGGACTGCGGTGCCGACCACCGCCTCACGAGCGCGGATGCCTGGACCCAGTTCTACAAGTCCGAATACCACGGCTCGTGGCCCTACGGCCTTCCCGAACTCGTGCTCTCCGAGGGTGCGAAGCAGCGCGAGAACCTGGTCGGAGTCAACCGGATCGCGGTTCCCGGCTGCAACGTCACCGCAGTCAGCCTCGGCCTCGCGCCCGGGCTGCAGGCCGGCGTCATCCAGCCGGCCGATCTCGTGGCCGTGCTCGCCGTCGGTCCTTCGGGCGCCGGCAAGACGCTCCGCACCGACCTGCTCGCGAGCGAACTGCTCGGCTCGGCGCACGCCTACGGCGTCGGGGGCGTGCATCGGCACGTGCCCGAGATCATCCAGAACCTCACCGGCGCCTCGGGGGAGCGTGTCTCCGTCTCGTTCACGCCGGTGCTGGTGCCGATGGCCCGGGGCATCCTCGCCACCTCCACGGCCCGTCTGCAGCCCGGCGTCAGCGCGGCCGACGTGCGTTCGGCCTGGGAGCTGGCCTATGCCGACGAGCCCTTCGTGCAGCTGCTGCCCGAGGGGTCGTTCCCCAAAGTGAGCGACACCATCGGCGCGAACACCGCGCTCATCGGGCTCGCGGTCGACGAGGCCGCCGAGCGCGTCGTGGCGATCACCGCCCTCGACAACCTCGTCAAGGGCACCGCGGGTGCCGCCATCCAGTCCACCAACATCGCCCTCGGCCTGCCCGAGCAGACCGGGCTCACCGTGAACGGAGTCGCCCCGTGAGCGTCACCCGCCCCGCCGGTTTCCGTGCCTCCGGCGTCGTCGCCGGCCTCAAGTCCACCGGCGCGCGCGATCTCGCGCTCGTGGTGAACGAGGGGCCGAACCTCGACGCCGCCGCGGTCTTCACCTCGAACCGCGCCAAGGCGAACCCGGTTCTCTGGTCGGAGCAGGTCGTGAGAGACGGCCGGGTCGCGGCCGTCATCCTCAACTCCGGCGGCGCGAACTGCTTCACCGGGGCCTTCGGCTTCCAGACCACCCATTCCACGGCAGAGGCGGTCGCGGAAGCGCTCGGAGTCTCGGCCGGAGACGTGCTCGTGTGCTCCACCGGACTCATCGGCGTCGGCGACCAGGTGTTCCGCGACAAGATCCTCACCAATGTCCCGGCTGCGACGTTGGCGCTGTCTCCCGAAGGTGGCGCCGAGGCGGCTCTGGCCATCATGACCACCGACTCGCGCCCGAAGGAAGCGGTGGCCGAATCGCCGGCCGGCTGGTCGATCGGCGGCATGGCGAAGGGCGCCGGGATGCTCGCGCCCGGTCTCGCCACCATGCTCGTGGTCATCACGACCGATGCCGCGCTCGACCCGGCCGCCCTCGACCGCGCGCTCCGGACGGCCACGAGGGTCACCTTCGACCGGGTCGATTCCGACGGCTGCATGTCCACCAACGACACCGTGGCCCTTCTCTCCTCCGGCGCGTCCGGCGTGACCGCCGACGAAGCCGAGTTCACGGACGCCCTCACCGGCCTCTGCCACGACCTCGCCCTCCAGCTCCAGGCCGACGCCGAGGGCGCGAGCCACGACATCGCCATCGAGGTGGTCAACGCGGCCAGCGAAGACGACGCCGTCACCGTCGGACGCGCGGTCTCGCGGAGCAACCTGCTGAAGGCCGCCATCTTCGGCAACGACCCCAACTGGGGTCGCGTGCTCGCCGCGCTGGGCACTACCGACGCGGTGTTCGACCCGTACCTCATCGACGTCTCGATGAACGGCGTCATGGTCTGCCGTGCCGGGGAGCCGGGCGACGACCGCGAGCTCGTCGACCTCACGCCGCGCGCCTGCACGATCCTCATCGACCTGAAGTCGGGCGACGCCACGGCCACCATCTACACGAACGACCTCACGCACGACTACGTGCATGAGAACAGCGCGTACGCCAGCTGATGGCCGAGCACTTCGAACGGGCCGAGGGCGTTCCTTCCGTCGACGACGCGGCCCTCGTGCACGTCAAGGCGCAGACCCTGATCGAGTCGCTGCCCTGGCTCAAGCGCTTCCACGGCCAGATCATCGTGGTGAAGTTCGGCGGCAACGCCATGGTCGACCCGGAGTTGCAACGCACCTTCGCGGAGGACATCGTCTACCTGCGTTACGCCGGCATCCGCCCCGTCGTCGTGCACGGCGGTGGCCCTCAGATCACCCGGATGCTCGACCGCCTCGGCATCGAGAGCGAGTTCCGCGGCGGCTACCGGGTCACGAGCCCGGAGGCCATGGACGTCGTGCGGATGGTGCTCACGGGCCAGATCAGCCGCGACATCGTGAGCCACATCAACGAGCACGGCCCACTCGCCGCGGCCATCTCGGGCGAAGACGCCGGCCTCTTCGAGGGCAAGCGGCGCGCGGTCGAGATCGACGGCGAGCTCGTCGACCTCGGGCTCGTCGGCGATGTGGTGGGGGTCAACCCCGAAGCGGTCATCGCGCAGCTCGACGCCGGCCGCATCCCCGTGGTCTCGTCGGTCGCCCCTGACATCGACGAGCCCGGCCAGGTGCTCAACGTGAACGCAGATGCCGCTGCCGCCGCTCTCGCGGTCGCGCTCGGCGCCGCGAAGCTCGTCATCCTCACCGATGTGGCGGGTCTCTACAGCGACTGGCCGAACAGCGACTCGCTCGTCTCGGTGATCGGCGCCGAGGAGCTGCGCACCATGATCCCCGAGCTCGAGTCGGGCATGATCCCGAAGATGTCGGCGTGCCTCGAGGCGGTCGACGGGGGAGTGGCGAAGGCCGCGATCATCGACGGCCGGGAGCCCCACTCCATCCTGCTCGAAGTTTTCACCCAGGGCGGTGTCGGCACAGAGGTCGTGCCCGAACCCGTCCGCGATCCGGAGGCTGTGAATTGACCGGCGTTGACACCGAGACCGAGTGGAGGGGTCGCTTCGACTCCTCCCTGATGCGCACCATGGGAATGCCGCTGCGCCTTCTCGTGCGCGGGCGCGGCGCCTACGTCTGGGACGACGAGGGCACGGAGTACCTCGACTTCCTCGCGGGCATCGCGGTGAACTCGCTCGGCCACGCGCATCCGGTGTTCGTCGACGCGGTCACAGCGCAGGCATCCACCCTCGCGCACGTGTCGAACTACTTCTCGACGCCGCCCCAGCTCGAGCTCGCCGAGCGCTTGAAGCGCATCACGGGAGCCGGAGAAGGCGGCCGCGCCTACTTCTGCAACTCCGGCGCCGAGGCCAACGAGGCGGCGTTCAAGCTCGCGCGCTTGAACTCCACGCCCACCCGCACGAAGATCGTCGCTCTGAACAATGCGTTCCACGGCCGCACCATGGGCGCGCTCGCGCTCACGGGCAAGCCCGCCATGAGGGAGCCGTTCGAGCCGATGCCCTCGGGTGTCGTGCACATCGACACCACGATCGAGGCGCTCGAGGCCACCATCGACGACACCGTGGCGGCGCTCTTCGTCGAGCCCATCAAGGGCGAGGCAGGCGTGCTCGACCTGCCTGAGGGCTTCCTGAGGCGCGCCCGGGAGCTCACCGAAGAGCACGGCGTGCTTCTCATCCTCGACGAGATCCAGACCGGTGTCGGCCGCACGGGCGCCTGGTTCTCCTACATGAACGCGGGCGTGCTGCCGGATGCCGTCACCGTCGCCAAGGGAATGGCCGGCGGATTCCCGATCGGCTCGCTCGTCACCTTCGGCTGGGCCTCCGATCTCTTCACCCGGGGGCAGCACGGAAGCACCTTCGGTGGAAACCCGCTCGCCACGGCCACGGCCAACGCGGTGCTGGGAGAGATCGAGAGCGCCGGACTGATCGAGAACGCCGCCCGCCGCGGGGTCGAGCTGCGGGCCGTCATCGAGGGTCTCGGGTCGCCGCTGGTCACTGAGGTGCGCGGTCAGGGACTGCTCATCGGCGTGGGCCTGTCGGAGCCCGTCGCCGGCGAAATCGCGGATGCCGCCCTGGCGAACGGCCTCATCATCAACGCCCCCAATGATTCGAGTCTGCGCATCGCGCCGCCGCTCATCATCGGCGACGAGGAGGTGCGCGAGTTCGGCGAGCGTCTGGCGCGCGCCTTCGCGGCACTATCCTGAACTTTTCGACATCCCACCGGCGAGATCCCCCTAAGGCAATCATGACGAGGCACTTCCTCCGCGACGACGACATCACTCCCGCCGAGCAGCGGCAGATCCTCGACCTGGCGGTCGAGCTCAAGAAGGACCGCTTCGCCGCGCGCCCGCTCGAGGGCCCGCAGACGGTGGCCGTCATCTTCGACAAGTCGTCCACCCGCACGCGCGTCTCCTTCGCGGTCGGCATCGCCGACCTCGGGGGCAGCCCGCTCATCATCTCGACGGCGTCGAGCCAGCTCGGCGGCAAGGAGACCGCCTCCGACACCGCGCGCGTGCTCGAGCGGCAGGTCGCGGCGATCGTCTGGCGCACCTACGCGCAGGCCGGGCTCGAGCAGATGGCCGCCGGTACCCGGGTTCCCGTGGTGAACGCCCTCTCCGACGACTTCCACCCCTGCCAGCTGCTGGCCGACTTCCTCACCATCCGCGAGCACCGCGGGGAGCTCGCCGGGCTCTCCGTCGCCTTCCTCGGTGACGGAGCGAGCAACATGGCGCAGTCCTATCTGCTCGCGGGTGCGACGGCCGGGATGCACGTCCGGGTCGCGAGCCCGGTGGAGTACTCGCCCGCCGCGTCCGTCGTCGCGGATGCCGAGGCCCGTGCCGCGGAGACCGGTGGCTCCGTCACCGTGCTCACCGACCCGGCCGAGGCGGCGCGGGACGCCGACGTCATCGTCACCGACACCTGGGTGTCGATGGGCAAGGAAGACGAGAAGATCGAGCGCGTCAAGACCTTCGGCGGCTATCAGGTCGATCAAGCGATGATGGCGCGCGCCAAGGGCGACGCCCTGTTCCTGCACTGCCTGCCGGCCGACCGCGGCTACGAGGTCGCGGCCGACGTGATCGACGGCCCGCAGAGCGTCATCTGGGACGAGGCGGAGAACCGCCTCCACGCTCAGAAGGCCCTCCTCGTCTGGCTCTTCGAGCAGAACGAGCAGGCCACCCCGGTGCGCAAGGCGGGATTCTGATGGCCGACGACGTCTCGAACCGGGCCGGAGAGGCCGGCTCCCTCTGGGGAGGCCGCTTCTCGGGCGGGCCTGCTCCCGAACTCGCCGAGCTCAGCCGCTCGACCCACTTCGACTGGCAGCTCGCGCAATACGACATCGCCGGTTCCCGGGCGCACGCCCGGGCGCTAGCCCGGGCGGGCTACCTCAGCGAGGAGGAGCTGGGCGGGATGCTCGCGGCCCTCGACTCGCTCTCAGTCGCCGTCGACAGCGGCGAGTTCACGCCCCTGCCGGGCGACGAAGACGTGCACTCGGCGCTCGAGCGCGGCCTGATCGAGTTCTCCGGCCCCGAGCTGGGCGGAAAGCTCCGCGCGGGTCGCAGCCGCAACGACCAGATCGCCACGCTGGTGCGGATGCTGCTGCGTGACCATGCGGGCACCCTCACCCGGATGCTCGTCGACCTCGTCGACGCCATCGCATCGCAGGCCGATGCCCACTTCGACGCCATCCTGCCTGGACGCACCCATTTGCAGCACGCACAGCCGGTGCTGCTCGCGCATCAGTTGCTCGCGCACTGCTGGCCCCTCGTGCGCGACATCGAGCGCTTCCGGGACTGGGATGCGCGTGCGAACGCCTCGCCCTACGGTTCGGGGGCGCTGGCCGGGAACACGCTCGGGCTCGACGCCGAGCTGGTGGCCCAGGAACTCGGCTTCGCCCACGGTGTCGAGAACTCGATCGACGGAACGGCCTCCCGCGACGTGGTAGCCGAGTTCGCCTACATCACGGCCCAGATCGGCATCGACCTCTCGCGCTTCGCGGAGGAGATCATCATCTGGAACACGAAGGAGTTCGGGTTCGTCACCCTCTCCGACTCGTACTCCACGGGCTCCTCGATCATGCCGCAGAAGAAGAATCCCGACATCGCCGAGCTCGCGCGCGGCAAGTCGGGCCGGCTGATCGGCAACCTCACGGGCCTGCTGGCCACTCTCAAGGGCCTCCCGCTCGCGTACAACCGCGACCTGCAGGAGGACAAGGAGCCGGTCTTCGACTCCATCAAGACCCTCGAGGTGCTGCTGCCCGCCTTCACCGGCATGGTCGCCACGCTCACCTTCCACACCGACCGGATGGCCGAGCTCGCGCCCCAGGGCTTCTCGCTGGCCACCGACGTCGCGGAATGGCTGGTGAAGCAGCGCGTCACCTTCCGTGATGCCCACGAGATCACCGGCAACCTCGTGAAGTTCGCCGAAGACCACGGCCTCGATCTCGACGAGCTGAGCGACGAGCAGTTCGCGTCGCTCTCCGAGCACCTCACGTCCGGGGTGCGCGAGGTGCTCACCATCCAAGGCTCCGTCGCCAGTCGCGACGGCTCAGGCGGGACCGCCGGCGTACGGGTCCGTGAACAACTCGCCGCCTTGACCGAGCGCGTACGCGCGCTCGTGTCCGAGACCGGCGCCGTGACCGGAGGCTCCCGATGACCGATCCCGCGAAGCCGGGCAAGAAGCAGCGCGATCCGGGCGACCCGGGGTTCTGGCGGCGCCCGCTGCCGAGCGCGGCCGTGTGGGCCATCATCGCTGTGGCGGCCGTCATCGTGGTCGTCGCGGTGATCGTGAGCCTCTCGCTCGGCGTGCGCCTGTTCTGATGACACGACGCCCGTGATGATCGACCTCTCCGCGTCGTCGCTCGAGGTGGCTCCGCTCCTGTTGGGCGCCGTCCTGGTGCACGACTCGCCCCAGGGGAGTGTCGCCGTGCGCATCACGGAGGTCGAGGCCTACGTCGGCGACGGCGTCGACCCGGGCTCGCACGCCTTCCGCGGCCGCACCCCGCGCAACGCCTCGATGTACGGTCCGCCCGGTCACCTGTACACCTACTTCACCTACGGGATGCACGTGTGCGCCAATGTCGTCTGCTCGCCGGAGGGTGAGGCGTCGGCCGTGCTGCTCCGTGCGGGGGAGGTGGTCGCGGGCGTCGAGCTCGCGCGCTCCCGGCGCCCGACCTCCCGCGCCGACGTCGACCTGGCCCGCGGTCCGGCGCTTCTCGTGCGCTCCCTCGGCATCGCGCTGGACGAGGACGGAGCGGACCTCTCCGCGCCGCCGTTCGAACTCCGGATGCCGGCCGCCCCGCTTTCTGCGGTCACCCGCACCCTGCGCACGGGAGTGAGCGGGCCCGGCGGTATCGCGCCGTTCGACTGGCGCTTCTCGGTGGCTGGCGACCCCACGGTCTCGCCCTACAAACGGCACCCGAAACTGCCCCGCTGAGAGCGACACGCCCGGGATGCGAACTCGATTTGCGGGGGCGGAAACATGCACGTAATCTTCTAACTCGTCACCCCACAGGTGCGGAAAAAGCGGAAGAGCTTGCCGGCCTCAAGTGGAGACCAAACTCCCTACGAAAACCATCACAAGGGCTGTCGTTCAGACGGGCCGAGAAGGTATGGTAGGGTTGAGAAGTTGCCCGGAGGGCTGCCCAGTTGATGGGTGGGGCTGGTGCATCCGATCCTTGAGAACTCAACAGCGTGCACAATGTCATATGCCAAAAACCCGTCTCCAGGCTTAGGTCTGGTTGGCGGATTCCTTTGGAATAACATTTAAACAAACAAAAGCAAGTCAGTAATGATTTGTTCTTG
>NZ_JBCEBO010000006.1:0-245350 GCF_049472555.1 Herbiconiux sp. 11R-BC | reverse complement strand
AGATCGCGCCGSCCCCCTCTGCGTTCGCCTCAGCTCGCGCCCACTCGCAAGGAGCTCAGCCGCAGTTCGCTCGGCGAGCTCCCGTACGCCGCTTTGAAGACGCGGGAGAAGTGCGCAGCGTCGAGGAAGCCCCAGCGTGCCGCGATGGCGCCCACCGAGAGATGGGCGTTCAGCGGGTCGATGAGGTCGCGACGGCACTTGTCGAGCCGGCGCTCGCGGATCCAGGTCGACACCGTCGTGCCCTTCTCACGGAACAGCCCGTGCAGATGCCGGGTCGAGATGTAGTGCGCGGCCGCGATCTGCGTTGGCCCGAGCTCGGGCGAGCCGAGATGCCCGTCGATGTAGCCGCGGATCTGCTGCATCAGCACCTGGTGCGAGTCTCCCGTGGCCGCGTCGAGGTCGAGCTCGCTCGCGAACATCGTGGTGATGAGGTCGAGCGCGGTCTGCACGAGCCGCGGGCCCGTGAGGCCCCCGACACGGTCGATGTTCTGCGAGACGGTGTGCAGGAACGGGATGATCATCCCGCCGAGCCCGTCGTCGCTCGAGAAGCGGTGCGCCGTGAGCTGCCCCACCATCTCGGGCGGCAGACCGATGCTCTCGCGCGGGAACATCAGCACGAGCATCCGGATGTCCTCTTCGAACACGAGCGAATACGGCCGGTCGGTGTCGTAGATGGCCAGGTCGCCGGGCTGCAGCAGGGCCTCGCGGCCGTCCTGGATGAGCAGGCCGGTGCCCGCGACCTGCAGGCTCGCCTTGTAGAAGCGCGGATCCGCGGCCTCGATCAGGAGCGGCGTGCGCTCCACGACGTGCCGGGTCGCGGTGACCTCGGTGACGTGCACGGCGTCGACGTCGACGGTGCGCAGGCGCCCCCAGAAGGGGCCGGAGCCCACGCTCGTCACGTCGAGCGGAACGAAGGAACCGGCAACCGCGTCGCGGAACTCGCGGAAGCCGTTGGACACCGTCGACCGCACAGCAGCGGGGTTCGGGCGGGAGATCATGTCAGTCACGTATTACCACCTTGTAATAGCGAGTGGCCCGCCGGCGGGTGACGGCCGGGCTGGTGAGATTTTACCGCAGGGCGATCAGGCGATCGGGTGGAACCGCGAGGCTCCACCCGATCGTGATCACGCGAAGGGATCGGGGGTCAGCACGTACTTCGTCTCGAGGTACTCGTGGATTCCCTCGGCACCGCCCTCCCGGCCGAGCCCGGACTGCTTGACCCCGCCGAAGGGCGCCGCCGCGTTCGAGACCACGCCGGTGTTGAGCCCCATCATGCCGGTGTCGAGCGCGTCGATGAGGCGCTGGCCGCGGGCGAGGTCCTGCGTGTACACGTAGCCCACCAGGCCGTACTCGGTGGCGTTCGCCTGGGCGATCGCGTCGGCCTCGTCGGTGAAGCGGATGATCGACACGACCGGCCCGAAGATCTCCTCGCGCAGGATGTCGCTTCCGGCACGCACCCCGTCGAGCACCGTCGGCTCGAAGAACGAGCCCTCCCCCTGCACCGCCGACCCGCCGGCCAGCAGGATCGCGCCGCGATCGACGGCGTCGGAGACGAGCGAGCCGACCTTCTTCACCGCCTTGTCGTCGATCAGCGGGCCGATCGTCACGCCCTCCTCGGTGCCGCGCCCGATGCGGAAGGCCTTCACGCGCTCGGCGAGCCGGCGCCCGAACTCGTCGGCCACCGCCTCGTGCACGATGAAGCGGTTGGCCGCCGTGCAGGCCTGGCCGATGTTGCGGAACTTGGCCTGCAGCGCGCCCTCCACAGCCTTGTCGAGGTCGGCGTCGTCGAACACCACGAAGGGGGCGTTGCCGCCGAGTTCCATCGAGGTCTTGAGCACGTTGTCGGCGGCCTGCTTGAGCAGCCGCACGCCCACCGGCGTCGAGCCGGTGAAGCTCAGCTTGCGCAGCCGGGGGTCGGCGATGATCGCGCCCGACACGGGGCCGCTCGCCGTGGTGGTGATGACGTTCACCACGCCGGCGGGCAGGCCCGCCTCTTCGAGCAGCCGCACCAGGAAGAGGGTGGTGAGGGGCGTGAGCGCGGCGGGCTTGATCACCGAGGTGCACCCCGCGGCGATCGCCGGGGCGAGCTTGCGGGTGGCCATCGCGAGCGGGAAGTTCCACGGCGTGATGAGGAAGGCGGGTCCGACCGGGCGCTGGGTGACGATCATGCGCCCGGTGCCTTCGGGGTTCGAGCCGTAGCGGCCCGTGATGCGCACGGCCTCCTCCGAGAACCAGCGGAGGAACTCACCACCGTAGGCCACCTCGCCGCGCGCCTCGGCCAGGGGCTTGCCCATCTCCACGGTCATCAGCAGCGCGGCGTCCTCCTTGCGCTCCTGCAGCAGGTCGAAGGCGCCGCGGAGGATCTCGCCGCGCACCCGCGGCGGAGTCGCCGCCCACGACTCCTGGGCGGCCACGGCCGCGTCGAGAGCGCGGGCGCCGTCGTCGACCCCCGCGTCGGCGATCGTGGCGATCACGCGCCCGGTCGCGGGGTCGTCGACGTCGAGGGTCGCGCCGCTCGCCGCGTCGACCCAGTGGCCGCCGATGAAGAGCTGCTTCGGCACCTCCGCGAGCAGCGCGGCCTCGCGCTCGGCCGTCACAGCGACGCCCCGAGCTTGAAGCCGTGCTCGACGTCGTCCTTGCGGGTGTAGGAGAAGCCGTCGGCGCCGACCGTCACCGCCATTTCGCTGGCATCCGTGCGCTTGATCACCGGCTGCGGGTTGCCGTCGAGGTCGAGCACGAGCGAGGCCTCGGTGTACCAACTGGGCACCACCGGGTTGCCCCACCAGTCGCGGCGCTGGTTGTCGTGCACGTCCCAGGTGACAACCGGGTTGTCGGGGTCGCCGGTGTAGTAGTCCTGGGTGTAGATCTCGACGCGGTGGCCGTCGGGGTCGAGGATGTAGAGATAGAAGGCGTTCGAGACGCCGTGCCGGCCGGGGCCGCGCTCGATCAGGTCGCTCTTGCGCAGGGCGCCGAGCTTGTCGCAGATGTAGAGGATGTTGTGCTTCTCGTGCGTCGCGAACGCGATGTGGTGCATCCGCGGGCCGTCGCCGCCGGTGAGGGCGGTGTCGTGCACGGTGTCCTTGCGACGCAGCCAGGCGGCGTAGGTGACGCCGTCCTCGTCCTGGATGTCCTCGGTGACCCGGAAGCCGAGGTCTTCGAGGTACTTGCGACCCCGCGGCACGTCCGGCGTCACCTGGTTGAAGTGGTCGAGGCGCACCAGGGCGCCCGGTCCGTAGAGCTCGTAGCGCCAGGCGAGGCGCTCGACGTGCTCGACGGAGTAGAAGAACTCGTAGGGGAAGCCCAGAGGATCGGTGACCCGCACCGAGTCGCCCATGCCGTTCACGAAGCCGTCGCGGCGGCGTTCGGTGCGGCATCCGAGTTGCTGGTAGTAGGCCTCGGCCAGGTCGACGTCCTCGGGGGTGCGCACCCGGAAGGAGAAGGCGGCGACCGCGGCGACGGGGCCTTTGCGGAGCACGAGGTTGTGGTGGATGAACTCCTCGAAGGTGCGCAGATAGATCGCGTTCTCGTCCTCCTCGGTCACCACGAGGCCGAGGATGTCGACGTAGAACTCGCGCGAGCGGGCGAGGTCGGTCACCACGATCTCCATGTAGGCGCAGCGCAGGATGTCGGGCGGCGTCACCGAGGGGGTGGGGATCGGTGCGGTCAGGATGGTGGCATTCGTCATTGAACTGGGCTTTCTTGCTGGGGGATGCGGGGTCAGTGGGCGCCGAAGCGGGCGGTGTGCACCTCGCCGAGGGTGATGTGCACGGCCTGCTGGTCGGAGTAGAAGTCGAGCGAGCGGTAGCCGCCCTCGTGGCCGAGTCCGGAGGCCTTGACGCCGCCGAACGGGGTGCGGAGATCCCGCACGTTGTGCGAGTTGAGCCACACCATGCCCGAGTCGACGGCCTGCGCGAAGAGATGGGCGCGCTCGAGGTTCGAGGTCCAGATGTAAGCGGCGAGGCCGTACTTCACGCCGTTGGCGAGCTCCAGTGCCTCCTCCTCGGTGTCGAAGGGCGTGATCGCCACGACCGGGCCGAAGATCTCCTCCTGAAAGATGCGGGCATCCGGCTTCACGTCGACGAACACCGTCGGGGCCACGTAGTTGCCGGTGGGCAGGTGCTCCGGCCGGCCTCCGCCGGCCACGAGTCGGCCCTCGCCCTTGCCGATCTCGACGTAGCTCATGACTTTCGCGAAATGCTCGGGGTGCACGAGCGCGCCGACCTCGGTCTTGGGGTCGTGCGGGTCGCCCACCACGATGTTCCGGGCGCGGGCCGCGTAGCGCTCGACGAACTCCTCGTAGACGGCACGCTCGACGAGGATGCGCGAGCCGGCTGTGCAGCGCTCTCCGTTCAGCGAGAACACGCCGAACAGGGTGGAGTCGAGGGCGGCGTCGAGGTCGGCGTCGGCGAAGATCACGGCCGGCGACTTGCCGCCGAGCTCCATCGACATGCCCTTGAGGGTGGGCGCGCAGTTGGCGAAGATCAGCTGCCCGGTCGAGCTCTCGCCGGTGAACGAGATGAGCTGCACGTCGGTGTGCTTCACGAGTGCGTCGCCGGCCTCCTCGCCGAGACCGTTCACGAGGTTGAACACGCCGTCGGGCACGCCCGCCTCGCGGAAGATGTCGGCCCACAGGCTCGCCGAGAGCGGCGTGAACTCGGCCGGCTTCAGCACCACGGTGCATCCGGAGGCCAGGGCCGGAGCGAGCTTCCAGCTCTCGAGCATGAAGGGGGTGTTCCAGGGCGTGATCAGGCCCGCGACGCCCTTGGGCTTGCGGTTGACGTAGTTGAGCTGACGGCCCGGCACCTTGTAGGTGTCGTCGGCCTGCGCCACGATCAGGTCGGCGAAGAAGCGGAAGTTCTCGGCCGCGCGCTGCGCCTGGCCGAGCGCCTGCGTGATCGGCAGGCCCGAGTCGAACGACTCCAGCTCGGCGAGGCGTGCATCCCGCGACTCCACGATGTCGGCGATGCGGTTCAGGATGCGCGAGCGGGCTCGCGGCAGCATCCGTGGCCAGGGACCCTCGTCGAAGGCCTTGCGGGCGGCGGCGACGGCGAGGTCGATGTCGGCCTTCTGGCCGGCGGCGGCCGTCACGTAGTTCTGGTTCGACACCGGGTCGAGCACGTCGAAGGTCTCGCCGCCGACGCTGTCGACGAAGCGGCCGTCGATGTAGTGCTGGATCTTCTGCGGCAGGCCCTCGGGCACGTGCCGGATCGGGGTCTGGGTCTGGGTCTGGGTCTGGGTCTGGGGATCCTGGATGGTCATGCTCATCGTCCTTGGTTCGCTTGGTGGTTCAGGAGTGCGTCGAGGGTTCCGGTGCGGTGGGCGCGGGCCGCGAGCTCGATCTCGAGCGGGGCGGCGCCGGACTCGATCAGCTGCAGCAGCCGCTCGTGCTCCTCGACCGACTCGCGGGCGCGGCCCGGCACGAAGCTGAAGGTGGAGTCGCGCAGGAGGGCGAGCCGGTTCCAGCCGCGGTGCACCAGGTCGAGGATGTGCGGGTTCGGGCAGTGCTCGAAGATCACGGCGTGGAACTCGAGGTTCAGCTCGGTGAAACGGTGCGGATCGAAGTGCTCGAGGCACGCGGTCATCTCGGCGTTGATGTCCCGCGCCTCGACCAGGTCGAGCGATGAGACGAAGGGAGCGGAGAGCGCCGTCGCCTTGCCCTCGACCAGGCTCAGGGTCTCCATGGTGTAGAAGTACTCGCGCTCGTCGACCATGGCCACCTGCGCCCCGACGTTGCGCTCGAAGGTCACGGCCCCCTCGGCCTCGAGCCGGCGCACGGCCTCGCGCACGGGCACCACGCTCACGTCGAGCTGCTTGGCGATCTGGCCGAGGACCAGCCGGAAGCCCGGCGAGTAGCTGCCGTTCTCGATGCGTTCCTTGATGAAGGCGTAGGCGCGTTCCGACTTGCTGAGCGTCGTGGTCTCGGCCGGCCGCGGCTCGTTCTCATTCGCCATCGGGGGTGACCTCCTGCTGGTATCGGGCCTTCCAGGCCGCATTCATCGGGTACAGACCGTCGACCGACTCGCCCTCGGCGACCCGGGCGGCGATGAACTCCTCCTCGCGCTCCTGCGCGATGGCCGCGGCCACGACCTCGTCGACCAGGTGCGGCGGGATGACGAGCACGCCGTCGTCGTCGCCCACGATCACGTCGCCCGGCTGCACCGCGGCGCCGCCGCAGGCGATGGTCACGTCGACGTCCCACGGCACGTGCCGGCGGCCGAGCACGGCGGGGTGGCCGCCCTGGGAATAGGAGGGGATGCCGAGGTCGGCGACCGCGGCGATGTCGCGGATGCCGCCGTCGGTCACGATGCCGGCCGCCCCCCGCACCTGGGCGCGGAGCGCGAGGATGTCGCCGACCGTTCCGGTTCCGGCTTCCCCGCGCGCCTCGATCACGAGCACGTCGCCCGGGTTCAGTCCGTCGAAGGCGCGCTTCTGCGCGTTGTAGCCGCCCCCGTGGGAGGCGAAGAGGTCGGGCCGAGCGGGGATGAACCGCAGCGTGCGGGCGCGGCCGATCATCTTCCGGCCCGCTCGGGTCGGGCGCACCCCGTCGATGCTCGTGTCGTCGAAGCCGAGCTTGCGCAGTTGCGAACTGAGGGTCGCCGTGGCGACGGAAGCGAGCTTCGCCCGGCGGTCGTCGGTGAGCTGCCATTCCGGCTCGCGGCGCGCGGGGGCGAGGCCCGCGGCCTCCGCACTCCCCCAGGCCTCGGCGCGCTGCAGGTCGTCGATTCGGGGGCCCGCGCCGTTCGCGCCGACGGCGACCCGGCCCTCGGTGACGCGGGTCACGAGCCGGCCGGTGCTCGGCGAGCCCGCGGCATCCGGAGCGTCGACCTCGACCTCGACGGTCTGCCCGGGCACGACGACGCTCGACCCTGCCGGCGTTCCGGTGAGGATGACGTCGCCGGGCTCGAGGGTGATGAGCTGCGAGAGGTCGGCGACGAGCTGCGCGAAGGGGAAGACGAGATCGGCGGTCGTGTCGTCCTGCACGAGCACGCCGTCGACCCAGGTGCGGATGCGCAGGGCCGTCGGCTCGAGCGCGCGGGCGTCGAGCAGGGCCGGGCCGAGCGGGGTGAAGCCGTCGCCGCCCTTCGAGCGGAGATTCGAGCCCTTGTCGGCGTAGCGCAGGTCGTAGACGCCGAAGTCGTCGGCGGCGGTCACGGCGCCGACGTACGACCAGGCTTCGTCGCGGCTCACGTCGCGGGCCGCGCGGCCGATGACGAGCGCGATCTCGCCCTCGAAGGCGAGCAGTTCGGTGCCGAGCGGGCGCTCGATCTCGCCGCTGCCGGCGACGGAGGTCGTGGGCTTCAGAAAGTAGGAGGGCTGCTCGGGGGTGCGCCCGCGCTGGGCGATGCGGCTCGGGTAGTTCAGGTGCAGCGCGATGACCTTGCCGGGCCGGTCGGCTCCGGTGGGGTCGTAGGGCGCCGCCTGGGGCCCGGACGAGACATCTTCGTATGTCATGAGCACATCGTATACGATAAGATCGACGATGGGAACAAGCGAACGCGGCGCCCCGTCCGATCATGGCACCATGGGAGCCCGCGGTACACAGAGAGACGAGGACGTCATGCTCGACACGGAGACCATCGAGGCGATCGCCGACGAACTGGTGGAAGCGGCCAGGAACAAGGTTCCGATACCCCTCCTCACGGCCCGGCATCCCGGCATGACCGTGGAGGACTCCTATGCGGTGCAGTCGCTCTGGCGCCGCCGTAACGAGGAGTCCGGCCGCCGGCTCGCCGGGCGCAAGATCGGCCTGACCTCCAAGGCGATGCAGGCTGCGACGGGCATCACCGAGCCCGACTACGGCATCATCTTCGACGACATGATCCTCGAGACCGGCAGCGTGCTGCAGTGGGACGTCTACACGCACCCCCGGGTCGAGGTGGAGCTCGCGTTCCGTCTGAACCGCGATCTCGCAGGGCCCGGATGCACCCTGTTCGACGTGCTGGCGGCCACCGAGTACGTGGTGCCGGCCCTCGAGATCCTCGACTCCCGGATCGAGATGGAGGGGCGCACGATCGTCGACACCATCAGCGACAACGCCGCGATGGGCGTGATGGTGGTGGGCGGGCGCCCGGTGCGGCCCGACGAGATCGACCTGCGCTGGGCGGGGGCGATGCTCTACCGCAACGAGGGCATCGAGGAGACGGGGCTGGCGGGCGGAGTGCTCAACAACCCGGCCTCGGGAGTCGCGTGGCTGGCCAACAAGATCTCCGCCCACGGCGACGGGTTGAAGGCGGGCGAGCTCATCCTCGCGGGCTCGTTCACCCGGCCGATGTGGGTGTACGCCGGCGACTCGGTTTTCGCCGACTACGGACCGCTGGGGGTGGTGACGTGCCGCTTCCAGTGAACGGCTCCCCCGCACCCATCGACCCCGCGGGGGGCTTCTCGGCCGCCCTCTCGGCGCACGAGCGCCCGCTGGCCGGGATGTGGGTGTGCAGCGGCAGCCCGCTGATCGCCGAGCTCTGTGCCGGGTCGGGCCTGGACTGGCTGCTGATCGACGCCGAGCACAGCCCGAACTCGCTCGAATCGCTGCTGGCGCAGCTGCAGGCGGTGCACGGTTATCCGGTGCTCCCCGTGGTGCGGCCCCCGGTGCTCGATCCGGTGCTCATCAAGCAGTACCTCGATCTCGGAGCCCAGACCCTGCTCGTCCCGATGGTCGACACCGCCGAGCTGGCCGAGCTGGCGGTGCGGAGCGTGCACTACCCGCCCCGCGGCATCCGCGGTGTCGGCTCGGCTCTCGCACGCGCCTCGCGCTGGAACCGGGTGGAGGGCTACCTCGCCACCGCTGCCGAGCGCATCTCGCTGATCGTGCAGATCGAGTCGGCCGAGGCGGTGGCGAACATCGACGAGATCGTCACGGTCGAGGGTCTCGCGGGCGTGTTCATCGGCCCCTCCGACCTGGCGGCCTCGATGGGGGTGCTCGGCCAGCAGGACCATCCCGACGTCGTGGCGGCCGTCGAGCACTGCCTCGGCGTCGCCCGCGCCCACGGCCTGCCGGCCGGGGTCAACGCCTTCGTCGAGCCGCTCGCGCGGCGCTACCTGGCGGCGGGCGCCTCGTTCATCCTCGTGGGGGCCGACGTGGCGCTCCTGGCGCGCTCCTCGGAGGCGCTGGCGCAGACCTACGTCGCCTCCCCCGGATCGTCGGATCGCCCCAGCTACTGACCGTGCCCTCCCGGTGCGGAGGCTAGACTCGCAGCGTCCGGTCGGGCCTGCGCCCGCCCTGTGCTCGAAAAATGGGCACGAAGCCGAGCTGCACCGTCGCCGCGCGAGACACACACGGAATCCCACCGTCTGGCATCTCGAAAGGCATCCCCATGTCGACCGTCTCGGCGCACGTCGCGCACACCCTCGCCCACTTCGTCGACCACGTCTTCGGCGTGATGGGCAACGGCAACGCCTACTTCCTCGACGCCCTCGAGCGCGAGACGCCCGTGCGCTACACCGCCGTGCGGCACGAGGCCGGAGCGGTCGTGGCCGCCGACGCCTATTACCGGGCCGGCGGCGGGCTCGCCGCGGCGACCGCCACCTACGGCGCCGGTTTCACGAACACCCTCACGGCGCTGGCCGAGGCCGTGCAGGCGCAGGTTCCGCTCGTGCTGGTGGTGGGCGACGAGCCCACCTCCGGGCCGCGCTCGTGGGACGTCGACCAGATCGCCCTCGCCGCCGCGGTGGGGGCCCGCACCTACACCGTCGGCCGCGCCGATGCCGCCGCCACCACGGCGATCGCGGTGGAGCACGCGCTCGCCTACCGGGTGCCGACCGTGCTCGCCCTCCCCTACGACGTGGCCGTTCTCGAGGCCGGCCCGGTCGCGGAGGCGCCGTCGCCCCGCCTCCCGGCGCCCCTCGCGCCCGCCGGCGCGTTCGCCGAGGGCACGGTGCGCGAGCTCGCGCACGTGCTGGCCCACGCCGAGCGGCCGCTCCTGGTCGGCGGGCGTGGAGCCTGGGTGGCGGGCGCCGGGCCGGCGCTCGGCGCCCTGGCCGACGCCACCGGGGCGCTCACCGCCAGCACCGCGCTCGGCCGGGGGCTCTTCCCCCGCGCCGAATACGATCTCGGGGTGGTCGGCGGCTTCGGGGCCGAGGCCGCGATGGAGCTCATCCGCTCCGCCGACGTGGCCGTGGTCTTCGGCGCCTCGCTCAACGCGTTCACGATGCGCTTCGGCAACCTCTTCGCGCCCGGCACGCGCGTCTTCCAGGTCGACGTCGCCCCCACCGCCACGCACGCCCACGTCGGCGGCTACCTGCGCGGCGACGCGCGGCTCGTGGCGGAGGCCCTGCTCGCCGAGCTCGACGCGCCGAGAGCGACCGGCGCGGCCCACGGATGGCGCGGGTCGGCCGAGCTCGAGGGAATCCAGGCCCGCCATCCCGGCGAGGCCCTCGCGCCCGACGGCCGGCTCGACCCGCGCTCGAGCGCGCGGCGCATCGGTGAGCTGCTGCCCGACGACCGCGTCGTCGTCTCCGACGGCGGCCACTTCATCGGCTGGGCGAACATGTACTGGCCGGTGGCCGCCCCCGACCGGATGATCATGGTCGGCACCGCCTACCAGTCGATCGGGCTCGGTTTCGCGAGCGTGCCGGGCGCGGCGCTGGCGAAGCCCGGCTCGACAGTGGTGCTCACCACGGGCGACGGCGGCGGGCTGATGGCCCTCGCCGACCTCGAGACCGCGGTGCGGGTGGCCGGCGGCCGCGGACTCGCCGTGGTGTGGAACGACGCGGCCTACGGCGCCGAGGTGAACCTCTACGGGCTCAAGGGCCTCGCCGACGCCCCCATGCGCATCCCCGAGGTCGACTTCGCCGCCCTCGGCACCGCCGTCGGCGCCCAGGGAGTGGTCGTGCGCACCCTCGACGACCTCGACGCGCTGGCGGCCTGGACCGCGCGCCCCGCCGGATCACGGCCGTTCCTCCTGCTCGACCTCCGCATCTCCCCCGACGTGCTGTCGCCGCACCAGGAGGAGATCATCCGCGGCGGGTGAGGTGGTTGGCCGCGAAGAAGGTGGCGAGTTCGGTCGTGGCGGTGAGGGGCAGCACGTGCGCGACGTACTGGTCGGGGCGCACGACGACGACGCATCCGGAGCCGCGGTCGATGCCGCGGAGGGCGAAGATGTCGTCGCCCGGCGCGGCCGCATAGACCTTCTCGTAGTCGATCAGGCCGAACGGCCCCGTGCGCGGCAGGAACACGGGCGGCACCGATCCGATCTCGACCTCGGTGTGCGCCTGCGGGTACACCACCTTCACGTCGAACAGGCTGTCGAGGTCGGCGTGCTCGGGCGTGTAGGCGCGCACCGGTGACTCCGGCGAGCTCTCGAGCCACGCCGCCCACTCCTCGAAGTCGCGATCGCCGCCCGCGGCCGCGGCCGCACCGGGGAAGGCATAGAGCCGCCACCGGCCGTCGGCGCGGTGGTGGTGCCCGAGGTGCACGGGGTTGCCGTCGGCCACCCGCACGACCGGAGCCGACTTGAAGCGCTTGCCGATCGGGAACCCCGTGGCGAGCGCCTGGTGGGTCGCCTCGCCCACGAGCATCGACGGCGCGTACTCGGTCATGAACCCGGCCGGGAACTCGGCGGTGCGCACGTAGAACTCGCCCAGCTCGTGCGGGCTCTGGAATTCCTCGGGCTTCTTGGCCATGAGGGTCGACCACTCGCGGTCGAAGTCGATGAGGTTCTTGGCGATCACCTGGCGTTCGGCCGAATAGGTCTTGAGCAGCTCCGCCGAGCTGCGGCCGGTGAGCACGTGCGCGAGCTTCCAGCCGAGGTTGAAGCCGTCCTGCATCGACACGTTCATGCCCTGCCCGGCCTTGGCGCTGTGGGTGTGGCAGGCGTCTCCGGTGATGAACACGCGCGGGCAGCGGTCGTCGCCCTCCGGCACCTCGTCGAACTTGTCGGTGAGCCGGTGGCCCACCTCGTAGACGCTGTACCAGGCCACGTTCTTCACGTCGAGCGTGTACGGGTGCAGGATCGCGTTCGCCTTGGCGATCGCCGTCTCGACGCTCGTCTGCCGCACCGCGCCGTTGTCTCCGGGCGCGACCTCGCCGAGGTCGACGTACATGCGGAACAGGTGGCCGCCCTCGCGCGGGATGTGCAGGATGCTCCCGGCCTGCGACTGGATGGCGCACTTGGTGCGGATGTCGGGGAAGTCGGTGACGGCGAGCGTGTCCATCACCGCCCAGGCGTGCGCCGCCGAGGCGCCGACGAGGCTGCGGCCGATCGCCTCGCGCACACCGCTGCGGGCTCCGTCGCAGCCCACGACGTATTTGGCGCGCACCCGGCGCTGCTGTCCCTCGCGCGGCCCGGCCGTCTCGCGGAGCGTCACCGAGACGGGGAACTCCCCCTCCTCGGCCACCTCGAGACCCACGAACTCGAGCCCGAAGTCGGGCGTCATGCGCGACGGGGAGTCGGCCATCACCTCGGCGAAATAGTCGAGCACGCGGGCCTGGTTCACGATGAGGTGGGGGAACTCGCTCACGCCGGTGGCGTCGTCGACCGCGCGGTCGGTGCGCACGATCTTCGTCGGGTCGGCCGCATCCGGCCCCCAGAAGGCCATCTCGGTGATGCGGTACGCCTCGTCGGTGATGCGCCCGGCGAAGCCGAAGGCCTGGAAGGTCTCGACGCTGCGGGCCTGGATGCCGTCGGCCTGGCCGATCGCGAGACGGCCGGGGCGGCGCTCGACGAGCCGCGTGGTGATCTCGGGGAACTGGGAGAGCTGGGCGGCCAGGATCATCCCGGCCGGGCCCGCGCCCACGATCAGCACGTCGACCTCCTCGGGGAGCTCGGCCGGCCGGTCGAGGCCGGTTCCGGCGGCGGGGCTCACCCGCGGATCGCCGGAAACATAGCCGTGGTGGTGGAACTGCATGGGATTCCTCACGTGTCGTCATCGACTCGCCTCCGACATCCGCGTCGGAAGGTGTGTTCTAATAGTGAACACAAAGTTCTACTATTGGATTCGAGAGTAACCCGAACCCGATTCGGAATGCAACGGAGCACAGTCATGACCACGAATCAGAGCACGCCGGATGCCGCGGAGGCACCCGCGACCGGGCCCGCGTCGCAGACCCTCAGCCGCGGCATCCGCATCCTGGAGGTGCTCGCAGACGCGCGCCGCCCCCTCACCATCGACGAGACCGCCGGCGCGCTCGGTGTGCACCGCTCGGTGGCCTACCGGCTGATCCGCACGCTCGAGGCCCACGGTCTCGTCGAGCGCGAACCCGCCGGCGCCATCCGGCTGGGCGCCCGCCTGGCCGCCCTCGCCGCCGGCGTGGCGCACGACCTGCAGGCCGAAGCGCTTCCCGAGCTCACCGCCGCCGCCAACGAGCTCGGCATGACCTGCTTCCTCGTCGTGCTCGACCACGAGGAGTGCGTCACCCTGGCCAGCGTGGAGCCGAGGCACGCCGTGGCGACGGTGGCCCAGAGGCCGGGCACACGGCACCCGGTGTCGGTCGGCGCTCCCGGCAAGGCGATCCTCACGCAGCTGCCCGCGAGCGCCTGGCCCTCCGACGTGACCGCCGCCCTCGCCGGCGAGGTGCACGAGGCGGCGGTGCGCGGGTGGGCCGAGAGCCAGAACGAGGTCATCCCGAGCCTGCACGCGGTGGCGGTGCCGCTCGTGCTGCGCGGGCGGGCGCCGTCGGCGCTCGCGGCCGTGTATCTCCCCACCGACCGCGACGCCGCCTCCGTCGCCGCTCGCCTCCTCGACTCGGCAGCCGTCATCCGCGCCGCCCTCGGCGGCTGACCAGTGGGCGATCAGGCGCGCTTGGCCCCGCGGAGGGGGCTCGCCGCCTGCTCGGCCTCGTGGTCGGGGCCGAGCGGGATGCCGCTGCGGTCGCGCAGGAGCAGCGTCGCCACCAGGCCGACGAGCGTCATGCCCACCAGGTACCAGGTCACCGACAGCGTGGTGCCGGTCGCCTGCACCAGCGCCGTGGCGATCGTGGGGGCGAAGGCGCCGCCGAGGATGGCGCCGATCGCGTAGGAGATCGAGACGCCGGAGAAGCGGATCGAGGCCGGGAAGAGCTCGGAGTACAGGGCCGCCTGGGGTCCGTAGGTGAAGCCGAGCCCGATGGTGAGCACGGCGACGCCGGCGAACAGGCCACCGACCGTGCCGGTGTTCACCAGCGGGAACAGCGCGAACACCCCCACGAGCTGCAGCACCCAGCCCACGATGTAGGTGGTGCGACGGCCGATGCGGTCGGAGATCCAGCCCGCGAAGAAGGTCGACAGCAGCCAGGTGACCGCGCTGCCCGCCACCGCCCAGAGCACCGGGCCGCGCTCGAGGCCGATCGGCCCCTCGGGGTTCGTGGCGTAGTTCTGGATGTAGCCGCCGGTGGTCATGTAGCCCACGGCGTTGTTGCCGGCGAAGACGAGCGCGGCGACGATCACGGGCAGCAGATGCTTCTTGAACAGCTGCACGATCGGCATCCGCGCCTTCTCCTTGCGCGCGGCGAGCTCGGCGAACACCGGGCTCTCCTCCACCCGGCGGCGCACCCAGTAGCCGATGAGGATGAGCACGACGCTGAGCAGGAACGGCACGCGCCAGCCCCACTCGAGGAAGGCGTCTCCCGGCGCGATCACGGCCATCAGAGCCATCACGCCCGAGGCGAGCAGCAGACCGAGCGGCACCCCGAGCTGGGGTGCGGCGCCGAAGAGGCCGCGCTTCTTGGTGGGGGCGTGCTCGACCGCCATCAGCACCGCGCCTCCCCACTCGCCGCCGGCCGAGATGCCCTGCACGATGCGCAGGAAGATCAGCAGGAGCGGCGCCGCGACGCCGATCTGCGCGAAGGTCGGCAGGAGGCCGATCAAGGCGGTCGCCGTGCCCATCAGCACGAGGGTGAGCACGAGCACCACGCGGCGCCCGTACTTGTCGCCGAAGTGCCCGGCGAGGAAGGCGCCGAGCGGGCGGAACAAGAAGCTCACGCCGACGGTGGCGAACGAGAGCAGGATGGCGGCCTGCTCCCCCGCGGGCTTGAAGAACAGCTGACCGAACACCAGGGCGGCCGCCGAGGCGTAGATGAAGAAGTCGTACCACTCCACGGTCGTGCCGATGATCGTGGCGAAGACCACCCGGCGGCGGTCTGCGACCGCGGCCAATGATCCCGTGGGAGTGAACCCGGTTGCGCTCATGCGTCGTACTCCTTCGTACTGCGACATCGTCGTCCGCCCCGAGCTCCCTCCACGAGGAAGGACGGCGCGCTGTCCGATAGATAATATACGATTTAGAGTACGAAACAAATCAGCGTTGATCGACTCTGGCGCGAACACTCCTGGACGTTTATTATCGAGCAACCGCTCAACAAAAGAAGGATGCCGCCATGGCCGACTCGCCCCGACTCCGCTCCTCGCTCTCCGCCGCCGAGATCGACGCCGTGCGCGCCGCCGTCGAGGAGGCGGGTCTCGGCGGCAGCGGCGTGCGCTACTCCTACCTCGCGGTGCGCGAGCCCGACAAGGCACTCGTGCGTTCGGGAGCATCCGTCCCCCGGGAGGCGGGCGTGCTGCTCACCGACCTCGCCGCCGAAGGCGGGCCCCGGCTCCGGGATGTCGTGGTGTCGCTGGACGAGGGCGTGGTCACCGCGGTGCGCGAGCTCGATCCGGCGCGCGACGGCTGGGGGCCGACCTTCGACGAGGACTTCGCTACCGCCGAGGCGCTCCTCAAGGCGCACTCCCCCTGGGTCGAGGCGCTCGCCCGCCGCGGAGTCACCGACCTCGACCGGGTGCGCGTCGTCGCCCTCTCGGCGGGCGTCTTCGGCTACGACGACGAGGTCGGGCACCGGGTGTTCCGGGCGCTCGCCTTCTGGCAGGAGCATCCGCGCGATCTGGCCTGGGCGCATCCGATCGACGGCGTGGTGGCCCACGTCGACGTGACGAACGGCACGGTCCTGCGTCTGGTGGAGACGGAGGTGGTGCACGTGCCGCAGGAGTCGGGCGACTACCTCGACCCCGCCGTGCGCGGGCCCGAGCGCACCAGCCTCAAGCCCATCAGCATCACGCAGCCCGAGGGGGTATCGTTCTCGCTCGAGGACGACGTGCTCTCCTGGGAGGGCTGGCAGGTGCGGCTCGGCTTCAACGGGCGCGAGGGGCTGACGTTGCACGATCTCGGCTACGTCGACGGTGGCCGCCTCCGGCCGATCATCACCCGGGCCTCCGTCTCCGAGATGGTCGTGAACTACGGCGACCCCACCCCGACGCACGCCTGGCAGAACTACTTCGACGTGGGCGAGTACCAGTTCGGGCGGCTCGCGAACTCCCTCGAGCTCGGCTGCGACTGCCTCGGCGACATCACCTACCTCGACGCCGTGGTGGCCGACGACCTCGGCGCACCGAAGACCATCCGCAACGCGATCTGCATCCACGAGGAGGACTACGGCATCCTCTGGAAGCACAACGACGAATTCGCCGGAACCTCCGAGACCCGGCGGCAGCGACGGCTGGTCATCTCGTTCTTCGTGACGGTGGGCAACTACGACTACGGGTTCTACTGGTACCTGTACCTCGACGGCACGATCTCGCTCGAAGCCAAGGCCACCGGGATCGTGTTCACCTCGGGGCACCCGGGCGGCGACTACCCCTACGCCACCCTGCTCGCCCCGGGCCTCGGCGCGCCGGTGCACCAGCACCTGTTCAGCGCCCGGCTCGACATGGCGGTCGACGGCGACCTCAACGCGGTCGACGAGATCGACGTGGCGCGGGTGGCCTCGGGCCCGGGCAACCCCTGGGGCAACGCCTTCACCCGCACGATCACGCGTCTCGGCACCGAGAAGGCCGCGGTGCGCGACGCCGACCCGCTCGCCGGCCGGGTCTGGCGCATCAGTTCGGCCACCGAGCGCAACCGCATGGGCGAGCCGACCTCGTATGTGCTGATTCCCCAGGGCACGCCGACGCTGCTCTCGAGCGACGACTCCTCGGCCCGGGCCCGGGCGGGATTCGCCACCCACCACCTCTGGGTGAGCCGCTACGACCGCGAGCAGCTCTGGGCGGCGGGACGCACGGTGAACCAGCATCCGGGCGGCGCCGGGCTACCCTCGTACGTGGAGGCCGATCGCGACATCGACGGGCAGGACCTCGTGGTGTGGCACACCTTCGGCCTCACGCATTTCCCGCGCCTGGAGGACTGGCCGATCATGCCCGTCGACTACGCCGGCTTCACGCTCAAACCGCACGGTTTCTTCGACCGCAACCCCACGCTCGACGTTCCCGCCACGCCGGCCGGTTACTGCGCCCCGGGCCACGACCACGGCAGTCACGACCACGCCGGTCACGGCCACGGCAGTCACGGCGTCGAGCCCGTCATCGCGGCGGCCGGCGAGGTCGGCCACGACCCTGCTCCAGGCGGACACGCCCAGCACGAGCACTGAGCCGGGCGGATGCACGCCCTCCTCGCCGTGTCGATGGCCGCGGCCGCGGTGGTCGGCCTCGTCGCCACGGGGCTGACGCCGCGGGCGGGCCGGATGGCCGTCGTGCAGGCCGCGGTGATGGCCGGGGCGATGCTCGCTCACGCGCTCGGCGCGGTCGGAGCCGGCGCGCCGCTGGGGGCGACGGGACTTCTGATGGTGGTGGTGGCGCTCGTCGTCGCGTCGGTCGCGGGTGCCGCGGCCGGGCGCGGGGCCGCCGTCCCCCGGGCTGTCCTGGGCATCGCGATGGCCTTCCTGCTGCTGATGACCTCCGCCGCCGCTGCACCGGCGGTCACGTCGACAGCCTCGGCGGCCGCTGCGGCGGGTGCGGCGGCACCGGGCGGCCACCATGCCCTAGCCCTGCCCGCAGCCGGCGCCGCGTTCACCCTCGGGGCGCTCGCCCTCACGATCGCGGTGCTGCTCGGCGTGCGGCTGCTGCGCTCCCGCCGCCTGGGACCGGGCATCGAATGCCTCAGCATGGGCCTCTGCCTCGGCACCATGGGCGCGATGGTCTTCGCCTGACGCGCCCGATCACCGGGCGCTGCCGGCGGGTCAGCGCGAGGCCGGCGCGGTGCGCCAGGGGCGCAGGGCGTGCTCCACGAGCGACCACTGCCGGGCCGCAGCCCCGATGGAGGTGCGCACGACGTACTCCACCTGCTGCCCCGCCGTGAGCACCAGCAGGGTGGCGACGAGGTCGGCCACCGGGGTGTCGCCCCGCAGCTGGCCGTCGTCGATCGCCTCGCGGGCGTGCCCGGTGAGCAACGCGCCCCAGCGGCGCTCCACCTCGGCCTGGGTCTCCCCCATCTGCGGCTCGGTCGCGACGCGGCCCCAGAAGGTCACCACGACGGCGGCCTCCTCCTCCGTCACCCGCTCGAGCGGGAGCATCTCGCGCACGGCGGCCTCGAGGGCGGGGAGGCCGCGCATCCCGGCCGTGCGCTCCTCGATGCGCGCCGTGGTGTTCTCGTACACCCTCCGGAACGCCGCCGCCAGCACGCCGTCGAAGTCGTCGAAGTAGTGCCAGAGCGACCCGGTGGCCACGCCGAGCTCGGCTGCGACGGCCCGGCTGGTGCCGGCCCTGCCGCCGTCGCGCGCGAGCACCCGCAGGTAGGCGTCGACGATCTCGGTGCGGCGCTTCTCACGGTCGACGATCTTGGGCACGGCACCATTCTCCCGGTTCCGGGGGCCGATGACGGCCCGATCAGGGCTCGAGCGGCGCCTTCTCCGCGCCGTGGCCGATCTGGGCGTAGAGCCGCGGACGACGGCGGCGCAGCACGAGCCCCCAGACGATGCCCACGAAACCGGGCACGATGACGATCGCCGGCAGGATGAACGTGGTCGCGGTGGGCGGCGCGGTCGGGTCGCTCGTGAGCAGCACGTTGAAGTTCACGATGATGAGCACGAGCACCGTGGTGAGGGCGAGCGCCGCCAGAGCCGGTGCGACCACGCGCGCCCAGATCCCCGCATCCGCCGCCCGGCGCCGGAAGAAGCCGATCACGGCCACCGACACCACGGCCATCAGCAGCACGAGACCGAGCGCCCCGGCGTTGGTGAGCCAGGAGAACAGGGTGAGCACCGGGAAGAGCTCCACCGGCAGCCCCTCCGGCGGCACCCACGACGCCCCGGCCACCGCGAACGCCGCGATCACGATCACGGCGAGCACCGACTGCGTGAGCGAGCCCACCATCGGCGCCCCGCTGCGTGCCCGCACCCGGCCGAGCGCAGCGGGCAGCACGCCCTCGCGCCCGAGCGAGTAGAAGTAGCGGGCGACCGCGTTGTGAAAGCTCACCAGCGCCGCGAAGAGGCTCGTGATGAACAGCACGTGCCCGAGGTCGGCCACGATCTGGCCCAGGTGTGCGCTGAGGAAGCCGAAGACCAGGTCGGGGCCTTGCGTGGCGGACTCCCCGATCACGGCACTCGGGCCGATGCCCACGGTGAGCGCCCACGACGAGATCATGTAGAAGATCGCGATGATGCCGACGGCCAGGTAGGTGGCCCGCGCCACGGTGCGCTTCGGGTCCTTCGACTCCTCGCCGTAGATGGCGGCCGACTCGAAGCCCATGAACGCGGCGATGCCGAAGGCGAGCACCGCGCCGATGCCGGGCACGAACAGGTTCGCCGGGTCGAGCGCGGCCACGCTCTGCCCCTCGGGCGCCACCACGAACGAGGCCACGTCGAACACGATCACCACCACGAACTCGAGGGCCACCAGCACGCCGAGCACCTTCGCCGAGAGGTCGACCCGGTTCACGCCGAGCACGCCCACCACGACGATGCCCACCAGCACGGCCACCCACCACGGAACGGTGATGCCGAACCAGGTGGACAGCTGCGACGACACGGTGAAACCGAACAGGCCGTAGATGCCGATCTGCATCGCGTTGTAGGAGACGAGCGCCACGAGCGAGGCTCCGACGCCGAGCGGGCGGCCGAGCCCCTGCGCCACGTAGGCGTAGAACGCACCCGCGTTCACGACGTAACGGCTCATCGCCGCGTATCCCACGGCGAACACGGCCAGCACGACGCCCAGCAGCAGGTACGACAGGGGCACCCCGATCACGCCGGTGACGGCGAACGCCGTGGTGACGCCGCCCGCGAGCACGGTGAGCGGTGCGGATGCGGCGATGATCATCACCGTCACGGCCGGCACGCCGAGCCGTCGCCGACTCTCGGCCGGAACCCCGGTCGCGGATGCCGCCGGGGCGGATGCTGCTTGCGTGCTCGTCATGGCGACGCACCTCCAAAAGACTCCGGCGCCGCCTCGTTGCAGCGCCCTCCACCATTATCGAGCGCTTGCTCAAACAGCTCGGTCATCCGGGCGCTCTCGCACAACCGCTGTGCTCGCTGAGACAACCATGGGCCGTGCGGCCATGCAGACACTGGAACGACGGCGCACCGGATGCGCCACTCGTCACGCGCAAGGGAGCACACCATGGCCAAGAGCCTGTACATCGACGGAGTCTGGCAGGAAGCCACCGGCGGAAGCTTCGAGACCCTCGACCCCGCCACCGCCACCGCCATCGAGGAGGTCGGCAACGCCTCGGCGGCCGACGTCGACGCCGCCGTGGGCGCCGCCCGTGCCGCCCTGACCAACCCCGCGTGGGCCGGGCTGCTCCCGGTCGAGCGCGCCCACCTGCTGTTCAAGCTCGCCGACGCCATCGAGGCGCACGCCGACGAGCTCGCCCGGCTGGAGACCCTCGACCAGGGCCAGCCGCTCGGCATCTCGCGGGCCGTGAGCGTGAGCGGCGCCGCCGAGCACTTCCGCTACTACGCCGGCTGGGTCACCAAGATCCAGGGCACCACCAACCCGGTGTCGTTCCCCGACACGCTGCACTACACGCGCCGTGAGCCCGTGGGGGTGAACGCGCTCGTGACGCCCTGGAACTTCCCGCTGATGATCCTCGCCTGGAAGCTCGCTCCAGCGCTCGCCACCGGAAACACCGTCGTGATCAAGCCGAGCGAGGTCACGCCGCTCACGAGCATCCGTCTCGTGCAGCTGGCCGCCGAGGTGGGCTTCCCGCAGGGGGTCATCAACCTCGTCACCGGCGGCGGCGACGTCGGTGCCCTGCTCTCCAGCCACATGGACGTCGACCACCTCTCGTACACGGGCTCCACCAACGTCGGCCGCATCATCACGAAAGCGAGCGCCGACTCCAACCTCAAGCGGCTCACCCTCGAGCTCGGCGGCAAGGCGCCGAGCATCATCGCGGCCGACGCCGACATCGACGCGGCCGTCGGCGGCAACCTGATGGGCTCGACCCTCAACAGCGGCCAGGTCTGCGCCGCCTACACCCGGTTCTACGTCGACAAGAAGCGCGAGCAGGAGTTCGTGGACAAGCTCGCGGGCGGCCTCTCCGGCCTCGTGCTCGGCTCGGGGCTCGACGAGTCGACGCACCTCGGTCCGCTGGTCTCGGAGAAGCACATCGGGCACGTCGAGCGCCTGGTGCGCTCGGGCCTCGACGAGGGCGCCGCGCTCGTCACCGGCGGCAACCGCACCGATCGCGAGGGCTACTTCTTCGAGCCGACGCTCTTCACCGGCGTCACCGACGACATGACGATCATCCGCGAGGAGATCTTCGGCCCGGTGCTCGCGGTCACCACCTACGACGACGCCGACGAGCTCGACGCCCTGATCGCGCGGGCCAACGACTCGCAGTACGGCCTCGCCGCGACCATCTGGACGCAGGACATCGCCACCTCCCAGCGCCTGGCCAACGGCATCAAGGCCGGGGCCGTGTTCGTGAACATGCCGCCCATCCCCGACATGGCCGCGCCCTGGGGCGGCTACAAGGCCTCGGGCTGGGGCCGTGAGATGGGCCCGTGGGCGATCGACGCCTACACCGAGGTCAAGTCGGTCTGGCTGCACTACTAGCCCGGCTCGACCGCTGAGCAGAGAGAACCCCATGACCGCCCTCCTCACCCCCTCCGACACCTCCACCTGGCTGCCGCTCGACGGCCTCGCCCCCGGCTTCGACGCCAATCGCGGGCCGCGCACGACGGCCCTCGAGGGGCGCACGCTCACCGTCTCCGACGAGCGCGGAACGCGGATCGTGCACCGCTTCGGCGCGCACCGCGTCGACTGGGACTACCACCCCGGCACCGGCGACCCCATCGCGGCCGCGTCGAAGAGCGACGACTACGAGGCCTTCGAGATCGACGACGAGCTGTACTACGTGCAGTTCCACCACGCCCACCTGCCCGAGGAGGCGGTCTCGCTGGTGCTCGACCTGCGCTCCGGCGAGGTGCTCACCGTCATCAGCATTGTGGGCCCCGAAGGCCAGGTGCCCCGGGTCGAGCAGATCGTCGTGCCCGCGCGGCTCGAGGAGCTGCCCGGCCGGAGACCGGATGCCGCCGCGGCCGGCCCGCATCCGTCGTCCCGCCCCCACCCCACCACGGAGCTGCTCGGCCGGCGTGTGTTCTGGCAGTACAGCCCCGAGCACGCCTACGAGCACGTCTACCTCTCCCCCGAGTGGTACACCTGGCAGTGCCTGGCCGGCCCCGAGCGCGGGCTCGCCGACACGGATGCCTGCACCATGTGGCAGCTCCGCCCCGGCATCCACCTCTTCGCCTGGCGCGAGAAGGTCATCCCCTGCGCCTCCGTCACCGTGGCCGACCACCGCAGCGCGCACAGCCTGCGCTCGCACGGGATGCTCTTCGGGCTCGACAGCTCGGGCGAGGAGTACGTGCACTTCACCTTCGGAGCCCACGGCCGTCTGCTCTCCACCACGGCGTATCCCGAGGGATTCGGGACCGCGGAGTGAACGCCGGCTCGTCGACCGTCTTCACCGGCGGCCGCATCTTCACCGGCCATCCCGGAGGACCGCGGTTCGTCGAGGCCCTCGCGGTGTCCGGGGGCCGGATCGTCGCGCTCGGGCACGACGACGAGGTGCGGCGCGCGGCCGGCCCCGCCGCCGCCGTCGTCGACCTGGGTGGTGCCTTCGCCATGCCGGGGTTCGCCGACGTGCACAACCACCACGCCCTGGCCGGCCGCAGCGCCCTGTTCGAGCTGCAGGTGTCGCCCACCGCCTCCCTCGACGAGCTGCTGGCCGCCGTGCGCGGACGGGCGGCTGCACTCGGCCCCGAGGACTGGCTGGTCGGCGGCGCGTGGGGCAGCACGCTGCTCGACGAGATCTCCACCGCCGACGCGCTGAACCGGCTCGACGCGGCCGCCGGCGGCCGCCCGGTGATGCTCGCCGACGACAGCCGGCACAACCGGTGGGTGAGCTCCCGCGCACTCGCGCTGGCCGGCATCGGCGACGGCTTCGTGCCGGAGGGCGGCGGCGTGGCTCTCCGCGATCCGGGCACGGGGACGCTGACCGGGGTGTTGCTCGAAGCCGCCGGCATCCCGGTGGCCGAGGTGCAGGCCCGGGCGGGCGGTCTGGACGCCGCCCAGCACCGCGCCGCCTCGAAGAAGGGCGTCGAGCTGCTGTCGGGTTTCGGCGTGACGGCGTTCCAGGATGCCGCGGCCTCGCTCGACATCCTCCGGGCCCTGAAGGCGCTCGACGACGACGGCGAACTCGACGCCTGGGTCGTGAGCTCGGTGCTCGTCAACGACGAGATCTTCGGCTTCTCCCCCGTCGGCGACGAGCTGATCGCGCACGCCGAGCAGTTCCGCAGCACGCATCACCGGCCCGACTTCGTGAAGATCTTCCTCGACGGCGTGCCGCCGGCGCGCACGGGCGCCTTCCTCGAGCCCTATCTGGCCGACGACGCCCACGGCGACCACTTCCGGGGCCACAGCACCATGACCCCCGACGAGCTCTACGACTGGCTGCACCGCACCGCCCGGCGCGGGCTGTCGGCGAAGATCCACTGCACGGGGGACGCCTCGGCCCGGGAGGTGCTCGACGTGGTGGAGCGGCTCCGCGCCGAAGGGGTGACCGCCCGGTACCAGATCGCCCACGGCCAGTTCGTGGCCGACGCCGACATCCCGCGTTTCGCCCGGCTGCGCGTGGATGCCGACATCTCGCCCTTCCTCTGGTTCCCGGGCGTGATCCCCGACGCCATCGCCGCGGTGCTCCCGGCCGAGCGCGCGTCGAGGATGCAGCCCAACCGGGCGCTGCTCGACTCCGGGGCGGTGCTGGCCGGGGGCTCCGACTGGCCGGTGAGCGAGTCGCCGAACCCGTGGGAGGGGATCGAGGGGCTGGTGACGCGGGCCGACCCGCTGGGGCGCGCATCCGGAACCCTCTGGAAGGAGCAGGCGATCAGGCTCGAGGAGGCGATCGGCGTCTTCACGCTCTCGGCCGCCACCTCGATGGGGCTCGGCGACGAGACGGGGTCACTGGCCGCCGGAAAGTCGGCCGACTTCGTGGTGCTCGACCAGGATCCCTTCGACGGCGACCCCACGAACCTCCACCGGATCATCGTGGCCGAGACCTGGTTCGCGGGGCGCCGGGTGCACTGACGCCCCGAGGAGCTGCGCACGGATCTCGTCGAGCACCCCGAACACGGCGACCGATCCCGCGAGCGGATGCAGCGGATGCTCGGTGCGGCCCGCGTGCAGGGCCTCCTCCACCGCGCGGATCATCGGCAGGAAGCCGTTGCCGTCGAGAGCCAGCTCGGTGACCCGGGGCGCGAACAACGTCGCGGGGTCGTCGAGCGTGTGCAGCTCCAGCCGCGTGGCCGCCCAGAACGGCCACGGCATCCCGAGCCATCCCCGCGTTCCGTTGACGGAGGCGCTCGGGTCGGCGAACTCCACCATCGACGCGGCCAGCTGCGCGTGACGGCCGCCGGCGAATTCGAGGGTGATGTGCTCACGGAGGTCGACGCCGTCGGAGCGCACGGTTCCGGATGCGTGGACGCGTTCGGGTGCCCCGAAGAGGTCGAGCGCGAAGGTGACCGGGTAGATGCCCTGATCGAGCAGGGTGCTCCCGTGCAGTTCCGCCGACCAGCGACTGCCCGTGCCTTCCGGGAACGGAAAGCCGAAGGAGGCACGCAGACTGCGCACCTCGCCGATGCCTCCGGCGGCCCCCGGGCCGCCTGCGCCACCCCGAGCGAGCGTGTCGACCACCTCACGGTAGAGCGGGTTGAACTTCATCCACATGGCCTCCATCGCGAACAGGCCCGCGGTTGAGGCGGCCGCCGCGATCTCCTCGGCCTGGGCCCGGTCGACGCCGATGGGCTTCTCCACGAGCACGTGCTTGCCGGCGGCCAGCGCCTGGAGCGCGAGGTCGCGGTGGGTCGCGTGCGGTGTGGCGATGTAGACGGCGTCGATGCCGGCGTCGGCGAGCAGCTCGCCGACGGAGCCGTACGCGCGCTCGAACCCGAACTCGCGGGCGAACTCCGCCGCCCGCTCCGGCGAGCGGGACGCCACCACCAGCGGGCCCGAGCCCGGGTTGCGCGCGAAGTCGGCCGCGATCGACCGAGAGACGTCGCCGGTGCCGATGACGCCCCACCCGACGGTCGCGCCCGTCACGCCGCCGTCGCCTCCGCGGGCTCGGCCACGGCCACGTCGGGTCGCGGCTCGACGGCCTCGACCGTCAGCTCCAGCACGACCGCATCCGCACCCTCGGCGCTCACGACGACGGTCACCGCTCCGGCGGAGACGGGCCGCACGATCGCGAGCAGCCGCCCGTCGAACGAGTGGTGCGTCTCGAGCGCATACGATTCGAGTTGGTCGGGCCGGGCGCTTCCGAGAGCGCGCAGCGCCCCTGCTCCGGAGACCTGTACGGTGACGGGCCGGTCGCGGTTGCTCGCGAGGTTCCCGGATGCGTCGCGCAGCTCGATCGAGACGTGAGCGAGGTCCGTGTCGTCGGCGCGCAGCACCGTGCGGTCGGCGTGCACGGCGAGTTCGAGCTCCTCGGTCGCGGCCGAGCGCAGCACGGAGCGCTCGCTCTCGACACCACCACGCCGGGCGATCGCCACGATCTCGCCGGGCTCGTAGCGCACCTCGAAACGGGCGCGGAACCGATGGTCGCGTCCGGCCGGCGCGACCCCGGCGGAGCGGCCGTTGACGAGCAGTTCGACCTCCTCGGCGTCGCTGTAGACCTCGACGGTCGCCGGTGCGCCCGTCTCGGCGTTCCAGCTCCAGCTGGAGATCGAGTCCGACCAGGACCACTGACCGGGAACGGCCTCACGCCCGTGCATCTCCGGCCGGAGCACGGCGATGTACGGCTCCCGGCGCAGCCCGAACACGATCTCGCGGTAGTAGGAGGCAGGGCGCCGGTGGCCGGTGATGTCGATGTCGCCGCACCACGCGAGCAGCCAGGGGAAGGGAGCGCCGAACTCCGGAGTCTCGCCCTCCACCGCATAGCGGGTGCGGCCGATGCCGACCTCCCCGAGGTAGTCCCAGCCGGTCCACGTGAAATCGCCGATCACATGCGGGTTCTCCTCGACGAGCCGCCAGTTGGAGTCGATCTTCGTCGGGAACGTCTCGGTGCCGATGATCACCCGATTCGGGAAGATCTCGCGATCGAGCTCGTACCTCGCGTCGCCGTAGTTGAAGCCCGCGGCATCCACGACCGACAGCGATTCGGCGGTCTTCTCGGTCACGAGCGGCGACGCGCTCACCTGGTTCATGAACTCCGCCACCTGCCCCATCGCATCGTTCACCCCGCCGGAGCCGGCGGCCTGGTCGCCGGCCGCCGCCGCCATCATGCCGACCACGTCGGGCAGCACCGACACGAAGCCGTTCACGCTGTTGGTGAGGAAGCGGCTGTCGTCGAGCGAGCGGATCTTCTCGGCGATCTTCCGCCCCCAGTCCGACCCGAGCGGGCTCCCGGTCTCGGGGATCTCGTTCCCGATCGAGTAGAAGATGACGCTCGGGTGGTTGATGTCCTTCAGAACCATCGACTCGACGTCGCGCTCCCACCACTCCGGGAACGCGAGCGAGTAGTCGAACGACGACTTGCTCTCCGCCCAGACATCGAAGGTCTCGTCCATCACGAGCATGCCGAGCCGGTCGCAGGCGTCGAGCATCGCCTGGCTCATCGGGTTGTGCGAGCTGCGCAGCGCATTGAACCCCGCCGCCTTCAGGATCTCGACCCGGCGCTCCTCGGCCCGGCCGATGGCGGCGGAACCGAGCAGCCCGTTGTCGTGGTGGATGCACGCCCCGCGCAGCTTCACGACCTCGCCGTTGATGCGCAGACCGTCGATCGGGTCGAGCTGGAGCGTGCGGATGCCGAACACCGTCTCCTGCGCGTCGATCGTGCCGCCGGCATCCCGCACCGTCGACCGGGCGCGGTAGAGCGACGGGTCGTCGACGCTCCAGCGCCGGGGGTCGCGCACGAACAGCCGCTGGCGCACGATCGATTCGGCGCCCGCCCGCAGCGTGACCGGAGACGACTCGGTCGCCACGAGCGCACCGGCGGCATCCACCAGCTCGGTCAGCACCGACACCTGCTCGGTGCCGATCCCGGCGTTCTTCACGCGCGTCGCCACCTCCACCACAGCGCGCTTGTCTTCGACATCGGGAGTGGTCACGCGCACGCCGTCGAGCGGGATGTGCACGAGCTCGGTCACGACGAGAGCCGTGTCGCGATGGATGCCCGCGCCGGCGTACCAGCGGGAGTCGTCGTGCACCCGCATCTCGACGCGCACGACGTTCTGCTCCCCGTAGTTCAGGAACGGGTCGAGTCCCACCGCGAACGTGGCATAGCCGGAGGGCCGCTGGGCGGCGAAGACACCGTTCACGAACACCACCGCATCACGGTGCACGCCCTGGAATTCGAGACTCACCCGCTTGTCGCGGTATTCCGCCGGCACCAGGAAGCTCTTCTCGTACTCGAAGGCGCCACTGGCCGTGTAGCCGGCCGCCGAGCCCTGCGGCGAGTCGGCGGAGCGCGGCAGCGCGATCACCGCGTCGTGCGGGAGCGTCACCGGCTCGGCCGATTCCCCGGGCCCGGAGAGCTGGGCGAAGATGCTGGTCTTGGGTTTGACGGTCCAGCCGTCGTTGAACGAGACGCGGGTCATGCGTTTTCTCCCGGGGTCGCGGCGGCGACGCGGCGTGCCGCGAGGTCGCGCTGGATGGTGGACAGGTTCTTGTCGATGTTGAAGAAGTACATGAGCACGCCCATCAGCACGCTCAGCACGAGCGGCAGCCAGAGGTAGATCACGATCTGCATGTCGATGGCCGACTGGGGCTGCACCGCGAGCGTGCCGTCGTAGTCGCCGGCCGCCAGGAGCCAGCCCACCAGGGCCACGCCGAGGCCGGCGCCGAAGTTCTGCCCGGCGGTCGCGGCCGCGTAGGTCATTCCGTCGAGCCGCACGCCGGTCTTCCACTCGCCGAAGTCGACGACGTCGGCCACGAGCGCGAACAGGCCGGCGGCCGCAGGGATGCCGCCCACCGCCCGGATCAGGCCGCCGCCGAGCACGAGGGCGAAGTTGCTGGGGTCGATCAGCGACACCAGGATCCCCACGATGGTCAGCACCGTGCCGGCGAGGATCGCTCGGCGCTTGCCGACCTTGCCGATGATGCGGGGCATGAATGAGAGGCCGATCAGCAGCGGCACGAACTGCACCAGGCTCAGGATGCTGTAGAGACCGCCGTCGCCGAGAACGTCGGTGGCGTAGTAGATGCCGACACCGGCGGTTCCGCTGACGGTGTAGCTGATCAGGAAGAAGCCGAAGGCGAGGTAGAAGTAGGGGTTGCGCAGGAGCATTCCGAGCATCCGGCGAAGCGGCAGCTTCGGGCCCGCGTCGCGGCGCACGGTGCTCTTCACCCGCTCCTTCGTGCCGAAGAACACCACGAGCAGGGTGACGGCCGCGACCACGCCGTAGATGAGCACAGTGGCGGTCCAGCCGCCCTGCCCACCGCCGAAGGACTGCACGAGCGGGAACGTCACGAAGTTCACGGCCAGGGTGGCGATGAGGGCGCAGAAGGTGCGGATGACCGTGAGCGAGACGCGCATGGCGCTGTTCGAGGTGATCACCGAGAGCAGCGTGTGATACGCGAGGTTGGAGCCGACGAAGCCGACGCCGAGGCAGAGGAAGTACATGATGAAGACGTATGCGTTCTTCGCGGTCTCGTCGAGACCGGCCGGCACGTTGAAGAGCAGGATGAAGGTCACCACCAGCACCGGCATGCTGAACAGCAGCCACGGACGCGCTTTGCCCCAGCGGGTGGAGGTCTTGTCGATCAGGGTTCCGATGACGAGGTCCATCGTGCCGTCGAGAACGCGGCCGAAGAGCAGCAGCGTTCCGGCGATGGCGGCGCCGATGCCGACCGTGTCGGTGAGGTAGAACAGCAGGAACGCCGAGATCGGGGCGAAGATCAGGTTGCCGCCGATGTCGCCCACCCCGTAGGCGAGGCGCTCCCTGATCGTGAGGCGCTCACCGGTGGTGTCGGCGATCGCCTCCCCCACGGCATCGGCAGAGAGCGCTGCCGTCACTGAATCGGTGTTGCTCATGGCCACGGCAGCGCGCTGCTGCTCGGCCGAGGTTCGGGTTGAATCCTTCGCCACGTCATGACTCCTTTGTCGGTATCACGTGTTACTAACACGTGATACCAGACGATAGGAGTCTCGGCCCCGCCTGTCAAGCCGGGGCTGGATCCGCGAGCGCCCGAGGGCTCAGGTGGTCTCGCCGGGCTGCACGAACGGCCGCAGCGCGGCGAACGGGCGCTGCGGCTCGAGGGACGTTCCGGAGTGGAGCCGTTCGAGGTCGGCCACCACGACGTCCATCACCCGGTGCAGATCGAAGGCCACCGAGGTGATGCGGGGCGAGACGAGCCGGCCGATGTCGGTGGCATCCGCCCCCACCACGGCGAGCTCGGCCGGAACGCTCAGTCCGAGCATCCGACCGGCGGCGAGCACGGCGATCGCCACGGAGTCGTTGTAGCAGCCGATGCCCACGGGCAGACCCGCACTCACGAACCGTTCGAGGGCCGCCGTCGCGGCCGTGATCTCCAGCGGCACGTCGAGGCGATCGGGCTCAGGCAGCCCGAGCTCGGCGGCAGCGAGGGCCATCCCGCGGAACCGCTCCGGCCCGTAGGGATCGAGCCGCTGATCGGCCAGGTAGGCGAACGCCAGCCGGCGAGGGCCGCCTCGCAGCAGCTCCTCGGTCATCATGCGCCCGAAAGCGTGGTTCACGTCGTCGCCCAGGGCGGAAGGCCGGCGGCTCGGCACCGTCACCGCGCCGGCGGCCTCGAGAGCGGCCAGGTCGCGCTCCGACAACACGCCCAGCTCCACCACCGCCCACGGGTCGAACTGGAGGATCGAGGCGACCGTGTCGGTCGAGCCCCGGCCGGCGAAGCGCACGACCACGCTCATCCCGTAGCGCTCCACGGCCTCGGTGACCCGGTCGATCATGTCCTGCAGATTGCTGCCGTAGGTCGTGTCGGGCACCACGACCACCACGATGTCGCTGCTCCCCTTCACGAGCGCCCGGCCTGCCGGCGAGGGCCGGTAGCGCAGCTCGGCGGCGGCATCCGTCACCCGGTCGCGGGTCTCGGCCGAGAAGCGGCTGCCGTGCCCGTTGAGGATCTGGCTCACGGTCGCCCGCGACACTCCCGCTCGGCGCGCCACGTCGGCGCTGGTCGCGCGGTACGCCGGTTCTCGCGTGGTCGTCACGATCGCCAGTATTCCACAGGGCCCTCCGGCGACCTCGGATGCGCACGCTGCGTCGCATCGGTCTCGCTCAGGCCGCAGGCACCTCCGGCCTCGGGCCATGATGGCGTCCCGAGCGAGCCCGCGCGTCTGCGGGCCTGCACGGGAAGGCTCACGCCGAGGCGCCCCAGGTCATCGGCACCCCGCGCATGATCAGCGAGCTGTCGTACTCGGCGCTCCCTTCGGGCAGAGCCGAGAAGAACGACGACTCCGCGCCGAGCAGCCGCGCGGGCGACACCTCCCAGGCGGTGGTGTGCAGCGACAGGCAGTCGAGCGAGCCGGGTCGCCGGCCGGGCGACCAGGCCACGTTGCCCAGCCGGTTGAACTCCGAGGCCTCCTCGAGCGTGCCGAACAGCGAACTGCTCCAGCCCGTGGCGGCCTCGACGTCGACGCGCCCGCGCACGTCGGGAGCGGTGAAGCCCACCTGCACCCGCTCCGCCGTCTCGTTCAGCGTGAAGGAGGCGCGGTGCTGCACGCCGGGGAAGACCCGGCCGCCGATCAGCGTCGGAAAGCGCGCAGCGCTGTGCCGCACCGGCACGTACACGCCGGAGCGCACGACCGCACGCCCGGCGTCGTCGCGCTCGTTCCACTGCACGGCGATGCGGTGCGCGGCGCTCTCGCCCCGCCACCCCAGGCGGACGCCGCCGAAGAAGGCGGGCCGCACCGCGGCGAGCCGCATCACGCAGAAGCCGGCGACAGCGCTGCCGTCGACCAGATGCGGCCGGAGCGGCCCTGGAAGAAGACTCTGGGCGACCTCAGGATCGAGCCGGTAGCTCACGAGCACCCGCCGGTCGATGGTCGCCGCGATGCGCGGCAGCCGATACTTCCGCGCGACCGGAGCCTCACCCGCGTCCACAGGCTCGCGGTTCACGTCACCCTCCACGATGTGTGCTCGAACCGCGTGCGGCATCTCTGTCCTCGTCATCTCCAGGCCCCCCTGACTCGTCGTCCGTCGTCGCTCAGTCGGCGAGGACGGACGTGCTGATCGCGGCCGGCTCCTCCGGCCTGCGCTTCTTGACCTTCCGCACCTCGCGGAGAACGATCTGCTCGGGACAGACGCTCGACAGGAAATCGCCCACCGACAGCGCCAAGCGGTCGCCGACGAGCGAATACAGGATGCGGTTCGCCTCGCGCCGCTCGGTCACCAGCCCGGCCTGACGGAGAACCCCGAGGTGACGGGAGATCGTCGGCCCCGAGGCGTCGAAGCGCTCGGCGATCTCCCCGGCGGCCCGCTCCCCCGCCTTCAGATCCTGGAGGATCTGGCGGCGGGTCGGATGGGCGAGGGCCGAGAAGACATCGGAGGTGGCGTCCTGCATGATTGCAATTTAGCACCATAGCTAATTAGCTCGCAAGCGCCACGACCGCCGGATCTGGTCACGCCCCGCGCGGCCACCACGGCGCCATCTGGTCGCGCACCGAGTCGGCGCGCGCGACGGCATCCGTGTCGTCCGACAGCGCCCAGGCCTGAATCGAAGCCGTCAGGCCGCCCGCCGCGAAGGGCACGGCGACGGCGGCGTCCACGTCGAGGGCGGCTCCGTGGGCCGCCCAGATGCCGAGGGCGAGATGCAGCCGCCGCTCCACCAGCGCCGTGAGCGAGCGCCGCAGCGAGTCCGCGCCCGATTCGAACGCCGCCCGGAACAGCGCGCGGTCGCGGGCCACGACCTCGAAGGCGGCGACGAGGGTCTCCTGGAACTCGGCGGCGACCTCGGCGATCGAGAGTCCGCCGGTGTCCGGCAGCCCGAGCGGCGCATCCACCTCGTCGGTGAGCATCTCGGTGAGCAGCTCGCTCACGCTCGTGAAGTGGGTGTAGAAGCTCGTGCGCTGCACGCCGGCCACGCGGCAGAGCTCGCTCACCGAGACGTCGTCGAGCGGATGCTGCGCCAGCGACTCCCGCAGCGCCGCCCGGAGCAGGCCGACGGTGCGGAGCGTGCGGGGGTCTCCGGCAGCGGCCATCACAGCATCATCGCACCCTGACGACCGGATGCGATGACCGCCGTGACGACTCCGGTCACGGCATCGTGAGAACGGCCTTCACCGCCGCACCGGAAGCGGTGTCGGAGATGGCCTTCTCGATCTCGTCGAAGGGGTAGGTGGTGATGAGCTCGTCGAACGGGAACAGCCCGGCCTGGAACAGGGCGAGCAGCTCGGGGATGAAGATCTGCGGCACCGAGTCGCCTTCGATGGCGCCGACGAGGGTCTTGCCCGCGCCGGAGACGAGGCCCAGCGGGAGCACCGCATCCGGCTTGCCGACACCGACCAGGGCGATGGTGGCGCCGAAGCGGGTGGCGGTGATCACGTTCTCGATCACGGCGGGCACGGCGGTGGTGTCGACCGCGTAGCCGGCGCCGAGGCCGCCGGTGATCTCCATGATCGTGGCGACGACGTCGTCGGTCCTGCCGTTCACGGCGTGCGTCGCGCCGAGCTTCTTCGCGAACGCGAGGCGCTCGTCGAGAACGTCGATGGCGATGATCGTGGTGGCGCCGGCGACCTTGGCGGCCATGATGGCGGAGAGTCCGACCGCTCCGGTACCCGAGACGATGACGCTGGCTCCCGCGGGCACGTTCAGCGAGTTGAGCACCGTGCCTGCACCGGTCTGGATGCCGCAACCGAGCGGTCCGACGAGCTCGAGGGGCACCGCATCCGGGATCTTCACGGCGTTGCGGGCGCTCACGATGGCGTGGGTGGCGAACGAGGACTGTCCGAAGAAGGAGCCGTGGATGGTCTCGCCCTCCGGGCTGGCGAGCGTGGTGCTTCCGTCTTCGCGCACGCCGGCGATGTTGAGCAGCAGGAAGTTGAGGCAGTAGGCCTCGCGCCCGGCGAGGCAGTTGGCGCAGTGGCCGCAGCTGGCAAAGGAGGCGGCCACGTGGTCGCCCACCTCGAAGCCGATGACGTTGGCGCCCACCTGCTCGACGATGCCGGCGCCCTCGTGGCCGAGCACGATCGGGAACGCGGCGGGGATGTGGCCGTGCACGACCGCGAGGTCGGTGTGGCAGAGGCCGGTGGCGACGATCTTCACCAGGATCTCGGTGGGCTGGATGTCGTCGAGAACGACGTCTTCGAAGGAGAACGCGGAGTCTTGGCCGCGGAGGACGGCGGCGCGGGCGGAACGGGACATGGGTGAGGCCTTTCTCGGTGTCGGTGTCGCACCGGAGGGGAGACGTCGATACCGTCCTCGCTCGAGGCCGCGGCGTCGCGACGGTGGGACGCCTCCGACTATACTCCCGTTTCTGACACCTGTCAGAAACTGTCTGCAGGGGTCGGCGGACTCACCGCTTTCGCAAGCTTCCCCCCTACGGTGGACCCATGCCGCGCCGCAGCCCCGAACCCGTGTACACCACCGCGATCGGCCTCGGCCGAGCCCTGTTCGCCGCCTGGCGCCTCAAGCGGCGCGCGACCGGGCTGGAGAACCTCCCGGCCACCGGCGGAGCCGTTCTCGCCATGACGCACTTCGGCTACCTGGAGTTCGCCCTGGTCGAGTGGCAGGTCTGGCTGCACAACCGCCGCCGCGTGCGCTTCCTGGCCACGAAGCGCGCCTTCGACAAGCCCGTCGTTGGTGCCCTGCTGCGCGGGATGAAGCACATCGAGGTCGACATGGCGGCCGGCGGCGCCGCCTACGCCCAGGCCGTCGAGGCGCTGCGCCGGGGCGAGCTCATCGGTGTCTTCCCCGAGGCCGGGGTGAGCTCGAGCTTCACCGTGCGCGAGCTCAAGTCGGGCGCCGTGCGCCTGGCCGCGGAGGCCGGCGTGCCCGTCATCCCGGTCGCCGTCTGGGGTGGGCAGCGCCTGCTCACGAAGAACCGCACGATCCGGATGCGCCACCGCGTCGGCGTCGAGGTCGACTTCGCGTTCGGCCGCCCCCTCGCGGTGCTGCCGGGTGACTCCCCCGCCGACGCCACCGCGGCATTGCGCACCGAGCTGCAGCAACTCGCCGACGCCCTGCAGCGCGACTATCCGGTCGACGGCACCGGCCAGTGGTGGCAGCCCCGCCACCTCGGCGGCACCGCACCGACCCCCGACGAGGCCGCCGCGGCCGACGCCGCCCGTGCGGCCCGCCGCGCCGCCGAAACCTCCGCCACCGAGTCGTCCGCCTCGAGTCCGGCGTCGCGAGCCCCGCGCCGCTGACCACGGGGCCGCTTCCGGCCCGGCTCCACCGGGGCGCCGGCAGTCACAACCCGAAGGGGCCGCCCGGCTCGTCGTCGCGCTCGAAGGGGCGCAGTGCGGTCGGCGCGGGCCACGGCAGCACGAACTCCCGCTGCGGCGCATCGATCGCACCGAAGTCGTCCTTCTTCACCCGGATGCGCTCGGTGCTCACCTCGGTGATCCGCACCCGCAGGGCCGCCGCCCCCTCCCGCTCGAGCACGAAGGGCTCGGCGAGGTAGCGGAGCCCTCGCTCCTCGAGCAAGGTCTCTGCGGCGAACCAGTCGACCGGCCCACTGAGCTCGCGCCCGAGCAGATCCACCACCGCGAAGCCCTCACCCTCGGGCAGCATCCACCCCACGAGCTCGCCGTCGCCGCGCCGGTGCTCGATCCAGTGGTCCCGGTCGCCCGCGGTCGCCGCGCGCGCATCCCTCGCCTCGCTCATGCCCCGACGCTACGGACGCGGGGCGGGCGGCGCAACCGCACTCGGCGCCACACCCGCTCGAAGGCTGCGCAGGAGGCGGCCACCGCTAGTCTGGAACGGTCACAGAACGACGGTGTCGAACTCCCGGCCCACCGGCCGGCGCGCGGCACCCTGACGATGGAGACCCAGTCCGTGGACGACGACGATCGATCCCCCGCCGTCCGCGGCCGCATCGGGCGCCCGCCCCGAGAGCGCGGTGCCGGCATCGAGGGACTCCGCCCGATCGTCTCCGTGCCGAGCGAGCCGGCCTCGAACGAGATCGCGCGGGTGCTGCTCGACTACATCATGGCCGGACACGTCGGCCCCGGCGAGAAACTGCCCTCGGAGCGTCAGCTGAGCGAATCGCTCGGCGTCGGCCGCTCCACCATCCGCGAGGCCCTGAAGTCGCTGGGGCTGCTCGGCCTGATCGAGTTCCGGCACGGCGGCGGCACGTATTTCCGCGGCACCGACTCCGACCTGCTCCCCCGGGTCATCGAGTGGGGCCTCCTGCTCGGCGAGCGCAACACCACCGACCTGGTCGAGGCCCGGCAGTACCTCGAACGCATCACGAGCGGCCTGGCCGCCCAGCGCCGCAGCGAGCCGGAGCTCGAGGCCATCCACGCCGCGCTGCTGCGCATGGGCGCGGCCCGCACCACCGAGCAGTTCGTCGACGCCGACGTGGCGTTCCACCTCTGCATCGCCGACGCCTCAGGCAACTACGCCCTCGCGAACATGCTGAAGAGCATCTCCGCACTGCTGCGCGTCTGGATCCACCGGGTGATGGATGCGGAGACCAGCTTCGACGTCTCCTACCTCGAGCACGTCCCGGTCTACGAGGCGATCGCGGCCGGCGACGCCGACGCCGCCTCGCGCGCCATGGAGACCCACATGGAGCGCGCGAGCGGCCGCCTGCTCGCCACCCTCCACGAGATCGGCGAGTAGAAACCCTCGCGCGATCGACCCGTGAAGGTCTTTTCGATTAAGTGGTTGACCAGTTGACCACTTTCTGTATGATGGACCGAGCGACGCCCCGAGGGCGACGCGTCCACATCCTCCCCCGGTCCCGTTCCACTCAAAGGAGAGAGCCATGCGCTTGCAGCGAGGAATCCGCCTGTGATCTACCAGCAGATGTTCGAGAAGTTCCGCAGCCGCGACGAAGTGCGGGTGGCCGTGATCGGCGCCGGGCAGTACGCCACGGCGATCGTGACGCAAGAGCCGCAGACGCCGTACCTCCGGGTGACCGTGGTGGCCGACGTCAACGTCGAGAACGCGCGGGAGGCGCTCCGCAAGGCCGGGCATCCCGATGACGCCCTCGTGTTCGCCGCCACGGCGGAGGAGGCGGAGTCGGCCATCGCCGCCGGCAAACGCGTCTACACCGATCGGGGCGAGATCGTCGCGGCCATCGGCTCGGTCGACCTGGTGTGCGAGAGCACCGGCGTTCCCGAAGCCGGCGCCCGCTACGCGCACGACGCCATCGAGGCCGGCAAGCACGTCGCGGTGGTCACGAAGGACCTCGATGTGACGGTCGGCCCGATCCTGCGACGCCTCGCCGACGAGAAGGGCGTGGTGTACACCCCCGTCGACGGCGACCAGCACGGTCTTCTCGTGCAGCTGGTCGAGTGGGCCAAGTCGATCGGTCTCAGCGTCATCAGCGCGGGAAAGGCCACCGACGGCGAGTTCGTCTACGACGCGGATGCCGCCACGGTCACCATCCACACCGACAAGACGATCCACCCTCCGTACCAGGAGACGATCCCGGTCGCCCCCGCCGACGCGAAGTACCTCGGGATGATCCCCGAGGGGCACGCACCCGAATACGTCGCCGAGCGCGCGCGCATCCTCGCCGGGCTGCCCCAGCCCGGGTCGTACGACCTCTGCGAGATGGCGATCGCCGCCAACTACACCGGCTACGCGCCGCAGGTGGACACCCTCCTGCACGCCCCGCTGCGCATCACGGAGATCCCGATCGCCTACGCCCCCGTGGCCGACGGCGGCGTGATCGAGAGCGACGGCACGATCGACCTCGCCACCTGCTTCCGGGCCCCGGAGGAGTCGGGCCTCGGCGGAGGCGTCTTCATCGTGGTGCGGGCGGACAACGCCTACTCCAACCACATCATGACGACGAAGGGCCAGATCGCGAACGCCGACGGTACCGCGACGGTCATCTACCGCCCCTACCACCTGTGCGGCGTCGAGACGTCGACCTCGTTGCTCGTGGCCGGGCTCCTCGGCCTCAACACCGGCAGCGAGGACTACCGGCCGCGGTTCGACCTGGTGAAGGTCGCGGCCCGCGACATCGCCGCGGGAGAGGCCTTCGGCAACGACCACAGCCCGCAGCTCACCGCACGCATCGTGCCGGCGGCCCCGATCGCCTCGGGCAACCCGGCCTCGGCCCACCTCCTGACGGCCAATCGTGCAGCCGTCGACATCGCCGCCGGAACCCTCATCACCTACGACATGGTCGAACGCCCCGCGGACTCGCTGTTGTGGCGGCTCCGCGAGCAGCAGGACCAGACCTTTCTCCGCTGACCTCTCAGCACCAAGACCGCAGTACTACGTAAAGGAGCGTGGCACCACATGATCACTGCATTGGCCTGGACCATGATCATCGTCTTCATGGCGCTGATCATGGCCCGCAAGATCCACCCGTTCGTCGGGCTCGCGTTCATCCCGGTGGCCTTCACCGTCCTGGGCGTGTTCCTCGGCGTCTTCACGAACACCGTCGCCGAAGAGCTCGAGAAGCCCGCCGCCGACGTCTCGGTGCTCGACCAGCTCCAGGCGATGGGCGACTGGGCGAAGGACGGTATGGTGACCACCTCGGCCACCGCCTTCCTGCTGCTGTTCGCCATCGCCTTCTTCTCGGTGATGCTGCACGTCGGCCTGTTCGACCCCGTCACCAAGGCCATCCTCAAGCTCGCCAAGGGCGACCCGCTCAAGGTGATGGTGGGCACCGGCATCATCTCGGCGACCGTCTCCCTGTCGGGCGACGGCACCACCACCACCCTCATCGTCTGCACCGCCCTCATCCCGATCTACCAGCGGCTCGGCATGCGGCTGCTCGACCTGGCCGTCGTGCTCATCCTGATGAACACGATCCTGAACCTGCTGCCCTGGAGCGGGCCCACCGCCCGTGTTCTCGCCGTGATGCCCGACATCGACCCGAATGAGATGCTGCGCGCCCTCGCGCCGGGCATGATCGCCTCGATCCTGTTCGTGCTCGTGGTCTGCGTGATCATCGGCCTCCGCGAGCGCCGCCGGCTCGGCATCATCGAGCTCTCCGACGACGAGATCGACCGGATGATGGCCGCCTACGACCAGACCGGCGAAGCCGACGGCAATCTCGGCGGCAGCGCCGGCGGCGGCCCCGGCGGCGCGGCGCCTCCCGGCGACGGCGGCGTGGCGGTGCTGACGATCAAGAAGAACCGGGTCGTCATGATCGTCAACTGGGTGCTGACCATCGCCGCACTGACGCTCCTCATCCTCGGCGTGTTCGCTCCCGTGTTCATCTTCCTCGTCGGCACGCTGCTGGCGTTCCTGATCAACTTCCCGAAGATCGACAAGCTCAAGGCGTTCATCGACTCGATCTCGCCCGACGTGCTGCAGACGGTCATCATGGTGATCGGTGCGGGCGTGTTCCTCGGCCTGTTCTCGAACAGCGGGATGTCGAACGCGGTGGCGCAGAGCATGGTCGACGTCATCCCGGCGTCGCTCGCCTCGCAGTGGCCGCTCATCACCACCCTGATCTCGGCTCCCGGCGGATTCTTCCTCTCGAACGACGGCTTCTTCTACGGTGTGCTGCCCGTGCTCGCCACTGCCGGCGAGGCCTACGGATTCACCGAGTTCCAGATCGGCTACGCCTCACTCATGGGCCAGGCCTTCCACATGCTGAGCCCCCTCACGGCTTTCATCTACCTGCTCCTCAACATGACCAGGCAGGACCTCGGCAGGTGGCAGCGCTCGGCCGGCAAGTGGGCGCTCGGCATCTTCATCATCCTCATCGTCGTGTCGATCATCACCGGTCAGCTCGTCGTGAGCGGCCCGCCGTCGAGCTGACGACCCGCGCCCTCCCCGTCCCCGCACCCTCCAGCAGACAAGGAACCTCATGACCATCTCGGCCGCCGACCGCCCTCTCGTCGCACTGATCAGCGCGGTGCCGACGGCCATCCCGCCCGCCGTGGCCGCGCTGGCCGGGGAGTTCCCGGCAGCCCGGGTCTGGAACCTCCTCGACGACCGCCTCCTCGACGAGGTGACCGAGCGGGGCGGGCTGACGCCGGAGCTCGCCGAACGGATGGCCCGGCTCGTGCGCCACGCCGTCGCCGAGGGCGCGGACGGCATCCTCGTGACCTGTTCCCGCTACGGCGACGTGGTGCACGATCTGGTGCCGCAGACCGCGGTGCCGCTGCTCGCCTCCGACGACGCGGCGTTCGGGGCCGTGCTGGGCTCGGGGCTTCGCTCGGTGCTGCTGATCTCGCCGGCGGCCGGGCCGCTGGCCGACTCGCTGGAGCGGCTCACGGCGGCCGCAGCATCCGCCGGCATCGAGCTCGACATCACCGGCGCCGTGGCGGAGGGCTCCCCCGCCGCCGCGGCCGCCGGAGACGCGGCGGCGCTGGTCGACATCCTCGCCGGCGCCTACCGCTCGGCCGCCGGCGGCGGCACCCGGTTCGATGCCGTGCTGCTCGGGCAGTACTCGCTCTCGCCCGCCGGCGCCGCTCTGGCCGAGCGCATCGGCGTGCCGGTTCTGACCACCCCGGTTCGCGCGGCGATCGCGCTGCGCGAGCAGATCGACGCCGGCGCGACCGCGACCGCCGGCGGCCGCGACCGGAACGGGGAGGCGCCGTGATCGGAGCCATCGCCGACGACTACACCGGAGGAACCGATGTCGCGGTGGCCTTCCGGCGCGCCGGGCTGCGCACGGTGCTGCTGTTCGGGGAACCCTCCGACCACGTCGAGCTGCCCGAGCACGATGCCGTCGTGGTGGCCCTGAAGAGCCGCACCATCGCTCCCGCCGAGGCGGTGCGGATGTCGCTCGCCTCCGCCTCCTGGTTGAAGAACCGCGGCGTCGGCCAGTTCTACTTCAAGTACTGCTCCACCTTCGATTCCCGCCCCGAGGGCAACATCGGTCCGGTGGCGGACGCGCTGGCCGGCTTCCTGGGAGCGTCGCGGGTCGTGGTGGCGCCCAGCTCACCGGAGCACCTGCGCACGCAGTACCTGGGTCATCTCTTCGTCGACCGGCAGCTGCTCTCGGAGTCGCCGATGCGCCACCATCCGCTCACGCCGATGACGGACTCCTTCATCCCCCGGGTGCTCGCGGCGCAGACGGCGGCGCCGGTGTCGCTGATCGACGAGCGGGACGTGCGGCGCGGGCGCGCCCGCATCCGCTCGCTGCTCGACGAGAGAGGGCCGAGCGACGAACTGCACTACGTGGTGGTCGACGCGATCACCGACGGCGACCTCCGCGAAATCGGCGCCGCCTGCGCCGACGAGCTCCTCGTCACCGGGGCGGCGGGGCTGGCCGGCGGGCTGGGTGCGGCGCGTGCCGCGCGGCTCGGTGCGGTGCAGCCGGTCGCCGTCGTCGGCGACAGGGGGCCCGGCAGGCTGCGCGACGCCGGCCCGGGCGCCGTGCTGGCGGGCAGCTGCTCGGCGCGCACCCTGCAGCAGGTGGCGCACATGGCCGCGGCGCATCCGTCGTTCCGGCTCGACGCACTGAGCTCCGCGGATGCCGGCACGCTGGCCGAGGAGGCCCTGCGCTGGTACGACCGGCAGGATGCCGCGGTGGCGCCCTTGGTGTACTCGTCGTTGCCTCCGCGAGAACTCGCCGAGGTGCAGGCAGCCCTCGGGACCGAGCAGGCGTCGGACCTGCTCGAGACCGCCATGGGTCTCGTGGCCCGCGGACTGGTCCGGCGCGGGGTGCGGCGCATCGTGGTGGCCGGGGGCGAGACCTCCGGGGCCGTGGTGTCGGCGCTCGAGGTGGACGGCGGCGTCATCGGCGAGGAGGCGGCGCCCGGGGTGCCGTGGATCTACAGCACCGGGCCCGATCCGGTGGCTCTGCTTCTCAAGTCGGGGAACTTCGGTGAGGTCGAGCTGCTCTCGCAGGCGATCGAGTCACCGCTCTCCGCAGCGCCGCCGGCCACGGGTGCCGGCGCGCTTGACGCAGCGGCGGCCGATGCGGAGGCGCGGTCGTGACGGGCGATGCCGAAGCTGCAGCTCGTGACGGGATCGTGTCGGCGGCGCGGTCGTTGTTCGCGCGTTCGCTCACGCACGGGAGCACCGGCAACATCAGCGTGCGCCTCGACGACCGCATCCTCGTGACACCCACGGGGAGCAGTCTCGGAACGGTCGAGGCCGACGAGCTGTCGGTGATCGACCTCGACGGGCAGCACCTGAGCGGCGCCCGGCCATCGAAGGAGGCCTTCCTGCACGCGGCGTTCTTCCGTGCCCGGCCCCGGGCCGGAGCGGTCGTGCACACCCACTCGACCCACGCGGCCGCGGTGTCGTGCCTCGCCGACGTCGATCCCGACGACGCGCTGCCCCCGCTCACGGCCTACTTCGCGATGCGCATCGGCCGGCTGCCGCTCCTGCCTTATCACGCCCCGGGCGACGAGACCCTCGAGCCGCTCGCCGAGAAGGTGGCCCGCGACCATCTGGCCGTGCTGCTGAGGAATCACGGACCGGTGGTGAGCGGCACGTCGCTGACGACGGCGCTGGACGCCCTCGAAGAGCTGGAGGAGACGGCGCGGCTCTTCCTGCTCCTGCGCGGGCAGCGGACGAGCCCGCTGAGCGCGGAGGAGGCGGCGCGCCTGTCGCCACGGTGAGGCGCGCCCTCCCGCCCAGGTGAACCGCATCTCGTGGCGGTAGCCTCCGCAGTGTCACGACGATGCGGAGACCAGCGATGGACGGCAACTACAAGATGTCCCAGACCGACATGCACGCCTTCGCGATCCACGACAAGCCGGGCGGAGCGTTCCGCGCCACCATCGAGCGCACCCCGGCCGGCGCCTGGTCGACGCATCCGGCGCCCGATGCCACCCCTGCAGCGCTGCCTGCTCCCGACTTCGACGAGCAGAAGTCCGCACAGGCCGCCTTCGACGCGTTCATCGCCTGGGCCGACTCCCCCGCCGACTGAGCAGCGATTGCTCATACCACTGCGCATCAGCAGCTGAAACGATCGATCCGACCAGGGCCCTGGCTCCTGCTCGGAGAGGATCATCGGTGTCCCAGCTGCCGACGCCCGACATCGTGGGCTTCTATCCGTCGAACGGGTACAGCGAGCCGATGCGGGTGATCTCCGACGAATCGGGGCTGCTGGCCCTGATCGCCACCACCACCGATTTCTCCGGCGACTTCGACGCCGACCCGGACGACCCGCAGCAGAACCCCACGAGCAGATGGCAGTGGTACGAGGTCGCCTGGTCGCGCTCGGGCACGGCCTTCCCCGCCGTTCTACGGTCGGCCGACCTGGAAGCCACCTGCGCTGCGGTCGCGGCCTGGGAGGCCGATCTCGATCCGGAACGCCAGATCCTCATCGAAGACCACCGCGACGCCACCCGGCGAGCCGAGCTCGCCTGCGCCGAGCTCGCGCAGCTCGAGCGGGGAGGCGACGCCGGTGCGATCGAGGGGGCGTTCGACCGGGCCCGGATGTTCCTCACCGCCAAGGTGCATCTCGACCGGCGGCTGCGCGACGAGCTCGAGGCCTTCGCCGATGACCTCTCCCTCCCGCGCGCCTTCGACACGGCCGGCCGCGACGGCGCCGACATCGAGGGCGACGCGCTCGCCATCGTGTGCCGGGAGTCGGTGCTGAGCGAGGCGGTGACCGTGCTCAACAGCACCGGGGTGACCGTGAGCATCCGCCCCGACCTGCTGTCGAAGGTCGCCGCGAACCTGCAGCTCCCCGTCCATGGGCTCCGCTCGCTCTGGCCGAGCTCCGATGCGATGCGCGGTGAGATCCTCCTGTCGCTCGCGCGCGAAGGGCTCACCGGGCGGGCCGACGACGAGACCCTCGTCTCGACCTGGCACTACCTCTCGTCGCAGGCGGCGGCGCTCGCCACGGGCGAGGGCCGCCGCGAGGTGCTGCGGCGGCTGGTCGACCTCGTCGCGCAGCACAACTTCGAGAACGTCACGACCTCGATGGCCTGGCGCAACTACGTCGCCTGCTCCGTCTCGGTCGCCGAGACCGACGAGCTGAGCTCGACGCTGACCGCCGAGCTCCGGCGATCCGAAGAAGATTTCCTGGCCCACATGGCTCCCTTCTACGAGAACCTGCTGGGCCTGATCGGCTTCCGGCTCAGTCCTCGCCTCCGGCAGAACCATCAGGCGTTCGCCCTCTCCCTCGCCGCCGTCGTCGAGGGTCTCGGAATCGTGCGGAGGAGCGTTCCCGGCCTCCTCTCGGCCGGCTTCGGCGACAAGGCCGACTCCGAGCAGTCCCTGGCCTCGCTGCTCGTCACCGTGCTGCTGGAGGGCCTGATCGAAGAAGACCCCGACTACGACGCCGAGAGCGCGATCCGCCGCCTCACCCACGGTCTCGAGTTCGAGGTCTTCGACTGAGGAGACGGGCCCGTGGGCCGCGCGCTGCCTACTTCGGTGCACCCGGGAGCGACTCGCAGGGGATGCCGTCGTTGTCGCCGTCGAGCTTCGCGATGTCGCGGTAGTACGGGAAGTAGGTGTCGTACCAGGCCTTGGCGGCCGCATAGTTCGGGAAATCCTTACAGTCCTTGTCGGCGGGTTTCGCAGGCTGCTGCGGCTGGGTCGGCGGCGCCGGCGGCGCGGAAGGGGGCGGCGGCGGGCAGACGTCCATCGACGCGGCCGCATCCGACACCGAGTTGGGCCCGCCCAGGATGATGCGCTGCGTGTTCCCGTAGGCGTTCACCCGATCGGCCGTCGCCTGCGTCACACAGTTCCCGGGCGCCACGAACAGTGGCGCGGCGAGCGTGCCCGCGAGCACGCCGCCGGCGAGCGCGTCGGCGAATTTCGTGCCCGTGGCGAGGAACACGCGGCTGGCCGAGGGGAAGGCGTCGGCGTTGATGTTCGCTGAGGCCTCATAGCGGTCGGCTCCGCCGATGCGGGTCGTCGACACGAGCCCGCCCAGCGCGTTCTTCACGCTCTCGGAGACCGAGTTGGGGCCGCCGGCGACGATGGCCCGCTGAGGATGCAGCTGCGCGACCACGGGCGGCACGGCGTCGTCGAGCCCGGATGCGCCACCGTTCACCAGCAGCACCGCCCCTCCGAGCGCGCCGGCGGCGGCGCTCGCGGAGAGGGCGTCGGGGAAGTTCGCCCCCGTCGCAACGTAGAGGCGTGTCACGCCGCTCTGGCCGAAGGCGTGCAGTACGAGGTTGCGCGAGGCTTCGTAACGGTCGGCCCCACCGATGCGCTCGACGTCGGCGTGGGGAACGATCGATCGGATCGCCTGCTCGGCGCCCGTGCTGACGGAATTGGTGCCCCCGACGATCACGACCTTCGCTGGGGCGAGCCGGCCCAGCTCGGCTGCGACCGCATCCGGAACCTGGTCGGGCAGGATCAGCAGCAGCGGCCCGCCCTCCTTCGCCGCCGCGGGGCCGGCGCTGAGCGCATCCGGGTAGTCGGTGCCCTTCGCGATGTAGACCACGGGAACGCCCGCCGGCCACTCGTGGGCGATGTTCACCGCCACCTCGTAGCGGTCGGCGCCGCTGTAGCGCGAGGTCGAGGCGCCGACCAGCGGGGAGGCTTCGGCAGGTGCAGGAGCCGCGTTCGCCGGCGTCGCCGCGACGAGCGCGGCGCAGAGCAGTGCAGGTACTGCCAGGGCGGCAAGGAGCTTCGTGATCGGGTCCTGTCGTCGTCGGGGTCATGCCGACGATATTCGACAGGCGTCGTGGGCCGGGAGCCCCCGTTCGGGGACGCCGGCGGGGATGCTCAGCTCCCGTCGTGCCGCCCGCCGGCGCGGAGGTGCGCCTGGGTGAGTGCCTCGAGCTCCTCGTCGCTGAGCTCGTCGACCTTCTTGCTCTCGCCCCGGTCGTGCTTGGACCAGCGGATGAACAGCAGGATCAAGATGGGGATGTCCGCGATCTCTGCGATGAACCAGAGCAGGTCGCCCGAGAGCTGCTGATCGCGGATCGGGCTCGGGAACCACCACGGCACGGCGGCGGTCACCGGCGCCGCGTGGTCGAGGATGGCGTCGTTCAGCCGCAGCACGATGCCCGGCACGGCGTCGAGCACGAGCTCCACGAAGGCGAGCAGGAACTCGGCGGCGATGAACAGCCCCGTGCGCGCCACGACGAGCTCGGTGAGCGGCAGCACCATGATCAGGCCGACGACGGGAACCAGCACGCCGAGCGCATCCTGCGCCACCGGCGAAGCGCGCAGAACCCCCGACAGCGGCGTGAGGAACACCGAGAATGCGGCGAGTGCGAACACCGGCCCGAACACCGCGTTGCCCATCACCCCGAAGACCTTCGACGCCAGGATGCGGTTCACGACCGCGAGCGCCCGCCCGCTGAGAGCGGCCCGGAGCAGTCCCACCGGCTTGCCCGTGGCGAGCAGACCCGGCACGGCGAACAGCAGCAGGGCGATGCGCGTGGTGAACGCGAACCGCAGCTCCTCGCTGTACACGCCGAGGAAGCCGAACTCGATCACTGCGTACGACCCGAGCCCGAGCACGAAGAAGCCGAGCGCGGGGCGCAGCGGCCAGTGCCCGCCCCGGCGCCGGATGGCGAGCATCCCGGCCGCATACCCGAGCGCGGCGAGCACGATGGCGGCGACACCGACCGGGTTCAGCTGCCACGTGGTCAGGATCGTGGGAAAGTCAGGCGTGGAAGCTCCTCGGGGTGCGCGCGTCGGGCAGGGTTCTCCGCGTCAGAGTGTGCCACCGCCAGCCGTGAGTTCCCTGCTCACGCGGCGACAGCACGGTGGCGGCACGGCAGCGGCGTAACGGAGGAAAATCGCGGGTCATGTCGACGTAGTGCACTCGTCACCCCCGATTCTCCTCCGTTGCGCCGCGCTGAGCAGTGGCTGAGCAGCAACTACTCATATCGGAAGCAACCGATGCACCCGAATCATGACAGCATGCCTGCCTCGCACGACGACCTCGGTCTCGGCGAGCACCCGGTTCATGCCGTGATCGGCATGCTCGAGCGCCGCGGTTGGGTGCGGATCTCGACCGAGGGCTCGCACTCGAGCTGGCGCGGGCCCCACGGCACCACCTTCACCCTCCCCGACGGGCACGACGTCATCAGTCAGGGCGTCTACCGCAGGCTGCCCGCCGCCCTGAGCCTCGACGACGATCGATGAGCTACGCCGCACGGGTAACGCTCGAGGAGGGCTGGTGGATGATCGCCATCCCGCAGCTCAGGGGGCTCACGCAAGCCCGCTGGCTCGTCGAAGCGGAGCTGATGGCGCAGGAGTACGTCGCGTTGGCGCTCGGGATTCCTCGCACGGCGGTCGTGATCACCCTGGTGGTCGACGAGCAGATCGACCCCGCGCGCGCATCCTGAGCATCCGGCCTCCTCGGTCGGCGGGGCCGCTGTCGCCGTCCCGCCGCCGTTGCGGAGTCAGCCGAGCAGCTGCGTCGCGCTCGCCGTGCAGCTCGCCGTGGCGTACGCGCCGGTGCTCGTCTGCTCGATCAGCACCTGGCCGTCGAGCAGGATGCGGCACGTCACGTCGCCGCCCGAGGCGCCGTTGACGGCGGTGATCGTGTAGGTGTCGTAGGTGGCGGCGCCGCCGAGCGACACCGAGTAGTCCTTCTCGAAAGGCAAGGACTGCGCGGTCTCCTGCCGCGTCACGGAGTACCCGCTGTCGTAGGCGGCGTAGCTGATGTCCACCTCGGAGCCGGTGCCGTCGACCTGGTAGACGAGCGCAACCGGTGTGCCGTCGAGCGGAACGGCATTCTGCGCGCTGCTGACCAGGTGCCCGAAGAACACGACGGTGTAGACGATCGCCAGCACGATCGAGAGCACGAGCGCGACGCCGCTGAGCACGAGGCCCGCGATCGCCGAGCCCTTGCGGCGGCCGCGCAGCACGAGCGCGACGATGCCGAGCACCATGCCCACCACCGCGAGCACCGGCATCGCGTAGTTCACGAAGGGGATGAACGCACCCACGAACGCGACGGCGCCCACGATGAGGGCGGCGAGCCCCCAGCCATTCGGTCCGGCGACGCCCGACGCCGCCGGACCGGGCGGCGGGAACTGCGGCGGCACCGGAGGAACGGGCGGGAACGCGGGCGGCGGTGAGGAGCTCATCACCAGATCCTCGCAGACCCCGGCGTGATCGGCACCGGTTCGACGGGATTCCCCGCGGCACGCGGGAGGCGAAACGTAAGCCGCGAGACGCGAGGCGGATCGCGCCCCCGCGCCGCCTCAGCTCTCGGTGACCTGCCCGGCCTCCACGCGCCAGTGGCGGTTCAGCCGAACGGTGTCGAGCATCCGCCGGTCGTGGGTGACGAGCAGCAGGGTGCCGGTGTACGACTCGAGGGCCTCTTCGAGCTGCTCGATGGCCACGAGGTCGAGGTGGTTGGTGGGCTCGTCGAGAACGAGCAGGTTCACGCCACGAGCCTGCAGCAGTGCGAGACCGGCGCGCGTGCGCTCGCCCGGCGAGAGCTCGTCGACGGGCCGATTGACGTGATCGGCCTTGAGGCCGAACTTGGCGAGCAGGGTGCGCACCTCGGCGATCGGCCAGTCGGGAACCTGGGCCTCGAAGGCGGTGGCGAGCGACTCCGTGCCGGCGAGCACGGCCCGGGCCTGGTCGATCTCGCCGATGGCGACGGAGGCTCCGAGGCTCGCGAGCCCGTCGTCCGGTGTCGTGCGGCCGAGCAGCAGACGGAGCAGCGTCGACTTGCCGGCGCCGTTGGGACCGGTGATGCCGACACGGTCGCCCGCGTCGACCTGCAGCGACACCGGGCCGAGGGTGAACGCGCCCTGGCGCACCACGGCCCCCGACAGCGTCGACACCACCGATGACGAGCGCGGCGCGGATCCGATCGTGAACTGCAGCCGCCACTCCTTGCGCGGCTCCTCCACCTCGTCGAGGCGGGCGATGCGGCTCTCCATCTGGCGCACCTTCTGCGCCTGCTTCTCGCTCGACTCGGCCGAGGCCTTGCGCCGGATCTTGTCGTTGTCGGGCGCCTTCTTCATCGCGTTGCGCACACCCTGGCTCGACCACTCCCGCTGGGTGCGGGCGCGCGCCACGAGGTCGGCCTTCTTGTCGGCGAACTCGTCGTACTCCTCGCGGGCGTGCCGCTTGGCCGTCTCGCGCTCCTCAAGATAGGCGTCGTAGCCGCCGCCGTAGACGCGGTTGGAGTGCTGCGCGAGGTCGAGCTCGAGCACCTTCGTGACGGCCGTCGCGAGGAACTCGCGGTCGTGGCTCACGAGCACCACGCCACCGCGCAGGCCCCGGATGAACGCCTCGAGCCGCGCGAGCCCGTCGAGATCGAGGTCGTTGGTGGGCTCGTCGAGCAGCACGATGTCGAAGCGCGAGAGCAGCAGCGCGGCGAGCCCCACGCGGGCGGTCTGGCCGCCGGAGAGCGACGTCATCAGCGCCCCCGCATCCAGAGCGAGCCCGAGTTCGGCGAGCACCACGGGCAGCCGATCCTCGAGGTCGGCGGCACCACTCGCCAGCCAGCGCTCGAGCGCGCTGGAATACACGTCGGCGGGGTCGGGGGCTCCGGATGCGCGGGGCTCGGTCCCGGCGAGGCCCGCGGCCGCTGCATCCATCTCCGCCGTCGCGGCGGCGGTCCCCGTGCGACGCCCCACATACTCGGCCACGGTCTCGCCCGGCACCCGTTCGTGCTCCTGCGGCAGCCAGCCGATGAAGGCGTCAGCAGGCGCGAGGCTCACGCTGCCCTCCTGCGGCGCATCGATGCCGGCCAGGATGCGCAACAGCGTCGACTTGCCCGCGCCGTTGGCCCCGACGACGCCCACGACGTCGCCCGGAGCCACCACGAGGTCGAGTTCACTGAACAGGGTGCGGTGGTCGTGGCCTCCGGCGAGCCCTTTGGCGACGAGTGTTGCGGTCATCCCTCTATCGTCCCGCATCCGGCGCCCCTGCGCCGCCGCGCCCGACGCAGACGACGGACTCGCGCCCGCCCCCACGAAGACGACGGAGTGCCGATCCGAAATCGTCGACGAACTCCGTCGTCCCCGGCCCGCGTCGTCCCCGGCCCGCGTCGTCCCCGGCCCGCGTCGTMCCCGGCCCGCGTCGTCCCCGGCCCGCGTCGTCCCCGGCCCGCGTCGTCCCCGGCCCGCGTCGTCCCCGGCCCGCGTCGTCCCGGCCGAGGACGGCACGAACACCGGATGCGCCTCGCCCGATCGGCGGCGGGGAACCCGATCGTCACACGACGCAACACGATGACAGCCGCGCCGACACATTTGGCCGCGAACCGCGCGCGCCGCCTAGCGTCGACCCAGCGGCATCCGTCGCCGAAGACCACCGACCGCGGGCCCGACCGCCGATCTGAAAGGACGCCTCATGGCCGACCAGAACACGCTCTGGACCCGCGAACTCCTCCAGCGCCGCCGCGCGCTGCACGCCCGCATCGACGGTGTCGCCCGCTCGCACCCGGCCGCCGCTGCCCGCGCGCGGCTGGCGCTCTACTCCACGACGCACCGTTTCGACCGGCGCCTCATCGACGTCGCCGAGCTCGCCGACGACCTCGCACTCCTCGACCTCGAACTCGACGAGCTCACGGCTGCCGCCGCAGCCTGAGCCCGCGGCCGGCTCCGCTCAGCGCGCGCGGCGCCCCGAGAACAGCGCGTGCAGCAGCGGCAGCGCCGACGCGATCATGAGCACCGTGCCGAACACGGCGTCGGAGGCGTGCAGCACGGCTCCCGCCACGAGCAGCGCCCCGAACAGCAGCGCAGACACCACCCGGCCGATCGACCGCTCGAGCCGCGCCACGCGCCGCTCGAGCGCCGGGCTCGTGACGGCGAGCGAGCCCTCGTCGACCCGGGTGACCAGCGCATCCAGCCGCTTGGGCAGTCGCCAGGCGATGCCGAGGTTCTCGAGCGCCTGCTTGCCGAGGTCCTGCACGACATTGCCGCCCTCGTCGCGGATCAACTGCTGGGCATAGGGCTCGACCGAGTTCCAGAGGTTGAAGCCCGGGTCGAGCGCGCTGCACACCCCCGAGGTGAGCGACATCGCGCGGATGATGAGCAGGAAGTTCTCGGGCAGCTGGAACGGCAGCGACCGCACCACGTGCCCGAACTGCTCGCCGAAGTCGCGGAACTCCCGCGGATCGACCTCCCGCAGCTCGGCGAAGCCCATGCCGCCGAAGCGCGCGAACAGCTGCGTGAGCGCCCGCTCCAGCTCGGCGGTCTCGGCGGTCTGCAGCAGCACGCCGAGCTCCTGCGCGGCGGCCACGAGCCCCTTGCCGTCGCGCGACGCGGCGGCGATGAGCATCTTGCGCAGGCCACCGCGGGTGGCGGCCCCGACCTCGCCCATCATGCCGAAGTCGATGAAGGTGAGCTTCCAGGGGCGCGCGCCCGCCGCATCCGGAACCGCGCCCGGCTCGCCGGCACCGGCCGGCGACGCGCCCGCCGGCAGCGGCGTCACGAAGATGTTGCCGGGGTGCGGATCGGCGTGGAAGAAGCCGTTCGTGAAGAGCTGGTCGAACATGACGGCGGCGAACACCGGCGCCACCGAGGCGGGGTCGATGCCGGCCGCGCGCAGGGCGTCGGCATCCGTGATCTTGATGGCCGTCACGTCTTCGAGCGTGAGCACGCGCCGGGTGGTGCGCTCCCACACGATCTCGGGCACGCCCACGCGCGGGTCGTCGGCGAAGTCGGCGGCGAAGCGCACCGAGCTCGCGGCCTCGTGCAGGTAGTCGATCTCCTCGAGGCTGGTGAGCGCGAACTCCTCCACGAGCGCGGGCGCGTCGACACGCGAGTACACGAGCCGCACATGGCTGAGCCACCCGCCGACGCGGCGGAGGGCCGCGAGGTCGACCTCGACGATCTGGTCGATGCCAGGGCGCTGCACCTTCAGCACCACGGCCTCGAGCCCGGTGTCGGCGGCGTCGTTCGGTGCCAGCCGGGCGCGATGCGCCTGCCCGAGCGAGGCGGCGGCCACCGGATGCTCGTCCACCCACGCGAAAGCCCGCGCGAGCGGCATGCCCAGCTCGGCCTCGGCGAGCGCGCGGATCTCGGCGAAGGGCACCGGGGGCACCTCGTCCTGCAGCCCCTCGAGCTCCTTCGTGATCTCGGGCGGCAGCACGTCGAGGCGCGACGACATGAACTGGCCGACCTTGATCATGAGGCCGCCGAGCTCCACGGCGAGCACGTGGAAGCGCCGGGCGAAGCGCTGCATGCGCCGCGCCCGGGTGCGTTCGGTGATGCGATTGAGCCCGATGCGCGGCAGCACGAGTTCGTACCACCAGGTCACGGCGAGGTTCCAGCCGGCGAACCGCAGGATGCGCCGGTAGCGCGCGCGGGCGAGCGCGCTCATGCCCGCGGCGGGCGACCCGGATGCGTCGGGTTCGCCGCCGCCGGGTTGGACGGATGCCACCCGGGTCAGTTCTGGGCGAGGATCGCGTAGAGCCGGCGGCGCGCATCCTCGAGCTCTGCGACGGCGGCCTCGACCTGCTCGGGCGTGCCGGTGCGGCCCACCTGGGCGGCGGCCTGGGCGAGCTCGAAGCCGGCCTTGGGCAGTGCGCCGTGGGCCTTGTCGAACGGGCCTTTGCCGCCGAAGGGCCCTGCACCGGCGCCGGAGTCGCTGCCGGCGGCGTCGTCGGATGCCCACGGCGCCGTGGCGCCCGAACTCGCGACCTCGGCGCGTCCGGCCTCGGTCAGCGCGTAGGTCTTGCGGCCGTTGGACTCCTCGGCCGCGATGAGTCCCTCGTCGGCGAGGAGCTGCAGGGTGGGGTAGACCGAGCCGGCGCTGGGCTTCCAGACGCCGCCGCTGCGCTCCTCGATCTCGTGGATGATCTGGTAGCCGTGCATCGGCTCCTCGGCGAGCAGGGCGAGCACCGCGGCCCGCACGTCACCGCGGCCCATGCGGCTGCCGACGCGCTTCTCGAACTTGGCCCGGAACTGCTCCATCGCCTGCCAGATGCCCTCGGCGTCGATGCCGCCGCTGCCGAACCCACCGGCCGTGAATGATCCACCCATGACAACCTCCTTGACGTACCGCGAACGATACTCAACGATATAGTCCGGCGACCCCATACAGAGTGGCCTTCAGCGGATGCACAGCCGCCGCCGATCAGGCAGTCAGACGCCCAGAGAGACACCGGAGGCGCGCGATCTCGCCGTCGAGCGCCACCCCGCGACGACGACGAGCAGCGCGTCATACTCCCCCAGTTCGGCGGCGGCCCAGAACTGCTTCTCGAGCTCGCACGCGCACGCGGTGAGCTCGCCGTCGTTCAGCAGGGACGTCCACGCGAACAGCTCCCGCAACGCCGCGGCCATGTCTCGCGACCGCAGCACCGCGCGCACCAGCTGAGCCACGAGCGCGATGCCCGCCTGCCGGTTCTCGAGGTCGCTCGCACGCAGGAGCACGAGGTCGGCCGCATCCCGCCGCGTGATGAGCACACCCCCCTGCTCGGCGAGCGCCGCCACGACCCGTGGCGTGCGCAGAAAGCTCGTGAACGTCGCTTCCTTCACCGCGCGGTCACCGCATCCGGTTTTTGTCGATGATTGCTCATCTCTGCAGTCTGACCCAGGAGCGTGGTCGGCGCAAGCGACGCGGCCGGGCAGGCCCCCGGCAGGACGGGCCGCTCGACGGCTGTCGACATAGGATCGAGATCGTGACGGGGGATTCAGCGGGCGACGAACGCATCGCCGACCCGCGCCCGAAGCACACTCCGCTGTGGTCGTTGCTCTCCCGATGGCTGCTCGCGCTCGAGGCCTGGTTGCGCTCGCACGGCGGCACGCGGCTGCGCGCCGGGCTCTGGGGCTTCTGGGGAGTGGTGGCTCTGGCGGGCGGCATCCTGCTGTTCGGCCCCGTCATCAACCCGCCGATGACCCTCGACGACATCACCGACTCCGCCTCGCACGCCACCGACACCTGGATCGCCCGCGACTTCGACGTCGACTACACCCTCGGCCGCACCGCCGACGGGCGCCTGGAGGCCGAGGTGGTCGAGACGATCGGCGCCTTCTTCCCCGACGACGTCGACGAGAACGGCATCGTGAGGGTGCTGCCCACGCAGTACCAAGGCCACGCCCTCTCCCCCTCCGACATCGCCGTGACCCTGGACGGCGAGCCCGCCGCGGTGCAGCGCTCCGAGAGCGCCGACCAGCTGACCCTCACGCTCACCGCCCCCGATGCGGCGCGGCTCGACGGCGATCACGAGTTCGTCGTGCGCTACCGGATGCACGACCTCGCCTACTCGACCAGCGACCGGCTGAGCGCCGGCGACCCGATCGACCTGCTCGCCTGGGACGTCTTCGGGCCCTCCTGGCCGCAGGCGTTCGCCGCGCTCGACGTGACCGTCACCCTGCCCGACGACCTCGACGCCGCGCTCGTGCGGCAGCCCCGGGGCTCGATCTCCTGGGCCATCGTGTCGGCCGGCGAGTGGCTCGAGCCCCAGCCGGGTGCCCCGCCCGGCATGGTGAGCTACGGGTTCACGAACGACCAGAACATCCCGCCGCACGCCTCGGCGCGGTTCTCCCTGGTGTTCCAGCCGGGCACGTTCACGATGCCGCCGCCCACGCCGCTTTTCCTGCTGCAGACGTTCGGGCCGCTGCTGCCCCTCGTGTTCCTGGCGCTCACCCTGCTGTTCGCCCTCGCCGCGCGCGCGGTCGCGTGGAGCGACGCGCGCGGGCGGCCGTGGTTCACCGCGGAGTACTCGGCCCCGGATGGCGTGAGCCCGCGCATGGCCGCGCAGCTGCTGCGCACCCCGAGAACCCTGGAGCTGGCGGGGGCGCTCGGCGAGATCGGCACCGCAGGCGCTGCCGCGAGCGCCAAGGCCGGGTCGGCGAGACCCTCGCGCGCCGACCGCCTGCGCGCAGCCGCCCGGGCCGCCAACCGCACCGGGCGCCTCGGCGACCGCGTCCGCGCACGACTTGCCTACCTCGTCGCCCCCGAACGGCGGGGCCAGTTCCGTTCCGGGTTCCGCCGTGTGCCGAGCGGGTTCGTGCGCGACGCCTTCATCGCCGCGCCCATCGCCCTCACGATCGTGCAGTGGGGACTCGTGCGCCAGCTTTCGCACCAGGCGAAGCTCGCCGTGGTGTGGTGGCCGGCGGCGTTCGTTCTCGCCTCGTCGCTCATCGCCCTGGTGGTGCTCGTGATCGCCCTGTCGGCACGGCCGCTGACCCGGCGCGGGGCGCTCGTGAAGCAGCACCTCACGGGCATCGCCGTGTACGCCGACCGCACCTCGCTGCTGGAGCGGGCGACGGCGGGCGATGCTGTGCTCCCCTACGCGGTTCTCACGGTCGAGCCGCGCGAAGCGGGCCGCCGCACGCTCGCGCTGCTCGAGGCCGAGCTGGGCGACCCCGACGCGGCCAAAGGATGGCGCGCCCCCGGCTTCCTGAGCACCCCGCGCATCCTGGTGCGCATCCTCGCGGTCGCGCTGCTCGCCGCGACGGTGACCGCGGCGGCGCTGCTGCCGAACCCGTATCCGCGCTCGCCCGACTACAGCTCGAACTCCGGTGATCTGCCCGGCACCTACTTCAACCGGGTCGGGTCGTTCGAGGCCGCCGCCACGCTCACCGTCGACGGCGGGCGGCACGCGACGCTCACGGCCACCGAGCACCTCGCCGTCGACTTCGGAACCGAGTCCACCGCCGAGGTTCCGCAGTTCACCCGCCAGTGGCCGACCCGCCTCGACGGCCAGGAGCTGGGACTGCACGTCACCGCGGTGACCCTCGACGGCACGGATGCGCGCTACACCACCGCGCGCGAGGGCGACACCGTACTGCTCACCACCGCGTTCTCGCGGGTGCTGAGCGGCCGGCACGAGCTCGACATCGCGTACACGGTGGACTCGCCGATGGTGGCGGCCCCGGCATCCGGCGCCTCGGCGGCAGCGGCCTCGGCCGTCGGCGCTTCGGGACCGGTCGACCGCCTGCGCTGGGTGAGCCTGCTCGAGGGGTGGGACAACGCCCCCGTGTGGCGCGACGAGCCCGCGGCGTCGCCGCGCGCCATCTCCCTGACCGTGCCCGACGACCTGGCGCCGTCGCTCGCGGCCGGCTGGATCACGCTCGACACGGAGTCGAGCGAGAACGTGCGCCAGTGGGAGGACTCGGTCGTGCCCTTCGGCGCGTATGCCGCGACCGACGCCGCCGCCGCGGACGGCAGCGCATCGGCTTCCGGCACCACCATCACCTCCGACCCCTCCGGCACCACCGACGAGGTCACGAGCTCGGCCGGCACGACCACCTACCGCCTCGACCTCCGCAGCGACGGCGACGGCGGCTACCCCTTCGACCTCACCGTCGACGACGTCGGCGCGATGCTCGACTTCCCCGCCGGCACCGTCGCGGGCCCGGATGCCGCAGCCTTCACGCTGCACACCGTCACCGGCGCCCTCCCCCTCGCCCTGACGGTGACGCTGGGCTCGCTAGCCCTCGCGCTGGGCCTGCTCAGCGTGGCCGCAGCGGTGCGACGGCGCTCCCGCCGGGCCCCGCCCGGACTTCTGCGTGACGTCATCTGGTGGCTCGGAAAATCCGCCGCCGTCTCCACCATCTGGCTCTTCGTCTGGGCCACCTCCGACATGCCCGACGACTGGCCCGAGTTCCCGCCCCTCGGCCTCTCGGCGCTCGCGGCGCTGGCCGGCGGCATCCTGTGCCTGACCGTCACCCTGCGGCAGCGCCCGCCGACCACCGGCGCCAAGAAGCGCCGCTGACCCCGACCGCCGGCGCTCGCGGCTAGAGCTCGTCGGGGAGTCCGGCGCGGCGCAGGAAGGCGGCGCGGTCGGCGTTCCGCGGCACGGGCTTCGCCGGCACGCGCGGCTGCGGGCGCGTCGGCGCCGACGCGGCGCCGTCCGTTCCGGCGGAGGTGGCCTCGTCGTCGGTGTCGAAGCCGAGCGCCGCGAGGTCGGCCGTCAGGTCACGCGTGTCGGTGGCATCCTGAACGCCGCCGAGGTGCAGCACCTCGGTCGCGTCGAACGGGCCGGCCACCGGGCGCGGCACCGGGGCGAACGGCCCAGCGGCGGCACCAGCGCGATCGGCACCGGCGACCGCGGCATCCGCGGCCACGCCGTCGGCGCCCGTGGCCACGCCGTCGGCGTCCGCCGCCTCGAGCGACCGCTCCCACTCGTCCATGCGCGCCGCCGCCCGCGCGCCCGCGTAGCCGCCCCACACCTCGAGCGCCCGCGAGATCACGGCCTCCTGCTGCTCCAGCACGGCCTGGTTCACGCGCTTGCCGAACTCCACCTGCTGCACCGCGCGGTCCTCGGCCACCGAGACCTGCACGCCGGCTTCGACCGCGATCGCGCGCGAACGCTCGGCGGCCCAGATCTCGCCGCCCGACACCTCGCTGTCCTCGCGCACGTCGACCAGGCGGTCGTAGGCCGTGGGGGTTCCGAGGTTCGCGAGCACCTTCACGATCACCGGCAGCAGCTCGATGCACACGAACAGCGCTGCGATCATGATGTGCGCCACGTTCAGCAGCGGGTTCGCCTCCCCCAGGCGGAACAGCGCCGAGAGCCGTGACAGCAGCCCCGCGCTGTTGTTGACGGCGCTGTCGTAGTTCGCCTGCTCGGTGGCGCGCTCGTTCTGTGCGGTCGCGAGCGAGGCCTGGTCGGTGGCCAGCTGCGCCTTCGCGGCGTCGAGCCGGCTCTGAGCCGATGACTGGAGGTTCGACTGCGCCGCGGTCTGCGCCGCCTGCTCGGCGGCCTGGGCCGCGGTGAGCCGGGTCTGCGCGGCCTGCATGGCCGCGAGCTTCGAGGCGGTCACCGCCCCGTCACCCCGAACGCCGGTGCCTCCGGTGCCGTCGATCTCGGCGAGATAGGCGGTCTGCGCCGCGTCGAACGCCTTTTGCGCATCCGCCGTCGCCGCCACGGCCGCCGCGTAGTTCGGGTCGGACGACAGGTCGGTCTGCAGCCCTTTGTCGACGATCGCCTGGTTGGAGGCGATGGACTCCTCAAGCGAGGGGATCGCCGCGAACCGCGGGTCGGCCGCCATCCGCTCCTCGAACGCCGCCTTCTGCTCGGCCTGCATCACCTGGATCTCCGAGTTGATCTCGGCCGAGAAGATCTGCAGCGTCAGCGGCGTCGAGATGACCGTGCCGATGATCAACGCGAGCACCACGCGCGGCAGCGCGAGCGCGATGTTGCGCGCCACGCCCTTCTGCTTGGCCATGCCGATGATCAGCAGCCGGTCGAGGTTCAGGATGATCGCACCCCAGAACACGCCCACGATCACGGCCACCGCGAGAGGCGCCCCCACCGCCATCTTCAGCGCGAACGCCGCCGACACCGCCGAGAGCAGGGCGGTGCTCAGGATGACGCCACCCATCGCGACGAAACGCGCCCGGTCCCCCGCGGCATCCTGCAGCACATCGAGCCGGGCGCCGCCCAGCCACGCCATGGCGTTGGAGACGGGATTCGAGTTGTAGCGACGAGCCATACGGCGGCGACCTTTCGGGGAGGTGACGTCGGCCAGAGTCCCGGATGCGCGCGCGAGCGCAGACGGACGTCCTGACACGAGGTGCGAAGCTACCCCACGAGAATCTGCGTTCCCTGGCACGCCCCTGTGCTCTCGCCGCCGTCGCCGCTCACCCGGCTCGCGCCGCCCGCCGCCCGACGTGCCACGTCAGGCCGCGCCGCCCGCCCGCCCGCTCCCCCGCCGTCGAGGCGCCGCGGAGCGCGGCGGCGTCGAGCGCATGTGGTCGCGCACGGCCGTGAGCGACCGCGCCAGCTCCTCCACCTCGTCGCGCCCGAGCGGCGCCAGGAACAGCTTCTTCACCTCCGCGATGTGCCCGGGGAACACCCGCCCGAGAACCGCACGCCCGGCATCCGTGATCGTCACCGTCACGCTCCGCTCGTCGTCGACCGAGGGGGCGCGGGTCACGAGGCCGGCCGCCTCGAGCAGCCCGGCCTGGTGGGTGAGACCGCTGCGGCTGTAGACCACGCCGTCGGCCAGGTCGGTCATCCGCTTGCTGCCGGCCGGTGCATCCCCCAGCGTCGCGAGCAGCTGGAACTGCACGTAGCTGAGCCCGCCGGCCTCCTTCAGCTGCAGCTCGATGGCGTGGCGCAACAGGCTGCTCACTTCGATCAGCGCGAAATAGGCGCCCAGCTCGACGGGGTCGAGGGTGGCAGATTCTTCGGTCATGCCCACAGTCTACTTGCTTCAATATCGAAGCAGTGTTAGGGTCCTTCTCAGTTGCTTCGACATCGAAGCATTCACCATTCCGCGAAGGAGAGAACACCATGAAGGCAGTGCGCTTCCACCAGCACGGCACCCCCGAGGTCCTGCAGATCGACGAGGTCGAGATCCCGCAGCCGGGCCCGGGCGAGGTGCGCATCCGTGTGGCCGCAGCGGCATTCAGTCCCGCCGACGGTGGCATCCGGGCGGGCACCCTGCCCTTCCCGGTGGCTCTGCCGCACATCCCGGGCTACGACGTCTCGGGCACCGTCGATGCGCTGGGCACGGATGTCGCGGCCTTCGCCGTGGGTGACGCCGTCGTCGGGTTCCTCCCCATGACGGCGCCGGGCGCCGCGGCCGAATACGCCATCGCCCCGGCCGCGGTGCTGGTGCCGGCCCCCTCGAGCATCCCGCTGGCGGATGCCGCCGCCTTCCCCTCGGTCGCCCTCACCGCGTGGCAGGCACTGTTCGAGCACGCCGAGCTGACGAGCGGCCAGCGCGTGCTCGTCGTCGGGGCGGGCGGCGCGGTCGGCGGCTACGCGGTGCAGCTCGCGAAGCGCGCCGGCGCCCACGTGATCGCCACGGCGAGCCCGCGCAGCGCCGAGAGCGTGCGCGCTGCGGGGGCCGACGAGGTCGTCGACCACACGGCATCGAACCTGCTCGACGCGATCGCCGAGCCGGTCGACGTGCTGCTCAATCTCGCGCCGATCACGCCTGAGGAGTTCGCGGCCCTCGTGGCGCTCGTGCGCTCCGGCGGGGTGGTCGTGAGCACGACCGCCTGGATGCCCGCCCCGGCCGACGAGGCCCGCGGCGTCCGCAGCTCGGTCGTCTTCGTTCGCAACGACGCCGCACAGCTGGCCCGGATCGTGTCGCTCGTCGACGACGGCGAGCTCCGCGTCGAGGTCGCCCGCCGGGTTCCGCTCACGGAGCTGGCGAGCATCCACGAGCAGTCGGCGGCCGGCACCCTGCGCGGCAAGGTCGTCGTGCTGCCGACCGCCGCCTGACCGAGGCGGCGTCGACGACCAGGCGGGAGGGGCATCCGGGTTCGACACCGGATGCCCCTCCGCGCGGTCTCTTCGACGACCGTCTCCGATAACATCTCCTTGGAAATCGAACACGGATGCGGCGGCGACGCGCGCGTTAGGCAACACCGGGGGGCACCATGTCGACATTCACGCGCGCAACGAGCTGGGGAATCGCGACGGTCGTCGCCGCCACCGCAGTCCTCGCCACGACGACACCGGCGTTCGCCGCCGCCGAACCGGCCGCGCATCCCGCCACCCTCGCCGCCCCGGCCGCGGCGCAGCCTCTCGCCACCCCGGCATCCGCCACCCTCGCGTCCGCCACCCCGGCATCCGCCGCCCTCAGCTCCGCCACCGCGGCATCCGCCCTTGGCTCCGCCACCCCGGCATCCGCCCCCGCCGACGCCACCCCCGGCGTCACCCACGCCCAGAACCCCTCCGTGCCCGACGGCGCCGCCTGGACCGAGGCCTACTTCCCCTCGTCCGCGCCGTCGAGCAACGGCGACGCCGTGCAGCTCCACGCCGACGTGCTCCGCCCCGCGAACCTCGCCCCCGGCGAGAAGACCCCCGTCATCATGTCGATCGGCCCCTACTTCTCACACTCCGGATCGAACGTCGACACGCATCCGGCCCACGCCGGGCCCTCGACGCGCTTCACCGACCTCATCGACGGTGCGCAGCTGATGACCCGCGGGTACACCTTCGTCTACGTCGACCTGCGCGGCTTCGGCGCCAGCACCGGATGCATCGACTGGCTCGGCCCCGGCGAGCAGGCCGACGTGGTCAGCGCGGTCGAGTGGGCGGCACAGCAGTCCTGGTCGACCGGCGCGGTGGGCCTCTACGGCAAGTCCTATGACGGATCCACCGGGCTCGCGGGCATCGACCTCCAGCCCGCCGGCCTCAAGGCGGTCGTGGCGCAGGAGCCCTCGTGGAGCGGCTACGACTACCTCATCACCAACGACATCTCGCGCCCGCAGCAGGTCGAGACCCCCCTGTCCTACCTCGTGACGGCGAGCCTGCCCGGCGTCGACCACGCCTACCAGCAGGACGGCTACGACATCCCGGCCGACACCCCGCAGTACCTGCAGAACGCCGCCTACGAGAAGACGCACCCGGAGTGCGGGCAGACCATCATGGCCGAGACCAAGGAGATGAGCCGTCAGAGCGACTTCTGGCGCAGCCGCGACCTGCCGGCGAACGTGGGCGGCTCGGCCGTGCCGCTGATGTTCACCCAGGGCCTCACCGAGCAGAACACCAAGCCCGAGGGCATGCAGCAGTTCCTCGACAACCACACCGGCGAGGTGCGCGCGTGGCTCGGCCCGTGGGACCACGTGCGCGGCAACGAGCTCGACAAGCACGGCACCCTGCAGATGGGCCGCACCACCTGGTTCGACGAGGTGATGGCGTTCTACGACGCCCACCTGAAGGAGCAGACCACACAGGTGTCGTCGTACTTCTATATTCAGGACAACTTCGGACAGTGGCGACTCCAGGATGCCTGGGGCACGACCGCGAAGACCGCCGTGATCCCCCTGCGGTCCGGTTCCTACACCGACACCGGGCGGGGCACGCAGATCGATGACCCGGTCGGCCCCAACCCCAACCCGTTGGCCGTGAGGCTCGACGACAGCCATCCCGACCCCGCGCCCGACGCGAACGACAAGTCCGTGGGCGTGCTGACCCTCTCGCACTCCCTGCGCACCGACGTGCGGCTGACGGGAACCCCCGTGGTCGAACTGAACACCCAGGGCGCCGGCAACACGATGGTGCAGCTGTGGGATGTCGCGCCCGACCGCAGCGCGGTCATCGTCAACGAGAACGTCTCGACCCTGTCGGCCGACGGGGTCACCCGGTTCACCCTGCTGAGCATGGACTGGACCCTGCGCGCCGGGCACCGCCTCGCCGTGACCGTCGACACGATCGAGTGGGGCTACTGGAACCCGAAGCCCAGCGGGAGCACCGTGGTCGTCACGGGCGGCGCGGTGAGCGTGCCGGTCGAATCCACGGCGGCCGACGTGCCGGCCGCGGGTGGCCGGGCGCCGTTCCTCGACGAGTTCCTCACCTTCGCGGCGCTCGACTACCCGGTTCCGGCAGCCCCCGAGACGTTCACGCTCAGCGCCGCGCTCGGCCGCATCAGCTCGGCGGCCAGCACCGTCGTGGCCGGCACCGCGTTCGAGGTGGCGGGCGCGGGCTACGACCCGGGCGCATCCGTCGCCCTGGCCGGCCCCGGCGGGCTCGCCGTGACCATGACGACGGATGCGCAGGGCGCGTTCCGCGTCACGCTGCGCCTTCCCGAGGCGGTCGCGGCCGGCCCCGCCACGCTCACCGCGGTCGCGGAGGACGGCGGGCAGGCCTCCCTGGACCTCACGGTCGTGGCCGCCGGCACCCCGACGCTCGCCGCGACGGGCACGGCCTCCGGTGGCCCCGCATCCCTCGCCGCGGGCGCTGCACTGGCGCTCCTCCTGGGCGCCTCGCTCAGCCTTCTGCGCCGCCGAACCCGCACCCGCCGCGCGTAGCTCTGACAGGAGCCCGCACCGACGGACCTGGCCGCCGCACCGCGTGCCGGTCGGGCCCCGCGAGCCATGCGGGCGCTGCGAGCCGTGCGCGAACCCAGCCCCACCCGAGCGCCGCGAGCCATGCGCGACGGGCGGGCACCGCGAGCCGAGCAGGCCCCGCGATCCACGCGGGCGCTGCGCGCAGTGCAGGCTCTCCGCTCAGATGAGCTCGGAGCACGCGCTCGACGGCGAGGACAGCGGCGTCGGCGACGGCGAGCGAATGCCGTCCAGGATGATGCCGAGGTGCCGGCTCCAGGCGAGCGGATCCATATCACGGGTCGCCTCGATGACCCCGGCGACCGAGAGGATGATCACGGCGAAGTCGGACTCGACGACATCCTGCCGGATCGCCTTCTGCTCGTGCGCTCGTCGCACCAGCACGCCGATGCTGTCCCGGATGCCCGTCCGCAGCTCGGCGAGACGAGGAGCGCCGTCGAGCGGCGCGGTCATGAGGAAGGTGAAGCCCTCTTCGCGGGCCTCGAGTTCGCAGAGGCCGCGGAGGAAGTGCACGAGCCCCTCCCACGCGTCGGTGCGGGCGACCGCGGCCTCGATCAGGGCGGTGACCTCGAGCAGCGGGTCTTCGAGCACGCTCTGCCAGAGGGCGGCGCGGGTCGGGAAGTGGCGGTAGAGGGTGGCGTTGCCCACGCCCGCCGCGGTGGCGATCGGCTCAAGCGGCGCGTCGAGCCCGTGCCGCGCGAAGGCCCGGCGGGCAGCGCCGACCAGACGCGCGCGGTTGCGCAGCACGTCTCGTCGTGGCGTCCGGCTCTCCGGGCTCTCGCTGCCGGTCATCTTCCGATGGTACGGAAATTCTTCGAGTCGCGTGGAATACGGAGAGCAGTATCCGCATTGAAACGGATGCAACTGTTCGTTTCTCAGCCTAGGAGTACCTTCCATGCACATCGCCTCCGTCATCATCTCGATCCTGCTCGCCCTGGCCCTCGCCGGTTCGGGCATCCAGAAACTGCGTCGCGCGCCGGCCATCGTCACCCAGATGACCGGGCTCGGGGTGTCCTCGCGGATGCTGACCGTGCTCGGCCTGCTCGAGGTCGCGGCCGCCGTCGGCCTGATCGTGGGCATCTGGTGGACCCCTCTCGCCATCGCCGCGGCGATCGGCGCCGTGATCTACTTCATCGGCGCGATCATCGCCCACGTGCGCAAGAGCGACAAGAACGTCGCGCCGGCCGCCGTGCTGCTGGTGCTGTCCATCGCGACTCTGGTGCTGCTGCTTCTCGGGGTGTGACGCGGGGACGGCGCGGCTCAGCGCGGATTCTTCGAGTCGGTGATGTCGCCGAGGAACTCCTCGAACGAGGGGAAGAGCGCGTCACGCTCGCGCGACACCCGCTCGGCCTCGAGGCCGATGCGGAGCAGCTCGTTGAGCGGCAGCGCGTCGGCGCCGATCCGCTCCTGCAGGGCGGAGACGCGCTCGGCGAGCGAGCCGTCGCCGGCGGCATCCGCCGAGATGCCGACCGCGGCTTCGAGGGGTGCGAGATCGGGCAGCGCCCCGAGCATCGCGGCCACGTCGGGAGCCTCGACGGCCACCCGTGACGGCTCCGGCACCGGCAGCACCCGCACCACGTTCGACAGTGCGGCGGTCTCGCCGTGGTCGTTGCGGGCCCGAACGCCGATGCGCCCGCTCTGCCGGGCGGTGAACCGCTCCGACACGATCCGCGCGCCGACCTCCCGCGTGATGTCGGCCCGCCCCGGCAGCTCGATCGTGAGCTGCCGGGCGCCGGTGAGGGCCACCTCGAGCCGCACCTCGTCACCCTCGGCCACGAGCGCCGGAGTCACCGTGACGCTCCGGATGACGGGCGCCTCGAGGTTCTCCACGATCAGGCCGCGCAGGTAGGCGTACCACTCGGCGGCGGTGGGCCGGTCGCCCGGCTCCTCGCCCAGCGCATCCTGCATCATCCGCTGCCCGGTCTCGTCGAGCACCCCGCGCACGCGGTCGGCGTCCCGGCTGCGTTCGAGCCCGTCGCCGGCCGGCGCGAGCACCCGCAGGATGAGGAGGCCGAGCTTGTAGAGGTCGGTCGCGACCGTCTGCACCGACGGGGCGGTCGAGAGGGCGGCATCCGTCTTCTCGTCGCCGTCGCCGCCGCCGTCGTCTTCGTCGCCGAAGGCCTCGGGCGCCGCCCACCCCGCGCTGTTGCGCTGCGGCGTGCCGTCGCCGGCGATGGCCGCCCCCTCGCATCCCACCACGAACGCCTCGGCGACGTCTCCGGCCCCGAACAGCACCGCCCGGTCGGAGAGGTCGCCGTACACCACCCCGTGCCGATGCAGTAGCTCGAGCAGCAGGCACACCCGCGCCAGCACGGTGCTGCGCGCGACGACATCCCGCTCCCCCACGGCGGCGGCGCCGGCCCGCCGGGCCCGCTTCGGAGCGACCACGAGCCACTTCGCCTGCTGCGGCACCTTGCCGTGCTTCGTGTCGTCGGCCGGCAGGTAGTAGAAGGGATGCGCGGCCAACGGCACGAGGCACCCCACGACATCGCCACCCTCCCCCTCCACCACGGCCAGCGGCCAGGCGGCGAGGCCGTCGAGCAGCGCCCGCTCCCGAGCGTCGAGCCCCCACCGCATCGCGACGAGCTGAGCCAGCACCGCCGAGTCCCCGTGGGTCGGCGTCGTCTCCCGGTCCCGGATGCGCACCAGCGCGAGCCCGCCGAGGTACCCGGGAACGGTGAAGGCCTCGAGCCGGTGCACCTCCGTGGCCGCCCCGCTCCCGATGAGCGCCCTCGCCCCGAGATCGACCTCCCGCACGCGGATGCCCGCCCCGCGCGACACGATCGCCTGCTGACCCAGTTCTTCCGCCACGAACAGCGAAGCTACCCCACGCTCATCTGTGTTCCCTGGAGCCCGCCGCGCGGTAGGCGGGGCGCGCGCCGAGTGCTCGCAGCACCGGTGCGACGGCGTGCGGATGCGCCTCACCCAGCTTCTCCTCCACGAGGTCGTAGAGAGCCGGCCAGCCCGTCACCGTCCAGATGCCGCTCTCGACCACCTCTGTCTGCAGCGCGAGCAAGTCGGTGTACAGGGCGAGCGTCCCCGCCGAGGCGCCCCGCGACCGCTGCAGCTCGATCCACCGCGGGTTCATCGCACTCACCGGCGGCCAGACAACGTCGCCGTGCGCATTCGGCAGGCCGAGCCAGACGAAGCCGACCTGCGGCGCGACGACGGCGCTGCTGGAGCATCCGTTCGGGTAGCACACGATCTGATTGCCGTACAGGAGCCCGTCGCCGTGACCGCCGCAATCCCCGTAGTTGACCTGTGCCTCGAACTTGCATTCGATGGCGACGACCGCGTCACGTGCTGGCGCCCCGGCGGACTCGTCGTCATTCCACTCGGCGGAATCGATGATGACGAGGTCGATCGTTCGAAGCCTGGTGGCATCCGGAAGGTAGAGCCGGCGGAGATCCGTGCCGGACACCAGCCGGAACGTCGTCTTGAACTCCCTGCCGGCGACCGCGCAGAAGTGCTGGATGACCGCAGCCTCCAGCGTGCCGTCGAGGAGCGTCAGGAACTTCGTGGCAAGCGCCTCGCCCGCGTACCAGCTCCGGCCGTCGACAGGCGGCTCCGCGCCGAGTATCGCGGCGTACGAACGCGACTGCACCTCGGTCAGTTCGGTCGACCACTCCGGATGCAGGATGCCGTCGCGAGCCAAGCTCTGGATACTCACGCCCGATTGCTCGTCGCTCCGCAGTTCTCCCTCTATACCCATGTCGTCCCCCATCCGCTCCCCCTCGCCCCTCGAGGCCGTCACCGCATCAGCGCGGCGCTTGTCGACAAGCGTAGATGAACCGCGACGCGGTCGACGACAGGGCGATGCACCCTCGATCCGGCCGGTCTACCCCATCGACGCGAGATGCTCGCGCAGGGCCCCCGTGACCTCTTCGACCGGGCGCAGCCCCACGCCGTCGTGCCGCCCGTCCGGCACGAACGCCTCGACGAACAGCTCCTGCACGGCCCGCAGGTGCGAGGCCGACGCCCGCCGGAACTGCGACGCCCCCGCCGCGGTGAGCACAGCTTCGGCGCCGCGGCTGTCGTGGGCCGACGCCTCCCGCGCCACGAGGCCCCGCGCCTCCATCCGCCCGAGATGGTGCGACAACCGGCTCCGCTCCCAGTCGATCGCCGCCGCCAGCTCCGACGACCGCAGGCGCCTCCCCGGAGCCTCCGACAGCGCGAGCAGCACCGCGTAGTCCCCCGTCGACAACCCTGATTCGGCCTGCAGCCGCGCGGCGAGACGGGACCGGATGCGGTCGCCGGTCTCCACGAAGTCGCGCCATACCCGGAGCTCCTCCGCAGTCGGCGATCGACGGCGATTCGGCGACTCCGCTGCCAGGGAATTTTCCACGAGCCCTCCTAGTTGACATGTCAATCATATGATCGAAAACCAGGAGAACACCGTGACCACGAGCCCGATCGAATTCGGACTGAACTCCTTCGGCGACGTCCCCACCAACGGCGACCGCACCCTGTCCGACGCCGAGACCGTGCGCCTGCTCGTCGAGGAGGCCAAGCATGCCGAACGGGTCGGCCTCGACGTCTTCAGCCTCGGCGAGCACTACCGCGAGGGCTACGTCGACTCGGCCACCCCGGTGCTGCTGGCCGGCATCGCCACGGCGACCGAGCGCATCCGCCTGGGCACCGCGGTCACCGTGCTGAGCACCAACGACCCGGTGCGCCTCTACAACGAGTTCTCGACCCTCGACGCCCTCTCGAACGGGCGGGCGCAGCTGGTGCTGGGCCGCGCATCCCAGACCCAGTCGTTCCCCTTGTTCGGCTACGCGCTCGAGGACTACGAGACGCTCTTCGAAGAGAAGCTCGAGCTATTCATGAAGCTCCAGCGCGAGGAGTCGGTGACCTGGGCGGGCACCGTGCGCACCCCGCTGACCGACCAGACCCTGCACCCGCGGATGCACCCGGGCGGCATCCCCACCTGGATCGGCGTCGGCGGCAGCCCCAACTCGGTCATCCGCGCCGCCCGGTACGGCCTCCCCCTCATGCTGGCCATCATCGGCGGCGAGCCGCACCGCTTCGCCGGCCACGTCGACCTCTACTTCCGCGCGCTCGAGCAGTTCGGACTGCCTAGGCAGCCCGTCGGCCAGCACGCCCTGGGCCTGATCGCCGACACCGACGAGGAGGCGGCCGAGACCTGGTGGCGCGCCTGGGAGCCGATGGTCACGATGATGGGCCGCGAGCGCGGCTTCTACCCGCCCACCCGCGAGCGCTACGATCTCGAGCTCGCCACGGGCGCGCTCTTCGTGGGCTCGCCCGAGACGGTGGCGCAGAAGATCGTGCGCATGACGCACGAGCTGCAGATCAGCCGCTTCGACCTCAAGTACGACATCGGCGGCCTGCCCGTCGACGCGCGGGCCCGCACCATCGAGCTCTTCGGCACCCGAGTCGCACCCCGCGTGCGAGAGCTGCTCGCCGCCGAGCGCCGCGAGCAGCCGGAGGTGCCCACCACCCACCCCATGCACCCGATCGGACCGACCGATGCCTGAACCCCAGCCCACCCTCCCCACCGTCGGCATCCTCGGCGCCGGCAAGGTCGGCACCGTGCTCAGCCGTCTCCTCCTCGCCGCCGGTTACCGGGTGCTCATCGCGGGCTCGGGCAGCCCCGCGAAGATCGCCCTCATCATCGACGTGCTCGCCCCCGGCGCCCGCGCGACGACGGCCGAGGAGGTCGCTCGCGAGTCCGACATCGTCATCCTCACCCTCCCCCTCGGCAAGTACCGCTCCATCCCGGCCGAGCTCCTGCGGGGCAAACTCGTCGTCGACGCCATGAACTACTGGTGGGAGGTCGACGGCATCCGCGACGACCTCGACGACCCGCGCGTCTCCACGAGCGAGCTCGTGCAGGCGTTCCTCCCCGGCTCCCGCGTCGTGAAGGCCTTCAACCACATGGGCTACCACGACCTGGATGAGGGCCCCACGCCCGCGGGCACGCCCGGTCGCAAGGCCATCGGCATCGCCGGAGACGACGAGCACGCCCTCGCCGAGGTGTCCGCGCTGGTGGACGCCTCGGGCTTCGACCCGGTGCGGGTGGGCTCCCTGCACGAGAGCATCGCGCTCGAGCCCCACAGCGAGCTCTTCGGCGCCAATCTCACGGCCGACGGCGTTCAGGATGCGGCGAGCCGCTTCCCGACGACCGAGCGCGGCCTCGAGGTGGCGGCGGCGCGCACGCGGGAGGTCGTGGACTCCTAGTGGAGACCCGCCCGGCGATCGGCTAGGCTGTTCACCAGACGCACGCATGTTCACAGAGCGCACACTGTGCTGAGTAAAAAAGCACCGGGTGAAGAGGGCGTCGGGTGAAGAGCAGGGAGCCACACGTGATCTCGAAGACGGTCGACCATCTGGCCGACGCCGTGGCGGGCATCGAAGACGGCGCCACCGTGATGGTCGGCGGGTTCGGCCTGGCCGGGCATCCGGTCGCCCTGATCGACGCCCTGCGGGAGCAGGGCGCGAGCGAGCTGACGATCGTGAGCAACAACGCCGGCAACGGCGACACCGGTCTCGCGGCCCTGCTCAAGGCCGGTCGCGTGAAGAAGGTCATCTGCTCCTTCCCCCGCCAGGTCGACTCCTGGGTCTTCGACGAGCTCTACCGCGCGGGCGCCGTGCAGCTCGAGATCGTGCCGCAGGGCAATCTGGCCGAACGCATCCGTGCCGCGGGCGCGGGGATCGGCGCCTTCTACACCCCCACCGGCGTGGGCACCCTCATCGCCGAGGGCAAGGAGCAGCGCACCATCGACGGCCGTGATTTCCTTCTCGAATACCCCTTGCACGCCGACTACGCACTGGTCTCCGCACTCGCGGCGGATCGCTGGGGCAACCTCGTCTACCGCAAGACCGGCCGCAACTTCGGCCCGATCATGGCGGCGGCGGCCCGCACGACCATCGTGCAGGTCGACCAGGTCGTCCCCCTCGGCGCGCTCGATCCCGAGGCCGTGGTCACCCCCGGGATCTTCGTCGATCGCGTGGTCGCGGTCGGCGAGAGACCCTGGCTCCACGACGGCGTCTTCGTCGGTGCGGAGGCGGCCTCATGACCGCAGGGCTCGACCGGCGCGCACTCGCCGCACGCATCGCCCAGGACATCCCCGAGGGCTCCATCGTGAACCTCGGAATCGGCGCACCCACGCTCATCGCCGACCAGCTCCCCGCGGGGCTCGAGATCATCCTCCACACCGAGAACGGGATGCTCGGCATGGGGCCGGCGCCGGAGCCGTCGCTCGTCGATCCCGACCTCATCAACGCGGGCAAGCAGCCCGTCACCGAGCTGGTGGGGGCCGCCTACTTCCACCACGCCGATTCGTTCGGCATGATGCGGGGCGGCCACCTCGACATCTGCGTGCTCGGCGCGTTCCAGGTCTCGCAGCGTGGCGACCTGGCGAACTGGCACACCGGGGCACCGGATGCGATCCCGGCCGTCGGAGGCGCGATGGATCTCGCGATCGGCGCCAAGAACGTCTGGGTGATGACGGATCTGCTCACCCGCGACGGTGGGTCGAAACTCGTCGACGAGTGCTCCTACCCGCTCACCGGCAAGCACTGCGTGAGCCGGGTCTACACCGATCGCGCGGTCTTCGACGTGGTGCCCACCGGCTTCGCCGTGACCGAGACCTTCGGCGGCGGCACGGTCGACGAGCTGCGCGCGCTGACCGGGCTCGATCTCGTCGACGCCACCGCCGAGACCCAGGAGGGGCGCTCATGATCGCCAGTTTCGTCTACGACGCCGTGCGCACGCCGTTCGGCCGCTTCGGAAAGGGGCTCGCCCACATCCGGCCCGACGACCTGCTCGCCACGGTGGTGCGCGGCGTGCTCGACCGGCATCCGCGGCTCGACCCGGCGCAGATCGACGACGTGGTCGCCGGCGCCGCGAACCAGGCCGGCGAGGACAACCGCGACGTCGCGCGCATGGCCGTTCTGCTCGCGGGGCTGCCGACATCCGTTCCCGGCATCACGGTCAACCGCCTCTGCGGTTCGGGGGTGCAGGCCGTGATGGACGCCTCCCGGGCCGTCGAGTCCGGCGACTCCCGGCTCGTGCTCGCGGGCGGGGTCGAGTCGATGAGCCGGGCGCCGTGGGTGCTGTCGAAGCCCGAGCGCACCTACCCCGCGGGCAACGAGACCCTGCACTCGACGACGCTGGGCTGGCGGCTGGTGAACCCGCGGATGCCGAAGGAGTGGACGATCTCGCTGGGCGAGTCGAACGAGATCCTCGCCGAGCGCTTCGGCATCGGCCGCGAGGAACAGGATGCCTTCGCGGTCGCGAGCCACACGAAGGCGGCGGCCGCCTGGGATGCCGGCTTCTACGACGCCGAGATCGTGCCGGTGCCGGGCGCGGCGCTCGAGCGGGACGAGGGCATCCGGGCCGATTCGACCCTCGAATCGTTGGCGGCGCTGAAGCCGGCGTTCCGCCCCGACGGCACGATCACGGCCGGAAACGCGTCGCCGCTGAACGACGGTGCCTCGATGGTGATCGTCGGCGCCGAGAACGCGCCCCTCGATGCGGAGCCGCTCGCCCGCATCATCGGGCGCGGTGCAGCGGCGGTCGACCCTGACGTCTTCGGCATCGGGCCGGTCGAAGCGGTGAACCGCGCTCTCGCGAACGCGGGTAAGACCTGGGCCGACGTCGACGTGGTCGAGCTCAACGAGGCCTTCGCCGCGCAGTCCCTGGCCTGCCTGCGGCTCTGGCCCGATCTCGACCCCGAGAAGGTCAACATCCACGGCGGTGCGATCGCGCTGGGTCATCCGCTCGGGGCCTCCGGCGGCCGCATCATCGGGCACGCCGCGCACGAGCTGGCGCGGCGTGGGCGCGGAGTCGCCGTCGCCGCGATCTGCATCGGGGTGGGCCAAGGTCTCGCCGTCGTTCTGGAGCGGTGAGAGCGCGCAGCCGGAACGGTGGAGCGACGCTAGCCTGACAGGATGGCCGACGAGATGAGAGACACGGGCGAGGGCCCCTACGTACAGTCGCTCGCGCGCGGTCTCGCGGTGATCTCGGCGTTCGGTGCCGAGCGCCCCGAGATGACCCTGAGCGAGGTGGCCGCCGTCACCGGCCTCTCCCGCGCCACGGCGAGACGCTTTCTGCTCACGCTCACCGAGCTCGGCTACGTGCGGAGCGACGAGAGGAACTTCGCGCTCACACCGAAGGTGCTCGAGCTCGGCTACAGCTATCTGGCGGGTCTCACCCTGCCCGAGATCGCACAGCCGCACCTCGAACGGCTCTCCCGCACCCTCGGCGAGTCGAGTTCGGCCTCGGTGCTCAGCGACGGCGAGATCGTCTACATCGCCCGGGTGCCCTCCCGGCGCATCATGGCGGTGACGATCACGATCGGAACCCGGTTCCCCGCCGCGGCAACCTCGATGGGCCGCGTGCTGCTGGCCTCACTCCCCGAGGCGCAGCTCGCCGCCCGCCCTGAGCTGCTCGAGGTGCCGCCGCTCACGCCGAACACCCTCCACGACGCCGCCGCGATCGCCGGCGAGCTGGCGCGCGTGCGCCGCCAGGGCTGGTCGATCGTCGATCAGGAACTCGAGCTCGGCCTGCGCTCGGTGGCGGTGCCCGTGACCCGCCGCGGCAGCGTGGTCGCCGCGGTCAACGTGTCGACCACGCTCTCGACGAGCCTCGAGCGGATGCGCGACGAGTTCGTGCCCGCCCTGCAGGCCACGGCGGCCGCGATCACCGCGGACCTCGAGCGCGTCACCGCCTGATCGCGGAGCGACGGCCGGGCGCCGTGCGGGCCCCGGCCGTCGTCACCCGCGCTCCCGTCACGCCGGGTCGAGCACGAAGTCGTAGGTGACCTCGAGCCCGTCGCCGCCGGCCCGCTCGTGCGGGTCGAGCAGCAGCTCCGGCTTGACCGCACCGGCGATGTCGTCGTCGTTGTGCGGGTCGCCCGGAAAGTAGAGCTGCGTGGTGAGCAGCTGGTATCCCGGCTTCGAGACCTTCAGGTGCAGGTGCGCCGGGCGCCACGCGTGCCAGCCGGCCGCGTCGATCAGCTGGCCGCAGGCGCCGTCGGTGGGGATCATGTACGGCGCCGGCTTGATCGCGGTGATCGCGAACGCGCCCTCGTCGTTGGCGATGAAGGTGCCCCGCAGGTTCCACTCCGGCAGGCCGGGCGCGAACTGCGAGTAGAAGCCGAGGTCGTCGGCGTGCCAGAGCTCGATCTTCGCGCCGGCGAGCGGCGTGCCATCCGTCGCCCGCACGTCGCCCTGGAACAGCAGGGGCGTGCCCGGCTCGTCGGGGCGCATCGGGAGCGTGCCGTTCCACTCGAACACCGGGGAGTCCTCGACGTAGTAGGGGCCCTCGATGGTGCTCTTGCTGCCCTCGCGGTGCGCGCTCGCGACCTGTTCCACCGAGTGCTCGAGGAATACGTCGAGGAACAGCGGCCACTCGCCGTCGGTGCCCACCCGGATGAGCCAGGTCTTGAGCGCGTTGTACTCGTCGTAGGTCACGTGCTCCTCGAGCACGAGGTCGTTGAGGGCCTTGATGGCCTTTGTGGCGAGCAGGCTGACCCGTGCCTTGTCGGCGCTGGCCTGTCCTGCGGCGGCGGCGGCACGGCTGGCGAAGGCCGCGGTGGCGTTGGCGCCCGAGTCGGCCGCTTTGGCGCTGAACTCGGTGGTGAAATCGCTTGTGCTCATGAATCGAACTCCTTTGTCATCGGATTCTGGGGGGCGAGGGTGTTTCAGGACTCGGATGCGCCTCCGGGGCGGTCGATCCGAGACGGATGCGCGGCGAGCGGCGTGACGTGGATGCGCATGTACGGAAAGAGCGGCAGCCCGCTCAGCAGCGTGTGCAGCTCGTCGTTGCCGGCCACGTCGAAGACGGAGTAGTTGGCGTACTCGCCGACCACGCGCCAGAGCTCCACCCAGCGGCCGTCGCTCTGCAGAGCCTGGGCATAGGCCTTCTCGCGGGCCTTGATCTCGTCGGCCTCGGCCGCCGGCATCGTCACCGGCAGCTCGACGTCCATCCGAACCAGGTAGAGCACGGTCAGTTCCTTCCGTCGGTGCGGTAGCGGGCGAGCTTCTCGGGGTCGATGTCGACGCCCACGCCGGGAACGGTGGGGGCCGCGATCACGCCGTCGCGGATGACGAGCGGTTCGGCCACGAGGTCGTCGGCCATGTCGAGGTAGTTCGACAGTTCGGCGGCCCGGCGGGAGGAGTGGGCGAAGGCCGCCCCGAACGTCACGGTCGCAGTGCTGCCGATCTGCGAGTCGATCTGGTTGCCCATGATGACGTCGACGCCGAGGGCTTCGGCGTAGGCGAGGATCTTCTGCGACTCCGAGAACCCCGAGCGGGCGGTCTTGATGCTGAGGGCCGTCGCCCCGCCGGTCTGGATCTCGCGCGCCGCATCCCCGAGCGTGGGCACCGACTCGTCGGCCACCACCGGGATGCGCGAGAGCTGCACGAGGCGGCGCCGGCCGAGGATCTCGCGGGCGTCGTCGGGTTCTTCGAAGTAGGTCAGCCCGAGGCCCGCCGTGGCGTCGAGCACCTGCACGGCCTCGGTCGCGGTCCAGCCCCGGTTGGCGTCGAGATAGAGCTCCACGTCGGTGCCGAGGCCTTCGCGCAGCGCGAAGCAGAGGTCGATGTCGAGCGAGAGCGGCCGCCGCCCCACCTTCACCTTGAACACCGCGATGCCGTATTCGTCGCGGAAGCCCTGGGCCTCCTCCACCATCGCGGCCGGTTCGGCGAATCCGATCATGTGGGCCACGCGGAGGGAGTCGGTGTAGCCGCCGAGCAGACGGTGCACGGGCTGACCCACCGACTTGCCGATGAGATCCCAGATCGCGATGTCGACCCCGCCCTTGGTGGCGTGGTTGCCGACCGTGCGGTCGAGTGCCGCGTGCAGGCGGCCGCGGTCGAGCGGGTCGCAGCCCACCAGCGCATCCGAGAACAGGGTCTCGAGCAGGGCCACGACCCCGGCCTGGGTCTCGCCGTAGGTGTAGGGGCGCGGCGGGATGTCGGCCACTCCCACCAGCCCGTCGTCGGTGGTGAGCCGAACCAGCACGTGATCGATCTGATGAACCGAACCGCTCGCGAAGTGCAGGGGCTTCTTCATCGGGATCGTGTAAGGAATGGCCTCCACACGCTGGATCTTCATCGGGCCTCTCCTCGGACTTCTCTGATGACACCCTCGAGAAAGGGCAGGAAGCGGGCCACGGCCCGCGAGTCGTCGTCGCTGCGCCAGGCGATGGCGAGCTCCACCATGGGCGCGTCCTTGATCTCGCGGAACACCGTGCCGCCCAGGTTCAGACTGGTGGCCGATTCGGGCACCAGCGCCACACCCACTCCGGCGGCCACCAGCGAGAGCAGCGTCGAGGTCTCCGACACCCGATGGCGGTAGTGCGGCCGGATGTTGTGCTCCAGCCAGCACGCCGCGAGCGTCTGGTGCACGGTGGAGTTCTCGGGGTAGCCCACCAGATCCTGATCGTTGAAGTCGTCCATGCTGATCTCGGCCAGGTCGAGCAGGCGCGAGTTCGAGGGCAGCGCCACCATGATGCGCTCCCGCGCCACCACGATGTGCGAGACCAGGTCGCTGGCCACCGGCGGCCGGAGCACCGCGATGTCGATGCGGTGCTCGAGCAGTTCGCCCACGAGGCCCGGCGTGAGCAGTTCGCCGCTCACGGTGAGGGCGAGGCCGGGGAACGCCCGGCTGCCCTCGCGCACGACCCGCGGCATGATGCCGTAGGTGGCCGCGCCGGTGAAGCCGAGCCGGAGCACCCCTTCGAGCCCCTCGCCGACGCGCCGCACGTCGACCTCGAGCGACTGGAGGTCTTCGATGATGCGACGGCCGCGCTCGTAGAGCAGCTGCCCTGCGGGGTTGAGCTCGACCTTGCGGGTGGTGCGGGTGAGCAGCTCGGTGCCGAGGGCCCGCTCGAGCTGGCGGATCTGCTGCGAGAGCGGCGGCTGCGCCATCATGAGCCTCTCTGCGGCGCGTCCGAAATGGCGCTCCTCAGCCACGGCCACGAAGTAGCGCAGCTGGCGGGTCTCGATCGCCATCTTGCCTCCCCGTGCCGGCGTTGGTACGAATGCTTCGTAGGCTACGGGGTTGTTTTTGTCGACAGAAGGATCCGAATCGTCGCTGTTCATATGCAGAAGATATCAATCCGACTCCAGATCGCCGCCAAGCTACTCTTGCCGCGAGGCGCGGCGTAGATCCTCGCAATGAAAGGCCGCTCCCAGCACGACATGACCGACACCTCTCTCTCCTGCGTCAGACTCGCCAGCGCTTCCTCGGCGCCCGTACTCGTGCTGGGCCCGTCGCTCGGCACGTCGACCGCCGTCTGGGCGGCCGTGGCCGAGCGTCTCGCCGCCGACTTCACCGTCGTCTCCTGGGATCTCCCGGGTCACGGCGCGAGCGCGGCGCGAACCTCGCCGTTCCACCTCGCCGACCTGGCCGACGAGGTCTCGGCCCTGACCGACGCCGACGAGTACTTCTACGCCGGCGTCTCGCTGGGCGGGGCCGTCGGCCTGCACCTCGCGCTGCGCGACAAGCGGATGCGCGGCCTGGCCGCCCTCTGCACCGGCGCGATCATCGGCACGCCCGCCGGATGGCACGAGCGAGCGGCCCTGGTGCGCGCGAGCGGCACGACCACTCTGGTGGAGGCATCCCGCCAACGCTGGTTCGCGCCCGGCGACCTCACCCCGAGCGAGCAGCACCTCCTCGAGCAGCTGCCCTCGATCGACGACGAGAGCTACGCCCTCAGCTGCGAGGCGCTCGCGCGCCACGACGTGCGCTCCGAGCTGCCGCGCATCGCCGTTCCGGTGCTCGCGGCGTGGGGAGAGCACGACCTCGTCACCCCCGCGGCGAGCGCCGAGGAGATCGCCCAGGGCGTGCCCGCCGGCCGCACCGAGCGCATCCCGGCGGCCGGACACCTCCCTCCCGTCGAGCAGCCCGACGCGGTGGCCTCCTTGCTACGAGCCTTCTTCGGCGCCCTGCAGCCGCCGGCCTCCGCCTGACCAACCTCCACTCCGTCGCCCAGACCTGGCAGGCGGCTCCCTTCGGCCACTTCGATGACGTCCTCTGCCATCCGTCCTCTCTCCGACAAGCGACGGAACGGCGAAGCCGAGTAACGTGACGCCCATGAGAAGCAGAGCCGGGCGCGTAACGCTCATCATCGTCGGTGCGGTCGCTCTGCTGATCGGAGCCGTCTTCGCCGGGCAGGGTGCGAACCTGATCCCCGGAAGCTCCATGACCGGCGACCGCACCTGGCTCTACATCGGCGGCGCGCTCGTGGTTCTCGGCATCGTGCTGCTCGTGGCGGGCCTCCGCCGCCGCGGAAGCGATGGTTAAGGCGCCCCGGTACCGTCATCGCCCACGAACTCAGGAATGATCGCGACCATCAAGACGTCGCCTGACCCACCAACCATCAGCTGCAAGGACCGCGCCGATTCACTCGGCCTTCCGTCGAAGGCAAGCGTGACCTCTTCCGGAAGCACCATCCCGCCCGAGGTCGCGGCCCTCCACTCGTAGCGACCACCCCGATCGTCACGGAGGTCCAGCTGCAGGTCGAGCACCTGACGCACGAACCCTTCGGCCAGACCGACCATCCGCACCACGATCCCCCAGTCCCACACCTCGACAAACGACGCCACATAAGCGGTGCCACCGGGCAGCGCGGAGACGTGATCCACGACGATCAGCCTCGGCCGACCACCACTCACCTCCGACGAGGGCTTCACAGCGCCACTTTGATGTCGCCGTCACTTTCTTTGAGCGAGCCATTGACATAGAGATCCGCAATCGCCTCCCATCGCGTCCCCTTGACCGGGCAGAAATCGTTGCCGCGGGTTGTGAGGTACGACGAGGTTGTGCTCGGCCCATCCGTGCCGCAACCCTGCCACGACGTCGATGGTCCGGCCACCGGCTGCATCCGGTAGATGCAGCTGAGCTCCTTCGTCTTGCCATCCCGCGGGATGGAGTTCGCGTAGGCGCTGATCCCCATCCGGCCCGGGCTGGAGTTGATCTGGGCGACGACATTCGCATACGACGTGAACTGCTGCGAGTCGTCGATCGCCTGAAGGTATTGCTCGAAGGTGATCGCGCTTCCAACGCCGGCGTCGCAGAGGTTCTGCACCTGCGAACGCGCCAGGTTCAACGCTTCCGGGTCGAGCGGCGCCCCCTGCGCATCCGTTGTCGAAAGCGAGTTGCCGCCGCAGATTGCGATGTCGCTGCCTTTAGCGAAATCGCCATCTACTGATGCGCGGGCCGCCGGAATTGCGCCCCCTACAGCGAGCGCAATGACAACAGCTGCGACAGCAGGCGTGAATTTTCTCGGTGACATCGTCGAACCCTCTCGATATCCGCACGCCCACTCCCAATTCGAAGCTACTGCTCAGTTGAGTTTTTGTCGACTATGGTTTGGACCGCTGGATCGGTCGTCAGCGCGGTCGAGACGCCTGAGCATTCAGACTGGCTAGAGTCTGACCATGACGACGATGAGGGCATCTGCCGCGCTTCTCGGAGCGATGGCGGCCACTCTCCTGCTTTCGGGATGCACACCAGCACCAATGCCCGAGGCACTCGCCGCATCGCCGACACCAACCGCGGCGACTTCATCCCTCACCGACGCAGAACGCCTGACTCTTGCGGAGCACCTTGTCAGGGATGAATTGCCGGATGCGCCAATCTGGGAGGGCATGACATTCACGGGAGTTGTGCTCGACGCGACAAAGATCTGCGTGGATCGAAACTGGGGTTCAGGCGGCGGGCCAGGCGGAAGTGAACCAGGTGGAAACGCCGGCTATGTGGTCGTGACGTTTCCAGAACAGACTCTCGGCGAACCGCAGGATGGTCTGTGCGCCACCTATGCGCTCGCTCCAGACAATACCGCCACCCCTGTCGACGTTCCTGCAGACATTGCTAACGATCCCGGACTACTTGTGAGCACCGATTTCGGAGATGCCTGGCCCCTAACGACGCCATTTGCAGTGGTTCATTGCGAAGAGCAAACCGTCGACGGGCGGGTCCTACAGCTCGTCACCCTCGAAACTCCCGACGGAAAAGCGTTCGCCGTGAACGGAACCGCCCGCGACCACTCCGATTTGCCGGACATTCTTCCCATCTGGGCAGAGGATCCTGATGTCGACGGGCTTCGAGTTGATATTTCTCCAGTGATCGACGCAGGCCTCGCTCTGTGTTAGCGGGCGGGCGAGGCCCCTCGCCCGCCCGCGAGCACCGGACCGGCATCTACATCGCGTGGGCACGCACAGAGGCCCGGATGGCATCAGCGTGCTCATAGATTTCGTCGAGCGATTCGATGGGGATCTTGGTCTCGACCTTCTCTGCGTCGAACACCCCGAGATACTTCTGCTTCTTCCCGTTGAACCACAGTCGCGCGATCGGCTTCCGATTGTTGTCGTCGAGTAGCACAGCGAAGTACGACTTCGCATCACGATGGACGACACGCTGCGGCTTGACCTCGGCACAGGCAATCGCTTTCACGATCTGGTACCCCTCGAGTTCTTCGAGCGTGGTGTCGACCTCGTCCAAATTCCGCTCAAGATCCTGGTCTGCCACGGGCTGACTCTGGACTGTTGATGCCCCACCATCGACCGCGACCGAAGTCGGCAGTGCCGTCGCTCCCAACGCGGTCTTCAGCCGCTCATTGACGCGCTCGTTCAAGAACTGCCGCGCCGCCTTTCCGACCAGCGTGGTGAACTGCGCACGAACCTTCTGCGTGTAGGCCCCGTCATAGACGCGAGACGTGAAGAACTTGATCCACTCGTCCGAGGGCTCACGGAACTGAGTCGCGATCTCTCGCTTGAGCGCGCCCACGTACTTCAACTCTTCAGCAGCGCTGATCACGGAGTCGAGGTCGAATACGTCCTTCGTGAGCTTCTTGAGCTCTGGGATGAGCGTCTCATCGATGTCCGAGAGGTCGAGCACCAGGAACGGCTTCTCATCCATCCGGTTTGGAGCGTCGAGGTCGGTGTAGAAGTTGTAGACCTGCCCGTTGGTGAGCACCGCAATTCGAGCGTTGGTGACCGCGAAGTACCGGAACAGCTGCGATGCATGCTCGAGCTTCAGTTGGCTCGTAGCCGTCTTGCACTCGATGAGGATCTGCACCTCACCGTCGCGCATGATCGCGTAGTCGATCTTCTCTCCGCGCTTCAGGCCAAGATCGGCAGTGAATTCGGGAACGACCTCGAGCGGGTTGAAGACGTCGTACCCGAGGATCGTCGAGATGAACGGCATGATGAACGCGTTCTTCGTGGCTTCTTCGGTCTGGATCGCGTCGCGCTGATTCTGCACTTTCGCAGCGAGCGCGACGAGACGTTCTTCGAACTCCATAGTTCTCCCCTGGGTCAGTTGTCTCGACGCTAGCGGACAGCTGTTGATCTGAGCGTGAGGCCAATACCCCTAGTTCGGGTCACAGAAAAACAAAGCCCACGCCATCTGGGGCAGGCTCGATAGTGGCTTGAGCGCCGTGGCGGGATCGCGACCACCCCTAGTTGCTTTTGGCACCGCGAGAGCTGGCAGGAGCCTCCTTCATGAATATATACTTGTGCTCGATTGAGATATACGTAGGAGGACTGATGCCCACGAAAACGAAGAAGCTCATCGGATTCACCGAGGAACAGGTCGCTCTCATCGACGACCTCGCGACCCGTCAAGGCACCACGTTCACAGCGATCGTCTCCGAGGCTGTGAACGAATACACCTCTGTGCGCACGAATGCGATGGATCAGATCCTCGACCGTCTTCTGGTCGAGCACGGTGATGTGATCGCTCGCCTGTCGCGCACGTGAGCCTCTCGGTCGTCACCTTCCCCGAAGCGCTCCACATCATCGGCCGTCTGTTCAACACCGATCAGCCCGAGACGATGGTTCGTGACTCCTCGCTTCTCCTCTCAGCGCTCGATCGCCAATCGGCTTCGATGTTCGGCCACGAGGCCTACCCGGGAATCCACCACAAGGCAGCCGCCCTGCTCCACGGCCTCACCAAGAACCACTCGCTCTTCGACGGCAACAAGCGCCTCGCGCTGGTGTCCACGCTCTACCTCTACGCGAAGAACGGATACTGGAACACCACCGACATCGAGGCCGAGTACGACCTCATGCTCGCCGTCGCGTCAGACGAGATCGACTCCATCGACGAGATCGCAGCGTGGCTGAGCGTGCGCTTCAGAGTGTCTGACGGCTAGGGCGGGGTAGTGGACGCATTCGCCGAAGCTAAGCTCGACACACGCAGTGACTACGTGCCCGTGCGCTGCGAGTTCGTTCGCCATGAAGCGCCGGGAGCAACTCGATGGAGTCCAGCATGAATGATGAAGTCGTCGGCGCACCAGACATCGAGTCGATCGCATCCGCCGGCCTCACGCTGAACCTCACCACAGCCGGCGTCGTCAGCTACGCCCTGGCGAACGCCCGCCTCTCCGCCCTCGAAGCCGTCACCATCACGAACAAGGGCCCGATGCTCCGCGCCGCCTCCCTCGAGATCGAAGCCACGGATGCCTTCGGCTCCCTGGGCTCCCCTAGCACGACCCTCATCGACCTCGCCGAGCAGGCGACCGTCACTCTCTCCGAGCTCAGCCTCTACCTCGACCCGGCGAAGATGCTCGCGGTCGACGAGCAGCGCCCCGGGCGCATCACCGCCCGCCTGAAAGACGCCGACGGCACCACGCAAGCCGAAGCATCCGCCGACGTCGACGTGCTGGCCGCCTCCCAGTGGCGCACCAACCCGGTGCAGCTCGGCATGGAGCTGCTGCCCGCCTACGTGCAGCCCAACGCGGCCGCCATCCAGCCCCTCCTCCACGAGGCGGGCGAGCTCCTCGAGAAGCGCACCGGCGACCGCAGCATGACCGGCTACCAGCTCGAAGATCCGAACCGGGTGGATGCGACGGTCGAGGCGATCTACGAAGCCATGCGTTCGCGGCGCATCCGCTACGCCGAACCGCCCGCCAGCTGGTCGAGCACCGGCCAAAAGGTGCGCACACCCGCCGAGGTGCTCGAGGGCCGGGTCGGCACCTGCCTCGACACCACCGTCGTGCTCGCCGCGGCCCTCGAGCAGGCGGGCATCAATTCGACCCTGTGGATCTTCGACGGCCACGCCTTCCTCGGCTACTGGCGGCACAACAGCGAGATGGGTTCGGTGGTCGACTTCGAGCCCGCCGACCTGATCAACCGCACCGCGCTCGGTCAGATCGTGCTGCTCGAGACGACGGCCGTCACCGACTCCCGCGACGGCGACTTCGAGGCCGCCAAACGCGCAGCACGAACCCGCATTGAGAGTGCGCCGAGCACGTTCATCGGCGCGATCGACGTAGGAGCCGCCCGTTCGGCGAGCATCTTCCCCCTGCCGTCCCGCTCCGTGGATGCCGACGGCGCCGTCGTCGTCACTGAGTACCGCGTCGCCGCGAGAGTCGCACTGCGAGATGGCCGGGGGACCCCCAAAGCCACAAACGACGAGACGAACAGACGAGCCGCCCCGCCCCGCGTCGCCCAGTGGAAGAACTCCCTCCTCGACCTGAGCCTCCGCAACCGCCTGATCAACTTCACCGACCGCGCCGGCTACTCCCTGGCCGTGCCGAGCGCCTCCCTCGCGCACCTCGAAGACCAGATCAACGCGGGCATGCAGCTGTCCCTCCGCCCCTCCAACGCGGTGAGCGCCGTCGACCGCGAGCGCAAGATCCAGTTCGGCCGCGACCTCCCCGACGACACCCGCGCCCAGCTCCTCGCCGACCGCAAGGAGGCGTACATCGACATCACCGAGGAGTCGTACGCCACCAAGCTCCGCTACCTCGCCTACAAGGCGAAGACGATCGTGGAGGAGACCGGCGCGAACAACCTCTACCTCGCGTTCGGCATGCTGCACTGGACGTTGAACGACCGCGAGCTCCGCTCCCCGCTCATCCTGATTCCCGTGCGGCTGACCACGGCGAACCGCGGATCGCTCTACCGCCTGACCCTCGATGAGTCCGGCGCATCCACTCCCAACTACTGCCTGCTCGAGAAGCTGTCGCAGGCCTACGACCTCACGATCCCCGGTCTGGCCGATCCGGTTCAGGATGGCGCGGGCATCGACCTCCAGGCCGCCTTCACCGCCACCCGCCAGGCCATGCTGGATGCGCAGCTCCCCTTCCGGGTCGACGACACCGTCAACCTGGGCATCCTGCAGTTCGCCAAGTACCGCCTCTGGAAAGACCTCGACGAGAACTGGGAGGCGCTCGCGGGCAACCCTCTGGTGAAGCACCTCATCGAGACGCCGACGGCGCCGTTCATCGACCCCGTTCCCGAGGCGACGGCCGAGAATGCTGTCGACCTCGATGCCTTGAGCGCTCAGTGCCCGGTGCCCGCCGACTCCTCGCAGCTCGAAGCGGTGGCCGAGGCCGCGCAGGGCCGCACCTTCGTGCTCGAAGGCCCTCCCGGCACCGGCAAGTCGCAGACCATCACGAACCTGCTCGCGAAAGCACTCACCGACGGCAAGCGCGTGCTCTTCGTAGCCGAGAAGCGCGCCGCCCTGTCTGTGGTGCAGCGCCGACTCGAAGAGATCGGGCTCGGCCCGTTCTCGCTCGACCTCCACGACAAGGGTGCGCGCCCTGCCGCCGTGCGGTCGCAGATCAAAGCCGCTCTCGAGCATCGCGTCACCACGGACGGCGCCGCCCTCAGCACCAACCTCGAGATCGCGAACTCCAACCGTCGCACCCTCTCGCGCTACGCCGACCGCCTGCACGAGAAGAACTCGGCCGGTCTCTCCCTCTATTCGGCTCGCACGAGCGAGCTGGCGGCGGATGCGTTCGTGCCCGAGATGCCCGTCCCGTCGGGACTGGTGTCCGGCGGCTCGTCCGACGACTTCGAGGCGATCCGGGTCGCCCTCCGCGACCTCCCCGAGACGGCCGACTACGTGCGCCCGCAGCGGGTGAACCCCTGGGGCTTCGTCGTCGACCGAGCGGATGCCCCGGCCGATTCGACCGCGGCGCACACCGCCGCACAGACCCTCGACCGGGCGATCGCGGCGGCTCTCGACGCGGGTGCGACCTTCGACTTCATCGCACTGGCGGACTCCCCCGAGCAGCTCGCCGACTGGTCGCGCATCGACGGCTACCAGCGCGAGCCGCTCGCCACCATCGACGCGGCGCGCGACACCACGACGCCCAGCGCCTGGAACACCGCGGCGCAAGCGGTCGTCGACCAACTGGCCGCCCTGACGCAGTCGCCCCCGGCTTGGCTGCAGCAGGCCCAGCCCGAGGCCGTCGCCCTCGACATCGCGGGCATCCACGCGGAGGCCCTCGCCGCCGACCAGTCCGGCTTCTTCGGCCGCAAGAAGCGCCGCCGCGCGGTCGCCGCGAAGCTGGCGCCGGCCCTGCGCTCCCCCGACGCGGTCGACCTCAAGCAGCTCTCGACCCTCACAGGCCAGATCGCCGAGTCGGCCGCCTACCTCCAGTCCCTGCGCGCCTACGTGCAGCAACTCGCCGGCGTGCGGATCGCCGCCGACTGGAACCCCCTCCGCCCGAGCGACGCCGAATCCGGGACGACGCAGATCGCCTGGCTCCGCTGGGTCGGCACGACCATCGGCGTCCACCCCGGCGAGGAGCCGGATGCGTTCACACGCGAGTGCCGCAGCCTTTACGAGGCGATGCCCCCGGATGCTTCCCGCGCCGCCTCGATCGCAGCGCTGGCCACAGCGTGGTCGGCCCTCATCGCGGCAGCACACACCACAGCAAGCGATCTCGGCACGTGGGCCTCAGGCCCGGCGGATATGACGGGCCACGGTGGCTCGACCAGCCAGACCGCCCCGACAAGCCAGTCTCACGAGCCCCAGCCCCAAACCTTCTTCGAGACCTGGGCCGCCACCCGCGCCGGCCGCAACCTCGACTCCCCCACGCCCGTCGCCCTCGACCGTTGGCTCGCCTTCACGCGAGCACTCGAGCCGCTCCGCCGCCGGGGCATGGCCGACGCAGTCAAGGCACTCGAGGCCGGCGGGCTCACCGCGGATGACGCACGCCTCTCGTTCGAGAGGGGTCTCGCCGCGGCATCCGTCGACGAACGCGAACAGACGACCACCCTGGCCGACTTCGACCCCACCGCCCACAACCGCTCGATCGAACGCTTCACGACGAGTGCGCTGGCGATCCGCGCCGAGCTGCCGAATGCCATCCCGGCGCACGTGCTGGCGCTCAGGCGCTTCGATTCGAGTGCGCCGGCCGGCCAGGTGGGTCTGCTGCGCCGCCAGCTCGAACGCCAGCGCGGCGGGATGAGCGTGCGCACCCTGCTCGACACCTTCGGTGAGCTGATCACGCAGGTACTGCCGATCACGCTGATGTCGCCCGAGTCGGTGGCGCGCTTCTTCCCCGCGAAGCCGGGCCTGTTCGATGTGGTCGTGTTCGACGAGGCGTCGCAGATCCGGGTGGCGGATGCCGTGGGTGCGATGGGTCGCGCCGATTCGGTCGTGGTGGTCGGTGACAGCAAGCAGATGCCGCCCACCAGCTTCGGCGAGACGGCGCTCGATGCCGACGACGAGGTCGAGCTCGAGGCCGTCGTGGTGCACGACGAGGAGTCGATCCTCTCGGAGTGCGTGCAGTCGCAGGTGCCGAGCAAGTGGCTCTCGTGGCACTACCGCAGTCAGGACGAGTCGCTCATCTCGTTCAGCAATCACCACTACTACGAGAGCCGGCTCTCGTCGTTCCCGGCGCCGCTGAGGTCGGCCGAGCGCGACTCGCGCGACGGCTACGGCGTCTCGATGGTGCGGGTGAACGGCACCTTCAACCGCTCGGGCAAGGGCAAAGAGCTGCGCACGAACCGCATCGAGGCCGAGGCGATCGTGGCCGAGATCCGTCGCCGCTTCGAGGCGGCTGAGGCATCCCAGACGGATGTTCCGCCCGCCGATTTCGAGGCCCCGTCGCTGGGTGTGGTCACGTTCAACGCCCAGCAGCGCGACTTCATCGAGAACCTGTTGCGCGACACCGGTGACGAGCGCATCCTGAACGCCCTCGACAACGACAGCGAGGGCCTCTTCGTGAAGAACCTCGAGAACGTGCAGGGTGACGAGCGCGACGCGATCCTGTTCTCGATTGCGTTCAGCGTGAACGAGAAGGGCTTCCTCCCCCTCAATTTCGGCCCCCTGCAGCGCGCCGGCGGTGAGCGTCGGCTCAACGTGGCGGTCACGCGGGCGCGCCGTCAGGTGCTGTTGTTCGCGAGCTTCGACCCGTCGGGGCTCCGTGCCGAGCAGACGAGCTCGATCGGAGTGAAGCACCTGAAGTCGTACCTCGAGATGGCGGCCAGCGGCTCGGAAGCCCTAGAAGCAGACCCCCGCCGCACAGCGATCTTCGACCGCCACCGAGACGACATCGCGGCAGAACTGCGGATGCGCGGCCTCGCGGTGAAGACGGACGTCGGCCTCTCCGACTTCCGCGTCGACCTCAGCATCGCCCCGGCAGACGCCCCCGACCGCCCCGTGCTGGCGGTCCTCCTCGACGGCGACTCCTGGAAGTCGCGCCGCACGGTCGCCGACCGCGACGGCCTCCCCACCGAGGTGCTGAAGAACCTGATGCACTGGCCGGCGGTCGAGCGCGTCTGGCTCCCGGAGTGGCTGCACGCCCGCGAGGCGGTCCTCGACCGCCTCGAACTGGCGATCGCCGACGTCCAGGCGGCCACCACCAACGGCGAGCATCTCGCCCGTGTCGACTCGATGGTCGAGCAGGCGCTCGAGGACGACGCGGACATTGACAGTCCCGCCCCGTCTGCGGCAGCGCCCATGCTCTACGCAGAAGGGCCGACCAGCGACGACCTCGCCGAAACGGATGCTCCCGACCTCTTCACGAACCTGGCGAGCGCACCTGCCGCGCATCGCTCCGTCATCGACGACCTCATCGAGCCCTACACCCCGTGGACGCCGCGAAGGGTCGGCTCGATCGCCGTCCTAGACGCGCTCCCCCGGCACGACGCCACCCGAGCGGTGGAGGCCGTCATCCGCGAGGTCGTGGCGACGGAAGGCCCAGTCCACCTAGTGAGGCTGGCGAAGCTCGTGGCGGCGGCGTTCGACCTCAACAAAGTCGCCCAATCCCGAGCGACAGCCATCCTGAGCTTCGTCCCACCCGAAATGAAGGCGCGCTCAACCGAGCCCTTCGCCTGGCCAACCGAGCTCGACCCGGCGACGTGGCGTCGAGCTCGCTCATCGCAGCAGTCCGAAGGCCGTCCACTGGATCACGTCTCCCTCGTCGAGATCGCGAACGCGATGTCGATCGTCGCGGAGGCCTCGGCCGGCCTGGCCGAGCCCGACCTCAAGCGCGAGGCCTTAGCGATTTTCGGTGGCAAGCGAATGACGGAAGCAATCAGTGCCCGCCTCGATGCAGCTCTGACGTGGGGGATCGAAAACGGCCGCCTGCAGCAGACACACCTCGGTATCATCCAGGCCGTCAACCTCAGCTAGCCAACCCGCGCAAGCTTTCCCGATGACGGGTGGGATGAAGTCTTATCCCCACCCTTTCGTTCTCCACGCCGCCGACCGAGCGAACCGACCTGGACGAGCGGGCCTCGGAACTCGAGCGCGTCCTGTGGCCCCTCACGCGAGCTCGACAAAGCCGAGCGTGAAATCGCTTGAACGCAGAAACAACTCGATGCTGCGCACCCGCTCCGACGAAGTGTCCGCAAACTCGTGCAGAACTTCTCCCGGAATCAACCCACCAGACGCCGACGACCGCCACTCGAACTCCCGCCCGTGATGATCCCTGAGCCCGAGCAGCGGCCCGGTGAACCGCCTGATCGCCCGTGCGTCGTTTAGATGCAGACGAAGCACGATCGAGTCGCCAATGACTTCGACATAGCTCAGAACGAACTCGCTGCCGTCGGGCAACACCCCGTCCTGGTCGACTGGGATGAACCGCGGCCTGTTCATTGCGATTCGCCCACGACCTCTCTGCTCATGCCGCGATCACGATTGCGTGACTTGCTGATTATTGCTCATTAACCTACTGTGATCAGCGTTCGGGGGAACGGATATCCACCGCAGTGTTATCCAGTTGAAGGGTCAACGATGATCACATTCCCCAATGCCCGCACCACGCAGGTCCGCCTGTGCGTCGCAGCATCCATAGCCCTCACGTGCGCAGCCATGCTGATCGCCCCCGGAGCGGCGTCCGCGAACACTCTCGCCGAGAGCGAAGCCACACCTCCGGTCCAGGTCGAGCCAGTCGATCCGAGCGATCCCGTGATCCACAGTGACGGCACCATCACCGGAGGCGACAGCGACCTCCTCGGAACCGACCGCTGCGGCAGCACGGCATCTTTCCCTCCCTTCGGTGGGTACGGTCCTATCTCCCAGGCGACTTGCGCCTACATCGGCTCACCGGGAGCAATGGCCGGCTACACCTGGTCGATCGCACCCTTCTCGCGCTCGGAAGCCTGCGTGTCAGGGCTCGGATACAACGCGGCCACATCGCCCGTCTACTTCGGTGTCGGCTGCGGCAAGAGCGGCACGAAGAATGTCTCCTGGGGCAATGTCCTCGGCTATCAGAAGCTGAAGGCCTATGCGACAGGCCTGCTCACCGGCGGGATGATCGCTTGGCATTGACGCCTCCCCGCAGGCGAGTCACCGCGACGGGAGCGATCTCGTTCGCGGTGCTCGTCTGCTCTTCGTGTGCGGGCACGGCAAATCCTGCCGCACACGATCTGGACGCAGAGCTCGCGACTCTCGAACCCGCACTCTCGTGCGTGCGGGCCTTGACGCTGTATGACGACGTCTACCACCTGGCCTCGATGAGAGGAATGATCTGCGTCGACAGCGATGGGTCGATCACTCAGATCCGCGTCTTCAACTCACCGACCGCTAGCCTGGTGGCGCTCCAAGACTGGACCATCGACCCCGACAGCCAATGGCTCGTCCGAAACAGCAACTGGTTCGCGATCGGGTCACGCCAGCACGTCGAAGATATCGCCGCCCAAGCCGAGGTTGCACTGCCACCGACGCAGTCCATCCCGGTTCTGCCCAAGGGCTACCAACCGGACCCGCTCGACGAATGCGCCCAGTTCGTGAGCAGCACTGCATACACGTATTTGACGGATGCGTCGATGTTCGACTCCGACAGAGCCGCCTTCGAGAAGGTGCTCCCAGGCGTCACGGCCGAAGTCGAGTCGTTGATCCAGAAGCCAGGTTCGGCCGAGCTCCGCGGGCTGGCTCCGGAAGATCTGGCCTTCGAATCCGAATTCTCACGCCTGGGCCCAGACGTGAAGTCATTCTGCCGCGACTCCTCGACAGCCGACCCCAACTGAACGGACCACTCATGCCCCCACGCCTCACAGCCCGCCACATCTTCATCACGGGCATCGTTCTCACAGCGATCGGAGCCGCCCTGGCCCTAGTCACCGACGGATGGTTGACGGTGATCTTCCAATCGGCCGATGTCCCTCACGCAATCGCCGGATCCATCGCAATCATCGTCCGAGAGATCTGCATGACCCTCGGGTTGGTCCTGATCGGTGTCTCGCTCCTAGCCCGCAATCTGGAACCTCGTGCTGCGGCCTGCGCGGACGGCGACCATTTCGAACATCCCGCGCCGTAGGCGAGTTCTCGCACCCCTCAGACGCCTCATAGCTGTTCCTCAGGCCGCCTCAGAATGCTCCGGCACCTGGCTCAAGAGCCGGAAGAGAACTCCGCGAATGATTTAGTTGCTGTATCTCAACCCACAACTCTTCGCGCAGCCCCATGAGGTCGATGACATAACCGTCAGGTCGCTGAGCGCTTCGCTCGAGGTAGCGGTTGCAGGCCAACTTCATCGAGGTGAGGGCATCCTGCAGATCCGTAGAGCGCCCAACGGACCGGCGAGCGATGTCTATCTCATCGCGAACCGTCACGACACTCCTCGAGACGCGTCCGAAATCGTCTGTGGAATAAGCATCATGAATAGGCACTGGGGCATCAACCGCGATGAACGCCCGACGCTCGTGAATCTGCCGGATCAACGCCCCAACGGCCTGATTCTCCAACCGCCGGAAGGTCACCAGGTAAGTGCCGCCGGCGATGAGCCCAGTGAGGGCGGCGCCGATCGCAACCACCAGCAGGTCTGGCCCGAACGAGTCCCACATCCTGACAATTCCTAAGCAGCGTGCTGACGAACTGCTGCCCGGATGGCCTCGGCGTGCTCGTAGATCTCATCGAGGGATTCGATGGGAATCTTGGTCTCGACCTTCTCCGCGTCAAAGACCCCGAGGTACTTCTGCTTCTTGCCGTTAAACCAGAGACGCGCGATCGGCTTGCGATTGTTGTCGTCAAGCAACACCGCGAAATACGACTTCGCATCTCGATGAACGACCCTCTGCGGCTTCACCTCGGCGCACGCAATCGCCTTGACGATTTGGTACCCCTCGAGTTCTTCGAGGGTGGTCTCGACCTCATCGGCATTGTGTTCAAGATCTTGATCCGCCACGGGCTGACTCTGGACCGCGGATGCACCTCCGTCGCTGGCCGCTGACGGTGCGGAGAGTGTCGTCGCGCCGAGCGCAGTCTTGAGCCGCTCGTTCACTCGCTCATTGAGAAATTGCCGGGCAGCCTTCCCCACCAAGGTGGTGAACTGCGTGCGCACCTTCTGCGTGTAAGCCCCGTCGTAGACCCGAGAGGTGAAGAACTTGATCCACTCATCCGTCGGCTCCCGGAACTGCGCCGCGATCTCACGCTTGAGCGCCCCCACGTACTTGAGCTCCTCCGCGGCGCTGATCACAGAGTCCAGGTCGAAGACGTCCTTCGTGAGCTTCTTGAGCTCCGGGATGAGCGTCTCGTCGATGTCTGACAGGTCGAGCACCAGGAACGGCTTCTCGTCCATCCGGTTCGGAGCGTCGAGGTCGGTGTAGAAGTTGTACACCTGCCCGTTCGTCAGAACGGCGATCCGCGCGTTCGTGACGGCGAAGTACCGGAACAGCTGCGACGCGTGCTCGATCTTCAGCTGCCCGGTCGCCGTCTTGCATTCGATGAGGATCTGCACCTCACCCTCACGCATGATCGCGTAGTCGATCTTCTCCCCCTTCTTCACCCCGACATCAGCGGTGAATTCAGGAACGACCTCCAACGGGTTGAACACGTCATACCCGAGGATCGTCGAGATGAACGGCATGATGAACGCGTTCTTTGTGGCCTCTTCGGTCTGAATCGCAGCCCGCTGGTTCTGCACCTTCGCAGCCAGCGCAACAAGACGTTCTTCGAACTCCATAGTTCTACCCCCGGGTCGTTGCTCCGACGTTAGCTGACACTTGTCGATTTCCATGCAGACGCAGTGACCCTACTTGGGGGGCCAAAGTGTCAGGCGACCATGATCGTGGTCCCACACGCATCCAAAGAGAGCGGGAGTCGGAGGCAGTAGTTTGGCTCTGAACTCGCCGTCAGATGCCATCTGATTAGTGGGAGATTCCGTGTTCCACGTCCCATTCCAGGGCCGACAGCCCAGCTGCAGCGATCCCTATAGCTGCGGGGTCACCAGAATACTGAAAAAGCCCCCCGGTGATCGAGCTCGCGAGATTGGGGGCGTTCGGGTCGGCGAGCTCCACGCGCAGACCCTCCAGTAGTTGTGAGAGATCGCGGATCACTGCGTCGTCGTCATGCAAGCGGAACCACTCAAGTGCGACGTCGAAGGATTCGGTAGCGTCCGTCTGAACACGTCCGATCGCGGGGATCTGAAGCTGAGGTGAAGGGAGGTCTCGTAAGGCAAACAATTGAATCAACGCATCGAATGCGCCGCGAAGACGATCGGTAAGTGGCGCCGGATGCGCAGGAGGTAGATCGGACTCAAGCTGCTCCGGAATTGGAGCGACAGGCCACGGCTTTCCTTTGAACACCCTCATCTCAAGGCCCGGCAACCGTCTCCCTTCGAGTGTTGGGATGACCGTGACATCGACGCCGATAACGTCAGACCTTGAACCCACCAAAGCGACCACTCGATCAAGGACCGCGGGCCAATCGGTGACGCTCGATGTGTCGTAAAGAATGACGCGTGTCACGGGCCCGTTGTGCCCTTGACGCGAGACGAGAGTCTGTATTTCTTCAACATCGGATAACGCAATCAGGAATTGACGATCAGCTTGTTCTCGAGCTGCAGCGGAGAGGCGGCCTGCTTCCTCGGCGCCCCGCCTTAGCGCCCACTCACGACGAGCGGATCTGGCCTTCGCCAAGATGGCTGTTCCGCTAGCGGGCTCGCGCCCGATCTCTTGGAGCACTACTTGAAGCGCAATGAGCACTTGTTCAATTTGGTCGAGTTCCTTCGGATGAGTTTCCAGTCCGATAAGCGCCCACGGTTGCATCTTCATCCCGGGGAGAGATTTGCCAAGGATCGTCTCGCGCAGGTGTGCGGCGAGGAGACCCATCCCTTCGCCCTGGGCGAGTCGAGGAAAAAGGTTGTCGGTGAGGTCTGTAATGAAGCCAGACACGGGGTCGACAAGTTGCAGCTTGCCATCCTCATCGAATTCACGCCCGAGCGAGGGGCCAATCTGATTGGCTTCGTCGCTGATCGACTGGAGTTCGGCTGCGAGCAGATTGGGGTCGGTAGTTCCAAGCCCACCCGACACGCATGCGGTTGCTATCGAGGTACAGGGCTCCAGTAGCCGCTTGATGAGTCCGTCCGCGCGGTCGAGTCGCGAGGTGTCGCTTTCACCTGCTGCGAGCCTGGACCTCGCAATACGTTCGCGATTCCAAGCGACCTCGCGCTCCGTCACGTCGTTCTCGCGAGTTAGTCCGGTGGACGCGAAATTATGGTCGCCGACCACGATCTCGTGTCCACCCGGAAGGAGGATCATGATGTCTACGGAGTCAATAGACGGGAATAGCCGCAACATCCTGCGCCCGGCCGCCACTGCTTGGGCATGATCATCTGCATCATCATCAGAGTGGTGAAGAATCCGAGCGAATCCCACTGAACCTCCCGGCACCTGGTCGATTCGAGCTTCCAAAGTCCAAGCGGTCTCGTTCGCAAACCTCTGCAGGAGATGTTCCTGCCCGCCCGCCGCATCGCTGACCTCATGGGCGAGGACCGGGCTCACGGTCATTGAAGCGGCGAGGATCTCGCTGAGCTGTGAGAGTGATTCGGCAATGATCTTCTCCCTGAATTGAGGTTCACTCACCGTCTCGATGAGCGAGTCGATGACCTCAGAGCGCGATTCTCTCAGCTCTGACAAGAGCTGTGCCAATCCCAACGGCACGCTGTCATGAATGAGTCTCCCGAGGGAAACTGAATCCATGCGGCCCAATAGCTGGTGGACGAGCCCTTCATCAGGGACCGCCATCATTTGCGCCAACGCTTGTGGAAGCGGATCAGGCATCAGAGGAAACTCGATGCCTGATATGGCGAGCTGGAACAGAATGGCTCGCTTCGAACGGACCACACCGAGTGTTTCAGCGATTTGGTCCCATTCGGCCAGGCGAATTGAGAATTCCGAAAGGCGGAGTCCATGAAGGAACTCCACAAAGCGGGGCGTGTTCGCCGCCTGGTCGAATGCAGCGTCGATGACTTGCGGGGCTAGCTCAGGCAGTTCGGAAAGGGCATTCACGACGAGTCGAGCTACGTCACCATCGTCAAGGATCGTGAGGACTCGGGCGAATGACTCAGCGAGTTGCGGTGGCGGTAGCTCATGGATGGACTTCGAGATAGCTACGGAGCGAAGAAGATGTAGCGGTGCGAGCCGTCCCGAGTTCTCTGCCAGCATGTGCTCCTCAGCCAGCCGCGCTATTGCGCCACGAATCTCGAACGGCGATGCATCAAGCTGATTTGTCAGCGCTGCAATCGGCACGGATACTCCCCACCGCCCCGCGACTGCACACAAAGTCAGGATCTCGAGTTCCAGCGTTCTGCCCGCAACGATACGGTCGTTTATCTGGTCGTCAATGATCCGTTGAAGCCGATCGCCCTTCGTCAGAATGTGGGTGAACTCCATGGTGAGCCCGCGGCTATTCTCGTACGCCTCTGCCCAGTGCGGAGTTGTTGTCGCCCCTGAATCCCGTAGGCCCTCGTAGATGCGCGAGGCCAAGGTCTCGTTCAGACAGATATCGACGACGATGCAATCGCTCAGATCACCCAGGATCTTGAGATCCTCGTTTCGCGCGGTAGCAACTACGAAGAGCCCAGGAATCGAGCGCGCCTCTCGCCGAAGGTCCGACCACCCTTCGAAGCTGCCGGTTCCCGCGGAGTCGACGAGGAATCCGATCGGACTCTGCGGGCTGGCGGCCCACGCTCTAGCCAACCGCACTATTTCAGACACGTCATTCGGAAGCAGCCGGCGGACTCGAAACCAGAGGACACCGGGCGAGGCCCCAGGTAGTGACCAGAGGGCCGCGCTCTTGCCAACCCCCGACGGACCATGAAGCACCACCGCTCCGACTTCGAGGCACGCGGATAGAACTGCGTCATTGGTCTCCTCCGACGCGATGACGAGCCCTGAAACAACATGAGAAGGTTCGGTACTGACACCCTCGTAATAGCGAGGGCCATCCGTGCTTGGCAATGAACCATCTAGCGGCTCGCACAGGCCATTTCGGATCGCCGCCTCCAAACTGGCGAGATCAGTGAGCTCGATCGTCCTAGCGATCTGGGACGCAATCATCGTGCGAGAGAGGGCGGACCTGTCGTCGTGAGAACGCTCGACGTTTTCGGCCGCCGCAGTTTGAACCGAAGCCGCGAGATCTCGGCCAACCAGTTGCAATACTCCTGATGGAGTAGAAGTGTGCTTTTTCTTCAAGCGAGTGACCGTTTGTGCCTTTGCCGCATCCCATGGCAACGCGAGTACCCAGACATTGCCGCACAGTTCTCGTACTGCGGCCTCCGAAAGCTCTTCGGCGACGGATATTAGCTCTCCGATCAGGGTGGATGCGTGCGGAAGTGCTGCGATCGAGGTGCCGAGATCGCCCGGCAGCGGACACCCGGCGATATCGCGTTCAAAGACGATTGCAACCTGCTCATTGAGTTGGCCCCGATCAAGGTGCGCGACCCACGCCGAGAGGATAGCCCTTGCTGCATCTCTAGCGCTAAAACTTCCCCGTCTCCCGATTCGGGACTTGACCTGAATCTGCAAAGTCCTCGGCCCCTCGACCGACAGATCTTCGAATCCCTCCGGCACCAGCTGGTCGCCATCGACGTCTCCCGAGTGAACGCCAGCCGCTATCCAGCCCCCGACGAGATGCTGGAATGTGAATCCGCGAACCGCGCGCGCGCCCGATCGGCTGGCGTCCCAGGCCTCATCTTCTGGCTCTCGCGCGACTACCGACCCGGGTTGCATGTCCCCAACTCGAGATTTGGCTGCGCCCCGCCTCGAAGGGCCCCTACCTCGCTTCGACACTCACCTAGTGTGACAGAAGGCTCTCCCCGGTATAGTCCACGCACAAGTGATACCCACTGGTCTTGAATCCCGGACACTAAAACCTTCGTGGCACCCGTGGGACCTCACTACTTAACGTCCTGCTTGAAGTCGAGTAACGTCGGCACGAGCCGCACTCCCGGAGACACGACGATGTCTATTCATGTCGGTACAGATCGAATCAGATCGACGGAACCCATGCGTGGCCTTAGTGCGGTCATGCAGCAGCAGGTCGAGATGCAAACACGACACTGCACTGCGCTGGGAACCGCTGCGTGAAGAGCGCGATTGCAGACTCGCATTCCGCGCAAATTGGACAGCCGCTTTGCTGGGCGCAGCAGACGAGCTACCAGACCATCGACTGAATGAGCACGAGCGCATCTGCGTCTCAGAACACACCGTGGGCGCGACCGAAGGCGTCGTTAGACACCGGGACCGGGTATACCTGCTCGCTCCACCGGTCGCGTCGCGACGATCTACCTCGCACGCGGGATTGATGATGACCAACACTGGGTGGTCGAATGGGCCGACGGCGCACTGTTCGCGACGCCGTGGCGGATCGAGCGCAGGGGCTTCGGCTACCGATTGAACCATGATGACGACGCCGGCGAGACTGCGCGAATGTCGCGTTTGATGAGGTCGCAATGCCGGATGCGCGATCGCGGCGCTGCGCCAACTCGGCCCATCTCAGGCTGCGCCAACCTACACTCACCGAATCGTATGGACCCATTCTGGCAAACAAGTAGATACCGCTAGGACTGCTAAACGAGTGAATCCTTATGTTGATTGACATCCCACTCACGATGTGGTTACGTAGTCGCCGTGGACAACTAACGTCACTAAACAGAGGAATGAACAACATGATCGTAGTAAACATCAAGAGCAGCTACCCGTCAGTGCTCGCGGGAGTCATGGACCTGGATGATGCGACTTTGGGGGACTGGTACCAGATCTCTGACGAGGCAATCCGGCTTTACGGCGACGTCATTCTGGGGGTCTATAAGGAGAAGGTGGTATCTGCATATGACATCACCGGCCACACTCGCGACGTGGAGGCACAGACGGTCAGCTTCGATGGAAATGATTCGGAGACGTTCGCCCACCTCGTGGGTCAGCGCAACCCCGCTGCACCGTGGACGCGCGGGCAGGGTCGGCCGATCAAGTATGTCTCGACCGACGTCGTTCTGAGCGGCGAGGTCGACATTGAGGAAGTATCGGAGATGCCCGAAGGTCGACGCGCAGTCGTGAAGGGCTACGTTCTCACAGTGGACGCCGACAACATCGCAACTGTTGAACCGCCGGCGGGTGGCGTAGTGACGGTCCTCGCGGCGGGCAGCGCATTAGGACGATGATGCCGCTCCGTCGGGCACAGTAGCGGCGTCGTACTAGCGGCGCCGCTACGGTCAGTCGAGGTACTGGTGTAGGGCTTCGCGGGCAACCTTGCACACCGAGCGGCTCTCAACGTGCGCGCGTTCGCGCAGCCGTTCGTTGAACGCCTCATGAAGTTGCGGAACCAGTTCACCATCGACAAGTGTCAGAGGCCTTCGGCCCTGGCGCTTAACCGCGAGTTTGTAAACACAGCTCGGACATGAGCCACCTGAGCCGCGGTGAGCGGGTCCCAACGCGCCGCCTTCGCGTGCTCCGGGAACGCAGATCGAAGTACTCGGCGCACCGCGCTGCCGCTATCCCCAACCTCCAGCTCTTGAGTCAGAGCGGCGACGGTGATCGGGCCCCCTCCCACGCCTGCTACCTCTGCATTACGGTCCCCGCTGGGCGTCTCTGTGGCGTGAGAAGGTTGGCCTGCTGCTTGGGACGCGACACGGTTCCAGATTCCGTGAGGCTTGAGGATCTTGACCACAGCATCTTCTAAATCAAGAGCTTCTGCTTGCGTCGCACACGACGCCCAGCGAATCTCGACATCGAGCCAACGGATCGCGTCCTGTGCCCATATCGAAGCTCGTGCAGGCCGGCCGTGGCGTACCGCCTGAAGGTGCAATTCGATGAACTCAGCATCTGCAAGCGCCCGGTCGAGAGCGGCTTCGCCGAACCCAATCACCGCACCCTTGCCACGCCTGTAAATCGAAAGCCGCCCCCTGAGGCCCTGGCCTTTTCGCTCGCCAGCCATCCCGACGTAGACAATCGCACCGTCGCGCGTTCGCATCTGGTAGGCGCCTGGCGTCACTGGTGCAGCACGAGGCTGCCAGCCGGACCACACCACGAGACGTTCGACGGCAAGATAGGCGTCGTCCCGGTTCGTAATCACCTGAACATGATGGCGGAAAAGCTCGCTCAGTGAGGTCAGCGTCGTGACGATAGTTGGATGGCCACGTGAATGGTGCCGACCATTATTCTCTTGCCTCGGATGGGTTCGATCAGATCGATAGGCACCTGCGAGTGGTGAAATTCCAGTCGCATGAAATCGTTGCCCCATACCTCGAGTTCGGGGTAGATCGCATTCAACTCATGCAACTGTGCGTCCTGGCACTTCATACAAACGGCTGGCTGTGGTCAGCAATCCCCTCGGCTTGTACCGCTATTTCGGGTCTCATTCGCCCCAAGCCCGCAGTGGCAGTTTGAGTAGTTGATACTCACTGGCGATAGTGTGACGGCGGGGGGCCGCGATGGACTGGACAACAGGTATCGGCGAGGTAATGACTAGGCGCGCAGTCCATGCGCTTTACGGGGGCCAGCAGCAACAAGGAATCTCAACGCCAGCGAACTCGACCGACATCCTCGTATTTACGGACCCCGCAAAGGGCGCTAAGTACGGGTATGACCTTCACGAGGGAGCTCGCGAGGACGGGATTTACGCATACACCGGCGAGGGGCGCCTTGGGGATCAAAGCCTGACGCGCGGCAACCTCGCGCTACTCAGCTCGGTTCGCCTCGGGAAGACGATTCGGCTGTTTCGCGCGGATAGAACGCTCGCGACGTACGTCGGCGCGTTCACTCTCGACGATCCGCCATATATCTGGCAGGCCATCCCTGATGAGTCTGGCGCAATTCGAGACGGGATCATTTTCAATCTCGCGCCGATCGAAGCTGAAACTGATCGGCTGCCATCGATGGGTCGCGAGCAGGTCATCCGAATCGAGACGAGCGAGTGGAAACCACCCCTTTTCGATCCTTACGCCCTCAACCCCTTGCCGGGAAGTGAACGTACGGCGTCGAGGATTGAATTCGAGCTGCAGGCTGCGTTCGGTGCATGGCGACAAGCCAAGGGGCACGATCTGCGGCGACTCAGAATTCCGATTGGGGGGAACTTCGTAGAACCGGATCTTTTCGACGCAACGACTTCCGAGCTATTCGAAGCCAAGAAATCAGCGGCCCGCAAGTATGTGCGTACAGCAATCGGTCAAGTTCTCGACTACACCCACAACGCGAACCTCCTGAAGATGGAAGCGCGGCCAGCCATCCTGCTGCCAAGTAGGCCCGCACACGACCTTCTAGGGCTTTGCGCGAGCCTATCAATCAGGGTCTACGCACGCGACGGTTCGCAGTTCTCGAGGCTCTCCGCCTCTGAGTAGACCGCTACCAGTCACCACTTCGAGATCTTTCGGATCATCGGAAGATCGGGCGTGGCCCAATCCAGTTCCATCACATCCGCAGGCTCCAGCCACATTAGTGCGTCGTGATCGGTGCTATTTGACGGTCCGTTCGAGGTCCACACGACCTCGTAGCACGCGAGATCGATCGTCAGCGCTCCTACTGCCGTCGACGAACGGTCAAGGAGATCTCCGACCGTGACGTCGACCGCAAGTTCCTCAAACACCTCCCGCCTTAGTGCCTCGCGCGGGTCTTCTCCCGGCTCGACCTTCCCGCCTGGAAGCTCCCACTTGCCAGCCGCGGATCTACCTGTCGCGCGACGGCACCCCAAAATGCGACCGTTTCTTCGGAAAACGGCGGCTACAACTTCGAGATCAGTCACGCTTCATAGCGTTGCGCAATTGAGGTGAAGACACCACAAGTTCACTTCAAACATCATCGACGCGTGAACTAATGGCCCTCATCCAGAGCGCATCGGCACAGTCCTCTGAGCAAGCCTTCCACGGCATGATTCGAAGTACCTTCGGCACGCGAAGGCCACAGTGGCGGCATCGGCCAAGTTGGCCTGCGGTGTACCCCCGATCAAACAGAAGCACGTCGCAGTCCGCATTTCCTCTGCAAGCGAAGTCCTGCTCGTACTCGTAAAGAGACTTCGCCAGATCCTTCCAGTCCGACTTAGGTTCGGGATCATTTACCCAGTCGGAGAGCAAATGGATGATGGCTTCCTCGGCGCACAAACCGTCACGGAGCGCCCGTCGCCTGAACTCCTCGGCGAGATACGTCGGAACGGTCACGGAACTGAACATGGTTGAGGGTGTCATACCACCAATGGTACGAGGTGGATGTACACCCCGCAAGGTGTGCGCCTCTGGCACCATTGGTCAATGCCCAATCAGCCCAAGACGCCGCACAAGTCTTTCCGGATTCCGCCCGAGCTCTACTCAGCGGCTCAGGTAAAGGCAGCGCGACAGGGCCGCACACTGACCGACGTCGTGAAGGAACTGCTCCAGAGCTACGTCGATTCCGCCGACTGACTAGCCCCGATTCTGGGAGACGTACTTCCGTATATGTTCTCGGAGCGCCTGGTCGTGGACGTAGATATAGGTACCCCGAATGCCTCGCGTGAGCAATACCGCATAGACGTTCTGGATGTACCAGAGCAGGTCGTCGTCGGAGTAGACGCGGCCGAGCGCCTTGTTCGCCTCCTTGCCCTTCTTGTCGAAGTACGAGGCGCGGTCGACGACGATGCGGCCGGTGGTCGTGTCGAAGCGGAGGTCAGGGCCGATGATCACGCCGGCGTAGTTGAGGTCGTAGCCCTGCACCGTGTGGATCGAACCCACCTCGTCGAGCGAACCCGGCGACGCGATCCAGTCGGTCTGGGTGCTGTTCCAGCGCATCCGCAGCTCGCCGATCTCGATGTCGTGGCCCGGCTTGTTGCCCTTCGTCTTCCACTCCCAGGCGTAGCCCGCGACCAGGCGTGAGAGGCCGACCTCGCGGTCTCGGCGCACGATCTCCGCACGCATTTCCGAGGCGTCGTCGAACATCCGGAAGTCGTAGTCGCCGAAGTCGGGGACAGATGCGGGCGGCTGCGAGCCTGACCCTGGTGCGGCGCCGAGCATCCGCCTCACGTGACCGACGTAGTCGGAACCGGCACGCACCCTCATCTGCGAGAGGAGGGGGTGGTGATGGTCGGCTGTTTTGGCGTCGGCGACGAGGCGCTCGAGGGCCTCGATCGGGATGTCGGCGGGCTTTACGCTCTGCGCGGGGTCGACCAGGAAGATCTGGTGGGCGCTCTTGGCCGTGATCCAGTCGAGCTGGGTCTTCGACGTGTCGTCGTGGCCGAACAGCTTCGTCGTGATGTCGCGGAACTTGATGTTCAGTGCTGCCGCCGGCTGATTCGCGCGCTGGTTGAGGCGATGCGTCTCATCGACGATGAGCAGGTCGAAGTCGGTCGCCGACTCCCCCACATCGAACGCCGTCAGCACCATCGACGGGTCGAGACCGGGGGTCTTGCGAAAGACCTTCTGCACCGATTTACGGAGTGACTGCTGCGGGATGACGAAGCCGATGCGGAGGTCTCGGAGGAGCATCCGGTGCTCGTCGGTGAAGAACTCGGAGAAGAGGGAGTCGCCGTCGTCGTCGAGGGCGTCGAGGCCGGTCGACGAGCGGATGTCGGCGAGCAGCTTGAGCAGGTAGATCGCTACGACGGTTTTGCCGGTGCCGGGATCGCCCTGGATGACCGTGGTGCTGCGGTCGTTGCTGCGCAGGTCGTCGAAGAGGCTCTTCACGACGCCCTCGACGGCGAAGGCCTGGTCGTCGGTGAGCGACTTGAAGGGGCTCAGCTTGAAGAGGTCGCTGTTGATGATCTGGGGGATGGTGCGGGTGAAGACGCCGTCGAGCTTCAGGCGGTCGAAGATGGCGTCGAAGCTGTCTTGGTAGAAGGCGCGGTTGTAGTAGTCGGCGTTGACGATGCCGTCGTTGCGGTTGAGCACCTCGAAGGCGCCGTCGCCGCTGAGCATCTCGATGAGGAACGACTCGAGGTCGAGGCAGACGGACTTGTTGAAGGTCTCGTCGAGGATGACGCGGAGGTTGGTGAGGTGGCTGCGCTCGATGCTCGCTAAGTGTTGGCGCATGCGGGTGGCTACGTTGAGGGATTCGCCTACGTAGATCTTGCGACGATCGGATGCTCGCCCTGCGCCGGTCGTGTCGTCGTCGAGGATGTAGACGACCGGCCAGTTGGTGATGCGCTTGTCGCCGCTTCGCGCCCAGACGCCGACCTCGTCCTTGTCGAACGGGAGGCGGACGATCTCAGAGCTGGTCATACTTCGTGGACGTGCCGCGGGACTTCTCGACGGGGTACTTCTCGCGGGTCTTCGCGAGCTTGGCGCGGACGATGTCGTCGGGGTTCAGCTTGAGGCGGGCGGCGAGGAGGTAGGCGTAGGTGAGCACGTCGGCGAGCTCGTCTTGGATCTGCTGCTCATCCGCATCCGGGGACCACTGGAAGAGCTCGAGCAGCTCGGCCGCCTCGATGGAGATGCTCTTCGCGAGGTTCTCGGGGGTGTGGAACTGGGCCCAGTCGCGCTCGGCCACGAAGGCGGCCAGGGCTTCGTGGATGGTGGGGGTGACGGCCATGGTGTGAGGCTAGCAGCGAGCTCTCCACAGGTCGCCATTGACGTCGGTGCACGCCAGTAGAATTGGCACACTCCCTACATTCAGCCGCTGGATCGACCGCGAAAGAAAGTAGGGGCGAAATGCGAGACCGTTCCGTGAAGCTTGCACTATCTGCAGCTCGGAAGTCAGACTGTATATCCTCAGTGCAACATCTGCGAGCACGCGAAGGAGTTGCCATGCCCCTCTCGATCGAGCTGAACGACGAGGAGCAGCGCCGTCTCGACGCGATTGTGGCTCGCACGGGCAGGCCGTCCGAAGATCTCGTCCACGAGGCACTCTCGATGCATCTCGAGGAGCTCGAGGAAATCGCTTGGGCCGAGAGCGCCGCTCGCGCGTGGCAAGCATCGGACAAGAAGACGCGGCCATTCAGCGAGGTCCGCCGCGAGCTCGGGCTTTGAGCCACTGGTCCATCGAGACCAGCGCTGAGTTCGACAAGACGTTTCGCAAGCTCGACCGCACCGTCGCGGCACGGCTCGCTGTGTATCTGGATGAACTCGCTGGGCTGGATGATCCGCGATCACGCGGCAAGGGATTGACCGGCAGCTACGCCGGTATCTGGAGGTATCGAGTGGGTGACTACCGGCTGCTCGCCGAGGTGCTCGATGACCGACTGGTCATCTTCGCTTTCGAATTCGTGCATCGCTCGAAAGCCTATTGATTCGCCCGAGACTCGCTTGGGTCAGGCCGAAACCGGGCGCCGTGGGGTGGGTGATCCGGTCGAGTCATTGGCATCGGGTTTGGCGGGAGGCCGCGCAGCGGCCGGGGGACTATGACTCGACCGGATCACCCACCCCGCGGCGCCCACTCACCCGAAACAAACGAGCTTTGGTCAAAGCCGATGCAGAGGTTGCGGAGGAGCACTATGTCGAGAACGACGCGTTTGTTGCGGGGCGAGCATGTCGTCCCGTTGGCCAGGGTTATTGCGATATCGCGATAGCAACCGAATATTGCGAAAATACGATAGAAAGCGGGCATCGTGACCAGACGACGGTGACTGAATTCGACGGCCTACCAGCGTTGGTGATCGAGCGCTACGACCGCAGCGACGGAAGGCGAGTTCACCAAGAGGACTTCAGTCAGGCTCTTGGCGCATCGGGCAACGAGAAGTACGAGCAATTCGGAGGCGCCGTCAGCCTCAAGCGAGTCGCGACGACGCTGGTGGAAAGCACATCCGCCGACGACCTGATGCGCCTGGCGCGGATGGTCGTCCTGGCTGTCGGGATCGGCAATCTCGACATGCACACGAAGAACATCGGGCTCGTCCACACCGACGACGGCGCGGTGACCCTCGCGCCCGCTTACGATGTCGTGCCCCAAGCCCACATGCCGAACGACGGCATGCTCGCCCTGGCGGTGAACAAGAAGTACCGCCACAGCGAGATCACCCGCGACGACCTACTCGCGGAGCTCTCGGGGTGGGGACTGAGGAACGCCGCGCGCACCGTGAACGACACGCTCGAGGAGCTGCAGTCGATCGTGAAGGAGGAGAGCGAACTGGACGGCGCGGCGCTCACTCTGCAGGATCGCGTGGCAGTCTTCGTCGATAACCTTCTCTACGGCTCCCCCGCTGGGGGACGCGCAGACTAAGCGACTGCTACGGGTACCGCATTTCCCATCACAGTTCGATTTAAACTCACAATCTCGCGATGGTCGTCGATACTCTTCCTATGAGTGGATATCGTCTGCGCATGGGATTGGTGCAGCAATGAATCTGGTGATACTGGTCGCTCTGGGCGCCGCATTCGTCACGGCCGCCGCATTCTTGGTATCGGCGAACGCGCTATTCGGCTCCGCTTCCCACCCGCCGCACCCGGCACGGCGCGTCATGATTGTTCTTGCGACCACGATCAGCTCGATCGTTGCCGGGCTAATTCCCCCCGTCGCCATGCGTGCGATCGATGATGCCGCGCTGGCATCGCTGGCATGCCTGGGCTTCTTGATCATCAGCGTTCTCGTGCTCTCGCTCAGCCGCCGGTCAAAGGCATCCGGATCGGCAACGCTGCCGAGCGCTATCGGTGCGGGAGCGATTGCGCTCGGCAGCGCGACGGGCGGATGTGTCGAGTGGGTGATTCGGGGCCCAGGGCCCAGCCCACTCGCGAACGCTTTCGCCCTCGTCTTTCTCTTGGTTCTCCTCGTAGGCGCCCTCATTCTCGTCGTCAAGAAGGTCGTCTACTGACCAGATACGGGTTCAGGGCAGTCCGCCGGCGATCGCATCGAATTGGCGAATGGCGAATGGCGAACCACAAGCTACCGGTCCGGTCGACGTCGAGATCATCGACTACCGCTAAGAGGGGGCACCGTGACCACCGCATACGCACCGATTCACCCGGGAGAGATCCTTCTCGAGGAGTTTCTGAAGCCGCTGGAGATCAGTCAGTACCGGCTTGCGCAGACGATCAACGTGCCTGCTCGGCGAATCAACGAGATCGTTCACGGCAAGCGCGGCATCTCGCCCGATACCGCTGCGCGCCTCGCCCGGGCGTTCGGCACCTCAGATCGGTTCTGGACGAACTTGCAAACCCGGTACGACCTGGAGCTCGTCACCGAGGCGAAGGCCGGGGAACTCGACCGGATCGTGCCACTGCTCAGCGCCTGACACTTCGCCGAGCCTGTCTTGGGCCGGTCGAGTAAACGCGGCCCGACCGCCGGAACGCGTCATACCTCCGGACCACGCCGGCGCCCAGTGGCGCAAGAGGATCGTCCTGAAGGCCGATTCGGCGGGGCGTCCGGGATCCCTACCGTGGACCCCATGAGCACTTCAGCATCCCAGTTCCTTCAGACCCGCGCCGTCGTTGCGCGGGGGGTCACCAAAGTCTTCGGCTCGCCCGAGTCGCCCGTGCACGCCCTGAGGGGCGTCGACCTCGACGTGGCCGCCGGGTCGGTCACCGCCATCATGGGGCCGAGCGGATCCGGAAAGTCGACGCTGCTGCAGGTGCTCGCCGGACTCGACAGCCCGACGTCGGGGCAGGTGTGGCTCGCCGAGCGGGAGATCACCGGGATGCGGGACGAACCGCTCACGCTGTTGCGGCGTCAGCGGATGGGGTTCGTGTTCCAGGCGTTCAACCTGCTGCCGGCGCTGACGGCCGAGGAGAACATCCGGCTGCCGTTCCTTCTCGCCGGATCGCGGCCAAGCACCGACGACGAGGCGTGGATCGGCACCGTCGTCACCCGGCTCGGCCTCCGCGATCGCCTCGGGCATCGGCCTCACCAGCTCTCCGGCGGACAGCAACAGCGCGTAGCGATCGCCCGCGCGCTGGTCACCCGGCCCGACGTGATCTTCGCTGACGAACCCTCGGGCGCCCTCGACAGCGCGTCGGGCGACGAGGTGCTGGGGCTGCTGCGGTCGGCATCGACCGAGTACGGCCAGACCGTCGTGCTGATCACGCACGACCCGCGGGCCGCGAGCGTGGCCGACCGCGTCATCCTGATGAGTGACGGCGCCGTGATCGACGACTTCGCCGGCGGCACCGCCGAGCAGATCAGTGCACAGGTGAGCGGGCGGATGCGCGGGCAGGCCACCGCGCACATCGCCGGGATCGGTGGCGTGCAGGCCAACGGGCTCGCCGGCGGACAGCCTGCTGGGCCCCTCGCTGCGGCAGCGCAGACCACCCACCTCCCGGCGGTGTCCGAATGAGGCTGTGGGCCCTGCGCGAACTGCGGGAGACCGCCGGGCGGTACGCCGCCGGGGTCGCCGTGGTGGCGGTGGTCGCCGCGTTCGCGGTGCTGCTGCTCGAGACCATCGAAGTGTTCGTGCGGGCGCTGTCGACGACGGGGATGCAGGATGCCGCCCCGGTGCGCGCGGCCCTGACCTCCGTCGGGCTCGTCTTCCTCGGCATCGCCGTGCTGACCGCTGCGATCGTCATCTCCGGAACGTTCGCCACCGTCTACGCCGGACGCCGGCGCGACATCGCGCTGCTGCGGCTGGTGGGGGCGACCTCGCGGCAGATCCGGCGGGCGTCCCGTCTCGACGGACTCGCCGTGGGAGCTGCGGGAGCCATCGCGGGGATCGCTGCGGGCATCCTCGTCTCGGCGGCGGCCATCGGCATCCTGAACGCCTTGTTCCGCGCGGGGCTCGAGTTCGTGTGGGCACCGCAGCTCGTCATCGTTCCTGCCGTCGTGTGCCTCGCGGTCTCGACTCTGGCCGCCTCGAACGGGGCCAAGATCGTCGCCCGCGTCTCCCCCGCCGAGGGCGCTCGGAGCGACGCCGGCAGCACGCAGTTGCCGGCATCCGCCGCCCGCGGTCGAGGGATCGTCGGAATCGTGCTCACCGTCGTGGGCATCGGGTTTCTCGCTCTCGGTGTGATCGTCGGGTTGGTGTCGCCGTTCGGGCTCCTGATCGCCCTCCCGGGCGGGGTGCTCTCGATCGTGGGCATCATCCTCGGTGCGCCCGCCTTCACCGCCCCGATCGTCGGCGGCGTGACCCGGATGCTCCGCGGCCGCGGGGCAGATCTGCTTGCCGGCGCGAACCTGCGAGCGAACCCCGTGCGCACGGCTCGCACCGTCGTGTCGGTGCTGATCGGGGTGACGCTCGTGACGATGTTCACGGTCGCCGGCGAGATGTACCTCGCCCAGACCTGCGCCTACTTCGGCGATGCCGTCGAGCTCGAGCAGGTCTCGCAGTTCATCACCGTGATGCTGATCGTGGTCTACGTGCTCACCGCCTTCTCCGTGCTCGTCGCCGCGATCGGTCTGGGCAGCAACCTCTCGCTGTCGGTGCTGCAGCGCCGGCGCGAGATCGCGGTGCTGCGCTCGGTGGGGCTGACCGCTCGTCAGGCCCGGCGCATGGTGCTCGTCGAGAGCGTCGTCGTCGCGGGCATCGGTGCGGTGCTGGGGCTGCTGCTCGGCGTGCTCTACGGGTTCGTCGGCGCCAACTCGACGTTCGGAGTGCAGGGGTTCAGCGGGCCGGTGCTGTCGCCGTGGTTCGTGGTGGCGGTGCTCGGCGGGGCCGTGGGCTTCTCTGTGCTCGCCTCGATCCTGCCGGGCCGCCGGGCGAGCCGAGTGCACCCGGCCGAGGCGTTGCGGGACAGCTGAGGGTAGGTCGTTTGGGGTGCTCGCACTGTCCCCGAATCAGCGTCGATTGCGAGTGATCCACCCTCGATTAAACGAGCTTTGATCAGGTATTTCTGATAGAATCTCAGCATGCAGACAGCCACTCGACTCCGGGAGATCGCCGACGATCTTCTCGTCGTCGCGGGCGGGGTCGGAGAGGGCTTGGCGGGGCTGCGCGACGAGGAATTGCTCGACGTCATGGCCGCTTTCGAGGCGGTCGGGCGGGTCGTCTCCGCCGGGCAGGTGCGGGTTGCCGGGGAGGTCGGGGTGCGGTCGCGGAGCGAGCTCGGCGACGAGGGGCTGAGTCGGTCGCAGAACTTCACGAGCCCGGTCAAGCTGGTCGCGAGCGTCACGGGCACGTCAGCTCGAGAGTGCAAGGCGCGGCTGGAGCTCGGGCGGCGGTTACGCGGTGCGGTGCTGCTGGGTGGAGGCGAAGGGCCGGCCCCGTTCCCGGCCGTCGGTCAGGCACTCGACGAGGGCATCCTCCCTGTCGAGACGGCGTCGATCATCGTCAGCCGGTGCGCCGAGCTCGCCGAGCGTGGATGTGCGCCCGACGAGGTGGCGAGCGCTGAGCAGACTCTCGTCGACGAGACCATCAACTGCCACCTCACCGCCGACCAGACGGCGAAGCTCGCCATCCACCTGCGCGAGCTCCTCGACCCCGACGGGGCCGAACCCCGAGACGAGGTGCACCAGCAGCTCCGCTCGCTCACTATTGCGCAGGCCGGCGACGGCATGATCCGGGGGCGGTTCGCCCTCACACCCGAACAGGGCGGGGTGTGGCTCGCGAGCATCCAAGCCCTGCAGAGCCCCCGCGTGAGCGGCCCGCGGTTCCTCAGCGAAGACGAATTCGTCGCCGAGGCCGCCACCGCCGACACCCGCACCCAAGCGCAGAAGAACGCCGACACTGTCACCGAACTCATCGCCCGCGCCACCGGCGCCCCCGACATGCCCCGCCTCAACGGCGCCACCACCACCGTCAACGTGCACATCTCCCTCGACGACCTCGAAGCAGGCCGCGGCGTCGGCTGGATCGATGGAATCGACGAACCCGTTCCCGCCTCCACCGTGGCGCAGCTGCGCTGCAGCTCCCCCATGGCTGCGACCCTCTTCGGCGACCGCGGCGCGGTGCTCTACCACGGCAAGACAGAACGGCTCTTCACCGCGGCCCAAAACCGAGCCCTCGCCGCCCGCGACGGCGGATGCGTCTGGCCCGACTGCGACCGACCGCCATCCTTCTGCGAGACACACCACGCAGACGAGTGGGTATCCAAAGACCATCCACCCGGGCGCACCGACATCGACAACGGAGTGCTGCTCTGCCACTTCCACCACTCGCACCTGCACAAGTCATCCTGGAAACTGACCATGCACGCGGGAGTGCCCCACCTCATCCCGCCGCGGTGGATCGACGTCACTCAGACGCCGATCCCGACCACCCGGCGACGCACCATCCGGCGCCCAGCCGCCTGATCGAGCGCGCCCGCCTTCGTGGGCCAGCCATGGTCATCGAGGGCAAGCGCGGAGCGCGCGGCAGCTTGTGCAGAGCCAGCCATCCAGGCGCCGAACCGTACGGGACTGCCGCGCGCTTCGCGCTTGCCCTCGATGAACATGGCTGGGTCGATAGGTGCCGCATTGCAGCCGGATTGCCATCGGCAGGCCTGTGAGGAGATCTCGGCTCAGACCTGGCCGAGTGGCGACCGCCCTGCAGCATGACGAAACCCCCGGTATCTCATCGATGCTGGGGGTTTCGTTTATGGAGGGCTGTTGGAAGCTAGGCCGCCAGCTCCGCTCGGAGGAGGGCCGCGCCGGCGCCGAGCGCGGCGAGCTTGCCGCGGGCGACGCTGCGGGGCAGGGGGGCCATGCCGCAGTTGGTGGAGGGGTAGAGCTTGTCGGCATCCACGAACTGGAGGGCCTGCCGCAGAGTGTCGGCGACCTCCTCAGGCGTCTCGATGTCGGCGGACGCCACGTCGATGGCCCCGACCATCACCTTCTTGCCGCGGATGAGCTCGATCAGGTCGATGGGCACGTGCGAGTGGTGGCTCTCGAGCGAGACGATGTCGATGGCCGAGGCCTGGATCTTCGGGAAGATCGCCTCGTACTGACGCCACTCCTCCCCCAGGGTCGCCTTCCAGTCGGTGTTCGCCTTGATGCCGTAGCCGTAGCAGACGTGCACCGCCGTCTCGACCGTGAGCCCCTCGATCGCCCGCTCCAGAGCGGCCACGCCCCAGTCGTTCACCTCGTCGAAGAAGACGTTGAAGGAGGGCTCGTCGAACTGGATGATGTCGACACCCGCATCCTGCAACTCGCGCGCCTCTTGATTCAGGATGGTCGCGAACTCCCAGGCCAGCTTCTCGCGGCTGCCGTAGTGGGCGTCGTAGAGGGTGTCGACCATGGTCATCGGGCCGGGCAGGGCCCACTTGATGGGCTGGTCGGTCTGCGAGCGCAGGAACCGGGCGTCGTCGACGAACACCGGCTTCTCGCGGGTGACCGCCCCGACGACGCGCGGCACGGAGGCGTCGTAACGGTCGCGGATGCGCACCGTCTCGCGGTTCTCGAAATCCACCCCGCTGAGGTGCTCGATGAAGGTGGTGACGAAGTGCTGGCGGGTCTGCTCGCCGTCGCTCACGATGTCGATGCCCGCCTGCTGCTGATCGGCGAGCGATAGGCGCAGGGCGTCGTGCCGGCCTTCCGCCAGCGCGTCACCGTCGAGCTTCCAGGGCGACCAGAGCTTCTCGGGCTCCGCGAGCCACGAGGGCTTGGGCAGGCTGCCGGCGGTCGAGGTGGGAAGAAGCTTGGTCATCAGCGGGCTCCCTGCTGTTCGTTCTGGTTCGCTGCGAAGGCTGCCGACCACTCCTCGAGAACGGCCTTGTGCGGCTCGATGAAGTGCTCCTCGGCGAACTTGCCCTGCTCGACCGCCAGGCGGCTGCGCTCCTCGCGGTCGTAGACGATCGGGATGGGCGAGAAGTCGGGGTTCGTCAGGCTCGGCTGGTACGACGCCCCGGCCGTGTGATTGGCGTTGTAGATCTCCGGTCGGTAGATCTTCTGGAACGTCTCCATCGTGGCGATCGTGGCGGCCAGCTCGAGGTCGGTGTAGTCGCCGGTCAGATCGCCGAGGTGGTAGAAGGCCAGAGGAGCGACGCTGTTCGAGGGCATGAAGAAGCGCACTTTCAGGCCCATGCTCGCGAAGTAGGCATCCGTCAGCGAGTACTCGCTCTGCCGGTACTCGACGCCCAGAACCGGATGCACGTTCTCGGTGCGGTCATAGGTCTTGCTGGTCGAGACACTCAGGCAGATGACGGGCGACTTGTGGAAATGCTGCGCGTAGGCATCCGATTCCAGGAAGGCCTTGAAGAGGTTTCCGTGCAGCACCCCGAAGTCTTCGGGGAGGCCTTCAGCGCACGGGCTCTTGGTGTGGGCGGGGAGCACGATGCTGAAGTCGTAGTCGCGCACGTAGGAGGAGAAGTTGTTGCCGACGATGCCCTGGGTGCGCTCGCCGGTGCGTCGGTCGACGATGGTGGTCTGCAGCACCTCGATGAGCGGGACGGCGTCTCGGATGCCCGCGCCGTCGACATCCACGCTCGCGGAGATGATGTCGAGTTCGACCGAGTAGCGGTCGCCGTCTTCGTTGCCGTCTCGAGCCAGGTCGTTCAGGCGACCGTCGATCATCGTGAAGGTGTTGCGCAGGTTCTCCTGGCGCTTCTCGCCCCGGGCGAGGTTGGCGAAGTTCGTGGTGATGCGTGAGTTGGGAAGGGGGCGGTAATTCTCGTCGAAACGAGTGCTGTCGATGGAGAAGGTCACGTTCGTCATCGACAGAACCCCGCCCGGGCGAGAACGGCGTGTGCGCCGACGAGATGGGCGTTCATGATGGTGACCATAGCGGTGTGCTCCTCGAATAGGGAAGCCACGATGGCGCGACTCCACTCCACGGATGGGGATGTCGCAGGCGTGTCCGGTGGGGACGCGAGGCTTCGTTGTGCGCACTGCCCTCTCAGGCTACGACAGCGGTGCGCGATCGCGCAGTGGATGACCTCGCGTTACGCGACCAACAACTGCCGCCTCACCGCCGACCAGACGGTGAGGCTCGCCATCACGCTGCGATCAAGGCCCTGCCGCCACTCAATTCCAACTGAATGGTTGTATCTACAAGCATTCAGTGCGAAGATAGGTAAATGGTTGTAGCAACAACTATTCGGAGCGATAGTTCCACATCCGCGCATCTCGCGTGCGTCGTCTAGCAGGAAGAAGCGAAGTCATGAACACGGCATCGGAAGAGTTCGACTACATCGTCGTCGGGGCAGGCGTGGCGGGATCCGTTCTCGCAGCGCGCCTCAGTGAGCACCCGGACCGCACCACCCTGCTTCTGGAAGCAGGCCAGGAGAATCCGCTCGACATCGGCCGCAGCCAGGGAGCCTTCTTCCTCACCTGGGGCGACACCGAGAAGAACTGGGCCTACCAGACCGTTCCCCAGCCCGGCCTCGCCGGACGGGTCATCGACGAACCCCGCGGCCGCGCCGTCGGCGGATCGAACGTGCTCAACATCGGTGCCTGGCTGCGCGGGCGCCCCGAAGACTACGACGCCTGGGAGCAGGCGGGCGCCACCGGCTGGAACGCCGCCTCTGCTCGCGCCGCCTACCTCGCGATCGAGGCGACGGATCGCGGACCCGCCGATCTGCGCGGCACCGACGGGCCCGTGCAGATGAACGACATCGCGACCCCCACTCCCCTCTCCGACATCCTCCTCGACGCCTTCACCGAAGGCGGCTTCGGCGAGCGCGGCGACTCCGACGGCCCCGTCGCCGACGTGGCCGACCGCTACCAGACGGTCTTCGTCGACGGCGTGCGCCGCACGGTCGCCGACGCCTACCTGACCTCCGAGGTGCGCGAGCGCGCGAACCTCACCGTCCGCGTGGGAGCGCACGTCAACCGGGTCGTCATCGAGAACGGCCGCGCGGTCGGCGTCGAGGTGCGCACCGCCGACGGCGTGCAGGTGCTCCGGGCGCGCCACGAAGTCGTGCTCTCGGGCGGCAGCTACAACTCCCCGCAGCTGCTCATGCTCTCGGGCGTCGGGCCGCGCGAGCACCTCGAGTCGCTCGGCATCCCGGTGCTCGTCGATCTGCCGGGCGTCGGCTCAGGCCTGCGCGACCACATCTACCCGCACGTCTACACACTGGCCGCCGCGGGCGTCGAGGGCTCGGTGCCGATGGACCTCAGCGACGCCGCCGTGCAGACCTGGCTCACGAGCCACGACGGCCCCGCCGCCTACTTCCCCGAGAACGGCGTCGGCTGGGTCACCAAGGCCGGCAGCCCGGCCCCCGACTTCGAACTGCTGTTCAGCTACAACAGCGACGCATCCAAGTTCCCGGCCGTCGACGGCGCCGAGCAGCGCTCCGGCGTCTCAGTGGGTTCCGTGCTCCTCCAGCCGAAGAGCACGGGCACGGTGCGGCTCGCCTCCACCGACCCGCTCGACAAGCCCGTCATCGACCCCGCCTTCCTCAGCGACGAGCGTGATCTCCCCGAGCTCATCGAAGCCGTGCGTCTCACCCAGCGCTACCTGAGCGCGCCGAGCCTGCGACCCTGGGTGGAGCAGATGTACCCCACGACCGACGCGAGCGATGCTGAGATCGCCGAGCACGTGCGTCAGGACTCCGGCACCACCTTCCACCCGGTGGGCACCGCCAAGATGGGCGCCGACAGCGACCCGATGGCGGTCACGGATGCGTCACTGCGCGTGCGTGGCGTGCAGGGCCTCCGGGTGGCCGACGCCTCGGTGATGCCGCAGATCATCCGCGGCCACACCATCGCCCCCTCGGCGTTCATCGGCTACCGCGCCGCGGAGCTGATCGCGGGCGAGACCGAGTAGTCGAACCCACCCGCCTCCTCGGCGACCATCGTGTACCGCGGTGTCGGTCAGAGAGCGCGGAGTTCACCCCGCACGATCGAGTCGCCGGAGTGCGTGGGGTTGCCGTCGTCGGCCTCGGCGGAGACGTCGACCAAGGAGTACTGGCCGAGGTCGATTCCCGGCGGGATGTCGAAGGTGCCGTTCGGGCCGTCCAGGAAGCCGACGCTGACCAGGCCGGTTCCGTCGGAGCGGATCAACCACACCTCGCGCAGGGGCGCCGAACCGCTGCCGGCGTCGGCCTGCGGGTCGACGTCGACGACCACCCGGCGATGTCCGTTGGAATCCTGCTCGACGACCGCGCTGCCACGGGCATCCGGCCAGCCGGGAAACGGGGTGAGCTCGGCTCCGGCGACCGCTATCCCCCACGACGCCTGCTGCGTGTTCTGCCACCAGATTCCGAGCCCCGCACCGGCGACCAGGCCGACGACGAGCCCCGCAGCGGCCAGGGGCACCCAGATGCGGCGACGACCGGACAGCCGGCGGCGGCGGGCCTGGTGGAGGCCGGGCTGCGGAGTGGTCGGTGAGGGTTCGACCGGCGGATCGGCGGCCACTGGATCGGAAGGCTCGGCGATCGCGGCGGATGCGGCGACCGGCTCTGCGACCGAACCGACGGGTCCGACAGACCCGACCGCCGGCGCGGCGGCGAGACCCAGCTCGGCACTGATCCGCGCCCAGACGTCGGCCGGCGGAGCGACGAGCTCCGCGGCATCCTCGGATCGCCCGAGCTCGACGGCACGGCTGAGCGCGGCCAGTTCCTCCGAACAGCGGGCGCACTCGGCGAGGTGGGCGCGCTCGGCCGCACTCGGACCGGCATCGCCCAGGGCGATCATCGCGAGCGCGTCGGCATCAATATGAGTCATCGTTCACCTCCAGACGTATTCGGAGCCGAGTGAGACTTCGACGGATGTGGCTCTTCACCGTGCCGAGAGGAAGACCGAGGTCGTGGGCGATCTGCACGTGGGTGCGATCATCGTAGAACGCGAGCCTCATCACCTGGCGCGGCACGGGCTCGAGTCGGTTCAGCTCGTCGACGATCGCCAGACTGTCGGCCAGCTTCGCGGTGGCGTCGGGCTCGGGCGGCGCCGCGCCGACGACGTGCGCCTCTTCCGCTCGGCGCAGGCGGCTGCGCGCCTCGTGGGTGTCGGCGATGCAGTGCCGGGCGATCCCCACGAGCCAGGCGCCCAGCGGCGACCGCGCGGGGTCGAAGCCGGACCGGCCCTTCCACGCCGACACGAACACCTTCTGAGTCACGTCTTCGGCGTCGCGCGGATCGCCCAGCGAGCGCAGCGCCAGCGTGTGCACGAGGGCCGACCAGCGCGAATACGCCTCGGCGAGCGCGCGCTCGTCGCCGGCGCGGAACGCGGCGAAGAGGGCGGCATCGGAGGCGGCGCCGTCGTCATCGGCGGTGTCGGTATCGGTATCGGTAGCGGTATCGGCCTCAGCGCTCCCGGAGGTGCCCGCGCGCCGCTCACCGGAGAATCGATCTGTCACCGGGACATACCGCCTCCTGCTCGCCGCCGCATCGTCGCGGGCCGCACCATTCGGATGCGCGCGGCACGGGGTGGGCGCCGTCGCCATCGGGTCGAGCATACCCGCCCTCCTCTCACGCGGCCGGAACGGCGGTCACGATCACATTGCTGAGATAGTGCCCGGTGTCGTAGTCGAAGTCGCCGCCGCAGGTCACCAGCACGAGCCGCGGTGCCCCCGTGCGGTCGAACACGCCGCTCCAGTCGATCTGCGTCTTCTGCTGCAGCTCGACCTTCTGCACCGCGAACACCGCGACCCTCCCATCGGCCGCCGTGACGCGGATGCTCGTGCCCACCGGCGCGCTCGCGAGACGCGCGAACTGGCCGAGGCCGTAGTCGAGCGAGTCGACGTGCGACGCGATGACGGTCGCCCCCGCCGCACTCCACGGCGACGGGCCCCAGCGATACCACGAGGCCACATCCGGGTCGGCCGGCAGCGCCAGCGCCCCGTCGGCGTCGACACCTTCTTCTGCGACCGAGACGTCGATCCCGAGAGCCGGGACCTCCACCCGCGTCGGCGGCACGGCCGGCGCGCCGCTCACCGCCCCGAGCCTGGCGTCGGCCAGCGGCACCCGGGGCACGGCGGCGGCTGTCGCGCCACCGGCATCCGGGATCGACGTCGGTGTCGGCGAGCCCGCGGGGCCGGCGGTCGCCGGAGTGGCGCCAGGCGCTGCGGCCGGCGACGAAGCCGGGCCGGCAGGAGCACAGCCGCCGAGCGACAACGCCAGTCCGGCGAAGACGGCGACGAGCACGGCGGAGGCCCTGGCCGGGGGATGCAGGGACTTCGCCCCGGCCAGGGCGGTCTGTGGCCGACGCCCGATCAGCGTCCGGCCTTCGCCGCGCTCTGGCGACGGATCGCCACGGCGGTCACCGCGGCGGCGAGCATCAGCAGTACGGCCGCGCCGATCCACAGCGGCGCGCTGTCGCCCGGCTGGTTCGTGGCGACCAGACCGGCGTTGCCCGCCGGCACTCCGCCCGGGTTCGAGTGGAGGCCGTCGATGGTCTGCACCGCGAGCGCGAGGTTGCCGTCGGTGAGGCTGCCCCACGCGTAGACGATGGTGTTCGTTCCCTCGGCGACCACGACATCCGCCGGGCCGATCACCGGGTCGGTGGTTCCGGTGGCGGCGACGGATGCGGAGACGGTTCCCGCGGGAAGGGTGAGCACCGACTCGGCCGGGTTGGCCAGGTTCGTGATGACCGGGGTTCCGCCGGCGAGCACGTCCACGGCCGGAGCCGCGGCGTCGTGGCGCACGGTCAGCTTGCCCTGCCCGGCCGGGATGGTGGCCGTGTCGTTCGTGTAGAGCGTGGCGGTGGGCTTGCCCGCGGCATCGAGGTGGGCGACGGCCGTGTAGTTGCCTCCGGCGGCCAGGTTCAGGTCCACCGGGCCGATGATCGGCGAACTCGCGTCGGCGGCATCCGAGGCGGTGATGGCCACCGAGTAGGTTCCGGCGGCCAGAGGCAGCGGCCCCGCGAGGGTGCCCGGCGTGAAGTCGTCGAGGGTGAGGGCGCCGTTGACGTAGACGTCGACGGTGACGCCCGGAACCGCGTGCAGCACCGACAGCGACGCGTCGCCATCGGCGGCCGCTGCGGGGAGAGCGGCGCTGACAGCGATGAGAGCGCCGGCGGCCAGCCCTGAGATGAGGATCTTGCGCATGAGTACCTCCAGATCGTGCTCACGAGGAGCAGGGGGAAAACTGCTTTCACCCCTTACTTCTCCCGCAGACCCCGATTCGGATGCACCCGGGCGAAAAAAGTTCTCGATCCGCGGAGCCGCCGCCTCCGCTGCAAGCCGCCCGGCCTCACGTCGAACACGCGTGACCCCCGCTAGGGTCGTGCCATGAACGCGCTGACGCCCGAATGGCCCCGTGAGGAGCCCGCATGAACGACACCCTGGCGATCGCCGTCGGCGCCACCTACGTGGGCCTGTGGCTGTTCTTCATCTATGGGTTCATCGGGGTCGTCATCGAGATGGTCTACTGCTGGACCATCGAGTACCGCGGCGTCATCGAGTCGCGGCTCGGGCTGCTGTACGTGCCGTTCAACCTGCTCTACGGGGCCGGCGGCGTGTTCATCTCGCTCGTGCTGCTGCCGGTGGTCGACAACCCGTTCGCGGTGTTCGGGCTCGGACTCGTGGTGGGCACGACGCTCGAGTACTTCACGAGCCTGCTCATGGAGAAGTTGTTCCACGCCGTCTATTGGGACTACAGCAAGGAGTTCCTCAACGTGCAGGGTCGCATCTGCCTGAAGTACGCGGTGATCTGGGGCCTGCTCTCGCTCGTGCTGCTGTACGTGCTCGACACGATCAACATTCAGGCACTGGCCGCCATCCCGGTCGCCATCGGGTTCCCGGTTCTCGTCATCCTCATCCTCGCGACGATCTTCTCGGTCATCCTCACCCTGCTCACGTATCGCCGCACCGCACAGAAGAACGCCTGCCTGCTCGCCCGGCGGGCGGGACAGGATGCGATGCTGCCGTCGCCCTGGTGGGGACGGATGGTGGATGTGCTGGTTCCGGATGCCGTGCTGGTGAACACCTTCCCGCGGATGAGCCTCGTGGCGGAGTACCAAGAACTGAGCGGGCACCACCGGCGGCTGATCTTCTGGCTCCCGGTGATCGGCCGGCCATCGGCCGAGACGGCGAGCCTCGGCGACAAGGCCCGGGAGGCGGAGGCGGCGCGACTGCTGGCGGCGGTGCCGGCCGGCTGAGCGGCCATCACCCCTTCGGCCATCGTCGCCGAGGGACACCGCGGGCGATCCGGATGCGCGGCTCCGGTTGCGTCACGCCCCCGCCGCCTGCAGCGCGGTCAAGGCCTGGAAGAGCGCCGCGCGCTGGGGCTCGTCGAGGGGCGCGAACAGCTTCGGCAGCTCGGCCGCCACGACGCGACGGCCGGCGGCGAGGGTGTCGGCCCCCGCTTCGGTGAGCGTGTGCTCGACGCGACGGCCGCGGCCGGGAGCACGCGCGACGAGACCGCGGTCGATCAGCCGCCCCGCAAGGGTGCCGAACGACTGGTCGCTCTGGAAGGTGGCGACGGCCAGTTCATGCGCGGAGGCACCGGGCGCTTGGTCGATGGCCCTCAGGGCGTCCCACTGCACCAGGCTCACGCCCGCATCCTGCAGCGCCGCATCCATCGTGCGGTGGTTGCGGTACTGCGCGCGCTTGAGGGCTTGTCCGAGCAGTTCCAGATCGGTCGTCATGGTGCTAGCGTATCAGCAAGCTTATATAAACATGTTGATTTGGAGAGATCATGAACACTGAAAGCCTCGCACACGAGCCCGATCTGCCGGCCGCCCTCGTCTTGCACGGCGGCGGGGGTCCCCGCACCGTCGCACCGATCGCAGCCCACCTCGCTGCGACGCGGCACGTCGTCGCACCGACGCATCCGGGATGGGACGGCACCGATCTTCCGGAGACGCTCACCTCGGTCGCGCAGCTCGCCACCGCGTACCTGCAGCTCCTCGTCGATGACGCCGACACCCGGCGGCCGGCGCGGGGAGCGACCCTCGTCGGGTCGTCGCTCGGCGGCTGGATCGCCCTCGAGATGGCCGTTCAGGCCGCCGCCGACGGCTTCGAGGGGCTCATCGAATCGGTGGTCGTGATCGACGCGGTGGGCGTCGTGGTGGCCGGGGAACCGATCGCCGATTTCTTCTCGCTGAGCCCTCGTCAGCTGGCAGAGGTCGCCTGGCACGATGCCGACCGTGGCTTCATCGATCCGGCCGCGCTCTCGGAGCAGGCCCGCGCGATCCAGGCCGGGAACGCCCGCGCGATGGCGGCGATCGCCGGACGCGGCATGAACGACCCCGGACTGCTGCCGCGGCTCGCCGCCATCCGGGTGCCGACGCTGGTGGTGTGGGGAGCGAGTGACGGCGTGGTGACGCCCGGGTACGGCCGCGCAATCGCCGGCGCCGTCCCGGGAGCGCAGTTCGTGGAGATCGCGGAGGCCGGGCACCTCCCGCACCTCGAGCGGCCGGATGCCACGTGGGCGGCGATCGACGGGTTCCTGGCGCAGCGAGGCTGAGGCGGCGGGCCCGCGTGCCGGCCCGGGCGCATTCCCGTCATCAGAGCATCCGGTCGACAGCATCCACCGCCATGCCCCTACTCGCAGGCGATGCCGTCACCGTCGCGGTCGAGCTTCGAGCTGTAGCCCGGTTCGCCGCGGTGGATGGGCGCAGCTCCCGCGGCCCGAGCGGCGGCGCAGTTGGCGTAGGACACGTCCGGAATCGGCGCGGGGGCCGGCTCCGCCGGCGGGGCAGGATCGGGGGCCGGGGCCGGGTCCGACTCAGCCGGGGCAACGGGGGCCGCCGGAGCGGCCGGAGCGGGCGCCGGAGGTGCCAGCACGATCACGACGGTCCCGCCCACCTCGACGGCCGTTCCGGCGGCCGGGCGCTGCTCCACGACGGTCCAGCCGCTCCAGTCCGTCTGCGCCGAACCGTCCGAGGCGGTCTTCTGCACAGCGAAACCGGCTGCCTTGAGGGCGGTCTCCGCAGCATCCGCCGACTGGCCGGTCTGAGTCGAGACCGGTTTCGTCACCGGCTTGGGCGTGGGGGTCGGTGTGGGCGTCGCCGTGGCAGTCGGAACCCGTGTCGGCTTCGACGAGGGCGACGCGGATGACGACGCCACCGGCGCCGAGACGACCTGCGCCGACCCTCCCCCAGCGGACGCGTTCGGCGCCCACGGGTGCGCGACCACACCGAGGAGGACCACGGCGGCCGAGACACCGACGACCACCTTGACCGCTGTCGCGCGTCCTCGCAGATTGAGCCAGCCGGACTTCTTCGTGCCGAGAGTCCAGACCGCGGCAGCGAGACCATAGAGACCAGCGACGACCAGGAAGGCGCCGAGCCCACCGGTCGCCGCAGCGACGAGGGCGATGAGGAAGGCCACCGCTGCAGAGATCCAGGTCGCACGGGTGGGCCGCCAACCCGCCGTCGCGGCGGAGCCGATCGGCCGCGAGTGCTCACCCCAGGCCGCTCCGTCCCACCACCGCTCGCGAGTCGGATCCTGGGGGTCGCTGTACCAGCCGGAGGCAGGCGTATTCGTCATCGTCGTCGCAATCGGGTCGAGGCGCGCGACGGGTGATCGCGCGGACGATTCGTCGGATCGCCTCGCTCACTCTACGAGTGTCGACGATCGCGGCGGCAGCCCCTGTAGGGGGGTGGCCGTGGCAGATCCTCGGATGCCAGCTCGTCGGCCGGCGGGCTCGCCGCGATCAGCGCAGGGCGGCCGCCGCCTCCCGCAGCTCCGCGAAGGCCGCTCGGGTGTGCGGGGTGAGCTCGCCGGGAGCCGCGTCGCGGGCGGGGTCGCTCCAGGCGCGGTAGCCGGCCCCGAAGGCGAGCACGCCGAGCTCGGCGGCCACCTGCGCGGCCGGCGCCGCCACGCCTCGCGCGAGCAGAGCATCCGAGATCGCCGTCGCCATCACGACCGACTTCATGGCGCTGCGGGAGCGGAGCTCCTCGTTGGCCTCGGTGGCCGCGTGCAGACGCGGGCCGAGGTCGCGGTTGAACGAGGTCATGGCTCCGGCTGCGCGGTCGAGGCCGAGCGCCACCGCGTCCAGCGGCGATGCCGAGGCCGGCGCCTCCGCGATCCCCTCGGCGAAGAGCGTGCTCAGCATCTCCTGGCCGGCGGTGAGGATCTCGTGCTTGTCGCCGAAGTGACGGAAGAAGGTGCTGCGGGTGAGACCGGCCCGCTCGGCGATCTGGGCGACCGTGGTCTCGTCGTAGCCCTGCTCGGTGAAGAGGTCGAGAGCGGCCACGGCCAGCCGCTGGCGCGCATCCGGTTTCCATCTGGGCATGGGAGCAGTCTACGTGATGCGACGAGAGTCTTATCAGGTGTACGGTGATGGGACATCAGTCGCATCACTTGTGGAGGTCTTCATGCGCGTCTTCATCACCGGTGGCACCGGACTCATCGGCTCGGCGGTCGTCGCCGAGCTCCTCTCGGCCGGCCATTCCGTCACCGCCCTCACCCGCTCCGAGGCCTCGGCCGCCAAGGCCCGGGCGGCCGGCGCCGATACCGTGAACGGCGGCCTCACCGACCTCGCCGTGCTGCGCGAGCAGGCGGCCTCGGCCGACGGCGTCATCCACCTCGCCTTCGGCAACGACTTCAGCTCGCCCGAAGCCCTCGCGGCGAACATCGCCGACGAGACCGCCGCCCTCGAGGCCCTCGGCGACGCGCTGGTCGGCACCGGCAAGCCGCTCGTCACCGTCTCGGGCACACCCCAGGCGGAGGGCCGCCCCTCGACCGAGGCAGACCCCCTACCCACCCACGGGCCGGTCGCCGGCCGCAGCATCACGGTCGAGAAGATTCTCGCGCTCTCCGAGAGCGGCGTCCGCACCTCCTCCGTGCGGCTCCCCCGCACCGTGCACGCGAACGGCGAAGGCGGATTCGCGGGCCTGCTCACCCGCATCGCCCGCCAGACCGGCGTGGCCGGCTACCCGGGCGACGGCGCCCAGCGCTGGCCCGCGGTGCACGCGCTCGACGCCGCCGTGCTCTTCCGGCTCGCCCTCGAGAACGCGCCCGCCGGCACCGCCTGGCACGCGGTGGCGGATGAGGGCGACCCGGTGAAAGACATCATGACCGTGGTGGGCCGGCGCCTCGGCCTGCCCGTCGCCGAGGTGCCGGCCGAGAACTTCGGGCCGCTCGGCCCGGTCTTCGTGGCCGACCAGCCGGCCTCGAGCGCGCGCACCCGCGCCGAGCTCGGCTGGGCCCCGACGCATCCGAGCCTGCTGGAGGACCTGGAGAACCTCCGCCCCTGACCGCACCACGGCACGGGTGGCCGGATCTGCTGTTCAGCGCCTCGACAAAAGAGGAAGATGACGGGCAGCCGACACCCGTGACCGCGGGCCCGGCTCCAGCGCAGGAGAACGGGCGGTTGTGATGAAGAAGTGGTCGGTGGTCATCATCCTCGGCGCCGCGCAGTTCGTGATGGTGCTCGACGGCACCGTGATGAACGTGTCGATCTCCACGGTGGTCGCCGACCTCGACACCACCGTGGCGGCGATGCAGGGCGCGATCACCTTCTACACCCTCACCATGGCGGCGATGATGCTCCTCGGCGCCAAGCTCGGAGACGTCTGGGGGCGGCGCCGGGCCTTCGTGATCGGCTCCTGCGTCTACGCCCTCGGCTCGCTCATCACGGCACTCAGCCCGAACATCCAGCTGCTGTTCCTCGGCTGGTCGATCGTCGAAGGACTGGGCGCGGTTCTCGTGATTCCGGCCATCGCCGCTCTCATCGCCGACAACTACCAGGGCGGCGCCCGCATCACCGCCTACGCCATCATCGGCGCCGTCTCGGGCGCGGCGGTGGCCGCCGGCCCGCTCATCGGCGGGTTCGTCACCACCTACTCCAACTGGCGGTTCGTCTTCGTCGCCGAGGTGGTCATCATGGCGGGCGTGGTGCTCTTCTCGCGCCGCATCACGGATGCGACGACCCGGCAATCCGTGCGCATCGACATCCTGAGCGTGGCGCTCTCGGCCGTCGGGCTCGTCTTCATCGTGTTCGGGATGCTGCAGAGCAAGACCTGGGGCTGGATCCGGCCGCTCGCCTCCCCCGCCATCGGCGACGTCGAGATCGCCCCGCTCGGCGTCTCACTCACCGCCTGGCTCATCCTCGCCGGAGCGGCGCTCGTGTTCGCGTTCCTGCGACGGCAACGGATGCTCGTGCGACGCGGGCGGCCACCGCTCGTTCACGTCGAGATGTTCTCCATCCGCCAGCTTCGCAGCGGGCTCGCCGTTCTCGGCGCCCAGTACGCGGTCACCGCGGGGCTGTTCTTCATGGTCCCGGTCTACCTGCAGATGACGCTGGGGCTCGACGCGCTCCAGACGGGCCTCAAGATCTTTCCGCTCTCGATCTCGTTGATCCTCTTCTCCGTCGTCGGCACGCGGCTCTCCAGGGTGTGGTCGGCGCGGCGGATCGTGCGCACGGGGCAGCTCATCCTCGTCTTCAGCGCCCTGCTGCTGCTCGGAGCGGCGACCGAAGACCTCCGGAGCCTGCTCTTCGCCGCCGGCATGTTCCTGGCGGGCGCCGCGCTCGGGCTGCTCGCCTCGCAGTTGGGCAACGTGAACATGTCGAGCGTCACCGAGAAGGAGACGAGCGAGGTGGGCGGACTGCAGGGAGTGTTCCAGAACCTCGGATCGTCGCTCGGAACCGCGTTGATCGGGTCGATCCTGATCGGCAGCCTGGCGACGTCGTTCGCCGGAGGAGTGGCCGCGAGCGATCTGCCCGCCGAGGCGCAGAGCCTCATCAGCGAAGCCACCCAGAGAGGCGTCGCGATCGTGCCGGCGGCCTCGGTGGCCCAGCTCGGCGAGCAGGCCGGGCTGACCGCCGCGGAGGCCTCCTCGCTCGAGGGCATCTACCGCGATTCGCAGCTGAGCTCGCTGCACGTGGCGTTCTTCGGGCTGCTCGCCATCTCGGTTCTCGCCCTGGCGTTCTCGCGCGGCATCCCGTCGACGGTTCCCGAGCGGGCGAAGAAGAGGGCGGCGCCGGCCTCGGAATGATAGGCCGGCSCCGCCGCTCGTTCGCTCGTTCGTTCGTCGTGCTTGTGGGGCGTGCTGACGCTAGGCCAGGCCCAGCTCCCGCAAGCTCGCGGCCGTGTCGAGGATGGTCTGCCCGGCCGGGCGCGGGCGGAAGCCGAGCTCGCGCTTCGCGCGGTCGTTGTGGATGGTGAGCGGGGTGGGCTCCTCCCCCGGAGCCTCCTCGGCGGGTACCCGCTCGGCGAAGACGCCGAGGTGCTCGCGCAAGACGTTCGCGACGTCGAGGAAGGTCAGGGTGGGCCCGTCGGCGAGAGCGAGGTAGCGCTGGCCCGCGGCATCCGGAGCCCGCATCGCCGCCTGATGGAGCCACGCGACGTCCCGCACGTCGGCGATGCCGAAGCGCTGCCGGGGCGTGTGGGTCATGGCGCCCGAGAGCATGCCGGTGAACACCTGCAGCGAGGAGCGGGCGTCGACCGTGAGGGTGGGGCCGGCGATCCAGGTGGGGTTGATCACGACGAGCTCGGTGCCTCCGCCCTCGCGCTCGATGAAGTCCCACGCGGCACGCTCGGCGACCGCCTTCGACAGGGGGTAGGGCGCGAGGCCGGGGGTGGCGGGGTCGGTCCAGTCGTCTTCGGTGTAATCGCGCACCGGCTTCGGCGAATAGCCGATCGCGGCGAAGGATGACGTGAGCACCACGCGGGGCACGCCGGCATCGCGCGCGGCCCGCAGCACCCGCAGGGCGCCGTCGCGGGCGGGCGGCACGATCTCGTCGGGGCTCGTCGCCAGGATCATCGGCGAAGCGAGATGGTGCACGCCGTCCATGCCGGTCGCGGCATATGCCCAGCCCTCGTCGTCGGTGAGGCTGGCGAACACCACCTCGAGACCGCTGGTGTCGGCATCCGGAACCCGCGCGAGGGCCGTGCGGAGCGCCTCTTCGCTCGCCGGGGTGCGCACGGTCGCGCGCACCTCGACGCCGCTGGCGAGGAGGTCGGCGACCACGCGGGTGCCGAGGTATCCGGATGCGCCGGTCACGAGCATCCGGGTCATCACAGCACCGCCTCGAGCCGGTCGAGCATCGCGTTCACGCGCTCGGCGGCGGCCGCCTCGGCTTGCGGGTCGTCGCGGTCGCGCGCATCCCAGAGCGCGGCCTTAGCCTCGAGGTAGTCGAGGTGCACACGGAGCGTGGCGATCTCGGTCTCGATGCGGCGGGCGTGGCGGGTGAGCAGGTCGCGCTGCTCGCCCGCGGCGGAGCGGCCGATGGCGCGATTGGCCTGGTAGGTGCGCATGTCGGCGATGCCCACCCCCATGGCGCGGAGGCAGGCGAGGGCCTGCAGCGCGTCGAGGTCGGCCTCGCCGTAGCGGCGGTGGCCGCTCGACTCGTCGCGGGCGATCGGGCCGATCAGCCCGACCTCCTCGTAGTAGCGCAGGGTGGGTTCGCTGAGCCGGGTGCGGCGCGACGCATTCTGAATCGTCATCACTGTCATGTCCACATCCCACCAGACCTCAAGCGCTTGAAGTCAAGCCGCCCGGCGTATGCTTTTATCCAACGAACGTTGGTTATGGCGTTCGTCGCAACCCGGCCCGCGGCTGCGGACCCGTTTGAAAGGTCATCTCGTGAACCGCTTTACCGACCGTGTCGTCCTCATCACCGGCGGGGGATCCGGCCTCGGCCGCGCCGCCGCCGTGCGTCTCGCCGAGGAGGGCGCGAAACTCGCCCTCGTCGACGTGTCCGAGCAGGGTCTCGCCACCTCCGTCGACGCCGTCACCGCCGTCGCCCCCGACGCCGAGATCATCACCGTCGTCGCCGACGTCTCGAACGAGGCCGACGTCGACCGCTACGTCGCCGAGACCCGCGCGAAGTTCGGCCGCATCGACGGCTTCTTCAACAACGCCGGCATCGAGGGCAAGCAGAACCTCACCGAGGACTTCACCTCGGCCGAATTCGACCGGGTCGTCGCGATCAACCTGCGCGGCGTCTTCCTCGGCCTCGAGAAGGTGCTGAAGGTCATGCACGAGCAGGGCGCCGGCCGCGTGGTCAACACGGCGAGCGTCGGCGGCATCCGCGGCATCGGCAACCAGTCGGGCTACGCCGCCGCCAAGCACGGCGTCGTCGGCCTCACCCGCAACTCGGCCATCGAGTACGGCCAGTTCGGCATCACCATCAACGCCATCGCCCCCGGCGCCATCTGGACCCCGATGGTGGAGAACTCGATGAAGCAGCTCGACCCCGAGAACCCGCGCGGCGCCGCCGAGCAGTTCATCCAGGGCAACCCCACCAAGCGCTACGGCGAAGCCCCCGAGATCGCCGCCGTCGTGGCCTTCCTGCTGAGCGACGACGCCAGCTACATCAACGCGGCCGTGGTGCCGATCGACGGCGGGCAGTCGTACAAGTACTGAGCTCCACGCTCCCCGGCACGCGGATGCGGTGGGTCGCCGTCGACGACGGCCCGCCACATCCGTGGGCCTTTCGGCCCTGTCCGGCGTTCAGGGCGGATGCAACCATGGCGGTGTCACCGCAGCCCGGTGCCGGACCGAAGGAGTCACCCATGAAGGCCGCCCGCTACTACGCCCGCCACGACATCCGCATCGAGGACATCCCGGAGCCCATCCTGCTGCCCGGCACGGTCGCCATCGACGTGGCATGGTGCGGGATCTGCGGCACCGACCTGCACGAGTACCTCGACGGGCCCATCTTCGTTCCGGCGCCCGGGCATCCGAATCCGATCTCGCACGAAGAGGCGCCGGTCACCCTCGGGCACGAGTTCTCGGGCACCGTCGCAGCCCTCGGCGAGGGCGTCACCGACCTCACGGTGGGCGAGAGCGTCGTGGTGGAGCCGTACATCATCTCCCCCGAGGTCCCCACGGGCGAGGGCGACGCCTATCAGCTCTCGCACGACATGAACTTCATCGGCCTCGGCGGCCGCGGCGGCGGCCTCAGTGAGAAGGTCGTGGTGGAGCGACGCTGGGTGCACCCGGTGGGCGACATCCCGCTCGACCAGGCCGCGCTGATCGAGCCGCTCTCGGTGGGGCACCACGCCTTCGTGCGCTCCGGCGCCGGAGCCGGCGACGTGGCGCTCATCGGCGGTGCGGGCCCGATCGGCCTGCTGCTCGCCGCCGTGCTCAAGGCCGAGGGCCTCACCGTCATCATCTCGGAGCTGAGCGAGGCCCGGAAGGACCGCGCGCGCAGCACCGGCGTGGCCGACCACGTGCTCGACCCGCGCGACGGCGACGTGGCCGAGGCCGTGCGCGCCCTCACCGACGGCCGCGGCGCCGACGTGGGCTTCGAGTGCTCGAGCGTGAACGCGGTGCTCGACACCCTGCTCGACGCCGTTCGGCCGGCCGGCGTGATCGTGAACGTGTCGATCTGGGGGCACCCTGCCAGCGTCGACATGCAGAAGCTCGTGCTCAAGGAGCTCGACCTGCGCGGCACCATCGCCTATGCCAACGACCACCCCGCCACGATCGCCCTCGTGCAGCAGGGCAAAGTCGACCTCGCCCCGTTCATCACGGGCCGCATCGCCCTCGACGACCTCGTCGACCAGGGCTTCGACCAGCTCATCAACCACAACGAGTCGCAGGTGAAGATCATCGTGCACCCGTGATGTCTGCGGCCCGGGAATAACCCGGCCCCTCGGGCGTTGAACTTGAGCGTAAGGCACTCAAGTTTCAAACCAGGAGGTTTCGTGCCCGAGAACCTAAACCCCAATGAGGCCGGCAGCAACTCGTTCGACGAGTTCCTCGCCCGCTACCTCGAGGGCGAACAGCGCGCGGCGCGAGCCAGCCGCTCGGTCGACCTCAGCAAGCTGATCAGCCGCCGCACCCAGGAGCTCCTCTCCCAGGCCGGCAGCTACGCCGTCGAGCACGGCCACTCCGAACTCGACGCACTCCACATCCTGCGCACGATCGCGCCGGTCGACCCTGCCGCCGAGGCCATCCGCCGCGTCGGTGCCGACCCGCGCGCCATCGCCGCGGCCGCCGAGCTGCGGCTGCCCGCCGCCAGCAGCGACCCGGTCGTCGCGCCCGCGCTCACCCAGTCGGCCCAGCGCGCGCTGTTCCACGCCTACCAGGTGGCACGCGCATCCGGCTCGACCTACATCGACCCCGAGCACCTCTTCTTCGCGCTCGTGATCAACCAGGACTCCCCCGCCGGCCAGGTGCTGGCGCAGGCCGGCGTCACGCCCGAGTCGCTGCAGGAGGGCATGCGCCAGAACGTCGGCGCCGCTGCAGGTGGAGCCGCGACCGCGGGCGACCCGGATGCATCCGGAGACCCCGCGAACGGCGGGACGTCGGAGACCCCGACCCTCGACAAGTTCGGCACCGACCTCACGGCTCTCGCCCGGGAGGGCGAGCTCGACCCGGTGATCGGGCGGCAGGACGAGATCGAGCAGACCATCGAGATCCTCTCCCGGCGCACCAAGAACAACCCGGTGCTCGTGGGCGAGGCCGGCGTCGGCAAGACGGCCATCGTCGACGGCATCGCACAGGCGATCGTCGACGGCGGCGTTCCCGAGCAGCTGCTCGGCAAGCGCATCGTGTCGCTCGACCTGCCCGCCATGCTCGCCGGAACCCGCTACCGCGGCGACTTCGAGGAGCGCCTCACCACCGTGATGGACGAGATCTCGGCGCACAAGGACGAACTGATCGTCTTCATCGACGAGATCCACACCGTCGTCGGCGCCGGAGGCTCCGGCGAGGGCGGAATGGACGCGGGCAACATCCTGAAGCCGCGGCTGGCCCGCGGCGAGCTGCACCTGCTCGGCGCCACGACGCTCAAGGAGTACCGCGGCATCGAGAAGGACCCCGCGCTCGAGCGCCGCTTCTCCCCCGTGACCGTCGGCGAGCCGTCGGCGTCGGATGCAGTGCTCATCCTGAAGGGGCTGCGTGCGGCCTACGAGGAGCACCACGGCGTGAGCTACACCGACGCGGCGCTCGAGGCGGCCGTCGAGCTGTCGGCCCGCTACGTGAGCGACCGCTTCCTGCCCGACAAGGCGATCGACCTGATCGACCAGGCCGGCGCGCGACTGCGGCTCTCGCTCGGCGCGAAGGCCGTCGCGGTGGACGTCTCGGCGCTCGTTGCCGACCTCGGAGCCCTCGAGGCCTCGAAGAACGCCGCCGTCTCGGCGGAGCACTACGAGGAGGCCTCGCGCATCCGCGACGAGATCGAGGACATCCAGCGGCAGCTGGCCGAGGCGACCACGGCATCCCGTCGTGCCGCGACTTCGGCTCCGGATGACGCCGTCGTCGTCGACGAGAAGGAGATCGCCGCGGTGATCTCCCGCGCCACCGGCATCCCGGCCGGGCGCCTGGGCGACGTCGATCGTTCGCGGCTCGCGGTGCTCGAGCAGGAGCTGCACGATCGCGTGATCGGGCAGGACGACGCGGTCACCGTGGTCGCTCAGGCCGTGCGCCGCAACCGCACGGGCATGGGCGACTCGGGCCGGCCGATCGGCTCGTTCCTCTTCCTCGGCCCCACGGGCGTCGGCAAGACGGAGCTCGCGAAGACCCTGGCGTCGTCGCTGTTCGGCGACGAGAAGGCCATGCTGCGCTTCGACATGTCGGAGTTCGGCGAGCGCCACACGGTCTCCCGCCTGGTCGGCGCCCCTCCCGGCTACGTCGGCTACGACGAGGCCGGCCAGCTGACCGAGCGCGTGCGCCGCAACCCCTACTCGGTGGTGCTGTTCGACGAGATCGAGAAGGCGCACCCGGATGTCTTCAACCTGCTCCTGCAGGTGCTGGACGACGGGCGCCTGACCGACGGTCAGGGCCGCACGGTCGACTTCCGCAACACGGTGGTCATCATGACCTCGAACCTCGGTTCGGAGTTCCTGGCCTCGCGTTCGGGAGCGATGGGCTTCGTGGCCCGCTCGGCCGACGGCTCCGACAACGGCTTCGGCTCCGACAAGGCGCTGCGCGACCGCGTGATGGGCAAGCTGCGCGAGGCGATGCGCCCCGAGTTCCTCAACCGCATCGACGAGATCGTGCTGTTCCGCAAGCTCGAGCAGGCGCAGCTGCGCCGGATCGTGACGCTCATGCTGGGCGCCACCCGGGCCCGGCTGGCGCTGCGCTCGATCGCGCTGACCGTGACGGATGCCGCCACCGACTGGATCGCGGAGGCCGGCTACGAGCCGGAGTACGGAGCACGCCCGCTCCGCCGGGTCATCCAGCGCAACGTCGACGATCGCGTCGCCGACCTGCTGGTGTCGGGCGCCCTCGCCGACGGCGGGGCGGTCACGATCGACGCCCGCGACGGGCGACTCATCGTGACGGCGGACGCGGCGGCCGAGCTCCTCGCGCAGGCGGCATAGCGGCACAGGTTTCACCCCTCCTGGTGAACACACGGGCCGGGCACTCTCGCAGTGCCCGGCCCTTTGCCGTGCCCGCCGCATCCGCTCCCGCATCGCCGCTGTCGGCAGCCCTCGATACCCTCAGAGATCTCCCTGCACCACCGTCCGATCGACACAGGGATAGCTAAAATGTACAATTTAGCTATGATCGCCATTCCGGCCACCGAGGCCCGTCAGCAGTGGGCCCGCACTCTGCAGATCGCCCACCGCGAGCCGGTGACGATCACGCAGCACGGGCGCGACAGCGTGATGATCCTCGACGCCGAGGTCGCCACCCGCGCACTCGCGGCACTGCAGGATGCCGAAGATGCTGCCGCCGTCGATGCCGCCCGGGAGGAGATGGCCGGCGGTGCGCCGACCGTCTCCCTCGACGAGCTCGCCGCCGAGCTCGGCATCGTCGTTGACTGAGCGTTACCGAGTCGAGTTCAGCCCTGCCGCAGCGCGGTCGGTGCGCAAGCTCGATCCCGTCGTGCGACGGAGGGTGCTCGTGGTCGTCGGCCTGCTGCGCGACGAGCCGCGGCCCGCGGCGATGAAGGCGCTCGTGGGCCGGCCTGGCGAGCTGCGCGTGCGCGTCGGTGACTTCCGCATCATCTCCGAGATCAACGAAGGACGCCTGCTCGTTCTCGTGCTGACGGTCGGCCATCGACGGGACGTCTACCGAGTGAAATGAACTCGGCCCGGACTCCGGCAGCGGGTTCAGGATGCCGCCCCCGACGGCATCGACGCCGCCCTCGACTGCGTGGGCACCGACGAGGCGGTCGACGTGTCGCTCGCCCTGGTGGCCGACCATGGGCGCATCGTGAGCATCGCCGCGACGGGACGGGCCGCTGCCGAGGGCTACCGCATCGTGGGCGGCGCCGAGCTTGCCGGAGGGCATCCGGGCGGCACGTTCGCGCTCGTCCCGTAGCGGTCCCTGGCCGATGCCGCTCAGGCGCCGGTGGCGGTCAGACGCGGATCGCCTCCGGGCCGCCCGGCACCGGCTGCCGCGAGGGCTGCGTGAAGTAGACGATCAGCACGACGAGTCCCCCGATGGGCACCAGTACCCAGAACAGATTCGGCCAGCTGTGCCCCGCATCCCGGAGTCGGCGCACGCCGACCGCGAGGTTCGGCACGAGCACGGCCACCGACCAGACGCCGGAGAGCAGGGCGCCGACGCTCGATCCACCGCTGATCGGCACCGCGGTGAACACGTTCAGCGCGGCCGAGACCAGAGCGGTGAAGAGAATCCACCACCAGAACTCCGAGCGCGACGCCACCCCGGCAAAGTCGGCGTATTTGCGGAGCACCGTGCTGATCGACTCGCCGAATGTCATGGTCTCGTTCCTTTTCCGGATGCTGAACGGGTCCAGGGTAGCGGGCAGCGCGGCCCGGGCGCATGGCACCGGGGTACCGCATCCGCAGTAGCGCGATGTGCACCCTGGGAGGATTCGCGACGCGCCGCCACCGGCGAGCATGGGATGACCGACGGCCCAGCCGGGTGGCCGGAACCCCGGGACGGCGCCGCGAGCGCCGGAGGAGGTCTGCGAATGTCCGAAGTCTGGTGCATCGTGAGCGACGACGATGTGGCCGCCCGCACGCTCGCGGGCGCCCTGCTCGAGCAGCACGACCAGGTGGCGGTGATCACCCGGGATGCCGCGCCGTTCGCGCTGCTCGTGAACGTGTACGGCGACGGCATCCTGACCGCCGAGATGCGCGACACCGAGTTGCTCTCGCTGACGGATGCGCTGTGGACGATCGAGGAGAGTTTCGGCCCGGTCGACGTGATCGCGCTCGTCGCCGGCCCCGCCGTCCCCGGCCGCGCCGCCCTCTCTGGCACCGGTCAGACCCCCGCCGAGCCGCCGATGGCCGGCGCCGAGGCGTACTTCGGCGCCCGCTGGCCGCTTGCGGAGGTGGTGCGGGTCACGCACGTCGACGAGGCGCGCGCCGCGCACGCGGCACACGACGCACGGCGAGCGCCGCTCGACCGCTGACCGGACTCGACCGCGGCCACCGAGTCGGGGGCGCCGCGGCGTCAGCGGAGGAACATCATCAGCACGATGCCGATGGTGACGACCACGATGACCACCGGAGCCACGATCAGACGCACCGCCGGCACCGTCGCACCGTGTTGGGCCGCCGCCTGCAGTCCACGAACTCCGTGGAACGCGGCGATCCCGATGAGCACCACCGCGACCGCGATCAGCCCGAGCAATCCGGTCACGATGGTCGCCGCGAACGGCACCGGGTCCCCCTGCACACCCAGCATGCCGACCACGACGATGCCGATGACCGACGCCGTCCAGAGCAGCACCCCGACCAGATAGAACCGTGAACCCCGGCGCACGGCGAGGTTCACACCCGGGCGATGCGCTCGCTCGTAGTCGGCTCCGAAGATCCCGTTCCGAGCGGCACGCGCGGTGTGAGGCGACCAGGCCGAGCCCGTCCACCAGCGCTCGCGCCCTCCGGCCGCCGGGTCGGGATCGGTGTACCAGCCCGGCGGCGGCAGCAACGGCATCGCCGACGGCCAAGGTGCCGGTGCGTGCGCCTGCGGCTGCGGCTGCGCCTGCGCCTGCGGCGAGGCTGCCGCGGCCGCCGGTTGCGCGTTCTGGGCCCGGTCGGATTCCCCCGAAGTCATGCGTCGATTATGCCGCGACCAGGACCGCTGTGCTCACCGCCCCGGGTAGTAGCCCGCCTCGATGTCGGCGAGGAGGCCGGGATGCGTCGGCGTCCAGCCGAGCAGTTCCTGAGTCAGCACGCTCGAGGCGGGCATGTCGACGCCGAAGAACATGCCGATCCAGCCGAAGTGCTCGGCCACGGCCTCGGGCGCGATCGACGCCGTCGGCACGCCGAGCGTACGGCCGAGCGCTTCGGCGATCTCCTTCGCCGAGATGCCCTCCTCGCCCACGGCGTGCACGAGGGTTCCCGCCGGCGCGTTCTCGAGCGCGAGCGCGACGGCGGCCGCCGCATCCGCCCGGTTCACGGCGGGCCAGCGGTTCGAGCCGTCCCCGATGTACCCGGCCACGCCCTTCTGCCGCGCGACCGCGGCGATTACCGAGAGGAAGCCGTAGTCGCCCTGCCCGTGCACCGTCGGCGCGAAGCGCAGGGCGACCGACCGCACACCGCGCTCCACGAACTCGAGCGCGAAGTTCTCGCCGCCGCCGCGCGGAGCATCCGGCCCCACCATCGGCGAGGCGTCGCGCTCGGTCAGCACGCGGCCCGGCGCCAGCATCGCGATGCCCGAGGCGAACAGGAAGGGCCGGTCGCTGCCCTCGAGCGCCGTGGCCATCGCCTCGACGGCGGCGCGCTCGGTGCGGCCGGCGCCCGCCATGTCGGAGAAGTCGTGCTTGAAGGCGAGGTGCACCACGCCCTCGGATGCCTCGGCGCCGGCGCGCAGGCCGTCGAGGTCGTCGAGGTCACCGAGCCGGGCCGTCGCTCCGAGCGCCCTCAGGGCCGCCGCCTTCTCCTCGGTGCGCACCAGGCCTTCGACCTCGTGGCCCGCCGCGAGGAGTTGGGGAACGACGGCGGAGCCGATCCAGCCGGATGCCCCGGTGACGAATACGCGCATGAGTGCGCCTCCTTCCGTCCGGCCTGCACGGCCTGGACGATCAATGTCAGTTGCTGACATCACTCTAACACCCCATGTCAGCTTCTGTCATCACTCTGCGGTGCCCGCACTAGAATGGCCCCATGGCACGTTGGGAACCGGATGCGCGCGGCCGCCTCGCCCTGGCCGCGATGCAGCTCTACGGCGAGCGCGGCTTCGAGCAGACCACCGTGGCCGAGATCGCCGAGCGGGCCGGCGTGACCGAGCGCACCTTCTTCCGCCACTTCGCCGACAAGCGCGAAGTGCTCTTCAACGGCTCGGTCGGACTGCAGGACGCCGTGCTCGCCGCGATCGAGGCGACACCCGCGGGCGTCGGCCCGGTCGAGACCGTCGGCCGGGCGATGGAGGTGGCCGGTTCGGTCATCCCCGAGCGGGAGTACGCCGCCCAGCGCACGGCGATCCTCGCCGCGAACCCCAGCCTGCAGGAGCGGGAGCTGCTGAAGCTCGCGAGCCTGGGAGCGGCCGCCGCCGAGGCTCTGCAACGGCGCGGCGTCGACCCGCTCGCGGCGACCCTGGCGGCGCAGACCGGCGTGGCCGTGTTCCACGCGGCCTTCGCCCGTTGGGTCGCCGAGGTCGACGCTCCGCCCCTGGCCACCTGCATCCGCGAGGCCCTCGCCGAGCTGCGGGCGCTCACGGCCGACTGAACGAAGAGCCGCCACCCGGGCGCGCGCCGACGACGCACAACCCTCGTTCGGCGAGGTGTCAGGATTCGCGCCGCCCTCCACGGCGGCCCTGGACGCGTTCTCCAACACCCGGGCCGTAGGATCGGCTCACCGGAGCCGGCGGCGCAGCCGTACGGCAGGCCACGAAGCGAGGAGTGACCGTGTCGATCCCCATGACGCTGACGCGAGGGCTCGCGTCGATCCCGCTCGTGAAGGCCCTGTGGGAGAAGCGCGCGGCGGATGCGCCGAAGAAGGTCGCGGCGCCGATGCCCGCGAGCCTGCGACGGCGGTGCGTCGTCGAGATCGCCACGGTGGGCGGCTTCGAGGTGACGACCCTGATTCCGCGGCGTGGAGCATCCGGCGACCGCTTCGTGTACCTGCACGGCGGCTCCTACGAGCATCCGATGGTCGGGCCGCACTGGAGCATCATCGGCGGCATCCTGCGGCGCACCGGGGCCGCCCTCGTGGTGGTCGACTACGGGCTGGCACCCGAGCACACCGTCGACGAGGCCTACTCGCTGCTCGAGGCCGTGTACGCCCGCGAGCTCGAGCGCGCCGGCCTGCACGCCGCCGAGCCGGCGGGGCGTACGGCGGCAGGCACGAGCACGGGCACGGGCAGCACCACGGGCACGGGCCTGAAGGCGCCCGCGACGAGCGCCGACTACGCCGGACGCGCGGCCCCCCGCGTGTTCGTGGGCGGCGACTCGGCGGGCGGCGGCCTCGCAGCCGGCTTCGCCCTGCACGCCCGCGACACCGGCATCCGGATGCCCGACGCGACCTTCCTCTTCTCCCCCTGGCTCGACGTCACCCTCGCCGACCCGGGCATCGACGCCCTCGAAGCGCTCGACCCGATGCTCGACCGAGCCCCGCTCGTGCAGCAGGGCATCGCCTGGGCGGGCGCCCGCGCGACCACCGATCCACTCGTCAGCCCGCTCTTCGGAGACCTCGACGCCCTGCCGCCGACGCACATCTACCAGGGCGACCACGACATCCTGCTCACCGACGCGAAGCGCTTCGCCGCCAAGGCGACGCACGCGGGGTCACCCGTGACCCTGCGGCTCTACCCCGGCAGCATCCACGTGTTCGTCGGCGCCAGCTGGACCCCCGAGGCCCACCGCGCCCTCGACGACGTGGCCGCCCGGATGCGCTGAACACCCCGTAACAATGACCACTCCCCCTCCGAAGGCGTCTACGCTCCTAGGACAGCACCACATCCGGCGCCTTGGCGGAGTGGCTACGCAGCGGCCTGCAAAGCCGTAGACACGGGTTCGAATCCCGTAGGCGCCTCTCGAACGAGTTCGCGGTCTCCCGTCGGACGAATACTCCGCAGATGCGGGCCTAGACTTGTTCTCATGTCTCAGATACGGATCAAGGATGCTGCGGGCTTCCTCGGCGTCAGCGACGACACCGTGCGTCGCTGGATCGACACGGGCGTGCTCGAGAGCGCGAAGGACGCCTCCGGCCGCAGCGTGGTCGACGGCCTCTCCCTCGCGCAGCTCGCCCGCAAGAACGCGGTGCTGCCGGCGGACCCCTCCGAGATCGGGCGCTCCGCCCGCAACCGCTTCGTGGGCGTGGTCACCGAGATCACCCTGGACACCGTGATGGCCCAGGTCGAGCTGCAGTGCGGCCCGCACCGTGTGGTCTCCCTGATGTCGAGCGAGGCCGTGCGCGAGCTCGGCCTCGAGCTCGGCTCCGTCGCCGTCGCCGTCGTGAAAGCCACGACGGTCATCATCGAGACCCCGGGAAAGGTTCAGGAATGAAGCAGCAGCATCCTCGTCGTCTGTTCGCCGCGCGCCTGGTCGTCGGCCTCGCCGCCACCGGCGCCGTCGTCGCCGCGCTCACCGGATGCGCCCCCGCCACCGCCACCGCCACCGCCACGAGCGCCGGCACCCCCGTGGCCACCGCGAGCGCGACCCCCGCCCTCTCCGGCAGCATCACCGTCTTCGCCGCCGCGTCGCTCAAAGCCACCTTCACCGAGCTCGCCACCGAGTTCGAGGCGGCGAACCCCGGCACCACGGTGGCGCTCACCTTCGCCGGCTCCTCCGATCTCGTCACGCAGATCACCGAGGGCGCCCCCGCCGACGTCTTCGCCTCGGCCGACACCAAGAACATGAAGAAGCTCACCGACGGCGGCCTCATCGCCGCCTCGGCCCCGGTCGACTTCGCCACCAACGTGCTCGAGATCGCGGTCCCGCCGTCGAACCCGGCGAACATCGCGAGCTTCGCCGATCTCGCGAAGCCCGGCGTCAAGACCGTGATCTGCGCCGCGCAGGTGCCCTGCGGCGCCGCCACGGTCACCGTCGAGCAGGCCACCGACGTCACGCTCGCGCCGGTGAGCGAGGAATCCTCGGTCACCGACGTGCTCGGCAAGGTCACGAGCGGCGAAGCGGATGCGGGGCTCGTCTACGTCACCGACGTCACCTCGGCGGGCAACAAGGTGCAGGGCATCCCGTTCCCCGAGTCGAGCCAGGCCGTCAACACCTACCCGATCGCCCCGGTCACCGCCTCGAAGACCCCGGAGCTCGCCCAGGCCTTCGTCGACTTCGTGACCGGGAGCGCGGGCCAGGGAGTGCTGCAGGCCGCCGGGTTCGGCAAGCCCTGAGCATCCGCCGTCCGGCTGAGCACCCCCGACCGACCCGCACCGACTGACCGCACCGATGGCCGCCTCCGCATCCTCACGCACCACTCAGGGATCCCGCGCCCGCGCCCTGCGCGCGCCGGCCCTGTACGGCGGCGTGCCGCGCTGGATCCTCGCCGTCGCGATCGTCGGCGCCCTCTTCGTGGTGGTGCCGTTGGCGGGAATGGTCGTGCGGGTGAACTGGGGGCAGTTCGTCCCGCTCATCACCTCGCCCTCCTCGCTGGATGCGCTCTGGCTGAGCCTGCGCACCTCGCTCGCCGCGACGGCGCTGTGCGTGGTCCTCGGTGTTCCGATGGCGATCGTGCTGGCGCGCACGCGGTTCTGGGGGCAGAAGATCCTGCGCTCGCTCGTGCTGCTGCCGCTCGTTCTGCCGCCGGTGGTGGGCGGCATCGCCCTGCTCTACACCTTCGGTCGCCGCGGGCTGCTCGGCCAGAGCCTGAGCGTCGCCGGCATCGACATCGCGTTCTCCACCACCGCGGTGATCCTGGCCCAGACCTTCGTGGCGCTGCCCTTCCTGGTGCTCAGCCTCGAGGGCGCGCTGCGCACGGTCGGCACCCGCTACGAGGCCGTCGGCGCCACGCTCGGCGCCGCGCCCACCACGGTGCTGCGACGCATCACCCTGCCGCTCGTGCTGCCGGCACTGCTCTCGGGCGCCGTCCTCTCCTTCGCTCGCGCGCTCGGCGAGTTCGGGGCCACGCTCACCTTCGCAGGGAGCCTGCAGGGCGTCACCCGCACGCTCCCCCTCGAGATCTACCTGCAGCGCGAGACCGATCCCGACGCAGCGGTGGCGCTGTCGCTCGTGCTCGTGGTGGTGGCGATCGTCGTGGTGAGCGTCGCACACCAGGCCGGGGAGGCCTCTCCCCTGCGGCAGGCGCGCCGGGCGCGCCGGGATGCGCGCCTCGCCGAGACCGCAGAGCCGTCCGAGGGAGCCCCGTCGTGAGCCTGCAGTTCGCCGCCCGGGTGGGCGCCCGTGGCTTCGACGTCGAGCTCGAGCTCGCCGAGGGCGAGACCGTGGCCGTGCTCGGCCCGAACGGGGCCGGCAAGTCGACGCTGCTGGGCGTGCTCGCCGGCCTGCTGCGCCCCGACTCCGGCCGGGCCGTGCTGAACGGCGAGCGCCTCTTCGACATCGCCGGGAGCGGCCGGGGGCCCTGGCTCCCGCCGCACCGCCGCGGCATCTCCCTGCTCGCCCAGGAGGCCCTGCTCTTCCCGCACCTGAGCGCGCGCGAGAACGTGGCCTTCGGGCCGCGCAGCCGGGGGCGCGGCAAGGCGGCCTCCACGGCACTCGCCGAGGAGTGGCTCGCCGAGGTCGACGCCGCCGCCCTCGCCGAGCGCCGGCCGGCCGAGCTCTCCGGCGGCCAGGCCCAGCGCATCGCCGTGGCCCGGGCCCTCGCCGCGGAACCGAGACTCCTGCTGCTCGACGAACCGATGGCGGCGCTCGACGTGGCCGTGGCGCCCGCTCTGCGCCGGATGCTGCGCCGCGTTCTCGCGAACCGCACCACCCTCATCGTCACCCACGACATCCTCGACGCCTTCACCCTCGCCGACCGGGTGGTGGTGATGGACGGCGGCCGCGTCGTCGACGCCGGCCCCACCCGAGCGGTGCTCGACCGCCCCACCAACCCGTTCACCGCCGGTCTCGCGGCGCTCAACCTGCTCACGGGGCGAGGAGGAGCCGCGGGCGAACTCGTGACCGAGGACGGGCTGCGGCTGCGGGCGGCGAGCGAGACGCCGCTGGCACCGGATGCGCGGGCCGCGATCGCCGTGCGCCCGGCGTGGGTCTCGGTGCAGATCGCGCCCCCGGCATCCGGCTCCGGGCTGCAGGTGGTTCCGGGCACGGTGCTCGATCTCGAACCGCGCGGAGACGTCGTGCGGGTGCGCACCGAGCTGATCGCGGCCGATCTCGCGCCCGGCGAGGTCGCGGCGCTCGACCTGACGTCCGGCACGGCGGTGTGGTGCGGGTTCGCGGCGGAACGGGCGCTCGCCTACCCGCTCTGAGCATCCGCCGGTGCGTCGCATCCAGCGGTGCCGGCTGCCGGGGCGAGCGCCGCTACGGCACCCGGCTCGGCTCGGGCTCGGCCCGCGGTCCGCGCGCGGTCACCCAGGTGTACTCGAGGTTCGCCACGGCGTGCAGAACGCAGCCCACGCCCACCACCGCGAGCGCAGCCGCGCCGAGCAGCGCATCCTCCGGCCAGAACGACTGCACGAGCAGCAGCAGCGGAAAGCCCACCATCAGCAGCACGGTGCGCACCCGCCCGAGCGTGCGCACTTTCACGATGCCGGGCTTCTGCACCAGCACGGTGACACCCAGCAGCAGATCGCTCGCGAGCAGCACGAGCGCCATCCAGAGCGGCACCAGCCCGGCGACGACGAGGGTGACGCAGACCGCGAGCTGCGAGACGCGGTCTGCCACCGGATCGAGCTTCTTGCCGAGCTCGCTCACCTGGTCGAAGCGGCGCGCGATGAAGCCGTCGGCCCAGTCGGTGATGCCGAGCAGGACGAGCGTCAGCAACGCCAGCAGCGGGGTGTGGAACACGAGCACCAGCACCACGAAGAGGGGCGTCAGGATGACCAGGCGCCCGATCGAGATGGCGTTGGGAACGGTCACGCGTCGGGCAGTGCCTCGGCGGTGATGATGGTGCCGGTCCAGCCCTCCTGGGCGGCGATCACCCCGGTGAGCTCGGCGTTGATGTAGAGGGTGCCGCCGTCGGCGCCCGCGGAGTGGAAGTAGGAGTCGTTGAACACCATGTCGCTCAGCACGACCTTGACGTTGGGGTAGGTCTGAACGATGCGCGCGATGGCGCGTTCCGGGTCGGACACCTCTCCACCTTTCGCTAGCCTGGGAACAGCTTACTTGTAGGGGGTCACGGTCTATGGAGTTCTCCACGGAATCGCTCGGCGACGACACCGTCGTCGTGCGCGGCGACGGGCGGCTGAACATGGTGTCGGGTCCGCCGATGCGCGAGGTGGTCAAGCGCTCGATCGACGCGGGGCGCCCGCGGGTCGTGGTCGACCTCAGCCGCGTGCCGTTCATGGACTCCTCCGGGCTCGGCGCGCTGATCAGCTGCCTGAAGTCGGCCCGGGAGGCCGGCGGCGACCTCCGCATCGTGAGCCCCTCGGCCCAGGTGAGCATGGTGCTGAAGCTCTCCAACGTCGACAAGATCCTGACCCCGTTCGCCAGCGTCGAGGAGGCCGCCCGTGAGTGAGGAACGCAAGAGTCTGGTGTTCAGTTCGCCGCCCGGCGACGTGGATGCAGTGCACGAGTTCCTCGAGACCGTCTGGGCCGAGAACCCCGAAGTGGGCGAATTCGACCGGATGGCGTTCGAGACGGCGCTCATCGAGCTCGCGTCGAACGTCATCCAGCACGCCGCCGGCGACGGCGGGGTCACCTGCGTGCTCTCGGTGACGGCCGACGAGAACGGACTCTCGGCCTCGCTCACCGACACGGCGGACGCGGGCGGCATCGTTCTGATGGACCGTGAGATGCCCGACGAGCTGTCGGAGTCGGGCCGCGGCATCGCCCTCATCCAGGCGCTCGTCGACGAGCTGCGCTACGAGCGGGTCGACGAGCGGAACGTGTGGTCGATCAGCCGGGCGCGCGAGGCGGGCGAGCCGCAGCTCTGAGCCGGACGGCCTCAGGGCCGCCGTGTCACGACGACGACGGTCACGTCGTCGCCGGCCGCGCCCGCTGCCGTGAGCTCGGCGAAGCGGGCGACGGCGTCGTGCGGGCCGCTCGCCGCCGCGATGATCGCCGCGATCGGACCGAGCGAGTCGAGCGAGCCGTCGAAGAGGTCGAGCAGGCCGTCGGTGAACGACACCAGGCTCTCGCCCGGTCCGAGCGCTGCCGCTCCGCGCGACCAGTCGCCGTCGGCGACGATGCCGATCGGCAGGCCCGTCGTCTCGAGACGCTCGAACGACCCGTCGGTGCGCACGATCACGGTCAGGCCGTGGCCCGCATCCGCGTAGTCGAGCCGGCCGGTCGGAACGTCGATGACCGCGTGGAAGAGGGTGGCGAAGCTGCCCGTCACCCCGAGATCGGCGGCGAGCTGCTGATTGACCCCGGCCACGGCCGCCACGACGTCGTCGCCGGTGCGCGACTGGAAGGCGGACCGCACGGTGGCGGCCATGATGGCGCCGGCGGTCCCCTTGCCCATCACGTCGGCGAGCGTGAGCTCGATGCCCGTACCGGAGCCGTGCCAGGAGTAGAAGTCGCCGCCCACGTTCTTGGCGGGCAGGCACACGCCCGCCACGTCGTAGTCGGGCCAGCTCGGCTGCCCCTTCGGCAACAGCCCCTGCTGCACCTCGGCGGCGCGGTCGAGGTCGGCGGTGTCCTGCAGCTCCCGCTCGACCCAGAGCCCCATCTCGTCGAGCAGTCGCTGCTGCTCGTCGCCGAACTCGCGTGTCTCGGTGTCGACGAGGCACAGCGTGCCCACGCGGTAGTCGTCGCCGAGGCTGAGCGGCCGGCCGGCGTAGAAACGCACGTGGCGCTCGTCGGAGACCGCGGAGCGGCGCGAGAAGCGCGCGTCCTTCGTGGCATCCGGCACCACGATCATGTCGGGCTGCTGCACCGTGATGGCGCAGAACGAGTCGATCAGGTCGATGCTCGCCCCGGTGCCCGTGGGCTGCGGCGACTTGGTGTACTGCCGGGAGTCGTCGATGAGGTTGATCTCGGCGATCGGCACGTGGAAGAGCTCGCGTGCGATGCGGGTGATGCGGTCGAACCGCTCTTCGGCGGGCGTGTCGAGCAGGTCGAGACGCTCGACCGCCGCCACGCGGAGCTGCTCGTAGCGGTCGGTGTCGCTCAGCGCAATGTCGTCTGCTTCGGGCCCCATGCCCGCAAGCTTAACAAGTCACGCCGGGTGGGGCGTGAGGCGGAAGATGCGCAGAGTGCGACCGGATGCGCGCTCGTAGCCCCGGTAGCCGGGCCACTGCCGCTCGATGGAGGCCCACACCGCCTCCCGCTCGTCGTCGCCCACGAGCTCGGCCCGCACGGCGATGCGGCGGCCACCGAGATTCACCCAGGCCTCGGGATGCGCGAGCAGGTTGGCGCTCCAGGCCGGGTGCGCGGCGCCGGCGAAGTTGCTGCCGGTCACGAGCATCCGGCCGGCCGGCTCGGGGCAGTACATCAGCGCGGTCTCGCGCGGGAGGCCTGACTTCGCGCCCGTGGTGTGCAGCACGAGCGAGGGCACGAGCAGGCCGCTCAGCTGCACCCGGCCGCGGGTGAGCCAGGCCATGCCGCGCTCCAGCGGTGGCATGACGGTGGGGCCGACGCGACGGAAGAAGCGCGAGCGCGAGAATCGCGCCACGACGGAGCGCACGCCGTGCAGAGGTGAGGGCATGCCTCCATCGTGACGCGAATCTGCAGGAATAGCGGGGAGCGACGCCGTATTCGCGTCGCTCCCCGCTATTCCTGCAGAAACGGGAGACCGCGGCGGATCAGTACCAGTTGACCGACTGCGAGTGCGACCAGGCCGAGCAGGGCGTGCCGTAGCCGCGCGCGATGTAGTCGAGGCCCCAGGTGATCTGGGTGATCGCGTTGGTGGCCCAGTCGTCGGCGACCGACGCCATCTTGCTGCCGGGCAGCGACTGCGCGATGCCGTAGGCGCCGCTGCCGGCGTTCTCGGCCTGGTAGTTCCAGCCCGACTCCTTGGTCCAGAGCGAGTCGAGGCACTGGAACTGGTCGGAGCCCCAGCCGTACTGGTCGGCGGCCATCTGCGCGGCCACCGAGCGGGCGCCGTCGGGCGTGGCGGAGAGCGCCTGCGCGTCGGCGGCGGCCTGCGCTGCGGCCGCCGCAGCGGCAGCAGCCGCAGCCGCAGCATCGGCCGCGGCCTTGTCGACGGCGGCGGCCTGCGCCTGAGCGCTGGTCGTGACGGTCTGCGCGGTCGTGGTCAGGGTCTGCACCGTGGTGGTGTCGAGGTAGGGGTAGTTCGCCAGGGCGGCGATCGACGACACGAGCGGCGCCGTGTCGACCTTGCCCTTCACCGAGTCGAGCACGCTGCCCGCGGTGGCGACGGTCTTGGCGGCCCGCGCATCCGCCTGGGCACGGGTGGTCTCGAACAGGCGGGTGCTCGCGTCGGAGCCGCTGTCCTCGCCCGCGCCGACCGTGGCCGCCGGGCTCGAGGCGATGGTGGTGCCCACCGAGACGGTCTGGGCACTCGCGGTGGCCGGATGCGCGAAGGTCGCGATCGACACGAGCAGGCCCGCGGCCGCGAACGCGGCGATGGGGGCGATGGCCTCACGGCCCTTCGAACGGCGGCGCCGGGGGCGGAGCGAGGCGGCCGCCACGGCGGCGAGGGGATCGAGAGCGGAGCGGCTGGAATCGGTGGAGCGGGTGGAATCTGTGGGGCGGGTGCCGCCGGAAGCGGCGCGGTGTGGAGCGTTGAGCATGTTTTCCCAGGGTTCGGCCAGTGGGTGCCGGCGCACGAGGCGCACGGAAGGCACTCCTGCCGCGCGGCTCGCTCCCGGGCGGGCACGTCGGAACACCGGCAGACCCGGGTAAGGAGGTCTGCGCGGAGCCGCAGCAGTTGGCGGTGACGGTCGATGTCGGTTGCGGCGATCCCGTCAGGATGTCGCGGCAGCGCTCGCGGGGCCGATGATCGGGATGCCCCGGGCGAACGATTGAAGCTACAAGTATGTGGGGTCATTCTGAGAGGTTTCTCCACGCGGGCACGCGGCGGCGCCAGGGTCCAGGATGGAGCCATGATCAGCGGATACACGGCACAGCAGCTGCGCGACGCCGAGGCGCCGCACCTCGCCGCCGGCGAGCCCCTGATGGCGCGCGCGGCCCACGCGCTCGCCGAGCAGGTGCGCCGCCTGCTGCCCGAGGGTCGGGGCCGCGTGCTGCTGCTCGTGGGCGCGGGCTCCAACGGCGGTGACGCGCTGTTCGCCGGAGCAGAGCTCGCGGCATCCGCACCGGGGTCCGCAGCCGGGGAGTCGATCGAGGTGGACGCCGTCGCCGTGGGGTCACGGATGCACGGAGCCGGTCGGGAGGCGGCCCTCGCCGCCGGGGTGCGCGAGCGGGAACCCGACGACCGGCTGATCGGCGAGCTGAAGCGCGGGGTCGCCTACGACGTGGTCGTCGACGGCATCCTCGGCACGGGCACGGGCACGGGCACGGGCACGGGCACGGGCACGGGCACGGGCACGGGCACGGGCGGATCCTCCCCCGCTCTGCGAGGCGTCGCACGCGACGTCGTGCGCGCGCTGCTCGCGGCACCGGAGCTGCCGCCCGTGGTGGCCGTCGACATCCCGAGCGGCATCGACCCCGACAGCGGCGAGGCGGCCGACGAGGTCGTGCTGCCTGCGCAGCTCACCGTCACCTTCGGCGGCATCAAGGCGGGCCTGCTCCGCGGCCGCGGGCCCCGGCTCGCGGGCGAGGTCGTGCTCGCGCCCATCGGCATCGAGCCGGAGCTCGCGGCGATGACGCCGGCGGTCGAGCTCGACGACGACCGCTGACGGCTCGGCCCTCGACGAGCGCCCCTCGGGCGAGCCGACCTCAGCGTCGCTCGGGCACGGCCTCTCGGGCCGTTCCGACGGCCTCGGCCATGCGCTCGAGGAAGCCGATCACGACGGCCCGCTCCTCGGGCCCGAGGTCCTCGGCCACCCGGAGCATCCGCTCGTGCGCGTCGCCGAGTGCTGCCCGCACGTCGCGGTCGGCGCTCTCCGTGGGCACCAGGATGAGGGCACGCCGGTCGGTCGGATGCGGCTGCCGCTGGATGTGCCCCGACTTCTCGAGCCGGTCGATCAGGGTGGTCGTCGAGGCCGAGGAGATCTCGAGCGCCTCGGCGAGGTCTTTCGGACTCACGAAGGCGCCCGACTGACGGCCGCGGATGATGTGACGCACCGCGAGCACGTCGTTCTCCCCCATCTGCATCGTGCGGCGCGTGCGCGCACGCATGTGCACCTCGGCGCTGCGGTACTGCCGGAGGGCCTGCAGAACGTCGACGGCGGCGCGGGCAGTGGTCTGCGCGGTGTACCAGAAGTTCGACGTCGAGTCGTCGCCTGCCTCATCCATACGCCCAACTGTAGACGGATTCGCGGCTCCGCTCGAAAGGATCGTAACTAGCTTAGCTAGCTACATCTGTCGATCGGGCTTCCGGGCCCGGCTCGGCTGCACCCGCGGTGGCTCCCCGGGCATCTTCGGGAAGTCGGGCGGAAAAGGCAGCTCTCCGAGGCCGGAGGAGAGATCGCGCTCCCACCAGCCGAGCAGCAGGTCGATCGTTCCGGGCGAGTCGTGCAGTCCCGCCCAGGGGTCGCCCGTCGCGGCCAGCCGCTCCGGGACGGTGAGGATCGTGAAGGCCGCCGGGTCGGCGCCCTCCAGCTCCTCCCAGGCCAGCGGGCACGACACCGGGGCGTGCGCGAGAGCGCGCGGGCTGTAGGCGCCGGCCATGGTGCGGTCGCGGTTGGCCTGGTTGAAGTCCACGAACACGCGCCGGCCGCGCTCCTCCTTCCACCAGTGCGTGGTGACCGCGTCGGGCATCCGGCGTTCGAGTTCGCGGGCGGCGGCGATGACGGCGTGCCGAACCTCGAGGAACTCGTGCGTGGGCTCGATCGGCGCGAACACGTGCAGCCCCCGGTTGCCGGAGGTCTTCACGAAGGCGGTGAGCCCGGCCTCGGCGAGCAGCGCGCGCAGCGCGAGGGCGACCGGCACGGCGTCGGCGAAGTCGGTGCCCGGCTGCGGGTCGAGGTCGATGCGCAGTTCGTCGGGGAGGTCGGGCGCCTCGGCGCGCGAGGCCCAGGGGTGGAACACGACCGTGTTCATCTGCGCCGCCCACACCACCGCGGCCGCCTCGTCGAGCACGAGCTGCGGATGCGTGCGCCCGCTCGGGTAGACCACCGGCACCGCGCGCACGTAGTCGGGCGCTCCTTTCGGCGGATTCTTCGAGAAGAACTGCTCGCCGTCGATGCCACCGGAGAAGCGCTGGAGCGAGACCGGGCGGTCGCCGTTGGCCGCGAGGAAGGCGGGCGCCACCGCCACGAGGTAGGCCGCGAGATCGCGCTTAGTGATGCCGGGCTCCGGCCAGATCACCCGCGACGGGCTCGAGAGCCGCACCTCGCGCACGCCGTGCGGCCCGTCGATCTCGAGAACCTCGGCTTCGCTGGCCATGCCCTCACGCTACTCGCCCGCTCGCTCCGGCGGGCGAACTGCGTCACTCGGCGGGCGTCATCCCGCCGGCGTCACTCGGCCGGCGTCGCCTTCGCCTTCGGACGCACGGCCACCGCTCCCCCGCGCTCGGCGAAGGCCTGCCCTGCCGCCGCGCCGGTGGCCCGGCCGGTCACGATCTCGGCGATGTCGATGCCCACGAGATCCTTCACGATCTGCATCGAGGAGGCGAGCTGGCTCGAGACGCTGCCGCTGACCTGCTCGGTGCCGTGGCCGTCGCTGGAGATGATGGTCATGTTCGAGATGGCGGCGAGCGGCTCGGATGCGGCCCGCACGATGTCGGGCAGCTGCCCGATCACCTGCTGCCGCAGCAGGTCGTCGGCGCGCTCCTCGAGCGCATCCGCCTGCGCCCGCGTGGCCTCGGCCTCGGCGGCGCCCTTCACCCGGATGGAGTTCGCCTCGGCCTCGCCCTCGGCCCGCAGCGCCTCGGCGGCCGCGATCCGGCGGTTCTTCTCGGCGACACCCTCGGCCTCGAGCGCCTCGGCCGCGCTGCGACGGCGGTTGCGCTCGGCGATGCCCTCCGCCTCGACCGCCTCGGCCTGCGCCTTGCGGCGGTCGCGCTCGGCGTTCGCGGCAGCCACGCTGGACGCGGCATCCGCCTGCGCCTTCTTCTCGATCGAGTACGCCTCGGCGTCGGCCACGGCGCGGATCTCGGCGTCGAGCTCCTGCTTGCGGAGGCCGACGCGCTTGCCCGCGGTGATCTCCTGCTGCGAGATGACCTCCTGCTGCGAGATGGCCTCGGCGAGCGGCTTGGCGGCGGAGGCCTCGGCGCGCGCCTTGTCGGTCTCCTTCTGGATCTCGGCGTTCCGCAGGTCGAGCTTGCGCTGCTGCTCGGCGACGGCCTGGTCGGCGGCGATGCGCGCCTCCTCCGAGGCCTGGCGGGCCACCGACTCGGCCACTTCGGCGACCTGCTTCACGCGGGCGGCCTCGGCGCGCCCGAGATCGCGGATGTAGCCGTTGTCGTCGTCGATCTCCTTGATCTGGAGGGTGTCGATCTGCAGGCCCTGCACGTCGAGCGACTCGCGCACGGCGTCGAGCACCTGGCCCTGCAGCGCCTGCCGGTTGGTGATGATCTCCGTCACCGTCAGCTGGCCGACGATCGACCGCACGGATCCGGAGAGCACCTCCTCGGTGGAGGTCTCGATCTGGTCCTGCTGGTTCAGGAAGCGCTGGGCGGCGGCGCGCACCATCGACTCCGAGCCGCCCACCTTCACCACGGCGACGGCGTTCACCTTGATGGTGATCGCATCCTTCGTCTGAGCCGTGGCCTGCACGTTGAGCTGGCGGCTGCGCAGGCTCAGCTTGAAGTGCGCCTCGACGATCGGCTTCACGAACACGCGCGAGCCGAACACCACCCGCTGCCCCGCGTTCTCGGTCTCCTCGAGCGCGGAGTCGCCCGGCTTCACGGCCTTCTGACGGCTCGTGACGATGATCGCCTCGTCGGGCTTCGCCACCTTGATGCCCCGCAGCAGCGTCAGCAGCACGATGAGCAGCACGATCACCACGACGGCGACGATGACGGCGGTGAGGAGGGATTCGAACGAGAACGGAGAAGTCATGACGGCCCTTCGTCAGGTGTAGACACGAGTTCTCAGTATGCCCGAGGTGTTCACAGGGGCGTGATCCAACTGTGCCAAGATGGGGCCGCCACCGAACACTGGAGGACACATGGCGTCAGAGGACATCGACAGCACCGTTCCGCCCGTGAGCTCTTTCGTGCAGAGCCTGTCCGACGCCGAGACGCTCGAGGCCCTGCCCCCCGTCGCCGATCCGGTGAACCGGGCGCCGCTGAACCCGCCGCAGCGCATCCAGCAGAAGTTCGTGGGCTCGAGCTACCAGGCCGCCTACTCCGAGGCCGAGCGCTTCGTCGACCGCGCCTTCGCCTCGTGGGCCGAGGGCGACATCCAGACCCAGCGGGTGCTCGACTTCGGCTCGGGCTGGGGCCGCATCACCCGGATGCTGCTGCGCCGTCTGCGCGCCGACCAGATCTGGTCGAGCGATGTCGACAGCGAGATGACGGTGCTGCTGCACAGCACGCTGCCCGGCGTCAACGCGGTCACGAACTCCCCCTGGCCGCCGAGCGTGTTCCGAGACGAGAGCTTCGACGCCGTCACGGCCTTCAGCGTGTTCTCCCACCTCTCGGAGGAGGCGCACCGGCAGTGGGCCGCCGAGTTCGCGCGGGTCACGCATCCGGGTTCCAAGGTGTTCATCACCGTGCTCGAAGACGACTTCCTCGGCCTGATCGTGGGCGCGCAGGCGGCCGTCGCGGCCGGCACGCCGACGCCGTTCGACGTCAACATCGCCGAGCTCATCCCCGACGCCACTCGCGCGCAGGCCCTCGCCCGGCAGGGCGAGTTCGTCTACGCGGGCGGCGGGGCCGACGACGACGGGCCGCGCAAGCGCTCGTTCTACTCCTGGGCCGTCGCCCCGCGGTCGTGGGTCGAGACGGTCTGGGGCGAAGCCGGGTTCACCGTCATGGAATGGGTGCCCACGGGCGAGCTCTTCGACCAGGCCATGGTCGTGCTGCAGCGCCGGGCTCCTGAGCCGGCCGCTCCGGGTCCGGGCCTCCTGCACCGCGGCGCCCGCAAGATCGGCCGCGGCCTCTCGAAGCTGCGTCGGCGCACGGGCGTCTAGCCTCCGGCCGACGTTGACCCGCTGCCGCTGCCGCCGCCGCCGGCGCCGGCGCCGGCGCCGGCCGGCGGTTGCCGGCTAGCCCCAGGTGCCGCTCGGCGAGGCGTACTCCGGAACCGGGGTGTACGACCAGTGCGCACCGTTGGCGTAGTGGCTGGTGGCCCATGGCGAGGCCCAGATGGCGGCCTCGATCTGGTCGGTGGGTGCCGAGGAGGCGAACCCGGCAACGATCGCCGAGTAGCCCGGGTTGCCGTGCAGGGCGTTGCCCACGTTCTGGGCGGCGGTGACGAGGGTGTCGTAGCTGCCCAGGCCGCTGCCGCCGCCGGAGCCCCAGCCGTTGTTCAGCGGGTTGTTGCGCAGCCACCAGTCGTCGGGGCCGTTCTCCTGGCGCATCCAGCGCATCATCACGGTGACGTTGCTGTCGCTCATCGGGAAGCCGGCGAGGAACAACACGAGCTTGGCCCAGTCGCGGTTCGTGGAGCCCTTCGAGAGCGTCTCGACGCCCGAGGTGGCGGTGTAGTCGTCACGGAACACGGAGGCCGCGGCGACACCGCCCGGAACCGCGAGCGTCTGCACCTCGAGCGGCGCCGTCGAGCCGGCGAAGCTGGCGCCGGGGAGCGGCGCGATGGCGGTGAGCGCCGTGAGCGCGAACACGGATGCCGCCGCGCACACCACGACGGCCTTGTTGATGCGGCGCGGCCGGCCCGACGCCAGCGGCCTCGGGCTCGGACTCGGCCGAGGCGCACGCGGCTCCGCGGGCAGACGGGTGCCCGTGGCGCTGGGGTCGGTTCGCGAGTAGTGGGTGGCCATGAGAAGGGGTCTTCGCCGGTGATGCGGGTCGGCGCGTCACCAGGTCACGGTACCAGGCCTCGCCTGATGCCGCCCGATCAGCCCGTGTTCTGGAGACCGGCCGCCACGCCGTTGACGGCGAGCAGGAGCAGTCGGTGCGGCGCATCGGCCGGGTCGGTCGAACCGGTCTCGCGCACCGAGCGCAGGGCGCGCAGCTGCAGCAGGGACAGGGCGTCGACGTAGGGGCTGCGCAGGCGCACCGCGCGCTTGAGCACCGGCCGGTCCTCGAGGATCTCGCGGTGCCCGCTCGTGCGCTGCACCCACTCGCGGGTGAGCTCCATCTCCTCGAGCACGAGCGAGGCGAGGTCGTCGCGGTCGCCCAGGGCGAGGTAACGCTCGGCGATGCGGCCGTCGGTCTTCGCCAGCGACATCTCGACGTTGTCGATCATCGAGGTGAACAGCGGCCAGCGCGCATACGCATCCTGCAGCACCGCCTCGTCGCCCACGGCGGCGAGCGCCGTGCCGAGGCCGAACCAGCCGGTGAGGTTGATGCGCGCCTGGGTCCAGGCGAACACCCACGGGATGGCGCGCAGGTCTTCGAGCGACTCCACCGAGAGGCCGCGGCGGGCGGGGCGGGAGCCGAGCGCGAGCAGGCCCACCTCCTCCATCGGCGTGACCTGGGCGAACCACTGCGCGAAGCCCTCGGCCTTCACGAGCTCGAAGAAGCGCAGGCGCGAGGCCTCGTCCATCGTGGCGGCGACGCCGGCGAAGGCCTCGGCCGCGGCCCGGTTCGACTCCTCGTTGGCGGGGCTCGACGCCAGCAGGGTCGCCGCGGCCATCTGCTCGATGTGCCGGGCGGCGATGGTCTTGTCGCCGTACTGGGCGAAGATCACCTCACCCTGCTCGGTGAGCTTGAAGCGGCCGTCGACCGATCCGGGCGGCTGCGCGAGCACGGCCTCGTTGGCCGGCCCGCCGCCGCGGCCGAGGGCGCCGCCGCGGCCGTGGAAGAGCGTGAGGGTGATGTCGTTGACCTTCGCCCACTCCGCGATGCGCGACTGGGCGGCGTAGAGCGCGAGCGTGGCCGACACCGGGCCGACGTCCTTCGAGGAGTCGGAGTAGCCGAGCATCACCTCGAGCTTGCGCCCGGTGGCGGCCAGGCGCGCCTTCACGGGCTCGAGCTCGATCATCTCGGCCAGGATGCGCGGGGCCGCCTGCAGGTCGTCGAAGGTCTCGAACAGCGGGATCGCATCCAGCACCGGGGCGGCCTCGGCCGAACCGAGCGCGGCCTCGGCGAGTGCGTAGACGGTGGCGAGGTCGGCGGAGGACTGCGTGAACGAGACGATGTAGCGGCGGGCCGCGTTCACGCCGTAGCGGTCCTGCAGGAAGGCGATGGTGCGGTAGACCTCGAGCACCTCCTGGGTCATCTCGCCCAGCTCACCGCCGGCGCGCACCTCTTCGAGGGCCTGACGGTGCACCTTCGAGTGCTGCCGCACCTCGAGCTCGGCGAGGTGGAAGCCGAAGGTCTGCACCTGCCAGATCAGGTTCTGCAGCTCCCCGTTCGCGCTGCGGTCGGCGCCGCCGGCGCGCAGGGAATCCTGCAGCACGGCGAGGTCGGCGAGTAGCTCGTCGGGGCGGCCGTAGGCGAGCGGGGCCTCGTCGAGGCGGGTGGCGGCGATGCGCGCGGCCACCACCATGAGCACCCGGCGGTGCGGTTCGTTCGGTGCGCGCTTGCCGATCTGCGAGGTGATGTGGCCCGCGAGACGTTCCTGTTCGGCGGCCAGCGCGAGCAGGGCATCCGTCGGCGGGGTGTCTTCCTCGTCGAGCGTGAGGGTGCGGCCGATGCGGCTCGCGGCGTGCTCGAGACCGAGCAGCACGTGCTCGGAGGCGATCGCGGCGGCCGACTTGGTGACGGCCGCGGTGACGAAGGGGTTGCCGTCGCGGTCGGCGCCGATCCAGCTGCCGAGACGCAGGAAGGCGGGGGCCTCGGCCGGACGACGGCCGGCATCCTGGCCGAGCAGCCAGTCGTCGAGCAGGCGGTAGACCCGCGGAACCACCTGGAACAGGGTCTGGTCGAAGATCGACATCGCCGTGCGCACCTCGTCGAGGGGCGTGGGGCGGGTCATCCGCAGCGGCGAGGTGCGCCAGAGCACGTCGATCTCCTCGAGCAGCCGGCGCTCGTTCTCGACGAGGGTGATCGAGCCGGGCTCCGCGGCCTCGCGCAGTTCGAGCAGTTCGCTGATGCGCCGGATGGCCGAGGCCACGGCCCGGCGGCGCGCCTCGGTGGGGTGCGCGGTGAAGACCGGGTGGAACCGCAGCTGCTGGAGGCGGTCGGCCGTCTCCTCCGCGCCGAGCTCCTCGGTGAGGCGCTCGAGGGCGGCCGGCAGCGAGTCGGCGCGGTCGGCGACCGGCCCCGCGGCCGCGCGGGCACGGAGCACCCGCACGCGGTGGTGCTCCTCGGCGAGGTTCGAGAGGTGGAAGTAGCAGGTGAAGGCGCGCGCGATCTGCTCGGCGCGCTCGTGGCTGAACGACTCGACGAGCGCTTCGGCGTCTTCGATCGAGGCCTCGCTGTCGCGCTCGTAGGCGGCGATCACCAGGGTGCGCAAGCGCTCCACGTCGGCCAGCAGGCTCTCGCCGCCCGCCTCGGTGAGCACGCGGCCCAGCAGGGCGCCGAGCAGGCGCACATCGGCGCGCAGGGCCCGGTCGACCTCGTCGCTGACGTGCTGGCGGGAATCGTCGCCCCCGGTGTCCATGGTGCGTCCGGAGGGGAGTTCGGAATCGTTGTCCACACGCTCACGGTATCGCCCGGGCACGCCCCGAGGAAAATCGCGTGCGCCTAGGCCGCGGGGCGCCAGCCCAGCGCCGGGCCGAGAGCGCCGGCGAGGTCGGTGAGGATCTGCAGATAGTCGTCGGGCTCGAAGCTGAACGGCAGCGCGAAGGCCACCTCGTCGACGAGCCGGAACCCGGCGTCGTCGTAGAGCCGGGCCGCGATCTCGTCGGCGGGGCCGATCAGGTCTTCGGCGAAGAGCATCCCGCGCGGACCCTGCGGCACGCCCACCCGGCCGCTCCGCGAGGCCACGTAGTCGCGGTAGCGCGACTTCTGCGAGGCCGTGGCCGAGTCGGTGGGGATGACCACGAGACCCTGCGAGACCCGGGCGGCGCCGGCATCCGGATGCGCGGCGCGGTACGCCTCGATCTGCGCGGCCTGGTTGGCGGCGAAGTCGCTGCCGTTCTCGGCCACCACCACGCTGCTCGTGAGCAGGCGGAAGCCGTTCTCCCCCGCCCAGCGAGCGGAGCGGAGACTGCCCGCCCCGTACCAGATGCGCTCGGCGAGGCCCGGCGCGTGCGGTTCGACCCGCGAGGAGTACTCCTCGATGCCCTCGCGGCCCGAGAAGTCGGTGACGGTGTCGCCGCGGAGGAACCCGCGCAGCCGCAGCAGGCGGTCGTAGCCGAGATCCTCCAGCTGCCAGGTGCCGGGGTAGAGGGCGTCCTTGTAGTCGTCGAAGTGCATCGGTGTGCCCGTGCTGAACCCGGACTGGATGCGCCCGCCCGAGAGCACGTCGACCGTGGCGAGGTCTTCGGCGAGGCGCAGCGGGTTCTCGGCGCCGAGGGGTGTCACGGCCGTGCCGAGCTCGATGCGGCTCGTGCGCTGGGTGGCGGCGGCCATCACCGCCACCGGGGACGAGATGCCGAATTGCAGGTGGCGGTGCCGCAACCAGGCGCTGTCGAAGCCCAGCTGCTCACCGAGTTCGATGATGCCGAGGGTGGTCTCGTGACCCGCGGCCGGATGCGCGGGGTCGAAGAGACCGATGGTCAGGAATCCGAGACGGCGGAGCGGCTGAGACGAATCAGGCATAGTCTCCACAGTAGGGTCTCCCAGCCTCGGCGCCGCCGAAGGACTACCGTGGGGGTTATGGCATCTTCCGCGCCCGCCGAAACGGGCGAGACCGAAACATCCAGCACCGAACTGACGTTCGCCGACCTCGGTCTCGACACCGCCGTGCTCAAGGCACTGAAAGACGTCGGCTACGAGACCCCCTCGGCCATCCAGGCCGCCACCATCCCCCCTCTGCTCGCCGGACGCGACGTGCTCGGCACGGCCCAGACCGGCACCGGCAAGACGGCGGCCTTCGCGCTGCCCATCCTCTCCCGCCTCGACCTCGCGCAGAAGACCCCGCAGGCGCTCGTGCTCGCGCCCACGCGCGAGCTCGCGCTGCAGGTCTGCGAGGCCTTCGAGCGCTACTCCGCGCACCTCAAGGGCGTGCACGTGCTGCCCGTCTACGGCGGCCAGGGCTACGGCGTGCAGCTCTCGGCGCTGCGCCGCGGCGTGCACATCGTGGTGGGCACCCCCGGCCGCATCATGGACCACCTCGAGAAGGGCACCCTCGACCTCACCGAGCTCAAGTACCTCGTGCTCGACGAGGCCGACGAGATGCTCAAGATGGGCTTCGCCGAAGACGTCGAGACGATCCTCGCCGACACCCCCGACTCCAAGCAGGTGGCGCTGTTCTCGGCCACGATGCCGGCGCAGATCCGCCGCATCTCGCAGAAGTACCTGCACGACCCCGAAGAGATCACGGTCAAGACCAAGACCACCACCTCGGCCACCATCACCCAGCGCTACCTCATCGTGTCGTACCCGCAGAAGGTCGACGCGCTCACGCGCATCCTCGAGACCGAGAACTTCGAGGGCATGATCGTGTTCACCCGCACGAAGAACGAGACCGAGACCCTCGCCGAGAAGCTGCGCGCCCGTGGCTACACCGCTGCCGCCATCAACGGCGACGTCGTGCAGGCGCAGCGCGAGCGCACCGTCAACCAGCTGAAGTCGGGCAAGCTCGACATCCTGGTGGCCACGGATGTCGCGGCCCGCGGTCTCGACGTGGAGCGCATCAGCCACGTGGTGAACTACGACCTGCCGATCGACACCGAGTCCTACGTGCACCGCATCGGCCGCACGGGCCGCGCCGGCCGCACGGGCGACGCCATCAGCTTCGTGACCCCGCGCGAGCGCCGGATGCTCACCTCGATCGAGAAGGCCACCCGCCAGCCGCTCACCGAGATGAAGCTGCCGAGCGTCGACGACGTCAACTCCACCCGCCTCGCCCGCTTCGACGACTCGATCACGGCGGCGCTGGCCGATCCGGAGCAGATCCAGCTGTTCCGCGACATCGTGGGCCACTACGTGTCGCATCACGACGTTCCCGAGGCGGATGTCGCGGCGGCGCTGGCCGTCGTCGCCCAGGGCGACACGCCCCTCCTGCTCTCGCCCGAGGCGGAGCGCGCCCAGCGCTTCGACCGCTTCGAGAAGGACGACCGCGGCGAGCGCATCCGCCCCGACCGCGACGACCGGGGAGACCGCGGCGGCTACGACCGCGGGGCCCGCGGCGACCGCCCCGACCGCGCCCCGCGCGGCGACGGCGGCCCGAAGACCACCTACCGCATCGCGGTGGGCAAGCGCCAGAAGGTGGAGCCCCGCCAGATCGTGGGCGCGCTCGCGAACGAGGGCGGCCTCGGCCGCGGCGACTTCGGGGCCATCCAGATCCGGCCCGACTTCTCGCTCGTCGAGCTGCCGGCGAACCTCTCGGCCGACACCCTGCGCCGCCTCGAGAACACCCGCATCAGCGGCAAGCTGATCGAGCTCCGCCCCGACAAGTTCGCCTCGGCCAAGCGCGAGGACCGCCCGCCGCGCCGCACCTACCGCGACTGACGCTGACGGATGCGGAAATAACGAGGAGCGACGCCGTATAGGGCTTCGCTCCTCGCTATTTCTGCATCCGCTGAACTCACACCGGCTCGCTGAGCACCCAGCCGCCCACGATCTCGGCGCTGAAGGGCACCGAGTAGGCCATCAGTGCGCCCGCCTGCGCGTCGCGGAAGATGCGCTGGATGGGCGAGCGAGCGAGGTACGCCCCGCCGCCGCCCACCTTGAGCGCGAGCGCCGCGGCCTTCTTGGCCACCTCGTTCGCGAGCATCTTGGTCTCGGTCGCCGCGGCCATCACCTGGGGGTCGCGCTGGTCGGCGAGCCAGGCGGTCTGCTCCACCAGTAGCCGGGCGGCACGCAGCTCGGCCCACACCAGCGCCGTCTCCTGCTTCACCCAGGAGGCCTCGGCGAGCGCCGGGCCCGGCCCCTTCACCCGCGACGCCGACTCGGTGAGCGCGTCGATCGCCGACTCGGCGATGCCGATCGAGAGCGCTCCGAAGCCCACGGTGATGAGGTTCGCGTAGTCGGCCGGCGGCGGGCCGCAGAGCCGGTCGCGCGCGAGAAGCGTGCTCTCGAACAGGATGGTGCGGCTGCGTGTGGCGCGCATCCCGATGGTCTGGTCGATCGGCGGCAACGACATCGTGTCGTCGCGGTCGACGCCGAAGAACGCCGGGCCGCCGTCGACGCGCACGTTGAGCAGCAGGTGGTCGGCGGCCTCCACACCCGAGACGAAGAGCTTGCGGCCGGTGAGGGTCCAGCCGGTGCCGTCGGTCGCCGCGGGGGCGTCCTGCTGCGAGGAGAGGAAGTGGTTGCCGCCGGCGGGCTCCGAGAGCGCGTTCGAGAAGCGGTCTCCGGCGCGCAGGCGCTCGGCGAAATAGGCGGAGGCCGCGGGCTCCGACATGGTGACGAGCCCGTGGGCGGCGCCGATGTGCATGAGCCACACCGCGGCGACGGCCGGATGCGCGTGCGCGAAGGTGCGCACCACCTGCACCAGGGTGGCGTACGACAGCGCTTCACCACCGGCCTCCTCCGGCAGGAAGGCGGTGTCGAGCCCCGAGGCCGCGATCGCGCGCAGGTGCTCGATCGGCAGCTCGCCCGACTCGTCGTCGGCGGCGACCGTGGCGCGCATCCGCTCGGCGAGTCCGGCGGCCACCTCGAGCCAGGGCTGCTCGGAGGCGGGGATGACGACGGGCGAGGGTCGGGTGAGCATCGGGTCGGGGTCCTTTCGGGTCAGAACTGGTAACGCGCGGTCGAGAACACCTGCGGCGGCCGGATGGTGCGCATGATCGAGTACGAGACCGTGCGCGGGTCGTGGATCTCGCGGGCGTGGAACAGCCGCTTGCCGCTCAGCCCGATGCCCACGATGTCGAGGGTGAGCACGGGGGTGCCCACCGGATGCTCGAACAGCACGGCATCCGATTCGCTGAGCACCTCGGCCGAGGGCGTCGCGACCTCCCAGGCCACGGCCTCGCCCCACACCTGCTTGGTGGTGAGGTACACCGAGTCGCCGAGGTCGACCTCGGGGCGCGGGAAGGGCAGCGGCACGGTGCCGAACGAGAGCATCGCCACGGCGCCGTCGGCCCGCCAGCGCTTCACCACGCGCGCGGCCGGCCGCCCGGGCTCGGTCATCAGCAGGCCGGCGCTTTCCTTCGGCAGCAGCACGTCGGAGATCTCGAGCACCTCCACGGTGCTCTCGTAGCCGAGCTGCCGCAGCAGCACGCTGTACTCGAGCTGGTCCTCGAAGCGAACGCTCATCCGCACGGCCACGGGGTCGACCTCGGTGGCCGCGCCCTGCCGGCGCAGCACAACGCCCTGCTGCTCGAGCGAGGCCAGCACATCGCGCACCTGCTTACGGGTGATGCCGAGGCGCTCGGCCATCTCCACCTCGCCCGGCAGGGTGGATCCGGAGGCGGCGGCGTCGCGCACGAAGCGCAGCACCCCCGCGAGCACGCGGCTGCTGTCGGCGCCGTTCGGGGTCATCTGGTCCTCGCCGTTCCTGGACCCGCATGCCGGGCCTCCTGGGCATTCCTGGCCTCCGGAGCCCTGGTGGCCCGGAAGAGCCGCCGCATCTGGCTGCGCGAGGTGATCACGAGCACGATGAGCGTCACCAAGTACGGTAGCGACTGGTAGACCTCGCTCGGCAACGTCACCGAGGTCGACTGCGAGAGCAGCGCGAAACTCTGCAGGAACGCGAACAGCAGCGCGCCGAGCGCGATGCCGATCGGGCGGCTCCGGCCCATGATCACGACGGCCAGCACGATGTAGCCGCGCCCCGCGGTGATGTCGGGCGTGAACGAGCCGATGGTGCCCACCGTGATGACGGCGCCGCCGAGCCCGGCGAGCGCGCCGCCGAGCAGCAGAGCGGATGCGCCCACCTTCTGCACGCGCACGCCCCGCAGAGCGGCCGAGGCCGGGTCGGTGCCCACGGCCTGCACGGCGAGGCCGAAGCGGGTGAACCGCATGACGGCCCAGGCCGCCACGAGCAGCACGGCCGCGAGGTACACCAGCGGGCTCTGCCCGAACAGGATCGGGCCGACCACCGGGATGCCCGCCAGCGGCCCGTTGCCGGACCCCGTGATGGTCTGCACGGTCACGTTCGTGGTGCCGGAGGGGATCCAGAGCTGGAACAGGAAGGTGCTGAGCCCGAGCCCGAGCATCGTCACGCCGAGGCCGACGACGATCTCGTTGGCGTGCAGGCGGTAGACCACGAGGTTCATGCCGATGGCGAGCAGGAGGCCCACGAGGATGCCCGCGGCGAGCCCGAGCAACGGCCCACCGATGCTGCCCGCCCAGACGCCCGCGAGCGCGCCCATGATCATCATGCCCTCGATGCCGAGGTTGATGCGGCCGGCCCGTTCGACGAAGCCCTCGCCGATGCCGGCGAGCACGAGCGGGGCGGCGAGCGCGAGGGTGCCCGCGAGGATCGCGACCCAGAGATCGAGGCTCATGCGCGGCCCCTCTCGTGCTCGGCTTCGACGAGGGTGCCGGCGGTCGCCTCGCCCGCGGGTTCGACCGGCGGGGCGCCCCCTCCCCCGTCGTCGGCGGCGGTGGGCGCGCCGGCGGGCGCGAGCGCGGCGAGCGGATGCCGCTGGTAGGCCGCGATGCAGGCGACGCCGATCAGCAGCACGCCCTTGATCACCTCGGCGATCGAGGCGGGCACCGTGCCGGTGGCGGACTGCATGCCGACGGCTCCCGCGGTGAGCGCCGAGAAGAACAGCGCGGCGAGGATGATGCCGATGGGCGTCAGGCTGCCGAGCAGCGCCACGGCGATGCCGGAGAAGCCGACGCCGCCCGAGACCGAGTTGAGCAGGCGGTTGTTGACGCCGGCCACCTGGATCCAGCCCACCACGCCCGCGCCGACGCCCGAGAGCAGCATGGTGGAGTAGACCACCTGGGTGCGGGTGGCGCCCAGGCGCAGGGCGAGCTTCGGGCGGGTGGCGAACACGGTCAGGCGCGCACTCGAACGCGATCGCCGCCACACGAAGAGAGCGGCGCCGATCACGAGCACGAGCAGCACGCCCCAGTGCGCGCGCGTGCCGGGCACGAGCAGCGGCAGCACCGCGGCATCCGGCAGCCGCGCGCTCTGCGGGGTGGCGGTCTGCTCGCCGGTGGCCAGCCAGGTGCGCAGGGTCCAGCCGAGGAACCCGGCCGCGAGGTAGTTGAGCAGCAGGGTGCTGAGGATCTCGTTCACCCGCCAGCGCACCGCGAGGAAGGCGGGGATGAGCGCCGTCACGCCGCCGCCCACGGCTCCGGCCACGAAGCCGGTGATCCAGAGCACCGGGCCGGGCGCTGCCCCGCCGAAGAGCTGGTCGACGGCGAAGATCGCGCCGGTGGCCGCGATCGCGCCGATCACGATCTGCCCCTCGGCCCCCACCGAGAACACCCCGGCGCGGAGGGCCGGGATGAGCGTGAGGGCGACGATGCCGATGGGCACCGCGCCAACGAACACCTCGCCGATGCGGTAGGGCGAGCTCGAGATGCCCTCGACGAGCCCGCGGATGCCCACGAGCGGGTCGGCGCCGGCCACCAGGATGAGCAGGGCCGCCACCGCGACGACGGCGAGCACCACGGATGCGGTGAGCACCCAGCGGCGCCGGTCGAGCGTTCTCATGAGCGGTCTCCGTCGCCGTGCGCGCCGTCGTGCGCTCCCTCGTGCGTACCGTCGTGACCGCAGCGGTCGACCGGGCCCGGAAGCAACACGTCGACGAACGACTGCGAGGCCGTGTCGATGAGTCCGAGCTCGGTCACCCCGAGGTCGGGGATCACGTAGAGCCCCACGAACGACAGGATGATGTACGGCGAGGGGATGGTGCAGCCCAGCGCGTGGGTGGCCTCGTGGCCGAGGCGCAGCGCCACCGCGGTCTCCTCGAAGGGGGCGGCGCTCATCATGCCGCCCACGGGCAGCGGAACGCGGCCGACGACCTCGCCGTCGGCCACGGTCACGAAGCCGCCACCCATCGCGCGCAGCTCCTCGACGGCCTGCAGCATGTCGGCGTCGTCGACGCCGACCACGGCGATGTTCATGTTCGGGCAGTTCATGGTGATGGCGATCGCGCCGCGCGAGAGGCCGAAGCCTTTCACGAAGCCGAGTCCGGTGGTGGCCTCCCCGTGGTGGCGGTCGACCACGGCGATCTTCAGCACGTCGTTCGCGGGGTCGCTCTGCACGAGGCCGTCCACCACGGGCAGCTCGGCCTCGAAGGCGCGCTTGAAGTAGCCCTTGTACATCTCCATGGCCCGCACGCGCACGGTGGCCGCGGGCGCATCCGGAGCAGCCGCAGCCGGCGCATCCGGAGCCGTCGCATCCGGAGCCGTCGCATCCGGAGCCCGCAGGGCGAACATCGCCGGGTCGAGCACCTCGGGCAGGTGCACGGTGCCGGTGGTCCACTCGGGCAGTACGTCGGTGTTCTCGAACAGCGCCACGCCGTCGCGGGCGGCGACGCGGCCTTCGACGATGACGACCGAGGGGCGCACCTCGGCGAGCACGGGGATGATCTGCAGGTCGGCGAGGCGCGAGGGGGCGAGCACACCGAGCACCTGGTCGAGGCGGTAGTAGGCGGCCGGCTGGGTGGTCGCCATCCGGTAGGCCAGCTGCGGGTCGACGCCGAAGCGGATGGCCTGCCGCACGTGATGGTCGATGTGGCCCTCGGTGTGCAGGTCGAGCGCGTGCTTGTCGTCGGCGCAGAAGCAGAGGCCGCGGAGTGCGGGCGCCACCTTCTCGAGGTCGGAGAAGATCGGCACGGTGTTGTCGGTGAGCGAGGCGCCCATCACGGTGATCATGGCGCCCAGGCGCACCCGCTCGAGCACCTCGTCGATGGTGGCGGAGTTGTGGTCGTCGCCGACGCCGGCGGCGAGGTAGCCCCAGAGCGACTCGTTCGTCTGCGCGGCGGTGTGACCGGTGATGCGGCGGCCGGCCACGAGGGCCTCGCGGAAGCGGCCGGTCGACTCCTCGCCGTAATCGAAGGGGTTGCCCTCGCCGAGGTTGGTGGTCACGTCGTCCCAGAGCCGGCCGCGCACGACCTCCTCGGGGATCACCGCTCCCCCGCGTTCGAGCGTGGGCGACCCGGGGGTCTTCGGCGACACCTGCTGGAACACGTGCAGCGGCGTCGTGGTGGTCAGCAGCACGTCCATGCCGGCCGCGCCCCACACGTTGGCGGCGCCGTTGGGGTCGGTGAGCACGGTTCCGGTGCCGCGGGCGACGCTCAGGCGCGCGAGCTCGCCCGGGGTGAGGTTGGTGTATTCGATGTGCAGGTGCGCGTCGATGAAGGTCGGCACGACGTGGCTTCCGGAGGCGTCGATCTCGTCGAGGCCGTCCGTGGGCGGCACGTGCCCCCACGGCGTGAGGGCCGCGATGTGGCGGCCGGCCACGAGGATGTCGCGTTCGAGCCACTCCTCGGTGCCCGGCGACTGCACGAGGCCGCCGCGCACGACGAGGTCGGGCTTCTCGGCGCCGACGGCGACGGCGCGCAGACGGCCGAGCTCGGCGGCGGTCGGGTAGAGCGCGGTCTTCTCGGTCATGCGGGGTCTCCTTGGTTCTGTTCCGAAGGCGGCTCGGCGACGGGCGCAGGCCCGGCGGGGGCAGGATCGGCGGTCGCAGGCCCGTCAGCTGCAGGGGCGGGCTCGGCGGGGGCGGCCTCGGCCAGCCCGGCCATGGCCCGGCCGATGCGCTCGGTGCCGGCCTCACCCACGGGGAGGTCGATGATCATCCGGCCGCCGAACATCACCACGACGCGGTCGGCGACGGCCAGCACCTCGTCGAGGTCGTGTGAGGCCACCACGACGGCGGCGCCCCGCGCGGCGAGTTCGACGAGCCGCTCGCGGATGGCCTGCGAGGCGCGCAGGTCGAGCCCCTGGGTGGGGCCGTAGGCGAGCACCGCCCGGGGCACGGGGTCGCCGCCGAGCTCCCGGGCGGCCAGCAGCTTCTGCTGATTGCCGCCGGAGAGCCCGGAGGCCACGAGTTCGGGGTGGGCGGGGCGCACGTCGAAGGCGCGCAGGCGCGCTTCGGCGCTCGGGGCGTCGGCCGGCACGGCGGCGGCCCCGATGGCGGTGGCGTAGACGCCGAGGTTCTCCTTGAGCGACATCGTGGGCACCACGGCCTCGGAACGCTCCTCGGGGATCCAGGCCAGCCCGGCGCGCAGGAAACCGGCGGCGGATGCCCCGGCCGGCGCGCCCGCGAGCGTCACCGATCCGCGCTCGGGCTTCACGAAGCCGCCCAGCACGTCCAGCAGGAGGTTCTGGCCGCTGCCGGCCACCCCGGCGATGCCCACGACCTCGCCCGAGCGCACGGCGAGGTCGACCCCGTCGAGGCGGGCGTCACGGAGGGAGCCGGCCACCACGCCGCGGGCTTCGAGCACGACCTCGCCCGGGGTGCGGGCAGCGCGGGGCGGCGGGGCGGCGAGTTCGCCGACCATGAGGCGGGCGATCTCGGCGGGCTCGAGGCCGGTGGCCGAGCCGTGGTGCACGTTCTCGCCGTGCGAGAGCACCGTGAGGTCGTCGGCCACCTGCCGCACCTCGTCGAGCCGGTGGGTGATGAGCACCACGGCGGTGCCCAGCGCGCAGAGCGAGCGCAGGTGCTCGAACAGCCCGCCGACCTCGAGCGGGCCGAGGCTCGCGGTGGGCTCGTCGAGGATGAGGGTGTGGGCGCCTTCGGCGAGCGCCACGACGATCTCGCCGAGCTGCCGGTGCGCCTGCGTGAGCGAGGCGGTGGGGGCGTCGAGGTCCACCTCGACGCGGGCGCGTTCGAGGGTCGCCGCGAGCAGCGCCCGGGCCGAACGCCGGTTCGCCAGCCGGCGGCGGCCGGCCAGCAGGTAGTTCTCCACGAGGCTGAGCTCTCCGACGAGGCTCAGCTGCTGCGGCACCATGTTGATGCCGCGGTTCTTGGCGTCGGCGCGGTCGCGGGGCGCGAAGGCCGAGCCGCCGAGCGTCATGCTGCCGGTGGTCGGCCGCTCGATGCCCGCGAGCACCTTCGCGAGGGTCGACTTGCCGGCGCCGTTCTCACCCACGAGAGCGTGGACCGCGCCGGGGCGCACCGTCAGCGAGACCTCGCTGAGGGCGCGCACCGGCCCGAAGTTCTTGGAGATGGACCGCGCCTGGACGACGCGGTCCATCTCCTGCGGTGAAAGGGTCATCAGCCGATTGTGACGGATCCGTCGATGATGCCCTTGATCTGCTCGTCGACCTTGGTGGCGACGTCCGACGGCACCTTGCCGCCGACGGTGTTGATCGGCTGGAAGGTGATGCCGCCGTTCTCGAGCGTCGAGGTGACGCCCTTGTTGCCGAAGCCGCCGTTGGCGACCTCCTCGACCCAGCCCTTGACGATGGGGTACATGTCGAGGTCGACGGTCGAGACGTTGTTCGCGAGGGCCGCGGTTCCGGCCGCCGAGGAGACGCCGACGCTCAGCACGCCGCCGGCGGCGGCAGCCGAGCCGACGCCCGTGGCGATGCCGTCACCGGTGGTGTAGACGAGCTTCGCGCCCTGGCCGATGAGGCCCGTGGTCGCCGTGGCGGCGGCCTGCGCGTCGTCGAAGCTGCCGGCGTAGACCGGGGGCAGCAGGGTCGCGGAGGGGTTCGCCGCGGTCACGCCCTGCTGGAAGAATCCGTCGGTCGCCTTCACGAAGTCGAGCTCGAGGCTCTCCACGCGGCCGATCGGCGAGGCCTGGGTGAGGCCCGCGATGTAGCCGGAGAGGTAGCCGACCTGCGGGGTGCTGTAGGTCCAGCCCTCCACGTTCGCGGTGCCCTTGGTGAGCACGTCCTCGCCGCCGGAGGCGGTGAACTTGACGTCGGGGAACTGCTTGGCGACGTTGAAGATCGCGTCGCTCAGCTCGATGCCGTGACCGATGATGAGGTCGTAGCCCTGGCTCGCGAAGTCGGTGATGACGGGCTCGCTGGTGGCCGGGTCGGCCATCTGGTCGCGCAGCTGGTAGTCGATGAGGCCTTCGTCCTTGAGCTTCTGCAGGGCGTCGGCCAGGGCCTGGTTGAAGGCGCCGTCGTTGGTGTTGCCCGGCGTCAGCGCGCCGACCTTGATCACCTTCGCGGCGGGGGTGGCCGAGCCGGATGCGCTCGGCGTCGACGACGACGAGCATCCGGCCAGCGCCAGGGCGGCGACGGCGACGAGAGCGGCTCCGGCGAGCAGCTTTCCGCTTCTTCTGGTCATGGTGTTCCTTTCGGGAGGGGGTGCTGTGAGGGGGATGGAGCGGGTGGTGAGGGATGGAGCAGGGGTGGAGCGGGTGGTGCGTCAGCCCGCCCGGTCGACGAGACCCTCGGCGAGGGTCGGGCCGACGAAGGCGGAGCTGGCCGAAGACCAGTGCCCGAGCAGGGCCCCGGTCGACATCGAGAAGCACGGGTCGAGCGAGGCGACCGCGGGAGGCGCATCCGGGTGCAGGGCGGCGTCGGAGACGCAGACCACCGGATGCCCGTGCAGGGTTCGCGCGACGCCCTCGGCCGGCAGGAAGCCGCGCCGGGCGGCGCTCAGAACGGCGGCCTCGGAGAGGAAGCCGCGGAGGGCGGGGTCGTCGGCGCACTCGGCGGCCGGCTTCGTGCATCCGCCGGTCCAGCGGATGCTGCCGTCGGCACCGAGCTCGACCTGGCTGTTCTGCGTTCCCAGTGGGCTGTCGCCCTGGGCCACGACGTCGATGGTCACGCTGAACGCGGCGCCCGTGCGGGTGGAGGTGATGTGCTCAACGTAGAGCGGCTCCGACTTGGTGCCGGTGACCGTGTAGGCCTCGGGCCACGCGGCGACGATCGGGGCGAGCGCCACGGGCTGGCCCTCGGCGGGCGCGGACGCCGGGTCGGCGGGCGAACCGGCGACCGGAGCGGCGACGGCCCCGGCGCCGGCGGACGCGGCGCCGGCGGACGTGGCCACCGGGGCCGGGCCGTCTGCGGCTTCGGCCCCCGACACCCGCGAGGCGACCACGAGCACGCCCACCACGGCGAGGGCCACCAGGAGCGAGGCGAAGGCGAGCACGAGGGCGCGTCGTCGGCGCGTGCCGCGGTCGACGGCGGCCGGAGCGGGGCCGGGGGCCGAGGCCGTCATGGCACCCGCTCCGGCTCGGGCTCGATCACGGCAGCGGGAGCGACGCCGCCGGAAACGGCGGCAGCAGCATCGGCCGCCGCGGTCACCGCGGCGAGCTCCGCGAGCAGGTCGCGCTTGAGGTCGTCGTTCGCGAACGAGGCCGTGATCGACTCGGCGGCGAAGCGGGCCAGTTCGGTGCGGCCGTAGCCGTACACCGCCGCGGCGACCGCCCAGTCCGCGTCGAGCGTGGTGGCCAGCGGCGCCGGGTCGTCGGTGTTGAGCGTCACCCGCACGCCGGCCTCCACCAGCCGGGGCAGCGGATGCGCGGCCCAGTCGGCGTACAGGCCGAGTGTCACGTTGGAGCGGGGGCAGACGCCGAGCGGGACGGCGTCGTCGATCAGGCGCTGCACGAGCGCGGGGTCCTCGATCGAGCGCACGCCGTGGTCGATGCGCTCGGCGTGCAGCAGGTCGAGGGCGTCCCAGACACCCTCCGGCCCGCTCGACTCGCCCGCGTGCACGGTGCGGCGGAAACCGGCGGCCTCGGCCGCGCGGAACGCGTCTCGGAACTTCTCGCCCGTGCGCCCGCTGGCCTTCTCGTCACCGTCGATGCTCAGCGCGACCACGCGGGAGGGGCGGTGCCCGGCGAGCGCCGCCACCACGTCGTCGGCCTCGGCGGCCGACTGCGCCCGCAGCAGCGAGTAGGCGATGTTCGTGACGCAGAGGCCGTCCTGCTCGGCCTCGTCGAGGCCGGCGGCGAGCGCCTCCATGAGCGCCATCTCGCGGCCCTGCCAGGCGTTCCAGTGGGTGGGATTCACGATCACGTCGGAGTAGCGGATGCCGGAGGCCGTCTGACGGGCGGCGAACGAATACGCCACGCGAGCCGCCTGCTCGGCCGTGCGCACGAGACCGCACTGCCAGTCGAGGAAGCGCAGGAAGCCGCTGAGACCGGCGTTGCCGACACCGTGCGCGGTGCCGCCGGTGGTGACCTCGGGCATGGTGAAGGCGTCGTGCGTGCTGACGTCGAAGATCGTCGCGGCCGGCCCGGGGAGCCTCACGTCGTTCTCCTTGGCCAGCCGCAGCAGCTCGGCGAGCGAGAAGGTGCCCTCGAGGTGCACGTGCACCTCGGCCTTCGGGAGGCGCCGGATGTCCTGTTCGTCGATGCGGACGGCGGTGGAGACAGGGGCGGGCATGGGGACCTTTCGGGGCGGAGCAGGGGTCGTAGAGGGGGTGCGTCCAGAAGGCTAACTCCCGCTCGTGACTTGTTCACAAGTTGAGCGCAACTTGTTCGAGGACCGTAACCCGGCCGTAACAAACTGTCGTAAATCCGCCATTCGATAGCATTGGACTGGGATGCTCTACTGGCACCCTCATCACCTTGTGCACATGTGGAGGATCGAATGCCCGACGAACTGGACGCCGCCGACGAGGCCCACCTGAGGGAGAGCATCCGGGCCGCGGAGCAGTCGCGGGCCGAGGGGCGGCATCCGTTCGGCGCCATCGTGGTCGATGCGGGCGGCGCCGTCGTGGCCTCCTTCGGCAACAACTCCCTGCCGCCCGAGGGCGACCCCACCCAGCACGCCGAGATGCGCGCGGTGGCCGCCGCCTTCCGCGCCCTGGGGGCCGAGGGGATGGCCGGGAGCACCTTGTTCACCAGTGCGGAGCCCTGCGCGATGTGCTCGGGCGCGGTGTACTGGACCGGCATCGACCGCGTGGTCTACGCGCTCTCGGAACGCCGCCTGCTCGAGCTCACGGGCGACCACCCGGAGAACCCGACCTTCTCCCTGCCCTGCCGCGAGGTCTTCGCACGCGGCCAGCGCAGCATCGCGGTCTCCGGCCCCCACCTCGAGTCCGAGGCCGCCGAGGCGCACCTCGGCTTCTGGTCCTAACCCCCGCCCAACGCCGCGCCTCCCCAGGTAGCGCCAAGCGCTCCATGGGCGCCCCGCGCGAGCAGTTGGCGCTACCCACAGAGCGCGGGCGAGGTGTCTACGCGGCGGGAAGGGCTCCCGCGAGGAGGCGGCCGCGGCTGACCACGGCCACGATGTTGTCGGCGACGAGGTCGCCGAGCTCGTCCCAGGGGCGGCCGCGCACCACCACGAAGTCCGCGGCGTAGCCGGGCGCGACGCGGCCGAGGCGGGCGCCGAGGCCGAGGCTGTCGGCCGCATCGGAGGTGGCCGAGATGAGCGCGCGCTCCGAGCTCCACTCGAACGCCGTCTTCATGGCCTGCAGCTCGTCGAGCTGGCCGCCGTGGCGCACGAAGCGGCCGTTGGCATCCGTTCCGAGCACGAAGCGCACGCCCGCGCGCGCCGCCGCGAGGAAGGCGGGGTCGCGTCCGGCCACCACGTCGCGCGCCTTGTCGCTGGCCTCCTCGCGGATGCTGCCTCCGCCGGCCGCGACGATGTCGTTGATCAGCAGGGTCGGGCTCAGCGGCATGTTCGCGGCCACGAGCGCCTCGAACTGCTCGGGCGTGACGCCCGTGGCGTGCTCGATGGAGTCGACGCCCTCCTCCAGCGCGATCGTGATGCCCTCGGCGGTGTGCGAGTGCGCGGCCACGAGCATCCGCAGCGCGTGCGCCTCGTCGACGGTGGCGGCGATCTCGGCGCGGGTGTGGTTGCGCCAGCCCACGTGGTCGCCCATCGAGAAGATACCGCCCGAGGTGTAGATCTTGATGCCGGTCGCGCCCTCACGGGCCCACTGGCGCACGAGGCGGCGGCACTCGTCGGGCGAGTCGGCCACAGGTGGGCGGTCGCGGAAGCGCGGCGGGGTGAAGAGGTCGCCATGTCCGGCGGTCATCCCGACCGGTCCGCTGGAGAGCAGCCGCGGGCCCTCGAGCACCCCCTGGTCGAAGGCGCGGCCGACCGCGATCTGGATGGGCGAGGCCGCCAGGTCGCGCATGGTGGTGACGCCGTAGGCGGCGAACTTGCGGGCGTGTGCGGCGACGTGCAGCGCCTTTTCTTCAGGCGGGGTGACGAGCGGCCAGGCGTCGCCGGGGCCGGCGCCGTCGAGCACGCTCGTGTCGAGGTGCACGTGGGTGTCGACGAGACCGGGGATGACGGAGAGTCCCGGGAAACGGTCGTCGGCACCCGTGGTCCCCACGATGTCGTCGCCCGACCACTCCAGGCGGGTGGGCCCGATGAGCTCGGTGCCGTTCCAGACGGTGATGCCGTCGAGTGCCTCGGTCATGATGCTCCCTGCTGGTATGCGGCCGGGGCGGTGGCGGCGATGTCGTCTCCAGACCCGATCGGGGACGCATCCGTGGCGCCGATGGCGTCGAGGTGCGCGTCGATCTCGCCGACCGACCGCTCCACCACGAAGGCGATGATGGTCTCCCCCTTGGCGGCCGTGGCAGGCCGGGGGTCGCCGAACACGCCGCTCGGCGAGAGCGTGTCGAAGCGGATGGGCCGGCGCCCGAAATCGGCCGGCAGCTCGGGGTAGCTCGCCTCGTAGCGATCGGGATGCACGAGAGCGGGCTCGAGCGCGAGCACCATCGAGGTCTCCAGCTCGTCGGCGTGGCAGAGGCCGGGGGCGGCCCACGGGCTCTCCTTCACGGCGTCGCCCACCTCCACGAGCCCCGGGTAGTCGAGCACGAAGACGTCGAAGCCGCCGATCGACATCTCCCGGGCCGCCGCGTGCACGGGCGCCCGGTTGCCGAAGTCGCCGTTCACGATCACGAGCGTCGTCACACCGAACGACTGGGCGGAGGCGCCGATGTCGCGGCAGATCGCGCTCACGGTCGAGGCCGAGAGCGAGATGGTTCCCGGGAAGCGCCCGTTGTCCCAGGTCTCGCCGTAGGGCACCGCGGGCAGCAGCAGGCCCGAGTAGTGCTCGGCGAGCGCCTCGGCCACCCCCACGCACTGGATGGTGTCGGTCGACAGCGGCAGGTGCGGCCCGTGCTGTTCGAGCGCCCCGAAGGGCAGGAAGGCCAGGGTGTTCCCGGCGGCGACATGGTCGCGCACGTCGGTCCAGCTGGCGGCGGCGAGATCGAGCTTCGGCATCCCCTCACGATAAACCCCGCGGCCCGGTCGAGCCGACGCGCGCCCGCCGGGTCGGGGCGGACATGGTTGGTGCACCGGATCGGATCAGCCACGGACGGAGATCACGATGACCGACGGCACGACGAATCCGTCGCCGGAGGGCGAGAGCCTCTCCGCGGGTGATCCGTCGGGCGCGGACGATCTGGCGGGCACAGCTCGGCCGCGGTACCGATACCCGCGCGGAACGATCATCCTGCTCGGTCTCGCCTCGGCCGTCGTCGTTTCGGCAGGCATCGCAGGCATCCGCGACATCCTGGCCCCGGTGCTGCTGACGCTCGTGCTCACCATCTGCGCCTACCCCGTCGGCGCGGCGCTGGAGAAGCGCGGAGTACCGCGCGGCATCGCCACCGGCTCGGTCATCCTCGTGGTCTTCGCGCTGCTCGCGGGCTTCACCTACACGCTCGTGATCGCCTTCGCGCAGTTCGCGAGCATGCTGCCCGACTACGCCGATCAGCTCACCGCCGCCGGCGCGGCCATCGGCTCCTGGCTGCAGAGCATCGGCATCGACGCGGCCCAGGTGCAGTCGGTGCGCCAGAGCTTCGACCCGAGCAGCATCCTCGCCTTCTTCGGCGGACTCCTCGGCAGCGTCTTCGGCATCACCGGAGCACTCGTGATCGTGCTCACCATGCTCATCCTGATGTCCGCCGACGCCGTCTACGTGCCCACGATCCTGCGCCAGCTGGGGCGCCGCCGGCCCTCCCTCGCCACGGCGCTGCACGACTACGCCTCCGGCGTGCGCAAGTACATGGTGGTCACGACGCTGCTCGGTGTGGTGCAGGGCCTGCTCAACACGCTCGCGCTGCTCATCCTCGGTGTGCCCGCGGCACTGCTCTGGGGCCTGCTCGCATTCCTCTGCAGCTTCATCCCGAACGTGGGCTACTTCTTCGCCATCATCCCGCCGATCATCTTCGGCTTCCTGGTGGGCGGCTGGCCCACGGCCATCGCCGTCGTGGTGATCTACGGCATCATCAACGCGGTCGTGCAGTCGGTCGTGCAGCCGCGGGTCGTGGGCAACGCGGTGTCGCTCAGCCAGACCCTCACCTTCTTCTCGGTGCTGTTCTGGGCCGTGCTGATCGGGCCGATCGGCGCCATCCTCGCCATTCCGCTCACGCTCCTCGTGCGCACGATCCTGATCGACTCCGATCCGGACGCGCAGTGGATCCGTCCCGCCATCGGCGACACGAGCGAGACGCGCACCATCATGCGCGGCGACGACGCCGTGGCCAAGAGCGAGCGGATGGCAGCCCGCCAGGCGAAGAAGGCCCGCAAGGCCGGGTGACGCGATCGCCCGTGACCCCGGGCGTCCGGACCGTGTCTAGGCTGGCAGTCATGGCCACAGTGATCCTCGTGCGGCACGGCCGCACCACCGCGAACGCCGGCGGCGTGCTCGCCGGCCGCACCGCGGGGGTCGGGCTCGACGACACCGGGCGCGCCCAAGCCCTCCGGGCGGCCGGGCGCCTGGCCGCCGTGCCGCTGGTCGCAGTGGTCTCGAGCCCGCTCGAGCGCTGCCGGCAGACCGCCGAGATCCTCCTCGCGCAGCAGACCGGCTCGCCCGCGACCCCGGTCGAGGAGGCCATCACCGAGTGCGACTACGGGCAGTGGCAGGGCCGCACCCTCGCCGAGCTGGCCACGGAGCCGCTCTGGTCGATCGTGCAGTCGCAGCCCTCCGCCGCCGTCTTCCCGGGCGGAGAGTCGATGGCGGCGATGCAGGGCCGCTCGGTGGCGGCCATCCGGCGGCTCGACGCCGCCTTCGAGGCCGAGCACGGCCCCGACGCCGTCTGGGCCGCCGTGAGCCACGGCGACATCATCAAGTCGGTGCTCGCCGACGCCCTCGGCATGCACCTCGACCTGTTCCAGCGCATCAGCGTGGGCCCGGCGTCGATCTCGATCGTGCACTACGGCGCGACCCGCCCCGAGGTGATCGCCACCAACACCGACTCGGGCGACCTCTCCTGGCTCGGCACCGCCGCGCCCGCCGAGCCGACGGTCGGAGGCGGAGACACCCCGCAGCCGGAGCCGGGTTCGCGCTCCTAAAATAAGCCCATGCCCACTCTCGTCCACAGCTTCGACTGGCCCGACCGCATCGTGGTCGGAACCGTCGGCGTCCCCGGTTCGCGCACCTTCTACCTGCAGGTGCGCGCCGGCGCCCGCCTGCTGAGCACGGCGCTCGAGAAGGAGCAGTCGGCGGTGCTCGCCGAGAAGATCGACGAGATCCTCGACGAACTGATGGTCAACGACGGCAACCCGCACAGCGTGCCCACCGACACACCGATCGAGCTCGTCGACAACGAGCCGCTCGACCAGCCGGTCGACGAGCAGTTCCGCACCGGCGCTCTCGGTCTGGGCTGGGATCCGACCACCGCGCAGGTGGTGATCGAGGCCTACCCCCTCGTACTCGTCGACGAGGAGGACGAAGACGCCCTCGACGAGACCGTGACCGAGCCGGAGGAGATGCTCGTGGTGCGGATGCCCGTGGGCACCGCCCGCGCTTTCGCCAAGCGCACGCGCGAGGTCGTGGGCGCCGGGCGGCCCCTGTGCCCGCTCTGCGGAACGCCGATCGACCCCGACGGCCACGTCTGCCCGGTCGCCGACGAGTTCTGATGCGGCCGCCCGCGCGATGCTGACCGAGGCCGATCCGCCCGAGGGCGAGCTCGAGCTCGTCGGCCGCATCACCGTGGCCTCGAACGCCACGTTCCTGGCGCAGATCGGCGGTACCGCCGTGGTCTACAAGCCGATCGCGGGCGAGAAACCGCTCTGGGACTTCCCCGACGGGATGCTCGCCCACCGCGAGCTCGCGGCCTATCTCGTCTCCGAGGCCCTCGGGTGGAATGTCGTGCCCCGCACCTGGCTCCGTGGCGGCCCGCTCGGCGAGGGCATGGTGCAGCTCTGGCAGGAGCCCGACGAGGAGCAGGAGACCGTCGACCTCGTCGCGCCCGATGCGGTTCCGGATGCCGGCTGGCGCCACGTCTTCGAGGGCAGCGACGACGACGACCGACCGGTCGCCCTCATCCACGAGGACTCGGATGCGCTCCGCCGTATGGCCGTGTTCGACGCGGTCGTGAACAACGCCGACCGCAAGGGCGGCCACATCCTCGCGATGCCGGGCGGCCACCGCTACGGCGTCGATCACGGCCTCACCTTCCATGCCGAGCCGAAGCTCCGCACGGTGCTCTGGGGCTGGCTCGGCGAGGAGCTCACAGGCGAGGAGCTGGCCGGGGTGTCCCGGGTGCGCGACGGGCTCGCGGGGCCGCTCGGCGCATCCCTGGCCCCGCTGCTCACCACCGTCGAGCTCGAGGTGCTCGGCGAGCGCTGCGAGCGCCTGCTCCGCGACCCCGTGTTCCCCGCCCCCGAGGGCTTCATGCCCGCGGTGCCGTGGCCGCTGTTCTGAGACCGGCTCTGACCGAGCAGAGTGCCACGCCGTGTCCGGGATCTCTCTCGGGCTAGTCGAACGCGATGCGACGTCTCGGCGTGCGCACCCGGGCTCGCTCTGCTCTGACTGCGTGCAAGTACCTGCGCGAGTCCGGCAGCCACAGCAGCACGGCGGGAGCGACGCTGAGAAGGCTGACAGCGAGGGAAACAGCGTCGAAAGAGAGGAAGGTCGGCACGATGCGGAGCACGGCGTAGAACGTCGCGACCGGTACGGCGAGACGGCTGCCGCGGCGCATCAGCCAGAGCGGCCAGAGAGCCAACGCCAGGGCGATCAGAAAACTAAGCGTCAGGATGGCGACCTGAGCCACCACGACGCCCGCGGTCTCCCCCCACCGAATTGATCGAGCAATCTGGACGGCGGTGATGATCATCAGCCCGACTGAGATGACGAGAGCCACCCGTGCGACGATGATGCTCCACGGCGCCTTGTCCCGCAGCATGGTTCCCCCTGACGACTGACTTCTCCGGACGACCGGACTGAGCGCCCGCTGTTCTGAGGGCCCGCCTCAGACGGTGATCGGGGCGAAGCCGGCCGCGACCAGCTCCACCTGACGCGGTCCGCCGCCCTCGAAGTCGGTCTGGGACAGGTCGATCACGAGCGGCTGCGGGTTCGACTGGAGCCGCACGACGTAGCGCCCGGCCGACAGGCTCGCAATGCTCGACCACTTGGTCTGATCGTCCTGCTCGACGCCGGCGGCGTTCGTGCCCGTCATCATGCCGACCGGGATGTCGAAGTTGTTCAGCGCGTGCAGGCAGAGCTGCTCGAGCGCGTCGCTGTCGGCGGCGGGCTGCATTGTCATCACGTATGCCGCGGCGCGCAGGTAGCGGGCCGCGCTGCCCGAGTCGCCCGGAAGGCCGACGAAGCCCTGCCCCTGCGAGAGCGGGGCGAAGCGCACCCCGCGGATCTCGACCGGGGCGGGGTTGGCGGCGTGCAGCTGCGGGAGGTAGTTGCGCACGTTGTCGTAGTGCCAGTCGAGGTACGGCGCATTCGTGGCGACACCCAAGGGGTTGTCGAGGTGCCGCTGCGCGGCGTCCTCGAACTCGACCACGCCGCTGGCCCCGCTCGCGTCGTGCAGCACGATGTGCAGCGGAGGGACGCCCTGGATGAGCGGGTTCTCCGGCCCCCAGACCGTCACCTCGGCGAGCAGCGCAAAGGCCTCCTGCACGCTCGCCGCCTGGGTGAGCAGGTAGGCCACCGCGTCGAGAACCGCCAGGTTGCGGGAGGCGTCGGCATCCGGCTCCTGGTAGGAGGCGAAGCCGGGCATGTAGAGCACGCCGACGTACAGGCCCTTCTCGTTCATGCCGTCGGTGAGCCACTGCGGGTCGCCGACGGCATCCATGCCGACCGCGCCATAGCGGGCGGTCCAGCTCACGCCGGTGCCGGTGGGCGCCTGCGACTGCAGCGCCAGCCCGCGGGGAAGCACGGTGAGCTTCGCGCCGAGCATGTCGGGGAACTCCATCGTGCGCCCGACCGCCACCGATCCGTCGCTGGCCCGCAGCTGGAAACTCGTGCACATGAGGTCTCTCCGTTCCGCGGCGTCGTCGCTCGCGATGAGGGGAGCGTATCGCAGGCGGCCGCCCACCCGCGCGCATCAGTACCAGCCGCGCCCGAACATCCCGCCGAAGTCGTCTCCGGATGCGCCCCCGCCGTCTCCCTGCCGCGAACCCAGGTAGGAGCCCACGACGGCCGCGCTGAGATCGTCGGCCTCGGGCGCCACGACCCGGCCGCCCACACGCGTGGCCATGGCGGCGATGAATCGGGCGAGGCCCGGGTCGTCGCCGAGCCGGAAGAAGGTGGTCTGGGCACCGAGCCGCATCGAGTTGTCGAGCTCGCGCACCGCGTAGGCCACGGTCACCGGATCGGGCGGATAGCTGAACACGATCTCACCGTCGGGCTCCAGGTGCGAGGTGGGCTCGCCGTCGGTCACGATCAGCAGCACGGGCTGGGCGTTCGGATGCTTGCGGAAGTGCCGGTTCGCCAGCAGCAGCGCGTGGTGCAGGTTTGTGCCCTTGTCCCACTTGGCCTCCAGGCCCACCAGCTGCTCGATGTCCATCACCTCCGCGTGCCGGCCGAAGGAGATCAGCTGCAGCTCGTCGCCGCGGAACCGGCTCGTGATCAGGGTGTGCAGGGCGAGCGCGGTGCGCTTCATCGGCACCCACCGGCCGTCCATCGCCATCGAGAAGGAGGTGTCGACGAGCAGGGCCACGCAGGCCTGGGTGCGGGCCTCGGTCTCCTGCACCTCGACGTCGCCGATCTCGATCCTGACGCCGCCACCCGTGCGGGGACCGTCGGCGGCCGTTCTGGTGATCGCGTTCGTGATCGTGCGCGTGACGTCCCACGGTTCGGTGTCGCCGAAGGCCCACTCCCGGGTGGAGCCGGAGCGCTCCCCCGCAGCTCCGGCCTGCCGCAGCTCGCGCGCACCCTGCCGCCCGGAGAGCCGCTGGGCCACGTCGCGCAGCAACGCCTTGCCGAGCTGCCGCATCGCCTTCGGGGTCATGGTGAGCCGGCCGTCGGAGCCGCGCTTCATGGTGCCGGTGTCCCGCAACGCCTTCTCGAGCTGCTGCAGGGTGCGGGCATCCACGGCGGCCTCGTCGCCGAGCTGGCGGGCGAGCTTCTCGAGATCGAGGTCGTCGATGCGCGAGCCGTCGTAGCCCTGCGAGAGCTGCTCCGAGAGCGCGTCGAGCTCGGCGAGGTCCTGGAAGACGCCCGTCCCGTCGCCGAGGCCCAGGCCCTGTTCGCCCTCCATGCGCTCGGCGCCGCTCCAGTCCTCGCCGGGGCGGAGCGAGCGCAGATTCCCGTCGAGCTCCGCGAGCGACTGCATGAGCTCGGGTGAGCCGAAGGCCTGCTGGGCGAGGGCGTCGAGCTCGGCGCGCTGTTCGGGGCTCATCGAGTTGCGCATCCGCTGCGCCGCGGCCGCTCGCTCGGCGAGCGCGTCGAGGAGTTCGTCGATGTTCTCGGGGCCCTCCGGGAAGAACTCGCCGTGCTTCGCCATGAACGCGTCGAACTGCTCCGGGGTGTCCTCCCCGCGCTGGTGCGCCTCCAGCAGCGTGTTGAGGTCGCCGAGCATCTCGGTGATGGCCGCGCGGTCGTCGTCGGTGGCGTTCTCGAGGGCGTTCTTCATTCCGGCGAAGCGCTGGTCGAGCAGCTCGCGGCCGAGCAGGTCCTTGATCTTCTCGAAATCGGCGCGCGCCTCGCGGCTCTTCCAGTCGTAGCCGTTGAGCTCGCTCACGGCGGCCGCCGGCGAGGCCGGCAGGGCGTCGAGCTGCATCTGGGCGAGGGCGCGGTCGCCCTCGTCCATCAGGGCGTCGCGGGCGAGCTGCTTGCGCTCGGCGAGCACGGCCTGATCGAGCAGCTGTCTGATCTCCTGAAGGGTGCCGTCGAGGTTGTGCCGGCGGGTGAGTTCGCGCCGGCGCTCCGCCACGCGCCCCGCGAGGTCGTCGAGTCCCGCCTGCTCGCGGCCGCCGCGGCGCAGGAACTCGCGCATCGCCTGCTCGGGCGAATAGCCGGCCATCACGTCCTGCCCGATCGCGTCGAGGGCCTCGGCGAGGTCGACCGGCGGGGCGAGCGGATCGGGCCCGCCGGCGTACTTGCCGTACCGGGCCCCCCGGGTGAGTCGCCGATTGGCCCTAGCCACGACGCACCCCGCACCCGACGGCACCGGCACCGGCCGCCGCCCGCCCCCGAGACGACGGAGACGACGCCCGGATGCCGCAGACGACGGACTCCCGGCCGGCACCGGCTCGCGGCATCCGTCGTTCCGGCGCGAGGTGGCAGGCGCCGACGTCTCCGCGCGCGCTAGCCATAGATGGTCTCGCCCCCGCCGGTCTCCTTGCTGATGCGCCGCGAGAGGTACAACCCCTCGAGCGCGAGCTCGATCGCGCCGGCCCGCTGGCCGTCGCTCGTGGCGCCGAGCCGCTCGCACACCTCGTCGTAGAGCTCCGACTCGCCGAGCGAGGGCAGTCCGGTCAGGAAGTCGCGCGCGGCGACCTGCTCGCCGGTGGTCACCATCGTGCCGGCCTCCAGGGCGTCGACGAGGAGCCCGAAGTCGATTCCGCGCAGGTGCGCCCGCACGGCCTCGGCGGTCGCCGTGCGCAGCAGGTGGTCGAGGATCTCGTCCTCCCTCCCCTCCTCGCCCGACTCGAACTCGATCTTGCCGCCGAGCACGTCGACGGCGGTCTCCAGGTCGACCGGCCGGGCCACCGCATCCGGCTCGCCCTGGCGGGTGGCGCGGTGCAGGGACGCGGCCGCGATGGTCTCGGCGCCGGCGATGGCGAAGCGCGCGCTCACGCCGGAACGCTGGTCGACCGCGCTCGATTCGCGGAGGGCGCGGGTGAAGCGCGCCAGGATCTCGACCAGGTAGTCGGGCACCTCCGCCACGAGCTCGGCCTCCTGCCGGATCACGGCCACCTCGTCGGCGAGCTCCGTGGGGTAGTGGGTGCGGATCTCGGCGCCGAAGCGGTCCTTCAGCGGCGTGATGATGCGGCCGCGGTTGGTGTAGTCCTCGGGGTTCGCGCTCGCCATCACGAGCACGTCGAGGGGCAGACGCAGCACGTAGCCGCGGATCTGGATGTCGCGCTCCTCCATCACGTTGAGCATCGCCACCTGGATGCGCTCGGCCAGGTCGGGCAGCTCGTTGATGGCCACGATGCCGCGGTGGCTCCGCGGGATCAGCCCGAAGTGGATGGTCTCGGGGTCGCCGAGCGAACGCCCTTCGGCCACCTTCATCGGGTCGACGTCGCCGATGAGGTCGGCGACGCTCGTGTCGGGCGTGGCGAGCTTCTCGACGTAGCGCTCCTCGCGACGGCGCCAGGTGACCGGCAGTTCGTCGCCGAGCTCGGCGGCACGCCGGATGCTCACGCTCGTGATGGGCTCGAACGGGTGCTCCCCGAGCTCGGAGCCCTCGATCACGGGCGACCACTCGTCGAGCAGGCCCGCCAGGGTGCGCAGCAGGCGCGTCTTGCCCTGTCCTCGTTCACCGAGCAGCACGACGTCGTGCCCGGCGAGGAGCGCGCGCTCGAGCTGCGGGATGACGGTGCTCTCGAAGCCGTGCAGCCCCGGCCACGGGTCTCGGCCCTCGCGCAGGGCGGAGAGCAGGTTGTCGCGGATCTCTTGACGCAAGGGCTTCAGGACGTGCCCGGAAGACCGGAGCTCGCCGACCGTTGCGATGGTTGGACGCATCACCTTTTCAACACTAAACCCGCCCGGATGCGCCGCGGTCGCCCGACCGGAATCTCCCGGGCGGAGGGCGGTCGCGCCGCGCCGGCCTGAGAGTTCTCCCCGGGCGGTCCGGCAGGCGGCGCGGTACCGTCTCAAGGATGAGCCCGCACACGAATCCGCCTCCGCCCTCCGAGACGGGGGTGCGCGGCGAGCTCGGCGACGACCGCTTCGTCGGCTCGACCGACCTCACCCGGTGGGACACCCGCGGCGGCCGCGGCCTGGCCCGGCTGGCGCACCGGATGAGCGAGCGGCTCGGCCAGAACGGCACCCTCCTGGTGCTGCTCGCCGTGGGGCTGCTCGTGGTGGGGCTCCTGAGCGTCGCGGTGGCGGCCGTGTACGACAGCATCACCGACGCCGACGGCGTGGCCGGCCTCGATCAGCCCCTGCTCGAGTTCGCCATCTCCCTCCGCTCCCCCGTGGCCGACGTGATCGTCACCGGTTTCACCGAGATCGCGGGGCCGATCGGCATGCCGGTGATCGCCGTGACCGCGCTCCTGATCCTCTCGATCCACCGGCGCTCCTGGACCCCGGTCATCCTCATCGTCGCGGCCGGAGGCGGCTCGCTGCTGATGACGATCGCCGGCAAGAACCTCATCGACCGCGTGCGTCCGCCGCTGGCCGACGCCGTGCCGCCCTACGAGTTCTCGGCGTCGTTCCCGAGCGGCCACACCCTCAATGCCGTGGCCGTGGTCGGCATCATCGCCTACCTGCTGATCCTGCGGCAGAAGCGGCAGCGCACGCGTGTGCTCACGGCCGTCGCCGCCGCGGTGTTCGCCCTCCTGGTCGGGCTCAGCCGGGTGTTCCTCGGCCATCACTGGTTCACCGACGTGCTGGCCGGCTGGCTCCTCGGAGCCACTTGGCTGCTGCTCGTGATCACCGCGCACCGGCTGTATCTCACGGTGCACGCGCGCCGGCATCCGCAGCCCCTGCCCACGCCGCCGACCGGGCCGTGACGCGGAGAAGGGCCGCCCCGCAGGACGGCCCTTCTCCGCGGTGATCCGCCGCCCGGCTACTCGCCGAAGTCCTCGACGCCGGCCGCGACCGCCTCGCGGCGACGGGCGCGCAGCCCCGGAGCGGCGAGCGCGGCGGCGATGGCGAGAACGCCGACCCCGGCCGAGGCCCAGAACCCGATCGTGAACGCCTCGTCGAGGGGGGCGCCCTGGGCGCTCACGTTCGAGGAGATGAGCGCGGCGATGACGGCGGTCCCGATGCTGCTGCCGATGGTGCGGATGACGGTATTGGCGCTGATCGCCTCACCGGTCTGCGCGGCGGGCACGCTCTCCACGATCGCGTTCGACGCCGAGGCGAGCGCCATGCCGATACCGATGCCGGTGAGGATGCCCGAGGTCAGGATCTGCCACTCCTCGGTGTGCCCGAGCGCCGGGATGAGGAACGCCACGGTCACCGAGACCGCGCCGATGATCATCGGGATCTTCGGCCCGACCAGGCGGATCAGGATGCCCGCGACGACGCCCGAGATCACCATCGCCACGACGGTCGGCAGCAGGTAGAGGCCCGATTCGGTCACATTCTTGCCGAAGCCGTAGCCGAGCGCCGTGGGCAGCTGCAGCAGGGTCGGCACGAGGATGAAGGTGCCGAACATCGCGAAACCGAAGGCGAGCACGGCCACGTGCGCAGTCCACACGCCGCGGTGCTTGAACAGGCGCACGTCGATCAGCGGGTTCTTGACGCGCAGCTCGACGAACACGAACACCACGAGCGCGACGGCGCCGAGAACGATCAGGCCGACGGTCTTGACGTCGCCCCAGCCCCACTTCTCGCCCTCGCTGATGGCGAGGAGCAGGCCGACGAGTCCGACGGTCAGGATGCCCGTGCCGAGCACGTCGAGGCGGCCCGGAGTGCGCACCGGCGACTCGGGGATGCCGAAGATCGCGCCGAGCAGCGCGATGGCCACGAGAACCGCCGGGAGCCAGAACAGCCAGTGCCACGAGAGGTTCTCGACGATCGGGCCGGCCGCGACGATGCCGACTCCCGCGCCGATGCCGAAGATGGCCGAGAGCAGACCGATGGTCACGCTCACGCGATCCTTCGGGAGCTCGTCGCGCACGATGCCGATGGAGAGCGGCATCACCGCTCCGGCGGCCCCCTGCAGGATGCGCGCGACGATGAGCACGCCGAGGTTCGGAGCGAGAGCGGCGAGCACCGTGCCCGCGAGCAGCAGCACGAGAACGACGATGATGACCTTGCGCTTGCCCACCATGTCGCCGAGGCGCCCGAGGATGGGCGTGAGCACGGCGGCGGAGAGCAGGTAGGCGGTCAGCACCCAGCTCGCGTCGCTGGTGGCGACCCCGAGGTCCTTGCCGATGGTGCCCAGCGCGGGCGCCACGAGCGACTGGAGCACGGCGAACGACAGACCGCCGAGCGAGAGGAACAGCACGATGGCGGTTCCGCGCCGGCGCGGACCGCTCTCGGCGGTCATCGAGGTCGAGCCCGTGGACGGGCTCTGGGCGGTGGTGGACATGCATCTCCTCGGGTATGTAAGCAGTCGCTGACTTAGAGAGTATTCCTCCCTCGGGGCCCGATGTCAACATGGGTTTACTTGCCACCGCGACCGCGTAAGCTGGAGGCAGGAAGTGAGAGATGAGCAATCAGACAGAGTTGTCCGCCGAGATCGCCCCCGTCCCAGCCCACGAGGCCGACGACGAGCTGATCCGGTCGGGCCGGGACGCCGAAGCCACCCGCCGCGCCCTCGTGCGCGCCGCCCGTCGCCGCTTCGCCACCGACGGCTACCGGGCCACCACCGTGCGACAGATCGCGGCCGACGCGGGCGTGAACGTCGCCCTCATCAACCGCTACTTCGTGTCGAAGGACGGCCTCTTCGAGGCCTGCATGGCGCGCACCTCCGACGAGCTCGACACCCAGACCGAGGCGCCCACCCGCCCTTCGGACATCGACGGCGTGATCGATCGCCTCATCGCCCACGTCGTGAACGCCCCGAACGGCGACGACCCGCTCCAACTGCTGCTCCTGCTGCGCTCCTCGGGCGACGAGAACGCCGACCGCATCCGCCGCAACACCCTCGAGCACTTCACCGAGAAGCTCGCGGCCGCCGCCGGCTGGAACGCCGACGAGCCCGACACGGCCCCCCTCCTGCTGCGCGCCCAGCTCGCGATCGCCACGATGCTCGGCGTGGTCATGCTGCGCGCCTCCGCCGGGGTCGAACCCGTCGCATCCGCCGGCCACGACGAGCTGGCGGGGCCGCTCGACCAGCTGTTCCGCACGCTCTTCGAGGGCTGAGCCGCCCGGCGGGTGCGGCCGAGCGCTCCACCGCGCGTTCACCGTCCCGTCGCCGCGCCCGCGACCGCCGTTCAGATCATCGGGGCACGCTGAGCGGATGCACCATCGACACCGGCCACGCGCCCGGGGAATCCGCGGTCTCGTTCTCGTCGCGGCGGTCACCCTCGGAGTACTCGGCCCGGCCGCCGTCGCCACCGCGGCCGGAACCGACCCGAACGACGGCTCCACCCAGGGGATCGTGGTGACCGTCCCGGTGCACTCCGCACCCCCGAGCAGCACGCCGACACCGACACCCTCGCAGACGCCGTGGCCGCAGACCACCCCGAGCAGCGCTCCCGCTCCGGACGACGCGGATGCCGACAGCGGCTCGACGGGGCACGGATCCGGCGTCCGGCTCTCCGAGACCGGCATCGGCTGGCCGGCCCTGGCCCTCGCCGCCGCCGCGCTGCTCGCCGGCGCGCTGGGCCTCGCCCTGCGCCGCAGCGCCCGCCGTCGCGCCTGAGTCGATGATCCGGTCTTCCCCCGGAGAGCGATCGGTCATATAGTTGGGGTACTGACGGTTTGCGGCGATGGCGTCGCAACGACGAGAGGACCTGCGATGCAGCAGATGGACGGCTCCGCCGACACCCCCGAACTCGAGCAGCTCTACCGTGACTTCGCCGCGAACGACATGGCGCCGCTGTGGACCCAGCGCGACGACCTCATGCCGATGACCCCGTCGCCGCAGGCGATCCCGCACGTCTGGCGCTGGAAGACGCTCTTCGACATCGCCGAGCGCTCGGGCGAGCTCGTGCCCGTCGGGCGGGGCGGGGAACGCCGCGCGGTCGGCCTCACCAACCCGGGCCTGCCGGGCACCGGCTACGCCACCCCGACGCTCTGGTGCGCCATCCAGTACCTGGGCGGCCACGAGACGGCCCCCGAGCACCGGCACTCCCAGAACGCCTTCCGCTTCGTGGTGGAGGGAGAAGGGGTGTGGACCGTGGTGAACGGCGACCCCGTGCGGATGAGCCGCGGCGACCTGCTGCTGACCCCCGGCTGGAACTTCCACGGGCACCACAACGACACCGCGAACCCGATGGCCTGGATCGACGGCCTCGACATCCCGTTCGCCAGCCAGATGGACGTCGGCTTCTTCGAGTTCGGCTCCGACCGGGTGACGGATGAGGCCTCCCCCGAGTTCTCCCGCGCCGAGCGGCTGTGGGCCCACCCCGGCCTGCGCCCGCTGTCCGCGCTGGAGGACAAGGTCTCCTCCCCCCTCAGCGCCTACCGCTGGGAGTACACCGACGCCGCCCTGACCGAACAGCTGAAGCTCGAGGACGAGGGCTTCCCGGCCACGGTCTCGCAGGGTCACGCGGCCATCCGCTACGTCAACCCCACCACCGGCGGCGACGTGATGTCGACCATCCGGTGCGAGTTCCACCGTCTGCGCGCCGGCGCGTCGACGGCGCCCACGCACGAGGTGGGTTCGGCGGTCTGGCAGGTCTTCGAGGGCTCGGGCACCGTCGTGCTCGGCGATCAGGAGACGCGCCTCGAGACCGGAGACCTCTTCGTCGTCCCGTCCTGGGTGCCGTGGTCGCTGCACGCCGACACGCAGTTCGACCTGTTCCGCTTCACCGACGGCCCGATCATGGACCGCCTCAACTTCTCCCGCACCTTCGTCCCCTCGGCCTCCTAGCCCCAGCAGAAAGCACCGCACATGAAACTCGCCACCCTCCGCACCCCGGCCGGCACCGTCGCCGTTCGCGTCGACGAGACCGATGCGGTCGAGATCGACGGGTACGCCGACGTCGGCGCGCTGCTCGCGAACACCGACTGGCGCTCGATCGCCGAGACGGCCGGCGGCCTCGCGCATCCGCTCGACGGCATCGCCGACACCGCGTGGGCGCCGGTCGTGCCCGCCCCCTCGAAGATCGTCTGCGTGGGCCTCAACTACCGCAACCACATCCTCGAGATGGGCCGCGAGCTGCCGGAGTTCCCGACGCTCTTCGCCAAGTACCCCGAGGCCCTGGTGGGCCCGTACGACGAGATCGTGCTGCCCGGGTACGCCTCGCACGCGGTCGACTGGGAAGCCGAGCTCGCCGTGGTGATCGGCACGAAGGCACGCCGCCTGAGCCCCGAGCAGGCCGTCGGCGCGATCGCCGGCTACTCGGTGCTCAACGACGTCACCATGCGCGACTACCAGTACCGCACCCCGGAGTGGTTCCAGGGCAAGACCTTCGAGGCCACCACCCCGTTCGGCCCGTTCCTCGTGACCCCGGATGCCTATGGCGTCGACACCGACATCCGCACCGAGGTCGACGGGGAGGTCATGCAGCACTCGAACACGAGCGACCTGGTGTTCGGGCCGGCCGCGCTCGTCTCCTACATCTCCCAGATCGTCACCCTCAACCCCGGGGACGTGATCGCCAGCGGGACACCCGGCGGCGTCGGCCACGCCCGGAAGCCTCCGCGCTACCTCGGCGACGGAGCGGTCCTCACCACCGTGATCGAGGGCCTCGGAACACTCCACAACCCCGTGCGGGTCGAGGGCTGAGCGATGGCGGCGCGCACCGACCAGGTCACCGACCCGGCGATCGCCGCGGCGCTCCTGCTGGCGCGCCGCGGGCAGGCCTACTACTCCCGCAAGCTGAACGAGCTGAGCGACGCCGACTTCGACGGCCCCTCCCTCCTCTCCGGGTGGGACCGCCGGCACCTGATCGCGCACGTCGGTCTCAACGCCCGGGCGATCACCCGCCTGGTGGAATGGGCGCACACGGGGGCCGAGACCCCGATGTACGCCTCGCCCGCGCAGCGGAACGAGGAGATCGAGTTCTCGGCCACCCTTCCCACCCAAGCCCTACGCAACCTCTCCGATCACGCCGCCATCCACCTCACCGTGGAGTGGCGCGACCTGCCCGAGCAGGCCTGGTCGAACGAGGTGCGCACGGGCCAGGGCCGCATCGTGCCGGTCTCCGAGACGGTCTGGATGCGCACCCGCGAGGTGTGGATCCATGCGGTCGACCTCGGCAACGGCGGCCGCTTCGAAGACTTCCCGGCCGAGCTGCTCGACGCGCTCCTGACCGACATCCTCGGCGCCTGGGATCGCCGCCGCGAGGCCGAGGGGCTTCCCCGATACCTGCTCGAGGCCGTCGACCGGCCGGTGCCGACGGTGAACACGATCCCGGATGCGACAGCCGCCAGGGAGGCGATCGTCGTGCGCGGCACGGCTGCCGCCCTGGCGCGTTGGGCCACCGGCCGCGGCACCGACGGGGTGCTGTCCTCGGACGGCGAGCCCGCCGCCGCACCGCGCTGGCTCTGAGCCCGCCGTCTCCGCTCTGCGAGAATCCGGTGATGGAGCACGCACAGCACGAGCAGCACGAGCAGCACGACGTCTCGGAGTACACCGGCTACCTCATCCGGCGCGCGCAGCAGGCGCACGTGGCCGTCTGGCAGCGAGAGGTCTCGGCCGAGATCACGAGCGTGCAGTTCGGCGTGCTCAACGTGCTCGCCGGCACTCCGGGGGCGAGTCAGCAGCAGCTGGTCGAACGCCTCGACCTCGACCGCTCCACCATCGCCGACATCGTCGCGCGGCTCGAGCGCCGCGGACTGATCGAGCGCGTCCGCGACGGCGCCGACAAGCGCCGCAACATGCTGCACCTCACCACGCTCGGCGAGGGAGAGTTCGCCGCACTCCGGCCCCGGGTCGCCCGGATGGACGAGGTGCTCACCCGAGGCCTCGCCGACGACGAGAAAGCGGAGCTCCGCCGCCTGCTGAAAAACATGTTACAGACTTTCGTTGTTCGGAGTGATACCGTTACATAGTCGCAGGGATGCGGCGCGAATCAGTCAAAGGCGACAAGGGAGTTCTGATGCAGACCCAGCTCATCATCGACAACGAGGCACGAGATGCCCGTGATGGCCGAACGTTCGAGCGGCGCAGCCCGCTGAGTGGAGACCTCGTCACCGAGGGCGCCGCGGCCAGTGTCGAAGACGCGCTCGATGCCGTGGAATCGGCGGCGACCGCGTTCACCACGTGGAGCACCACCGGACCCAGCCAGCGGCGGGCGGTGATGCTCAAGGCCGCGCAGATCATGGAGCAGCGCACCCCCGAGTTCATCGAGACCATGATGTCCGAGGTCGGTGCAGCCGGGCTGTGGGCCGGCTTCAACTCGTTCCTCACCTCGCAGCTGTTCCTCGAGGCCGCCGGCCTCGCGACCCAGATCCAGGGCGAGACCATCCCCACCGACAAGCCGGGTGCCCTGTCGATGACCGTGCGTCAGCCCGTCGGCGTCGTGCTCAGCATGGCTCCGTGGAACGGTCCGGGCGTGCTCGCCGCTCGGGCGATCGCCTACCCGATCGTCTGCGGCAACACGGTCGTCTTCCGGGCTTCGGAGACCAGCCCGAAGACCCACGCGATCATCGCGGAGATCCTGCACGAAGCGGGCCTCCCCGCGGGAGTGCTCAACTTCATCACGAGCGCGCCGGAAGACGCCGAGCGCGTCGTCGAGGCGATCATCGCCCACCCGGCCGTGCGTCGCGTCAACTTCACCGGCTCCACCCCGGTGGGGCGCAGCATCGCCCAGGTGGCGGCGAAGTACCTCAAGCCCGCCCTGCTCGAGCTCGGCGGCAAGGCGCCGTTCGTGGTGCTCGACGACGCCGACATCGACGGCGCCGTGAACGCCGCGGTCTTCGGGTCGTTCCTCTACCAGGGCCAGATCTGCATGTCGACCGAGCGCTTCGTGGTCGACGAGTCGGTGGCCGACGAGTTCGTGTCGAAGTTCACCGAGCGGGCCAAGTCGCTCGTCGCGGGCGACCCGCTCACCGACCCCGCCTGCATCGTCGGGCCGATGGTGCGCGCAGAGTCCGGAGCTCGCATCAACGCGCTGATCGACGACGCCGTCGCCAAGGGTGCGGAGGTCGTCGTCGGCGGCCACGCCGACGGCGCCGCGATGTCGGCGACCATCGTCGACCGCGTCACCCCGGCGATGGACATCTACGACCGGGAGACCTTCGGCCCGATCACGACCGTCGTGCGCGTGTCGGGCGTCGAGGAGGCCGTGCAGGTCGCGAACGACACCGAGTTCGGTCTCGCGGCGGCCGTCTTCGGCAAGGACAGCTCGCGGGCCTTCCAGGTGGCGCTGCGCATCCAGGCCGGCCACGTGCATGTGAACGGCGCGACCGTGCAGAACGAGGCCCAGGCTCCCTACGGCGGCACCAAGGCGAGCGGCTACGGCCGCTTCGACGGGCGTGCGGTGATCAACGAGTTCACCGAACTCAAATGGGTCACCATCGAGCCCTCCGACCAGCAGTACCCGTTCTGAGCACGCGACCAGGAGAGAAGCCAGATGACGACGACTGTCACGGCCGCGGTCGCCCGCGCGCCCCACGAACCCCTCACCATCGAAGAACTCGAGCTCGACGACATCCGGCCCACCGAGGTGCGGGTGAAGCTCGCGGCGAGCGGTGTCTGTCACACCGACGCGATCGTCCGCGACCAGGTCTACCCCACGCCGTTGCCGGCCGTGCTGGGCCATGAGGGCGCGGGGATCGTCGAGGCCGTGGGCTCCGAGGTCACCACGGTGGTCCCCGGCGACCACGTCCTGCTCGCGGCCGCCTACTGCGGCCACTGCGACCTCTGCCGTGCAGGGAAGATGGCGTACTGCGAGAACCTGTTCGCCGCCGACTTCGGCGGCCGCAGGACGGACGGCACCACGGCCCTCAGCAAGGACGGCGAGGTCATCTCCTCGCACTTCTTCGGCCAGTCGTCGTTCTCGACGCACGCCAACGTGGTGCAGGAGAGCGTGATCAAGATCGATCCCGATGTGCCGCTGGACATCGTGGCCCCGCTGGGCTGCGGCATCCAGACCGGCGCGGGCACCGTGCTCAACGAGCTGCAGCCCTCGCTGAACAGCACGCTGGTCGTGCTCGGCACGGGCGCCGTCGGTGCGGGCGCAATCATGGCCGGCCGGGTCGCGGGATGCTCGAAGGTGATCGCGGTCGACATCCACGAGTCGCGGCTCGAGCTGGCGACCGAGCTGGGCGCCACGCACACGGTGAACACGCGCGACTCCGACCTCACCGAGGCGATCCTCGAGATCACCGGCGGCAAAGGAGCGGACTACGTGGTCGACACCACGGCCCGCCCGGAGCTGCTGCGCAAGGCGGCCGACGCCCTGGGCATCCGCGGCACCCTCGTGCTCGTCGGAGCGGCGAAGCCGGGCACGGAGGTGACGTTCGAGATCGGTCTGTCGCTGGTGAAGGGCTGGACCTTCAAGACCGTGGTGCAGGGCAGCTCCGTTCCGCAGGTCTTCATCCCGAAGCTGATCGAGCTGTGGAAGGAAGGACGCTTCCCGATCGACAAGCTCGTGAAGCACTACGCCCTCGAGGACATCAACCAGGGCTTCGAGGATTCGGCCTCCGGAGTCACGGTGAAGCCGGTCGTGGTCTTCGCCTGAGACCACAGCAGAAGGACCCCGCAGCCGTGTGCTGCGGGGTCCTTCTGCTGTCCGGGGCGTCAGTGGCCGGGGTGTGTGTGCCCGTCGTGTGCGCCGTGATCGTGGTTCGCGCTGTGGTCGTGGTGCGCCACGCAGTGCTCGGCGGTGGATTCGGGGATGTCCAGCGCGGGGTTGCCGTCGAAGAACCCGCTGGGCTTGAGCGAGAAGCCGGTGCGGTGCACGGGCATCACGGGCCAGTCCTCGGTGCGGGTGATGTGGTGCACGCCGAAGGTGTACCAGAGCACCACGTCTTCGTTCTCGAGCGGCCGGTCCTTCGCCACGTAGGCCGGCAGGCCTTCACCGCCCGGGCTCTGGTAGGGGTAGTCGCCCGCCGCGAAGCGCTCCTTCTCGTCGTACTGCGTGACCCACAGCTGGTGGCGCAGGAACCCGGCGCGCTGCAGCACCGGCGCGTCGTCGTGCAGGAGGTGCTGGGCGTTCTCACCCGGCATCACCTTGTACGACACCGGGTCACCGGCCACATTGAGCACATCGTTGTTGACGACCTTCCACGACCGCGCCCGGGCGAAGTCCAGGTCGCGGCCCGATCCGGCCTCGGTCGTGAGCGGCGTCGACACGGTCTCCCAGGCGTTGCCGTAGGGGTTGTCGGGGCCCAGCGGCAGGGCGCGGCTGTCCACCTCGACGACGGTGTTGCGGGGGCCGTCCACGGCCATGTCGAGACGCGCGTTGAAGAAGTGCTGATGGTGCGGCGCGTACAGGCCCGGAGCGATCCGGGCGCCGTGCCGCGGGACCTCGCCCTCGGCGAAGGCGCCCATCGACATGATGCCGGTGAGCTTCACCTCGCACTCGATCGTGCCGTCCTGGTAGAGGTACCAGTAGAAGCCGTAGTCGTAGTTCGCGAGCGTCATGAACTGCGAGATCACCAGGCGGCGCGAGCGGCGCACGATGCTGCGGCCGGTGCGCAGGTCGGTGTGCTTCCACATCACCCCCGCATCCTCCTCGTGCAGGCAGATCGCATTGGCGAGGGTCTCGCCGGTGCCCGCCGAGTCGGTCAGCGCCACGTCGAAGTAGCGGATCTCGCCCACGCAGTCGCAGCCGAGCTCGAGACTGTTCGCGTTCTTGCCCAGGCCGTCCTCACCGCCGTCGAACACGGCCTTGCGGATCTGGGTGGGCGCGGTGTCGGCGTAGGGCACCACCATCTCCGAGATCGAGATGCGGTGCGCGATCGAGCGCAGCCGGCCCTTGTCCTCGTAGCCGAGCTGATGCAGCACGAGGCCCTCCCGCGGCGTGAAGCCGACCCGGAACCGCCACTTCTGCCAGGACACCTCGTGGCCGTCGACCGTGAAGCTCGGGCCCTCGGGCTGCGTGATCTCCAGGGGCTTCAGGTCGGTGCGCGCGCCGGGGAAGGTGGGGATGTTCTCCGGGTTCGCGATCTCCTCGGGCGTCCAGAACTCCCCCGGGCGCTCCGGGATCGGCACCACGCCGGCGTCGGTGACCTCGAGCACCTCGCGCGAGTCCAGGTCGACCAGCACGGTGAGGTTGTCCACCGGATGCGCGTACGCGTTCTCGTCCTCGCTGTACCGCACGTAGGTGAGCGGCCGGTTCAGCCGCCGGGAGGGGGCGTCGTCCTCATCGAGGTAGGCGCACGGCCACGGCTCGATCATCACGTGGTCGTACTCGGTGACGCCGCGCTTGTGCATGGCCTCCTGCCAGCGCGGGTCGCTCCGCACGAGCTCCTCGACCGCGAGGAAGTCCTCGAACAGCAGCCCCGGCTGCACGTCGGGCACGTGCACCACCGACAGAACGGAGCCGGACGTCAACGAGACCACGGCCTCCAGCGTGCGGGCCGACTCGACGTCGCGGATGACGAGGAACGCACGACGCTCGACGTCGGCACCGCCGGCGTGGGCCTCGAGCTCGGGCTTCGTCGGCTCCTGCCGCTCGATGCTCACGAAGCGCGCCGTGCGGGGGAATCCCTCCGAAGCGCGCACGAGGGCCGAAGCCCGGGAGATCTCGGCCGCCGACAGCGGATCCAGCGGGTGGGTTGTCTCAACGGATGCTGACACGATCATTCCTTCTTTCCTGGAGCGGAGACGACGGCGGTCAACGGACGACCGCCGCCATCATGGTGGTGAGGGAGCACAGCATGCAGGCGCGCGCCACGACGGCGTTCCGGCCTCCGGACCGCCTGAGCCACGACCGGATCGCGGAGACCGCGATGGCGGCGAGCAGGCCGAGGAGGAGAACCAGGAGAGCCGCCCCGTTCGAGCCGTGACCGTGCCCGCCGACGCTCTCGGCGGTGTGACCCGAGCCGAGAAGGGGCAGGAACGCCATGGCGATCAGGCCCAGCGCCGGATCGAGGGCGCCTCGCGGAACCGGAGCGCCGTGCCCCGATGCCGCACGCAGTCGCCCCCACAGCGCGATCCCCAGCGCGCCTGCGACCAGGATCGCCGTCCAGGCGAGCGAGGGAAGCACGGGCGGCCCGAACAGACCACCGTCGGCCATCGCAGCGACCATCGCCACCGACGCCGCCAGAGCGGCCGTGGAGCGCGGGCGGGCCCGGCGTGCGACCGAGGTCAGCGCGAGTTCGACCACCGCGAATCCGAGGGCGACGGCGTGCAGGATCATCGAGGAGACCCGCGGGGATCACTCGTGGAGGGTCGACGCGAGGGCTGCGTACTGCTCGGGGGCGCGCGTGCGCATCACGAGCGCCCGCACGGCGCCGCCCACGGCGGCCAGCACGATGATGCCCACCAGCACGAGGCTGACCGGACCGTAGAACGGGTTGCCGTCGGCGTCGAACTCCCCGGTCAGCAGCGGGAAGTAGATGAGCACGAACACGATCATCCCCACCAGCGCGACCACGCTGAGCACCGGCGCAACGATGCGCTTCCAGACGCCGACGCCGGCCGGCCACCGGCGGAAGTACATCACCACGCTGACCGACACGACAGCCATGAGCACGAGCACCGACAGGGCCGCGACGCTCGGCAGCCAGGCGAAGACCTGCACGACCGGATCGAGCCCGAGCAGTGCGAAGACGACCACCAGCACCACGCTGACCACGGTCTGCACGGCCGCCGCGCGACGCGGGGCGCCCGTCGGCTCGTGGACCTCCGCCAGGTAGGCCGGGAGCACGCCGGCCTGGGCCATCGACCGCTGATAGCGGTTGAGCACGTTGTGGAACGACAGCACGGCGGCGAAGAGGCTCGTGATCAGCAGCACCTCGACGGCGACCTGGCCGAAGGAGCCCAGGTAGCGGTCGGCGGTGGCCAGGAGCATCGAGCCCGGGTCGGCGGCGGCCACGTCGAGGGCCTGACTCGGGCCCCAGGCCATCACGAGCATCCAGGAGGAGACGACGTAGAAGAGCCCGACGAGCAACACGGCGAGGTAGGTCGCGCGCGGGATCGTGCGGGCAGGGTTGCGGGCCTCCCGGCGGTAGATCACCGTGGCCTCGAACCCGATGAACGCCTGGGCGGCGAACACCAGGCCGATCGCCGGAGAGCCCGAGAAGATCTCCGACGGGGCGAACGGCTGCAGCGAGAGACCCTCCCCGCCCCCGGTCACCACGACGGCGACGGTCAGCGCGAGCACGACGAGCAGTTCGGCGATCAGCAGCACCGAGAGCACCTTCGAGCTCGTGTCGATGCGCTGGAAGCCCAGCGCGCCGGCCACCAGGAGGGCGAGCACGGCGAACACCCACCAGGGCACGTCGAACCCGAAATTGCCCGCGAGCGTGACTTCGATCACATAGCCGAGGTACGAGGCGATTCCGACGATCAGCGACCAGTAGGCGACGAGCGCGACGTAGGAGGCGGCGACCCCGGGGACCCGGCCGGCGCCCTGGGAGATCAGGGCGAAGAAGCCGCCGGACTGCGTGACCCGCGCCGCCATCGCGACCAGCCCCACCGAGAAGAGGATGAACGCGGCGCCGGCGACCGCGAACATGACCGGCAGGCCGATCCCGTTGCCGAACAGGAAGCCGAGCGGGACCACGCCCGCGAGGATCGACAGGGGCGACGCGGCCGCCGCGACCATGAAGACGATGGTGGCGGTACCCAGCGTGCCGGCCCGGCCCGTTCCGGCCGCGGACTCGGCCGGAGCCGGAGCCAGCGGGGGCTGCGATGATGTAGTCATGACGCTCCGATCTGCTCAGCGGGGGTGCTGATGACTCGACCCTGCCCCGCTCCCGTTGCATCGCCGTTTCGGGACGGTGACGTCTTCTCGACCTCGCGCGAGACACTCCTCTGTCGTGTCTTAAACGGGGTCGTCGGCCGGAAACGAGCGCGTCACGCGCGCGAAACGCCCGCGGCTTAGGGTCGCGACATGCGTGATCTCGAGGCGTCGATCAGGAAGTCGATGACCCTCGTGCGGCCGCGCACGAGCCGGGCCCGCATCCGGGTGCCGAAGCGGTCGCCGCTCGCGGAGCTGCGGCGACGCTCGGTGGGTCCGCTGGATCTCTTCGGCCAGTCCATCTCCGCCGTCGCGCCGTCCGCCGCGGGAGCCACCATCCCGGTGGCCCTGTACGCCGTCGCCGGCGACGCGAGCACCCTCTCGCTGCTGATCGGCTTCGTGCTCATCGCCTTCGTCGTGGCCACGGTCACCCAGTACGCCCGGCGCATGGTGACGAGTGGATCCGTCTACAGCTATGCCGCGTGGGCCGGCGGGGTGCGCACGGCGACCGCGGCGGGGGCCGCGCTCCTGGTGGGCACGCTCGGCATCACCGTCGGGGTGCTCGTCGGCGCGGCGTCCTCCGCGCGCGTGCTCCTCCGCTTCGCCCTGCCCGCCGTGCCCGTCGACGCCTGGATGCCGCTGCTGCTCGTGCTCGTGGCGGTGCTCGGACTCGCCCTCTTCGCCATCGGCGTGCGGCCGTCCACCCGCATCACCCTGATCGTCGAGCTGCTGGCGGTACTCGCCATCGTGGTGGTGATGTCGGTGCTGATCGTCGCCAACTGGGGCGTGGTGCCCCCGTTGATGCCGACGGAGGCCGACCCCGCGGCCGTCGGGGCCGGCGCCGCGGTGGCCGTGGGGCTGTTCGTGGGCTTCGAGACCTCGGCGACCCTCGGGGCCGAAGCGCAGAGGCCGTTCCGCGACGTGCCGCGCTCCTTCGTGCTCTCGGTGGTGGTCGCGGCGGTCATCTTCGCGCTGAGCTTCTTCGGGCAGTACGCCGGCTTCCAGACCCGGGGCGCCTTCACCGCCGTCGGCGACGTCGACCCGTCCACCCCGGGCACCTCGACCCTGCTGGTGATCGCTCTGGACGTCGGCATCCTGCTCTCCTACCTCGCGGCCTTCATCGCGTCGCTGAACGGCGTCATCCGGCTCGTCTTCACGCTCAGCCGCGACGGACTGCTCCCGGCGGCGCTCGGGCGGGTCGACCGGCGCAACCGGCTCCCGATGCGGGCCGCGTACGGCGTGGCCGGGCTCGTGCTGCTCACCGCACTGGCGGCGATGTCGTTCACGGCACGCCCTGAATCCGTCACCGGCGTCGCCCTCTCGACCTCGGCGATCGGCTGCGGTCTGGCCTACGCGATCGCCTGTCTGCTGCTCCCCCGCTTCCGGCGGAGGATCGGCGAACCCCTCCTGATCGCGAGCGTCGCGGCGTACGCGGTGGGATCGGCGATCGTCGTGGTCGTGCTCTGCTTCGTGGTCTGGAACCTGGTCGAGGGCGTGGTCGCCGTCCTGGTTCCGGTGCTCCTGATCGCGGCGGTGTGGGCGGCGTTCGCGCTCAAGGTCCGTCGACGGGGCATCGTGACGGTGGGCGTGTACGACCAGACCGACGAGCGCGATCTGGTGCCGACCGGGGTCGAAGCCCGGTTCGAGACCTCCGCCCACGCCTCCGAGCGCTGACATGAGCCGCGAACAGCCCCTTCGCGATCTGAACAACAATCAGCCGCGCGCCATCGCGCACGCCCTGGCCGTGCTGGAGGAGATCGCGACGGCCGGCTCCGGGGTGACGGCGCGCGACATCGCCTCGCGACTCGGGCTCTCCCCGGCCACGACCTACCGCATCCTGAACCTGCTCGTGCGCGAGGAGTACGTGGTGCGCCTCGGCGACCTGAGCGGCTTCGCGCTGGGCGCCCGGATCGGCGCGCTCGCCGAGTCGCACCCGGCGGTCGGGGTCACACGCGCCGTGGCGTCCACCGTCGGCGGCATCCGCGCGGCGCTCGGCATCGCGGTGCACCTGTTCAGCGTCTACGGCACGCGCATCCGGGTGCTCGACGAGGACGACCGCTTTCCGCTGCAGGAGCGGAGCCACGTCATCAACGACCTCGCCGCCTCGGCCGCCGGGCGTCTGGTGCTCGCTGAGGAGGAGGCGGATGCGGCCGAGCCGGAGTGCATCCTCGATCCGGACGGGCGCCCCCTGATCGCCACCCTCGAGGCGGGGACGGCCCGGAGCACGTCATCGATCGCCATCGGCGTGCGCGACGCCGACGCGGTGCTCGTGAACGTCGTCATGGCCGTGGCGGGGCATGACTACGTGGCGGAGCACCGCGACGCCATCGTGCGCGAGCTGCGGCGGGCCGCCGAGGACCTCGCGCCGCTGCTCAGCTGAGACCGGAGGCGAACGAGGCCGCCGAGCGGGCGTCGACCGCCGAGCCGGGCGCCAGCGGCCCGCGTTCGGCGAGGTCCTCCCGGAGCGCCTTCTTGTCGATCTTGCCGATCTTCGTCATCGGCATCTCGTCGATCAGCACGAGCACCTCGGGCAGCTTGAACGCCGCCACGCCGGCCTCGCGCATCACGTCCTGCACCTGGGCCAGGGTGAGCGACTCCGAATGCTCGCGCACCATGACGTAGGCGCACACGCGCTCGCCGAGATCGGAATCGGGCATCGCCACGGCGGCGACCATCTCCACCGCGTCCAGCCGGTAGATGAGGTTCTCGACCTCCTCGCCGGAGACCTTCTCACCGGCACGGTTGATCATGTCCTTGTTCCGGCCCTGCACGATCAGGTTGCCGTCGGGCCGCAGCTCGACGATGTCGCCCGTGATGTACCAGCCGTCCTCGGTGAACGAGCGCTTGTTGTGCTCCGGCGCCCGGTAGTAGCCGAGCAGCGTGTAGGGCCCCCTGGTCTCCAGGACGCCGTGCTCGCCGGCCGGCAGGATGCGCCCCTCCTCGTCGACCACGCGCACCTCGTCTCCGGAGGACACCGGGCGGCCCTGGGTCTGCACGATCACGTCGTGCGGGTCGTCGAGCCTCGTGGTGTTGATGAGGCCCTCGGCCATGCCGAACACCTGCTGCAACCGGCAGCCGAGAACCGGCGTGACCCGCGCGGCGAGCTCGTCGACCAGCCGCGACCCGCCGACCTGCAGAACGCTGAGGCTCCCCAGACGGCCGGTGCGGTGCTCGGCCTCGTAGTCGATCCACCGCTGCACGACCGCGGGCACGGCGGCGACATGCGTCACTCCGTGGCTCTGGATCGCCGCGAACGCCTTCTCCGGCTCGGGCGAGGGGAGCATCACCACCCGGGCGCCGAGGGCGAGGGCGCCGAGGAAGCCCGGGCAGGCCAGGGGGAAGTTGTGGCCCGCCGGCAGCACCACCAGGTAGACGCTGCCGGCATCCATCTCCGCGGTCGCGGTCGTGGCCACCAGGTTGTAGGCGTAGTCGTTGTGCGAGCGCGGGATGAGCTTCGGCAGCCCCGTCGTGCCGCCGGAGAGCAGGAAGACGGCCACCGCGTCGGGCGAGATGTCGGCGGAGTCGAAGGCGAGCCGCAGCGCGTCGGGGTCGTCGGGCAGCTCGCAGAGCGCGTCGAGACTCACGTTGTGGTCTCCGGCCACCCCGGCGACGATGACCGAGCGCACGCTGTCCACCGCCTCCTTCAACTGGTCTCCCAGATCCTGGTGATCGAATCCTCGGTGCGAGTCGGGGACCACGACCGCCACGGCCTCGGCATGCCGGGCCAGGTATTCGAGCTCGAAACGCCGGTGCGCCGGCAGGGCCATCACGGGGATGACCCCGGCGCGCAGGCAGCCGAGAGTGAACACCGCGAAGTGCCAGCTGTTGGGCAGCTGCACCACGACGCGGTCGTCGGCCGCGATGCCGAGGTCCAGCAAGCGGCGGGCCACGCCGTCCGCGCGCTGGATGAGCTCGCGGTAGCTCAGGCGCGTGTCGCCGTCGACGACCGCGACGTCGTCGGGGTGGTCGTCGGCCGCGCGCCAGATGGCGGCCCAGAGCGGTTCGTCGCGCCAGAAGCCCTGCGCGCGGTAGTGGTCGGCCAGGTCCTGAGGCCACGGCACGAGGCCGTCACGAGTCGGCGTTGACATCGTCGTCCTTTCGGGGAATGAGCACCGCGTCGAGGGCGACGATACCGTCGACGGTGAGGCGCACGGGGTTCAATTCGAGTTCGTCGATCCACGGGTTCCGGAGCACCAGGGCGCCGAGTGCGGCGAGGTGGCCGGCGAACGCCGCGATGTCGAGCACGGGGCCGCCGCGCCAGCCGAAGAGGAGCTCGCTCCCCCGGAGCTCGCGCACGAGCGCCTCGGCGGCCGCGCGGGTGAGGGGCACGGAGCGGATCGCGACGTCGGCCGAGGCCTCTGCGGCGACTCCCCCGAGACCCACGAGCACGATCGGTCCGAACACCGGGTCGCGGCGCACGCCCACGATGAGGTCGACTCCCCCGGGAGCCATCCGCTCGAGCAGCACCCGCCGGCTGCCGATGCTCTCGAGGGCGTCCAGCGCGGTGTCGAGCGCCGCGTGATCGGAGATGCCGAGGTGCACACCGCCGAGCTCCGTCTTGTGCAGCACCGCGGCGTCGACCAGCTTGACCGCGATCGGTGCGCCGAGCTCGTCGAGCGCGGCGTGCGCGGCCGTGCGGCCGGTGTCGAGGGCGACCACGCGACTGGGCGGGATCGGGATGCCGAGCGCGGCGACGAGCGCCTTGGTGGCCGGCTCGTCCCATCCGCCGGTGTCGTCGACCACTGGGGCGACGAGCGGATCCTCCGCGAGGCCGGCTTGGTGCTCGGCCTCGGCGCGGATGCGGGCGTCCTCCACGACGGCGGCGAGCGCGCGGGCCAGGGCGCTCGGCCCGGTGAGGAACGGGAGTCCGGCCGCCGCGGCCGCGGCGCGCACCGGAGCGATCTCCGACGCGGGGCCGTCCATGGCCACGATCACGGGCGTGTCCGCGCCGGCCTCCCCGACGGCGCCGACCATGTCGAGCACGGGCTCGGTGAGCCCGTAGACGCCGACCAGCTCGATCGACGCGTCCGCCGCCACCGTGCGGACGACCTCGGAGAACCCCGGGCCGGGCCTCCCGGTGTCGACCGGGTTGGCCTGGAACGTGAGCGGCGGCAGCAGTTCGCCGAGCCGCGCGACGGACCGGTCGGACAGCCGCGGCACCCGGACCCCCGCCTCGGCGAGCGCATCGGCGATGAGCAGGCCGGGGCCCGCCTGGCCGGTGACCAGGGCCACCCCGGGTGACGGGTGCGCGGCGAGCCGGCCGGCGCGCAGGCCCGCCACCGCCGCCACCAGCTGGTCCTCGTCGTCGACGAGCACGGCTCCGGCCTGGCGCAGCACCGAGCGGGTGGTGCGCCACGACGTGGCGAGCGCGCCGGTGTGCGACTGGGCGAACTCGGAGACGTCTCCCCGGCCCACGACCAGGGCCACGACCGGCTTGCGCGCCGACGCCCGGCGCACCGCGGCCAGGAGCGCCTCGCCGTCGCGGGTGCTCTCGAGGTGCAGGGCGATCACGCGTGTGCCCTCGTCGTCGGCCAGGTACTCGAGCACCGCGGCGTGGTCGACGTCGAGCCCGGCGCCCAGCCCGACCGCGAGACTGAGGCCGAGGCCGGCGCCCGCGAGACGGTAGGACAGCAGATGGTTCACGCCGCCGCTCGACGCGACCACTGCGACGTCACCGGCCGGCAGCTCGTGCGCGCCCGGCACGAAACTGGCGATGAGCGATCGGGCCGGAGCGAAGAAGCCGGAGGTGTTGGGCCCCAGCAGGCGCAGTCCCGAGGCCGCGATCGACGCCTGCACGGCCTCGTCGAGGGCGATGCCCTGCGGCTCGCCGGTCTCGCCGAAGCCCCCGGAGCACACCAGTGCGGCCCGCACCCCGGCCTCGGCGCACTCCGTCAGGGCATCCGGGGTCGCCGCGGCGGGAACGCAGAGCACCGCGAGGTCGGGACGACCCCCCTCGGCCGCGATCAGGCGCGCTCCCTCGGCGACCGTGGCCACGAATCCCGGCACCCCGGCTCGCGGATTGACCAGGGCCAGTGGAACGCCCGCGGTCGACAACGAGCGCGCCATCACCGCGCCGAGTTTGTCGGGCGACGTCGACGCCCCCAGCACGAGGATGCCCCGGGGGGCGAAGAGGGGCGCGAGCACCTCCACGGTCATCGGGCGATCACGGCCGAGGCGCGCCCGGAGAGGATGATGGTCTCGGCGAGATCGGGCTCGAGGCCGGCCAGCTCGACGAGGACGGTGAGGCCCGGCTTGATGCTCACCGCTTCGGCGGCGGCGATCCGCTCGTTCTCCGAGCCCCCCGTGACGATCACGAGTCCCGCCGATTCCGGAACGGGCTGCGGAGCGGTCGCGTCGAGCACGAAGGCCTCGTCCGACGACAGCCGGGTGCCCGAGGCCTCGTGGATGAGCTCCCCGTCGCCGCCCCAGGTCAGGGCGCGCCCGAGCACGGTCTCCTCGCCCACCGTGAGCGGCGTCGCGAGCACCGTGCTGCCGTGGCGCTTCGCCCAGCCCTGTTCCGCCAGCTCGGCGAACTCGGGATCGCGCACGCGGATCTTGCTGAGCGGGATGCTACGGGAGAAGAAGTGGAAGCCGAACTGCCACGGCTCGAAGGCGTCGTAGTAGTCGCCGAAGTTCTCCCACCAGCGGAGGCTGGGGCCCGCCGCGTTCTGGATGCGCGCCACTTTCGGCACGCGTTCGCCCTCGTAGGCCTCGAAAGCGGCGGTGAGGTCGTCGGGCCGCTCGCTCAGCTCGCGGGCGAGCACGATGGCGTCCTCCATCGCCATCTTCGTGCCGGAGCCGACGCTGAAGTGCGCGGTGTGCACGGCGTCGCCGAGGAAGGCCGTCTTCCCGGAGTGCCAGCGCTCCGTGCGGCGGGTGCGGAAGTTGGCCCAGCGGGAGTTGTTGGTGAGCAGGGTTCCCCCGGCCAGCTCCGCCGAGAACAGCTCGGTGAGGTAGGCCCGCGTCTTCTCGTCGGAGGGGCCGGGGGGCTGAGTCACGTCGAACTCGTCGAGCCCGGCAGCGCGCCAGGTCTCCTCGTCGGTCTCGACGATGAAGGTGCTCACCTCGTCGCTGATCGGATAGGCGTGCACGGCGAAGTTGCCGTGTTCGTTCTGCTGGTGCAAGAAGGTCAGTCCGTCGAAGATCGTCGTGGTGCCGAACCAGATGAACTTCGCCTCCGCCGTCTCGACGTGGTGGCCGAGATCGCCGATCATCCGCTCGCGGAAAGCGGAGTTGGCGCCGTCGGCGGCCACGACCACGTCGTAGTCGCCGAGGTCGTCGGGGGTCACGAACTCGCCGAAACGCAGCTCGACCCCGGCGTCGCGGGCGGCCTCCTGCAGCAGATGCAGCAGGGTCTTGCGGTGGATGGCCGCCATGCCGTTGCCGCAGAACGACACGGTCTCGCCCTTCAGCCGCACGTCGATGCGATCCCAGTGCACCCCGAAGCGCGTCAGTCCGTCGCTCAGCACCGGGTCGGCCGCGTTGATCGCGGTGAGGGTGGCATCGGAGAACACCACACCGAATCCGAAGGCGTCGGATGCCTGGTTGCGCTCGAAGAGCGTCACGGTCCAGTCAGGGCGGTGACGCTTCATGAGCGTCGCGAAGAACAGTCCGCCAGGGCCGCCACCGATGGTGGCAATACGTTTCGTCATTGAAAGATCTCGCTTCAGTACGGGGCCACTACCCTCCCATTATGTAACGAATCTAGGGGCACCGTCAATTTGATGTCACTTATCGACGCGTGATGCCCGGATGAGAGCCGCCTGGAGTGCAGACTGTCAGGATGAAACCACGGTCCGTCGTCTTCACGCTCTTCGGCGACTACCTGCGCTACTGCGGCTCCGGCGAGGCGCGGCTGAGCAGCCTCACGGAGCTCCTCGGACTGTTCGGGATCGAGCCCGGCACGGCCCGCGTGGTGATGACCAGGCTGCGCAAGGAGGGCTGGTTCGACACCCGGAGGGCGGGCCGCGAGGTGAGCTACGTGCTCAGCCGCCGCGGCTGGGACCTGCTCGACGAGGGTCGCGAGCGCATCTTCCGGCACCCGCACACCGACTGGAACGGGGAGTGGTCGATGGTGCTCGTCAAGTTCCCCGAGAGCCGGCGAGCCGATCGGGAGGGCACCCGGAAGGATCTCGCCTGGCTCGGCTACGGCCAGCTCACCCCGTCGACCTGGATGAGCCCGCACGACCGCCTGGAGCCCGCCCGGCGCATCCTGGCCGACCGCCCGGTGCAGAGTCTCGACCTGCTGCACTGCCGCAGCCTCGGCCCCGAGGACGACCGCAGCATCGCCGCGCGGTGCTGGAACCTCGACGACCTGCAGCAGGAGTACACCAGCTTCGTCGAGCGCTTCGGCGAGATCCCGGCCCTCACCGGCACCGACGCCCTGGTCGCGCGGGTGCGCCTCACCGACGAGTACCGGCACTTCCCGTTCCGCGACCCCGACCTGCCTCAGGAACTGCTGCCGGCCGATTGGATCGGGCAGAGGGCGCACTACGTCTTCCGTGACGCGCACCTCCGGCTCGCCGCCGAATCGGAGGCCGAGGTGGAGCGGATCACCGGCCTGCCCGTCATGCTCGACCCGGTGGCCGCCGAGCTCTTCTCGAGCTGACCTCCCCGACCTGCCGCCGGGCCGGGCCGCCGCCCGAACGAGGTGCGCTAGCGTCGAGGCGTGCCCGAAACGAACCCGCTCGACGCTCGCATCATCGAGTGCTTGACGGATGCGCCGCGAATGACCTACGCCGCGATCGCGGCCCGGCTGGGCGCGGCTGAGACGAACGTGCGGGCTCGCGTGAAGCATCTGCTGCGCTCGGAGACCATCGTCCCCACCGTCATCGTGCACCCCGGCCTCAGCGCAGAGAGCATCGTGTCGATCTCGCGCGTGCAGCTCGACCACGAGATCGACACCGTCGCCGATCCCGTGCTGTTCGCCTCGCCCTGGCTCGCGCAGATCGTCGGCGAATCCGCGCTCCTCGTGCAGCTGGCGTCGGCGAGCCTGGACGAACTGGCCGAGCAGATCGAGTCGATCCGGTCGCTACCCGGCGTGCGCACGATCGCCACCAACGTGCTGATGCGCCTGCACATCACGAACATCTCCCCCGATGCCGCCTGGACCGATGCCGCCGCCGCGACCGTGCATCAGCCCGACGCGATCGACCAGCGTCTGATCGAGCTGCTGCGGCGCGACGGACGGAGCAGCTACACCGCGCTGTCGCAGGAGATCGGCCTCACCGTCGCGGCCACCCGCAACCGCGTGATGGCTCTCGAATCGGGCGGCACCATCCGTTTCATCGCCCACGTGCGCGACACCGAGAACACCGAACGCGGCCTGCACGTGGAGCTCTCGGTCACGGCCCCGGCGGTCGACGAGGTGCTGCACGCCCTGCGCTCCATCGACGCCGTGCGCTACGTGGTGCAGCAGACCGGGGAGTTCAACGTCGTCGCCTATTACGTGGACCGCGCGGAGGCGCACAGCGACTCCGCCCTGCACGCGGTCTGGGATCACGCCGAGGTGCTCGCGCACCGCACCCTTGCGGTGAGCATCATCCGCGACCGCACCAGCTGGACCTAGCCGCCCTCCGCCCACTCGGAATTTACACGGGCGAAACACGATCGGCGCGCGCTCGTCACAGAGACTGCGTTTTATATACCCATGCCTACTCTCACTTCAAAACCCGCACTCCTGGCCGTCGCGGCGATCGGCGTCGCCGCCCTGCTCGGCGGTTGCAGCGCCGCCGGCGGCTCCTCCACCTCCGCCACCTCCGACGGCGGGCTGACGAAGGTCACCTTCGCGCTCAGCTACCTGCCCGACATCTCGCTCAACGGACTGACCTACGCCGACAAGGAGGGATTGTTCGCCGACGCCGGCCTCGACGTCGAGATCCTGCCGTGGGGTGCGTCGACGCCCGAGTCGCTCGTCGGCTCGGGGCAGGCCGACTTCGGGCTCGCCACCGACATCCGTACCGCGCTGATCGCGATGGCCGCCGGCAGCAAGATCACCTCGCTGATGGCGCTCTACCAGCACGAGCCCTATGTGCTCACGACGCTCGCGAGCGCCGGCTACACCTCCCCCGCCGATCTCGCGGGCACCACGTACGGCGGATTCGGTTCGCCGATGGAGCTCGCCGTGGTGAACGACATGATCGCGAACGCGGGAGGCACCACTCCCGCCGAGAGCGTGACGCTGAGTGTCGCCGCCTTCGATGCGCTCAGCTCGGGCCGTGTGGACTCCGTGCTCGCGTTCCCCGGCGACAACTACGCCTTCGAGCAGAGCGGCACCGCGATCACGACCTTCGATCCGCTCGATTACGGCGTGCCCGACGGCTACGCGAGCCTCGTGCTCGGCAATGACGACTTCCTCCAGAAGAACCCCGACGTGGCGAAGAAGTTCATGACGGCGCTCCAGGCCGGCTACGCCGCCGCCCTCGCCGACCCGACGAAGGCCGACCAGGACACCCTCGAGGAGTACGCCGGCGAGATCGACCCCGCGATGGCCGCCGACACGAGCGCGAAGCAGACGACCTGGCTCTACCCGAGCGCCGACGGCATCGTCGGCTCGCAGGATGTGGAGCTCTGGCAGAAGAACGCCGACTGGATGATCAAGCAGGGCATCCTCGCCGGCGCCGACGGCGCCCCGCTCACGACGTTCGACGTGACCCCGTTCGTCTCGAACGAGTTCCTGAAATGACGGGCACGCATCCGACCGCTCCGAAGACGATGGTGCTCGGCGCCAGCCAGTTGATGTCGGTCAACTTCTACAGCAGCGCCTGGACGGATCCGAGGAACGACACCCGCGGATACGCCACGCTGGCCTACTGGCAGGAGATGGCACGGGTGCTGGAGGCCGCGAACTTCGACTTCCTGTTCTTCGCCGACGTCATCGGCTATCCGAGCGACGAGGAGGGCGTTCCCGCCGCCGCGATCCGGGAGGCCGTGCAGACGCCGGCGCACGACCCGCTCACGATCGTGAGCGGGCTCGCCGCCACCGTCGACCGGCTGAACTTCGTGGTGACCGCCTCGACCACGGCCGAACGCCCGTTCATGCACGCCCGCCGCTATGCCACTCTCGACCACCTGACCGGCGGGCGGATCGGCTGGAACATCGTCAACTCGGACAACCAGACCGCGCTCGTGAAACTGCTCGGCCTCGGCGGGATCACGGAGCACGACACCCGCTACGATCGCGCCGACGAGTTCCTCGATGCCACGAGCGCCCTCTGGGAGGGCTCGTGGGAGGACGACGCGGTCGTGTTCGACCAGGCGGGCCACACCTTCGCCGACCCCGACAAGGTGCATCCGATCAGCCACCATGGAACCTTCTTCGACGTGGAGGGGATCTTCACCGTCGTGCCGGGGCCGCAGCGCACGCCGACGCTCTTCCAGGCGGGCGCTTCCAGCCGCGGCCGCGAGTTCGCCGCACGCACTGCGGAGTGCGTCTACATCCAGGCGGACAGCATCGAATCGGCCCGCACGAGCGTCGCCGACATCCGTGAGCGGGCGGCGAAACACGGACGCGAGGCCGCGGACATCAAGATCCTGAACGGCATCTCGGTGGTGGTGGCCGACACCGACGAGGAGGCCGCAGCCATCCGCGCGGAGCTCGTCGCGGCACCCACCACCGAGGCGCTCGCGATGCACTTCCTCGGCTGGACGGGCATCAACCTGCTGAAGCTCGATCCGTCGAAGCCGCTGTCGCAGCGCACCGAGTTCGGCCACAGCACGGTCGAGCGCTACGACGACGGCCCGACCGTGGGCGAGATCCTCGACGGGCTCCGGAACTCGCTCGGCGGACTGTCGATCACGGGCTCGCCCACGACGGTGGCCGACGCGATGGCCGGGATGATGGAGCAGACCGACCTCGACGGCTTCCTGATCGAGCCCAACTTCGGCGGACCCGAGGAGTACCGCGTCTTCGCCGAGAAGGTGGTGCCCCTGCTCGCCGCTCGAGGACTGCTGAAGGAGCCCGGCGAGCCGATGCCGTTGCGGCAGCGCCTGTTCGGCGGCGCCGACGGTCGAATCAACGACCGCCACCGGGCCGCCCCGTTCCGGGTGGGCCGGTGAGCGCGGCCGCGGCCGGAGTCGCCGGATCCGGGCCGAGCCCGGCCGAGATGCTGGCGGTGGCGGTCGCGGAGGCGCGTGCCGGCGCCGCCGAGGGGGGCGTGCCCGTCGGCGCGGCGCTCTTCGTCGACGGCGAGCTCGTGGGCGCCGGTCACAACCAGCGCGTGCAGCTCGGCAGCCCCATCCACCACGGCGAGACGGCCTGCCTGGCGGATGCGGGCCGGCTGCCGGCCGGCGTCTACGCCAGGGCGACGATGGTGACGACCCTCTCGCCCTGCATCATGTGCACCGGCGCGATCCTGCTCTACAAGATCCCACGGGTGATCGTGGGAGAGAACAGCACCTTCCTCGGCGCCGAAGAGCTGCTGCGCTCGCACGGCGTCGAGGTGACCGTGCTCGACGACGCGGACTGCGTCGAGATCATGGCCCGCTTCATCCGGGAGCACCCCGACATCTGGAACGAGGACATCAGTGTCTGACCGCACCATCCCCGCGCCCGCTCCGGGAGGGCGGCCTCTCTCGGCCCTCCCCAAGGCGCACCTGCACCTCCACATGGAGGCGGCGCTCACCCCGCAGCGCACGGCCCGCGTGGCCGCGGCGGGCGGGATCGTCCTCACCACGGTCGACCTCGAGCGCGACTTCTCCACCTTCGCCCGGGCCTACCTGGAGCTCGTGCAGCTCTTCGGAGCGCACGAGTCGCTCCGGATGCTCTTCGACGAGATCGCCGACGAAGCGGTGGCCGACGGCGTGCGCTACGTGGAGCTGGGCGTGAGTCCCGCCTTCTACGCGGAGCCGTACGGTTCGTCGGATGCTGCGATGGAGGCGATGATCGCGGCGGGCGAGGCGGCGACGGCGCGCACCGGTGTGGTGTTCGGGATGATGGTGACCGTCGACCGCACGCTGCCGCTCGAGGCCGCTCTGGCCGACGCGGCGCTGGCTGCCGGGTTCGCGGGCCGTGGAGTCGTGTCGCTCGGCCTGGCGAACGACGAGCGCGGCCACCCGGCCGGCGTCTTCGCCGAGGCGTTCTCCCTCGCCAAGGCGGCGGGACTGAAGAGCACACCGCACGGCGGGGAGCTCGAAGGTCCGGAGTCGGTCGTCGAGTGCCTCGACCTGCTCGGCGCCGACCGCGTGCAGCACGGCGTTCGTGCGGTCGAGGATGCCGCGCTCCTCGTGCGTCTGGCCGCCTCCGCGGTGGCGCTGGACGTGTGCCCCACCTCGAACGTGCTCCTCGGCGTCGCGCCCGACCTCGCCGCGCATCCGCTTCCGGCGCTGCTCGACGCGGGGGTGCGGGTCACGCTGAACGCCGACGACCCGCACTTCTTCGGCGTGAGCCTGCTCGACGAGTACGAGCTGTGCCGCACGGCGCTCGGCCTCTCCGACGCGACCCTGGCCGGGATCGCCGCCGAGTCCATCCGCCAGTCGGCCCTTCCGCCGGCCGAGCGAGAGGCCGTGCTGGCCGAGATCGCCGGCTGGCTCGCATCCGATCCCGAGGAGATCCCGCATGTCTGAGGCCACCCCGTCACTCGCGGCCCCGGCCCGCCAGAGCCGCGCCGCGCGCGAGCCCCGCGGCAGCGGCTGGGGCTGGCGCGTGCTCGCGCCCGTGCTCGCCCTCGTCGGCCTGATCACCGTCTGGCAGCTCGTCACCGCCCTCGGCGGCGTCGACCCCACGATCATGCCGTCCCCTCTGCGCGTGCTCGATTCGGGCTGGAAGGCGCGCGATCAGCTCGTGACCGCCACCCTCGCGACCCTGCAGATCACCGTGCTCGGGCTCCTCGCGGCGTGCGTTGCGGCCGTCGTGATCGCCTCGGCGCTGAGCTTCCTGCCGCCGCTGCGACAGACCGTGCTCCCGCTGATGATCGGCGCGCAGTCGGTGCCCATCATCGTGCTGGCGCCGCTGTTCATCATCTGGTTCGGCTTCGACAGCGGCCCCAAGATCCTGCTGGTGGCGATCGTGAGCGCTCTGCCCCTGACGATCTCGACGCTGCAGGGGCTGCTCTCGGCCGATCCCGACATCGCCACCCTGATGCGCTCGATGGGTGCCTCGCCGATGAAGATCTTCCTGCGGCTGCGGATCGGCAGCGCACTGCCCTCGTTCTTCACAGGCCTCCGGATCGTGACGAGCTTCATCGTGGTCTCGGCCATCTTCAGCGAGTACGTGGGGGCGAAGGAAGGGCTCGGCATCTTCATGCAGACCCAGAAGAACCTCTACCGCACCGACCTGGTGTTCTCGGCGGTGCTCGTCAGCATCGTGATCGGCCTCGCGCTGTTCGCCCTCACCTACGCGCTGCAAGCGCTCGTCATGCCGTGGGAACGGCGCAGAAAGGCGGCCGGGCGATGAGCACCGCACCCCTCCTCGAGGTCACGAACCTCGCCAAGTCGTTCGTCTCGCGCAAGGCCACCGCCGAGATCATCCGGGACATCAGTCTGAGCGTGGGCCAGGGCGAATTCGTGTCGGTGATCGGGCCGAGCGGCTCGGGCAAGTCGACGCTGTTCAACCTGCTGGCGGAGCTCACCGCGCCCTCCGGCGGCGCGGTGACGTTCCACGGCGACCGGAAGCCCGGCGTGCCGTTCTCGGCCTACATGCCGCAGAAGGACCTGCTGATCCCCTGGCTGACGGTGGAGGACAACGCCTCGCTCGGCCTCTCGCTGCAGGGCATGCGCCGCTCGAAGGCGCGCGAGCGGGTGCGCGAGCTGTTCGGCACCTTCCGGCTCGAAGGGCAGGGCGGCGCCTACCCCTTCGAGCTCTCGGGCGGCATGCGCCAGCGCGTGGCGCTGCTGCGCACCGTGGTGCAGGACCGGCCGCTGCTGCTGCTGGACGAGCCGTTCGGCGCCCTGGACTACCTCACCCGAACCGAGCTGCAGCTCTGGCTGGCCGAGCTCTCGGCCGAGAACGGCCTCTCGGTGGTGCTCATCACCCACGACGTGCCCGAGGCGCTGTTCCTCTCCGACCGCGTCTACGTCCTCTCCAACCGGCCGGCCACCGTGCGGCTCGTGCTGGAGCAGAACGACCCGCGGCCGCGCACGCTCGCCTACCTCGAGACCGAGGAGTTCCGGCACAACGAGCGGATGCTGCTGGAGGAGCTCACCGAGAGCGCCCGCTCGCGGCCCGAGGGGTCGACCCGATGAGCGGCGCGCCGGCGGCACACGAGGTCGACAACGACTGGACCCGGGAGGAGACCGGTCCGATCGACCCCGGTTTCGCGCTCGACCTGCTGGCCCGCCGCCTCCCACGGGCCGAGCTGCACACCCATCTGGCGGGCGCCTTCCGGCCCTCCTTCACCCGGGGTGTGCCGCGCGAGCCCGGCCGGCCCGACAGCTCCCACGACTACCTCGACGTCGGCGCCTTCTTCGCCAAGCACAAGACCTTCGCCGAGGCCGTCGGCTCGCTCGACGCCGTGACCCGGGCGACGAGCCGCGTGCTCGAGGGGGCGATCGACTCCGGATGCCGGCACGTCGAGGTCTCGGTGAACGGCACCGAGTTCCTCGGCAGCGGCCTCGATTTCGGGGAGCTGCTGCTCGCCGCCGGGCGCGCCTTCGACATCGTGCGCGAGGAGCTGGGCGTCACCGGCGGCCTGATCGTCGCGATGGACCGCGACAGCAGTCTCGACACCGCGTTCGCCACCCTCCGGCAGGCGGAAGCCGCCCGGGACGGTGGCTCGCCCGTGCTCGGCATCGGCAACGACGGCTTCCCCTCGCGCGCCCTGACCGAGTTCGCCCCGGCGTTCGAGGCGGCGCGCGCATCCGGGTTCCGCACCACGTGCCACGCCAACAAGGCGCACGACATCGGGGAGGCGCTGGACCGGATCGACCACGCCTGGGAGCTGCAGGGCGACCCGGCCCTCCAGGCGCGGGTCGCCGCTCGGGGCATCCCGGTGACGATGGCGATGAGCAGCTGCCTGATGATGCTCCCCGGACGCTTCCCGACCGCCGCCGCCTTCCCGTTCGAGGAGCTGCGGCGGGCCGGCGTGGCCGTCACCCTCAACATCGACGACGGCGGCATGTTCTTCACCGACTCGGCGCAGGAATACCGTCTCGCCGCCCGCACCTACGGCTACGACGCGAGCACCCTGGCCGACATCGGCCTCGCCTCGCTCGAAGCCGCCTGGATCACCGAAGACCGACCACACCGCCTTGCTGCCTGGAGACGGGAGGCCGATGCCCTGATCACCGACCCCCGCGCTCCCCGGACGCACGGAGAACCAACGGAATGAGAACCACATGAAAGACCTGATCATCGGGGCGTTCCAGCTCCTGAACCCGAACGGCACCGTCGGTTCGTCGTGGCGCGCCCCCGGCAACACCTCGCTCGGCTACCTGTCGATCGCGCATTGGACGCGCCTGGCGAAGCAGCTCGAGGCCGGCGGTTTCGACTTCCTCTTCTTCGCCGACTCCTACGGCTACCCGACCATCGGCGACGAGGTCATCCCGACCTCGCTGACAGACGCGATGTACGTTCCGATGGGCGATCCGATCACGCTCGTCTCGGCTCTGGCCGCCGCGACCGAGCGGCTGGGCTTCGTCGTCACCTCCTCGACCACGGTCGAGAAGCCCGCCGCCGTGGCCCGCCGCTACGGCACCCTCGACCACTTCACCGAGGGGCGGATCGGCTGGAACATCGTGACCGGCGCCGCCCAGGCCTCGGCCGCCGAGCTCTTCGGCGAGACGATGATGAAGCACGACGCCCGCTACGCGCAGGCCGAGGACCACGTGTCGATCTGCCTGAAGCTGTGGGAGGGCTCCTGGGCCGACGACGCCCTGAAGGAGGACAAGCAGGGCGAGGTCTACGCCGACCCCGCCGGGGTGCGGATGATCGCGCACGAGGGTGAGTACCTGAAGGCGAAGGGCATCTACAACCTGCCGCCCTCGAAGCAACGGAGCCCGCTGCTGCTGCAGGCCGGCACCTCGGTGGCGGGGCGCGAGTTCGCGGCGCGGTACGCCGAGGTGGTGTTCCTGGGCGGCTCGGAACCGGCGCAGATCGCGGAGCAGATCGCCGACATCCGCTCGCGCGCGCGCGCTCGCGGCCGGTCGCGCGACGCCGTGAAGTTCGTGGTCGGCGCCCACTTCCTCGCCGCCGCGACGGCCGCCGAGGCCGAGCAGAAACGCGACGAGATGCTGGCCCTCGCCACCCTCGAGCAGGCCGCCACCACCTATGCCTGGGTCACGGGCATCGACCTCACCCGTTTCGCGCTCGACGAGCCGGTGCCCGATCTGCACACCGAGCAGGGTCAGACCAGCGTCGACCGATTCATGGACCCGGAGACTTCGCGGCGCAAGACGGTTCGACAGGTGCTCGAGGAGTACCGGGCGAACGGGCTGAACGGCACCATGTTCGTGGGCGACGCGGAAACCATCGCCGCCGAGGTCGCCGCCTTCGTCGAGACCACGGATGCCGACGGCTTCCTCGTGCAGCCCCACCTCACGCCGGGCACCTACGACGACTTCATCGAGTTCGTGGCGCCGGCTCTGCGCGCCCGGGGGCTGATGGGGTCCGGGCGCCCCGGCGAGACGCTGCGGGCACGCCTGTTCCCCTCCACGGGCGACCGGCTGCCGGCCGATCACCCGGGTGCGGCGCACCGTTTCGCCCCCGTCCCGGTGGATTGACGTCATGATTCTCCCCGCGGATCGGCGCGTCCGCGGGGAGGAAGGCCCGTGATGGCGGGGCGGGCGCCGGATGCGCGGGGACGCTATCCCGCGTAACTTTGGCGACACGCAGGCGAAATCGGCCCGCAACCCCGAGCTCCTCTAATGAAGGGGTGTCCACGACAATGCCGGCCTTCCACCCCCGCACCGAGCGCCGCCTCGCCGCTGCGGGCCGGGTGCACGACCTCCTGCGGTCGGCGATCATGCACGGCGAGATCGCATCGGGCGTCCTGCCCGGCGAGGCCGAGTTGATGGAGACCTTCTCGGCCAGCCGCCAGGTGATCCGGGGTGCCCTCGAGCTGCTCCGCCAGGAAGGTCTGGTGCGGCGGATGCAGGGGTCGGGCACGCTCGTGACCTCGCTGCGCGTCACCCACGACTTCGGCTTCCTGCACGGGCCGGACCAGCACGTGGACCACCGGGTGCTGTCGACCAGCCAGGAGGTCGCCCCGCCGAGCGTGGCGCGCAAGCTCGACATCCCCGACGGCGGTCTGGTGGGCATCGTCGAGGTGGTCACCGACCTCGCGGACACCCCGCTGGACACCACGACCGTGTACCTGCGCATGGAGTTCCTCCCCTTCGTCGCCGCGGTCGGCCCGCACGACGAATGGTTCTCGCTCTACGACCACGCCGGCGTCGAGGTCGGCATCACCGACCACGCCATCGAATCCTCGATCGCCGACCCCTTCAACGCCTCGCTTCTGGGTGTCGACCCAGGGCATCCGCTGCTCGTGCTCGAACGGCTGGTGCACGACCCGGCGGGGAATCCCCTCGAGTACGCCTTCACGCGCATCCGGGGCGACCGGCTCACCCTGCTGCAGAGTCTCGGTCGATCCGTGCCCCCTGATCGGCCTCCCCAGAGCTGATCCGTCCGCCTCGCCCGGGTGCCGCTCGTCGGTACTTCTCTCCCCGTCATCATCTCCCGATCATCACCGCCCCCGCGCGACTGCGGGTCCGCGCCCGCTGCTCCGCCGTGCCCGCCGGCGTCCCCTGCTCATCGAAAGGCTCCTGTGAACTCCTTGGCCCCCGACCTCGACACACCGCGATTCGAGCGTCCCGACCGGATGCGCGCCGTCGTCGTGCGCCGGCCGACCGCGGCCGAAGCGCTGCAGCCCGAACTCGTGCCCGTGCCTGTTCCCGGCCCCGGGCAGGTGCTCGTGCGGGTGCTGGCCACCACTGTCATCTCCTCCGAGATCGCCAGCCGGGAAGGCGTCTCCACCGCGACGCTGCCGCTCGTGCTCGGCAACGACTTCGTGGGAACCGTGGTGGAGGCGCCCTCGTCGGCGAGCCTGCTCGGCGCGCAGGTGGTGGGCGCCTACGGCGGGTACGGCTACCTGCGCGACGGCGCCTGGGCCGAGTACATCGTCGTGGACGAGCAGGACGCCTTCGTGGTCGAGACGGATCTCGATCCCGCCGCGCTCGCCGCCCTGCCGGGGTCGTTCACCGCCGCCTCGGGCGGGCTGCGCAGCCTCGGCGAGCTCGCCGGCCGAACGCTCCTGATCCGCGGGGGCACCTCGGGCGTCGGTCTCGCCGCCGCCACCCTCGCCCGGGAGGCGGGCGCCCGGGTGATCGCCACCACCCGCGACGCCGGCAAGGCCGGGCGGCTGCGGGAGCACGGGGTCGACGACGTGATCGTCGACGACGGCGACCTCGTGGCGAAGGTGCACGCACTCGTGCCCGGCGGCGCCGACGCCGCTCTCGAACTGCTCGGCGTCGACTCGCTCGCCGAGACCATCCGCTGCGTGCATCCCTTCGGCATCGTCTGCCTCACCGGCCTGCTGCGCGACCAGACCCGCTCGATCGCCTCGGGCGAGCGAGAGGATCGCGCCGTGCCGCGCTTCCCTCACCCGATGGAGCTCATCCCGCCGACCGTCCGCCTCACCGTGGGCGGCGTCGACGGCACGGCCCGCACGGCGGAGCTGGTGCAGGAGTGGGTGGCGGGCCTGGAGTCGGGCCGCTACCGGATGCCGGTCGACTCCGTGTTCACCCTCGACCAGATCCACCTCGCCCACCTGCGCCGTGCCGACAGCACCTCGTTCGGCAAGATCGTCGTGCTCGTCGGCGCCGCAGACCCCCGCACCACCACGCCGCCCGCCCGGGCCGGCGTGATCGACTGACCAGAAACCGGAGACAGCCCTCATGAGCACCATCCGCATCCCCCGTTCCGCCGCCCTGCTCGCCGGAGCGATGGCCTTGACCCTCGGCCTCGGCGCCTGCTCGGCCGCCTCGACCTCCGCGCCCTCGACCCCGGGGAGCGCCACCGACCCGCTCGGCGGCCTGACCGGTGAGCCGATCAAGGTCATGACGATCGGCAACTGGACCCAGCCCCAGCTCGGCACCGCCAACCCCGAGTTCCCGGCGGGAGCGCAGGCCGCCGCCGCCGCGGTCAACCGGAGCGGAGGCATCGGTGGGCGCCCGATCGACGTGATCGTGTGCAGCGACGAACTCAGCACCGACACGGCCCGACAGTGCGCGCTCGACGCGGTCGCCGACGGCGTCGTGGCGGTCGTGGGGCTGCAGACCACCAACGAGGTCACCATCCTCCCCATCCTCGAGTCGGCGGGCATCCCCGCCGTCGGCGTCTACCCCTTCACGGATGTGGCGCTCACCAGCCCGGTCTCCTACCCCGACGTCTCCGGCTTCGTGGGTCAGACCCTCGGCATGGGCCTCCAGCTCGCCGAGGCGGGTGCCACCTCGGTGAGCTCCGTCGTGCCCGGCGGACTCGGCGGCATCGCCACCGAGGTCGGCGACGCGGTCGCCGCCGGTGCGACATCGGGTGGAGCGCAGTTCACCGGCCTCGTGCAGATCCCTGCGAAGTCGGCCGATCTCAGCCCCGCGATCGCCTCGGCCACCGAGGGCGGCGCGAGCGTGGCCGGATTCGCCTCCGACGAGGCCGCGTTCATCAACGCCATGCGCACCCTCGCTCCGGAGTCGACGATCTCGACCTTCCCCTTCAACCTCACCGACACCGTGATCAAGAGTGCCGGCCAGGGCGCCGAGGGCGTGCTCGCGGTCGACGGCCTCGTGCCGCCCACCGCCGAGACGCCCGGCACCGCCCAGTACGCCGAGGAACTCGCCGCCTTCGACTCCTCGCTGCCCGCCTCGACCACCGGCCTGCACGAATGGCTCGCGATGTGGACGTTCGCCCGGGTGGTCGCCGGCCTCGACACGATCGACCCCTCGACGGTCGTCACCGCGATGAACGGCGTGAAGGACCTCGACATGGGCGGGATCGTGCCGGCGTACAGCACGGTCTCCACGAGCACCACCTACCCGCGGATGTTCAACGCGACGATCGTGTACCAGGAGGTCGAAGACGGCCGGCTCGTGCTCCAGAACCCCGACAAGACCCCCTTCGTCTCGATCGAAGACCTGATCACCGACTACGCGGGCTGACGCCCGTCCCGACACGACAAAGGAGCCCACGGTGGACGACTTCCTCAGATTCGCCTTGCTCGGCATCGGCATCGGCGCCATCTACGGCCTCACGGCCCAAGGCCTGGTGCTGATCTTCCTCAGCAGCCGTGTGCTCAACTTCTCGCAAGGGGCGATCGCCCTGGTGGCGGCGTACAGCTACTTCGAGGTCACCCGGGCCGGGCTGCCACCCGTTCCCGGGGCCCTCGTCGCCCTCGTCATCGCCGGGGCGATGGGAGCGCTGATCGAGTCGGTGGTGATGCGTCCCCTCCGGAACGCCTCCACCGTAACCCGGCTCGTGGCGACGATCGCCGTCCTCACGGTCATCCAATCGATCGCCGCGCTCGTCTACGGCGACGCCACCCAGTTCGTGACGGGCATCCTGCCCACCACTCCCCTGCACCTCAGCGACACCCTGGTGATCGGCGCCGACCGGGCCATCGTGCTCGCCGTCGCGGTGCTCGTGACCGTCGTGCTGACCGTGCTCATCCGTCGCACCCGACTGGGCCTCGCCACCCTCGGCACGGCCGAGAACCCCACGGCCGTCGAGGTGCTCGGCTGGTCGGCTCGGCAGGTGTCGCTGGTGAACTGGGTGGTGAGCGCCCTGCTCGCCGGGCTCGCCGGCATCCTGATCGCCCCGATGAACGGGATCAGCGTCTCGGGCATGGGGCAGATCGTGTACTGCGCGCTGGCGGCCGCCCTGATCGGCGGGTTCCGCTCGTTCGGCTGGGCGATGGCCGGCGGACTCGTGCTCGGCATCGCGCAGTCCGAGGCGGTGCGCATCCACGGCGAGGTCGGCTGGTCGACCGCCATCCCGTTCATCGTGATCGTGGTCGCCATCCTGGTGCGCGGCGACGTGGTGCGCGGCCGCGGCGGCACCCGGCAGCGGCTCCCCTCCGTCGGCACCGGACGGGTGAGACCCGTCTGGGTCGCCGCCTGCGTGGTGCTGGTCGGATTGCTCTCGCTGCTGCTCGGGCACAGCGCGCTCGACGCCTTCAGCACCTCGCTCATCGTCGCCGTGCTCGGCCTGTCGTTCGTGGTGGCGACCGGGTACGCCGGCGAGCTCTCGCTGGCGCAGTACGCCGTGGCCGGTCTCGGCGCGCTCGCGGCGGCGAAGGCCGCGAGCGACCTCGGCCTCCCGTTCGTCCTGTCGCTGCTGATCGCCGCGGCCGCGGGCGTGGCTTCGGGAGCACTGATCGGCCTGCTCTCGCTGCGGGTGCGCGGCGACGTGGTGGCGATCATCACCGTGGGCCTCGCTCTGGCCGTGCAGGCGCTCGTTCTCGAGAACCCCGCCATCACCGGCGGCATCGGCGGCATCCCGGTGCCGTCGCCAGAGATCTTCGGCCTGAGCCTGGACGCCGTCGCACACCCCGAACGGTTCGCGATCGTCTGCGCCGTGGTGCTCGTGCTCGCCAGCCTCGTGGTGGCCAACATCCGGCGCGGCACCTCGGGACGACGGATGCTCGCGATGCGTTCCGGGGAGCGCGCGGCTCTCAGCCTCGGCATCTCGGTGCGGGGCGCCCGGCTGTACGGCCTCGCGGTGTCCGGTGGGCTGGCCGGCGTCGCCGGCGGCCTGCTGGCCTTCCGGCAGCCGACCGTGCTGTTCGGCGGCTTCACGGTCGACGCCTCGATGACGCTGCTGGGCGCCGTGGTGCTCGGTGGCGTGGGCTTCCTCGCGGCGGGCGTGCTCGGCGGTCTCGCGGTGACCGGCGGATTCGTGTTCTACCTGATGTCGCTCACCGGATGGCAGCAGTTCCTGCCGCTCATCCTGGGGCTCGCGCTGCTGGTGAACCTCATCACCGTTCCGGACGGCGTCATCCCCGCGAACGCCCGGTGGTTCGGCGCGCTGGTGCGGCGGATCCGCGGGCAGCGAGCGGTCTCCCCCGCTGTGGCGACCAGCGGCTCGCGCGAGCCCTCACCCGCATCCGCCTCGCCGGCCCCCGCCCCGCTCACGAGCCCGCGGCGCGCATCCTCGTCCCGCGGTCAGAGCCTCGCGCTCGACGGCCTGACCGTGGAGTTCGGCGGCATCCGCGCGCTCGACGAGGTGACCCTGCGCATCGAGCCCGGCCGGGTGGAGGGCCTGATCGGCCCCAACGGGGCCGGCAAGACCACGCTGATCGACGCCGTGACCGGCATCACCCGCCGGTACTCCGGCTCCGTCTCGCTCGCCGGAGCGTCGATCGACCGGCTGTCGGCAGCGGAGCGCGCCCGGCGCGGACTCGGCCGCACCCTGCAGGGCCTGGAACTGTTCGAAGAGCTCACGGTGCGCGAGAACCTGGTGATCGGCTCGGACTCCCGCGCCTGGCACGCCTATGTCAGCGACCTGGTGCGGCCGGGGGCCGGCGCGTTGAGCGGCGCGGCGCTCGAAGCCGTGCGCCGCTTCGAACTCGACGACACGCTGGACGTCCTGCCCGGGGAGCTCCCCTACGGGCGCCGGCGACTCGTTGCGATCGCGCGGTCCATCGCGGCTCAGCCCGACGTCATCCTGCTCGACGAACCCGCAGCGGGCCTCTCGGCCGGCGAACGGATCGAACTCGCCGAGTTGATCCGGCTGATGGCGGATTCGTGGGGCATCGCGGTGCTGCTGGTCGAGCACGACGTGGATCTCGTGATGCGGGTCAGCGACCACATCACGGTGCTGGAGTTCGGGAAGGTGATCGCCGCGGGCGCGCCCGAGGAGGTGCGGGAGCACGACGAGGTCAGACGCGCGTTCCTCGGCCAGGAGGTGGGATCATGACGAGCGCACTCGCCCTCGAGAACCTGAGCGCCGGCTACGGGCCGGTGCAGGTGCTGCAAGACCTCTCCCTGCACGTCGACCCCGGCGAGATCGTGGCGCTGCTCGGCCGGAACGGTGCGGGCAAAAGCACGACGCTCGGCGCCATCGCCGGGCTGATCCCGGCCCGCAGCGGATCGGTGCTCCTGGACGGCGTGGAGCGCACCGACTCCACCGCGCGCCGGGTTCGCTCGGGCCTCGCCTACGTGATCGAGGAACGAGGCGTGCTCCTCGGCCTCACGGCTGCCCAGAACCTCCGGCTCGGACGCGGGAGCACCGCGGATGCCCTGCGCTACTTCCCCGAGATCGAACCGCACCTCGGTCGCACGGCCGGGCTGCTCTCGGGCGGGCAGCAGCAGATGCTGGCGGTGGCGCGGGCCCTCTCCGGCCGCCCGCGGGTGCTGATGATCGACGAGCTCTCGCTCGGCCTCGCGCCCAAGTTCGTGCAGCGTCTGCTCGAGGGCCTGCGCCGGGCAGCCGACGACGGGGTGGCGGTTCTGCTCGTGGAGCAGCACGCGCAGACCGCGCTGAAGGTCGCCGACCGTGCCTACGTCCTCGACCGCGGACGCGTCGCACTCACCGGCCGCGGCGACGAGCTGCTGGCCGACTTCGGCCAGGTGGAGGCCGCCTACCTGGGATCCCGCTGAGATCGACCCTGATTCGCCGGGGGGGGGGTGCGCCAGTCAGAGCTCGATGACGACGAGCTGGCGGAGGAACGTGCGCAGTTCCTCCGCCATGTCGAGCAGCGAACGGTCGAGCAGCCATTGCACCTGCAGCCCGTCCATCACCGCGATCGTCGAGCGCGCCGCGGCGACCGGATCTACGCCGTCGCGGAGAAGGCCGTCCTCGTGCAGCCGCGTGAAGGCGTGGAGCAGGGTGCCGCGCGTGCGCTCGTAGCGCTGAATGACCGGAGCGCGTCTACCGCGACATCCGCGGACGCCGCATCGGCTATGTGCCGCAGGAGCCGATGTCGAACCTCGACCCCTCGTTCACCATCGGCAGCCAGCTCGTCGAGCCGATGCGCGTGGTGCTCGATCTGCTGCGCGAGCTGCAGAAGGAGTTCGACCTGGGCGTGCTCATCGTCACCCACAACTTCGGTGTGGTGGCCGACCTCTGCGACCGTGTGTCGGTGATGCAGTCGGGCCGTATCGTGGAGACCGGCGAGGTGCGCTCGCTGTTCGAGCACCCGGCGCATCCGTACACCCGCTCACTGCTCGACGCGATTCTCGAAGACGGCGAACCCCGCGGCCCGCTCACCACGGGCGCAGGCCCAGCCACCGGCACCAGCAAGGAGGCGGGACGATGACCGCACTGCTCGACATCGAGGACCTCGAGGTCGTCTACCCCGGCAAGGGTTTCGGCCGCAAGCCGTTCCAGGCACTCAAGGGGGTGTCGCTCGACATCCGGCCCGGTGAGACCCTCGGGCTGGTGGGCGAGTCGGGGTCGGGCAAGACGACGCTCGGCCGCGCGGTGCTCGGACTCGCCCCGGTCACCGGTGGAAGCATCCGCTTCCGCGACGAGGAGATCTCGCAGCTGTCGCGACGGCGTCGTCGCGAGCTGAGCTCCGAGATCCAGGTGGTGTTCCAAGACCCCTACAGCTCGCTGAACCCGGCGATGAGCGTGGGGCAGATCCTGAGCGAGCCGCTCACCGCACGGGGCACGCCGAGAGCCGAGGCCCGCGGACGCATCCGGGAACTCCTCGGCCAGGTGAACCTGCCGGCCGATGCGATCGACCGGCTCCCCCGCGAGTTCAGCGGCGGCCAGCGGCAGCGCATCGCGATCGCACGGGCGCTCGCGCTCGACCCGCGTCTCATCGTGTGCGACGAGCCGGTCTCGGCTCTCGATCTCTCGACCCAGGCGCGCGTGCTCGACCTCTTCATCGAGATCCAGGAGCGCACGGGCGTGGCCTACCTCTTCATCTCGCACGACCTCGCCGTGGTGCGGCACGTCAGTCACCGTGTCGCCGTGATGTACCGGGGCGAGATCGTGGAGACCGGCGACGGCGGTCAGGTGACCGCGGCACCCGAGCACCCCTACACCCGGCGCCTGATGCTGGCGGCCCCCGTGCCCGATCCGCAGCGCCAGGCGCTGCGGCGCACGGAACGGCAACGGATGCTCGCGGCCGAGCGCGAGGCCGCCGGGGCGACGGAGGCGGGAGCGGCATGAGCGACGACGACGGCGCAGCCGGCGCACGCGCACTCATCGTCGCGTTCGAGCGCGGCGAGGTGCCGCCCGAAGCCCGCGACGACATCGACACCGCGTCGCTGATGCGGCGCTTCCCGCACCTGCGGTCGGTGGTGATCGAGCCGGTCGGGATCGACGGACCCTGGGGCGTTCCCGTCCCGGCCCGCGCCTACTCGAACGGCGCCCCGGTGACGGTGGGGCTCGTCTGGGTGCATGGCGGCGCGTTCATCGGCGGGGATCTCGACATGCCGGAGGCGCACTGGGTGGCGATGGAGTTCGCGGCCCGCGGCATCCCGGTGGTGACGCTCGACTACCAGAAGGCGCTGAACGGGGTGCACCACCCCGTTCCCTCCGACGAGGTCCTGGCCGGCTGGCTGGCGGCGCTCCGGCATCCGGTGCTCGCCGGCGCCGCGGTGCACCTCGGGGGTGCGAGCGCGGGCGCGAACGTCACGGCCGGAGTCACCGCCCGCCTCCGCGACTCCGGCGGGCCGAGTCCTGTGTCGCTGCTGCAGGTGTATCCGCTCGTGCACGCGGAGCTGCCGGAGGCGAGCGCCGAGGCGGCAGAAGCCGCGGCGACCCTGCCTCCCGAGGCCCGGTTCCTGCCCGGCATGGTGCGCACCATCAACGAGAACTACGTCGGGCGCATGACCGGGCTCGACGACCCGGTCGCGTTCCCGGGCACCGGTGACCTGGCCGGCTTCCCGCCGGTCATCATCGTCAACGCCGAGGCGGACGACCTGCGGGCATCCGGCGAGCGCTTCGCCGAGCAGCTCACGGCCGCCGGGGCGCCGGTGACGATGGAGTTCGAACCGGGCACCTCACACGGATACCTCGACCGCCCGGAACTGCCGGCCGCGACCCGCACGATCGAGCGGCTCGTGCAATGGATGCGGGAGTTCCGGCTCGACTGAGCGGCGCGGGGGAACGGGCGCCGCTCAGGATCCGGACAGCGCGGCGCGCACCTGCGGCAGCACCTCGGTCGCGAGCAGTTCGATCGAGCGCAGGGTCTCCGCCTGTCCGAGACCACCGAGGCCAACCTGCGCCAGGAAGCGCGAGTGCCCGAGGATCTCGTTCTCCCACAGGATCTTGTCGACGATCTCGGCGGGGCTGCCGGCGAACAGAGCGCCCCGCCCACCCGACCAGTGCTCGAACGCCTCGCGGTCGAGGCGGCCGGTGCGCGGCATGTTCTGCGCGATGTACTGCGCGTAGTGCGGGTAGAAGGTGTCCTTCGCCCCTTGGGAGGTCGGCTCCACGTAGAAGTGCGAGGTCACGCCGATGCGCGCGGGTGCCCGCCCGGCGTCTGCGGCCGATCGGCGGTACAGCTCCGCGAGCGGGGCGAAGCGCTGGGGCTCGCCGAGGATGGCGAGGTAGAGCGGCAGCCCGAGCGATCCGGCCCGCACCACCGAAGCCGGCGTGCCGCCCACGGCGATCCACACCGGCAGCTCCTCCTGAACGGGCCGGGGCCAGACACCCGCGTTCTGCAGCGGCGCCCGGGTGGCGCCGCTCCAGGTCACGGGATTGCCGCCGCAGATGCGCAGCAACAGCTCGAGGCGTTCGTCGAAGTACCGGTCGTAGTGGTCGAGCGACTGGCCGAAGAGCGGGAACGACTCGAGATAGGCGCCGCGGCCGGCGGTGATCTCGGCGCGTCCGCCGCTCAGCAGGTCGAGCGTCGCGAATTCCTCGAACACCCGCACGGGGTCGGCGCTGGAGAGCACGGTGACGGTGCTCGTCAGACGGATGCGGCTCGTCTCGGCCGCGACGGCGGCGAGCACCATCTGGGGCGACGACACGGCGAAGTCCTCGCGGTGGTGCTCGCCCACGCCGAACACGTCCAGGCCCGCCTCGTCGGCCGTGCGCGCCCACTCCAGGATGTCGCGCAGCCGTCGACCGGCCGGGATCGGGGTGCCGTCCTGGCCCCGGGTGAGCTCACCGAAGGTGAAGATCCCGATCTCGAAACCGGGAGCCGCGCTCACCGTCCCGCCGCGACGGCGGCCGGCGCCTGCTTCGCGATGAACTCCCGCACGTCCGCGAGCTCCTGGGCGCTGATGCCGTGGGCCAGCCCCGGGTAGATCCGCTCGACCAGTGCGGTGTGCGCCGGAAGGAAGGCGCTCGTGCGCTGGATCGCCGGCGATCCGATCACGCGGTCCTCGGCGCCTCGGCCCCAGAAGAGCGGCGGGCGGGTCTCGGCGAGGTGGGCGTCGCCCGGCTGCGGCGAGCGCTGCACGAAGCCGCCGAGAACGACGGGGGCCACGACGCGCTCCGGGCGCGTGCGGAGCAACTGGCTGGCCATCAGGCCGCCCTGTGAGAACCCGATCGGCAGCACCAGGCTGTCGTCGCCGCGGGTCGCGTCCACCCACGCCCAGATGGCGTCGGTGGCCTCGGCCAGCGGTTCGGGATCGGGGTCGCCGGGAGTGCTGATCGCGAACCAGGCGGCACCACCGTGACCGAGCTCGATCGGCGCCCGCAGCGAGGACCACGGGGCGGAGAGCCCGAGCGCCGGAACGATCCCGGTGAGGTCCTGCTCGTTGGAGCCGTACCCGTGCAGGAGCAGCACGGTGATGCCGGGTGCGATAGCGGCATCCGTGGATCGCGACTCGGAGTGGACGGCGTGCAGTAGTGCGGTCATCGGGAGAGGAGCTCCTCGGTCGAGAGGTCGGGAAGGGACACCGTGACGTGGGTGCCCCAGGGGTCGTCGAGCGAGACCGTTCGGCCGTCGCTCGCGAAGGGGAGCGACCGGGCACGCAGGCGAGCGGTCAAGGCCTCGAGGTCGACCGGTGCGGGCACCGTGATCGAGACGTCCCCGAGTCCGAGGGCGGCAGCCCGAGGGCCGGCTCCACGGCTGTTCCAGACGTTCATCGCCACGTGGTGGTGGTAGCCGCCGGCCGAGGCGAAGAGAGCGCCCTCGTAGCCGGTCTGTGTCGTCTCGAAGCCCAGGGCATCCATGTAGAACGAGCGCGCCGTCACGAGGTCGCCGACCTGCAGGTGCACGTGCCCCACGGTTCCCGCGCGGTTCGGTCCGGCCGCCACGACGGCCTCGTCGAGATGGCGCTGAAGATAGAGATTCGGATCGAGGAACGCGGTGGAGATGCGGATCTCGTCCCCGTCGTGGATCCAGAGCGAGCGATCGCGGTCGGTGTAGAGCTCGACGCCGTTCCCCTCGGGGTCGGTGAAGTAGAACGCCTCGCTGACGCTGTGGTCGCTCGAGCCGACGAAACGGCTGCGGGGCTCCTGCGCGGCGCGGTAGACCGTGGCCGCAAGTTCCGCGGGCCCGTCGAAGAGGAAGGCGGTGTGGAACAGCCCCGCCTGGCGCTGATCGACGCCCGGGAGGTCAGGCGTGTGGATGAGGCGCACGAGCGGCGTCGAACCGCGGCCGAGCACCCGGTGCACCTCGCGCCGGTCGCCGCGCTCTTCGAGCGGCTCCATCGCGAAGGCCCGGGAGTAGTAGTCGGACATGCCCTGCAGATCACCGACCCGCAGGGTCACCGCGCCCATCGAGGTCTCGGGGTTCAGGACCTCGTCGATCGGCGTCGCCGCCATGGTGTGTTCCTTTCCTAGAGGTGGGGCCGGTTGAGCGGCCCCACCTCGTGCGACTAGCGGATGACGGCGAACCCGGCGTTCCAGCCGACCTTCTCGCCGACGGCGAGCGTGAGCTGGAGGAAGCCGAGGGCTTCGAGCTCGCGCGCGCGGCGGAGGGCGCCGGCGTCGATCGCCGAGACACCACCGGCGGTGATCGCCTCGACCAGAGCGGCCTTGGCGTCGGCGTCGTCGCCCGCGACGAGCACGGTGGTCGGCACGCCGCCGAGCTGCTTGCTCGCGAGGGTGGCGGCGAAGGTCGTGTTGAAGGCCTTCAGCACGTGGCTCTCGGGCAGCTTCGCCTGGATCTCGGCTGCGGCGGAGCCGTCAGCCGGAACCACGAGCGAGTCGAAGGTCGAGAAGTCCAGCGGGTTGGTGATGTCGACGACGGTCTTGCCGGCGAGCTGCGCGCCGTAGGCGGCGATGATGCCGTCGACCTCGGGGTACGGAACGGCCAGAACGACGATGTCGCCCTCGATGGTCGCGCCGGCGTCTCCGCGCGTGACGTAGCCGACGTCGCTGCCGCCGGCAGCGAACACGCCTCCGATGGCGTCTCCCATGGAGCCTTTTCCGACGATTGTGATGCGTGCCATGACGTTTCCTTCTTTCCTGCGAAGCGGTTGCTTGTAGCAACAACTATGCCACAGATTAGTTGTTGCTACAAGTATTTAAGGGAAATCAGCCGGCGAGAGAAGCGACGACCTCCGCGGTGGGCGCGACCGTCGCGATATTGGTCAACGCGAAGCCCAGGGCCGCCTGCTGCCATTCCTCGCTGAGGCTCGACGTGGCATCCGACACGATGGTCACCTCGTAGCCGTGGTCGGCCGCATCCCGCACGGTGTGCTCCACGGCCATGTTCGTCCACGCACCCACCACGACGAGCGAACGCATGCCGAGGTTGCGCAGGAGGGCATCGATCTCCCTGCCGTTGAAGACGCTCATCCGCGTGCGGTCGAGCACGATCTCGTCGCCCGTGGGGGTCAGCTCGTCGACGATCTGCGCGCCCCAGCTGCCGACCTTGAAGGCGTCGGGGGCCAGCATCCGGAAGACGGGGGCGTTCGCACCACCCACGCCGGGCAGGGCGTGCACGACGATGCGGCTGTGGAAGACGGGAACGCCCGCGGCACGGGCGGCGGACAGGATGGCGCCGATGTTCGCGATCACGTCCTGGCTCTCGGCATGCGCGGCGGCGCCGAACGAGGCGTAGGCGCCTTCGGCGCCCACCGTGTCGTTCTGCATGTCGACGACGAGCACGGCGGTCGGCGTGGTGGTGTCCTGGGTGGTCATGGCACTTCTCTCGGTCGATACGGGGTCCACTCACGATCGACTCGATCGTCAGTGGACCAATGACTTTTGTATTCCTAGTAATACATCTGAGGCGCTCGGCGTATTCCCGGTAGGGTGCTGGGGTGCGCGACCACCGACCCGACAGCTCCGCTCGCGACTCGCTCGTGGAGAGCGAGGCGTTCCGCGTCGGCGACATCTTCTCGTTCACCGAGGCCTACGTCGACCTCACCGTGCAGAGGATGCCCGGCATCGACCGCTCGGCGATGCACGCCATCCTGCTGCTCACCCGCGTGTCGAAGATGGTCTCGTACGACATCGAGTCCCGGGCCCAGCGGCCGGGAGGCCTCAGCTCGCCCGCGTTCTATCTCGCCGCCATCCTCTGGCTCACCGGCCCGCTCGAGAGCTCCGTGGCCGCCGCGATCAGCGGCATGACGCGCTCGGCGGTGTCGTCGCTCACCAAGACCCTCGTGCGGGACGGCTGGGTGGTGCGCACCCACTCCGAGACCGACGCCCGCTCCGTGCTGATCTCCCTCACCGAGGAGGGCAGCGCCCGGATCGGCGCTGTGATCGGCGGGGTCAACGCCCGGGAACGCCACTGGGTGTCCAATCTGACTCCCGAGGAGACCACGCAGCTGATCGCACTGCTGGCCAAGCTCGTCTCCCCCGCCGCTCCCGCCGGCGCGTCCGGCGATCAGCCGGCCGAGACCTGACCGAGCACCACGGTCGCCAGCTGGATCGCGGAGGATCGCGGGAGCTGACGGCCGTGGGTGCGCAGCATCGAGATGTCGCGGAAGTAACGCTGCATCCGGGTGCCGTCGTTCACGTTGAGCGTGCCCGCGTGCAGGAAGAGCTCGTCGACCGCCGCCGCCGCGAGCATGCACGCGGATCGCGACAGGGTGGCCAGCCGCACCTCGTCGGCCACCGTCAGCGGCTCGCCGTGCGCGGCGGCGCGCCTGCCCGCACGCACGTACGCTCCCGCGGCGGAGAGGGCGAGCGCCTCCGCGGCATCGATCCCGGCGAGCGCGGTACCGAGCACCTCCCGGTAGACGGGGTCGTCGATCTTGCGTCGCCCCGGGGCGTTCTTGCTCGCCGACGCGGTGATCAGCCGCTCGAACTCGTCGAGCGCGGCCCGGCCGGTGCCCACCGCGACGGCGGCCAGACCAGCCGGGTGATAGGCGGTCGTGCGGCCGAAGTACCCGGGCTCGTCATGCTCGAGCGACCCCGGGGTGCGGAGAAGCGCCGGGTCGTCGAAAACGTCGGTGAGGGCGCGCTCCTCGGGCACGGTCACCTGGGAGATCCGCACGCCGTTCGAGCCGCTGGCCTTCATACCGAATGCGCCCGACCAGTCGTCGAGCACCTCGAACTCGGAGCGGTCGAGCACCACCGTCAAGCGGCGGTCGCCCTCCCCGTCACGGGCGGTGATCGTGAGCATGAAGTGCGTTGCGTAAGGCACGCCCGAGCCGTACGGGAACGTGCCGTCGATCAACCAGCCTCCGGCGACCCTCTCGGCGGAACCTCCCCAGGCGAAGTTGTGCGGGGCGAGGAACTCGCCCTTCTCGCCGAACACCTCGGCCTGCACGGATGCGGGCCAGTACGAGGCCATCGTGATCTGGTGACCGGCCGCCAGCGCGTAGCACCACCCGCTCCCGGGATCCCCCTGCGCCACCTCGATGATCACCTTCGTGAGCACCGGGAGCGGGAGCTGGAGCCCGCCGTACGCGCGTGGCGCGGTGATGCGATAGAGGCCGGCCTCGCGCATCCGGTCGTGCACCGACGCCGAGTAGCTGCCGCGCCGCTCGGACTCCTCCTGCTCGAGCCTCAGCTGCTCGCGCAGGCCCCGCGCCCGGCGGATGATGTCGACCGCACAATCTCGGTCCTCCGGCCGCTCGAGCTCGAGTGATCCGAGCAGTTCGAGAGTGTCATCGTGCGAGCGGTCGGGCATGGGTCCTCCAGAGTCGGGTTCGAGATAGTACAAGAGCGTACTATCTCGAACCCAACTAAACGACCCGGAGTCGCCTTCGGCTCAGAAGACGATGACCGGCTTGACGGTCACGCCGCTCTTGGAGTCGGCGAAGCCCTCGTTGATCTGCGAGAGCTCGTAGTTCTGCACGAGCTTCTCGAACGGGAATCGCCCTTCCTGCCAGAGCTGGATGAGCTGCGGGATGAACACCTGCGGCACCGAGCTGCCCTGCACGACGGTCTTGAACGTCCAGCCCTTCACGAGCGAAGCGCCGATCTCGAAGGCCACCTCGGTGCCCGGCTTGGCGGCGCCGACGAGCGCGATCGTGCCGCGCACCCCGATCGCCTCCGCGGCCTGACGCAGCAGCTCCGGCCGCGCGGTCGTGTCGACGACGTAATCGATCCCCGCATCGCCCGTGATCTCGCGCAGCCGCGCCGCGACGTCTTCGGTCAGCGAGTTGATGACATGGGTGGCGCCGAGCTCACGGGCGAGCTCGAGGCGCGAATCGTGGATGTCGATGGCCACGACGATGGAGCAGTCGGCGACCTTGGCCGCCATGATGGCTGCACTGCCGACGGCGCCGGCGCCGAACACGGCGAGGGAGCTGCCGATCTCCGGCTTCAGCTCGTTGAGCACGGTGCCGGCGCCCGTGTTGATGCCGCAGCCGAGCGGACCCAGGTGCTCCAGCGGCACATCCGGATTCACCTTGACGACCGACTCCTCGACCACGTTCGCGTAGGTGGCGAACGAGGACTGGCCGAAGAAGTGGGAGGAGATGGCCTCCCCGTCCTTGCTCAGCGCGGTCGAGCCGTCGAGCCGCCGGCCGCCGAAGTCGGCGGCGAAGAGGTTCTCGCAGTACGCCATCTCGCCCCGGCGGCAGCGTTTGCAGTGCCCGCAGTAGGCGGCGGCGAGAACCACATGATCGCCCGGCGCGACCGAGGTGACGGAGTCGCCGATCGCCTCGACGATGCCGGCCCCCTCGTGGCCGAGCACAGCGGGCAGCGGGGTCGGGTAGACGCCGTCGCGCACGATGGCGTCGGTGTGGCAGATGCCGGTGGCGACGAGGCGCACACGCACTTCGTTGTGGCGGAGTTCGTCCAGCTCCAGCTGTTCGATGGTGAAGTCCGCTCCCTGGGATCGGACGACGGCGGCGGTGATCTGCATTTCTTGTTCCTCGGTTCTCGTGGGCCGGCAGCGGAGTGCTACGGCATCTGGCGGCGTCGGGAGAGCCTGCCGTAGGCGAGCAGGAGCTTCGGCACGACGAAGTACACGGTGGTGGGCACGACGACCGCGGTCAGCAGCAGCGCGCGCAGCACGGGCGACCAGCCGTTGGCGAAGAGTCCCATCACCGTCATCCCCACCGCGACGAGCGGGAAGATGGCCAGCCACGTCACGATCACCCGCACGTGCACCGAGGCCACGCCTGGAGCGTGCCGGTGCTGACCGTCGAGTTCGTCGGCGGCCAGCGCCTTTCCTTCACGCTCCATCAATTCTCCAAACGTTCTGTTGGAAATCAACAGTACACTGGACTCATGGCCTGGGATGTCGAAGGAACCAAACGCGCCCTGCTCGATGCCGCGGTGGCCGAGTTCAGCGAGCGGGGCTTCGGCGGCGCCCGGATCGAGCGCATCTCCGAGCGCGCCGGAGTCAACCGCGAGAGGCTCTACTCCTACTTCGGCAACAAGCGGCAGCTGTTCGAAGCCGTTCTCGCCGACCAGCTCGGAACGATCCTCGACGGCGTACCCGTCACGGACTCCGGCCCGGCGGCGGCCGCGGGCTTCGCCGGGCGCTACTTCGACGCCTGCCGCACCCACCCCGAGCTCCCCCGGCTGGTGTTCTGGGAGGGCCTCGAGCTCACGCATCCGATCGACACCGAGACCCGCACCCAGCGTGCCCGTCGCAAGTCCGCGGAGCTCGGCGATGCCGTCGGAGGGATCTCCGAACGGGATGCCGCGGAGCTGCTCCTGACTATCGTCAGCCTCTGCCACGCCTGGTTCGCGTCCCCCAACCTGGGTCTCATCATCGCCGGCGCCGACGACGACCACGCCCGCCGGCGCGAGTGCGTGACCTCGGCGGCCGAGGCCGTGACACGCGATCTGGTCGCCGAATTCGAGGCGTCCGGCTCAGCCGGCTGAACGCTCGATCCCGACGATCCACTCCGCCGTCTCGGCCAGTCCGTCGAAGGTGAAGGCATGCAGGCCCACGACGCCATGCCGTGCGGGGTCGATCTGGGAGGCGAGCGCCTCGACGAAACGGGAGGCCGTCACGATCGCCTCCGGCCGGGCCTCGTCGAGTCCGTAGCGCTCGGCGACACCGCCGGCCGTGCGCGCGCCGAAGCGCTGCGCCAGCCCCAGCAGCGCCTCGGTGCGCACGGGCCCGGCCACCCCGACCCGGATCGGCAGCTCGATCCCGCGGTCGCGCACCCGCGCGATCCACGCCAGCACGGCCTCCGGGTCGAGGCTCAGCTGGGTGATGATCTCGCCTCCTCGCCCCTCCTCGTCAAGGAACCGCGCCTTCTCCGCGAGGGCGGCGTCGAGCGCGGCCTCCGGGATGCCAGGGTGCCCCTCCGGGTAGCCGCCGAAGCCGATGGAACGCACACCGTGCCGCTCCAGTTCACCCGAACGGATGACGTCGAGCGCGGTCGCGTACGGCCCCTGGGGCTCGCTGGGGTCGCCTCCCACGACGAACACCTGCGCAGTTGCGCCCTCGCCCTGCAGGAGGTCGAGGTAGCGGCTCAGCTCGCCGGCCGAGCTCAGGCGGCGGGCCGAGACATGCGGCATCGGGGTCCAGCCGGCGCGAGCCACCGCCCGAACCGCGTCCACGCGCGCGGTCAGGTCCTCCAGGTCGATGTAGCCGATGTTCACGGTGGTGCCCGGCGGGAGCCTGGTGCCGGGCACCGCAGCGGCGTGGCGCGCTGCGATGCCCAAGGACACGCCTCTCGTCAGCTCCGCTGCCGTCATGGGACGTCTCCCAGCTCCGGGTACCGGGCCGTCACGCGAGCACGACGACGGCCTTGCCTCCGACCGCATTCGCCTCCAGGTCGCGATGCGCCTGCACGATCTCGTCGAGCCGGTAGCGCCGGCCGATCGGCACGACGGCCGAACCGTCCGCCACGGCATCGAGGTAGTCCTGCAGCACGGCGGCCGGCAGCCCCTCTGCCTCGCCGGAATAGGCGGTGAGGCGCACGCCGTTCGGCAGCCAGTCCATCGGATAGAACTCCGGGATGGTCCACTCGTCCGAGAGCATGCCGGTGAAGCAGACCGTGCCGCCCTGCCGCGTCGCACGCAGGGTGTCGCGCATCACGTTCACGCCCACGAGCTCGATCGCCCCGTCGACTCCGCCCGGTACGAGCTCGCGCGCCGCGGCGGCCACCTCTCCGGTGTCGACGAGCGGATGATCCACGCCCACCTGCTCGAGCAGGGCGAAGCGCGAGGCGCTGCGCGTGGTCGCGAGCACCGTCATCCCACGTCGCTTGGCGAGGACCGCGGCGGCGAGCCCGACCGACGAGGTGCCCCCGCGGATGAGCAGACTCTGGCCGTCCACCGCTTCGAGGCCGACGGCGAGCGAGCCGTAGGCGGTCTGCAGCATCTCCGGAACGGCGCCGAGTGTCGCCCACGGCAACGCGCTGCGGAACGGGATCACCTGACCGGCCGGCACCCGCACGTACTCGGCGTAGCCGCCGTCGAAGCTGCGGCCCATCCCGCCCATCATGGTCATCACCGTCGTGCCGGGGGCGAATTCCCCGCCCGGCGCCTCCGCGACCACGCCGGTCGCCTCGATGCCCGGAATGCGCGGGAAGCTGCCGCTCGAGGCCTGGCCGCGGCGGAAGTGCAGCTCGCTGCGGTTGAGGCCGAACGCCTGCACCCGGATGAGCACCTCGCCCTCCACGGCCTCCGGGATCGGCACCTCCCGGAGCCGGAGCACCTCGGGACCGCCCGGAGCGTCGACCACCACCGCCTGCATCGTGCCGCTCACGCGAGCACCCCCTCGGTGAGGGCGAGGCGCAGGGCGCGGAGGGCGCTGGTCATCGCTTCCGCCTCGGCGGGCTCGAACTGCGCCCCGAGCAGTCGCTCGAGGTTCGAGTCGGCTGCCGTCGTCGCTTCGGCGAGCGCCGTCTCGCCCGCGGGGGTGAGTTCGATCAGCATCGATCGCCGGTCGCTCGGATGCGGTGAGCGCTCGGCCAGGCCGTCCCGCTCGAGGCGGTCGATCAGCTTGCTCGCCGCGCCCACGGTGATCCGCAGCCTCTGCGACACGTCCTGCACCCGGGCGGAGCCCTCCGGGCGTGCGAGGGCGGTGAGCGCCTGGAGCTGGGCGGCGCTCACGCCGGTCTCGGCCAACAGGGCGCGGTCGAGATGGTTCCAGAGCTCGATCTCGGTCGAGACCACTTCGTCGAAGAAGTCGTTGTAGGCGCGCACGGGGCTTCCCTTCTGCTCGGGGCGGCCCGATCCGTCCGATCGGCACCTGTCGGGATAAAGACGATCACCGAGAACTATATTCCCGAGAATGGGAGTTTCGCCCTCAGCGGGCGCCGACGGGGATGCGCCCTCCCAGCGCGGCCCGCTCGGGGTTGAGCACGAGGATGATCGCGGTGAGAGCGGCGCCGATCTCCCGGGCCCCGCGGCCCGACTCCTCGTTCGACAGCGCCGTCGGCAACCAGTAGTCCGCACGGCGGCGCCGGGCGCCGACGTCAGTACTGGATCATCAGCACGCGGCTCGGCTACCAGCGGGCAGCTCCTCCGCGAACCCACCAAGAACTACCAACCCTAGGAACAGAAAAACCTCCGAACCAATAGGTTCGGAGGTTTCCTATGTCTTGAGACAAGACAACCGTCGGGCTGACAGGATTTGAACCTGCGACCCCTTGACCCCCAGTCAAGTGCGCTACCAAGCTGCGCCACAGCCCGTGGCATGCTGCCCTGATCCGCCGTAACGGCTCCGGACAACTTGTCCATGATAGCGCCTTCCGGGAGCTCCCGCTGACGCCGCCGACACCATCACGGAGCAATAACGGTCTCCCCGACCGGACGATCCGCTCCGGATCGACTGCATACAATCGAATGGAGATGCGCTGCGGGGATGACCCGAACGGCCCCCGCAGCGCTCTCTCCCACCGAAGTCTCTCGTCTGTCTAAGGATTTCCTCAAGATTTGAGACTGTCCATCCCAAACTCGGCAGGTTCGGAGTTTCGGCATTGCATAATTGAGCATGCCCCAGACCGCAGCCTTATCCGGTGCCCCTACACGCCGCCAGGGCGCCTCGGTGAATCTGACCGAGCCCCGTGCTGCCAGAACGCACGAAGCGCTCACCACCGCGCTCTTCGAGTTGCTGCGTGAGCACGATCTCACCGAGATCAGCATCTCCGAGCTCTGCCGCACCGCCGGGGTGCATCGCACCACGTTCTACGGGCACTATGCCGACATCTTCGCCTTCGCGGGCGACGCCTTCGCGCACATCCTCGACGAGCTCGCGAGCGTGAGCGAAGATCCGTCCGACTTCGACGACTACTCTGCCGAAGCCATCACGGCCGCCTACGCCGACTCCGTGCGCGAGCAGCTCACGCACATCCGCGACCACCGCGCAGCGTACCGGATGATGTTCGGCACCCGGGTCGACGCCGGCTTCCGCCGCGAGCTCTTCCAGCGCCTGCTCCGCCGCGCCTCGCTCGGCATCACCCTCTCGCAGCGCCACGGCATCGCCACGGAGATCGATTCGGCCACGGCCGCCTCCTTCATCGCCGGAGGATCCCTCGGCGTGTTCGAGGAGTGGGCATTCAGCGACGACACCGACGTCGAGATCGCCACCTCGTTCATCATGGCGACCTCGCCCGTGTGGTGCGCTCCGCTCTACTCGAAGTAGATCAGCGCCCCACCCGCGTCCGCACCGGTCACGGGCACCGGCGCCGATGGTGTGGAATAGTCCTGTGACCAACGCTGCCGTCGATCAGGCCCACACCCGCCCCCTGGCCCTCGCCATCGACGTCGGAGGCACGAAGGTCGAAGCGGCCCTCGTCGACGACGCCGCCCGCATCGCGCCCGGCACCCGCCATCGCGAGGCCACGGGTGCGACGAACACCCGCGACGGAATAGCGGATGCCGTCCGCCGCGTCATCGACGCCACCCTCGCATCCGCTCCTCCCGGTTCCCGCATCACGGGAGCCGGTGTCGGCAGCGCAGGCCCCATCTCGCTCGAGCGCGGCACCGTCTCGCCGCTCAACCTCGCGGCCTGGCGCGACTTCCCGCTCGCCGCACTCGTGGCCGAGCAGTCGGGCATCCCGAACCCGACACTGCGGCTCGACGGCCTCTGCATCCTGCTCGCCGAGCACTGGGCCGGCGCACTGCGGGGCTACCGCACGGCGATGGGCATGGTGGTCTCCACGGGCATCGGCGGCGGCCTGCTCGTCGAGGGCCGGCTCGTCGGCGGTCGCACCGGCAACGCCGGCCACGTGGGCCAGATCCAGCTGCACACCCATGAGCAGCCGGGGCGCGACCTCGGGGTGACCCTCGAAGGCATCGCGGCCGGCCCGCGCATCGTCGCCTGGGCGCAGCAACAGGGCTGGCAGGGCCGCACCGGCGAAGACCTCGCCGCGGGCTACGCGGCGGGCGATCCGATCGCGGTCGCCGCCGTTCAGCGCTGCGCCCGCGCGATCGGCGAGGGGATCGCCTCGGTCTGCGCCCTCGTCGACCTCGAGGCGGTCGCGATCGGCGGCGGGTTCTCGCGTGTCACCCCCGAGCTCTTCGACCTCATCCGCGCCACCGTCATCGAGGTCGCCCCGCTCGACACCATCCCGGGCGTCGAGATCCTGCCTTCCGCGCTCTCCGACGAAGGGCCCCTCATCGGCGCCGCGGGCCTCGTCCACCGCGCCGATCTGCTCCCCTGAGCGCAGACGCCGAGGCTCCAGGACACCCCCGGGCACGCAGAATTGCCCCTCTTCCGCAAGAAAGAGGGGCCATTCGGCGCAATCCGGATAGGCGAACGCCTAGCGCTAGCGCTTGCGCTTCTCGCGCACGCGCATGTTGACCACGATCGGCGAACCCTCGAAGCCGTAGATCTCGCGTAACCGCCGCTGCACGTAACGACGGTAGCCGGGGTCGAGGAACCCGGTCGTGAAGAGCACGAAGGTCGGCGGGCGCGACGCGGCCTGCGTTCCGAACAGGATGCGCGGCTGCTTGCCTCCGCGCACGGGGTGCGGATGCGCGGCCGTGAGCTCCGCGAGGAAGGCGTTGAACTTGCCGGTCGGGATGCGGGTGTCCCACGACTCGAGCGCGAGCTCGAGCGCCGGAACCAGCTTCTCGAGGTGCCGACCGGTGCGCGCCGAGATGTTCACGCGCGGAGCCCAGGTGACGTGCGCGAGATCCTGCTCGATCTCGCGCTCGAGGTAGCGGCGCCGCTCGTCGTCGAGCAGGTCCCACTTGTTGAACGCGAGCACGAGGGCGCGCCCGGATTCGAGCACCAGGTCGATGATGCGCAGGTCCTGCACCGAGATCGGCTCGGTCACGTCGAGCACGACCACGGCCACTTCGGCCTTCTCGAGCGCCGCGGAGGTGCGCAGCGAGGCATAGAAGTCCGCGCCCTGCTGCAGGTGAACGCGCTTGCGGATCCCGGCGGTGTCGACGAAGGTCCACACCCTTCCGCCGAGCTCGATCTGCTCGTCGACGGGGTCGCGGGTGGTGCCCGCGAGCTCGTTCACGACCACGCGCTCCTCGCCCGCCGCCTTGTTCAGCAGCGAGCTCTTGCCCACGTTCGGCCGGCCGAGGATGGCGACGCGCCTCGGCCCGCCCACCTCCTGCTTCGCGACGTTGGAGACCTCGGGCATCTTCTGCATGATGATGTCGAGCAGGTCGGCCACACCGCGCCCGTGCAGCGCTGACACCGGGTACGGCTCGCCGAGACCGAGCGACCAGAGAGCGGATGCACCGGGCTCCTGCCGCACGTCGTCGACCTTGTTCGCCGCGAGGAACACCGGGCGGTTCGCACGCCGGAGCAGCTTCACCACGTGCTCGTCGGTCGCCGTGGCGCCCACGTTGGAGTCGACCACGAAGAGCACCACGTCGGCGAGGTCGATCGCGACCTCGGCCTGGGCGGCCACGGCGGCGTTGATGCCCGAGGCGTCGGGCTCCCAGCCGCCGGTGTCCACCAGTGTGAAGCGGCGCCCGTTCCACTCGGCCTTGTAGGCCACGCGGTCGCGAGTGACGCCGGGCACGTCCTCGACCACGGCTTCGCGCCGGCCGAGGATGCGGTTCACGAGCGCGGACTTGCCCACGTTCGGGCGCCCCACGATCGCGAGCACCGGCAGGGCCGGCAGGTAGAAGACGCCGTCGGGGTAGTCGTCGCTCAGCTCGAGCAGGTCGAGGTCGCCCTCGTCGAGTTCGTAGTCGTCGAGACCGGAGCGCAGCGTGGATGCGCGCTGCTCCGCCAGCTCTTCGTCGACGTTCGCGAGCCGTTCGGCGAGGTCGTCGGCGGGCGCGTCGAACTCCTCCGCGTCGTTCCCGGCCGAGCCGTGTGAATTGGGTGTGGTCTGGCTATCCGCCATGCGAGGTCCTCGCTGTCTGTGTGTGCACGACCTGCACGACCGCGGCAACGGTCTGATCGAAGTCGAGTTCGGTGGAGTCGACGGTGGTCACACCGTCTGCGGCATTCATGAAGTCGACCACGCGGGAGTCCGCCTTGTCGCGCGACCGAAGGGCCTCGCCGACGGCGGCGGCCGATTCGCTGGTCAGTTCCTGGGAACGCCTGCCCATTCTAGCCTCTTCCGAGGCGGTGAGCAGGATGCGCACCGGAGCATCCGGGGCGACGACCGTCGTGATGTCCCGGCCCTCGGCCACGATCCCGGCGAACGGGGTGCTGGACATGATGCCCCGGAAGCGCTCGTTGAGCCACCGCCGCACCTCGGGGATGCGGGCCACGAGGCTCACCACCCCGGTCACGCGGGGTTCGCGGATGGCGTCGGTCACGTCCGTCGTCCCCACCCGCACGAAGTAGTCGTCGGGGTCGGTGCCGATGCGGAAGTCGAAATCGTCGAGTGCGCCGAGCACGGCATCCGGATGCGCCGGGTCGATGCCGCGATCGAGCAGGTCCCAGGAGAGGGCGCGGTAGGAGGCGCCGGTGTCGAGGTAGGCGAAGCCGAGGGCGCGGGCCACGGCGCGCGAGACGCTCGACTTTCCGCTGCCCGCCGGGCCGTCGATCGCGACGACGACGGGGCCGCCGTCGGCGTGGCTCGCCTCGGCGGCCGATCCGGTGTGCAGGTCTCCGGCGTGCTGGGCCCCGGTCATCCGGCGATCCTCCATCCGCGGGCGTTCAGCTCCGCTGTCAGTCGTTCCACGGCTTCGGGCAACACCGAGATCTCGGCGAGGCCGATCTGCGCGCCCGGCGAGTGCTCGAGACGCAGGTCTTCGAGGTTCACCCCGGCCTCCCCCATCTCGGTGAGCAGCCGTGCGAGCTCACCGGGGGTGTCGTCCACCATCACCACGAGCTGGGCGTAGCGCTTGTCCTGCCCGTGCTTGCCGGGGAGCCGGGCCACGCCCGCGTTGCCGCCTGCGAGAGCCTGGGCGAGCATCCGTCTCCAGCCGATCGGCGTTGGAGTCGAGGTCGGGGCATCCGACCCGCTGCCCGCCGCTCCGTCGAGCGCCAGGAGCACTTCGTCGAGGTCGGCACGGAGCCCGCGCAGCACCTGGGCGGTCGGCGCCGCGTTCGCCCCGAGGATCTGCACCCACAGCGCCGGGTCGCTCGCGGCGATCCGCGTCACGTCCCGCAGTCCGCCGCCGGCGAGCCCGACGGCCGCTTCCGGCGCCGAGACGAGCCGGCGTGCCATCAGGCTCGACACCACCTGGGGCGCGTGCGAGACGAGAGCCACGCTCTGGTCGTGTTCCTCGGCGGTCATCTCCACGAGCGTCGCGCCGAGGTCGAGAATGAGGTCGTCGACGGCGGCGGCCGTCTGGTACGAGATGGCGGAGTGACCGGCCACCACCCAGGGGCGTCCGAGGAAGAGGTCGGCGCGGCCCGACATCGGCCCGCCCTTCTCCCGGCCGGCCAGCGGGTGCGAGCCCACGTACCGGGTCACGTCGGCGCCCGCCGCGATCACCGCGTCGAGCACGGGCTTCTTGACGCTCGCCACGTCGGTGACGACCGCGCGGGGGTAGGCGGAGAGCTCACGCACGATCACCGAGGCCGTCACATCCGGAGGCACGCACACCACGATGAGCTGCGGCTCGTCGGCGTCGCTCGCGGAGCGCCCGGCTCCGTAATCGATGGCGATGCTCACGTTCGTGGGCGAGGAGTCGGACAGGATCACGTCGACGCCGCGCGCGCGGAGTCCGAGGGCGATGCTCGTGCCGAGCAGCCCCACCCCCACCACGCGCACACTGCCGGTGAGTCGGCTCTCGACCACGCTCACTCCTCCGATTCGGGTTCCGGGTCGCCGTCCGCGCCCGGCCCGGACGCATCCGGCCCGGTGGCGCCGTCCGGCGCTGCGGCCCGCGACAGCGTCAGCAGCTGGCCGACTTCCACCTTAGTCAGGTCGCGCATCGAGCCCGCCTTGAGCGTGCCCAGGTTGAGCGGACCGAAGGAGCGGCGCACGAGGTCGACCACGGGGTGGCCGACGGCGTCGAGCATCCGGCGCACGATGCGGTTGCGGCCCGAGTGCAGGCTCACCTCCACGATCGAGTGCTCGCTCTCCACGTCGAGCAGGCGGGTCCGGTCGGCGGCGATCGGGCCGTCCTCGAGCTCGATGCCCTTGGTGAGCGTCGAGATCGTCTGCGGCGACATCCGCCCCTCCACCTTCGCGATGTAGGTCTTCACCACGCCGAACGAGGGATGCGCGAGCACATGCGCGAGGTCGCCGTCGTTGGTGAGGATGAGCAGCCCGCTCGTCTCCGCGTCGAGCCGCCCCACGTTGAACAGCCGTTCCTCGTACTTCTCGGTGTAGCGGCGCAGGTCGGGCCGGCCGTACTGGTCGGCGAGCGAGCTCACGATGCCGGTGGGCTTGTTGAGCATCACGTAGCGCTTCTCAGGGTCGAGCTGCACGGCCACGCCGTCCACGGCCACGAGGTCGGTCGTCGGGTCGATGCGGCGGCCGAGCTCGGTCACGATCTCGCCGTTCACCTCCACCCGGCCGGCGCCGATGAGCTGCTCGGAGACGCGGCGTGAGGCCACCCCGGCGGCGGCCATCACCTTCTGCAGGCGCACGCCCTGCGGCTCAGCGTTGTCGTCCCACGGCGGGATCTCGAAAGGGGTCATCGTGTCATTCCGATCTCGTCGAATCCCTCGCTGCCGTCGGCCAGCAGCGGGGAGATCTTGGGCAGCTCGTCGAGCGAGTTGATGCCGAGCTGCGTGAGCAGCAACTCGGTCGTGCCGTAGAGGATGGCGCCGGTCTCGGACTGCGTCGACACCTCGGTGATCAGGCCCCGGCTGAGCAGGGTGCGCACCACGGAGTCCACGTTGACGGCCCGGATGCTCGCCACGGCTCCGCGCGAGATCGGCTGCTTGTAGGCGATCACCGAGAGCGTCTCGAGCGCGGCCTGGGAGAGCCGCGAGGGGTTCTGGGTGAGCACGAAGTCGCGCACGAGGGCGTCCCACTCGCCGCGCACGTAGAGGCGCCATCCGCCGGCCACCTCGCGCAGCTCGAAGCCGCGGCGCACGCTGCCGGGAGCGAGGCCGTCGTAGTCCTCGACGAGCCGCTCGATGCCCTGGCGCACCACGGCGACCGGGCGCGAGAGCGCGGTCGCGAGCGCCACGAGGCTCTGCGGCTCGTCGGCCACCATGAAGATCGCCTCGAGCGCCCGGTCGACGTCGATGGCAGCAGGACGCTCGGCCGGCTCGGCCACCGCATCCGTCGTCTCGGCCTCGGTTGTTTCAGCCTCAGTTGTCATAGTCGGCTCCCGCGCTGGAGCTATGAGCGACGATCCGGTGGATCGTCGCCGCGACGCCAGCGCCGAACGAGCTGCGCTCGTTCGGACACGAAACCTCAGGTGTCATAATCTGCTCCTAGATTTGCAAGACTGTCTTCGCTCCAGTTCTCGGCGGTCCACTTCAATGTCAGCTCCCCCAGTGGCTCGAGCTGCTCGAACGAGATGGACGCGTGCCGATAGAGCTCCAGCACGGCGAGAAAACGCGCGATCACCACGCCCTTCTCCTCGATGCCGGCGATCAGCGCCCGGAAGCTCACCGGCGACCCTCCTGCCGAGCGCAGCAGCGCCACCACGTGCGCCGCCTGCTCCCGGATGCTCACGAGCGGTGCGTGCAGGTGCTCGAGCCCCACCACCGGCAGCTCCTTCGGCGCGAGCGCGAACGCGGCGAGCGCGGCGAAGTCGTCGGGCGTCAGTGTCCAGACCAGCTCCGGCGTGTGCTGCCGGTACTTCTCCTCGAGGCGCACCGAGCGCGGCCGCCGGGTCGACTCCTCGTCGAACTGAGCGGCGAGCCAGGCCGACACCTCCTTGAAGGCGCGGTACTGCAGCAGGCGGGCGAACAGCAGGTCGCGCGCCTCGAGCAGCGCCACGTCTTCGGCGTCGACGAGCTCGCCCTGCGGCAGCAGTCCCACGATCTTCAGGTCGAGCAGGGTCGCCGCCACCACCAGGAACTCGGATGCGCGGTCGAGCTCCTGCTCGGAGTCCAGATTCTTGAGGTAGCCGATGAACTCGTCGGTCACCCGGCTGAGCGAGATCTCGGTGATGTCGAGCTCGTGCTTCGAGATGAGCGAGAGCAGCAGATCGAACGGTCCCTCGAAGTTGTCCAGACTCAGCGAGAAGCCCGGCGACGTCCCGCCCGGGGACTCCTCCGCGGCGACCGCCGCGAGGGCGGATTCAGGCGATCGCGCCACGGGCGACCAGTTCTCTGGCCAGCTGCTTGTACGACTTGGCCGAGGAGTGCTCCGGGGCGAACTGGGTGATCGGCTTTCCCGACACCGTCGCATCCGGGAACTTCACGGTGCGCCCGATCACGGTCTCGAACACCTTGTCACCGAAGGTCTCCACCACGCGCTCGAGCACCTCGCGCGAATGCAGGGTGCGCGGGTCGTACATGGTGGCGAGGATGCCGTCGAGCACGATGGCGGGGTTCAGCCGGTCGCGGATCTTGTCGATCGTCTCCACCAGCAGCGCCACCCCGCGCAGCGCGAAGTACTCGCACTCGAGCGGGATGAGCACACCGTGGCTCGCGGTCAGCGCGTTCACGGTGAGCAGTCCGAGCGAGGGCTGGCAGTCGATCAGGATGACGTCGTACTGGTCGCTCACCTTGCGCAGCACCCGCGCGAGGATCGTCTCGCGCGCGACCTCGTTGATGAGGTGCACCTCGGCGGCCGAGAGGTCGATGTTGGCGGGGATGACGTCGAGTCCCTCGACGCTGGTGTGCTGGATGGCCTCGGCCGGGTCCTTCACCGTGCCCAGCAGCAGGTCGTAGATGGTGGGAGCGTCGTGGGTGAGCACGCCGAGGCCGGCCGAGAGCGCCCCTTGCGGGTCGAAGTCGATGGCGAGCACCTTGCGGCCGTATTCGGCGAGCGCGGCGCCCACGTTCACGCTGGTCGTCGTCTTGCCCACGCCGCCCTTCTGATTGCAGAGCGCGATGATGCGGGCGGGGCCGTGCGAGGTGAGCGGCGCGGGCACGGGGAACACGGTCACCGGTCTGCCGGTCGGGCCGATCTTCGGCAGGTCGATCCCCGCGAGTTCGTCGGCCTGAGTGTTCTTCACCGCGCCTGTCTTCCCGGTCGGCTCCTCGATGCGTGACACGGAGTCGCTCCTGTTCCTGACCGCCATCCCGGCGGACGTGAATGATTCTATCGGCCGGAGCGCGTGTGCACGGAGATGATCGGCGGCGAGTGCGATCAACGGGCTCGCGGATGCGCGGTCTGGTACATGTCGATGAGGGTGTCGGCGGTCACCTGGGTGTACAGCTGGGTGGTCGTCACCGAGGAGTGCCCGAGCAGGTCCTGCACCACCCGCACGTCGGCGCCGCCCTGCAGCAGGTGCGTCGCGAAGGAGTGCCGGAAGGTGTGCGGCGAGATGTGCGTCTCGAGCTTCGCCCGCTCGGCCGCGGCCTGGATGACGAGCCAGGCCGCCTGCCGGCTGAGCCGCTGCCCCCGGATGCCCAGGAACAGCCCGGGGGTCGCCCTGCCTCGGGCGGAGAACACCGGGCGCACCCGCACGAGGTAGGCGTCGAGCGCGGTGCGCGCGTACCGGCCCACCGGCACGATCCGCTGCTTGCTGCCCTTGCCGGTCACCCGGATCATGTCGCCGTCCTGGACGTCGTCGACGTTGAGGTCCACCACCTCCGAGACCCGCGCGCCGGTCGCATAGAGCAGCTCGAGCAGCGCCCGGTCGCGCAGGGCCACGGGGTCGTCTCCCGCGGTGGAGTTCAGCAGCCGGTCCATCTGCTCGATCGAGATCGCCTTGGGCAGCCGCAGCCCGAGCTTCGGCGGCTTCACCTCGCGGGAGACGTCGGCCGGTGCCAGCCCCTCCTCCGCCAGGTAGCGGTGAAAGCTCCGCACCGACGACAGGATGCGCGCCACCGACGACGCCTTCAGCTCCGCCTCACCGTCGCTCGAGCGGGCGGCCTGCGCGAAGGCGCTGATGTCGCTCTCCTGCACCGCTGCCAGCTCGGTCACCCGGGCACCGTCGAGCCACGCCGTGTAGCGCGCGAGGTCACGCCGATAGGCGGCGACCGTGTTCGCCGACAGCCCGCGCTCGATGGTGATGTGCCGGAGGAACCCGTCCACCGCCCGCTCGGTCGCCGTCCGCTCGCGCGGCTGCTCTGCGTTCGGCATCATCGTGTTCGGCATCGCCGCCTCGGCTCCGGCATCGCTCGCCGACAAGGCCGCCTGCCCGCCCTCCGGCCCCGCCTCGCCGCGCCGCGCCAAATCCGCCATCGGCCGGCCGCTCTACTCCCCCGCGGTCCCGCGGAATCGCGGATGCGCGGGCCACTCCGCGTCGGCCGGCTTCAGCGTCGACCAGCCGCGTGCCCGGGAGGCCTGGGCCGCGAGCGCGCCGATCACGAGCGACGGGTTCTGCACCCGGCTGTCCAGCACGGCGTCGACGAGCTCGTCGAGCCCCACCCAGCGCTTCTCCATATCGGCCTCTTCGCCCTCGCGGTCGAAGGTCTCGGCGGCGTCGCGCAGCCCGCGGGCGAGGAAGATGCGGATCGCCTCGTTGTTGCCGCCCGGAGTGGTCACGTAGTCGATCAGCACCTGCCAGTCGTCCGCTTCCTGGTCGACCTCCTCGGCGAGCTCGCGCTTCGCGGCGTCCAGCGGCGACTCGGCGTCGACGTCGAGCAGACCCGCGGGCGGCTCCCATTCCCGGCGGCGCACCGGATGCCGGTACTGCTTGATCAGCAGCACGCGGTCTTCCTCGTCGAGTGCGAAGATCGCCACCGCGCCCGGGTGGTCGACGAAGTCGCGCCGCAGCGTCGCCCCGCCGTACTCGAAGCCCTCGCGCCGCACGTCCCAGACGTAGCCGTCGAACACGACCTCGCTCGAGAGCACCTCGACGGCGGCCTCCTCGTCGGAGAGCAGCCCGCTCGCGGCCTGCTCGTCACCGGCCGCCGGCGTCTCAGGCATCCGCGTCCTGCACGGCGAACAGGCGCGAGGCCTCCTGCCGGTCGAGCGAGGCGCCGACGAGGCCCTTGAACAGCGGATGCGGGCGGCTCGGCCGCGACCGCAGCTCCGGATGCGCCTGGGTCGCCACGTAGTAGGGGTGCACCTCGCGCGGAAGCTCGACGTACTCCACCAGGTGTCCGTCGGGCGACAGGCCCGAGAACCAGAGGCCGGCCTCGGCGATCTGCTCGCGGTAGTTGTTGTTCACCTCGTAGCGGTGGCGGTGACGCTCGGAGGCGCTCGAGGCCCCGTACACCTCTTCCACGATCGATCCGCCGGCGAGCTGGGCCTCGTAGAGCCCCAGACGCATGGTTCCACCGAGGTCTCCCCCGGCGATGATGTCGACCTGCTCGGCCATGGTCGCGATCACCGGGAACTCGGTGTCGGGGTCGAACTCGCTCGACGAGGCGCCGGGCAGCCCCACCACGTTGCGGGCGTACTCGATCACCATGCACTGGAGGCCGAGGCAGAGGCCGAGCGCCGGGATGCCGTTCTCCCGGGCGAAGCGCAGCGCGCCGAGCTTGCCCTCGATTCCGCGCACGCCGAACCCGCCCGGCACGCAGATGCCGTCGACGTCACCGAGCTCGCGCGCAGCGCCTTCGGGCGTCTCGCAGTTGTCCGACGGGATCCACTTGATCTTGACCTTGGCGCGATGGGCGAAGCCGCCCGCGCGCAGCGCCTCGGTCACCGAGAGGTACGCGTCGGGCAGGTCGATGTACTTGCCCACGAGGCCGATGGTCACCTCGTGCTTGGGCTCGTGCACGGCGTCGAGGATGGGCTGCCAGCCCGCCCAGTCCACCTCCTTGGCCTTCGAACCGAGGTCGAGGTGGTCGACGATGTAGGCGTCGAGGCCCTGCTCGTGCAGCATGGTCGGGATGTCGTAGATCGAGGGCACGTCGATGGCGTTCACCACGGCCTGCTCGTCGACGTCGCACATCAGCGCGATCTTGCGCTTGTTGCCCTCGGAGACGGGCCGGTCGCTGCGCAGCACCAGCGCATCCGGCTGGATGCCGATCGAGCGCAGGGCCGCCACCGAGTGCTGGGTGGGCTTGGTCTTCTGCTCGCCCGAGGCGTTCATGAACGGAACGAGCGAGACGTGCACGAAGAACACGTTCTTGCGCCCGAGCTCGTGCCGCACCTGGCGGGCGGACTCGATGAACGGCTGCGACTCGATGTCGCCGACCGTTCCGCCGATCTCGGTGATGATCACGTCGGGGCGGGAAGCGTCGTGCGCCTGCAGCCGCATCCGGCGCTTGATCTCGTCGGTGATGTGCGGGATGACCTGCACCGTGTCGCCGAGGTACTCGCCGCGGCGCTCCTTGGCGATCACGCTCGAGTAGATCTGGCCGGTGGTCACGTTCGCGGCCTGGCTGAGATTGATGTCGAGGAATCTCTCGTAGTGCCCGATGTCGAGGTCGGTCTCGGCGCCGTCGTCGGTCACGAAGACCTCGCCGTGCTGGAACGGGTTCATCGTTCCCGGGTCGACGTTCAGATAGGGGTCGAGCTTCTGCATCACGACACGCAGACCGCGCGCGGTGAGCAGATTTCCCAGGCTGGCGGCGGTGAGGCCCTTGCCGAGCGAGGAGACGACACCCCCGGTGACGAAGATGTGCTTCGTCAGTTTCGAGTCTGCAGACCCATTTGAGTGATTTGTACGTTCCGCGTCATGAGCATCTTCCACGGAATTCCATCCTAACAGTGGTCTGACGGTGTTCCGTCGCTTCGATGTTGCCTCAGTGTCGCACAGCGAGCGCCCGCGCCGTCTCCAGCAGCTCCGCGGCGTGCGCGAGACCCGACTCGGAGTCGGGCAGACCCGAGAGCAGGCGCGCCATCTCGGCGAGCCGCTCCTCGCCGTCCAGCTGCACCACGTTGCTCGCGGTCACCGGGCCGTCCTGGTCCTTCTCCACCCGCAGGTGGTTGGTGGCGAAGGCTGCCACCTGAGCGAGGTGCGTCACCACGATCACCTGCGAGCTGCGGGCCAGCACGGCGAGCCGCCGCCCGATCTCGATCGCGGATGCTCCGCCCACCCCCGCGTCGACCTCGTCGAACACGAAGGTCGGCACCGGATCGGCTGCCGCGAGCACCACCTCGATGGCGAGCATCACCCGGGAGAGCTCGCCGCCGGAGGCGCCCTTGCTCAGCGGCCGAGGCTCGCTGCCCTCGTGCGGCCGCAGCAGGAACTGCACCAGGTCGCGCCCGCTCGAGCCGAAGTCCTCGCGCGGCTGCACGTCGACCACGAAGCGCGCGTTCGGCATCGCGAGCGCGCCGAGCTCCTCGGTCACGAGGGTCGAGAGCTCTTCTCCTGCCGTACGGCGCAGTGCGCTCAGCTCATCGGCGAGACGGCCCAGCTCGGCGAGCTCGTCGTCGACGAGGGCGGAGAGCTGTTCGATGCGGTCGGAGTCGGAATCGAGCTCGAGTAGTCTCGGCTCGGCCTCGGCCGCGTAGGCGATCACGTCGGCGAGATCCGGCCCGTACTTGCGGGTGAGCACGGTCAGCTGCGCGCGCCGCTCCTGCACGCGGTCGAGCTCTCCCACCTCGTCGGTCTCGAGCGTGGCGGCGTAGCTCGCGAGCTGCGTCGAGATGTCGGAGACGAGGAAGCTCGCGTTCGCGAGAGCCTCCACGATCGGCGCGAGTGCGGTGTCGTGGTGCGCGACGCGCTCGAGACTCCGCCGGGCCGCATCGATCAGGCCCACGGTGTCGGGCGCGTCGCCCGTCTCACTGGAGATGTTCTCCCGGGCCTCGGCGGCGGCGAGTCGCAGGTCCTCGAGGTTCGTCAGCCGGCCGGCGAGTTCGGTGAGTTCGTCGTCCTCCCCGTCGACGGGCGCCACCGCGGTGATCTCGTCGATCGCCGATCGCAGTTGCTCGGCCTCCCGGATGCGCGCGGAGCGCTCCGTCACGAGTGCGTCGATCTCGGCGGTGTGCGCCTGCCACGAGTCGAACAGGCTGCGGTATTCCGCGAGTCGCGCCGCCAGAACAGCGCCACCGAAGTTGTCGAGAGCCCCGCGCTGGGCGGACTGGCCCTTGAGCCTGAGCTGATCGGACTGCCCGTGCACCACGACGAGCGAGCTCCCGAGTTCGGAGAGCACGCTGATCGGCGCCGAACGGCCTCCCACGACCGCGCGGCTGCGCCCCTCGGCCGACACCGACCGCGAGAGGATCACCTCGCCGTCGGTCGCGCTCGACGCGGCCCCGGCCTCCGCCCCGGCCTCCGCGCTCTCGTCGAGGTCGCCGCCGAGTTCGCGCACGCGCTCGGCCACCACCCCGTGGGAGTCCACGAGGATGCGCCCCTCGATCCAGGCCTGCGCGGCTCCGGACCGCACGGAACCCGTGTCGGCGCGTTCGCCGAAGAGCAGGCCGAGCGCCGACACCACCATCGTCTTCCCGGCACCGGTCTCGCCCGTGACGGCGGTGAAGCCCGGCCCGAGCGGCAGCACGGCCTCACCGATCACCCCGAGGTCCCGGATCGACAGTTCCTCAATCACGGTCGCTCGGTCCTCTCCAGCCGTTCACGGGCAGATCGAACTTGCGCACCAGCCGGTCGGTGAACGGCGCCATGTGCAGCCGCGCGAGGCGCACGGGGATGGGCGAGCGCCGCACCACCACGCGGGCACCGCGCGGAAGATCGTACATCCGCCGCCCGTCGCTCCAGAGCACCGCTCCCCCGGGCGTGCGGTCGAGCACCTCCACGGCGAACACGGAGTCGGGGCCCACCACGAGCGGCCGGGCGAAGAGGGCGTGTGCGCTGAGCGGCACGAGCAGCATCGCGTCGAGGCTCGGCCACACCACCGGGCCGCCGGCCGAGAAGGAGTACGCGGTGGAGCCGGTGGGCGTCGACATCACCACGCCGTCGCAGCCGAAGCTCGACAGCGGCCGGCCGTCGACCTCGATCACCACCTCGAGCATCCGCTCCCGGCTGGCCTTCTCCACCGTGGCCTCGTTGAGGGCCCAGGACTCGTACACCACCTCGGAGTCGACCTTCACGCGCACCGAGAGCGTCATCCGCTCCTCCACCAGGTAGTCGCGCACGAGCGCGCGGCTCACGGTCTCGGCGAGATCTTCACGGTCGCTCTCGGCGAGGAAGCCCACGTGCCCCAGGTTCACACCGAGCAAGGGCACCGTCGAGCCGCGCACGAGCTCCGCGGCGCGCAGGATGGTGCCGTCACCGCCCAGCACGATCACGAGTTCGAGCTCGTACACCGACACCTCGACGCCGAGGGTCGCGAACGGGCCGAACTCGTCGAGCGCCTCGGGCCGGTCGGTCTCGTCGAGCGGCGCGATCACCGGAGTCACCCCCGCGTCGCGGAGCTTCTCGCACACGCTCTGCGCGGCCTCGACGGAGTCGCGGCGGCCGGTGTGCAGAACGACGAGGATGTATCGCTCAGCCGACACGCGTCACGCTCCTGTCATCTCGGTGATCCGTTGCAACCATTCTGTCGGATGCGAACCGACATCCCGATTGAACCAGACCAGGTACTCCTGGTTTCCCGCAGTTCCCGCAATGGGGGAAGGGATCATCCCGGCTGTGGACAAGCCGAGATCGAAGCCCGCCCACAGCACGTTCGCCACCGCATCCGCGCGCAACGCGGCGTTGCGCACGATCCCCTCCTTGATGCCCGTGCGGCCCACCTCGAACTGCGGCTTCACGAGCAGCACGAAGTCGGCGTCCGGGCGCGCCACCGCCTGCAGCGGCGGGAGCACGAGGGCGAGCGAGATGAACGAGAGGTCGGCCACCACGAGTTCGGGGGCGTCGGACACACCGGATGCCCCGGCGAGCGTCTCCGGGGTCGCGTAGCGCAGGTTGAACCCCTCCACCGAGACCACGCGAGGATCCCGGGCGATGATCGGATCGAGCTGCTCGTGCCCGACGTCGACGGCGAGCACCTGGCGCGCCCCGCGCTCGAGGAGCACCTGCGTGAACCCTCCGGTCGAGGCGCCCGCGTCGAGTGCGAGCCGGCCCTCCACCCGCACGCCGTCGAAGGCGTCCAGCGCGCCGATCAGCTTCTTGGCGCCGCGGCTCACGTAGCGGTCGACGGAGTCCACGGTCACCGACTGCTCGTCGTTCACGAGCGCCGACGACTTCACCACGGGCACGCCGTCCACCCGCACGTAGCCGTTCGCGATCAGCCGGGCGGCATGCGTGCGGGACCGCGCCAGACCGCGAGACGCCACGGCAGCATCCAGTCGGGCACTACCCATCCGTCGGCGACGCGTCTCCGCCTTCGAGGCGGCCCTTCAACTCGTCGTGGATCTGGGCATACGCCATCGCGCGCCGGTCCAGGGGCTGTTCCTCGATCACGCGGAGCCTCGGAACCAGAGCGGCATCGTTGTCGACGTCGTCCGTGTTCACCCGTTCAGCGTACCCCGCACCGGTGACGGAGCGGTCAGCTGTAGAGCGCCGGATCCACGTCGAGCGCGTGGATCGACAGCCCCGAGTTCCAGATCGCCGCAGAACCCGCCCGCACGAGATCGGTGCGCGAATCGCCCGCCTTGACCACGCGCACGACGGGACCCGTCATCCGCACCACGGATGCGCCGACGCGCGTCTCGCTGCCGTCCTTCGACGTCTGGGTGGCCGGGTACGCCTCGAACAACTGGCGCAGGTCCTCCAGGATGAACTCGGGCCGCGAGCCCTGGGGGGCCGCGAGCAACTGCTTCGCCCGGTCGATCCCCGTGAGCACGTGGATGGTGCGCAACCCGGCCCGCTGTGCACCGAGCGTGTCGGTGTCGAGCCGGTCGCCGATGAACGCCGCGTTCGCGGTGCCGAAGCGCGCGAGCGCCTCTTCGAAGATCGGCTTCTCGGGCTTGCCGGCCACCACGGGGAGCCGACCGACCGCCGTGTGCACGGCCGACACGAGCGTGCCGTTGCCCGGGGCGATGCCTCCCGCGACCGGAATCGTCCAGTCCGTGTTCGTCGCCACCCAGTGCACCGCGGGGTCGTGCAGGGCGAAGCTCGCCTCGGCCAGCTGCTTCCAGCCCACCTCGGGAGCGAAGCCCTGCACCACGGCGGCGGGCTTGTCGGATGCTGCACGGGTCACGACGAACCCGGCCTTCTCCACCTCGGTCGTCAGACCCACGCCGCCCACCACGAGGATGGTCGCGCCGGGCTCCACAAGCGTGGTCAGGATGCGCATGGCCGCCTGCGGAGACGTCACGACGTCCGCCGGCGCCACAGTCAGGCCGAAGCTCGTGAGGTGCTCCGCCACCTGCGCGTCGGTGCGCGAGGCGTTGTTCGTGATGTACCCGGTGCGGAAGCCCTCCGTGACAGCGCGGGAGAGCCCCTCCACAGCGTGCGGGATCGCGTCGGGTCCCTGGTAGACGACGCCGTCGAGGTCGGCCAGAACGGCGTCCACACCGTCGAGCGGATGCACGGACTCAGTCTTCTTCGGACGCAGCAGACTCATCGTCGTCCTCCTCGAACACCTCGATGGTGTCGTCGTCGATCTCCCCGGCCAGAGCAGCGGATGCGCGCTCGGCCCTCTCCCGCCAGGTCACCGCCTCGGCGTCCTGGCCCAACTCCTCGAGCACCTCGGCGTAGGCGTCGAACAGCTCCGGGCTGTAGGAGTAGGCCACGTCGGGGTTCAGTTCGGGGATCTCGAGCTCGTTCAGGGCCGCCTCGGCCTGACCCAGGTCGAGCCGGGCGCCGGACATGGCGATGGCCACCGAGACCCGCGCGGGCACCGAGAGCGTCGAACGGTCGACGGAGCGCCCTTCCTCGAGCGCCCGTTCGGGGCGGCCCATGCCGCGCTCGCTGTCGATCATCAGCGCAAGCTGCTCGTTCGATCCGGAGATGCGGCGGTAGGTGCGAAGTTCGCGCAGCGCGAGGGCGTAGTCCCCGGTGCTGTAGGCGGTGATCGCCAGCGTCTCCCGCACAACACCGATGCGCCCGGCCCGTCGGGATGCGGAAATCGCGTGCTCGTGAGCCAGCGCCGGATCCTCCTCGATCAGGCGGGCAGCCATCACCAGGTGGCGTGCCACCGCGTCGGCGTTCTCCTTGTTGAGGGTCTTGAGCTCGTTGCGCGCGACCTTGTCCAGGTCACGAGCCGTGACCTCGTCAGGGATCTCCGGGTCGTCGTGACGCGTGCGCACCGAGCGCAGCTCGCGGGCGCGCAACTCCTCCTCGGTGAGGGGCGGCCGCTCGAACTTCGACGCCGCCTTGTCGTTGCGGGCGGGTTTGCCGTCTTTGGTCCACAGGCGGCGCTCACCGGGGCCGCTCTTCGGATCGCGACCACCACGGTCCGGCCGCCCTCCGCGATCCGGGCGCGCGCCACGGTCGGGGCGTGCTCCACGATCCGGGCGTGAACTGCTGTCCCGCCGCGGCTCGAACGGCCGCTTGCCGCCTGCGCCGGCCGGCCGCGAGGCGTGGGGGCGCTTCGGACGGTCGTCAGAACGACCTTTGTCGTCTTCGGGTTCGGTCACGATGAGCCTCCTGCTGTGGTCGCTGTTCAAATATGTCGTGTTAAAGCGAAAGGGCCACCCGGAGGTGGCCCTTTCTAAAGTAAGTCCGGCGGTGTCCTACTCTCCCACAAGGTCCCCCTTGCAGTACCATCGGCGCAGAGAGTCTTAGCTTCCGGGTTCGGAATGTGACCGGGCGTTTCCCTCTCGCTATGGCCGCCGAAACACTAGAGATGTTCTATCTAGAAG
>NZ_JBCEBO010000005.1:0-310887 GCF_049472555.1 Herbiconiux sp. 11R-BC | reverse complement strand
CGATGTGCTCCCCCGACTGAGGGCGGGAGCACATCGCGCGACCTCGCTGAGGGCAGGAGCACCTCGCGCGACCTCGCTGACGCCTAGCGGCGCGTGGCGTCCTGCACTTCGCCTACGAGCTCCTCGATGATGTCCTCGAGGAACAGCACGCCCTTCGTCTGCCCCGACTCGGTGAAGGTGCGGGCGAGGTGCCCGCCCGAGCGGCGCATCGACGCCAGCGCGTCTTCGAGGTCGGTCTTCTCGAAGATCGACGGCAACTGCCGGATGCGCTTGGCCGGGATCGGGTCGTCGAACTCGTCGTCGTCGAGGTCGATCACGTCTTTCAGATGCACGTATCCCGTCGGCAGCCCGTCGGCGTCGACGATCAGGTACCGCGAGAAGCCGTGCTTGGCGACCGCGTGCTCCACATCGGCCGGCGTCGCCCCGGGGGGAAGGCTGACCAGCCCCGAGAGCGGCACCGCGACATCGGCGACGGTCTTCGCCGTGAACTCGAAGGCGGCGCTGAGCGTTCCGGTGCGGTCGGAGAGCACGCCCTCCTTTGTGGACTGCGCCACGATCGTCGACACCTCGTCGAGGGTGAAGGCACTCGCCGCCTCGCTCTTCGGCTCCACCCGGAACAGGCGCAGCACGCCGTTCGCGGTGGAGTTGAGCGCGACGATGATCGGGCGGAACACCCGCGCGATGCCCACGAGGGGCGGCGCGAGCAGGAGCACGGCCCGGTCGGGCACCGAGAACGAGAGGTTCTTCGGCACCATCTCGCCGAACACCACGTGGAGGAACGACACCAGCACGAGCGTGATGATGAAGCCGATCGTGCCCACGGCCTCCTCGGGAAGCCCGGTGAGATGCAGCGGCCCCTCCAGCAGGTGATGGATGGCGGGCTCCGACACGTTCAGGATGAGCAGCGAGCACACGGTGATGCCGAGCTGGCTCGTCGCGAGCATCAGGGTGGCGTGCTCCATCGCCCAGAGGGCGGTCTTGGCGCTCGCCTTGCCCTGCTCGGCGAGCGGTTCGATCTGCGATCGGCGCGCCGAGATCACCGCGAACTCCGCGGCCACGAAGAAGGCGTTGCCCGCGAGCAGCACCACGAGCCAGACGATTCCGAGCCAGTCAGCCACGGTTCACCTCGCTCTGCTCCGCCGACTCCGGCTCGAGCAGCCGCCCAGGAGCGGCGTCGTCGGCGGCGAGAGCCGCCTCCTCGGGGGTCGGTGAGGGCACGAAGCGCAGCCGGTCGATGCGGCGGCCGTCCATGCGCTCGACGCGCAAGGCGCCGTCGGGCAGCGAGACGATGTCTCCCACGACGGGCACCCGGCCGAGTTCGCTCATCACGAATCCGGCCACGGTCTCGTAGGGTCCGTCCTCCGGCACGTGGATGCCGGCCTGGTCGGCGAGCTCGTCGGGCCGCAGCATGCCGGGGAAGGTGGTGGCGCCGCGTGAGCGCACCACTCCGGCCCGGGTGCGGTCGTGCTCGTCGGCGAGGTCACCCACGAGCTCCTCGACGAGGTCTTCGAGCGTCACGACACCGGCGGTTCCGCCGTACTCGTCGATCACCACGGCCATCTGATAGCCGCGGCCGCGCAGTTCGCCCAGCAGCACGTCGAGCATCATCGTCTCCGGCACCCGAACGGTCTCGGTCATGATCGCCACCACGGGCACCTCGGATCGCCGTTCACGCGGGATCGCCACGGCCTGCTTCACGTGCACGAGGCCCACGACGTCGTCGATGTCGTCGTCGATGACCGGGAAGCGGGAGTGCCCGGTCGACCGCGCCAGCTCGAGCACCGAGGCGGCGGTCTCGCCGCGCTTGACGCTCGCGATGCGCGGACGCGGCGTCATCGCATCCGCCGCCGTATGCGAGGAGAAGAGCAAGGTGCGGTTCAGCAGCGTCGCGGTGTCCTCGTCGAGGCTGCCTTGCATGGCCGAGCGGCGCACGAGCGAGGAGAGCTCCTCGGCGGTGCGTGCGCCCGAGAGCTCCTCCTTCGGCTCGATCCCGACGAGGCGCAGCAGGCCGTTGGCGCTGTTGTTGAGCAGCGCCACCGCCGGACGGAAGACCATCGTGAACGCGAGCTGGAACGGCACCACGACGCGCGCGGTCTTGAGCGGCAGGGCGAGCGCGAAGTTCTTCGGCACGAGCTCGCCCACGATCATCGACAGCAGCGTGGCGATCACGATGCCGACGGTCGCGCTGATCACGGGCACGACGCCGTCGGGGATGCCGACGGCCACGAGCGGATCGCGCAGCAGGCTCGAGATCGCCGGCTCCATGGTGTATCCGGTCAGCAGCGTCGTCAGCGTGATGCCGAGCTGGGCGCTCGAGAGATGGGTGGAGGTGTGCTTCAGCGCCGTGATGGCCGGCTGCAGCCCCTTCTCGCCGCGTTCGGTGCGCGCTTCGAGATCCGAGCGGTCGAGATTGACGAGCGAGAACTCGGATGCGACGAAGAAGCCGGTTCCGATGGTGAGGAGGAGTCCGACTCCCAGCATGACCCACTCAAAGACCACGGGGCACCCCCGGGTCGAGCGGATCTGAACTGATCATGGTCGGTGACGGATGATGGGCAGAGGGAGGGTCGTCCATTGTCCGGCCCACTATAGCGTGCGTGCCCGAGCGCCCACCAGGATGATCGCTGCCGGCGGAACGCCCCTGACGGGGCGCCGCATCACCAGCTGACCGGGAGCGCCTTGCCCTCTTCGTAGCCCGCCGCCGACTGGATGCCCACGAGGGCCCGGTCGTGGAATTCCGCCAGGTCGGCGGCGCCGGCGTAGGTGAAGGAGCTGCGCACCCCCGAGGTGATCATGTCGAGCAGGTCCTCCAGCGACGGCCGCAGCGGGTCGAGGTAGATGCGGCTCGACGAGATCCCTTCGGCGAACAGGGTCTTGCGCGCGAGGTCGTAGGCGTCGAGCCGGCCGAAGCGCTCCTGCACGGCCTTCGTCGAGGCCATGCCCCAGCTCTCCTTGTAGAGCCGGCCCTGCGCATCCGTGTCGAGGCGGCCGGGCGCCTCGATGGTTCCGGCGAACCAGGAGCCGATCATCACCGAGGCCGCGCCCGCCGCGAGGGCGAGCGCCACGTCGCGCGGGTAGCGCACCCCGCCGTCGGCCCAGACGTGGGCGCCGAGCTCGCGCGCCGCCGCCGAGGTCTCGAGCACGGCCGAGAACTGGGGGCGTCCGACGGCCGTCATCATGCGGGTGGTGCACATCGCGCCCGGGCCCACGCCGACCTTCAGGATGTCGGCCCCCGCGTCGACGAGGTCGGCCACGGCCCGAGCGGTCACGACGTTGCCGGCGGCGATCGGGATGCGCGTGCCCTCCTTGCCGAGGCCGGCCTCCTTGAGCGCCCGCAGCGCCCGCAGCATGCCCTCCTGATGGCCGTGGGCGGTGTCGACCACGAGCACGTCGACGCCGGCGGCCACGAGGGCCTTCGCCTTCTCCACGACGTCGCCGTTGATGCCGACCGCGGCGGCGACGCGGAGCCGGCCGTGCGCATCCACGGCCGGGCGGTAGATGGTGGAGCGCAGGGCGCTGGTGCGGCTGAGGGTGCCGATCACGGCCCCGTGGCGCATCACCGGGGCGAAGTCGATCTCCGCGGCCACCATCGCGTCGAAGGCCTCGCGCGGCCCGTCGAGGTCGTCGGCCGCGAGCGAGGTCAGGGCCCCGTGCAGCTGCGCGCCGTGCAGCAGGTCGCCGAGGCGCGCATCCGGGAGCGCCGTGGCCAGGCGGGAGGCCGGGATGCAGCCGACGAACTCGCCGCTCGCCTCGTGCAGAACGATGCCGTGGCCGGGCACGGCGGGAACGATGCGGAGCGCCTCCTCCACGGTGTCGCCCGGCGCGAAGTCGAAGGGCGTGTCGAACTCGACCGGCTGCTCCTTGACCCAGCGGATGGCGGCGGCCAGGTCCTGCAGGTGCATGTCCTGCGGCAGCACGCCGAGACCGCCGCGCCGGGCGAGCGAGGCGGCGAGCCGCGGGCCGGTGACGGAGTTCATGTTCGCGGAGACGATCGGGATGGTCGCGCCCGTGCCGTCGGCCGGGTCGAGCGCGACATCGAGCCGGCTCGTGACCGCCGACCGTGAGGGGATGAGGAACACGTCGGAATAGGTCAGGTCGTTGCGCCCGGCGTCGCCATAGAACTCCATGCCTCTACGGTAAGCCCCCGGGCCGCGCAGGCCCCCTCCGTGCCACGCCACACCTGTCATGGACCGGGCACCCAGTCGAGGGGTTTAGGCTTGACTCTGCACGTGTCCACGCGTGAACAAGCAGCGCAGCAGACACCGGCACGTGCCATGAAGACGTGAGGCAACGGGAAGTGGGCGATCGGCTTTGACCAGCCAATTGACGGGTACGAGTACAGAAGACGGTGCCTCGGGAGAGTTCGGGGCCAACGAGTGGCTCGTCGACGAACTCTACGAGCAGTGGGTCGCCGACAAGAACTCGGTCGACAAGTCATGGTGGCCCGTTCTGGAGAGCTACCGCTCGCAGGTGGCCGGCGGCTCCGCCGCCCCGGCAGCGGCTGACCCGGCCCCCGTCGCCGCCGCTCCGGAGCCCGTCCCCGCCGCGCAGACCGTGGCGCCGCCCGCGCAGACCGAGTCGCAGCAGGTCGCCGCGGCATCCGGAGCCACCGCGCGCCCGATGACGCAGCCCGTCGCGAAGACCACGAGCGTCGAGGCGAAGCCGCAGCCCATCCCGGCCGAGGCGCCGAGCACGCGCACCGCCACGCCCGAAGAGGTGGCGAAGGATGCGGCCGAGGACGCCGAGAAAGACGCCGTCACCCCGCTCCGCGGCATGGCCAAGTCGCTCGCCACCAACATGGATGCGAGCCTCACGGTGCCGACGGCCACGAGCGTGCGCTCGATCCCGGCGAAGCTGCTGATCGACAACCGCATCGTCATCAACAACAACCTGCGCCGCTCGCGCGGCGGCAAGGTCTCCTTCACCCACCTGATCGGCTGGGCCCTGGTGCAGGCGCTCAAGGAGTTCCCGAGCCAGAACGTCTACTACGACGAGGTCGACGGCAAGCCCTCCGTGGTCGCCCCCGCCCACGTGGGCCTCGGCATCGCCATCGACCTGCCCAAGCCCGACGGCACGCGCGCGCTGCTCGTGCCCGGCATCAAACGCGCCGACACCATGGGCTTCAACGAGTTCCTGGTGGCCTACGAGGACCTCGTGCGTCGCGCCCGCCAGAACAAGCTCACCGCCGCCGACTTCCAGGGCACCACGATCTCGCTCACGAACCCGGGCGGCATCGGCACCGTGCACTCGGTGCCGCGCCTGATGAAGGGGCAGGGCGCCATCATCGGCGCGGGCGCCCTCGAATACCCGGCCGAGTTCCAGGGCGCCTCGGCGAAGGTGCTGTCGAACCTCGGCATCGGCAAGGTCATCACGCTCACCTCGACCTACGACCACCGCGTCATCCAGGGCGCCGGATCGGGCGAGTTCCTCAAGAAGGTGCACGAGCTGCTGCTCGGAGAGCGCAACTTCTACGAGAACATCTTCGCGGAGCTGCGCATCCCCTACGAGCCCATCCACTGGGCGGCCGACATCTCGGTCGACGAGGCCAGCGCCATCGACAAGACGGCGCGCGTGCAGGAGCTGATCAACGCCTTCCGCGTGCGCGGCCACCTGATGGCCGACATCGACCCGCTCGAATACCGCCAGCGCTCGCACCCCGACCTGGACATCGCCTCGCACGGCCTGACCTTCTGGGACCTCGACCGCGAGTTCGTGACCGGCGAGTTCGGCCTCACGCGCCAGGCCTACCTGCGCGACATCCTCGGGGTGCTGCGCGACTCCTACTGCCGCAAGATCGGCATCGAGTACATGCACATCCAGGATCCCGGTCAGCGCCGCTGGATCCAGGAGAAGGTGGAGCGCCCCTACGCGAAGCCCGGCCACGACGAGCAGATGCGCATCCTGGAGAAGCTCAACGAGGCCGAGGCCTTCGAGACCTTCCTGCAGACCAAGTACGTCGGCCAGAAGCGCTTCTCGCTCGAGGGCGGCGAGTCGACCATCGCCCTGCTGGACCGCATCATCCAGGGCGCCGCCGACGAGGGTCTCGACGAGGTCGCGATCGGCATGGCGCACCGCGGCCGCCTCAACGTGCTCACGAACATCGCCGGCAAGACCTACGGCCAGATCTTCCGCGAGTTCGAGGGCACCCAAGACCCGCGCACCGTGCAGGGCTCGGGCGACGTGAAGTACCACCTCGGCACCGAGGGCACCTTCACCGCCTCGGACGGCAAGGAGATCCCGGTCTACCTCGCCGCGAACCCCTCGCACCTCGAAGCGGCCGACGGCGTGCTCGAGGGCATCGTGCGCGCGAAGCAGGACCGGAAGCCCATCGGCACCTTCTCGACCCTGCCCATCCTGATCCACGGCGACGCCGCCCTCGCGGGCCAGGGCGTCGTGGTGGAGACGCTGCAGATGTCGCAGCTGCGCGGCTACCGCACCGGCGGCACCATCCACGTCAACATCAACAACCAGGTCGGATTCACGACTCCTCCGTCGGAGTCGCGCTCCTCGGTGTACTCCACCGACGTGGCCAAGACCATCCAGGCGCCGATCTTCCACGTGAACGGCGACGACCCCGAGTCGGTCGTGCGCGTGGCGCAGCTGGCCTTCGAGTACCGCCAGCAGTTCCACCGCGACGTGTTCATCGACCTGATCTGCTACCGCCGGCGTGGTCACAACGAGGGCGACGACCCCTCGATGACCCAGCCGCTGATGTACAACCTGATCGAGGCCAAGCGCTCGGTGCGCAAGCTCTACACCGAGGCCCTGCTCGGCCGTGGCGACATCACCGAGGAGGAGTACGAGGGCGTCCACCGCGACTTCCAGGACCGCCTCGAGCGTGCCTTCGCGGAGACGCACGCCGCCCAGACCTCCTCGATCCCGGTGATCACGGGCGACGTCAACGCGGTCGCCGACCTCGAGCGCCCCGAGGCGCAGCGCGACGACAGCGCCACCACGCCCTTCGAGACGGCCGTCTCCGAGTCGACGATCCACCTGATCGGCGACGCCTTCGACAACCCGCCCGCCGGGTTCACCGTGCACCCGAAGCTGCAGCAGCTGCTCACCAAGCGCCTCGAGATGAGCCGTTCGGGCAACATCGACTGGGCGTTCGGTGAGCTGCTCGCCCTCGGCTCGCTGCTCGTCGAGGGCACGCCGGTGCGCCTCGCCGGCCAGGATGCGCGACGCGGCACCTTCGTGCAGCGCCACGCCGTGCTGCACGACCGCGAGAACGGCCAGGAGTGGCTGCCGCTCGCAAACCTCGCCGACAACCAGGCCCGGTTCTGGATCTACGACTCGCTGCTCTCGGAGTACGCGGCCATGGGCTTCGAGTACGGCTACTCGGTGGAGCGGGCGGATGCGCTGGTGCTCTGGGAGGCCCAGTTCGGCGACTTCGCGAACGGCGCCCAGACCATCATCGACGAGTTCATCTCCTCGGCCGAGCAGAAGTGGGGTCAGCGTTCCTCGCTCGTGCTGCTGCTGCCGCACGGCTACGAGGGCCAGGGCCCCGACCACTCCTCGGCGCGCATCGAGCGCTACCTGCAGCTCTGCGCGGAGAACAACATGACCGTGGCGCGCCCGTCGACCCCGGCATCCTATTTCCACCTGCTGCGCCGCCAGGCCTACGAGCGCCCCCGCACGCCGCTGATCGTGTTCACCCCGAAGGCGATGCTGCGTCTGCGCGGAGCCACGAGCTCGGTCGAGGACCTCACGAAGGGCCGCTTCGAGCCGGTCATCGACGACGCGCGCATCACCGACGCGGAAGCGGTCACGAAGGTGCTGCTGCACTCGGGCAAGGTGCACTACGACCTCGCGAGCGAGCTGCAGAAGAACCCGAACGAGGCGATCGCCCTCGTGCGGGTGGAGCAGTTCTACCCGCTGCCGCTCACCGAGATCAACGCCACCATCGCGCGCTACCCGAATGCCGAACTGGTGTGGGTGCAGGACGAGCCGCAGAACCAGGGCGCCTGGCCCTTCATCTGCACCGAGCTGGCGAGCCGCCTGAACGGCCGCACCATCACGGTCGTCTCGCGCCCCGCCGCGGCCTCCCCCGCCGCCGGCAGCGCGAAGCGCCACGCCGTCGAGCAGGCCGAACTCATCGCCCGCGCGCTGAGCTGACCTCTCGTCGAAACGTCAAAAAACGCCCTAAGGATTCACTCTTAGGGCGTTTTTTGACGTCTCGCGATGAGTGTCAGTGGGATTGGAGGGTGCGAAGGGTGAGGAGGAGCTGCTCGCGGAGCTCTTCGGGGGCGGTCTCCTTGCAGGCGCGCTGCACGGTCTGGGTGAGCACGATGCCCAGGTGGAGTTCGGACTGGCAGCCCTCGCAGGTCTCCAGGTGCGCCCGGATGTCGTCGGCATCCGTGTGGCAGATCTCGTTGCGCAGATACTCCTCGAGTTCGGCGCGTGCCTTGTCGCAACCGCAGTCAGTCATTTCTTGCTCCCTTTGACGGTGGCGGTGGCCAGGCCGCGATCCCGTGCGTAATCGGTGAGAAGACCCCGGAGAAGTCGCCGGCCGCGATGCAGGCGACTCATGACCGTGCCCACGGGGGTCTTCATGATGTCGGCAATCTCCTGGTAGGAGAAGCCTTCGACGTCGGCCAGGTAGACGGCCAGACGGAAGTCTTCCGGAATCGACTGCAGCGCCTCTTTGACATCGCTGTCGGGCAGGTGGTCGATCGCCTCGGCTTCGGCGGAGCGGCTCGAGAGCGAGGCGGTGGCCGACTCGGCCGTGCCGAGCTGCCAGTCCTCCATGTCGCTCGTCGATCCCTGGTAGGGGTCGCGCTGCTTCTTGCGGTAGGTGTTGATGAACGTGTTGGTGAGGATGCGGTAGAGCCACGCCTTGAGGTTGGTGCCCTGCTCGAACTGGCCGAAAGCGGCGTAGGCCTTCACGAAGGTCTCCTGCACCAGATCTTGCGCGTCGCTCGGGTTGCGGGTCATGCGCAGGGCGGCGCCGTAGAGCTGATCGAGGAACGGGATGGCCTGCTCTTCGAAAAGGGCGCGAGGATCTGGGGTGGGAGTGCTCATCAGCGCCAAGTCTACGACCGGCGGTGCAAGCAACGCAGTTGCCATCAAGCGGGGGTTCCTCCATGCGATTCTTCAGCCGACTACTCTGATAACCGATGCCTGTTTCGAGATATTCCACGCCGCAGTTCAACCCCTACGGCGACGACGCGCCGGTGAACACCGAGGAGCACTGGCCGGCGCCCCGCGCCACGGCGCCGATCGACGCGACCGTCTCGCTCCCTGGATCGAAGTCGCTGACCAACCGCGAGCTCGTGCTCTCCGCCCTCGCCGACGCCCCGTCCCGGCTGATCGCTCCTCTGCACTCCCGCGACAGCGACCTGATGGTGGAGGCCCTCCGCTCGCTCGGCACCACCGTCACGGCTGTCGACGGCACGGGCTCCTACGGAGCCGACTGGCTGATCGAGCCTGCGGCGGAGCTCCTCGGCAGCACCACCATCGACTGCGGCCTCGCCGGCACGGTGATGCGGTTCCTCCCACCCGTGGCAGCGCTCGCCCTCGGCCCCACCACCTTCGACGGCGATGCCGGCGCGCGCCGCCGCCCGATGTCGACCACGATCACCTCGCTCCGCGCGCTCGGCGTCGACATCGGCGACGAGGGCCGCGGCGCCCTGCCCTTCACGGTGCACGGCACCGGCCGCGTGGCCGGCGGGGCGCTGCGCATCGACGCCTCCTCCTCGAGCCAGTTCGTGAGCGGCCTGCTGCTCACCGCGGCCCGCTTCGACGGCGGTCTCGACCTCGCGCACGAGGGCGAACGCCTGCCGAGCCAGCCGCACATCGAGATGACCCTCGCCGCTCTCCAGGCCCGGGGGGTGGATGCGCAGAGCACGGGCGAGGGATCCTGGTCGGTCGCGCCCGGGCCCATCTCCGGCGCCGAGGTGGCCATCGAGCCCGACCTCTCGAACGCGGCGCCCTTCCTCGCCGCCGCCCTGGTCACCGGCGGCCGGGTCACGATCACCGGCTGGCCCGCGTCGACCACCCAGGTGGGCGCCGACCTCGCCACGATCCTCCCCTTGTTCGGCGCCACGGTCGAGCTCGTCGGCGACCGCCTCACCGTCACCGGCGGCGAGAGCATCCGCGGCATCCAGCTCGACCTCAGCACCGGGGGCGAGCTCGCCCCCGCCATCGTGGCGCTCGCGGCCCTCGCCGACGGGCCGAGCGAGATCACCGGTATCGGCCACATCCGTCACCACGAGACCGACCGCCTGGCCGCTCTGGCGACCGAGATCACGAAACTCGGCGGCGAGGTGACCGAGCTGCCCGACGGCCTCGCCATCACCCCGCGGCCGTTGCACGGTGGCGTCTGGCTGAGCTACGCCGACCACCGGATGGCGCACGCCGGCTCGATCATCGGCCTCGCGGTCGACGGGGTGCTGATCGAGGACATCGCCACCACGAGCAAGACGCTCCCGCAGTTCCCCGAGCTCTGGCGTGGCCTGCTGCCATGAGCTGGTGGTCCGACGACGACGAAGACGACGACGAGCCGGAGTTCGACGAGTCGAGCGTGCGGGTGCGCCCGAATCCCAAGGGCAACCGCCCGCGCACGAAGACCCGGCCCGCGCACGACGACGCGGTCCCCGGCCGCATCATGACCGTCGACCGCGGCCGCTTCGCGGTGCTCGTGAACCAGGACACCCCCGAGGAGCACGAGATCACGGCCTCCCGCGCGCGTGAACTCGGCCGCACGGCGATCGTGACGGGCGACTGGGTCGACCTCGTCGGCGACACCTCGGGCGACGCGGGCAGCCTGGCCCGCGTGGTGCGGGTGCACGAGCGTTCCACGCTGCTGCGCCGCAGCGCCGACGACTCCGACGCCGTCGAACGCGTGATCGTGGCCAATGCCGACCAGATGCTGATCGTGGTGGCCGCGGCGAACCCCGAACCCCGCGCCCGGCTGATCGACCGCTACCTCGTGGCCGCCTTCGACGCCGGCATCACGCCCATCCTCTGCGTCACGAAGACCGACCTGGCCGACCCGGCGCCCTTGCTGGCCGAATTCGCCTGCCTCGACATCCGCATCCTCACCTTCTCGCGCGACGAGGTGCCGGTGGAGGAGCTCACCGAGCTGCTGGTCGACCGCACCACCGTGGCCGTCGGTCACTCGGGCGTCGGCAAGTCGACGCTCGTGAACGTGCTCGTGCCGAGCGCCGAGCGCGCCACCGGGGTCGTCAACACCGTCACCGGGCGCGGCCGTCACACCTCGTCGTCGACCGTCTGCCTCCGGATGCGCGCCGCCGACGGCCGCTCCGGCTGGATCATCGACACCCCGGGCGTGCGCTCCTTCGGGCTCGGCCATGTCGACCCCGCGAACATCCTGCGCTCCTTCGCCGCCACCGCCTTCGTGCCGGAGGGCGAGCCGCCCGGCGGGGTGCCCCTGACCGAGGCGCACGACTGGGAGATCATCGACCGCGTCGAGGCCGGCGAACTCGGCGAGAGCGGCAAGGCACGCATCGAGTCCCTGCGCAAGCTGCTCGACACCACGGCCTGATCGTTCGGGCGCCCGGCGCTAGCCTGGAGGGGTGACCCAGAACGACAGCTCCGCCGCCCCGACCGATTCCGGCCTCGCCGGCGACCTCGCGCTGGCGCTGCGCCTCGCCGATGCCGCCGACGCCGTCTCGCGCTCGCGGTTCCGCGCCACCGACCTGCACGTCGACACGAAGCCCGACCGCACCCCGGTGACGGATGCCGACCGCGCCACCGAGCAGGCCATCCGCGCCGGGATCGAGGCCGAGCGCCCGGGCGACTCCGTCTTCGGCGAGGAGTTCGGCACGGCCGGCGAGGGCTCCCGGCAGTGGATCATCGATCCGATCGACGGCACCGCCAACTACCTCCGCGGAGTGCCGGTGTGGGCCACGCTGATCGCCCTGGCGATCGATGGCGTGCCCGTGCTCGGCGTGGTGAGCGCGCCGGCGCTCGGCCGGCGCTGGTGGGGCGCCACGGGCCTCGGCGCCTACACGACCGACGTTCTCGACGGCGGCACCGGAGCGCCGCGCGCGCTGCGCGCATCCGGCATCTCGGCGCTCTCCGACGCCTCGCTCAGCTACAACAGCTTCAAGGGCTGGGACGAGGAGGGCCGGCTCGAGCAGCTCACCGCGCTCGCCCGGGCGGTGTGGCGCACGCGCGCCTACGGCGAGATGTGGTCGTACATGATGGTGGCGGAGGGCCAGCTGGAGATCGCCGCCGAGTTCGACCTGCAACCCTACGACATGGCCGCGCTGGCCCCGATCGTGCAGGAGGCCGGCGGCCGCTTCACCTCGGCCGACGGCGCCGACGGGCCCTGGGGCGGCAGCGCTCTCGCCACCAACGGGCTGGTGCACGAGGCCGTGCTCGAGCTGATCCGCGCGCGCGGATGACAGCGGCGCCGCACTCGAGCAGGCCGGCGGCCCGGCGAGCCGCCGGTCTGGCGATCGCGGTCGCCGCAGCCCTCGGCCTCGCCGCGTGCACCGCGCCCTCCCCCGCGGCCGCTCCCTCGGCCACCGACCCGCAGGCCGGCGGCAGAGGGAGCGGCCCGGTCACGACCGATGCCGCCGCACTCACCGTCAGCGAGTGCTTCGACGACACGAGCAGCGCGAACGACTCCCCGACCCGGGAGGTGACCCAGGTGCCCGTGGTCGCCTGCGCCCAGGAGCACGACTTCGAGGTCTACGACGACTTCTCGCTGAGCGGCGACGGCTATCCCGGCGACGCGCAGGTCTCCGCACGCGCCGAAGCACAGTGCCTGGCGTCGTTCGAGAGCTTCGTGGGCGTCGCCGCCGACCGCTCGGAGTACGCCTACACCTACTTCGCCCCGACCCAGGCGTCGTGGACCGAGGCCGGCGACCGGCTGGTTTCGTGCTTGATCGGGATGCCCGACGGCAAGACCACCGGATCGCTCGCGGGCGTCGCGAAGTAACCTGCGGCGCTCGCCCGGCGGCCGGGAGCCGGCCGGCCGCATCCGCTCACGGCGTCGGGGCCGCCGTGGGCACGGTGCCGGCCGGTGCGGGCATCAGCGTGATCATCGCCTTGCCGTCGGTGTCGGCGAGGATCAACTCCTCGCCCTGGCGCAGGGCCATGCCCGCCTGCGAGAGGATGCCGGGAAGGGCCACGCCGTCGCAGCCGATGAGCGTCTGGGCGCCGGCCGTGACGGAGAGCATCCCGCTCGAGTCGACCGACCAGTCGCCCTGGGCGCCGTTGCAGCCGTCGGAGCCGGTCCAGCTCCCGTCGCTCGCGAAGTCGAGATAGGGCACCTGGGGTGAGGCATAGCTCTCGCCCGTCACCCAGACGCCCACGACGTCGTTCGTGGCGGCGGGGGCGGCTTCGCCGGCCGGATGCGCGGAACCGCCCGCGCATCCGGCCAGCACCAGCGAGGCGGCCGTGGCGAGGGCTGCGGCCAGGCCGAGGACTCTCCGGCGCCCGCGTGCGATCCCCATCAGGCGTCCTCCCCCTCGCCGCCTGCGAAGCTCTCCAGCGGCACGTCCGGGTCGGCGAGAGCTGCGGCGTCCACCGCGGCGCCGTGCCGGATGATCGCCTGCACGGTCTCGTTCACGTCCCACACGTTCACGTTCATGCCGGCCACCACGCGGTCTCCGTTCAGCCAGAACGCGAGGAACTCGCGCCCCGCCACGTCGCCGCGGAACACCACCCGGGCGTCGCGCGCGAGCGGGCCGAAACCCGAGTACTCCATGCCGAGGTCGAACTGGTCGGTGTAGAAGTAGGGGATGTCGTCATAGCTCACCGGCTGACCGAGCATCGAGCGGGCGGCGGCGGCCCCGCCGTTCAGGGCGTTGGCCCAGTGCTCGCTGCGCAGGCGGAGGTTCACGAGCGGATGCAGGGCGTTCGCGATGTCGCCGGCGGCCACGATGTCGGGATCGCTCGAACGCAGGGCCGCATCCACGGCCACGCCGTTCTCGAGCGCCAGCCCCGCCGACTCCGCGAGGGCGAGGTTCGGCTCGGCGCCCAAGCCGGCCACCACTACGTCGGCGGCGATCACCTCACCGCTCGGGAGCGCGACCCCGGTCACCCTGCTCGCATCTCCCACCAGATGGTCGACGACGGCGCCGCCCCGGAGCTGCACGCCGTTGTCGGCGTGCAGCTGCGCGAACACCTGCCCCACCTCGGCGCCGAGCGCGGAGGCGAGCGGGACGGCCCCTCGGTCGAGCACCACCACCTCGTTGCCGAGCGTCTTCGCGGTGGCGGCGACCTCGAGCCCGATCCAGCCGGCGCCGATCGTGACGACCCGGCGCCCGCCGCCCGTCAGAGCCTCCCGCAGGGCCTCGGAGTCGCCGAGCGTGCGCAGCACGTGCACCCCGGAGAGCCCGGCGCCCTCGACGGCGAGTCGGCGCGGCCGGGATCCGGTGGCGAGCAGCAGTTTCGCGTAGTGCAGCTCCTCGCCGGAGTCGAGCGCGACGAGGTGGTCGACCGGGTCGACGCCCAGGGCGGTCACGCCGGTGCGCAGCTCGACGTCGTGGTCGGCGTACCACTCGGGTTTCTCGACGAACACGTCGTCGAGGCCCGCCTCGCCGCGCAGGAAGTCCTTCGAGAGCGGCGGCCGGATGTAGGGGCGGTGCGCTTCGGCGCCCACCAGCACCACACGGCCTTCGAAGCCCTCCTGCCTCAGCGTCTTGGCGGCGCTCGCCCCGGCGAGGGCCGCTCCCACGATCACGAAAGTCTGCGCATCCGTCATCCGGACTCCTTCCCGACGCCACCCAGCGTACGCTCCGCGGTCATAAGGTGGAGGGGATGCGACTTCTCTTGATCAGACACGGCCAGACCATCGACAACGTGCACGGAGCACTCGGAACGGTGGTTCCCGGCCCCGGGCTCACCGAGCTCGGAAGGGCGCAGGCCGCGGCGATCCCCGCGGCGCTGGCCGGTGAGGCGATCGACGCCGTCGTGGTGAGCACGATGACCCGCACCCAGCAGACCGCCGCCCCGCTCGCGGCGGCGCTCGGTCTCGAGCCCCGCATCGTCGACGGCCTGCAGGAGATCGATGCGGGCGATCTCGAGGGGCGCAGCGACGAGGAGGCGATCCGGCTCTACATGGGCACGATCTTCTCCTGGTGGTCGAGCTTCGAGGGCCGCATCCCCGGCGGGGAGAACGGCGCCGAGTTCTCCGAGCGCTACACCGCAGCCATCGCGGAGGTGTACGCCGACCACCCCGACGGCACGGTCGCCGTGGTCAGCCACGGCGCGGCCATCCGCACCTGGGGCTGCTGGTCGGCCCAGAACCTCGACGCCGAGTTCAGCCGCACCCACGTGCTCGAGAACACCGGTGTCGTGACGCTCGAGGGCTCGCCGGATGACGGCTGGGTCGCCACCCACTGGGAGGGCACGCCGGTCGGCGGAGTCGCCCTGGAAGACGCCTCCGCCCCCGACCCCACGGGCGAGGCTCTGGCCTGATAAACCCGCCTCGCCGCTCGGGCGGGTCAGACCCGCCCTAGAAGGTGGCCGCGAAGCTCCCCATCACGTGCTCGATCGCGGGGAGGTCGGCCTGGCTCGCGATCGCGACCGTCACCACCAGCACGTAGCTGGTGTCGGCCGGGTAGGCCACCACGATCACGAAGTCGCTCTGCCCGCCGCAGCCGGAGTAGTAGCGGTACTGGCCCGTGTAGACGCCGTCACTGTAGGCATCCGCCTTGGGCGCCCCGCACTGCGCCGTGAGCGACGCGTAGGAGTCGAAGATCACCTGCGGGTCGAGGGCGGCTTCGTCGGTGGCAGGCGACGCCGAGAGCGTGGCTCCGGAGGTGCCCCAGGAATCGGAGAACTGCTGCAGGCTCGTGCTCGCCCGCAGGTCGAGGAACTTGCGCCCGGTGTCGGAGGTGAACGGGGCACCGTCGACGTCGGTCCAGTCGGAGGGCACCTCCATGCTCAGGGTTCCGGACTGGTCGGTGATCGTCGTGTACGTGCGACCGTCGTCGCCGCCCGAGGAGGCTCCGATGCCCGGCACCGTCACCGCGGTGAGCGCCTTGCCGTTGAACTGGCCGCGGTAGAGCGCGTCTTCGGAGGGCCGGTAGACGTCGACGTCGATCGTGCCGTCGGTGCCCTGGGTGCGGATGACGTCGCAGTACTCCTGCAGCGTGCCGTCCGCCGCGAGCGACTTGCCCGCCATCCGCAGCAGCACGTCTCCGGGCTGGATGCCGGCCGCATCGGCCGGGGAACCGGCCTTGACCGAGCTCACCCACACGCCGCTCGGAGATCCCGCGCTGTCGAGCGGGAGGGCCTGGGCATTCACCCCGAGGCTCTGCACGTCGGTCTTGTCGATGAGCTGCTGCACCACGGCCTGCGCGGCGTCACGGTGGATGGCGAAGTTCGAGTCGAGTTCGGCCACGCTGGCGTAGTTGACGCCGACGACCTCGCCCTTCGCGTTGACCAGGGGGCCGCCCGAGTTGCCGGGCCGGATCTTCGCGTCGTGCTCGATCACCTGGTCGATCGAGGCCCAGGCGGTCTGGCCCTGCGCCGCGCTCTTGGACACGATGCCCTTCGTGAGGGTGAACTCCGGATCGCCGAGCGGGAAGCCCGCCGCGTAGACCTCTTCGCCGGTGGCGATGTCGCCCTTCTGCCAGGCGAGGAAGGGGAAGCCGGTGCCGTCGACCTTGATGACCGCGAGGTCGAGACACTCCGAGGAGCCGAGGATCTGCGCGTTGTAGACCGTGTCGCCCCCGCCGACGTGCACCTTCATGGTGCCGGCGCCGACCACCACGTGGTTGTTCGTGATGGCCAGTCCGTCGGAGGAGATGAAGAAGCCCGAGCCGAGACCGGCCTGCTCCTCGGTCTGCCCGTTGTCGGGGTTCGCGAACGTCCCCTCGGACTCGATCTGGATGGTCGCCGACTGCACGCCCGAGAAGTCGGCGGCCCCGCCCGACGGCGAGGAGCCGGCGGTGCAGGCCGAGAGGCCGGTGGTGAGGAGCACCACGCCCGAGAGGGCCGCTGCGGTGAGAAGGGAAGCACGGCGCATGAGAGTCTCTTTCGCTCGATCGGCGGTGAGGAATACTCACCCGATTCGATCTTAGCGAAACTCAAGGAAATGTCACTTCTGGAACCCGACAGCGTGCGACAACGACCGATGGTGGAGATGGGGGGAATTGAACCCCCGTCCATCGCTGTGATTCTGCGCCTTCTACGGGCGTAGCCTGTGCAGACGTTTTCTCAGCTCCGGCCTTTGCCACAGGCATCCAGGTCGACGAGCTCAGTCACAGTGCAAGTCCCGCGTGACCCTGAGACACGATCACGCAGCAATCTCTCTGGATAATGCCGGAACCCGGGTAGAGAGCATTCCCGGACCGACAGTTGCTTAGTTAGCTAGGAAGGAAGTCCTACGCCGCGAGGGTGTAGGAGGCCTTCTTGGCCGCAACAGTGCTGTTTGAATTGGCACTTATAGTTTGCGGAGGGCGTTAACGAGATAACCCCGCATCCTCGACCCGCTTCTCGCAGTTTCGCAGGCGATGTCGAAACCGATCATCCCCCTGGCGGGTCGTTGTCGCACGCTGTTGAGTTTCCAAATGCCGCCGCTCGCACCAGGGTGCCGGAGGCAGCCCTCTAGTCTACGACGGATTCGGCCGCCTGTGAACCACAGGCACAGGGAATATCGTAGGCAGCATGTCCGAGACCATCATCACCGTGGCGGGTTCGAGCCGCCTCCACCGCGACCCGGAGAGAGCACGCGTGCGCATCGGCGTGGGCTTCGAGGGCTCGAAGCGCGACAGCGTGCTCGCGGCCACTCGCGCGGCGCACGAGTCGCTCACCGGCTCGCTCGACGCGATCCTCGACGCGAGCGCCGGGCCGGTCATCACCTGGCACTCCGAGCAGATCCGGGTGTGGGGGCAGCGGCCGTGGAGCCAGGACGGCACGAAGCTCCCGGTCGAGTTCCACAGCGCCGTCTTCGTCGACGCCGACTTCGACGACTTCGAGGCGCTCTCGGAATGGATCGACGTCGTCGCCATCCGCGACGGGATCGCCGTCGACGGCATCGAGTGGCTGCTCGCCCCCGCGACCGAGAAGGAGCTCGAGGCCGCGGCCCGCCGCGAGGCGATCGCAGATGCGCTCGTCAAGGCGCGCGAGTACGCGGAGGCCCTCGGCCTCGCCGAACTCGTCCCCCTCTCGCTCTCCGACCCGGGGATGCTCGAGCACCCTGCACCTGCCGGCGGAGTGCATCTCGCGGCCCTGTCGATGGCCCGCTCCGCGCCGGCCGGTGGCGGGATGGAGCTGCGGCCGAACGCCATCACGGTGGAGGCCACCGTGCACGCCCGCTTCTCGGCCACGACGGCTCGCGCATGAGCGCCGCCCGTCGCCCGGCGCTCCCCGCTCTCACCGGCCGCACGATCGTGGTCACGGGCGGCACCGGCGGCCTCGGCTACTGGGCGAGCGAACAGCTCGCACAGGCCGGCGCCTCCGTGGTGATCGCCGCCCGCAGCTCCGAGAAGGGCGCCGCGGCGCTCGCCTCGCTGAGAGCGCACGCGCCCGGCGCCGATGCCCGCTTCGTGCACCTCGACCTCGCCGAACTCGGTTCGGTGGCCCGGGCCGCGGAGGAGCTCTCCGCGCTCGGCCGCATCGACGCCCTCGTCGCCAACGCGGGCATGCTCGCCACGCGCGGCCGCACGGAGACCGTCGACGGCTTCGAGACCATGATCGGCACCAACTTCCTCGGCCACTTCGCGCTGATCGGGCGGATGCTGCCCTCCTTGGCCGCTCATCCGGGCACCCGCATCGTGCACCTCGGCAGCATCAGCCACGAGTTCTTCCGCCTCGACCTCGACGACCTGCAGAGCGCACGGAGGTTCCGGGAGTTCCGCAGCTACGGGCGGTCGAAGCTCGCCGTGATGACCTATGCCTTCGAACTGGACCGTCGGCTACGGCTGGCGGGGGCCGATGTCGCGAGCATCGTCGCGCATCCGGGGTTCTCCGTCGACGAGCTCGCCCCCGATCGCGACATCCTGCCCCGCCCCAAGCGCGGCAACCCGATCACCCGCGCGGCGTATCGCACGATCGGGCAGGGCAAAGACGTCGGTGCCTGGCCGATCGTGGCGGCCGCGGTCGACCCTCAGGCCGAGGGCGGCCAGTACTGGGGCCCCGACGGCTGGCGGCAGCTCAAGGGCGCCCCCACGGTGGTGGGCGCGAAGGCCTACGCCAGAGACCCGGCCATCGGGCGCCGGCTCTGGGCCGAGGCGGAGCGCCTCACCGGCGTGGAGTACGGCCTGCCAGACTGAGGTGGTGACCGATTTCTGCACGAAGAGCAGAGAGCGGCGACGTATTTTCGATGCTCGAGGCTCTTCGCGCAGAAACCGGTCGGGCCCGGTCAGTCACCGAGGTTGCGGCGCGCCGAGATGGCGCGGTCGGCCTCGCGCTTGTCCTGCCGCTCGCGGAGGGCCTGACGCTTGTCATACTCGCGCTTGCCCTTCGCCACCCCGATCTCGACCTTCGCTCGCCCGTCGCTGAAATAGAGCGAGAGCGGAATGAGGGTGTAGCCGCCCTCTTTCGTCTTGTGCGAGATCTTCACGATCTGCTCCTTGTGGAGCAGCAGCTTGCGCTTGCGGCGGGGCGGGTGGTTGTTCCAGGTGCCCTCGTTGTACTCCGGGATGTGCACCGCGTCGAGCCAGGCCTCGCCGCCCTCCACGAAGGCGTAGCCGTCGACGAGCGACGCACGGCCGGCTCGCAGCGACTTCACCTCGGTGCCCGTGAGCACCAGGCCGGCCTCATAGGTGTCTTCGATGGTGTAGTCGTGGCGCGCCCGGCGGTTGGTCGCGACGACCTTCTGTCCGCGTTCGCGTGGCACGGCACTCTCCTGGAATCGATGGCCGGGACCTGATGGACCCGGGGGCCGGGGAAATCCGGCAGCCCATCAGTCTACCTGCGAACGGGGCCGCGTCAGACCTTGAGGTAGCGCGTGATGGCGAACTTCGCCGAGAACGCCGCCAGCAGCGCGCCCACCACGATCAAGATCGGGATGACGAGGAAGGCATCCGTGTCGCTCACGAAGGAGGTGAACGGCAGCGTCGAGGCGAGGTAGCCCTGCACGAAGAAGTGCACGATGCCCCACACGGCGGCGCCGGCGAGCACCGACCCGATCAGCGAGGCGATGATGCCCTCGAGGATGAACGGGGTCTGGATGAAGCGGTTCGAAGCGCCCACCAGCCGCATGATGCCGAGTTCCCGCCTTCTCGAGAAGGCGGAGAGCCGGATGGTCGTGGCAATCAGGAGCACCGCCGCCACGAGCATCAGCGCGGCGATGCCGATCGCCGTGTAGCTCGCAGCGGAGAGGATCGAGAAGATCTGCTCGAGGTAGCTGCGCTGGTCGGTGACGCTCTCGACGCCCGCGAGCCCGGAGAGACTCTCGACCAGCACCGCCGACTGCGAGGGGTCTTTCAGGTTCACCCAGAAGGTCTGGTTCAGCAGGTCGGCCGTCACGTACTGCGTGACCGCGTTGCCGGCGAACTGCTTCTGGAAGTTGTCGTAGGCCTGCTGGTGGTCTTCGAAGTAGTACTTGTCGATGAAGGGCTGCAGCGTCGGCGAGTCGAGCTGCGCCTGCACGGCGGCGATCTGGTCGGCGTTCGCCTCACCGCCCGAGCAGGTGTCGCCGCCCGAGGTGGCGGTGCACATGTAGACCGCCACCTGCGCCTTGTCGTACCAGAAGCTCTTCATCTGGCCGATCTGCATCTGCAGCAGGATGGCGGCGCCCACGAAGGTGAGCGAGATGAAGGTCACGAGCACGACCGAGATGACCATCGACACGTTGCGCTTGAGGCCGGTACCGACCTCACCCAGGATGAGTGCGAATCTCACGTCGTCGGCCCCACGTTCTGGTCTTTCGCCGGATCGGCGGGCGCGCCGGGCGCACGGAGGCCGAGCTTCTCGGCGAGGCTCAGCGACTCGGTGGCGGGGTCGCGCGGGTCGGCTTGCTGATGGCCCACCGGGATGGGCGGAGTCGCCGGGGCCGGGGCGGCGGGCTGTGCCGCCGCGGGCGCCGGGGCGTACTGCGGTGCGGCGGGCGCGTACTGGGGCTGCACCGGAGCCGGCTGCTGCTGCACGGGCGCGGACTGCTGCACGGGGACCGGCTGCGATGCGGACACGGCGACCGGAACGGCGCCGGTCGTCGACGCCGCGCGCTGCACGGGCACCGACTGCGTGTTCGGCGGCATCGGCGGGGCGTAGCGCGGAGGCGCGACGTGCGGCTGGGCCGGCCCGACCGGTCGCACGAGCCCCTCGGAGAGGGCGATCTCCGCGGTGAGCCCGCTGTCCTGTAGGGCGATCTCGGCGGTCATGCCATAGCCGCCCTGGTCTTCGTCGCGCACGATCTGCCCCATCACCAGCTCGATCACGCGGCGCTTCATGTGGTCGACGATGGCATTGTCGTGCGTGGCCATGACCACCGTGGTGCCGCCCGCGTTGATGCGCTCGAGCACCGTCATGATGCCGGCGGAGGTCGAGGGGTCGAGGTTTCCGGTGGGCTCGTCGGCGAGCAGGATGGCGGGCTTGTTCACCACCGCGCGGGCGATCGCCACGCGCTGCTGCTCACCGCCGGAGAGCTCGTGCGGGAGGCGGTTGGCCTTCTCGGCGAGGCCGACCATCTGGAGCACGTCGGGGACGGCCTCCTGGATGAAGCCGCGCGACTTGCCGATCACCTGCAGGGTGAAGGCCACGTTGTCGAACACGTTCTTGCCGGGCAGGAGCCGGAAGTCCTGGAACACCACGCCGAGGTTGCGCCGGAAGTAGGGCACCTTGCGGTTGGAGATGGCGTTCAGGTCTTGGCCGAGCACGTGGATGTTGCCGGAGGTGGGGCGGTCCTCCTTGAGCACCAGGCGCAGGAAGCTCGACTTGCCCGAGCCGGAGGCCCCCACGAGGAAGACGAACTCCCCCCGCAGGATCTCGAGGTCGATGGAGTCGAGGGCGGGCCTCTTCGTACCCCGGTACGTTTTGGTGACGCGATCAAAGCGAATCATGACGTGAAGACTCTAAGCAGGGCTCCGCGCAGATCCGGCGTGCGACGCGCAGGACGCGCCGATTCATAGAAAGCTCAGTCGTGCTTCTGCTTGCGCCACTTGATGCCGGCGTTGATGAAACCGTCGAGGTCGCCGTCGAACACGGCCGAGGGGTTGTTGACCTCGAAGTCGGTGCGCAGGTCTTTGACCATCTGGTAGGGCGCGAGCACGTAGCTGCGCATCTGGTCGCCCCAGCTGGCGGTGATGGTGCCCGCCAGCTCCTTCTTCTGCGCCGCCTCCTGCTCGCGCTGGATGATCAGCAGGCGCGACGCGAGCACGCGCATCGCGGCGGCACGGTTCTGGATCTGGCTCTTCTCGTTCTGCATCGACACCACGGTGCCGGTGGGCAGGTGGGTGATGCGCACGGCGGAGTCGGTGGTGTTCACCGACTGGCCGCCGGGGCCCGAGGAGCGGAAGACGTCGACCCGGATGTCGTTCTCGGGGATCTCGATCGCGGCGGCCTCCTCCATCAGCGGGATGACCTCGACCGCGGCGAAGCTCGTCTGGCGCTTGCCGGCCGCGCCGAAGGGGCTCATCCGTACCAGGCGGTGGGTTCCCGCCTCGACGGAGAGGGTGCCGAAGGCGTAGGGGGCGTCGACCTCGAAGGTGGCCGACTTGATGCCCGCCTCCTCCGCGTAGCTCGTGTCCATCACGGTGGTCGAGTAGCCGTGCTTCTCGGCCCAGCGCAGATACATGCGCATGAGCATCTCGGCGAAATCGGCGGCGTCGACTCCCCCGGCGCCGGAGCGGATGGTGATCACCGCGGGGCGGGCATCCCATTCCCCGTTCAGCAGGGTCTGCACCTCGAGGTCGCCGAGCACCTTCTGGATCGAGGCGAGCTCGACCCGCGCCTCCTCGGCCGACTCCTCGTCGCCGGCCTCGTTCGCGAGCTCGACGAGCACCTCGAGGTCGTCGAGGCGGTTCTCGATCGAGGTGATCCTGGCGAGCTCGCCCTGGCGGTGGCTCAGCGCGCTCGTCACCTTCTGGGCCTTCTCGGTGTCGTCCCACAGGTCGGGGGCGCCCGCCTCCTCGCTCAGCCGGGCGATGTCCGCCGTGAGGGCGTCGACGTCGACGACCGAGCGGATGTCGGCGAAAGTGGCGCGGAGCTGGGAAATCTGTTCGGAGAGATCGATGTCAAGCATTGTGAGCATCAGTCTAGTTGTCGGGGCCTGGCAGCCGCTGTGGGCCGGGTACACCACGTGACACCCCGGGATGCTTAGCGCGCGTAAACTAGATGGAATGACGACCGCGACCGACGAGTTCCGCTTCCGGTCGATCGCGTTGCCGGCCCTGCTGCCGGCCTTCCTCTTCGCGATCGGCGAGGGCGCGGTCATCCCGATCATCCCGGCTGTCGCGTCGTCGCTCGGGGCGAGTCTCGCCGGCGCCGGGTTCATCGCCGCCATGATCGTGGTGGGGCAGCTCGTGGGCGACATCCCGAGCGGAGTGCTGGTGGCCCGCATCGGCGAACGGCGGGCGATGATCCTCGCCGGGTTGATCGCCATCGTGGCCGTGCTGCTCGCCCAGTTCGCGGTGAGCGCGGCCATGTTCGGGGTGGCCATCTTCCTGCTCGGGCTCTCGGCCGCGGTGTTCGCCCTCGCCCGCCAGGCCTTCATGACCGCCTACGTGCCCGTGCGCATCCGGGCCCGGGCCCTGTCGACCCTCGGCGGCGCCTTCCGCGGCGGCTGGTTCGTGGGGCCCTTCGTGGGCGCCGCCGTCATCGCGCTGACCGGCACCGTGCAAGCCGCCTTCTGGGTGCAGATCGTGTGCGCGGCCGCGGTGACGATCCTGCTCTTCTTCCTGCCCGACCCCACCGCGAACCAGGCGAAGCCGGACGCCGGCGAGCAGCTCGTGCACGACGAGTCGGCGGGGCTGTTCCGCACCATCTGGAACAACCGGGGTGTGCTCGTGCGGGTGGGCAGCGGCGCCGGCGTGGTGGGAGCTCTGCGGGCGAGCCGAATGGCGATCCTCCCGCTCTGGGCGGTGAGCATCGGCCTGCCGGAGTCGACGACGGCGCTCGTGATCGGCATCGGCGCCGCGGCCGACTTCGCCCTCTTCTACACCAGCGGCCAGATCATGGACCGCTTCGGCCGGCTCTGGAGCGTGGTGCCCTCGATGGTGGGCATGGGACTCGCCCTCATCGTGCTCGCGTTCACCCACGACCTGCCGGGCGCCGAGCAGTGGTTCATCGTCGTGGCGATCGTGATGGGCGTGGCGAACGGCGTGGGCAGCGGCATCATCATGACGCTCAGCGCCGACCTGGCGCCGCGCCAGAACCCCGCACCCTTCCTCGGGGCCTTCCGCTTCACCGCCGACGCCGGGGCCGCAGCCGCTCCGCTCGCGGTGTCGGCCATCGTGGCGGTGGCCTCGCTCTCGCTCGCCACCGGGCTGGTGGGGGTGGTCGGCATCATCGGCGCGGGCATCCTGCTGCGGAACGTGCCGCGCTACGTGCCGAACCGTCGAGCCGCCACCGCGCGCTGATCGCCGCCGCGAGCCGCTGAGAAGCTGCTCAGGCCCCTCCCCCTAGACTGGAATAACTCTGGCGGGAGTGGTGAAATTGGCAGACACGCAGGATTTAGGTTCCTGTGCTTTCGAGCGTGAGGGTTCAAGTCCCTTCTCCCGCACCCTCGTACTGAATTCCGAATTGCCGCCGGGTGGATGCACCACCCCGACGACTGGAGAACCCCTGTGATCGCCGCCTCTGTCCACACCTCCCTGATTCCCTGGCTCGACCCCAACGTGCTCCTGGGCGGAGTCTTCGGGCCGGTGGCGCTCCTCGTGGTCTGCGCGGTGGTGTTCGCCGAGACCGGACTGCTGGTGGGCTTCCTGCTCCCGGGCGACACCCTCCTCTTCTTCACGGGCGTGCTCGCCGTGAGCGGCAAGTTCGGCGTCGACATCTGGTGGGTCTGCCTGGCGATCTCGCTGGCCGCCTTCCTCGGCGGCGAGGTCGGCTACCTCATCGGCCACAAGCTCGGCCCGCGCGTGTTCGAGCGCAAGGAATCCGGGCTGTTCAGCGTGAAGAACGTCGAGCGCACCAACGCCTTCTTCGAGCGCTTCGGCGGCTTCGCCGTGGTCGTGGCGCGCTTCGTGCCGATCGTGCGCACCTTCGCGCCCATCGCGGCGGGCGTCGGCCACATGAACTATCGCCGCTACTCGCTCTACAACGCGATCGGCGCCCTCATCTGGGGTTCGGGCATCGTGCTGCTCGGCTACCTGCTCGGCCAGATCCCGATCGTGAAGAGCTTCGCCGAGAACTACCTCGACCTCGTGCTGATCGGCGTCGTGGTTCTCACCGTGGTCCCCACGGTCATCCACTACCTGCGCGAGCGCAGCAAGGCGAAGAAGAACGCCGCGGCGGCGGACGCGGAGCAAGTGGAGATCACCGGCGCCGCCGAGCGCCTCACCCTCGAGCCCGAGGTCTTCGGCAACGACCTCGACACCCGGCCCCAGCCCTAGCGGCGGCCCCCGCTATCGGTGGGGGTTCGCCTCGTGCTCGGCGTGCTCGGTGGGCTCGAGCTGGAAGGTGGAGTGCTCCACGTCGAAGTGGCCCGACAAGCACGTTCCGAGCGTGTCGAGCAGCGGGCCCGTGTCGCCCTGCGCGAACACCTCCTGGGTCACCACGACGTGCGCGGAGAACACATATCGCCCCGGGGTGATGGCCCAGACGTGCACGTCGTGCACGTCGACCACACCGGGCTCGCCGAGGATGTGGGTGCGGATCTGCTGCACGTCCATGGTCGGCGGCGTCGACTGGTTGAGAACCGACACCACATCACGAAGCAGCGAGACCGCCCGCGGCACGATCATCGCGGCGATGAGCAGCGAGGCGATCGCATCCGCCTTCTCGAAGCCTGTGGTGAGGATCACGACGGCGGCCACGATGACGGCGATCGAGCCCAGCAGGTCGCCGAGCACCTCGAGGTAGGCGCCCCGCATGTTGATGGAGGTCTTCGCTCCGCCCCGCAGCACCATCAGCGAGACGAAGTTGGCGACAAGGCCCACCCCGGCGACCGCGAGCATCAGGCCGCCCTGCACCTCCCCGGGTTCGGCCGAGAACAGCCGGATGACGGCCTCCACCGTCACGAACACCGCGACGCCGATGAGGATGAGGCTGTTCACCAGCGCACCGAACACCTCGGCGCGCTGGTAGCCGTAGCTGTGCCGCTCGTTCGCCGGGCGTGCCGCCACGATCGTGGCGACGAGGGCGATGATCAGGCCGACGAGGTCGGAGAGCATGTGCCCCGCGTCGGCGAACAGCGACAGTGAGCCGCTCAGCAGGGCGCCGACGGCCTCGACCACCAGCACCGTCGCCACGATGGCGATGGCGATGGTGAGCCGCGTGCGGTTCGCACCGCTGCCGTGGTCGTGACCGGAATGCTCGTGGCTCATGTCATCAACGGTAACCGCCTCCGAGCCGCGGGAGGCAGCGTATCCCCTAGTCAGGAATGACGTTCATTCTCAATACCGGGATGGCGGCCTCGAAGGCCCGGGCCCGGTGGCTGATCGCATTCTTCTCGTCGGCCGTCAGTTCGGCCGCCGACACGTCGTGGCCGTCGGGCACGAAGATCGGGTCGTAGCCGAATCCCCCGCCGCCGTGGGCGGCGCGGGCGAGTCGCCCGGGCCAGGAGCCGGAGACCACGGCCTCGAAGGCCGGCTTCTCCGCGGTAGCGGGCACGACGACGGCGATGTGGCAGGCGAAACGGGCGCCGCGGTGCTCGTCGGCGATGTCGGCGAGCTGGTCGAGCAGTAGGTCGAGGTTCGCCACCGCCCCCTTGCCGTGCCCCGCCCAGCGCGCCGAGAAGATGCCGGGCGCGCCGCCGAGAACGTCGACGCAGATGCCCGAGTCGTCGGCGAGGGCCGGCAGCCCGGTGTGCGCGGCGGCGGCGCGCGCTTTGATCAGCGCGTTCTCGTCGAAGCTCGTGCCGTCCTCCACCGGCTCCGGGCCGTCGTAGGGCTCGATCTCGAGCTCCGGCAGAGCCGCGCCCAGGATGCCCTGGAACTCCTCCACCTTGTGCGGATTGTGGGTGGCGAGCACGACGCGCATCCGGATGCCCTACTCGGCCCCGGCGGCGAGCACCGCGTTCTGCAGGACGGCCAGCTCGGTGGTGCCGAGGAGCGCCAGGTCGAGCAGGGAATTCAGCTCGGTGCGGTCGAAGGGCGCGCCCTCCGCGGTGCCCTGTACCTCGACGAAGAGACCGCGGCCGGTGACGACCACGTTCATGTCGGTCTCGGCGCGAACGTCCTCGACGTACGCGAGGTCGAGCATCGGCTCACCGTCGATGATGCCCACCGACACCGCGGCCACGGAGTCGATGAGCGGGGTCGAGCGCTGCCCGATGAACTTCTTCTCGCGTGCCCACTCGATGGCGTCGGCCATCGCGACGTAGGCACCGGTGATGGCGGCGGTGCGGGTTCCACCGTCGGCCTGCAGCACGTCGCAGTCGATGACGATGGTGTTCTCGCCGAGGGCCTTCATGTCGACCACAGCACGCAGGGACCGGCCGATCAGGCGCGAGATCTCGTGGGTGCGACCACCGATGCGGCCCTTCACCGACTCGCGGTCCATGCGGTCGTTCGTGGCGCGCGGCAGCATCGAGTACTCGGCCGTCACCCAGCCCTTGCCCGTTCCCGACTTCCAGCGCGGGACCCCGTTCGTGAACGAGGCTGTGCAGAGCACGCGGGTCTTGCCGAAGGAGACGAGCGCCGAGCCCTCGGCCTGCTCGCTCCAGCCCCGCTCGATGGTGACGGGACGGAGCTCGTCGGCGGTGCGGCCGTCCTTGCGGGTGGCGGTGCTGCTGTCGGTCACGGGGTGCTCCTTCTGGGGACGGGCGGGAGGGGGATGGTTCCGGTCTCGACGAGTTCGACCGAGCCGACCTCGGGCCCGAGGAACAGCTCGGCCAGGCGGAGGAACTCCTCCGCGCTCGTGCCGGTGGCCTCGTAGCGGTAGCTCGGGCGGCCGGGCGCCGTGCGCTCGAGACCGGTGCGCACGAGGGTGCGGTAGACGTCGTTGGCGGTCTCGGTGTCGCTCGAGACGAGCCGCACGCCGTCGCCGACCACGTAGGAGATGGCGCCCTTGAGGAACGGGTAGTGCGTGCAGCCGAGCACCAGGGTGTCGATGCCCTGCTCGACGAGGGGTGTCAGGTAGCGCTCGGCCAGCGCCACCAGCTCGCGGCTCGTGGTGTCTCCCGCCTCGACGTGCTCGACGAACTCCGGGCAGGCCTGGCTGAAGAGCTCGAGGTGGGGAGCCGCGGCGAAGGCGTCGTTGTAGGCGCGGGAGGTGATGGTGGCGGTGGTGCCGATGACACCCACGCGATTGTTGCGGGTGACCGTCACGGCCGTGCGCACCGCCGGCTGGATGACCTCGACCACGGGAACGCTGTAGCGCTCACGGGCATCCCGCAGCATGGCCGCGGAGGCCGTGTTGCAGGCGATCACGAGCATCTTGACGTCCTGCGCCACGAGGTCGTCGAGCACCTCGAGGGCGAAGCGCCGCACCTCGGCGAGCGGGCGCGGCCCGTAGGGCGAGTGCGCGGTGTCGCCGACGTAGAGGATGGACTCGCGCGGCAGCTGGTCGCGCACCGAGCGGGCGACCGTGAGGCCTCCGACCCCGGAGTCGAAGATCCCGATCGGCGCATCACTCACGGTATGACAGCCTAGACGACCGGGCCACGGCATAAGCTCGGAGGGTGACCGCGTCCACCGCTCTCCTCACCGACCGCTACGAGCTCACGATGGTCGATGCGGCCATCCGTGCAGGGACGCACGAGCGGCAGAGCGTGTTCGAGGCCTTCGGCCGCACGCTTCCGGCGGGCCGCCGCTACGGTGTCGTGGCCGGAACCGGGCGGCTGCTCGAGCTCATCCGCGACTTCCGCTTCGGCGACGCCGAGCTCGAGTTCCTGCGCGACAACGCCGTGGTGAGCGCGGTGACCCTCGACTGGCTCGCCGACTACCGCTTCACCGGCACCATCACGGGCTATCGCGAGGGCGAGGTCTACTTTCCGAACTCCCCCATCCTCGTGGTCGAGTCGAGCTTCGCCGAGGGCGTCGTGCTCGAGACGTTGGTGCTCAGCGTGCTGAACTACGACTCCTCGGTGGCCGGTGCCGCCTCGCGCATGGTCTCGGCCGCGCAGGGGCGCCCGCTCGCGGAGATGGGCTCGCGGCGCACCGGGGAACGCTCGGCCGTGGCGGCGGCCCGGGCCGCCTATATCGCCGGCTTCGGCGCCACCTCGAACCTCGAGGCCGGGCGCAGCTGGGGCATCCCCACGATGGGCACCGCCGCCCACGCGTTCACCATGCTGCACGACTCCGAGGAGGAGGCGTTCCGCGCGCAGGTCGACGCGCTCGGCCCGGAGACGACCCTGCTCGTGGACACCTACGACGTGACCGAAGGGGTGAAGACGGCCGTGCGGGTGGCCGGTGCCGGGCTCGGCGCCGTGCGGCTCGACTCCGGCGACCTGCTCACCCTCGTCTCGGCCGTGCGCCGGCAACTGGATGCACTGGGCAACACCGCGACGAAGATCACCGTCACCAACGACCTCGACGAGTACACCATCGCCGCCCTCGCGGCCACGCCGGTGGACTCCTTCGGCGTCGGCACCTCGGTGGTCACCGGATCAGGCTCCCCGGCCGCCGGCATGGTCTACAAGCTCGTGGCGCGGCAGGACTCGGCCGGCGAGTGGGTCTCGGTGGCCAAGCGGTCGCCGGAGAAGGCGACCCACGGCGGGCGCAAGCATCCGGTGCGGCTGCTCGACGCATCCGGAACCGCCGTCTCGGAGTCGCTGTACGTCGGCGAGGCCGCACCCGCCGTGGTGCGCGGCCGCCGGCTGCACGCGCGGCTCGTCACCGACGGGGTGGCCGACCCGGCCTGCCTGGGAGCCGCCGGCGTCGAGGCGGCGCGGGCACGGCGGGCTGCCGCCATCCGGGAACTGCCGCCGGAGGCGTTCCGGCTCGCGGCCGGGGAACCGGCGCTGCCGACGGTCTACGTGGAGGGCTGAGTCTGGGCGCGAGAGGAGGCAGGCGCCCGCTCGTGGCGTCTACTCGCGGTGTCTACTCGTCGGCCATCTTCTCGTAGATCTCCTTGCAGGTCGGGCAGATCGGGAACTTCTCGGGGTCGCGCCCCGGGGTCCACTTCTTGCCGCAGAGCGCCTTCACGGGCTTGCCGGTGAGCGCCGACTCGAGGATCTTCTCCTTCTGCACGTAGTGCGAGAAGCGCTCGTGGTCGCCCGGATCGATCTGCTCGGTGTTCAGCAGCTCCTCGAGCTCGCGGTCGAGGGTGATCGTTCCGCCGCCGTCGGGCAGATCTCCGGGCTCGGAGACGCGTGCGAATGCTGATGTGACCATGGAGTCGATTCTAGATCGTGCGCGCCGGGGCGATGTCAGTTGCCCGACGGCGATGTCGACTGCCCAAGGGCGAGGTCAGTTGCGCTGGGCGGCGGCGAGGATCTCGGGGCCGCGCTGGTTGAACACGCGCGCACCGAGGGCGACGCCCGCGACGAGCACCACGATGCCGACGCCGAGGCCCGTCCAGAGCGACACCCAGAAGTAGTCCGGGTCGACGAACACCCCCATCACGCCGTAGACGATCGAGGGCAGCGAGAGCACGATCGTGCCGACGAGCGAGAAGCCCTGGGCGAGCACCGACGCGGCGCCGGTGGACTGCGGCTGCGTGAAGGCGCTGTCGTGCGGCCGCGTGGCCGGGTAGGGGAAGCGGGCGGAGAAGATGCTGCCGAGGCCGAGGCCCGTGAGCACGAGGCAGGTGCTGGCGCCGAGCACGGCGGGCAGCGCATCCGGGTTGTTCGCGAAGAGCACGCTGAGGAAGGAGCCGAGGCCGATCAGCGGGATGGCGATCAGCACGGCCGGGATCATGCGGCCGATGCGGTCGGCGAGTCCGAGGCGGCCCGAGACGATGTGCAGCCAGATCGCCGTGTTGTCGAAGGCCACGTCGTTGTGCACGACCCAGCCGAGGAACACGCACATGATGGGGATCGGCAGCAGGGCCGTGTACTCGATCGGCACACCCACGAACACGAAGACGAGCACCGTGATGAGCGGGACCACGGGCACGATCACGAGCTGCGTGGGGTAGCGCGTGTCCCGGCCCCAGTAGGTGAGCGAGCGGGCGGCGACCGCGCCGGCCGGTGTGGCGGGCATCCGCCCGAACCAACCGAGCCCAGCGTGCTCCCGCACCTCCGACGGCCCGCCCGGCGTCACGAGCATGAGCGAGACGAGGCCCTTCCAACCGAGCCAGAGCAGCGCCAGGGTGGCGAGCGCGATGAGCAGCTTCAGCACCGCGAGCACCCACTCGCCGTTCGCCGCGTCGGCCGGGATGGCCCACACGGCGCCGATCGGGGTCCAGCCCAGGATGCTCTCGAGCGCGGAGAAGAAGCTGCGGCCGTCGGCCCCCCAGGCCGTGATGACCAGGAGCAGGAGCGCCGGGACGGCGAGCAGCACGAGCAGCACGCCCACCGTCGCGCCGACCTCCCGCGCGCGGCGGGTGGAGAAGGCGAAGGCCGAGAGCGAGACCGAGATGCGCGCGGCGAGCACGCAGGTGACCGCGCCGATGACGGCCGAGAGCACGGCGAGCACGGCGGAACCGGGCGACTGCGACCAGGTGACGATGGTGGCGAGACTCGCGAGGGTGACGACGACGGCGGGAACGCTCACGAAGGCGGCGACGAACACCCCGACGGCCACGCGGTCCTCGGTGACTCCGTAGAGGGAGAAGGCCCGCGGGTCCATGCTGTCTCGCGCGTTGAAGACCACCGGCAGCACGAGGAAGCCCAGCAGCACGGCCGAGCCGCCGATCACCACGATGTTGCGCGCGACATCCGGATCCGCACCGCGCAGGCCGAACAGCACGCCCACGAGCGCGATGGCCATGATGACCCCGTAGACCACACCGAGCACGATGCCGACCTGCTGCGAGGTGCTGCGGCGGAACGTGTTGCCGAGAAGCCGCAGCCTCAGTCGGAGGAACTCAGCAACCATTCCATGCCTTCTGCGCTCTTGCGGCCGCCCGCTAGTTCGACGAATCGTTGTTCTAGGGTGCCGCCTTCGCGCACCTCGTCGACCGTTCCCTTCGAGAGCACGCGGCCCTCGACGATGATGGCGACGCGGTCGCAGACGCGCTGGATCATGTCCATGCTGTGGCTGGAGAGCACCACGGTGCCGCCGCCGTTGACGTACTTCTGCAGGATCTCCACGACGTTCGCCGCCGACACCGGGTCGACCGATTCGAAGGGCTCGTCGAGCACGAGGATGCGCGGCGAGTGGATCATCGACGAGGCCAGGGCGATCTTCTTCGTCATGCCCGCGGAGTAGTCGGAGACGAGGCGCCCGAGGGCGTCCTCGAGACCGAAGGCCGTGGCGAGGTCGTCGGCGCGCTGGCTGACGGTGGCCGCATCCAGCCCGCGCAGGGTGCCGGAGTAGTGCAGCAGCTGGCGGCCGGTGAGGCGGTCGAACAGCCGGAGACGGTCGGGAAGCACGCCGATCAGGCGCTTGGCCGCGGCCGGGTCGCGCCACACGTCCTGCTCGAGCACCGTGACGGATCCGCCGTCGGGGCGCAGGAGGCCCGTGACCATCGAGAGCGTGGTGGTCTTGCCTGCGCCGTTCGGGCCGACGATGCCGTAGAACGAGCCCTGGGGCACGTCGATGTCGATGCCGGCGACGGCAGTGGTGCTGCCGAACTTCTTGGTGAGGCCCGAGATCGAGAGCACGATCTTGTTCGGGTCGAGGTCGCGCACGACGAGCCGGGGCGGGGCGGGAGCCACGCGCGGCTTGGCCGGAACGCGGGGCGCGCGCGGCCCGGATGCGGTGGTCGCCGGTGCGGGAGCGGCGGCGTCGGCTCCGTCGCCGCCGGGAGCCGGGACGGGGGTGCGCGGCTTGCGCTGGGGTGGCTTGCGCGGAGCGGAGGGCCGCTTGACCGGAGCCGCCGGAGCGGGGGCGGGTGCGGCCTTCGTGCTCGCCGTCTCGTCGACCACGACGGTCTCGTCGTCGGCCACGATCTCCTCGAGGGTGACGACCTCGATCACCGGGCGCGAACGGGCGGGGCTCGAGGGCCGGCGCGCCGCGCTGGGCTTCGCAGGGGTCGTGGGCTTGGCGGGTGTGGTGGGCTTCTGAGCTGCTGCCGGCTTCTGGGCGGCGGCAGGCTTCTGGCCGGCCGACTTCTGGCCTGCCGCCGGCTTCAGGGCGGCCGGACGCTTGGCAGGCTGCCGCGTCGGCGCGGCCGAGGAACCGCCCGCTCTGGCGGGCGCGCGCCGCGGTGTGCGTGCGGCGCCAGATGGTGCTCCCCCGCTGTCTGGAGTGTCTGACTCTGAGCTCACCGCACCAACCTATCAATCCCTCATCTGCCCCGCACGAGCTCCGCCGCGCGCACACGAAGCACTCAGTCTGACACCTTCCGGGGCCGCGGACCGCATCCCGAAACAGAAACGACACAGACCGGCTCGCCGCGACGAGAGTCCTCCACAGGAGGCCGGTCGGGGGAAGTTATCCACATGCGGAGCGCCGGGCGCCGGGAAGAGGGGTGTTCGTCGGTGGTGGGGTTTTGGATGTCGGGTATGGCAAGCAGTCACCTCACACATCACGAAACCGAATCCGACGCCTATCCCGTGCCGCTGCGCCTCGACCGACGCGATGCCCCACAGAGCTACCGGCTGAGGAACGTGAGCGAGGAGCCCCTGCGCGGGCTCTCGTTCACGCTGCTCGGCAGCGGGCTCATGCGGGCGACCGCGCCGCTCCTGCTCGTGCCGGGGCAGGAGATCCGTCTGCACATCCGCGGTTCGTCCCTGCCGCGCTCGGCGGTGCTCATCATCCGCTGGTTCCGGCCCAACGGAGACGAATACCTCTGGCGGGTGAGCTTCTGATGACGGGGCTCAGGAGCCGCCGGCGGCCTCGCGTGCCCGGATCAGGTCGGCCACCGTGATCTTGTGCGGCCGGTCGGGCAGCATGTCTGCGGTCATGCCGTCGAGCAGCACGGCGGGATTCACGTTCAGGGCCCCGGCGATGCGGAGGATGGTGTGCAGCGAGGGGTTCGCCTGGCCACGCTCGATCTTGCCGAGGTTGGTGAAATGCAAGCCGGCGAGCTCGGCCAGTTCCATCTGGTTGATCGCGAACTTCTGCCGCTCGTCGCGGATGCGGGCGCCGAGCAGGCGGGCCGCTTCCGAATTGACAGAACTCACGCCTCATGACTACCGGCCCGAAGCAAACGCGACCAGAGCGCCCGATGCGCATGCGTTCAGACCCCTCGACAGCTCAGAGGCCCTGGCGCTCCACCATCGGCAGGGCCACGCGGGTGACCACCGTGTCGAGCACGGCCCAGGCGACCCGACGGCGCCACGGCAGATGCCCGGTGTGCACGGCCGTGTACTCCAGCCCGGGTTCTCCGCCCCGGTTGCGCTTGAAGTCCGCCACACCGCTCGAGGCGTGCAGCTCGACGCCGGCCTCGTGGGCGGTGAGGGCGATGACGTAGCTCAGGATGCGGTACAGCCCGGCCTCGCGCGGAAGCGCGGTGTCGTAGCCGACCACCGGGGCGGCGAGGAGCCCGTGGGCGACGGTGTAGCCGATCACGGCGTCGATGCTGCCGCGCCCGGCAGCCGCCGGATCGCCGGGGACGGACTCCTCGTGGCGCTCGATCAGCAGGAAGCGGAGGAATCCGCTGCGCTGGGCGACGCCGATGAAGTGCGGCGTGTAGCGCGGGTTCAGCCGGGAGTACTTGTCGGTGTAGAGCAGGCGGTAGAGCTCGGCGATGCGGGCGCGGGTGGGCGCATCCGACATGCCGGTGGCGGGGTCGACCGCGGCGGGGCGCACCGTGTACCCCGAGCTCTCGAGCAGCGCACGGTCGCGGCGCACATCGCGCAGCGACAGCCATTCGGCGCCGCGGGTGTCGGTGAACAGCACGCTCCGCGAGGCGATGAGCCGGTAGCCCGCGCGCCGCAACACGTCGGGGAGTGCGGAGCCGTGGCCGTGCACGCTGCGCCAGCCGATGGCGAGCCGCGGATGCCGGCGGCTGAGCTCGCGGGTGACCGTGGCGACCTCGGCCTCGTCGAGCGCGGGCAGGAGGTTGGTGGAGACCAGGGCGTTGCCGATGAGCGCGATGTCGTCGACACGGCCCGCCCGGAGCACCCGTTCGAGCACGGCCACGGCGCCGCGGGCGAGCAGACGGGCCGGGCGCGACTGCAGCTCTCCGATCTCCTCGCGGGCGTAGTGCACGTAGTGGGTGAGCGGCGAGACGACGTAACTGGCGGGCTCGGCCCCGGCCGCTCCGCGGCGGTGGCGATTCGGCAGCGTGAGCGGCAGGAGGTGGCCGGCAACGGGGATCGTGCCGAGCTCCACGTCGATGTTGGGTGCGAGCGCACGGGTACCGCCCTCCGCCGCGCTGAGCGCGGCCAGCCGGGCTGCCCACTCGCCCCTCGCAGGCTGGGCCGGGAATGCAGACGGGGACCACTCGCCGGCACGCCCGGCCGGCGACGGCGCCCCGGCACGCCCGGTGGGCAGCGGCTCACCGGCACGTGAACCTGCCGGCCGCTCGCCAGCAGACAAGGCGGGCAGGGGCTCACCGGCACGCCCGGCCGGCGACGGCGCCCCGGCACGCGAGTCCCACGGCGGCTCGCCCGCACACCCGGAGGGCGACGGCACCCTGCCACGCGAATCCCACGTCGGCTCGCCCGCTCGCGGGGTGGGCAGCGGCTCGCCGTTCCATTCGATGTCGTGGGTGGAGGCGGCCAGCAGCGGCACCCGGGCCGTTCGCGCCGTCGCGCCTTGCACGGCCAGGGAGCGGAGGAGGGCGGTCACGCGGATGCGGTCGCCGGCCGGGCGGAGCGCATCCGGAAAGTGGAGCTGCGAGACGAAGCGCCGGGCATCCGACGGCCGGCGGATGCCCGCTACCGCGTAGAGGGCATGCGGCAGAGCGAGCCGCGCGGCGCGGCGGCCCGGCACCTCCGCCGGACGGCCGGAGAACGCGGCCGCCAGGCCGTCGCCCGGGCCGAACAGGTGCAGCCCGCTCGTCGCGCGCGGATTGCACTCGAGCACGTGAACGCGGGGAAGCGCGGAGGCGTCCGCGGCGCCCAGCAGCAGATCGAGCCCGAAGAGGCCGGTCACGCCGAGGTGTTCGGCCAGCCGCTCGGCGACGGCGCGCGCCTCGCCGACCTCGGGCCGCGACTCGTCGAGACGCTCGAAGGCGACGGCGGCTCCGGTGCCCGCGCGCCACACCGGGCGATACGCGGCGAAGGCGGTGATCCGCCCGCCGACCGCCACGGCGCTCACGCAGAACTCGTCACCGGTGAGCTCGCGCTGCACGAGCCACGGATGCTCCGGCGACACCCCGGCGACGTTCGGAAGCGGCTCGCCGGCCGCCACCCGCACGGTGCGCGTGCCGAACCGGGAGTACGCGGGCTTCAGGACCACCGCGGGCGCGGTCGCGCCCCGGCGCGCCGCCGCCCGCCGCCACGCGATGGCCGACGACACCACCGCGGTCTGTGGATGCGCGATGCCGAGCTCCCCGAGCAGACGCGCGAAAGCCGCCTTGTCGTGCAGCACCCGCAGGGTGGCGAGGGGCGGCGCGAACAGGCGTTCGGCGAGGAAACGCAGATCCGGCGTGGGATCCCGGAACCGATCTGCGGCGCTCACGCCCCCGGCGGGGCGGCGTACGGTCGCAGGATCGGCCGCGCCGGAGGCCGCTCCGGCCGATCCCACCGCCGCCGCGAGCCAGAACGTCTCCTCGCAGCTCGGAACGACCAGCGAGGCCGCATGCCGTCGGGCGATCTGCTGCACCGCGGCCGCGAACTCCCACGGCCGGAACCGGGCCGACGGCACCCGGTAGGCCGCGCCCACCGCCGCCGACGCCGCCGTCAGGTTCGGCTGGCTGTCGGCCACCACCACGAACGCGCCCTCCTCGGCGAAGCGCCGCGCCAGATCGGCCGTGACCGGCGCCCGGCCGCCCGTCAGCAGCACCGAGCTCGCGTTCACGCCCCCTCGGCCACTCTCACGCACTCGGCGAGCGAGCGGCGCATGTACATCAGCCAGATCGGCCCGATCAGCGCCCGCACCACGAAGCGCCGCCCGCGCAGCGGCCGGAAGCCGTAGCTCCACCGGATGCGCGACCCGTTCCCCGCGGGCTCGTATCGCCAGTGCGCTTCGGCGTCGGACACGAGATGGGCGAGCAGCTTCGTGAAGCCGGTGACCCGGTAGTCGAACACGCCCACCGCATCCGGAGTCGCCGGCGGCTCGTAGCGCAGGAGCTCCTCCTGGAACCGGCCGCCGTCGGAGAGATGCACGAGGCGCCGCTCCCCCGGTCGCGTCCACGGCCCGGTCTCGTCGGAGATGCGCGTGACCGCGGGCAGCACGAGGAAGCCGCGGAACAGCGTGCTGTCGTCGCGTGGCACCACCCGCTCGAAGGCGACGCGCGCCGAGACGCTCGCGAGGGCATCCGCACTGAACTCCACCAGCTCCATGCGCCCACCGTAACGCGCCTCTCCCCGCCGCGCGCCCCCTACTCTGGAGCCATGCCCTCGTATCGCGTGACCATGATCGTCGGAACCCTCGAACTGGGCGTGCGGCCCGAGGAGGTGCTCCCCACCCTGAGCGGCGCCATCGCCGACTTCACCACCGTGGAGTCCTCCGATCTCGCCGTGGTGGCGGGATCGCCGCGCGTGACCGTGCGCTTCACCGCCGACACCGACGAGGCCGCATTCCTCATCGCCGAGCAGGGCATCGACGGCACCCGGGTGTCGGTGGAGCCGATCGCCTGGCAGGTCACCCGCATGGTGCACGGTCGCTGGGAGCCTCTGGCCTAGGCTGCGCCGGCCCCCGGATGCGCGTCGCGGGTGAACCGCAGAAACGCCGAGAGCGTGGCCAGATCGTCGGGATGCGCCGGCAGGTGTTCGGTGAGCCGCGGCGAGAACACCAGATGGGCGGCCCATTTCGCCCGTGAGACCGCCACGTTGAGCCGGTTCTTCATGAGCAGGAATCCGATGCCGCGCGGCACGTCGACGGCGGCCGAGGCGGCCAGCGACACGATCGCCACGGCGGCCTCCCGGCCCTGGAACTTGTCGACCGTGCCCACCGGCACCCCGTCGAGCCCCGCGGCGAGCAGCGCCGCCCGGATGCGCTCCACCTGCGCGTTGTAGGGGGCCACCACGATGACGTCGGAACCCGCCGCCGGCCGGGCCGCGCCGGACTCGCCCGGGTCGGACCACGAGCGGCCCAGCACGCCGCGCACGAGTTCCACCACCCGCTCGGCCTCCTCCGGCGACTGGGTCGAGTTGCCCCGGTGCTCGACCGGATGCAGGTGCAGCCCAGGCGGAACCCCCTCGAGGAACCGCGCCGTCGTCTCGGGCAGGCGCGCCCGCAACTCGCCCTCGTAGGAGAGCTCGCTCACCGGAGCGCAGACCGCGGGATGCATCCGCCAGCTCACGCCGAGGAAGTAGCCGCGCTCGGCCGGCAGCACGTCGTGCCCCGCGGTGAGCCAGCCGAGGGCCGAGGAGTCGACGGGCTCGGGATGCGTGCCCAGCGTCACCTGCGGAAGCTGCTGCGGATCGCCGAGCAGCAGCAGATTACGCGCCGCCACGCTCACGGCGATCGTGTTCGCGAGCGAGTACTGCCCGGCCTCGTCGATCACGAGCAGGTCGAGCTGCCGCCGGCCCACCCGCGCGGTGTTCGTGAAGTCCCACGCGGTGCCGCCCACCACCACCGACTCGCCGTTCTCGCGCCCCGTCGAGAGGAAGGCGCCCAGCCGCTCCTTGCGCAGCACCGTGAACCCCGCGTCGGGCGAGTCGCTCGCCTTGCCCACCCGGCGGGCCTCGACACCGGCGGCCACGATCGCCTCGAGCATGTTCTCGACCACGGCGTGCGACTGCGCCACGACGCCGACGTTCCAGCCGTGCCGGTTGACGAGCTCGGCCACCACGCCCGCACCCGTGTAGGTCTTTCCGGTGCCCGGGGGGCCCTGCACGGCGAGGTAGGAGTCGTCGAGCGCGAGCAGCGAATCGCGGATGGCATCGATCGGCCCGCGCGCGCCGTCGGCCAGGGGAGCCAACGGCATCCCGTCACGCCGCCGGGGCGCACCGCGACGCAGGATGTCGACGGCCGGGTCGGCGGGAAAGGCCGGAAGGGCCTCGACCAGGCTCTGCCCCCACTCGAGTATCGCGGCCTGCAGCGAGGCGGTCTTGGGGGGTGCGGCCGGGGCGACCGCCACGGGAAGCGCCGCATAGGGAGTGCCCGCCATCGGCAGCCGTTCCTCGAAGACGTACTGCGTGAGGCCCGTCGGAAGCACCCGGACCTCGTCGAGCCGGGTGCGGTCGTGTGCCACACGGTCGCTCGCGCGGCTGCGCGGCGCGGACCACGGATGCGGTGGGTCGTACACGAAGTACCGCCCGCTGCTGCTCTCCTCGAGCCGGCTGCCCGGCGCGAGTTCGCCGCGCAGGCGCACCTCCCGGCGGTCGCTCCGCTGGCCCGCGCTGCGGTACCACTCGCGATCGACCACGGCGGCCTCGACGGCGAGCACGTCACGCGTGTCGGCCCAGTCCTCGAGCGGCTGCTCGAGCCGGGCGTAGTGCTCCCACCAGAACGACTTGTCCTCGCGCCGGTGATAGTCGATCGCGGCGGCCGCGAGGGCGAGCGCGGTCTCGTCGTCGGTGCGGTCGGCCGGGGGCACGTGCTCGATCCGCTCGACCAGGGCGCGGTGCACCGGGCTCGGCTCGAAGGCGTCGAGCGCCGTCGCCTCCTCGCCGCCGACGCCCTGGGCGCCCTCGTCGCCGGAACCGGAACCGGCGCCGTCGCCGGGCCCCGGTGCCACTCCGTGCTCCGCCGCGCGCGCCAGCAGCCAGTCGCGCAGCCGCAGCGTCGAGACGCAGTCGTATTGGTTGTAGTCGGCGATCTCGCCCAGCCGCCTCCGAGCTTCGGCCTCGGCCACCGCATCCGTTCGCCCGCGCTCGCGCAGCTCGACGTACTGGGCGTACTCGACGATGGAGTCGGCCGCGTTCGTGACCGCGCTGTCGCGCAGCAGGGAGCCCATGTAGAGGGGCTCGAGCTTCTTCAGGCTGTACGAAGGGCTGCTCACCCGGATGCTCTGCTTCACCACCGGGTAGAGATCGACGAGGACGCCCCGGCGCAGCAGCTCGTCGAGCTGCTCCTCGCCCACGCCGTGCCGGGCGCAGAGCGACTGCAGGTGCGCGCGCTCGTAGTTGGCGTAGTGGTAGACGTGCATCCGCGGATGCTCGCGCAGGCGCGCGGTGGCGTAGTCGAGGAAGTCCCGCAGTGCCTCGCGCTCCTCGGCGTGGTCGTGCGCCCAGAACGGGCGGAAGACCGTGCCCCCGAGCACGGCCGGGTCGTGCTCGACGACGCCGAAGAGGTAGTCGAGGCCCCAGTCGGGGCCGCCGCCCTCGCTGTAGAGCGGGTCGCCCTCGAAGTCGAAGAAGATGTCGCCCGGGTCGGGCACGGGCAGCGCCGCGAGCGGAGCCGTGTCGAACACCCGGTAGCGGGGCGCGCCCGCCGGGGCGAGCTGCATGTGCGCCTGGTCGCGGAGACCGGCGAGGGTGTTCTCGCCGATGCCGGGCACGGGGCCGAGCGAGGAGGCCAGTTCGTCGATGCTGCGGATGCCGGCGTCGAGCATCCGCTGCCGCTGGGTGTGGCGCAGGCCCGCCACCAGCAGGAGGTCGCGGTGCGCGGTGACCTCCGGGCTGCAGACGTCACAACGGCCGCAGGCCGTGTAGCGGGGGTCGCCCCACTCGACCGGAGCGACCGACGCGCCCACCCGCTCGTCGAGCAGCGCCTCGAGCCGTCGCCGCCGGTCGAGGAACACCGGCAGCACGTCGCGCAGCAGGTGGCTCGACGTACTCCCGTCGCCCAGAAGGAGGTGCACCCGCGGACCGAGCGGCACGCCGAGGCGCTCGAGCTGCTCGGCATAGGCGGCGAGCTGCAGCAGCGCCGTGATCTTCGCATGGCGCGCGAGCTTGGTGTCGTAGACCTCGTACCGGGGCGACTCGGCGCGGGGCGGGGCGGCTGCGTGGCCGGATGCGGCCGCCCGCGCGGACCGGGCGGCGCCATCCGGCTCCCGCGCATCCGCCCGCACCAGGAAATCGGCGAAGCCGAGGAAACGGCCGTCGAAGAAGGTGCCCTGGAAGACCACGTCGGCTCCCGCGCGCAGGGCGGCCGCCGTGAGCTCCTGCTGCGCCCGCAGCTCGGCCGGCGTCGTGCGGGCCGGCCTCTCGATCTCGGCCACCCCGGCGGCACGGCTGCCGTCGAAGACGCCGAACTCGGCGCGGAACCGCTCGAGGGTGCGCAGCTCGTGGGCGTCGCCGAGCCGGGCCGTGCGCTCGAGCATCTGGTCGACCGGCTGATCGGGCAGCCCCACCCGGCCGAGCTTCGCGTCGAGCCGGCGCACGAGGGCGAATTCGCAGTCCGCCGCCGCGGTGAGATCGGTGGCGCTGTAGAGCACCGTCGGGTCGCCGAGGCCGCCGCCCGTGCTCTCGGTGACGATCATGCGGCCTCCTCTGCTCGCCGGTGGACGCCATCAGGGTATCCGCCGCCGCCGACACGGTAGCGTTAGCACATGGCCCGACCCCGCCGCTTCGACGAACAGCAGCTGCTGGACTGCGCCCAGGAGTCCTTCTGGGTGCATGGCTACGACCGCGCCTCGGTGGAGGAGATCTCACTCGCCTCGGGCGTCGGCAACGGCAGCATCTACGCCGCCTACGGCAGCAAGCTCGGCCTGTTCCTCGCCGTGTTCACCCGCTACTGCGAGGGCCGGGTGCAGCTCGTCGACGGCGTCATCCGCTCGCACCGCGGAAGTTTCGAAGAAGCGGTGGCGAACTACCTCGACGAGATCGTGGCCGACTGCACCTCGCACGCCGATCTGCGCGGCTGCCTCATGCTCAACAGCATGGGTGAGCTCGCTGCGCGGTTCCCCGAGGTCGTGACCATCAGCAATCGCACGGTCGCGGCGATGGAGGGCATCGTGAGCGAGCGTGTGGCCGACGCCGTGGCCGCGGGCGAGCTCGAGCTCACCCGCGACGAGATCGAGCCGCTCGGCTCGCACATCGTGCTCGTGTCGCAGGGACTCATCCAACTCAGCCGCATCGGCGTTCCCACCGAGCGCCTCCGGGCGATCGCCTCGACCTCGAGCCGGCTCACGGCGCTGCTCACGGCCGCCTGAATCGCGCCACGGCTCCGGGTCGTCTCGGCGGGAACCCCGCCGCACTTGCAACAGATCGAGGAGGGCCGGCGCACCACGCCGAGTAGCCTTCAGGCTGAGGCCAGTGACGTCCCGGGCTCCCGCCGCCGCCGTGGCCGGACCCCGGGACGTCGTCGTTCCCGGTGGGGCCTCCCCTGACGAAAGGACGGCAGATGGCGCTCCCCGCCGTACGGCACGGGGCCGGGTTCTGGATCGTCGCCGCCACCTTCCTGCTGGTGATGGCGTACTCCACGGTGCCGACGCCCCTGTACCCGCTCTACCAGCAGCGCGACGGGTTCTCCTCGGTGACGATCACCGTGATCTTCGCGGCCTACGCGGTGGGCGTCATCGTGAGCCTGTATCTCGCGGGGCACGTGAGCGACTGGCTCGGCCGCCGCCGGGTGCTGCTCGTGGCGGTGCTCGTCTCGGCTCTGGCCGCCGTGATGTTCCTGCTCTGGACGGAGGTGCCGGGGCTCATCCTGGCGCGGTTCGTCGACGGCGTGTCCATCGGCATCCTGACCGCCACGGCCACCGCGCACCTCACCGAGCTGCGGGCCACCGCGCGGCCCTCCGAGAACCGCATCGTCGCCGCCTCGGTCGCGGGCGCGGCGAACCTCGGCGGCCTCGCTCTCGGCCCGCTCATCGGCGGGATGTTCGCCGAATTCCTGCCCGACCCGCTGCGGCTGCCGCACCAGGTCTTCCTCGTCGTGTTCCTGCTGGCGGCGGTGCTGCTGCTCCTGGTGCCCGAGACGGTGACGGCGCCCGATCCCCTCCCCCGCTACCGCCCGCAGCGCCTCTCCGTGCCGGCCACGGCCCGGAGGCCCTTCCTCCTCGCCGCCTTCGGAGCGTTCTCGGCGTTCTCGGTGCTCGGACTGTTCACCTCGCTCGCCCCCACCTTCCTGATCGCGACCTTCGACGCGCCCGACCGCTTGCTGGCGGGCGCGACGACGTTCTCGGTGTTCGGAGCCGCCGCGGCCGGGCAGCTCCTGCTCGCGGCGCTGAAGCTCCGCACCCAGCTGCTCATCGCCGCCCTGGGGTGCGGCGTGGGACTGGCGCTGGTGGCGGCCGGTGCGCTGGTGCCGCTGCTGGCCGTGTACACCGTCGGGGGGATCGGCGCCGGCCTCGGCGTCGGCCTGCTCTTCAAGAGCGCCCTCGCCACCGCGACACGCGTGGCCGAACCGGGCCGCACGGGCGCCACCCTCGCTCTGATGTTCCTCGTCGCCTACGCCGGGCTCGCCATCCCCTCGCTGCTGGTGGGCGTCTTCCTGCAGTTCATCCCGCCCACCACCGTGCTGCTCGCCTTCGCGGCCCTGGTGCTCGTGGCCACCGTCTCCGCCGCCGCCCTGATGCGCCACGCCGCCGCGCGGCCGCGCGAGGAGTTGTCGGACGTGGCCTAGGCGCCGACCGGAGCCGCCTGAGCCGGCGCGGCGCCCGCGGAACCCAGTCCGACGGCGGGCAACATCACGTGGTCGATCATCGCGAGGAGGAACTCGCGGTCGACCGGCTTCTTCAGGATGAGGGTGCGGTAGGCCGCCATCGCGGGCGTGACGAGCGAGAGCGTCTCCACATCGATGTCGCTCGAGATCTCGCCTCGCTCCATCGCCCGGCGGAGGAACAGGCGGTTCACCTCGGCGCGCGGCCGGATGATGGCGTCGTTGATCGCGTCGGAGAGCTCCGGCGACCGGGAGATCATCGACATCACGCCCGCCATGATCTGCAGCTTGCGCTCGCCGTCCTCGATCGAGGCCGGCTTGATCATGGCGACCAGATCGCCGCGCAGGGTTCCGGTGTCGGGCACCACGTCGTACTGACCCCGCTTCATGCAGGCGACGGCATCCACCACCAGTTCGCCCTTCGAGGCCCAGCGCCGGTAGAGGGTGCCCTTGCCCGCCTTCGCGCGCGCGGCCACCATGTCGATGGTCATGCCGTCGTAGCCCGACTCGGCGAGAACCTCCAGGGCGGCCTCCAGGATCTCGGGGTCGCGGGAGTGGTCGCGCTTGCGGCCGAGCTTCGGGGAGCTCTCCGAATCGAGCTCGGAATCGGGGCCGGAGAGGTCGAGCTGCGTCATTGCGGCGATCTCCTTCACTTGTGGGTTATCTGGTCGGGCATCACCATTGTATCCTCGAGAAACAGCACGCTGCCGTTCTGGAACTCACTGTATCCGAAACTGCTCAGTACCGTATATAGTGTCCTTCATGACCCAGACTTCTCCCGCGTCGACCGACGCCGCCCCCACCGGGGCCTCCTCCCGTCGCTGGTGGACACTCACCACCGTCGCCCTCGCCCAGCTCATGGTCGTGCTCGACGCCACCGTCGTGAACATCGCCCTTCCGGCCGCCCAGGCCGACCTCGGCTTCTCCGACGGCGACCGCCAGTGGATCATCACGGCCTACTCGCTCGCCTTCGGCAGCCTGCTCCTGCTCGGCGGCCGCCTCTCCGACCTGATCGGCCGCAAGCGCGCCTTCATCATCGGCCTCGTCGGCTTCGCCGTGGCCTCCGCGCTCGGGGGCGCCGCCGACAGCTTCGGCACGCTGGTGGCGGCCCGCGCCCTGCAGGGAGCCTTCGGCGCCCTGCTCGCGCCCACCGCCCTCGCGGTGCTCACCACCACGTTCACCGTCCCGAAGGAACGCGCCCGTGCCTTCGGCGTGTTCGGCGCGATCGCCGGCGCCGGTGGCGCCGTGGGCCTTCTGCTCGGCGGCTTCCTGACCGAAGACCTGAACTGGCGCTGGAACCTCTACATCAACGTCTTCATCGCGGTGATCGCCATCATCGGCGCCGTCGTCTTCGTCACCACCCCGAAGCGCGTCGGCCCCCGGCCGAAGCTCGACGTCCCCGGCACCCTGCTCGTCTCGGGTGCCCTGTTCTCGCTGGTCTACGGCTTCTCGAACGCCGAGACCGACGGCTGGGGCTCGCCCCTGACCTGGGGCTTCCTGACGGCGGCGGGCGTTCTGCTGGTGGCGTTCGTGCTCTGGCAGCGCCGCGCGGCGCATCCGCTGCTCCCGCTCTCGATCGTGCTCGACCGCAACCGCGGGGCCGCCTACAGCTCCGTGCTGATCGCCGGCGCCGGGATGTTCGGCATCTTCCTCTTCGTGACCTACTACCTGCAGGCCTCGCTGCACTACTCGCCCATCCAGACGGGCCTGTCGTTCCTGCCGATGATCGGCATGCTCGTGCTGGCGGCGCAGCTGTCGACGAACATCTTCGCGCCGCGCTTCGGTCCGAAGATCATGGTGCCGTTCGGCATGCTGCTCGCGATGAGCGGCATGATCTACCTCACCCACCTGAACATCGACAGCAGCTACGCGGCCGACATCCTGCCGCCGCTGATGATCCTCGGCTTCGGCATGGGCTCGATCATGCCGGCCTCGATGCAGACCGCGACCCTCGGCGTCGACCGCCAGTTCGCCGGCGTCGCCTCGGCCATGGTGAACACCAGCCAGCAGGTCGGCGGCTCGATCGGCACGGCACTGCTCAACACCCTCGCGGCGACCGCGCTCACCGACTTCGTCGCCTCGAACCAGCCCACCACCCCGCAGGTGCTGTCGGATGCCGCTATCCACAGCTACTCGACCGCCTACTGGTGGGGAGCCGCGTTCTTCGCCTTCGGCGCCGTGATGTCGGCCCTGCTGTTCCGTCGCCGCGGGCAGGGCGTCTCGCTGCACAACCCAGGTGGCGACGCTCCGGCGAACGCCGCCGCCACCCCGGCCGAGCCGGTGATCGCGCACTAGGCACCGCGCAAGCCGACGGAGTTCGGGCCCGGCTGTCGGAGACGACGGATGCCGGGCCCGAACTGCGTCGGATCCTCCGTCGTTCTGGCGCAGCGGGCCTCCGGGCCAGCAGCCCTTCGACGCTACGAGCCCGGGCTCCTGCGCCCGGGCTCAGGGCAGCGAGAGCTCCTGCGCCGGTGACGGGACCGTGCGGCCGCCCACCTGCACGGTCTCGTCGCCGAGGAACCGGGTGTAGAGCCGCGAGCCCGCCCCCTGGTCGATGGCGAGGTCCCGGCCGAGCAACGCCGTGATGCGCACCGCGGCGGCGCCCGTGGCCTCGTCCTCCGCGATGCCGAGCGCCGGTGCGAACATGCGCGAACGGATGCGCCCGGCCGCCTCGTCGATCCAGGCCCAGGCGTACTCGTGCTCGCCCGTGAACGACTCCGCCTCGAGCGCCTCGACCACCGCGGGCGAGTCGAGCTCGTGCCAGGTGAACTCCGGAGCCCAGGAGGCGCGCCCGGTGATCCAGGTGAGCTCGCCGTCGTAGCGCACGGCGACGTCGCCGGCCGGCACACTCAGCGTCGTGACGGGCAACCCCTGCTGCGCGAGCCACCACGAGGTGCCGACGCTCGGATGCCCGGCGAACGGCAGCTCGCGCGCCGGCGTGAAGATGCGGATGCGCGCCACACGCCCGTCGCCCGAGTGTTCGCCGGTGACGTGCGCGCGACCGTCGCGTTCGAGCAGTTCGTCGACGAACACCGTCTCGCTGAAGCCGAGGGCGGTGGCGATCTCCTGCTCGCGGCCCAGAGTCTGTGCGCTGGAGCGCACCAGGCCGAGCGGATTGCCGAAAGCGCCTCCGGCATCGGTGAACACGGACACGACGTCGACGGGGAGGGAGTGCATCCCCCGATTCTGGGCCCCCGCGGGCACCGGCTCAAGCCGCCAGTCCGCGCCCGGTGGCCTGCTCGTGCTCCGGACTCAGCCGCGGATGGCGACGCTCGGCGAGATGGCCGTCCAGCTCGGCCCCACGGTCATGTACTCGGTGTGCAGCCACACCCGCTGACCCGTCTCGGCGATCTCGAGCGTGGACCCGTAGCGCCCGAAGTGATCGGCGTCGGCACAGCTCGCGACGGTCTCGGCGCCCTCGGCGATGAAGCAGATCTCGTTGTCGGCCGTGGCGCCGGCCCAGTAGTCGATTCCCTCGTAGCTGACGAGCATCCGCACCGAAGAGGGCAGGATGGCGGGGTCGACCCCCGCGATCGCGGGCGGCAGGTGTCCGCTGGCCAGCAGTGTTCCCTGGTCGAGGTGCGCGAGCTTCGTGTACGCGTCGACCGGATGCGTCGCGCATCCGGCGAGACCGATCGTCGCGGCGATCATCAGTGCAGTCGACCCCGTGACGGCGGCGGCTCGCGAACGCATGTGACCCTTCCGAAGAATGCCTGTTGCGGCATATCTTCTCCGCCTTCGACGATAGGGCATGAAAATGATCGTCCGCTCCGAGCGAGGCGCGCCGCCCCGGCCGTCGCCCACAGGTGGTTGGATGGAGGGATGGCCGACAGCACGACGTACATCGACGACTTCGCCGCCTTCATCCGGGCCTCGCCCTCCTCCTATCATGCGGCCGCCGAGACGGCCCGCCGCCTCGCGGCCGCCGGATTCGAGGCGCTCGATGAGACCGCGGCCTGGCCCGCCGGCCCCGGTCGCCACCACGTGGTGCGCGACGGCGCCGTGATCGCGTGGATCGTGCCCGCGGGGGCGGATGCGCTCACCCCGTTCCGCATTCTCGGCGCCCACACCGACTCCCCCGGCTTCAAGCTCAAGCCCAAGCCCACCACCGGCTCGAACGGCTGGCTGCAGGCCGGCGTCGAGGTCTACGGCGGTCCGCTGCTGAATTCCTGGCTCGACCGCGAGCTCGAGCTCGCCGGCCGGCTCGTGACCCGCGACGGAGCGCAGCACCTCGTGCGAACCGGGCCGTTCCTGCGGATCCCGCAGCTGGCCGTGCACCTCGACCGCGAGGCCAACTCCGCCCTCACCCTCGACCGGCAGCGGCATACGGCGCCCGTGTTCGGGGTGGGCGAGGTGTCGCAGACCGACCTCGTGGGCATCCTGGCGGCCCTCGCCGGGCTCGATGCGGCCGAGGTGGCCGGCTACGACCTCCTCACCGCCGACACCAACCCGCCGGCGCGCTTCGGCCTCGACGACGCCCTCTTCGCGGCCGGCCGGATGGACAACCTCACCTCGGTGCACGCCGGCCTCACCGCCCTGCTCGACGCCCCGGCCGCCGGCGGGCACATCTCGGTGCTCGCCGCCTTCGACCACGAAGAGCTCGGCTCCGAGTCGCGTTCCGGGGCGAGCGGGCCCTTCCTCGCCGACGTCCTCGCGCGCATCTCTTCGGGCCTCGGCGCCGGCCTCGAGGAGCGGGCGCGCGCGATCTCGGCGTCGTGGTGCCTCTCCTCGGACGCCGGGCACGCCGTGCACCCGAACTACCCCGAGCGGCACGACCCGGCGAACCACCCCGCCGCGGGCGGCGGGCCGCTGCTGAAGATCAACGCCAACCAGCGCTACGCGACGGATGCGCCGGGTGCGGCGCTCTGGAGCCGGCTCTGCGCCGAGGCCGGCGTCGGCTACCAGGAGTTCGTGTCGAACAACACGGTTCCCTGCGGCTCCACCATCGGGCCGCTCACCGCGACGCGGATCGGCATCCGCACGATCGACGTCGGCGCCCCGCTGCTGTCGATGCACTCGGCACGCGAGCTCGCCCACGTCGACGACCTCGTGGCGCTGTCGGCGGCGATCGGCGCGTTCTTCGGTCCGCGCGACTGAGAAGACGTTCAGACTCCGCGCGCGGCGACCACCCCGGGTGACAGCCCCCAGGCAGGCGCGCGACAATGGCAGGATGGCCGCCTCCGCCGATCCTCCCGTCCGTGTGCTCGTCGTCGAAGACGACCAGGAGCTGGGGCCTCTGCTGCAGCGGGGCCTCGAGGACGAGGGGTACACGGTCGACTGGGTGCTCGACGGCACTTCGGCGCTCATCGCCGAGCGCGCCGCGGACTACGACCTGGCGGTGCTCGACGTGATGCTGCCGGGCATGTCGGGCTTCGAGCTCTGCCGCCGCTTGCGCGGCAGCCGGCCGGGCACGCTCGTGCTCATGCTCACCGCCCGCGACGCCGTCGACGACCGCGTGCGCGGCCTCGACTCGGGCGCCGACGACTACCTCGTCAAGCCCTTCGCGTTCACCGAGCTCACCGCGCGGCTGCACGCACTGCGGCGCCGGCGGGACACCCTCTCGAGCAGCCCACGCATCGAGGTGGGCAACCTCGTGATCGAGAACCACGACCGCGTGGTGAAGGCCGGCGGCCGCGTGGTGGCGCTCAGCCCGAAGGAGTTCGCAGTGCTGCGGCTGCTGGCGCAGAACGCCGGGCAGACGGTGGGGCGCGACGTCATCCTCGCCGAGATCTGGGGAACCGTGCCGCACAGCGACGCGAACATCGTCGACCAGTACATCAGCTATCTGCGCCGCAAACTGGAGCCCGTCGCCGCGGGGGTGAGCCTCGTCACCGTGCGCGGCGTGGGGTTCGAGTTGACTCCCGGATGAGGGCAGCGCTCGACCGTCTGTCGATCCGCGCCCGGATCACCATCGGAACCGTGCTGCTCGCCGGGCTGTTCTTCGGCGGCGCGGGCTTCGTGGTGCGGCATCAGGTGGAGGGCATCCTGAACGACGACGCCGTCGAACTGCTGCAGAGCGATGCGGCGCCGTTCGAGACCGCCCTGCAACGGGAGCCAGGCGACACCCTCGACACTCCCGGCGACGGACAGCTCGTGGCCGTGATCGACGCCAGTGGCGTCATCCGCACCTCCACCCTGCCCGCGGACGTGTCGGCCGCGTTCGGCAGCCTGGATCTCGGCTCCCGCTCGGCGCAGAAGCTCGAGACGCCCTCGGCCGACTACCTCGTGCTGGTCGAGACGGTGGACACCGCGAACGGATCGTGGACGATCGTGTCCGCCCGCAACCACGACGCCTCCGGGGTCGTGCTCGACCGGCTCACCGCGGGTCTCGTCATCGGCCTCGGCGCCCTCACCCTGCTCTTCGGCGTGATGTCGTGGCTGCTCACGGGAGCAGCACTGCGCCCCGTCTCGCGGCTGCGGCGGAGTGCCGACGCGATCGTCGCGTCCGGCTCGTCCGAGCTGCTGCCGGTGGGGCCGGCCCGCGACGAGATCACCGAGCTGGCCACGACCCTCAACCATCTCATCGCCGATCTGCGCGCCTCCGCAGCCCGGGAGCGGCAGATGGTGTCGGATGCGAGCCACGAGCTCCGAACGCCGCTCGCCGTGCTGCAGGCCCAGCTCGAACTGCTGCGCACGAGCGAGCACCGCGATCTCGAGAGCGACGTGCGGGCGGCGGAACGCGCGGCGGCCCGCCTGGCGCACCTCGTGGCCGACCTCCTGGAGCTCTCGCGGCTGGAGGCGCAGACGGGCGGCACCGCGACTCCGGTGGCCGAACTGGTCGCCGAGGCCGGAGACGCGATCGACCGCGCCCGGCTGCAGGCCGCCGGGCAGGAGGTGGCGATCGATTTCGCCGTGCCGCCGGCGGAGGCCACCGACACCGGAACCGTGACGATGCCCGCCCTGCTCTACGGGCGCGTGCTCGACAACCTGCTCTCGAACGCACTCACGGCAGTGGGCGGTGCAGGGCGGATCACGCTCTCGCTCGAGGTGGCCCAGGCTCCGGACGGACAGCCCGGACTCGTCACCGTCGTCGCCGACAGCGGCGCCGGCATCGCCGCAGAGTTCCTCCCGCACGCGTTCGACCGCTTCTCCCAGGAGGACAGCGCACGGGCCGGCGGCCAGGGCGCCGGGCTCGGACTCGCCATCGTCGCGGCCGCGGTGGAGGCCGCCGGCGGCTCGGCCGCCATCCGGAACTCCGACGATGCGGGGGCGATCGTTTCGATCACGATTCCGATCGGTCGGAAGCCGCTCCCATCTCTCTGACAGAGCTCACAGGATGCCCGATGCGGGTCGCGCGCGGTCGATAGCGTGGGGCGGGCTCCCGCCGTGACCGACCACAGAGAGTAGAGATCCCGCGACGCATGGACTACGTCAACGCCATCATCCTCGGCTTCGTGCAGGGGCTCACCGAGTTCCTCCCCGTCTCCTCCAGCGCGCACGTGCGCATCGTCGGCGAGCTGCTGGGCACCGGAGCCGACCCCGGGGCGGCCTTCACGGCCATCACGCAGCTGGGCACCGAGGCGGCGGTGATCATCTACTTCTGGCGCGACCTGACGCACATCATCGGGCGCTGGTTCCTGGCGCTGTTCGGTCGCATCCCGCGGAACGACCCGCAGGCGCGGCTGGGCTGGTTCATCATCCTCGGCTCGGTGCCCATCGTGCTGCTGGGCCTGATCTTCCAGACGACGATCGAATCGGTGTTCCGCTCCCTCTGGATCATCGCGGTCACCCTCATCGTCTTCGGCATCCTGCTCGGGGTCGCGGATGCGGTGGGCACCAAGACGCGCCGGCTGCGGCAGCTCACCGTGCCGCACGCCGTGATCTTCGGACTCGCCCAGTCGCTCGCGCTCATCCCCGGTGTCTCCCGTTCGGGCGGAACGATCACCGCGGGGCTCTTCCTCGGCTACGAGCGGAAGGCGGCAGCGCGGTACTCCTTCCTGCTGGCGATTCCGGCCGTGCTGGGCAGCGGGTTCTACGAGCTGTACAAGGTGCTCACGCACCACTGCTCGGACGTCTGCACACCCGAGGTGTTCTCGCTCGGCCAGACGGCATTGGCGACCGTGGTGGCGTTCCTGGTGGGCCTCGTCGTGATCGCGGTGTTCATGCGCTACATCTCCAGGGGCAGCTTCTTGCCCTTTGTGATCTACCGGATCGTGCTCGGCGTGACGCTCATGGTGCTGCTCTCGCTCGGAGTGCTGCAGGCCTGAGCGGCACGCGCCGGCCTGTACACCCGCTTTGCGCGCCCGGAGTCGGCGCCTAGGCTGGAAGCGGTGAGTGGACGACGCAAGACGAGCGACCCGCGGCTGAACGTCGCGCGATACCGCCTGGACGGCTCGACGCCGAAGGACGCCGACCCGCGGGGCGCATCCGGAACCGCTGCGGGTGACGACGACACCGACGCCGCCGGCCGGATCACGATGGATCAGCGCACGCAGTTCGTGGAGATCCAGATCCAGCAGGCCATGCGGCGCGGCGACTTCGATGACCTGCCGGGGGCCGGCAAGCCTCTCCGCGGCCTCGGCGGCAGCTACGACCCCGACTGGTGGATCCGCCAGAAGATCGAGCGCGAGAACCTCACCGGTCTCGGCCCGCCGGCTCTGACGCTGCGCACCGAGAACGCGAGCCTCGACGAGCGGCTCGACGCGCTGCACTCCGAGCCCCAGGTGCGCGAGGTGCTCGACGACTTCAACCGCCGGGTGATCGAGGCCCGCCGGCAGCTGCAGGGCGGCCCGCCCGTCGTGACGCCCGTGCGCGACGTCGACGCCGAACTCGAACGCTGGCGTTCGCGTCGCGCCGACCGCCGCCGCGCCGCCGAGGCCGAGCGCGAGCGCGCGGACGCGGCCCGGGCCGCGATGACTTGGCGCGAGCGCCGCCGCGCCCGCCGCGCCGAACGCGACTAGCCGTGCAGCCGGCCGGACCCTACATCAGGCCCTGCGCCTGGAACTCCCACTGGATGGCCGGGGCGATGTGCGCCGAGTACTGCGGCGTCATGTGCACCTGGTCGAACTTCGTCGGCAGCGTTCCCGCGAAGGCGGGGCACACCCCGTTGTAGCAGCTGAACGCGAGGGAGCTCACCTGGTGGTCTCCCGTGGCGGAGGCCGCCGCGGTGGACTTCTGGAAGTCCTGCCAGGCGCCGTCGACGGGCATGTTGCAGTCCTGCGGGCTCGACACCGGCGAGTAGCACTGCCCGAGGTTCGCGCCGAGCGGTGGCGGGTCGAGGTAGACGATGCGGCCGGGCGCGTTGTACTTCGCCGTCTCCGCGAAGGTCGAGGCCACGATCTGCGCCGCATTGAGGGGCTGATTGCTGCCGGCCAGCTTGCCGAGCGCGAAGGCGTTCGACACCACGACGAGCTGCGGCTGGTCGCTCGCGATGCGCGCGGCGATGTCGGCCTTACGCTGCTGGCAGACGTCCATCACGCCGGCCCCGTCGTTCTGGATGAGCACGTCGGTGAAGCGGCAGCCGTAGAGCCCCACGGTGGTGATCTTCCACTGCCCGCCGCTCGCCTCGGCCATGGCCTTGAAGGCGGGGGCATAGGCGAGCGCGGTGGAGTCGCCCACGAGGTACATCTGGTGCGGGGCGTTGCCACTCCCCCAGGTGCAGTGCCCGAAATCGGGATCGCGGTTCACGTCGAAACAGCCGCTCGCCGGGTTGTCGCTCGACCCGTGCGAGATGGCGTCGTCCATCGACGGCGAGAGGTTGCCGGGCCACGCGGTGGCGCCCGCCGCGTTGCCGAGGTCGAGCTGCAGCTGGTCCTCGGGGTTCACCGCGGCCGCCGGGTCGCCGGCCACCGGCGCCGCCGGAAGGGCGGGTCCGGCGTAGGGCACTCCGCCGCGCAGGGACAGCTGCGCCGTGATGGCCACCGCCACCACGATCACCACGAGCCCGAGCGACGACAGGATGAACTGCGCCCCGAACCTGTCGCGCCAGTCGGCCCACGCCGTGCTGCGCGCTTCGCGATCGAGGAACTTCTGCAGCCACGGCGAGCGGTGCAGCGGCTGCTCGATCAAGAAGTACGACACGAGCGAGAGCGCGAGCGTGAGGCCCAGGATGAGCAGAGTCACCGTCTGCGTCTGCTCCGGCAGCAGCATGAGCAGGAAGACCAGCACCGGGAAGTGCCACAGGTAGAGCGAGTACGAGATGTCGCCGAAGAACCGCGCCACCGGATTCACGAGCGGGAACAGGTAGCGCTGCGTTCCGCCGATGCCGCCCGCGATCACCAGCGCCGTGGCCACGACGGGCAGCGCGGCGCCGGGCCCCGGGAAGGCGAGCGAGCCGGTGCCGGTGGGGCCGAGCACGAAGAACGAGCCCACGATCCCGGCGAGGCCCAGCCAGCCCGCGAGGAAGCGGATGGCCGTGGGCAGCTTCGCGAGCAGCGGTGCGGCCGCCGCGAGCAGCGCCCCGAGACCGAGCTCCCAGGCCCGGGTGAGCGTGGAGAAGTACGCCACCGCGGGCGCGGAGGCCGTCTGGCTCAGCGCGAAGGCGAAGGAGGCCGCCACGAGGACGGCGGCCAGAGTTCCGACGATCAGCCGGCGGCGGCCGGATGCGCGGGTCACCCGCGCGACGACCAGCACGATCACGAGCACCAGGGCCGGCCAGACGAGGTAGAACTGCTCCTCCACCGACAGCGACCAGAAGTGCTGCAGCGGCGACACCGCGTCGCCGGCGGCGAAGTAGTCCGTGCCCTCGGCCGCGTAGTGCCAGTTCGACACGAAGAAGAACGAGTACACGGCGTCCCACCACGTTGAGAGCGCTCTCGGGCGGTTGAAGAGAAAGTACGCGGCGACCGAGGTGGCCGCCAGCACCGTGACGGCGGCGGGCAGGATGCGCCGCATCCGCCGGGCGTAGAACCGGCGGAACGAGATGCTGCCGGTGTGCTCGAGGTCGCGCAGCAGCAGCCCGGTGATGAGGAAGCCCGAGATCACGAAGAACACGTCGACGCCCGCGAACGCGCCCGACGGCCAGGCGAGCACGTGGTTGAGGATGACGGCAACCACCGCGAGAGCGCGCAGGCCCTGGATGTCGGCACGGGCAGCGGAGCGCGCAGGCGCAGCAGGCGTTCCGGGTGCGCCGGGGCCCTCGGGCTCGGCCGGCTCGGTGGTCTGGGTCGTGAGGCTCACGGTGCTCCTGGGTGTTCTCGAGCCCGGCGCCCTCGGGTATCCGGCGCAGTCGCCCGGCGCCTTCGCAACGCGGAATTCGCCTCGCGAGCCTATCGTGCCCGCGGGCCCTGCTTGCGCATCCGCACCCGGGCAGCCGGTAGAATCGCCGAGGAGCGCCGGGAAGTCTGGTCGGCGGCGGCCGGGTCGGCCGTCTCGCGACGAACGGGCGCTCGGCCCGAGACAGGGCAGGCGAACATGGCCGTCACGAAAGGCCTGACGATGGGCTTCATCCGATCCGAGCGCGTGGCCGCCGTGCTGCTGCTGGCCGCGGCGGCGCTGGGGCTGGTGGCCGCGAACACCGGCATCGGTCCGGCCCTCATGCAGCTGCAGGATGCGCACCTCGCCATCCCCGGCACCTCGCTCGATCTCTCGGTCGGCCACTGGATCAGCGACGGACTGCTCGCGGTGTTCTTCTTCGTGGTGGCCGTCGAGCTCAAGAACGAGTTCACCGTGGGTCAGCTCAACTCGGTGTCGAAGGCCGTGCGGCCCGCCATCGCGGCGATCGGCGGCGTGGCCGTGCCCGCGGTGCTCTACCTCGTGATCACCGCCGGATCGGGATACGAAGGCGGCTGGCCCATCCCCACCGCCACCGACATCGCCTTCGCGCTCGGCGTGCTCGCGGTGTTCGGCAAGGGCATCCCGTCGCGGCTGCGCATCTTCATCCTGGCGCTCGCGATCCTCGACGACATCGTCGCGATCCTCATCATCGCCGTGTTCTTCACCGCGAACCCGAACCTGCTGATGCTCGCCCTCGCCGTGGTGGGCGTGATCGCCTTCGCCCTGCTGAGCCGTCTGCTCGGCCCGCAGGCGTTCGGCGGGCGGTTCCGGATGCCTGCGGCCGTCCTCATGGTCGTCGTCGCCCTGCTGACCTGGTCGCTCGTGTACCTGTCGGGCGTGCACGCCACGATCGCCGGCGTGGCGCTCGGGCTCGCGATGGTGCGCAAGCCCGCCCTGCACGTGCGGCACGCCCTCGAGCCCTGGACCAACGGCGTCATCCTGCCCCTGTTCGCCTTCTCGGCGGCCCTGGTGGCGATTCCCCAGGTCTCCCCCGCACAGCTCGCGCCCGCGTTCTGGGGCATCCTGATCGCGCTGCCCGTCGGCAAGCTGATCGGCATCACGCTCGGCGGCTGGCTCTCGTCGTTCGTGGGGCGGCGCAGAGCGGATGCGACGGGCTCGCCCCGTCCGCAGCTCAGCCTCCAGGGGCTCGTCACCGCCGGCGCCCTCGGCGGCGTGGGATTCACCGTGTCGCTGCTCATGAACGAGCTCGCGTTCGCCTCCTCGCCGGAGGTGGCCGACGAGGGCACGCTCGCGGTGCTGCTCGGCTCGGCGGTGTCGATCGTGCTCGCGGCCATCCTGGTGTCGCGCCTGGCGGCCTACTACCGGCGCCTGCGCGAGCTGCGCCTCGCGGCCGAGGCCGCACGCGCCGCCACGGCCTGAGCGCCGAACGCCCGGTCGCCGGCCCCGGATGCTGCTTCCAGGTCGCGCTTGGTGCGCTCCTGGGCGCCCGTCAGAGCGGTTTGCGCGACCCCGCGCGCGGGATAGGGGTGCGAGGGTGACGGCGTCGGAGGAGCGGAGTACCCTGGCCCGCATGTGCCGAAGCATCCACACCCTCCACAACTTCGAGCCCGCCGCGAGCGACGACGAAGTGCACGCCGCCGCCCTGCAGTACGTGCGCAAGATCAGCGGAACCACGAAGCCCTCGAAGGCCAACACCGAGGCCTTCGACCGGGCCGTCGCCGAGATCGCGCACATCACCCATCACCTGCTGGAAGACCTCGTCAGCGCGGCTCCCCCGAAGAACCGCGAGGTGGAGGCCGAGAAGGCGAAGGAGCGCTCGGCGAAGCGCTTCGCGACCGCCTGAGCTACCGGGCTCGCTGGCGTCGGCCGTCGCGCACGGCCCCCACGAGCATCCACGCCGCATAGCCGAACAGCAGCACCACGGCGACGGGCACGATGACTCCTCGTGCGTCGCCGTTCACCGCGGTGTTGACCCAGCCGAGCAACGGGATGCTGTACCAGAGCGTGCCGACGATCTGCACCTCCTGCACGGGCTTCTCGTCGGCGAGGGCGTTGTTGTCGCCGCGGGTGATGAAGGTCGTCGTGCCGTTCGAGGACAGGCGCTTCTCGATCACGCGGTGACTCACGACGCCGGGCTTGCCCGACTCCAGCTGGTAGGTGAGCACGTCGCCGACGCGGATGTCCTGCACCGCCGTCGGCTTCACCACCACGAGGGTGCCGGGCGGGAAGCCGGGCTCCATCGACTGGGTCAGCACCGTGAGCGGTCTCCCGCCCACGGCCGCGGGCAGCGCGATGGTGACCACGGCCAGCGCGAGCACGAGGATGAGCACGGCGGCGCTCGTGGTGACGCCCAGGTAGTGGCGCAGCGTGCCGCCCGCCGCCGCCGGCGGTCGGGATCGCGTCCGTTCGCCCGCGTCGATCGATGCCGTGGCAGCGTGCACGGGTGCGGCAGCGGCTGCGGGTGCGGCAGCGGCAGCGGCTGCGGGTGCGGGTGCGGCAGCGGCTGCGGCAGCGGCTGCGGCAGCGGCAGCGGCAGCGGGTGCGGGTGCGGCAGCGGCAGCGGCTGCGGGCTTCGCGCGGCTGCCGCGCCCTGCCGGCGCCGCCCGGTTGCGTTCTGGGGTGTCGAGCGCGGCACTCATCGCGTCCACCGCCTCGGCCGGCGCCGCCCGGTTGCGTTCTGGGGTGTCGAACCCGGCACCCATCGCGCCCACCGCCTCGGCCGGCGGGCCGATCCTCCCGCGCTCCCTGCGTCCGCTCGCGACGTTCGCCCTACGGCCGCATCCCGCCTTGCCGACCCCGGGCGCCCCTCCAAGCCCGTCCGCCGTGCCGGTCCCGGCCGGGTGGGTGTGTGCGGCAGCGCGCGTCCGGCCGGGTGCGCGACCGTGACTGCGATGCCCGCCCCGAGGAGCGCGGCGGCCACCAGGGTCACGAGCGCCACCGGCAGCCCGGTCGACGCGATCGCGCCCGATCGGATGCCCGGCGCCGCGAGCCCCTCGTCTCCCCCTCCCGGGAAGGCCGGCACCACGGCCCCGCCCGCGCAGTCGGCGCTCGGCCCGGCGCCGTCGGCCGGGTCGCGCAGCGCCGCCACGAAGTCGAGGCCGGCTCGCGCATCCTGGGCCTCCCGGCCGCGCGCGTCCGGAGAGAAGGCCACCGTGACGGTGAGCGCGACGGACGAACCCGGCTCCAGCACCGGTCCGGTCAGCAGCAACGCGCATCCGGACGCCGCCCCGAGCGGAAGCGCCTCGGCGGCCCGCGCCCCCGGCGCCCCGGCCGACACGAGCAGGGCGGCGGCCAACTCCGCGCTCGTCGACCAGGCATCCGTTCCGCTCAGGCGCACCGTCGCCGGTGACGCACCGGCGTTCCGCACCCAGAGGCTCGCCGACATGCTGTCGCCGGGCACCACGACCGGAGCTCCGGCGAACAGGGGCCGGCTGAGGGGGTCGCGAAAGTCGACGCCGTCGAGGCTCACCTGGATCCCCTCGGCGGGCACGGAGGCCACGACGCCCTCGACCGGAGGTCTCGGAGCTGCCGGAGCCGTGTATGCCGACATCGGCATGAAGACCAGCATCCCCGCTCCCACGAGAACCCTCAGGCCGGGCATTGCACGCTCAGCAGCGGCAGCAGCGCCGTGCGCAGACTGATGGTGGTGCCCGCACCGGCGGTTCCGTACACGCTGTCGTGGGTCTGCACCACCACCGGCACCGATGCGAGCAGCCCGGTGAGACCCAGATCGAGGGCCGAGACGGTCGTCGACACGGGCGAGGCTCCCGGCGCAACCGTGCGGAACGAGGCCGTGGCGAGCGACCCCGAGTGGAGGGTGTAGCTCGTGGCGTCGGCCACCGGGGTCCACTTGAGCGTGACCGTGCCGGCGATGGTCAGGGTGCCGGGGTTCTCGGTGCAGGTGATGGTGCCGACGTCCGCGACTTTGAACACCCGCTGGGTGAACGCCGCCGGACTCGCCGTGGTGACCCAGTTCGTTCCCACCCGACCGGTGATCGTGAGCACCGAGGACACGGTCTGGCCCTGGTAGGCGGCCACCGTGTCGTCGAGCCTGGTGGCGGCGCAGACGGTGACGGATGCGCCCACGGCGACCGAGGCGACCCCCGCCGGCAGGGCGGGCGGCGCGGCGAGGGTTCCCACCGTGGTACCCGAGGAGGGGATGCTCGCGGCGCAGCTGCCCGCACTCCCGCCCCAGAGCGTGAGGGAGAGGTGCGCGGGGAGCGCTGTCGCCGAGGTGTTGGCGACGCCGAGCGTCAAGGCGAGCGGCGACGATCCGGTGTTCGCGAACACGAGCGGGGCGATCGCGAGGTTCGCGCTCGCGGTGGCGGCCCCCGCGAACTTGTACTCCTTCACGAGCGCGGCCGACCCCGTGGCGGTGAGGGAGGCGGTGGCCGCGTTGGCCGTGGCCCCGAGGCTCTGCACGGCGGCGGTCCAGGAGGCGGCCGCCGACAGCGTCGTCACTCCCGCGAGGAAGACGGTGAGGAAGGCCGCGACGAGGAGGAGGACGGCGGAGCGGCGCCTCACAGCTGTCTCCCGTCGATGAGCACGGCGAAGCTCGCGGCGGAGCTGCCGCGTGCCGCATCCGGAGCCCCCGTCGGCAGAGCGGCGCTCACGCAGAAGAAGACCGAGGCGCCGGCCGCCAGCGTGGTGCTGAGCTCGGCGGCGGGGGCCGAGGCGAAGACGCCGGTCCACTCGGGCGTGAAGCCGCCCGAACAGGCCGCCGCCGAGGCGCCGGCCGCCACGCCCACCGTGAGCGCCCCGGAGAAGGACGTCGCTCCGCCGGACAGCGTGAGCCCCGTCACCCGCAGCTTCAGCGGGATGGTACCGGTGTTCTTCACGACCGCGGATCCCGAGACGGTGGCGCCCGGATACAGCGCGGTCGTGGGGAGCGACAGCGCCGTGGTGACGGCGAGCGAGGCATCGCCCGAGGTCAACGTCACGGCTGCGGCCGCCACCGCCTGGGAGTTCAGCAGGGCGTAGGTGCCGCCGGCCGCCGCGACGGCGAGTGCGACCCCCGCACCCGCCGCGACGGCGGCCATCAGCATCCGGCGCACGGGAGGGCGGATCAGGACGGGAAGGTCTGCGACAGCGTCACGTTCATGTTGCTGAGGTTGACCGATCCGAGTTTGGCGTCGTTGTACTGACCGGCCGTCCCCCGCGGGAACGCGAGCGTGACGGTGACGGTGACCACCTGGGTGACCCCGGTCGCACCGGCGGTCACCGTGTACGGGCCGGGGCTCGTTCCCGTGATGCCGGTGCCGCTCGCCGCGAGGACCGCGTTGTCGGTCAGGTAGCTCGCGAGCTGCGTGTCGGCCGCAGCGGCGGAGCTGGGCGTGACCGCCTGCGCCCCGAGGGCCAGCGAGGCGGTGAGGTTGTTGCCGACGGCGGTCACGGTGAGGTCGTCGGTGTAGGTGAGCGTGTCACCCGGCACGATCCGGTAGGAGGCGATGGCGATGGTGGTGCCCGTCTGGTCCTTCCAGACGCCCGCGGTGCCGTCGTTCACGACCGTGAGATTTCCGGCGACGATGGTGCCGCCGGAGACGGCGGCCTGATCGTTCCAGAAGGCGAAGGTGCCGGCACCTCCGAGCAGCAGGGCGATGCCGGCGGCCCCGGCGATGGCGCCCTTGGCAAGCTTGTTCATGGTGTTCCTTTCACGCGCGGTCCCCCGGCGCCGGTCGTGCGTCACGCCAGGTGATCGCGGGTTGAGGATGGTGCTCGAACGAGTCTCCGAAGCGGATCACGCGCACGCCAGGGCGACCGCTCGCGATGTCGCGGGAATGACGGGACGTGTCGCGGTCATGACGCTGGCCCGGGCAGGGCGGAGGGGGACTACCGAGAATCGGCCCGTCACCGGATCCGGATACCGAGCATCGGCGGTGCGGGAACGGTAGTGGCCGCTTCATACGGCCCGGCCGCTACCCAACGACTACCGACGTGCGGCGGGCTGCGGCCCGGGCAGCCATAGCCTGACCCCACGATCACAGCACGACCGGGGTGGTGATGAACGGGGGTGGTGACGATGGAGCCGGCGATGACCTACCGCCAAGCGACATCCCACCACCCTGCGCGCACCGAGAAGATCGGTGACGTGACGATCACCTCCACGCGGCTCCCGGCCGGCGGGACGGTCGTGCTTCCGTCCGGCGCCGATCGCCGCGCTCTGCAGCTCGTGGTGCCGGTCGACTCGACCCTCGTCGTGCGCGAGCGCGACGCCGAGCAGTACCTCGTCGGCACCCGGGGACTCGCCTGGTTCCCCGCCTGGTCGGCCGCTGCGGTGTGCAGCCCGCGCGAGGGGGAGGTGCGCTGGGTGGACGTTCCAGCTCGGCTTCTGGGCAGCCGCGGCTCGCTCTCCGAGCCGCTGCCGCCAAGACCCGCCCCCGGTTCGGCGCTCGTGGAACCGGTGCGGGCCTTTCTCGAGGCGGCTTCGTCGGCTCGGAGTCCGCTGCCGCCGGCGGGAGCCGGGGCCGGGGCCGGGGCGGTCACAGCGCTCTCCGGTCGCCTGTTCGAGGAGCTGCTCGGCGCGATGATCGACGCGCTCTTCCGCGAGGCCCGCGGCGCCGGCGCGACGGCCGGGGCCGTGCGGCCACCGCTGCGTGTGCAGGCGGTCGCGCACATCGCCGCGAACCGCGCAGACCCCGCGCTCTCCTCCGAGCGCATCGCGCGAGCTCTGCGCATCTCGGTGCGCCAGCTGCAGCGCGCCTTCGAGGAGGCCGGCACCACCGTGGGCGCCGAGGTGCGCCGCCAGAGACTCGACGCGGCGGTGCGGATGCTCACCGACGAGAGCTTCGACGCCCTCGCGGTCTCCGAGATCGCCGCCCGGGCCGGATTCCGCAACGACGCCGAACTGCGCCGGGCACTCGCGGCCTGTACCGGCGGCGCCACCCCCTCGCGTCTGCGCACCCAGCGCTCGACGACCCTCGCGCGCGTCGGCTGACCGCGCCCGCTCGTCGTCCCGAAGCATCGAGAGACCGAGGCACCGAGGCACACTGGAGCAGATGGCCTGGAGCGATCCCCGACGAGTTGCGAGGAGGAGGGGAGGGCGCGGCTCAGAGCGCGCGGCGCAGGTCCCGGCGGGCGTCGTCGGCGATGGCCAGGGCGCGGCGCGCCTGGTCGAGCGAGCGCTGGTAGAGCACTCCGTAGGTGAAGGAGCCCTCCCCCGCCGCCTCGGCGCGCCGGGAGGTCAGCAGCACGAACTCGGCGAACAGGGAGGCGTCGCGGTGCCAGCCGAGCGCATCCTGGAGCTCTTCGGCCACGTCGCCCAGCCGCTCGGTGCTCTCGCCCAGCACCCCCGCCGCTCCGGCGGTGGAGAATTCGGCCGCGTAGCGCAGGCGGCGCGCGGCCTTGCGCGACGCGTGCAGCTCGCCTGCGGTGGTGGCCGCCGCGGCGGCGTCGGGGCCGAACACGAGCTCGGCCTCACGGGCTCTGACGGCGCGGGAGACGGCCCGGCGCCCGGCGCGCTTGACCGCCGAGCGGGCCTCGGCTCGCGGCTTCGCCGCAGAGGAGACGGCCGACTCCCGCGCGACGAATTCCTCCAGTGCGTCGAGGAGCCGGAAGTACGGCGCCTGCGAGAGCACGGCGACGAGCTTCGCGTGCGCCTCGTCGTGCTCGGCGCGGGTGTCGTCGACCAGGCGGCGGCGGGCATCCGGGTCGTCGACGCCGCGATCGGCCTTCAGCTCGTCGAGCGCGTGCGCCGCCCAGTCGGCGCGCACCTCGAGGTCTCGCGCCTCGCCGAGCACGGCGCCGAACCGCGAGAGCTCGTCGCGCAGCTCGTCGACCTGCGCGGGCTCGAACAGCCGGCGGTGGCTCGCGAGGGCTCCCCGCAGCCGCCGCACGAGGGTGCGCATGCGGTGCACCGCGTCGGGAGCGTCACGCCGCACGGCCGGGTCGAGCTCGATCAGCTCGGCGACGAGCTCGGCGAGGCCGGCGCTCACCACTCCGGCGGCCGTGGAGCCGGCTGGAACAGCGGCCGACGGAGCCGTCGGGTGGCCGAGACCGGTGCGGCCCATCGCCTGCGCGAGCTTCGAGACGCTGGGCGAGAGCGTGGCGCCCACGGCGAGCAGGCGCTCCTCCACGGCGTCGAGCAGCGCCGAGCGGCCCTTCTTCGTGTCGGGCGCGGCCGGCCCGAGCTCGGCCTCCCACTCACGCCAGAGGCGCAGGGTGCCCTCGCGCGCATCCGTCGCCCGCACGAGGTCGTCGGCGATCTCCACGACGACGGCACCGGAGGCGTCACGGAGCTCGGTCACGCGACGCGTGGTCGCGATGCGGGCCAGCGGCGTGAGCGGGCGGTCGCGCACGTACACCCGCACCGCGTCGAGCAGCTCGGCCGGCACGCCCGCCTCGGCCCCGGAGCCCGGCTCGTCGCCCGTCTGCAGCGGCCACTGCAGCTCGCGCCGCCCCTCGGCGGCGGGCAGCTTGATGTGCCAGCCCTCGTCGTGCCCGCCCGCGCGGCGGCGCAGGGCGATGCGGTTCGCGGCGAGGGCGCCACCCTCGGTGTCGAAGTAGACCGCCTCGAGCTCCACCGGATCCAGGCCCACCACGGCCGTGATGCCCCCGCTCGGTTCGAGTCCTTCGAAGCCCGGGAGGGAGACGCTGTCGCCCACCGAGTATTTGCGTTCGATCTCGACCTGTTCGGCGTGGGCCATCGTCTCCGGTCTCCTCTTTCACGGCGCGTTCCCCGGCGGCGGCGGGGATTCGGGAGCACACTGACTCTGTGCCGGTCCCTACTCTTATTCTGGTCACCCATCCGGTCGTCGGCACCACCGACGGGCGAACGGATGACGACCACTCGGCTGGCTCCCAGCCCGGCTTCGTGCTCGCCGACGCCTCGCTGCCGCAGCTGAGCGTGCTCGACCTCGGCGTCACCCGGGGCGACGGCGTGTTCGAGACCGTGATGGTCTCCGAGGGCCGCGCGCCCGCGATCGACGCCCACCTCGGCCGCTTCGCCTCCTCGGCCGCACTGCTCGATCTGCCCCGGCCCGATCTCGACGTCTGGCGCCGGGCGGTGCTCGCCGCGATCGACGCGCATCCGCCCGCTCCGGTGCTCGCCGTGAAGCTCGTGCTGACGCGCGGCATCGAGAGCGGGGCACCCGGCGCCGGCGTGCCGACCGCCTGGGTGGCGGCCCAGCCGGCCCGCGACTTCACGCCGCAGCGGGAGAACGGCATCCGCGTGGTCACTCTCGACCGGGGTTACCGGCACGACGTGGCCGCGACCTCACCGTGGCTGCTGCAGGGTGCCAAGACGCTCTCCTACGCCATCAATGCGGCGGCCCTCCGAGAGGCGGCCCGCCGTGGCGCCGACGACGTGATCTTCACGAGCTCTGACGGCTTCGTGCTCGAAGCGCCCACGGCGAGCGTGCTGCTGCGCGAGGGCAACCGGTTCTCGACCCCGGCCCCCGAGCTCGGCATCCTGCCCGGCACCACCCAACGACGTGTCTTCGAGTTCCTGAAGGTCTACGGCTACGAGACCGATGCGGTGCGGCTGCGCGCGAGCGAGCTCGGCCGGGCCGACGCCCTCTGGCTGCTCTCGAGCGTGCGCCAGGCGGTGGCGGTGGTGGAGCTGGACGGCTCGGCCGTGGGCTTCGACCGCGAGCTCACGGCGCAGCTCAACGAGCACCTCGCCGCGAGCGGCCGGTAGCGGGCCGTCGCCGGCTGCTGCGGGCCGGGATGCGCGCCGCGGCTCAGGCCGTCGCGCCGAGCGGCACCGTGGTGCGCCCCACGTTGTCGCCCACCCACTGCACGAGCGGGATGAGCAACGCCGCGAGCTCCTGCCCGAGCGCCGTGAGCGAGTAGTCGACCCGCGGCGGCACCGTGCCCATCGACTCCCGCAGCACGAAGCCGTCACTCTCGAGCTGCCGGAGCGTCTGCGCGAGCATCTTCTCGCTGATGCCCTCCACGTAGCGGTGCAGCTCGCCCCAGCGCATCGAGTCGCGCGAGAGCGCGACGAGCACGAGAACGCCCCACTTGCTCGTGACGTGGTCGAGCACCACCCGGCTCGGGCAGTTCGACGAGAACGGGGTGGTGGGCGGGGGCTCGGAACGGATGGCGGCCCAGATGCTTTCGCTCATCCCACTAACTTACCAAAAAGTGGGTACCCGCTGTCGGGAAGTATTGCGGATGCGCCCGGGTTCCACTCTTCGAACGGCCCGCGAGCGCGGGTCGCGGAAAGGGATCAGAACTCATGACCATCGTCGTCACCGGAGCCACCGGCCACCTGGGCCGCCTCGCCGTCGAGCACCTGCTCGCCCGCGGCGTTCCCGCATCCGGAATCGTGGCCGCCGGCCGCAACCCCGAGAAGCTCGCCGCCCTCGCCGAGCTCGGCGTCGGCACCGCCGTCATCGACTTCACCGACCCGGCCTCGCTCGACGCCGCCTTCGACGGCGCGGATTCCGTGGTGCTGGTGTCGGGCAGCGACGTGGGCCGCCGCGCCGCGCAGCACGCCAACGCGATCGACGCCGCGGTGCGCGCCGGGGTGACGCACCTCGTCTACACGAGCGCCCCCAAGGCCACCGACACCGCGCTCATCCTCGCCCCGGAGCACAAGGCCACCGAGGAGGCCATCGCGGCCTCCGGGCTGCCCGCCACGATCCTCCGCAACGGCTGGTACCACGAGAACTACGCGCAGGCCGCGGCTCAGGCCGCCGGCACGGGCGTCTACCTCGCCTCCACCGGCGAGGGCCGGGTCGCCAGCGCGGCGCGCTCCGACTACGCCGAGGCCATCGCCGCGGTGCTCACGAGCGAGGGCCACATCGGCTCTGTCTACGAGCTCTCGGGCGACACCGCGTGGAGCGGCGAGGACTTCGCCGCCGCGGCCACCGAGGCGTTCGGCCGCGAGGTCGTGTTCCAGTCAGTGACCCCCGAAGAGCACTTCGCCGTGCTCACCGGCGCCGGACTCGACGAGGGCACCGCCGGCTTCGTGGTGGCGCTCGACGGCAACATCCGCGACGGCCTGCTCGGCGAGACCTCGGGCGAGCTCTCGGCCCTCATCGGCCACCCCACCCTCCCGCTGGTCGACTACCTCCGCAGCACCAAGTAGCCGCCACAGCCGCCACCGAGAAGTCGCATTCGGCCCCTAGAACAGCCGCGAAGCGGCCGGATGCGACTTCTCGACGGAGGATTCGGCGCGGGCGAGGGGAACGGCGGCGCGGAGCAGGGCGGGGCCCAGGCGCAGGCGTCCGTCGGTCAGGGGCTCGCTGCGCACGCCGCCCCGGCCGCGCAGGGCTTTGTGCGCGCCCTCGGCGAGCACCACGTTCATCCAGCCGCAGGGGTTCGCGGGTCGATGCCCTTGGAAGAGCACCGGCCCCCATCCCGCGTCGAGGCTGAAGGGCTCGCCGCGCAGGGCGTCGACGTCGGCGCCGCGAAGCAGGATGTTGCGGCGGGCCGCCGCGGGATCGAGCGGATGCTCCACCCCGAGCACCGAGCGCACGTGGTCGAGCGATTCCGCGGCCATCACCGTCACCGCCGCCGTGGTGTGCGCGCCGCGGCCGAAGTAGCGGTCGCCCACGATGCCCAGGTGCGCCCGCAGTTCCACCTCGATGCGCGACTCGGGCTCGCCGTCGGGAAGCCGCAGGGGCCCGTCGGCGGGGCGGCCGTCGTAGCGGTGCAGCGGCGACACCAGCAGATGCACGATCTCGACCGGCTGCTCGTACTCCATCCCCCCACGCTAGCCCACGGATGCGCGGGGCCGGCGGAAGCGCAGCACCGACGCACGCGCACGGCCGGGGACGGTGCAGGCGCCGGAGCCGGGGCGACCGGGTGTGCACCCCCTCGGGCGCACAGACCCCGCTACCGCTGGTGGTCGGCCTCGGCGTGACGGATGGCGGCGTCCGAAGCGGCCGAGTCGAGTTCGTCGAGCCGGGCTGCCAAGTAGCCCGGCGAGGTCGGAAGACGCACGGTGACGCCGGCGTAGCTCTCGACGGCCAGCTCGCCCGTCGCATCCGTGACCTCGAGCACGTGGCCGCCGATCAGCCCGGTCTCGTCGACGAAGTGGACATGCACGCCCGCCACGCTGATGCCCTGGAAGACGCGCGGGGCGAAGAAGCCGATCAGGGTGCCCGTGACGTCGGTGACGACGTTCTCGCGCTGGTCGCGGACGGCTTCGGCGAGCGGGAGGTAGGGCTTCGTCTGTCGCTTGGCCTCGCGCAGGCTGACGCTGCCGAAGCGGCCGTCGAAGCGCAGCGCCTGGAACAGGTTCGCGGTGTGCACGCGGGAGTGGAGCTCGTCGACGATCGCGGCGAGCGAGGGCGCGGCCTCGAGCGGGGCGGAGGTCTCGGGGGTGAAGTCGGCCACCTCGGCGAAGGCGAGCGCGTCGTCCGGCTCGAGCGCCGTCATCCGGCCGTCGCCGTGGAAGAGCCGGAAGACGCCGTCGACGAGCACCATCTCGCCGTCCATGTGGTCGCCGCAACCGAGGCCGAGGGTTCCGGCGGCGGCGATCTGCCGCACGGCGAACTCGCCGTCGAACAGACCCGCCACGAGCGCATCGACGGTGGAGAACTGCGTGATGACCTTCTCGGCGCGGTGGTTCATCCCGTGGATTCGGCTCATGAGTCGTCATTCTCCCGCACATGTCCAGCAGAACACAGCAGAGTAGGAGCATGGCCACTCGACTCGACCGCAACATCGACCGCCTGCTGAGCGTGCACCGGCCGGCCGTGCTCGCGCACCTGCGCAGCATCCGCCGCCTGCATCCGGAGGCGTCGCCCGAGGAGCTGCTGGTGATCCTCGAACGCCGCTACGTCTCCGCCGTCACCACGGGCGGAGCCGCGGTGGGCGCGAGCGCGATGCTGCCCTTCGTGGGCACCGGCATCTCGCTCGGCCTGAGTGCCGTGGAGACGGCCGGGTTCCTCGAGACGACGGCCCTGTTCGCGCAGTCGATCACCGAGGTGCACGGCATCGCCGTGAACGACCCCGACCGTGCCCGCGCGCTCGTGATGACCCTGCTGATGGGCAAGGCCGGCAGCGATCTGCTGCGGCAGATCGCGGGGCAGGCCACCGGCGGTGTCTCGCGCAACGCCTACTGGGGCCAGGTGGTGACGAGCGGACTCCCGCAGTTCGTCGTGGGGCCGATCGCCGACCAGGTGAAGCGCGTGTTCGTGCGGCAGTTCGCCGTGGGACAGGGAGCCAACGCGATCGGGCGCGCGATCCCCTTCGGCATCGGAGCGGCCATCGGCGGAGTCGGCAACCTCATGCTCGGGCGCACGGTCATCCAGAGCGCGCGCACCGCGTTCGGGCCGCCGCCGTTCACCTTCCCGGCCGAGCTCGCCATCACGGTGAAGGTGCCGAAGGCCGTCGACCCCACGGAGCCGAAGAGCGGGATCTCGCGCCTGCTGCCGTCCCGCAAGGCGCGCAGGACCATAACGGAGGCGCCCGGTCCGCGGGGCCGGAGCATGACCGAGGATCCCGACATCCGCATCTGAATCGGCCGAATTCACAGCCACCTGCTACCCTGGAGGCTCAAACGGGGTGTTTCACACACGAATTGTCAAGTCGAGAACGGGGAGGGGGATGTCATGAGACGTCGAACGATCTCCGCCGTCTCCGGCTTCGCCGCGATCCTCGCCGTGGCCGTTCTGAGCGTCTTCGGTGCCTCGGCCGCCGCCTTCGCCGGCACCAATGCCGACGACTCGAGCGGAGAGCCCGTGCTGGCGCAGACGGGCTACGACTTCACGCCGATGCTCGTCACCGCGGCCGTGTTCCTGCTCATCGCAGGCATCACGGTGATCGTGGCCAAGTACGTGCTGAGCCGCTCGGGCGCGGGCCAGAACTGATCTGATCGGCGCTCGACTGAGCGGTGCCGAGCACAGCGACGTCGATCTGCCGGTGTCGACCTGGCGGGCGTCGACCTGCGGGTCTCGTCCTTGCGGATGCTGACCGAATCGGCCTGAACCCGGCGCTCAGGCGCTGCGCAGCGCCGTGAGGCCGGCCGCGATGCGTTCGGACTCCTGGCGCGCCGCCGTCGTGTCCGCCTCGGCGAGCAGCGACTCGATCGCGCCGCGGAACCGCCGCGTCGCCGCCCCGGCACGCGTGTCGCCGAAGTAGTGCGTGACCCAGCGCCCGAGCCGTACACCGGCGGCGGAGTCGCGCTCGAGCTCGTCGAGCCGCGCGAGGACCTGCGGGGCGTCACCGGCGCCCAGCCACGCGCAGTCGGAGAGGAAGCCGGTGGTGTCGATGCGGGCATCCGGATGCTCGGGGCGCGTCACCAGCATCGGTGCCGCGGTCGCGAGCCGGTCGTAGACGGCGGGGGCGATGTCGACGATCGCGAACTCCGCGGTGGCGATCGCCTGCCGCCTCACCGCGTCGGGACCCGCGCCGAGCCGATGGCCGGCCGCCGGGTCGCGCTCCGCGGCCGCGGCGACGAGGGCGACGATCTCGCGGTGGGCCGCCGCGTGCGCCGCCTCCGCCGCGACGTCCGCACGCGCTCCGCGTTCGGCCACGCCGGTCGCCCGCGACTCCGGCCAGTACACGAGGCGGTGCGCCGGCGAGGCGAGCACCGCGCGCGCGATCGCCACGCCGTGGGTCGCCACCGAGCCGAGGTGGGCGGCATCCGGCTCGCTCGCACCCGTCGGGGCGTAGAGCACGGTCGTGCGCTCGGCATCCTGCTGCGGCGCTCCCGCATCGAGGTGGTCGGGGTGACCGAGCGGCAGGGCGCCGAGCTGATCGAGCTGCGGGCGGCCGATACGGGTGACCCGGGTGGCGTCGAAACCCCAGACCTCGCGCTCGAGCCGGGCCGCCGCAGCGTCCCCGGCCACGAGCACCGCGTCGTAGCTCTTCACCTGGTTCGGGCTCGCTCCCTCACCCTCCCCCGGGTCGAGGTGCACGTGCCAGCGCCGGCCGTGCGCGAGCATCCCGAAGGTCTCGGCGCCGTGCTCGAGGTGCAGCACCACCCGCAGCGGCTGCTCGGCGAGGAACGCCTCGAGCGACCCGGCTTCGGAGAGCTCTGCGACCGGCAGCGGGCACTCCTCGAGCAGGATGCTCGTGGTGGCGGCATCCCGGCTGAGCACCACGAGCGGATGCGTCTTCGCGAGTTCGGCGAGCGGCCCGTACCACCAGCGCAGCCGCGCGAGCGCGAGCGGACCTCCACCGAGGTGCACGCCGATCTCGAACCGGCGGGGCGGGAGAACGGCGCGGAAGGCGAGCTGCTGCGCGAGCCGCGCCCGCAGCCGGCGGGCGGCGGCGCTGTCGCGGACAGCGCGCAGACCTTGCCTCATGTCGTCTGCCGTCCCCACGGATCCAGGCTAATCATCCAGCCCGGCCGCTCTGCCCGGAACCGCACCCTGGCCCTCCTTCTTTAGGCAATCGTGACCTTCGTCAGCTGTCGACCAGACTGCCGGTGTGGTCGGTCCCGTCTCGACGAACGAGGAGCGGCCCCGAAACCGGAGCCGCTCCTCGTCGTGTTCGACGCCGCGCGCGGATCAGCCCGCGAGCTGCCCCAGGGTGACGTCGACCGTCTTCGACGATCCCCCGCGGGTGTAGGTGATCTTCGCGGTCGAGCCGGCGGCCTGGGTGCGCACGAGGGCGGTCAGGTCGATCGAGTCGGTGACGGGCAGCCCGTTGAACTCGGTGACCACGTCACCGGCCTGCAGGCCCGCCTTCTCGGCGGCGCCGCCGCTCGTGACGGAGTTGATCAGCGCGCCGGCCGTGGTGCTGTTCGCCTGCGAGGAGGCGTCGCCCACCGTCGCGCCGAGCAGGCCGTGGGTGGCCGAACCGGTGGCGATGATCTCGTCGGTGACGCGCTTCACGAAGTTGGCCGGGATGGAGAAGCCCACGCCGATGCTTCCCGACTGCGAGCCGCTGCTGCTCGAGGACCCCGCGCTCGCGATGGCCACGTTGATGCCGATCAGCTTGCCGGAGGAGTCGAGCAGCGCGCCGCCCGAGTTGCCGGGGTTGATGGCCGCGTCGGTCTGGATGACCGAGAGCGAGATCGAAGACTGAGCGGTCGAGGGCGTCTGCTGGGTCTGACCCGGGATGTCGAAGTTCCAGAAGTTGTTTCCGCCGCCGTCGGGGTTGCTGGGCGCCGGGGTGGCCTCGGACTTCGGGGCAGCCGACGACGCCACCGTGATGCTGCGGTTGAGCGCGCTCACGATGCCGTTGGTCACGGTGCCGGAGAGACCGAGCGGAGCGCCGATGGCGATCGCGACGTCGCCCACGTTGAGCTTGGCGGAGTCGCCGAACTCGATCGGGGTGAGACCGGATGCGTCGGTCAGCTTGATGACGGCGAGGTCGGCCACCGGGTCGGTGCCGACGACGGTGGCGTCGTAGAGCTTGCCGTCGTTGGACTGCACCTTGATCGAGGGCGAGGCCGTGGCGCCGTCGAGCGTCACCACGTGCGTGTTGGTGACCACGTAGCCGTCGGCGGTGAGGACGACGCCCGAACCGGTGCCGGCCGACTGCGAGGAGCTGTCGCTCACCGAGATCGTGACGACCGAGGGCGAGGCCTTCGCGGCGACCGCGGTGATGAGGTTCGCGTTGTCGGGGTTGTTGACCGTGATGCTGGTGGGGCCCGACGCGCTCGTGCTGCTCGATCCGCCGTTCTGGCTCACGGCCCAGGCCGTGACGCCCGCTCCGGATGCTCCGCCGATGAGCGCGCCGATGGCGAGCGCCGCGATGAGGGCCACTCCGCCGCGGCGCTTCTTGGCCGGGGCCGCCGGGGTCTGCTGGGCGTAGGCGCCCGAAGCCGCGTACATGGCCGAGTTGAAGTTCGGGTCGGGGACGGCGCCGTAGGGAGGAGTGCCCGCCGGCGGGGTGCCGAAGGCGCCGTTGCCGTAGTTGGGGGTGTGCGCCACCTGACCGTAGGGGGTGGTGGGCTGCGTCTGGGCCTGACCGTAGGGCGCCGGCGCCGCGGGAGCGTTCAGCTGCGGCTGCACTGCCGTGGGCTGCGCTGCCGTGGGCTGCGCTGCCGTGGGCTGGTTCGCGGTCGGGTGCGGGAAAGCGGGCGTCGCGGGGGCCGTGGCGGCGGGGGCGGGGGTGGGGGTGGGGGTGGCCGGTGCGCCCGGCCCGGGAATGACCTCGGTGGGCTGCGCATCGGCGACGGGGGCGGCCGGGGCTGCGTCGGCGGCGGGGGCTTCTGGTGCTGCGGGGGTCGGCGCGACCGCGCCGGACGGCGTGGTCTCGGGTGCGGACTCCGAGGACTGGGCGTCGTGCTGTGCGCCCGCGTTGTCGGCCGGAATGCCGTCGTGGTTCTCGGTGCTGTCTGACATGTGGTGCTCCTTCCAAGCACTCGCAAGCATCCTCACCGAAGCTGAGGGTTCTCTATGGACGGGCTGTACGCAGACTGCCGTCTCGTTATGGCGATCCTTCGAGTCTCGCGACCGCACCGCCACGCACTAAGTTGGAGATCGGACGGAAACACGAAGGACAGAATGACGATCAGCGGTTCCTGGCAGCGCACGGCACGCGGGGCGGGCCTCCTGGCACCCGACGGACGCATCGCCTCCACCATCTTCGCCGAGATGAGTGCCCTCGCCCAGAGCACGGGCGCCATCAACCTCGGCCAGGGCTTCCCCGACGAGGACGGCCCCGCCGAGGTGCTCGACGCCGCGCGCCGGGCCATCGCCGACGGCGTGAACCAATACCCGCCGGGCCCCGGGATGCCGGTGCTGCGTACCGCCATCGCCGCCCACCAGCAGCGCTTCTACGGCCTCACCGTGGATCCCGACCGCGAGGTGCTGGTGACCGCCGGAGCCACCGAGGCGCTCGCGGCCACCATCCTCGCGCTCGTCGACGACGGCGACGAGGTGGTGACGCTCGAGCCGTTCTACGACGCCTACGGCGGACTGATCTCGCTCGCCCGCGGCATCCACAAGACGGTGCCGCTGCACCGGCCCGATTTCCAGCCCGACCTCGACGAGCTGCGGGCAGCCGTGACCGACCGCACCAAGCTCATCCTGATCAACAACCCGCACAACCCTACGGGGTCGGTGCTGCCGCGCGAGACGCTCGAACTCATCGTCGAGCTCGCCCACGAGCACGACGCCATCATCGTGACCGACGAGGTCTACGAGCACCTCACCTTCGAGACGCCGCACATCCCGGTGGCCACGCTGCCGGGCGCGCGCGAACGCACCGTCACCATCTCCTCGGCCGGCAAGACCTTCAGCACCACCGGGTGGAAGATCGGCTGGCTGGTGTCGACCCCCGAGCTCGTGACCGCGATCCTCGCGGTGAAGCAGTTCCTCACCTTCGTGAACGGCGCACCGTTCCAGCCCGCGGTCGCCGTGGGACTCGCGCTGCCCGATTCGTTCTTCACCGGCATCGCCGACACGCTGCGGGCCAAACGCGATCTGCTCTCACAGGGCCTGGCGAAGGCGGGCTTCGACGTGAGTCCGTCGCGGGGCACCTACTTCGTGGTGGCGGATGCCGCCCCGCTCGGCTACGCGGATGCGGCGACGCTCTGCCGCGAACTGCCCTCGCTCGCCGGGGTGGTGGGCGTGCCGATCAGCGCCTTCTGCCACGAGGAGCACGCGCACGAGTACGCGAGCCTCGTGCGCTTCGCCTTCTGCAAGAAGGTCGACGTGCTCGAGCGGGCCGCAGCCCAACTGGCCCGCCTCGGCCGCTGACGTGGCCCGCCACCGCATCGAGAAGTCGCAAACGGCCCTTTCGGCGTCGTTTTAGGGGCCGTTTGCGACTGGTCGATCGGGCGCCGGGCGCTAGCGGGGCTCGCGCGGCTCGACGGTGAAGCGGCGCAGGGCGAGGGCGGGGTTCACGCGGCGCACCTCGTCGATGCGGCGCGGGTCGATCCAGGCCACGGCCACGTCTTCGCGCTCGCCGAGCGAGGCGATGGTGACGCCCATCGGGTCGACCACGAGACTCGCGCCCACGCCGATCGGCGGCGTCTGGTCGGCCGCCGCGACGTAGATGGTGTTCTCCAGCGCCCGCGCGGTCACGAGCGAGCGCCAGTGGTGCTCCTTGAGCGGCCCGCGCACCCACTCCGCGGGCACGGCCACGAGATCGGCCCCCGCGTCGACCAGCCGGCGCGACACCTCCGGGAAGCGGATGTCGTAACAGGTCTGCATGCCCACGGTCACGCCCTCGATCGAGAAGGTCTGCGGCTCGGCGATGTCACCGGCCTCCACCCACTCGCTCTCGTGCGCCCCGAAGGCGTCGTAGAGGTGCAGCTTGCTGTAGGTCGCGACGACGCCGTCGACCGGTGAGACCGCGACGAGCAGGTTCGAGAAGCGCCGCTCATCCCGCGCCCGGGCCACGAGCCCCGCGATGATGTGCACGTCGAGCTCGGCGGCGAGCCCCGAGAGCACGGTCACGAACGGCCCGTCGAGCGGCTCGGCGTTCTGAACGAGCGCCTCCCCCAGCGGGTCGACGAAGAACGAGGAGTACTCCGGGAACACGACCAGCGAGGCACCGCGCGCCGCGGCCTGACGGGTCAGGCGCGCGATGGTCTCGAGGTTCGCGGCCTTGTCGGCGCCCGGCGCGAACTGCGCCACCGCCACGCCGAAACCGAGCCCCGTCTCGCCGTCGAGCATCTCGCCCTGCACGATCTCCGACGGCTCGGTGGGCAGGATCTCTCCGTGCACGGTCCCGGTCATGAGAGCACCGCCATCGCCTTGACGGCCCGGCGCTGGTCCATCGCCTTGTAGCCCTCGGCCAGGTTCTCGAAGTCGAGCTGCAGGTCGAACACCCGGCCCGGTTCGATCGAGCCGTCGAGCACCTCGGTGAGGAGCTCGGGGATGTACCGGCGCACGGGCGCGATGCCGCCGGAGAGCCCGACGTTGTTCGAGAACGCGATGCCCACGGGCAGCTGCACACCGTGCGGAACCCCCACGAAGCCCACCCGGGAACCGGGGCGGGCGATCGCGAAGGCGGTGTTCATCGACTCGCCGGTGCCCACGCACTCGAGGGTCGCATCCGCCCCGATGCCGCCGGTGAGCTCGACGACGGCGACCACCGCATCCTCGCCCCGCTCCTCGACGATGTCGGTGGCGCCGAACTGCACGGCCAGCGCCTGACGGTCGGCATGCCGGCTGAGGGCGATGATGCGCTCGGCCCCGAGACGTCGGGCGGCGAGCACTCCGCTGAGGCCCACGGCGCCGTCGCCGATGACCGCCACGACCGAGCCGGGCACGACGCCCGCGCCGAGCGCGGCGTGATGACCCGTTCCGCAGACGTCGGTGAGAGCGAGCAGGTGCGGGAGGAGGGCGTCGGAGGGACGGCCGCCCGGCACCGCCACGAGGGTGCCGTCGGCGTAGGGCACGCGCACGAACTCCCCCTGGCCGCCGTCGATACCCCGCGAACCCCAGAAGCCGCCGTGGAGGCAGGAGGTGGGCACGCCGTTCAGGCAGTGCACGCAGGTGCCGTCGTTGTAGGTGAAGGGGGCGATCACGAAGTCGCCCACCGAGAGCGAGCCGACGTCGGTGCCGATGGCCTCGACCACGCCCACGAACTCGTGGCCGATGCGCGCACCGGCCGGATGCGGGGTCAGGCCGCGGTAGCGCCACAGATCGGAGCCGCAGACGCAGGTGGCCACCACCCGCACCACCGCATCGGTCGAGGCCTGGATCTCGGGATCGGGGACGTCCTCGATCGACACCGAGAACGCGTCGTTGAACACCACTGCTCGCATCCTCCGACTCTACCGGGATGGCCTGGGAGCAGCAGGAGCGGCAGGGGCGGCAGGGATCAGTGCCTCAGGAGCGTTCGAGCACCAGCCTCGAGTAGCCCGGGATGAGGGTTCCACGCTGGGCGCGCCGCTCCACGATCGCGAGCGGTGCGGCGGCCGCCGCGTCGAGCACGGCCCCGAGCATGGTGCCGATCTGCGCCATCGCCAACGGGGCACCGAGGCAGAAGTGGGCGCCCGCCCCGAACCAGAGCTGCTTGAGCGAGGCGGCCGGATTGGCGACGGGATCGAAGGCGCCGGCCGCGCGATCGGCGAGGAAGGTCGCGAGCACCACGCGGTCGCCCGGCGCCACCGCGACCCCGCCGATCTGCGCGGGCGCGGCGACGCTGCGCAGCATGACAGGCGACGGCGTGGTGACGCGCAGGCCCTCGGCGATCGCCGCGGCCTCGCCGCTGCGATCACGGGCGAGCACGCCCAGCCAGCCGGTGTCGTGCAGGATGGCGAGCATCCGCGGCAGGTACGACACGAGCGTCTCGGTGCCGGTGAGCACGAAGGCGCCCACCGCGCCCATCGCCTCGTCCTCGGAGAGGCCGAGTTCGCGCATCCGGGCCGGCACCGTCCGCGCGGGCACGCCGTCGTGGCGGTAGGCCGCGCGGGCGTGCGCGGTGAGCTCGTCGAGCACGGCGCGGGCGCGGCGCACCTGCGGCTCGGTGAACCGGGGCCGCGACAGCCGCACGTAGCCCGTGACGGCCGAGACCCGGGTGAAGAGCCCCGCGTCGACGACGTCGCGGTCGAGCCCCACGAGACGGCTGATCACGCGGCCGGCGTAGTCGCGCACCTCGGCCACGGCATCCACCCGCTCCCCGGAGAGCAGCCGCTCGGTGAGCCGGGCGGCGGCCCCGCCGATGGTCTCGGCGGTCAGCGCGTTCACGAAGGCCGGCGCGAAGAGCGGGCCCAGGCGGCGGCGCAGGGCGAGATGGTCGACGCCCTCCATGTTGAGCAGCACCGAGGGGCCGAGCACCGGGGTCCAGAGGTCTGCGGGCGAGCCCGGGCCGGTCTTGGTGAAGCGCGCGGTGTCGAGCAGGACGCCGCGCACGAGTTCGGCCTCGGTCACCACCACCCCGACGCGGGGCACCCGCAGCACCGGCCGCCGGATGCGCGCGAGCAGCGGGTACACGAGCGGATGCGCGGCGCGCTGCACCCGCTCCTCCCAGCGGCGCTCGGCACCGGGCCGGGTCTGCGCGGCTGCGGCGGCGGTCGCGGCGGCGCTCACAGTCGCACCACCATCACGCCGAGCGAGATGCCGCCGGCGAGCCCCACGAGCGCCACCAGGCTGCCGTCCCGCACGAGACCGCGCTCCCTCGCCAGCTGGAGCTGGAGCGGGAGCGTCGCCGAGGCGAGGTTGCCGTGCTCGGCCACCGTGAGCACCGACTTGGCCGGGTCGACGCCCAGCACCCCGAGGATGGTCTCGTGGGCGGCGACGGCCACCTGATGCACGGCGACGAGGTCGAGCTCGGCCATCCGGAGCCCGAGTTCGGCGAGCAGCTCGTCGACCAGGCCGACGCCGAGCTCGGCGAAGGCGCGTTGCAGGGCGGCGCCGTCCATGTCGAAGTAGCTGCCGCCCTCGGCGTGCGGGTTCACGGAGCCGCCGGTGGGGAGCGTGCCGACAGGCCAGTGCGCCGAGTGGGCCACGAAACGGCTGCCGAGGATGCCGGGGGGCGAGGCTGCGGCATCGCCGGAGGCGCCCGGATCAGCGGAGTCTCCCAGATCAGCGGAGTCCGACGGACCGGGGGACGCAGCCGGCCCCTCGGAGTCGTCACCCCCCGTGCACTCGAGCACGACCGCGGCTCCCGCGTCGCTCATGGTGTAGCCGGCGAAGGAGCGCAGGAACTGCCCGCGGTTCTCGAGCCGCCAGCGCACCGCGTGCGAGGGCTGCTCGCCGCTCACGACGAGCACACGGTGGTGCTGGCCGGTGGCGATGAGGGCATCCGCCACCTGCATCGCGTTGAGCACGCTGTTGCACGCGTTCTTGACGTCCATCACCGGGCAGTCGAGGCCGAGTTTGGCGGCGACGATGTGGCTCGTCGCGGGCTCGATCATGTCCTGGCTGGCGGAGGCGAAGAGCAGCAGGTCGATGGGGCCCGGCGTGGCCGCGAGGGCCCGGTGGCCCGCCGCGACGGCGAGATCGGAGGTCTGCCAGCCCTCGGGTCGCAGGTGCACGGCCTCGACGCCGGTGAGACGGCCGACGAGCCCGGTGGGCAGCTCGAGTCCCGGGTTCTCGCCGCGCAGGCGCGCCTCGGTCTCGGCCGCGGTGCGGGTCGTCGGCGGCAGGAAGGTGGCGACCGCCGCGATGCGCGCCCGCGGGCCGGGCCGGGCCACCACAGATCTCTCAGGGGCCGGCGCCGGAGCCTCGGGGCCGGCGACGAGCGACGGGGCACCCGCCGCGGTCATGGGCGCATCCCGTCGTGCGCAGCTCGAGCCGCGTCGAGCGTGCGCGCGAATCGCTCCAGGCCCTCGGCCATCGGCACGAGGGGCTCGCCGAGCAGCTCGCGGCAGCGCTCGGCGTCGAAGGTCGTGGCGAAGGCGTACACGATCACCGAGTATCGCGTGATCGGCGGCTCACCGCGACGTCGCAGCACTCTCCACGCCCCTTCCACGAGTGTGGCCGCGGCGAGCGCCGTGCGACGCGAGACCGTGCGCTGCGGCACGGGGACCCCGGCACGGCCCAGGAGTGCGAACACCTCTCGCTGCAGGTCGACGGGCTCGCCGTTGGTCACAGCCAGGCTCGTGCGGGCCGCACGGGGCTCGGTGAGCGCGCGCACGAGGTACTCCACGAGGGTGTCGACGTAGATCAGGTCGGAGAGCACCGGCCCTCCCGCGCGCGGCGCCCGGAACCTCGGCAGGCTGCCCCGTTCGGCGGCGGCGGCGATGCGCGGGAACAGCGTCGTGTCCCCCGGTCCGAAGACCGCCCGCGGCCGCAGGATCACCCATTCACCCGGATAGCCGCGCACCAGTTGCTCGGCGGCGTGCTTCGAGGCCGCGTACTCGCTCACGAAGCGGCGCGGCACGGGCTCGTCGTCGCGGAGGGCGAGCTGGTCGCGCACCCGGGAGACAACGGATGCGGTCGACACGAACACCAGGCGGGGCCGGCTGCCGGGCGCGAAGCTCCGCGCGTACTCCAGCACCGCGCGGGTCGTTCCCACGTTGTCGCGCTCGAACTCGGCCCGGGTGCCCCAGGGCGAACTGCGCGCCGCCGCGTGCACGATCACCTCGGGCCGGAACGGCCCGTGCTCCCCGGCACGGGTCAGCTCGCGGAGCCGTTCGACGGCATCGGGCGCGGCGAGGTCGACCCGGCGATACGCCGCTGCCGCGCTCCCTTCGGCGGCCGCACCGTGCCCCAGCGCGCCGATCTCACACCCCGCCTCCGCGGGACCGTCCTGCACACCCGCGCCCGGTGCCCCCGCACTCGGTCCCCCGGCACCCGTCCCACCAGCACCGCGCGATCCCGCGTCCGGCGCACCGGCAGCGACATCCCGTCGCCCGACGCCCAGCACCGCGAAGCCCGGGTCGTCGGCGAGCCGGCGCAGCAGCGCGCCTCCCACGAAGCCCGAGGCCCCCGTCACCAGCGCCCTCACCACGCCGGTCCCCCGCTCCCGCGGAACGCGCGGTCACCTCGCGGGCGCAGTGCAGCGAACGCCTGCGCGCCCGGGCCGGCACCCGCGCTCACGAGGCATCCTCCCGCACGATGCGGCGCACCTTCTCGGCCGGGAGCGGCGGCACCCACGGCACGAGCTCGACCGGGGCCGCGCATCCGTAGCTCTCGAAGAGCGCGGCGAGCGCCGCCGTCACCCGGGCCCCGGCATCCGGGTGCGGTTCGGCGAGCGCCACCCGCAGGCCGAGGCCGAGCTGGCGGATGCGCCAGTCGGCGAACCCGCCGGACTCGACGGCCATCACCCGGCGCACGGCATCGGGGAACACCTCGACCACCCTCAGGCCATCGGCCGACGGCAGGCGGAGCACCGCATCCGCCCGCCCGTCGACGGCCGCGATCACCGCGGTCACCCGCCCGCAGGCGCAGCGCTCGGGGGCGCCGGCATCGACGCGCAGCACGTCGTCGAGCCGGTAGCGCGCGATGATCTGCGTGCGCCGGTCGAAGTCGGTGACCACGGGCGTGAAGCGCGTGCGGCCCTCCCCGGGGGCGGTGCCCAGCCACTCCCGTTCGACGTGCACCGACTCCTCGTTGAGATGCAGGGCACCCCGGTCGCAACTGATGCCGAGCAGTCCCTCAGTGGCCTGGTACACCTGCCGCGGCTCGCTCCCCCAGGCCCGGCGCACCCGCTCGGCCGTGGCCGGTTCGAGCACCTCCGCCACCGAGATCACGAGGCGCGGCGCCACGCTCGGCTCCCCCCGCAGGGCCCGCACGGCGAGCGCGTCGAGCACGGAGGGCGGGGCCACCAGCACCTCGGGGCCCCGTCCCGCGTCCATCGCCGCCACGAGCCGCTCGAGGTGCGCCTCCAGCGGCTCCGTGAGATCGAAGAACGCGAAGCGGATGCGCGAACTCGCGACCGACTCGTAGAGGTTGCCTCCCGCGCGCAGGAAGAAGGCGATCCCGAGCGGCGGGCGCCACGGCATCAGCACCTGGCGGAGCGACGCCCCGTCGAGGACGCGACCGAGGATGGTGCCGGCCCACAGCATCCGTTCCCGTGGGCTCACGAGGAACACCCCGCGCCGCCCCGAGGTTCCGCTCGACAGCCCCACCGTGAGGTCGCCGCCGAGCACCGGGCGGAAGTCCCGGGTGCGCTCCGCCTCGAGCGCCACCCCGAGGGCGTCGGCGAGTCTCACGCCCCGGGTGTTGAGGGCGTCGAAGTGCTCGAGCAGCACGCTCTTGTCGACCACCGGCAACCCGGCGAGGGCCGGCGTGCGTGCACGAGGCGGCCGGTCCACGACCCCGACCCCACGGTAGAAGGGCGCACCCGCGACGCGCCGCAGGAACGAGCGGATGCGCCGCGCCTGCCACGCCTCGAAGCGCGCACGCGAGCGGAAGCGCAGCCCCCATCGCGCACGAACGAACCGGGCGAGCAGCACGGCCACGAGCGCACGATCCCTCATCGACCGTCTCACCCGGCCAGGATACGCGGAGCCACGCCACATGGCAGGCCGGAGCACTGTCCCGCCGCCGTCCGGCGACTCGTAGACTGCTCGCATGGCGGGAATCATCGGGCACATCCTTCCTCTCGCCGTGGGTGTGGCGCTGAGTTCCGTGCCCATCGTCGTGATGGTGCTCATCCTGCTCTCCCCGCGGGGCCGCGCCTCGAGCATCACCTACCTGATCGGTGCGGCCGCCGGGATGCTCGCACTCACCCTGCTGTTCACGGCCGGTGCGAGCCTGCTCCCTCCCCCTCCTCCTTCGGAGAAGAGCCCGCTGTTCGCGGTGATCGAGATCACGCTCGGGGTCGGACTTCTCGTGCTGGCGGGGGTGCGCTGGCGTCGCAGCCGGCAGCCCCGGGCCCGCGATGAGGTGCTCGCCACCGAGGACATCCCGGCCGACATCGACCTGGCAGCGCTCGCCGCGGCTCCCGCGAGCCCCGCCCGCACGACGCCGAAGTGGATGACCCGGGTCACCACCCTCGGGCCCGTCCCGTCGCTCGGAGTGGGTTTCGTGCTCATGCTGCGGCCGAAGAACCTTCTGCTCACCATCGCCGCGGGCGTCGCCATCGGCGCCGGCAATCCGACTCTCAGCGAGGCGGCCATCGCGATCGTGATCTACGTCGTGCTCGGCATCTCCACCTTGGCCGCTCCGATCATCGTGGCCGTGGCGAACCCGACCCGGATGCGCAAGCCGCTCGAGGAGACCCGCATCTGGATCGAGGGCAACAGTGCCACGGTCACCACCGTCGTGGTGCTCATGCTGGGCACCGTCATCATCGGCTCCGGCCTGCAACACTTCTGAGGTCGCGGCCCGGTCCGCACGGTCCCGCGCCGCGACCCCCACCTCAGCGGTAGTCGCGCAGGAACCGCTCGAACTCGTACTGCGCCGTGCCGCCCGAGGTGACGTCGCCGATGCGCAACACGGTGAGACCCGCATAGCGGGCGCCCGGTCGCTCGAAGGCGTCGCGGATGTGCGACCACCCCACCCCGGTCGCCGAGCCCGAGCTGCCGAGGTTGCCGGCGAGCGCGTTCTCGCCCTTGAGGGTGACGTGCGCCTTCGCGGCCGCGTCGGCCACCCAGCCCACGAGCGAAGCGGCGTCGGAATAGGCGTGGGCGGTGCCGTCCCACTCCCGCCCGTTCGGCATCTCGAGGGCCGTGAAGTGCAGCACCACGTGGTGCTTGGGCGACACGCCGCCATCGCCGTTCACCTCGAGATCGTGCGCGAGGTTCAGGATGCCGTCGTAGCCGTGATCGGTCGACGTACCGTTGTAGTCCTGGTCGGTGTGCACCAGGCCCGCCGCGATCTCCGGAACCCGCTGCATCGGGCTCGTCGTCATCGTCTGCCAGTGCACCCCGGGGACCTTGAAGCCGAGCGGCACGGTCGCGAACGCCCCGTCGAAGGCGCCGATGGCCTGCTGCATGACCTCGCGGCCGTGACGCAGGAGGCTCTCGCTGTACCAGCGCGTGAAGTCGCGGCCGTAGGCGATGGAGCGGTAGGAGCCCGAGGTGATGAACAGCTCGTGGTCGGTGGGCGGCGAGATGCTGCTGTAGACCAGACCCGGGATGCCCCACGCCGTCGCGACTCCGGCGACCGAGCCGTACTTCGCCACCGCCCAGTCGGCGAAGGCCTGCACGGCGGCCGGCGTGTAGCTCTGGAACGTTCCGCGGTTGGGGTACCCGGCCGGGTCTCCGGGCACGGAGCGGTCGTGAGAGGCATAGGAGGGGAAACGCAGCTCCCCGGCCGGGCCCAGGCCGATGGTGATCTCGGGGAACCGGCTGCGGTAGTCCGTGACCCCGCTCGAATAGTGCTCCTCGAACGCGTTCATGAGATCGCGCATGTCGCGCAGGGTGCGCTCATTGCCCACGCCCCACGGCGAGGTCGCCTCCCGGTCGTCGTTGCCGTACTCGCTCCGGTAGAAGTTCTCGACCGGCTGGCTCGAGCACCATCCCGCGACACCGCAGATCTGGAAGGGTTCCCAGACGAACGCCGGGACCGGGATGTTGCAGGTGTCGCCGACGTTGCCACCGCACTGGTGGAACGACATCATCGGCACCACGTCGAGCCCGGCAGCGGTGATCGCGGCGAAGACCTTGTCGTAGTAGGCCCAGTCGAACGTGCCCCGCTCGGGCTCGGTCTTGCCCCACCACACGTCGACGGCCACCGCGTCGACGCCCTGCGCATCCGCTGTCGCGAGCGAGGTCGTGAACGCCCGCCACTGCGGCCCGGCTGAGGCCCAGTCGTCGATCCAGAGCGGGGCCATCACGTTGACCGACTCCGCGGCGTGCGAGGAGGCCTGGGCGGGCGGTGCCGCCGCCGGAGCGGCGACGAGGGCGGTGACGGCGAGGGCGGCGGCTCCGAGAGCGAGCCCGAGACGGGAGGGGTTTCGGTAAGACATCCCCACACGCTAGGTTCGCGGTGCCGCCGCCCCGGATGAGTACTTTCTGCCTAGCGGCCGGACTGCTCGCGGGTGCGCTTGCGCACCAGTGCGAGAGTGACGCCCAGGCCCAGCACGAGCATCCCGAGCGGCAGCATCGGGAGGACGTCCTCGGCGCCCGTCGCCGCCAACTGGGGCTCCGCGGCCGCTGCCGGCACGACGGCCGGCGCCGACGGGCTCGGATCGGCCGGCGGCAGCACGCCGTTGATGGCCGAGGTGTCGTTCGCGAGCGACGCCGTCACCGAGGAGATGGCGCCGATCATGATGCCGAGCGCCTCGGGGTTGATGTTCGAGATGTCGTCACCGGCCGTGTGATAGTTCGGGTCGGGCGTGATGCCCGGCCCGCCGGTGCCGCCGAACAGCGCGGCCTGCTCGGGGGTCTTCTCGTCGTCGGCGCCGGTGAACAGGCCGGAGGCGGCGATGCCGTTGGCGATGAACGCGTCGTAGTCGCTGCGGCCGTCGAACGCGGTGTCGATCCACGGCTGCCCGCTGGCGTCGAAGTAGTCGGTGAACGCCTGCTCGGTGGCCACCGAGCCCGCGGGCACCTCGACCGGCGCCGGGTAGGTGGACTCGTTCGCGTCGTAGACGCTGATCACGTAGTTCGGCGAGGCCACCATGTCGAAGTTGAGGTAGGTGGCGATCTGGTCGAGCTCGGCCGGGTCGTTCTCGACGAGGTCGTCGACGTAGTAGGTCGAGCCGACCAGGCCCACTTCTTCGGCTCCCCACCAGGCGAAGCGCACCTGGTTGTTCAGCGGGCCCGAGGCGGCCAGTTGCACGGCCGTCTCGAGGATGGCCGCCGTTCCGCTGCCGTTGTCGTTGATGCCGGGGCCCTCGGGCACGGAGTCGAGGTGCGCGCCGAGCATCACGGTGTTGTCGGTGCGCCCCGTGGTCGTCTCGGCGATGATGTTGAAGGTGTCGACCGTCGTGGTGGTCTCCTGCAGCTGCAGATCGACGGGAACCGGATTCGAGGCCGCCAGCTCGGCGAGGATCGCCTGCCCCTCGGCCTGCGTGATGCCCACCGTCGGCACGAACTCGGGCACCTGCTCACCGAGCGTGCCGTTGAGTGGTCCGTCTTCGTTGTTGTAGACGAGCAGCGCGACGGCGCCCGCCTCGGCGGCCGCGAGCGACTTGTCGGCGAAGGCGCAGGCGCCGCGGCTGACCACGGCGACCAGGCCGGTGGCGTCGACGCCGCCCCACTCGGCAGCCGTGCATCCGGTCGCCGTGGTCGGCACGACGACGGAGGCGCCGACGATGCCGGCCGCGTCCGTGGCCGTCGTGCCCTCCATCGGGATGCGGTCGCCGGCCGGGTTCGCGAGGTCGGTCGTGCTGCCGAGCAGCGTGATCGAGAACTGGTCGATCGACTGCGTGGTGGCCTGGAAGGGCTGGCGCACGGGGGTGTATCCCGCCGCCGTCAGCACCTGCTCGACGTACTCGCCGCTGGCCTCGTAGCCGGGCGTGCCGATGGCGCGATTCCCGCCGTTCGCATCGGCGATGTCCTGCAGAGCCTGCAGGTGCGCGGTGACGCCGGCGACGGTGACCCGCGACTCGAGGTCGTCGGGATCGACGGCGAAGGCGGTGGCGGGCGACCCGAAGCCCACGACCCCCGCGATCAGCACCCCCGCTCCGATTCCGATGGCTGCCGGTCGGCGGTGGCGTGATGTCACGTGGATCTCCCCTGGTTCGCGTGAACGATTCCCCGAAGAGTACCCCCCTTCAGGGGGTTCTTCGCAAGGGGTAACACGATCGAAACACAACAGCTGTCGAGCGGTTCGCGAACGGTTGCGGCGGGGCAGAAATACATAAAACCGCGATTGATTCACACAAACCGCGAACATATTGCGCTCTGTGACGAACAGGCTGGGCAGGCGGCCCGCGACGCGCGAGGATCGCCGTCATGAGCCTCGCATCGACCGCGCATCCTTCGCCCACCGCCCCTGCCGACTTCGTCACCGCCTGGACCACCTGGCACGACGCCCTCGAGTCCGCGCGCCGTGAGCCGCACAGCTTCCTCGCCCTGACGGGCATCCACTTCCTGACGGATGCGCCGCAGCGATTCGCGGATGCGCCGGGCAGCTGGACGACGGGTGAGAACGGACCCGTCGTCGAGCTCGCCGACGGCGAGAGCCTCGTCGTCGACGGCGAGGAAGTGACCGGACGGCACGTCTTCGGCGTCATCCCCGAACGGGTGCGGCTGCGGGCAGGCTTCGGCGACGCCGTCGTGGAGCTGTCCAAGCGGGGCGGCCAGGACCTGCTGCGGCCGCTGCATCCGGAGAACCCGCTCCGCACCGGCTATCAGGGCACACCGGCGTTCGCCCCCGACCCGCGCTGGGTGGTCCAGGGCTCGTTCGTGCCCTGGGCCGAGCCGCGGGAGTTACGCATCGACGCCGCCGTCGACGGCATCGTGCACACGCACTCCTCCCCCGGTGTCGTGGAGTTCGCCATCGACGGCCAGGAGCTGTCGCTCATCGTGTTCGACGCCGGCGGCCCGTCGGGCTCGCTGTTCACGGTCTTCACCGACTCCACGAGCGGCATCACCACCTACTCGGCCAGCCGCACCCTGCACGGCATCCAGCCGAGCCCCGACGGCCGCGTGGTGCTGGACTTCACCCGCGTCAGCAACCTGCAGTGCGCCTACACGCCGTTCGCGCCGTGCCCGCTCGCACCCAGGGAGAACCGGCTCCCGGTGGCGATCGAGGCCGGCGAGCAGATCCCGCACGGAGAGCTGCGCGGCTGATCGAGACCGGTCAGTGCCGCCGACCCACGCGGCGGACCGGTGCCGCCGACCCGCGCCGCGGATCAGTCGAAGTACTCCCGCATGGCGCCCTTCGCGGCCACGGCGATCCAGCCGGCGAGCTGCTCGAGCGCGGCCGGGTCATCGGGCAGCTGCAGCGGCGACACCCGGATGAGCGGCGTCTCGGGGGCCGTCACGAACGACTTGCTGCCCGGGCCCACCGAGATGCCCTTGGAGGCCAGGCCCACCACCGCATCCGTCTCGTTCGCGACCTCCACCCACACCACGATGCTCTCGGCGCCCGAGCGCACCACGACACCGCGCTCCTCCAGCGCCGCCACGAGCGCCGCCTTGCGCGCACGGTAGATCTCGCGGGCCCGCCCGACGACCTCCTCGGTCTCCACGTCGTCGATGAGATACGCCAGGGTGTTCTGCAGGATGCGGCTGTTGGAGCCGACACCATGACTGCGCAGCCGGATGCTCCGCTCGACCAGTTCGGAGCTGCCGCCGAGCACCGAGGTGCGCACGTCGATGCCGTAGGCCTTGCAGTAGCTGCGCACGCGGAGCACCCGCTGCGCCAGCTCGGCGCCGAGGGTCGGCGGCTCCCCGGCCGAGAGCGGGCCGATCGAGTCGTCCTCGATCACCCAGACGCCCTCGTGCTCGGCGAGCACGGCCGCGAGCTCGCGAGCGCGCCCCTCCGAGAGCACGTGGCCCAGGGCGAAGGGGGCGCCCGGCTGCACGACGAACGCCACCGCGCCGCGCTCGAGCGCCGCCCGCAGAGAGGCCGGGGTCGGGCCGTCGGCATCGGACTCGACGCCGATCGGGGTCAGCTCGAGGTCGCGGAGCGTGTCGAGGAAGCCGGGGCTGAGGGGCTCGTCGACCGCCACGAGCGAACCGGGCTTCGCCGCGGCCGCCGTGGCGAGCAGGATGGCCTCGGTGCCGCCACCGGCGGTCGCCCAGGAGGCCGGCGGGAACGGCCAGGTGCCCGCCACCGCGCCCCGCAGGCGCTCGGTCATGAAGTCGCGGCCGAAGACGTTGAGGCCCTCGACGGTGAGGCTGTCGAGCACCGCCGCCCGCAGGTCGGGCTGCAGACCGATGTCGGGCGCTCCGCTCTGCAGGTCGATGTCCGACCAGGAGCGGAAGGGTGCGCTCGCCGGGCGGTGGACGTCGGGGAGGTTCACGATCGTTCCGCCGCGGCGGTGCGTCTCGATCAGGCCGAGGTCGCGAAGGTGGTTCCACGCGGCCAGCACCGTGCCGACACTGACCTCGGCAGCCGTCGACAGGCGGCGGATCGTGGGCAGCTGACTGCCCGAGGGCAGCTCGCCGGAGCGGATGAGCGCCTCGAGGCCGGCGCCGAGCTCCTGCGCGGTGCGGCCCGGGATGCGTTCGGTGAGCCACTCCGACGTCACGGCCTCACTGGTGCTGGTTGACCCTGCCATCGCTCGTGCTCCTCATTGTGTTGTCACACAAACGATAGCCCAGCAGAACAAAACTCCGGATTGTGCAGGAGACCGACCGTCATCGACGGCCCGCCGGATGCTCATCCCCGCGCCGTGGTCAACCTCGCACCGCCTCGAGGGTGCGCGGGCCGGCCGCGCCGGCCTCCGCGACCCCTCGGCCGTAGACCACGTCGAGCACTGCTCCGGCGTCGAAGCCCTGCTCGGCGTCGAGACCCGCTCCCGTTCCGTGCCAGGCCACGTGGTGATCGGGCCGCACGATCACGTAGTCGGCGCCGTACAGCCGGCGCACCTCCGGCTCGGTGAGGTGCACGACGTCGAGCGGAACAGAGCGCTCCCCCGCCGCCGCCCGGAACTCCGCGACCGCACTCGCGTCGTCGGTCAGCACCAGCAGCACGGGATGGCTGCCCAGGCGCCCGTAGAGCGTCACGCCCTGGGCTTCGATCGCCCCGTTGGGGGCGCGGTGACCCGGCCGGGCGTCGTCGATGTAGACATCCGGTGTCCACGGGCGGTCGGTGTCGGCCTGGCCCCGGTCGTACACCACCACCGAGGAGGCGTCGTAGCGCTCGTCGAAGACGACGCCCAGCGCGAAAGCGAAGTCGCGGGCGAGGATGCGGCCGATCTCGGCGCGGCGCGCGGCGGCCTCTGGACTGGTGTCGGCGTCATCCGGAACCCCGACGGCCCGGATCTCGGCCAGCGCCTCGTCGTTCGCGATGGCGCGGGCCAGCGCGTGGTCGGCGACGCGCCAGTTGTGGGTGCGGCGCTCCTCGTCGTAGGAGCGCAGCAGCGTCTCGCCGCCGAAGCCCTGGAGCACGGCGGCGAGCTTCCAGCCGAGGTTCGCCACGTCGCCGAAGCCCTCGGAGAGGTTGCCGCCGGGCGTGCGCACGTGCGCCGCGTCGCCGACGAGGGCCACCCGTCCGCGAACGAACTCGTCGGCGATGCGGGTGCTCTTGTAGTAGCCGGTCAGACTCACGATCTGGAGCTCCGCCTCGAAGCCGAAGCCGCGGCGGGCGAGGGCGATGAGCTCCTCGTGGCTCGGCACGTAGTCGACCGGGTACGGCCCGGCGTATGCCCGCCAGTCGGTCTCGTTCAGGGCCGAGATGAAGCCGGAGTAGTGGTCGTTGAAGACGATGTTGCTCGCACTCGGCGCGGGCCCGAGCTCGGGCGGCACTCCCCCGATGGTGCGCACGACGAAGCGCCAGTAGCGCTCGGTGGCGTACTCGCCGGAGCGCGCGATGCCGGCCAGCTGCCGCACGGTGCTCTTCGAGCCGTCGGCGCCCACCACGTACGAAGAACGGATGCGGCGCCGCTCGCCGGTCGTGCCGTGCACCACCGTGGTGACCACGCCGTCCGCGTGCTGCTCGAGCTCCTCCACCCGCCAGCCGGCCGCCACGGGCACCCCGAGCTCGGCGAGCCGGTCGAGGAACACCTTCTGGAAGACGGTCTGCGGGCGGCGCACCCCGTCCTCGCGCGAGACGGGGCTGCCCGGCCCGCGGGAGAAGGCATCCGGAGCCTTGCCGCCCAGCTCGTGGCCCACCACGCTCGTGACGAGCACGTTGCCCTTGTTCCACTCCGGCGGCACCGTCCAGCTGTCACGGATGCGCTCCGCGACGCCCCAGGTGCGGAAGATCTCGACCGTGCGGGCGCTCACGCCCGCGGCCCCGGCACGCACGAGGGTGGCCTCGGTCGCGAGGTCGACCACCGCCACCCCGACGCCGTGGCGCTGCAGCTCGAGCGCGGTGCCGAGCCCCGAGGGGCCGGCGCCCACGATCAGCACCTCGACCTCGTCGGGCGGGGTCTGCTGCGGGAAGGGGACGAGCTCGACCCAGGCCCGGTCGGCGGCGATGGTGTGTGACATGGTGTTCTCCCTCGGTGGCGTGGTACTCGTCGGGTCAGGGTGTAGGGGCTGTGCGGTCAGGCGCCCGCGAGCGCACCGGCGGGCGCCGGCAGTGCGGCGCCGAGCCCGAGGTTCTCGCGGAGCGTGCCGTACTCGTAGTCTCGGCGGAAGCGGCCGCGGTCCTGCAGCTCGGCCACGACTCCGTCGACGAAGGCCTCGAGACCGCTCGGCTGCACGTCGATGTTGATGGTGAAGCCATCGGCGGCGTCTTGGTCGACCCAGTGCTCGATGTCGTCGGCCACCTGCTCGGGGGTGCCAATGAGCACGCGCTGTCCGCCGGACAGGTTGTTGAACAGCAGCTGCCGGATCGTGAGCCCGCGGGCCTTCGCATCGGCGACGAGCTGGTGCCGGCGCACCGTCTGGTGCGAGCTGCTCGCCTCGCCGGCGAGCCGCTCGTAGGGCAGCTCGCCGTCGAGCGGGTACGGCGTGACGTCGAACTCCAGGTAGTCGGAGAGCTCCTGCACGAGCGGGCCGAGCTCGAGCAGGGCGTCGAGCTCGGCCTTGCGCCGGAGGGCGGCCTCCTCGGTGTCGCCGAGGATGACGTAGAGCCCGGGCAGCACGAGCAGCTCGTCACGCCGACGGCCGTTCGCCTCGGCGAGGCCCTTCACCTCGTCGGAGAAGGCCCGGCTGAGGTCCAGCCGCCGCTGCGAGGTGAAGAGCGCGTCGGCCCAGCGGGCACCGAACTCCTTGCTCGCCCGCGAGGTGCCGGCCTGGAACAGCACCGGCCGTCGGCCCCGGTAGCCGCCGACGAGCGGAAGCACCCCGGCGCCACGGAAGTGCTCACCCCGGATGTCGACCGGGCGCGTGAGTTCCTCGTCGATGTAGACGTCGGCGTCGGCGTCGCCGACCACCGCCTCGGGCGGCAGCGAGCGCCAGAAGGCGTCGACGATCGACACGAACTCGTCGGCGGCGCGGTACCGCGTCTCCGCGTCGAGCACCTCCTCCTTGCCGAGGGCCCGCAGGGTGTTGGGCTCCTGGCTGGTGATGATGTTCCAGGCCGCGCGGCCGTGGCTCACGTGGTCGAGCGAGGAGATCTGCCGGGCCAGCAGGAAGGGGTTGCCGTGGATGGCGGGATTCGTCGAGGCCAGGCCGATGTGGCTCGTCTCCCGGGCGAGCGCGGCGAGCAGCACGGTCGGGTCGAGGCCGCGCCACGGGCGGTCGCGACCGGTCTTGTCGAGCCCTCCCAGGCGGTCGGCGATGAAGATCGCGTCGAAACGGCCGCGCTCGGCGAGCTTCGCGATCGACGCGAAGTAGTCGATGCCGTCGATCCAGTCGCTCGTGGCGGGCACGGTCTTCCAGGCCGCGTCGTGCCGCCCGGTGGACTGCAGGTTGAGGGTGAGGCGGATCTGCTTGGTGGTCATGGTGGGTCTCTCTCACTTCCGGAAGACGACGACGGGATGCGGGGCGCGGATCAACCGGCCGGGTGCAGCTCCTCGCGCAGCCCGTTGCGGCGCACCCGGTCGATGGAGCCGGCCGAGAGCGTCGGTGCGGAGCCGACGAGCAGGCGGGTGTAGGGATGTTCGGGCGCGTTGACGATCTGGGCCGTCGCGCCCGACTCGACCAGCTGCCCGCGGTAGAGCACGAGCGTGCGCTCGGTGACGCCCGCCACCGAGCCGAGGTCGTGCGAGATGAACAGCAGCGCGACCTGCGAGGAACGCAGTCGGGCCAGCAGTTCGAGGATCTTGACCCGGTTCGCCGAGTCCAGCGCGCTCACCGGTTCGTCGAGGATGAGCAGCCGCGGTTTCGTGATCAAGGCGCGGGCGATCGCCACCCGCTGCCGCTGACCGCCCGAGAGCTCGGCGGGGAAGCGCCCGGCCAGCGCGGGGTCGAGCTGCACCTCCTCGAACTCGCGGCGCACGGCATCCCGGATCTCGGCGCGGCCGAGCACCCCCTGCAGCAGCAGCGGTTCCGCGACCGAACGGCCGACGGTGAGATCCTGGTCGAGGCTGCGCTGCGGATCCTGGAACACGTACTGCACGAGGCCGGTGCGCCGGTGCGCCCGGAGCTCGCGCGCGGAGAGGCCGGTGACCTCGCGGCCGGCCACCCGCACCGACGATCCGGCGGCCGGGCGCACCAACCCGAGCACGGAACGGGCGATCGTCGACTTGCCCGACCCGGTCTCGCCGATAACCCCGACGGCCTCGCCCGGCGCGATCTCGAACGACACCTCGTCGATGACCCGCTTGCGCGACCGTCCGCGGCCGAAGTCGACGTTCAGGCCGGCCACGGCGAGCGCGGGGGCGCGGTCGCCCGTCTCGGTGATCTCAGGCATAGTCCAGCTCCTCCTCGCGCAGCTCCGGCAGGGCCGCCGGGGAGTCGAGGTAGCGCTCGAGACCGTACTGCTCGTGCTCGGCGATCAGCAGCCGGGAGTACTCGTGCTGCGGGGCGTACAGGATGTCGCGGGTCGCGCCCTGCTCCAGCACAGCTCCGTCTTTCATCACCAGCACCTCGTCGCACAGCTGCGCCACCACGGCGAGGTCGTGCGAGACCACGATGAGCGCGAGGCCGGTGCGTGCGCGCAGGCTCGCGAGGAGATCGAGGATCTCGGCCTGCACCGTCACGTCGAGCGCGGTCGTGGCCTCGTCGGCGATCAGCACGTCGGGTTCGAGCGCGATGGCGGAGGCGATCAGCACCCGCTGGAGCATGCCGCCCGAGAGCTCGTGCGGGTACTGCCGGTAGACGGCCTCCGGGTCGCGCAAGTGCACGGCCTCGAAGAGCTCGAGGGTGCCGCGCCGGGCCTCGGCGCGGCTCTGGCCCTTCTTCACCCGGAGCACCTCCTGCACCTGCTTGCCGACCCGGATGGACGGGTTCAGGTAGGAGGCCGGGTCTTGGAAGACCGCCGAGATGGAGGTGCCGCGCAGTCCCGTCCACTGCTTGGGGGTGAGGGCGGCGGCGTTGTGCCCGAGCAGCTCGATCGTGCCGCCCGACACCTCGATGTGCTGGGGCAGCAGCCCGAGCACGGCCCGGCAGGTGAGGCTCTTGCCGCTGCCCGACTCGCCGACGATGCCCACCACTCCCCCGCGGCGCAGCGTGAAGCTCACGCCGTGCACGAGCTCGTTGTCGGCGAGGTCGTCGTGGATCGTCACCTCGTTCAGTTCGAGGACGACGTCGCCGAGGGGGCCGGTGCTCGTGGAGGTCATGCGTGCTCCTTGCTCGGGGTGAGGGAATAGCCGGAGGCGGCGAGCCGTCGGGCACGGTTGGCCTTGGCCGCCTTCGCGCCGACCAGCGATCGGCCCGACTCGCCCGCCGCATCCCGGATCGCGTCAGCCAACAGGTTGAACGCGAGCACGGTGACGAGGATGAGCGCGGTCGGGAACAGGGGCGCGTACGGCTGCTGCGGCAGGTAGCCGAGGTCGGAGGCGAGGATGCCGCCCCAGGTCGGAGTGGGCGGCTGGACGCCGATGCCGAGGAACTGCAGGCTCGAGATGACGACGAGACCCACGCCGAGGGTGGTCGCGAGCGAGATGGCGATGGGCGGGAGCACCTTCGACCAGACGTGCGTGCGCACGATCCAGCCGGTGGTGGCTCCGGCGAGCACCGCCGCCTCGACGTACTGCGAGCGGGCGACGGACAGGGTCGCGCTCCGGGCCACCCGGTAGAAGAGGGGCGAGACCAGCAGCCCCACCGCGATCATCGCCTGCACCATGCCGTTGCCGAGGAGCGCGGTCATCGCGACGGCGAACACGAGGAACGGGAGCGCGATGAAGGTGTCGACCACCCGGAGCGAGATCCACTCGAAGACGGCGGTGGCGTAGACCGAGAGGATGCCCGGGATGGCGCCCACCACGAGCGCGATGCCGGCGACGAGCACGGTGCTCGCCACACTGAGGGGTGCCCCGGCGAGGATGCGGCTGAGCACGTCGCGGCCGAGGTAGTCGGTGCCGAACCAGTGCGCCGCCGAGGGGGCCGCCAGGTTCTGGGCGGTGTTCTCGAGCGGGTCGTAGGGTGCCAGCAACGGGCCGAACACGGTGATGAACACGATGAAGGCGAGCATCACGAGCGCGATCCGGGCGCTGGGCAGCTTGAGGACGGTCTTGATCACGGGCTCAGACTCCTCTCGAGGCCGACGGGATCAGCCGGTTGTGGGCCACGTTCACGATCAGGTTGAACACGACCACGAGCACGATCGAGATCACGAGCACCGCCTGCACGGAGGGCACGTCGCCGGTGACCGCCGACTGGGCGGCGAAGGTGCCGTAGCCGGAGAGGCCGAAGATGGACTCGATCAGCACGGCGCCGCCGAGGAGGGCGGGGAACTTCAGGCCCAGCACCGAGAGCGCGGGGCCGACGCCGTTGCGGAGCACGTGGCCGAAGAAGATGCGCTGCGGTCCGAGCCCGCGCACCTGCGCTCCGGTGACGTAGTTCTCGCGGTAGGCCGAGACGAGGCCCGTGCGCAGCTGGCGCGCGACATCCGACACGGTGTCGAAGCTGAGGGCGACGGCCGGGAGGATGAGGTGGCTGAACCACGGCCAGAATCCCAGCTGGATCGGCACGAAGCCCACCGCCGGCAGCCAGCGCAGCCCGACCGCGAACACGGCGATGAGCGCGATGCCCACCACGAAGGGCGGGAGCACCGAGAACACCGTGGTGCCGGTCGTGATGGCCCGGTCGATCCAGCGGGTGTGGAACTGCGCAGCCAGCACCCCGAACAGGAAGCCGAAGATCACGCCGATCACGAGCGCGAGGCCCGCCACCGAGAGGCTCACCACGGCGCGGTCGCCGAGAAGCGTCGCCACCGGCACCCCGTTGGCCCAGCTGTTGCCGAAGCTGCCGCGGAAGAGCTGGCCGAGCCAGTCGGCGTACTGAACGAAGAACGGCCGGTCGAGCCCGAACTGCTGGTTGAGGGCTGCCACCGCCTCGGGTGTCGCCGCGTCGCCGAGCTGCAGGGCGGCGGGGCTGCGCCCGCTGAGGGCGCCGAGCAGGAAGGTGAAGAAGGTGCCGAGGAAGAACACCGGCACGAAGATGCTGATCGGCCGGGCGATCGAGAGGAGCACACGCCGCACCCGGTGGCCGGCGCCGCCCCCCGTGCGGGGGATCGCACCGGTGGCGATCCCCCGCACGGACACGGCTGCGGATGCGGTCATCGTCAGTTGCCGCCGATGGTGACGCCGGTCCAGTCGATGAAGCCGTCGACCTTGGGCAGGTCGGAGATGTTCGTCGCCAGCGCCAGCGGCGTGGCGTAGGTGTAGAGCGACACCGTGCTGCCCGTCTGGTAGCCGAGCTTGGCCGCGGCCTGGAGGTTGGCCTCGTAGTCGGGCGAGTCGGTCGGCGTCGAGCGGGCCGTCGAGAGCGCGGCCGAGAACTCCGGCGACACGTTCGGCGAGCTCAGGTTCAGCACGCCGAGGCTGTCGTACTGGTCGGAGAGACCCTGCACCGCGGAGTCGCGGCCCACCCAGCCGTAGAGCGAGGCCGGGAAGGTCTTGCTGAAGTAGCCCTTGCTCCAGGTGCTGATGTCGGAGACCTGGATGGTGGTCGTGATGCCGACGTCGGCGAGCTGGGACTGCAGCACCTCGGCCACCTTGTCGAAGCCGTTGATGTTGAGGGTCTGGAGCTCGAAGGAGATGTCGCCGGGCTTGATGCCCGCGTCGGCGAGGATCTGCTTCGCCTTCGCCGGGTCGTAGCTGAACTCGCCGGTCAGCGACTGCACGAAGTCGGGGTGCCCCTGCGGGAACGGCTGGCCATTGGCCTCGCCCTGACCGAAGGCCAGCTGCTGGATGAACTGATCCGGGTTCACCGCGTAGCGGATCGCCTGCACCACGGCCGGGTTGTCGAACGGCGCCTTGTTCTCGTTGAGGCTCAGGAAGTTCGAGCCCCAGAGCCGGTCGGTTCCGCTCAGCACCTTGAGGCCGGCCTGGTTGGCGGCGTCGATCTGCGCGGGCGAGAGCACGGCGAAGTTGGCGACGCCGGACTGCAGCGCCGGAATGACGGTGTCCGGGCTCACCCCGAAGTTGATGCGGATCGTGTCGATGTGGATGTTGGCCGCGTTCCAGTAGCCGTCCCACTTCTTCAGGGTGATGTGGTCGTTCGGCACGAGCTCCTGCACGATGAACGGTCCGGCGCCCACGGGGCCGCTCGCGTTGAACGCCGTGGCGTCCTTCTGCACGGCCGTGGGGCTGGGGAGCTCCCCCGTCTTCTCTGCGAGGAGGTAGGGGATCTGGTAGTCGGGCTGCTTGAGATCCAGACGCACCGTGAGGTCGTCGACCACCACGGCCTCCTTCACGTCGGCGTAGGAGGCCTTCAGGGCCGAGTTGGTCTGCGAGAAGATGCGGTCGATGTTGAACTTCACGGCCGCCGCGTTCACCGGGGTGCCGTCCTGGAAGGTCAGGCCGGGCTTCAGCGACACCGTGACGGAGTCGCCCGCGTCGTTGTACGTGTAGCCGCTCGCGAGACCCGGCACGATGTCGTGGTTCTCGTCGAGGGTGAACAGCGAGGCGTAGATCGGGGTGGTGAGGTAGGTGCCGGCGGTGCCGCCGATGACCAGCGGATCCCAGTTCACCGGCGAGCTCGTGTAGGCCCAGGTGATGGTTCCGCCCTCGGTCGAGCCGCTGGTGCCGGCGGCGCTGCTGTCAGGGGCGCAGCCCGTGAGCGCCACGGCGGCGAGGGCGGCCGTGGCCAGAAGGGCCAGGCCTCGCGATGCGAGCGTGATGGTGTTCATGGGACTCCTGAGATGAGGGGATGCGACCAGCCGGGTGGCCGGTGAAAGCGATGCTGACACAAGGCCCCAGCCCCCTGGATTTTGTTACGAAGCATGTCCCAGCTTTGCTACGTTTTGTTTCCCGAAACCTCCAGAACAATATCTGCGTCCCTATCGTCGGAGTCATCGCGCACCGACCCGAGGAGGCACCCACCGTGACCGATTCCGCATCCGTGACACCCCGCCGGGGGCTGTCGCTCTTCCTGCAGACGCCACCGGATGCGAGCCCGGGCCGGTCGTACGCGCAGGCCCTCGACGTGATCGAGCAGGCCGAGCGCATCGGCTACGAGGTGGCCTGGATCGCGGAGGCGCACTTCGCGCCGATCGGCCTTCCCTCCGCGCTGGCGTTCCTCGCGGCGGCGGCGCAGCGCACCCGGAGCATCCGTCTCGGCACGGCCGTCGTCCCCCTCGTCTTCGACCACCCCTTGCGCCTGGCCGAGACCGCTGCGGTCACCGACCACCTCAGCGGGGGCCGACTCGAGTTCGGGGTGGGCAAGAGCAACGGCCACGGGTTCTCGACCTTGGCCTTCGCGGCGTTCCGGCTCTCGGAGGGCGACAAGGACACGCTCTACGCCGAGACCCTCGCCGAGCTGAAGCACGTTCTCGGGGGAACCCTCGAGGGCGGCGAGAAGCCCTTGCACGTCTATCCGCCGCCGCAGGCCCTGCTCTCGCGGCTCTGGCAGGCCACGGCCACCCCGGCCAATGCGGAGGCCATCGGGCGGGCCGGAGACGGGCTGCTGCTGCACCGCCTGGCCTTCGAGGGCGAGACCGGCCCTGTGCAGTCGGCGCTCATCGACCGCTACCTCGACGCCTACACCGCCGAGGCCGCTCCGCGTATCGGCGTCTCGCGCTCGGTGCTGCCGGCGGCATCCCGGGCCGAGGCCCTCGCCCTGATCGACGCCGACTTCGCCCGGAACCCGGTGCAGTACACCGGCTTCGGCGCGAGCTCGCCCCGCGAGTTCCTCGACCGCTCGAACGTCTACTACGGCACCGTCGAGGAGATCGCCGAGCGTCTCGCCGCAGACGAAGCGGTGACCCGCTCCACCGACTACTTGTTCAGCATCCCGCTCCCCAACGGCTCGCCCGAGTTCGACGAGTCCCTCCGCCTCATCGCCGACGAGCTCTACCCCCGCCTCCCCCTGGGCGCCGCCCAGTTCGCCTGACCCCGCCCCACCCCACCTCCCACCGCCTCCACCCACCCAGAACCAAAAACAAGGAGTTCTTCAACGACACGCCGGCCCTGGCGGGCCCGGCAGGGCGTGTCGCCGAAGAACTCCTTGTTTTTGTGAGGGGGGGGTGGGGGGCTGAGGTGGGAGGGGCGGGGGTGGCTGAGGTGGGGGCGCAGGGGCGGCTCGGTGAGTGGAGCGGGTCAGGCCGAGGGGACGAGCTGCGGGGCCTGCTCGGAGGGGGCGGATGCCGCATCCGCCGCATCCGCCGCCGCCGCCCGCGCCGCCGTGTAGCGGTTCTGCACGAAGGGCAGGCCCAGGTTCTCGCGCAGGGTCGTGCCCTCGTACTCGCGCCGCAGCACCCCGCGCTCGCGCAGGATCGGCAGCACCTCGCCGACCAGGCGCCGGAACTGCGCCGGGTGCCCGATCTGGATGTTGTAGCCGTCGACCGCGCCGGCCTCGAACCAGCGCTGCAGCTCGTTCGCCACCGTCTCCGGCGTTCCCACGAACGGGGTGCGCCGCGGGCTCGACAGGGCCTCGACCACCTGGCGCAGGGTCAGGCCGCCGGCCTCGGCGAAGGCGACGATCTGCTTCGCCTGGGTGTGGAAGCTCCGCTCCGAGTACTGGAGCGCCTCAACGGGGAACGGGGCGTCGAGATCGTAGGCGCGGAAGTCGTGCCAGCCGAAGGGGCGCCCGAACTCGGCAAGGGCCTGCTCGAAGCCCCCGTCGGCCAGCTGGGTGGCCCGCTCGATCTCGCGCGCCGCGTCGTCGGTGTCGCCCACGAAGACGCTGATCCCGGGCAGGATGAGCACGTGATCGGGGTTGCGGCCCTTCGCGGCCGCCCGCGACTTGAGGTCGGTGGCGAACGCCAGCCCGGCCTCGAGGGTGGGCGCGTGCGTGAAGATGCCCTCGCCGATCGTGGCGCCGAGGTCGCGGCCCTGCTCGGAGTCGCCGGCCTGGAAGATCACGGGCTGGCCCTGGGGCGAGCGCGAGACGTTCAGCGGGCCGGTGACCTGAAAGTACTCGCCTCGGTGGTCGAGGCGGTGCAGCTTCGCGGGGTCCAGGAACACCCGCGTCTCCCGGTCGCGCGGGAAGGCGTCGTCCTCGTAGGAGTCCCAGAGGCCCTGCGCCACCCGCACGTGCTCGAGCGCGCGCCCGTAGCGCGTGTCGTAGTCGAAGTGCTCCTCCTGGCTGAAGTTGCCGGCCGTCCCGGCGTCGCCGGAGGTCACGACGTTCCAGCCCGCGCGACCGCCGCTGATGAGGTCGAGCGAGGCGAAGCGCCGGGCCACGTTGAACGGGTCGTTGTAGGAGGTGGTGAGCGTGGCGACCAGCCCGATGTTGCTCGTCGAGACCGCCAGGGCGGAGAGCAGCGTGAACGGCTCGAGCCGGTTGAGGTAGTGGGGCGGGGAGTCGGGGGTGATGAACTGGCTGTCGACGATGAAGACCAGGTCGAACTTGGCCTCCTCGGCGATGCGGGCCTGCTCGATGTACCAGCGGATGTCGATGCTGGAGTCGGCGGGGATCTCGGGGTCGAGCCAGGTGTTGAAGTGCCCCGGGCCGCCGGCGCCGGTGAGCACGGCGCCGAGCTTGATCTGGCGTGCGGAGTTCTCGGTCATGGTTCGGTCTCTCTGTCTCGGTCGGAAAAGATGATCAGGCGACGAGGCCTGCGGCGAGCGGCAGCGCCTCGGCTGCGGGCACGACGACACGGGAACGGTCCGGGTTCCGCAGGCGCTCGAGGAAGAGCACGATCGTGGCGGCCACCGAGCGGTGGGTCACGTCGTTGAGGATGTCGTGGCGGCCGCCGGCCACCACGTAGGACTCGGCATCGGGCAGCACCTCGAGAAGGGCGGTGGCCGCGCCGACCGGGCTCAGCGCATCCGCTGCTCCGTGCACCGTGAGGACGGGCACGGCGATGCGCTGCAGCAGCCCCGCGTCGACCCGCTCGGTGAGGGCGTCGCTGCGGCCGAGGGCGCCGTGCTCGACAGCGCCGTCCCGGGAGAGCGCGCCCCGGTGCACCGGACAGGCGCTGCGCAGCTCGAGCTCCTCGTCCCAGTCCAGAGGAGCTCCGGGTGCGCCGGGCGCGTCCACCGGGAGGCCGGCCAGAACGGCCACGTCGGCCGGCACCGCTCCCTCGGCGAGCAGCACCGCGGCCACGGATGCGCCGGTGTCGGAACCCAGCAGCACGCGCGGCAGCTCCGGGCGCTCGGCCAGCAGAGCGGATGCGCTGTGTCGGGCCCCGGGCAGGCCGCGGCTCGCGTCGGCGATCACCGCGACCCGGTAGCCGTCGAAGGCGAGCCGGTTCGCGAGGCGCTCGTAGACGGCGGCGGATTCACCCCGGCCGGCCAGCACCACGACCGAACCCCGCAGAGCCGCCGTGGGCTCCACCCAGAAGGGCGTCACCCCGCTCGGCTCCGGTGCTCCCGGCTCCCCCACCGCACGCACATCTGGTGCACTCACATCTGGCTCCTCGCAACAGGCGGTCCTGCGACCACGTCGTTTTGTCTCACTCATTATGGGGTCCTGCCGAAATATGTTCTGAAACATAACGTAAGACAACGGATGCCGACCGGCGGCGGCGGCCAGACTCGGTGAGTGACCAGAGAACTCTCCAGCGAGCGGTTCGCGACGCGCCAGGTGCGCAGCGGCTTCCGCACGGGCCTCCCCCAGAATCCCGCCGTCGTGCCGATCTACCAGACGGCGGCCTACGAGTTCGCGAGCTTCGCCGAGGCGGAGGCCATCTTCTCGCTGCGCCGCAAGGGCAATCTCTACAGCCGCACCGGCAACCCCACCCAGACCGTTCTCGAGGAGCGCATCGCCGCCCTCGACGGCGGGGTCGCGGCGCTCGCCACCGCCTCCGGTCAGTCGGCCGTGCTGGTGGCGCTGCTCACGCTGGCCAGGAACGGCGAGCACATCGTGGCCGCCCGGCAGCTCTACGGCGGCACCCTCGACCTGCTCACCGACACCTTCGCCGACTTCGGCATCGACGTGACGCTGGTCGACCAGAACGACCTCGACGCCTGGCGGGCCGCCGCACGGCCGAACACCCGCGCGTTCTTCGCCGAGACCATCGGCAACCCCACGGCCTCCGTGCTCGCCGTGCAGGAGGTCGCCGACATCGCCCACGCCGCCGGCGTGCCGCTCGTGGTCGACAACACCGTCGCCACCCCCGCCCTGCAGCGGCCGAAGGAGTTCGGAGCCGACATCGTGGTCTACTCGGCCACCAAGCTGCTCGGCGGACACGGCAGCTCACTCGCCGGCCTCGTGGTCGATCTCGGCACCTTCGACTTCGGCGCCGAGCCCGCCCGCTGGCCGCAATTCACCCAGCCCTTCCCGCGGGTGGGCGACGTGGTGCTCTGGGAGGCCTTCGGGCAGGCCGGCAGCGCCTTCCTGGCCTATGCGAAGGTCAAGCTGGTGCACGACCTCGGCCCCTCGCTCTCGCCCTTCAACGCCTTCCAGATCATCCAGGGCGTCGAGACCCTCGACCTGCGCGTCGCCCGGCAGAGCGGCACGGCACTGCGGGTGGCCGAGTTCCTGGCCGGGCATCCCGGGGTGTCGGTGGTGCGGCATCCGGGCCTCCCGGGCGACCCGGGGCACGAGGCGGCGAAGCGGTACCTGCCGCGCGGAGCGGGCTCGGTGTTCTCCTTCGACCTCGCCGCCGGCGCGAAGGCCGCCCCCGCCTTCGTCGACGGCCTCGAGCTGTTCGCCCTGGTGGCCAACATCGGCGACGCCCGCAGCCTCGTCATCCACCCCGCCACCACGACCCACAGCCACCTCGGCGACGAGGGTCTGGCCGGGGCGGGCTTCACGCGGGCCACCATCAGACTCTCGCTCGGCCTCGAAGATCCCGACGATCTGATCGCCGACCTCGACCGCTCGCTCGGCTTGCTGGGCTGACGGCCGAGCCCGCGGACCAGACACCCTCGACCACCGACCCCAAGGAGACGACCATGCACTTCGGCTACTGGACCCCCGTCTACGGCGGCTTCCTGCGCAACATCGGCGACGAGGGGATGCCGGCCCGCTGGGACTACATCCGCCAGGTCTCGACGCTCGCCGACCGGCTCGGCTACCACACCACCCTCGTGCCCGAGCTCTACCTCAACGACCGCAAGGGCATCGACGCCCCGAGCCTGGAGGCGTGGTCGCTGTCGTCGGCGATCCTCGCCGTCACCGAGCGGCTGCGGGTGATGACGGCGGTGCGCCCGGGCTTCCACTTGCCGACCGTGATCGCCAAGACCTCGGCCACCATCAGCGACATCGCCGGGCCGGACCGCTTCGCCCTCAACCTGGTGGCCGCCTGGTGGGCCGAGGAGGCCCGCCAGTACGGCGGCGCCTTCGCCTCCCACGACGACCGCTACACGCAGGCGCGCGAGTTCGTCGACGTGCTGAAGGGCCTCTGGCGCGAGACGCCGTTCGAGTATTCCGGAAAGTACTACCAGGTCGACGGGGCCGTGCTCTCCCCCAAGCCGGTCACCGCGCCGGTGATCTTCGCCGGGGGCGAGAGCGAGGCCGGCCGCGAGGCCATCGCCGGTTTCGCCGACTCCTATGTTCTGCACGGCGGAACCGTGGCCGAGGCGCGCGAGAAGGTCGCCGACCTGAATGAGCGCCGCACGCGCCTCGCCGGTGCGCCCTTCGGCGAGTTCGGCATGGCCGCCTACGTGATCGTGCGCGACACCGAGGCCGAGGCGCAGCGGGAGCTCGAACGCATCACCGCCGTCGACCCCTCCTCGCCCGGCTACGCCTCCTTCGAGGAGTTCCGCGCGAACTCGCGCCTGGACGTCGAGCTCTCCAAGCGCGAGTACTCGGTGGGCACGCGCGGGCTGCGGCCCAACCTCGTGGGCACGCCCGAACAGGTGGCCGAGCGCATCCTGCAGTTCGAGGAGGCCGGCATCACGCTGCTGCTGATCCAGTCCTCGCCGCTGCACGAGGAGCTCGAGCGCATCGCGGCCGAGGTGTTCCCGCTCGTGCGGCAGGTCTCACCGGCGCTCGTCTGAGTCTCCCGCGGCACGGGAAGCACCCACGGCTCCCACGGCGCCGGCGAACGGCCCGGATGCGCCGAACGCGGCCCGCGCGAACCGTTCGCCGATCAGCTGATGGGTCGGGGCATCCGGGTGCAGCGCATCCGGGAGCGGGAGACGCCGCGCATCCTCCTCGCCGTACAACGCGGTGCCCTCCAGCAGGTGCAGCTGCGGGTCGTCGGACCGGCGCGCGACCACCTCGCGCAGCGCGCGCCGGATGACGGTGAGCGTCAGCCGACCGAACGCTTCGTCGCCGGGCGTGCCGGTGGCCAGAAAGCGCGCCTGCCCCGTCGCGAAGCTCGCCGGGTCGATGGCTCCGGGGCCCGGCGTGTGCTCGTGGATGTCGCAGAAGATCGGCGTGACGAGCAGGATCGGTGTGTCGGGATGCCCGTCGCGCACCGTGTCGAGGAAGCCGTGGACGGCGGGCACGAAGGCGCGCAGCCGCATCGCGTCGAGGTTGACCACGTTGATGCCGAAGGCGAGGCTGATCAGTTCGGCCGGGGCGTCGCGGATCACGCGGGCCAGGAACGGGTCGACCAGCGCGCTGCCGCCGAACCCGAGATTGCGCAGCTCGGCACCGCCCAGGCGTGCAGCGACCGCCGGCCAGGTGCCGCTCGGTATGGCGGCGTTCGAGCCCTGGCTGATCGAGCTGCCGTGGTGCACCCAGAGCGGCCCGGCCGGTGCCGACGGCTCGAGCGGAGCATCCGAACGCAGCTCCACGAGTTCGAGCGACTCGTTGTGCGGCAGCCAGATCTCGACGAGCTTCTCGCCCTCGGGCAGTCCCTCGAGCACGGTGCTGTGGGAGGGGCCCGGCACGGCGGCGGTGGATCCGGTCTGCAGGTCGATCTCGGTCAGGTCTCCGCCCGTGAGCGCGTCCTGCAGGCACAGCTCGCCGTCGACGAACACGTCGATGCCGCCGCGCGGGCGTTCGACGCCCCGGTAGCCGACGCGGGCCGGATGCGACTCCAGCTCGAGGCGCCGAGCGCGGCTGCGGAAGACCAGGCGCACGCCCGCGGGCTGGCTCTCCATCGAGAGCAGCTGGGGGTCGGGAAAGCGGCGGCCCACCCAGGAGGGCAGGCGGTGCGGACGCACGCCGCGGGCGGTGGGCTCGAGCTCGGCGGCACCGCGGACGAGTGCGGAAGTGATGGGGGTGGTGCTCATGGGGCTGGTGGTCATGGGCTGGACGTCTTTCTCGAGAGGGATGCCCCGCCGCCCGGCCAGGCGCGAAGGGCGAGGTCGAGCGCGTCGATCGCCCGCTCCCAGGAGAGGGCCGCGGAGTCGGTGCGGTGCCCGAACGAGCCGGAGCGCTCGAGCGCCAGGAAGCCGTTGATCGTCGCACCCACCAGGCGGGTGGCGTGCACGAGCTCGTCGTCAGGCAGTTCGTAGGCGCGCAGCACCGCCCAGATCAGGGTCACCACGCGGGCCGCCTCGTCGGAGCGCACGGTCTGCTCGCGGGCCGGCTGCTGCATGGCCGCCCAGCGGCCCGGATGCTCGCGCGCGTAGCGCCGGTGCGCCCCGGCGAGGCCCGCCAGGGCGTCCCACCCCGAGCGGCCCGCGGTCTCCTCGGCGATCAGGGCGGCCAGCTCACCGAGGGCCAGCTCGTGCAGGCCGTCGAGCACGGCAGCGCGGTCGCGCACATGGGAATAGAGACTGGCCGGCTTCACGTCGAAACGGCGTGCCAGAGCGGACACCGTCACGGCCTCGAAGCCCTCCTCGTCGGCGAGTTCGGCGGCGGCCAGGATCACCGCGTCCCGGCTGAGGTTCGCACGCATCATAACCTCAGCCTACAGCAGTTAGGTTTTAACCTACGCACTGTAGGCAGAGTCGGATTGGCGGGTTCCCGCACACCTTGCGCGGTGGCGGCGCTGGCCCGTGCGGCATCGGATCCGCAGACTGGGAGCATGACGCGACCCGCCGCCACGGCGCTCGCCGTCGCCCTCCTGCTGCCCGCAGTGGTGCTCGGCGCGAGCGGCTGCGTCTCCACGTTCGCCGCCGGCGAGTCGTTGCGCGCGACGGATGGCCCGTCCGGGGCTGCCCCGACGGATGGCGCGACGGGCACGGGAGGCTCGGGTCGGCCATCCGCAGCCCCGTCGATCCCCCAACCTCCCCCCTCCGTCGCACCGGGCGACTCGACGGCCACCGACCCCGTCGTCAGCGGTCTCAGCGTCGAGGGCTACCTGCTCGTCGAGGCCGACTCGGCGCGCTTCGTGGCCCCGAACCGCGGCCGCGTCACGATGATCGGCGTCGACGGAGCCACCATCGCCGACGGCGGTACCGCCCTCCTCCCGGAGCCCGAGGGATCGGCCGCCCTCGTGGCCGCCGCCCACGCCGCCGGCATGTCGGCGGAACTGCTGCTGGCGAACTTCGATGCCACGACGAAGGACTTCTCGGCGGGCATCGGGGCCGCCCTGCTGCGCGACCCCGTGAACCGCACGGCCGTGATCGGCCAGCTGGTGACCGCCGCGATGCGCGGCGGCTACGACAGCGTGCAGCTCGACCTGGAGGACCTCTCGGCGGCGGATGCGACCGGGCTCACGGCGTTCGCGCGGGAGCTGCGGGCCGCGCTCGACCTGGTGCCGCGCGTTGGGCGGGCGCGCATCCCGATCTCCATCGCGATCATGGCGAAGGACTCCCCCGCCGCCTACGCCGACGCGGGCTACGACTTCACCGGGCTGCTGGCCGACATCGACCGCGTGGTGCTGATGGGCTACGACCAGCACGGGCCGGCCTGGAGCCCGCCGGGGGCCGTCGGGGGCCTGGCTTGGGCGGAGGCCGCGCTCGACGCGATGATCGCCTCGGGCGTGCCGCCCGCGCGCATCGACCTCGGGGTCGGTCAGTACGGCTACTCCTGGCCGGGCGACGGCACGACCGGAATCGCGCTGCGGGTGGAGGATGCGCGCGACATCGCGGGCGGCCGGGCGGTGTTCGACGCCGAGCAGGGCGAGTGGACGGCGACGCTCGACGACGGCACGGTGCTCTGGTGGTCGGACGAGCGCTCGCTCGCGCTGCGCGCGCAGCTGGCACGGGAACGGGGCCTGCACGGCCTCGCCGTCTGGCAGCTGTCGTCGGCGGCTTTCTGAGTGGAGCGTGCCCGCACCCGCAGCGCCGTGGGGCGCCTCCACGGCCCGCGGCGTAGACTCGGCCGCAGGCAGGCGGATGATGAACGACGACCCACGCGACGACCCCACCAAGGTGACGAACCAGCCCGCGCTCACCACCTCGAGCGGTCGCAGCTGGCTCGTGCTCGGCGGGCTGATGGGCGCGATCGCCGTGGTGCTGCTCTGGTTCCTGCAGCAGGTGAACTCCACCGGCGTCGCGATGATCGGCATCGTGGCGATCGTGCTGCTCTTCTTGGCGATGCTGGAGGTGCGGCTGCTGGTCACCCGGCTGCGGCCGCGCCTGGTGCTGATGGCCGTGTGCTTCTGGCTGATCGCCGGGGTCGCCCTCGCCTGCGTGCTCGTGATCGCGAGCTCCCAGGTCGTCGCCTGACGGCTCGCCCGACAGCTCGGCCGAGCGGGCCGGCGGCGGAATGCTCGGCGCCGCTGTGGGAAACTGTGCGGCATGATGCCGTTCCTCGCCGTGATCGTGGCCGCGCTGTGTTTCGGCACGACGGGAACGGCGCAGGCCTTCGCGCCGGCCGACGCCTCGGCGTTCTCGCTCGGTGCGGCGCGCATCCTGATCGGGGGCGGCCTGCTCGCGATCGTCGCCGGCCTGATGGCGCTCCGGCACCGGATGCGCGAGGCCCGCTCGCCGGTCACGGCCGGTGCACGGGCGGCCGGCCGGCCGAGCGGCGCCTCTGCGAACGGCGCGAGCACGGCATCCGGCGCCCACCGTCGCTCCTGGCCCTTCGTCGTGGTCGGCGCGCTCGGCGTGGTGGCCTACCAGCCCGCGTTCTTCGCCGGCACCCACCTCAACGGTGTGGCCATCGGCACCGTGGTGGCGCTCGGCTCGGCGCCGGTCATCACGGGGCTGCTCGACGGCATCCTGAACCGGCGCTTCCCCGGCCGCCGCTGGCTGATCGCCACCGCGATCGCCCTCGTGGGCGTCACGCTCATCAGCGGCCTGGTGGGCACGGGCAGCGCGGCCGCGGGGGCTGCCGCGGGCAGTGGCGGCGTCAGCATCCCGGGTCTGCTCGCCTCCCTCGGCGCCGGAGCCTCCTACGCCGTCTACACCCTCGCGAGCAAGGCGCTGCTCGACCGCGGCTTCAGCCCCTCGGCCACCATGGGCGGCGTGTTCGGCGTGGCCGCCGCCTTCAGCCTGCCCATCCTGTTGCTCACCGACACCCGCTGGCTGGGCACCGGCCCGGGCCTGCTCGCCGCCCTCTGGCTCGGAGTCGTCACGACGGCCGTCGCCTACACGCTCTTCGCCTGGGGCCTGGACCGCCTGACCGCCGCCACCGTCTCCACGCTGACGCTCGCCGAGCCGCTGCTCGCGACCGTGCTCGGCACCTTCGTGCTCGGTCAGAGCCTCGCGCCGGTCGCCGTGGCGGGTCTCGTGGTGCTCGCCGTGGGCATCCTCGTTCTCACCCTGCCCGGGCGGGGCCGGCGCGAGGAGTTCAGCGAGCCGGCCGCCTCTTCGTGATGATGAGGTGGGCCACGAGCGCCGTCCACCCCGTCTGGTGCGAGGCCCCGAGGCCCTGCCCGGTGTCGCCGTGGAAGTACTCGTAGAACGCGATGTTGTCGCGCCAGCGCGGGTCGGTCGAGAGCAGCGGGTAGCGCGCGTCCGCCGGCCGCGGCCCGCCGTCGACGCTCACGAAGAGCGAGATGAGCCGCCCGGCGAGGTCGTCCGCCACCTGCCCGAGCGTGCGGATCTCGCCGCTGCCGGCCGGGTACTCGATCGTGTGCGTCTCGCCGAGGCTCGTGTCGTAGGAGCGCAACGACTCGATGATGAGGGTGTTGAGCGGGAACCAGACCGGCCCGCGCCAGTTCGAGTTGCCGCCGAACAGCCCGGAGGTCGACTCCCCCGGCTCGTAGTCGACCACGGCCTCGACCCCGTCGACCTCCACCCGGAACGGATGCTCGCGGTGCCAGGCGGAGATGCTGCGGATGCCGTAGGGCGAGAGCATGCGGTCGGGGTGCACGATGCGCGACAGGATGCGCTCGAGCCGCTCCGGCGCCACCAGGGCGAGCAGGCTCTTCGTGCCCTGTCCGGGGTCGCGGATGTGCACGGCCTCCCGATAGCCCGGGTTGCGCTCGAGGAACGAGCGGCCGCGCGCCACGAACTCCTCGAGGTGCCCCATGCTGAGGCGATCGAAGACGAGAGAGGCCGTCACGGGCACGAGCCCCACGAGCGAGCGCACCTTCATCGGCACGTCGCGCCCGTCGGCGAGGTGCAGCACGTCGAAGTAGAAGGCCTCCTCCTCGTCCCACAACCCGGCGTCGTTGGCCGAGGCGGCGATGGTGAGGAAGTGCTCGAAGAACTTCGTGGCCACGTCTTCGTAGGCGGGGTCGCGGCTCGTCAGCAGCAGGGCCATGTCGAGCAGGTGCAGGGCGTAGGTCGCCATCCACGCCGTCGAATCGGCCTGCTCGAGGATGCCCACCTCCGGCGGCAGGGTGGAGCGGTCGAGCGGGGCGATGTTGTCGAGCCCCATGAAGCCGCCCTCGAAGAGGTTGTTGTCGCCGTGGTCCTTGTTGTTCGTCCACCAGGTGAAATTCATCAGCAGCTTGTGAAACACCCGGCCGAGGAAGGTGAAGTCGCGCCCGCCGTCGATCTCGAACACCCGCAGCACCGCCCAGGCCTCGATCGGCGGGTTCACATCGGCGAAGTTCCACTCGTAGGCCGGCAGCTGCCCGTTCGGATGCATGTACCACTCGCGCAGGATCAGGATCAGCTGTGTCTTGGCGAACTCCGGGTCGATGTGCGCCATCGTCACGCAGTGGAAGGCCAGGTCCCAGGCCGCGAACCACGGGTACTCCCAGGGGTCGGGCATCAGGATGACGTCGTGGCTGGACAGGTGCCGCCAGTCGCCGTTGCGCACGGTCTTGCGCTCGGGCGGGGGCGGCGGCGCGGTGGGGTCGCCGTCGAGCCAGCGGCGCACGTCGAAGTGGAAGAACTGCTTCGACCACAGCAGCCCCGCGAAGGCCTGCCGGGCGATGCGGAACTCCTGCGAGGAGACCTGTTCGGGGATGACCCCGGCGTAGAACTCGTCGGCCTCGGCCTGGCGGGCGGCGAGGACGGTTTCGGGGGCTGTGTCCGTGCCGGGGGCTGTGTCGTTGTCGGGGGGTGTGTCTGTGCCGGCGGCGGTCTCCGGATGCGCCGGGCCGCCGGCATCCGGAACCTGCGTCAGGCGCACGGTGAACTCCCGCACCCCGCCGGGCTCGATCTCGGCGCGGTAGTGCAGCGCGGACTTCGTGCCGACGCCCGCGGGGTTGACCGTGGGGGCGCCGTCGACGACGTGGTCGTTGATGCCGTCTTTGGGGTAGGGAGTGGTGTTGGGCTCGTCGAAGAGCAGGGCGCGATTGGTCTCGTTCTCGCAGAACAGGGCTTCGGGGAGCCGGCCGTCGGCATCCGGATGCGCGCGCAGCACGAGATCGGGGCGGCCGGGGATCGAGGCGGTGATGGTGCTCGCGGTGGCTGTGTTCGCGGTGCCGTTGTGCGCATCCGGTGCGCCCGCGCGGAGCTGCGGTTTCGGGCCCGGGTCGAGATCCCACGACCAGGTGTTGCGGAACCACAGGCTCGGCAGCACGTGGATCGTGGCGGTGTCGGGGCCGGCGTTCTCGACGCGCACGCGCATCACGAGGTCGTGCGGGCCGGCCTTGGCGTAGTCGACCGTGACCACCCAGTAGCGGCCGTCGTCGAAGACGCCGGTGCCGACGAGCTCGAACTCGGGCTCGAGCTTCGAGCGGGCGGCGTTGACCTCGATGAGCTGCTCGTAGGGGAAGGCCGCCTGCGGGTAGTGGTAGCGCCAGCGCTGCCACGAGTGGGTGGGGGTGCCGTCGAGGTACCACCAGTACTCCTTGACGTCCTCGCCGTGGTTGCCCTCGGGGCCGGCGAGGCCGAACATGCGCTCCTTGAGGATGGGGTCTGCGCCGTTCCAGAGGGCGAGGCCGAGGCACCAGCGCTGCTGCTCGTCGCTGAAGGCGGCCATGCCGTCCTCGTTCCAGCGGTAGGTGCGGCTGCGGGCATGGTCGTGGGGGAAGAATCGCCAGGCGTCGCCGTCGGCGCTGTAGTCCTCGCGCACGGTTCCCCAGCCGCGCTCGGCCACGTAGGGGCCCCAGTCGCGCCAGGGGGTTCCGGTGGCGGCTTCGGCGAGGCGGCGGCGTTCGCCGGTGGGGTGCGCGGGCGGCGTGGGCTGGGCGCGCTGGGTCGGGTCGGGCGTGGTCGGGTCGGGCATGGCTCGGTCGGGCGTTCCCGGGTCGGGATAGGTCGAGCCGACAGCAGGCTCGGTCAGGCCGGTCTCGAACGCGCCCGGCTCGGTCACGCCCGGCTCGGTCGCGCCGGGATCGGTCGCGCTGGGCGTGGCCACGCGAGCGGGGTCGGGCAGGGAGTCGGGCATGCTGCGATCCTAGGGTGCGCCGGTCGTGGGCGCGGGCCGGTGCATCTCGGCGGGTCGGCCGTTCGGCGCATTGACGCATCGGCCGGACGGCGCATCGGCGGGTTAGCGCATCGGCGGGTTGGCGCATCCGCGGGTTGGCGCATCCGCGAGTCAGCGGGTCGGTGGGACGGTGGGACGGCGCATCCGCGGAACGGCGGGGCACCGCATCGGCGCACGGCGCATCGGAGGGACGGCGGCTCGGCGCATCCGCCGGTCGGCGCATCGGCCGGACGGTGTATCAGCCGGACGGTGCATGGACGCATCAGCCAGTCAGCGCGTCGGCGGTGCGGCGGCGCGGCGGCTCAGCGCATCAGCGCATCAGCGCATCGGCGCATCGGCGCATCGGCGCAACGGCGAGTCAGCGGGTCGAGTCAGCGAGTCGGCGCGTCGGCGCGTTGGCGCAACGGCGAGTCAGCGGGTCGGCGAGTCAGCGAGTCGGCGCGTCGGCGCGTTGGCGCAACGGCGGGTCGGCGGGTTGGCGGGTCGGCGGGTCGGCGGGGCAGGTCGTCCATCCTGCTCCGACAGGGCGGACGCATCCAGCAGCCCGATGTCGGTGGTGTCGTGTTGACTTATTCTCATGAAAGAAGTCCTACTCACACCCCGTCCGGGCGAGAACAGCCCGGGCCATGACAGCCCAGTCGACCACAGCGACGGCAGCGACGGCAGCGACGGCAGCAGCCTCGGGCTTCTCGGCACCGGGCGTCGCGGCCCAGGCCTGCGAGCCGCTCTCCGCAGCCGTGCCGACTCGCCGCTCGACGAGCTCGTCTCCCTCGAGCGTGCCGTCGGCGAACTGCACGCCCTGCGCGCCGAGGTGCTCGCCGAGCTCTCCGCGTGGGCCGAGCTCTCGAGCGATGCGACAGCCCCGGCCGGCCTCGGTGCAGCGCGGCGTGACCTGGCGCGACGCTCGCTCGTCGCCGAGGTAGCGTGCGCCATGCACCTCTCCGAGAGCACGGCGGGCCGCCTCCTGGTCGACGGCGAGGTTCTCGCGCGTGAGCTCCCCGCGACGCTCGCGGCCCTGCGATCGGGTGCCATCACTTACGTCCACGCCCAAGCCGTCGCGCGTCACGCCCACGCCTTGCCGGAATCGGTGCGCCCCGCCTACGACGCCGCGGTGATGGCGACAGCCTCGGGCCAGACACCGTCGCAACTCGACACGAGGGCCCGGCGTCTGCGCGAGCGCCTGCATCCGGAATCCCTGGAGGCGCGCCATTCGCGAGCGGCAGCCGACCGTTTCGTCGCCTTCCAGGCCGACCGCGACGGCATGGCCTGGCTCACCGCGTTCCTCCCCGCGGTCGAGGCAATCGCCATCGACGACGCCCTCGACCAGATCGCCCGCGGCCTCCGCGCCGACGACGAGCCCCGCAGCCACGCCCAACTCCGCGCCGACGCCTTCACCGGCCTCGTGCTCGGCCCAGGGGGCGGCTTCGGCGTGCCCACCCACCCGCTTGCGAACCCCGGCCCCACCGACAGTTTCGGCCGCCCCGTGGCACCGAACGCGTCCGCCAGCCCCAGCCATGCCGAGACCGACACTGGCACCGCGACCGACACCGGCACCGGCACGGCAGGCGGTCAGCTCCCTGCCGCGAGCCGGCACGGCGCGCTCGCCGGCGACGACGAGTCGACCGACGCGGGTCGCGCCGACGTAGCTCATCAGCTCGGCCGCGTCCGGCCCACGGTCATCGTCACGGTGCCGGTCATGACGCTGCTCGGCCACTCGGATGCGCCGGGCGAGCTCCACGGCTACGGCCCGATCGACGCCGCCACCGCCACCAGAATCGCGGCGCACGCGCCCTCGTTCATCCGGATGCTCACCCACCCCGACACGGGCCAGACCCTCAGTGTGGGCCGGGAGCGCTACCAGCCACCAGCCGATCTGCGACTCGCGCTCCGGCTCGCCGACGAGCACTGCCGGTTCCCCGGCTGCTCCCGTCGAGCATCCCGCTGCGAGCTCGACCACTGCGAAGCCTGGCAGGCGGGGGGCCACACCTCGGCATCCAACCTCTTCCACCTCTGTTCCCGGCACCACCATCTCAAACACGAATCGAACTGGTCTCCCACCGCCGGCTCCGGCCGCCACCTCACCTGGCGCTCCCCCACCGGCCGCCACTACGAGACCAGTCCGGCGCCGTCCCCAGTCCCGCCGGTCCCCCCGGCCTGCGCTGTCACCCCCGAAGACGACACTCCCAAGGAGGACGCCCCACCGTTCTGAGTTGCCTTCTCACCCGCGCGTTCCTCAGACCGTCGCGTCAAGCCACGCGCCGACACCCCGTCCTGACGTCGGCCACCGCGGAACCACGCCGCGCGCCACCACGGGACGACGCCGAGCGCCACCCACATCGCCCCGCAGTGATGACGCCGCCCGCCACGCCCGACCGCGCCGGCGGCCTTCCACCGCGCCTCGCCCCGCGGTGATGATTCCGCCCGCTACCTCCAAACCGCGCCGGCGGCCTTCCACCCCGCCTCGCCCCGCCTCGCCCCGCCTCGCCCCGCCCCGCCCCGCGGTGATGATGCCGCGCGCCGTGCGTGGCACCCCCGGCCGACACCGGCGCCTGCGCACCGCACCGCACTGCACCGCACCGCACCGCACCGCACCGCACCGCACCGCACCCGATACTGACACCCGACACTCCGCGCCTCGCGCACGAAACACGAAAGCCCGCACCCGACCGCCACTACTCCGCACAACGCATCCTGCGCCACGCCTTGCACACGAAACACAAACACGAAACACGAAACACGAAACACGAAACACGAAACACGAAACACGAAACACGAAACACGAAACACGAAACACGAAACACTGCACCCGGCCCGAAACATGACACCCCGCGCCCGAAACACCGAACCCGAAGCACGACACACGACACACGAGGCGCAGCGACCCTCACGCCCCACCGCCGGACTCAGGGCACGGGTCGACTACGTGCCCGTCTACCCGCGTCGCGCGCGAGGAAGAGCAGCACCCGCAGCGCGGCGACGACCTTCCGCGCCTTGCCGGGACGCTTCACCTCGCCAAAGGTCTCGCGATCGACAGCACCGGAGAGGTGCTGCAGCACATGACGAAAACTGTCCACCTGACGGCCGAGCACGTCGATGTCGACGATGTCCTCCTCCGTCTCCGCGAGCAGATACTGCGGGCCCGTGACCAGGGAGATCGCGGGGATGTCCCGCTCGAACAGCGGTTCGCCTTCACCGAGGTGCACCATCGGCCCCGGCCGGGCCGGGCGCACGACCCCCGGCCCGGCACCGCGCCAGAGACGACGGGCCAGCTGCACCAGCTGCGGAGTCGTCGCATAGAGCAGTTCGGGCTCGGGAGATCCGTCGGCCCCGTAGCGGCCCGTGACGGGATCGTCCGCGAAATGCCTGGCGCCCAGGTGCTCCACCACCAGACCGGCCGCGGCGGTCAAACCGCCGGCGTCCTGCCTCCACAGTTCCGGATGCGCCTCCAGCCACGCGGTGGTGGCCTGACCGTGCGCGGTCACGGCGGGGATGCGCAGATGACCGGCGGTGCAGATGAACACGACCGTGCGATCGTGCTCGGACGCCACGGCATCCCGGGCCAGCGCAAGCAGTCCGATGTACCCGTTCTCCTCGACCGCGTTCCCTCCGTCGCTGTGCGTCACCACCAGGATCGACTCCCGTGCGCGCGGTCCCCTTCCGGGCGAGACCGCCCAGACCGTGTTCATGGTCGCGTCCGGAGTCTTCGTGGCGGCCAGCCTGAGCGTCACACTGTCACCCCCGGCCGCCGCCTCGAGCAGCGCCCGCCGTGCAGACGGGGCGGCCCAGACCGCGGGAAGCCCGTGATACCCCTGAGTGAAGGGCAGGTACTGACCACGAGCGGCCTCATCGGAGAGACCCTGCCAGACGGCGATCACCGCGAGCACGCCGGCCTCCCGGGCCTTCTTCAGGTCGATGCCGGACAGCTCGGCGCTGATGACCGGATTGGTCACGGTGTCGAACAGCGGCGCACCGTCCCACGAGCCGATGATCAGCTTCGCGGGAACGGCGAGGCTCGCCACGGGGACCAGCGCGATCTTCCCCGCGGCCGCGCGCCAGCGCTTCCTGACCCCGGCCACCAGCACGAGGGGTGCCGTGATGCCGCCGGGAGGGGTCTCGCCCGAGTACGGCCAGGCCGAGGCGAGTGGGATGGAGACATCACCGCGCGGGCCGCCGGGGTGAACCGTGAGCTCCTTCCCCTCGAGCGCCCACCGCTCGAACGAGTGCGTGTCCCTCTGCACGTCGTACCCGATGCCCGAGAGCTCGGAGGCGACATGGTCGATCAACGCACGATGGGCCGGCGAGCCCGACATCCGCGGGCCCAGCCGGGTGAGATAGTCGATCGCTTCGGCGTAGGCCTGGTTTTCGGCGGTCATCGCCGGTCAGAGGACGGGGGCCGGCGCGGTGCGGGCCAGGGCGACGACGAGCTGACGGAGGCTGCGGATCGCCGCCTGCCAGTCGAGCTCGGGATCGACGAGCCACTGCCGCTCGATCCCCTCCACCGCGCCCAGCGTGGTGACGGCCAGGGCGGAGGCGTTCACCCAGGGCGGCAGCTCGCCGCGCTCCACCGCGCCGGAGTAGACCTGCTCGAGCTTCCCGCGGATCGCCCGTTCGCGCGACACCATCCAGTCGTGAGCGGGATGGTCCGGATCCGCGGCCTCCGCGATCAGCCGGTGCGAGAGCCTCAAGATCTCGGCCTCGGCGTAGATCGCCGGGAACATCTGGTCGAATTGCGCCGCGAACGTCTCGAACGGCACGTGGACGGGATCCGGCCACTCGGTGGTCAGCCGGGCGTCCCGCTCATCGAGCACGGCGATCAGCAGAGCCTTCTTGTTCGGAAAATAGTGCAGGAGCAGCTGGCGGGTGATCCCGGCATCCCGCGCGATCGAGTTCATCGATCCGGAGGTGTAGCCGTTCTCGGCGAATTCCTTGATCGAGGCCTGCAGGATCACCTCTCGCGGCGAGGATCCGTCCGCCCACTTCTTGATCGTCATCGCGCCACTCCCGTTCTCCTGCCCTCGAGTGTAGTCGGGCTGGACTTTCTAGCAAGCAAGTTACATACTTTCCAGCAAGCAAGTTCCAGATCAGGGAGGTGGAGACGATGACGCTCGCTCCAGAATCGATCACCGCCACCCGGCTTCGCACGAACGCCGTGATCGAGCCGCGCGGCATCGGCACGGCGCATCCGGTGTTCTCGTGGCAATCGACCGACCCGAACCGGATGCAGCAGGGCTACCGCCTCCAAGTGGCGACATCGCCGGCCTTCGACGCACTGGCCTGGGACACCGGGCAGGTCGAGAGCGTCGAGCAGTTCGGCATCGTCTACGACGGAGAACCCCTCCGGCCGGGCACCGACTACTGGTGGCGCGTGACCGTCTTCGGCGACGGCGGATCCGGCGGGCCGAGTGCGCCGGCGACGTTCAGCACGGGCATCGTGACCCGTCTCACGGCATCGACGTGGATCGCCGACCCGCGACCGTACACGGCTGACGAGGATCCGGTGCTGTATTTCCGCACGGAGGTCGAGATCCCGCGCGGTGTCGTCCGAGCGAGGGCCTTCGCCTCCGCTCTGGGCTGGTATCACCTGGTGGTCAACGGAGTCGACCAGACTGGCCCCGCGCTGGTGCCCCGCTTCACGCCCTTCGAGCACGAGGTCGAGTACCGCGAGTACGACCTCGCGAACGTGCTCGAAGCGGGGCGCAACACCCTCGGGATGGTCGTCGCCGACGGACGTTTCCGCGGCCGACTCGGTTTCCTGTCCCGGCGGGCCGTCTACGGCGACGAGCTCGGGGCGTTCCTGCACATCGAGCTCGAGCTCGACGACGGCAGCACCCGCACCCTCGGAACAGACGGCGACTGGCGAGTCGGGCGCGGGCCCGTGCTGCGCGCCGATCCCAAGTGGGGCGAGAGCGCGGACCTCCGCATCGCAGACGTCTGGGCACCGGGCGACGCCCCGGCCGGTTTCCATCCGGTGCGGGTGCTGCCGCCCCATCCCCGGCAGCTGGTGGCCGAGCAGGCCGCGCCGGTCACCCAGGTCGACCTGCTGACGCCGAGTCGGGTGTGGAGGTCTCCGGCGGGGCGGCAGCTCGTCGATTTCGGCCAGAACTTCAACGGAGTCGCTCGACTCCGCCTCGCGGATGCGAGCGGAACCCGCGTGCAGCTCACCTACAGCGAACTGCTCGCGCCCGACGGCGAGCTCGACACCCGCTGGATTCTCAGCGACCCGAAGAAGCCGTGGTATCAACGCGACACCGTCACCGTCGGAGAGACCGGGGACTGGTACCAGCCGAGCTTCACGACGCACGGCTTCCGCTACGTCGAGATCATCGGGCTCGACCACGATCTCGGTCCCGACGACATCCGCGGAGTCGTGCTGTCCTCCGAGCTCGAGACCAGCGGCGGCTTCCATTGCGCGGACGAGCGGCTCAATCGGCTGTGGAAGAACGTCGAGTGGAGCATCCGCTCGAATTTCACCGATGTGCCGACCGACTGCCCCACCCGCGAGCGGTCCGGCTGGACCGGAGACACGCAGGCGTTCCTGCCCACCGCCGTCGGCTTCGTCGACGTCGAGGCCTATCTACGGCGTTACGCCCGCAGTCTGGCCCTCGAGCAGATGCCCGACGGGCGGGTGCCGCCGTTCATCCCCTCCGAATCGACGGCGCAGACCTCACCGGGACTCCGCCGGCTGATGAGGATGCTCGCCAACTCCAGCGGCTGGGGCGACGCCGCGGTCACGATCCCGTGGGCGCTCTACCAGTACTACGGCAGCATCGCCGTGCTGGAGGATCAGTACGACAGCATGACCCGGTGGGTCGATTTCGTGGCCCGCCGGGCCCGCACCAAGAAGGGCCTGCCTCGACGGTTCTCCCGGCACCGGGTCGGGGCGCAGGAGGCGTTCATCGTCGACTACGGATTCCAGTGGGGCGAGTGGCTCCGGCCGGGAGCATCCGGGGTCGTGGAGCGCCGCACCGACGGCAGTCTTCGCGGCGCGCCCGTGACCACCGCGTACCTCGCCGAGTCGGCGCGCATCCTGGGCCTCACCGCAGGGCTCCTCGGCAAGACGCAGGATGCGGCCCGGTACGCGCTCCTCGCGCAGAACGTGCGGAGTGCGTGGCAGGCGGCCTTCCTCCGGCCCGATGGCACGATCGGCTCCGACCGGCAGGACGAGTACGTACGGGCGCTCGCCTTCGGGCTGGTGCCCGAGGAGGCCCGGCCCGGCGTGATCGCACGCCTCGTCGAGCTCATCGAGGCTGCCGACCACCATCTCGGAACCGGCTTCCTCAGCACACCGATGCTGCTGCCGGTGCTCACCGAGATAGGCCGCAGCGACCTGGCGTACCGGATCCTGCTGCAGACCAGCAATCCGTCGTGGCTGCACCAGGTGGAACAGGGCGCCACCACGATCTGGGAGACCTGGGAGGGCTTCGACGGCGACGGCCGGGGCCAGCACTCGCACAATCACTTCACCTTCGGCTCGGTGGCCCTGTGGATGAGGGAGTACCTGCTCGGTATCGCACCGACCGCGCCCGGATACCGCACCTTCCGGGTCGATCCCACACCCGGAGGCGGCGTCGACCCGGTCGAGGGCTGGGTACTGACGCCCTTCGGCCGCATCGAGGTCGCGTGGCGCACCGTCGGCGACGCCATCCGGCTCGAGGTGACGGTGCCGGCCGGCACGACCGCGACCATCGGGCACGGGCCCTCGGCCTTCGAAGCCGCTCCGGGCACCCACGAATTCACCCTCCCGATGCGCCCCGTGCGCGTCGGGGCGTAGGAACCGCCACTCCCCCTCTCAAACCCGACCCCGTCAAACCCGACCCCTTCAAAGGAGAAGACATGAACACGAACACACCGATCCGCCGACGGCCGAGCGCCTGGCGAACCGCCACGATCGCGGGCATGGCCTCGTACATCGACTCGGCCGCGATCGTCACCTTCGGAACCGTCATCGTGATCTACCAGGCCGTCCTCGGCCTCACGCCGCTCGAGGTGGGCGTGGCATCCGGGGCTCTGACGCTCTCGGTCGCGGCCGGCGCCCTCGTCGGCGGGAGGCTGGGTGACCGCTTCGGCCGGCGACCGGTGTTCACCGTCACGATGATCCTCATCATCATCGGCATCGCGATCCTCTTCCTCGCCCCGTCGTTCCCCGTGATCATCACCGGGGCGATCTTCCTCGGCGTGGGCAGCGGCGCCGACCTGCCCGTCTCGCTGTCGACGATCTCCGAGGCAGCCAGCGACGCGAACCGCGGCAAGTTCCTCGGCTTCTCCAACATGCTGTGGGCCGTCGGCGTGCTGGTCTCCACCGTCATCGCGATCTTCGTCGGCGACCTGGGCCGCACCGGCGGGCAGATCCTCTTCGCCCACATCGGGATCGTGGCTCTCGTGGTGCTGCTCGCCCGGCTCACGGTGCCCGAGTCCGAGACCTGGCTGGAGGCCCGTCGTGAGCGAGCACGGGGCATCCACACCATCCGGGCCGACCGGTCCGGCGCCCTCCGGCTCGTGCGCACCCCCTACGCGAAGCCGTTCCTCGGCCTGATCGCGTTCTACGCCCTGGCGAATCTCGCCGCCAACACGGTCGGCCAGTTCGGCGCGTACCTGCTCGTGAACACCGGCGGCGTCAGCGTCTCCACGGCCGGCGTGCTCACCCTGGTCATCGCACCCCTGAACTTCCTCAGCTACTTCTGGTTCATGAGGATCGCCGACGGGCGCCACCGCTTCCGCTACTTCACCGCCGGAGCACTGCTCTGGGTCGTCGGGCTGGCCGTGCCCGCCGTCTTCGGTCTCAGCCTGGTGACCTACCTGATCGCGGCCGCGTTCGCGGCGCTCGGCATGGGTTTCGCCTTCGAGACCATCATGAAGGTCTGGTCGCAGGAGTCCTTCCCGACCCTGCTCCGCACCACGGCGCAGGGAACGATCATCTCCACCGCCCGCATCGTCGCCGCCCTGATGGCCACGGTGACCCCCGCCCTCGCCGCCGCCGGTCCCAACGCCCTCTACAGCGTGCTCGCCGTGCTCGTCGCGATCGGGATGGTCATCGCCTGGCTCACCTTCCGCACCCGCGACGGCCACAACGAGTTCGACGTCGAGGCCGCAGACAATCCGACGGCCGCGACCCACGTCGTCTGAGGGTGGCTGTTCTGCGCGACTCAGGCGCGCGGCGCAGCACCCTCTGAGGCGAGCGCCGCCTCGAACGCGACCCACGGCAGCATCGCGCACTTGATGCGGGTCACGTACCGCGACACCCCGCCCAGCGCCACCGCGTCGCCGAGCAGCTCCTCGTCGCCCTCGAGGGCGCCCTTGGACTGCATGAGCTCCCGGAAGGCGTCGATGCGCACCGACACCTCATCGGAGGGCAGGTCATGCACGATGTCGCTCAGCAGCGAGGCCGAGGCCGTGGAGATCGAGCATCCCTCCCCCTCCCAGCTGATGGACGAGACCGCACCATCGGCACCCCGGTGCACGTTGAGGGTCACTTCGTCGCCGCAGGTCGGGTTGACCTGGTGCGACGAGCCCGAGGCATCCGCGCGCAGACCGAAGCCGTGCTTCTCCTTGGAGTGATCGAGGATGACCTGCTGGTACATCGTCTCGAGTTCGCGCGAGGCCATCACGCCACCCGGAAGAAGACGCGGCTGTCGGCCACGGCCTCGACGGCCGCATCGACTTCGGCCTCGGTGTTGTACAGATAGGTGCTCACGCGCGTGGTGGCGGTCACCCCGAATCGCCGGTGCACGGGTTGCGCGCAGTGGTGACCGACGCGCACCGCGATGCCGCGGTCGTCGAGGAACTGCCCCACGTCGTGGGCGTGCACCCCCTCCACGTCGAAGCTCGCGAGACCCACGCGTTCGGCTCCGTGCCCGCCGGCCGTCCCGGCTGCCGGGGCGGGCCCCAGGATGCGCACCCCCGGAATCGCGGCGAGGCCGGAATACAGGCGCAGACCGAGCCGCGTCTCCCACTCGGCGATCCGCTCCATCCCGACCGCGTCGAGGTAGTCGATGGCCGTGGCGAGCGCGATGGCCTGGGACACCCGCTGGGTGCCGGCCTCGAAGCGCATCGGCGCCGGCAGGAACGAGGTCTCCTGCAGGCCGACCGTCGTGATCATCGAACCGCCCGTCAGGAACGGCGGCAGCGCATCCAGCAGCTCCTTGCGCCCGTAGAGCACGCCGATGCCCGTGGGCGCGAGCATCTTGTGGCCCGAGAACACGGCGAAGTCCACGTCGAGAGCGGCGAGGTCCAGCGGCAGGTGCGGCGCCGACTGGCAGGCGTCGAGCACCACGAGCGCGCCCACGCCGTGCGCGAGCGCCACGAGCCGCTCCACGGGGTTCACGGTGCCGAGCACGTTCGACACGTGCGCGAACGCCACCACGCGGGTGCGCGGACCGATTAGCGAGGCCGCCTCGTCGAGTCGCAGGCGCCCGTCATCCTCTAGCCCGATCACGCGCAGCGTCGCCCCGGTGCGGAACGCCAGCTCCTGCCACGGCACGAGGTTCGCGTGATGCTCGGCCTCGGTCACCACGATCTCGTCGCCCGCCCCGAGCCGGAACCGCTCGGCGGCCGCCCCGCCGCGCCCGAGCGAGGCGTTCGACATGCCATAGGCCACGAGGTTGATGCCTTCGGTGGCGTTCGAGGTCCAGACGATCTCGTCGTCGGCGACGCCCACGAACGACGCCACTCGGGCACGCGCGGCCTCGAACAGCTCAGTGGCCTCGCCGGCGAGCGTGTGCGCTCCGCGGTGCACGGCGGCGTTGCTCTCCTCGTAGAAGCGGCGCTCGACCTCGATCACCGACTGGGGCTTCTGCGAGGTGGCCCCCGAGTCGAGGTAGACCAGCGGATGCCCGTTCACCGATCGCGAGAGGATCGGGAAGTCGGCGCGCACCCGTTCGACCTCCGCGGCATCCAACGCCGGCGTGTCCAGCGCCGTGTCATCCCGCGCGCGGGTGGTCGTCACACGGTCAAAGTCGATCGTCACAGCAGCCTCAGAACATCATTCGGGAACTTCCATTGCATCACTGTTCGCGATGCAACACCTACTCGGTTACAAGCATCCGCGGCTCCCCCGCATTCCGGATGCGCGGCGCGGGCACTGGCGGATGCGCGGCTCAGGCCTCGCGGTACGCCGCGTCGACCCAGACGAGCAGCTCCTCGTCGAGCTGCGCCGGTTCATCGACCCGGGCGCGGTGCGTCACCATCGCGTTCCAGCTGCCGGCGGGTTCGAATCGGGAGCCCGGTTCGTCGTTCTTGAGCTTCACGCCGAGATCGAGCCGCTTGGCGGTCACCGCCACGATCGCGAACTTGCGGCTCCCGCGCACGAGGCTCACGTAGCTGTCGGTGGGGGCGAGCGTCACGTCGTCGCCGAGCGCGCGGGCCCGCGCGACGATGGCGTCGAACGAGGGCCGCCAGGCGGCCTTCGCGCCGGCGAACTGCTTCTCGATGCGCTCGTCCGCCGAGCCCCTCGGCGTCGCGTCGTCTTTGAGGATCGAGTAGATCGCCATCCCGTGGCCTCTGCCCAGGCCGAAGTCCTGCGCGAGCCAGGCGAGCACGTCTCCCGCCTTCACCCCGGGGCCGCTCAGGCCCTTCTCGGCGGCAAGCGCCCGGAAGTCGTCGGGCGTCTTGCCCGTCTTCTGCTGGATCGTGTCGATGTAGGCCTGGAAGGTCACCGCTCTGCTCCCGTCGTGCGCGTGCCCCTCAGAGTAGCGCGGGCCGGGGCACAGCGGCTCGGAGCCGGCCCACTCAGAACAACCCGACCCGATCGGGCACCTGCAGCGGCAGCTCCCGCAGCCAGCCGGCCGGCTCGGGCCAGGCGCGGCCCGTGGGCAGCGATCCGAGCATCCGCTGCGCCGCCCCCGTGGTGGCCTCCACGGGGAGCACCCGGCTCGGCGCCACCGCGGCCAGCACCCCGAGCCACCACTGGCTCTCGGCCGGCGTGATGCTCTCCGGCCCGAGCACGAGGTAGTAGTCGGGCAGCACGCTCTCGCCCGCGGCGAAGGAGGCGAGCGCCGACTCGGTCTCGATGCGCAGGGCGGGCAGGGTGGCGGGGTTCTCGAAGAAGGCGGTCCAGGCTCGCGCCACGGCCGCGAGCGGATCGAGGTCGTGCACCAGGAACGGGCTGTGCGCCGAGGCGAGCACCTCGCGCACCGAGGGCGCCCCCACCGCCGGGCGGGCTGCGGCCTCTGCCGTCGCGCGGCTCTCCTCGTCGGTGAGCCGCAGCGCCTGCACGTTGGGGAGGCGGCCGAGTTCGCGCACGATCGCATCCGTGACCCCGCCGACGACGACCACGGCTGTGCTTCCCGGAGACCGCATGCCTTCAGCCTACGAGCGCCGGCGCCGCCCGTGTCGGACGCGCTGTCGTCACCGGACGCTCGGTCGTCACCGGACGCGCAGTCGTCACGACGCTCAGGCGGCGAGCTCGCCCACCGCGTTCAGGATGAGCACGGCCGCGAGAGCGAGCAGCACCACGGCGAGCACGACGTCGCTGTGCCGCGCGAACCAGCCCACGAAGGCATCGAGCGGCCGGGCGGCGCGCTCGCCCACCGCGGCGATGGCCACGAGCGGCGCCGCCACCGCGAGGCTGCCCACGACGGCGAAGGCCACGAGGGCCGCGATCTGCTCCCCCACCACCGCGGTGCCCTCGGCGGCCACCGCCACGGCCGAGAGCGTGATCGCGGCGCTCTTCGGGTTCACCGAGCCGAGCGCGAGGCCGGCGGCGAAGGCTTTCGGAGCGGTGATCGCCCGCATCGTCGCCATCCACGACGGCTCTCCGGTCGCGGCACCGGCCCGGATGCGCGACACGAGCTTGCGGATGCCGAGCACGGCCACCACCACACCGAGCGCGAGCCGCACCCACGCGACCCACGCGCTCGAGTCGGTGGCGAAGATCGCCACGTCGGCGAGCAGCAGTCCGACCGCGCACATGAGCACCACACCCACGAGCCACCCGGCGGTGAAGCGCGAGAGCACCGCCCGGGTGTTGACCGTGGCGAGCACGGCCGCCATGGCGACCACGGGAACCGAGGCGAGCAGCATGCCGACGGCGATCGGCAGCACTCCGGCGATGGCAGCGAACATGTGCTCACCGTAGCGGAGCCGGGTCGGAACCGGAGGCTGCGACTCCGACCCGGGTAAGCGCTGACACGGCCGCCGACGGCCGCGCGCCCGCCTCCTACTGCCGGGTCATCGCGATCTGCATCAGGTGCTCCGGGTCGGCGAGGTGCGAGTGGTCGTCGTCGCCGACGTCGAGCCGCAGCCACGCGATGGTTCCCGTGAAGGCGTTGTCGGTGGGCCCGTAGTCCTCCGACACCGGCGAGGCGAGGTCGGAGCCGATGTCGACCGTCTCGTCCATCGAGAAGAAGAACGGCAGCGTGCGGGTGATGCGCCCCGCGGCGAGTTCGGTGTCACCGTCGAAGAGCGTCAGTGACCCGCCCTTGCCGAGGCCGCCCCCGTCGTACTGGAAGTGCGCCCGCAGCTCGTGCGCGCCGGCCGCGAGCACCGCATCCGACCGCGTGTACTCGACGGCGACGCCACCGAGGTTGTAGGCGAAGGCCGGCTTGCCGTCGGTGAGGTAGAAACTCCAGCCGCCGTAGCTGCCGCCCTGCGCGATGAGCACTCCCGCTCCCCCGCCTTCGGGCAGCGTCACCGAGGCGGTCACGGTGAACGACTTGTTCTTCACGTTCACCACCGAGTTCTCGCTCATGCGCTTCATGCCGGGGTAGAAGGTCTGGCTAGAGCCCGTCACCAGTTCGGGGCGGCCCACGAGCTCGCCGTTGAAGCGCTCGGCCGAGCGGGTGTCCATCGGCAGCACGTTGAAGCGGGCGGCCTGGATGAGGAACAGCCGCTGCAGTTCGGCCAGCTTCTCGGGATGCGAGGCGGCCAGGTCGTTCGACTGTGTCCAGTCCTCCTCGACGTTGTAGAGCTCCCACACGTCGTCGTCGAGGCCGTGCGAGGAGGCGAGCCACGGATCCTTGTGCTTGGCCACCGCGGTCCAGCCGAGATGGAAGATGGCGCGGTTGCCGAGCATCTCGAAGTACTGCGTGGTGTGCCGCTCGGGCGCGGCGGCGTCGTCGAAGCTGTAGTTCATCGGGGTGCCCTCGTAGGGCCGCTGGGTGACGCCGTTCACGGTGTGCGGCTCGGGGATGCCCGCGGCCTGCAGCACCGTCGGCGCCACGTCGATCACGTGCGCGAACTGGTTGCGGATCTCGCCGCGCGCCGCGATGCCTGCGGGCCACGACACGATGGTGCCGTTGCGGGTGCCGCCCCAGTGCGAGGCCACCTGCTTGGTCCACTGGTAGGGCGTGTCCATGGCGTGCGCCCAGCCGATGGCGTAGTGGTTGTACGACTTCGGGGTGCCGAGGTCGTCGGTGTGGGCGATCTTGTAGGCATCCGTCTCGATGTCCTCCATGTGGTTGATGGTGAACGCCTCGTTGGTCGTGCCCGTCATCGTGCCTTCAGCGCTCGCACCGTTGTCGCCGATGATGAGGTAGACGAGGGTGTCGTCGAGTTCGCCGATCTCCTCGAGCGCGTCCAGCAGCAGCCCGACGTGGTGGTCGGCGTAGTCGAGGTAGCCGGCGTAGACCTCCATCTCGCGGGCGAGGGTGGGCTTGATGGCGTCGTCCATCTCGTCCCACGACGGGATGCCGGGGCTGCGCGTGGTGAGCACCGCCTCCGCCGGCACGACGCCGAGCTCCTTCTGTTTGGCGAAGGTCTCCTCGCGCACCGCATCCCAGCCCTGGTCGAAGCGGCCCTTGTACTTGTCGGCCCACTCGAGGGGAACGTGGTGCGGGGCGTGCGTGGCGCCCGGCGCGAAGTAGGTGAAGAACGGCTTGTCGGGGGCGAGCGATTTCTGCTGCTTCGTCCAGTCGACGGCCTTCTGGGTCATGTCGGCCATGAAGTGATAGCCCTCCTCGGGCGTACCCCACGGCTCGACGGGCGAGGTGTTCTCGTAGATCGCGGGGTACCACTGGTTGGTCTCGCCACCGATGAAGCCGTAGAAGTACTCGAACCCGCCACCCGGGTGCGGCCAGTGGTCGAAGGGGCCGACCGCGCTCGACTCCCACACGGGCACCTCGTGGCACTTGCCGAACTGGGCCGTGCTGTACCCGTTGAGCTTGAGCGTCTCGGCGAGCGGCGCGCAGTTGTTGGGCCGCAGCGAGTTGTAACCGGGAGCGCTGGTGGCGATCTCGGTGATGCCGCCCATGCCCACGGTGTGGTGGTTGCGGCCCGACAGCAGAGCCGCGCGGGTGGGCGAACAGAGTGCCGTGGTGTGGAAGCGCGTGTACTTGATGCCCTGCGCGGCGACCCTCTCGAAGTTCGGTGTGTGCACGGGCCCGCCGAAGGCACTCGAGGCGCCGAAGCCGCAGTCGTCGATGAGGATGACGAGCACGTTCGGCGCGCCCGCGGGTGGCCGTACCGGTCTGATGGGTGGGTAGTGCGTGTCAGGCGAGGTGGCGTCGTAGGTGACCGTGCCGGTGTATGCCAGGTCGGGAATGGGCAGACTCGACCGCTGCAGTGCGGGGTCCCCGTGGTCGCCGTGTGTACTGTCGGTCATCGTCACGCCTTTCGCTGGTCGCCATCGGCCGGCCCGGCTGCTCGCGGGCCCCGCCTGTCCGCCTATTCAACGAGCGCGAGAGGACGATTCCCACACCCGAAGCGGGTGATATCGACTGACCGGCACCTGCGGACGGAGCGGCGCCGGGAAGGTCCGCGGGTGACTTAGGTCCCGTGCTTCGCAGGCGCGGACGCGGACCCTGGACTCATGATGCAGAGAACAGTGGTGGCCTGGGACGACTCGGTGGAGAGCCGCACCGCGACGGCCTGGATGCTCGACAGAACCCGGCATGCCGCTCCCGGCCACGAGGTCGTGCTGGTGCGGGTGATCGAGGAGGTGGGCCTGATCCCCGGCGCGACGACCGACCCCGGGGAATACGCCGCCGCGACGATCGCCGTGGCCGAGGAAGCGGTCCGCGTCGCCCGCGAACTGCCGTCCGCGCGCGTGACCAGTCAGGTCGTGATCGGCGACACCCTCACCGCCCTGCGCCGCTTCACCGACCCAGCGACCCTCGTGGTGCTGGGAACCCAGGCCCGCACCACCCCTCACCTCCGCTTCGCCTGGGCCATCGGCACCCGCCTCGCCGCGACCGCCCTCGGACCCGTCGCGATCGTCCCCCGCCACGTCTCCGGGGTGCGCTCGGGCATCGTCGCCGGCGTCGACGGATCGGAGACCTCCACCCGCGCCGCCCTGTTCGCCGCCGCGGAGGCCGTGCTCCGCGGCGTCCCCCTCCACCTCCTCCACGTCTGGCTGGAACCCCCGGTCTGGCAGGCCGACTACGTCTACGACGACCTCACCCTCGAGCTGCTCACCGCCGAGCACGCCGCGATCGTGCACGACGCCGCCAGCGCGGTGAAACGCGCCTACCCCGGCCTGACCCTCACCGCGAACGCGGTGCGCGGGCCCACCGTGCGTTCCCTGCTCGACACACCGCCCCTGCCGGAACTGGTCGTCGTGGGCTGCCGCAGCCGCGGGGCCGTGAACCGGTTCCTGCTCGGCTCCGCCAGCCACGAACTCATCCTCAACCTCGACGTGCCCGTGATCGTCATCAGCGACCGGGTGAACGATCCCCGCCTCGAAGGAGAGACCTCATGACACGCATTCCTGCCTCACCCGCCCCGTTCGACCGCATCCTCGTCGGATGGAACGGATCCGCGTCCGCCACCGCCGCAGCATCATGGGCGGCGTCCCGGCCGGGTTCTGCACCGATCACCCTCGTCGGCGTGCTGGGCGGGCACGAGACCGGCACCGACTACCTCAGCGCGACCTCCCCGGAGGCGGGCACCCGCGTGCGCCTGATGGAAGCGGCTGACGAACTGCGGAGCGCGCATCCCGAGGCCTCGATCTCGACCCAGGAGCTGCGCGGCGCCGTGGTCGACGAGCTCCTCGCCCTGTCGACTCCGGGGTCGCTCGTCGTCGTGGGGGGAACATCCGCCACGCAGAAGCCGAGCCCCTTCGGCTGGTCCGTGGGATCCCGGCTGGCCGCGGCTCACACGCCGGGCGCCGTCGCCGTCGTGCCCGCCGACACGACGGCCACACCGCGGCGGAACCTCGTGGTCGGCTACGACGGCACCACCGTCTCCGAGCACGTGCTCGATGTCGCCATCGCCGAGGCCCTGTCCTCCCAGCAGGAGCTGCTCGTGGTGCACGCCTGGACCGAGCCGTCCGCCTGGCAGGACGTCTACGTGCCGGAGCTCGGCCTCGAGGACTCGCTCGAGGACGTCCATCAGGGTGTGCTCGACACCGCCATCCGGCGAGCCGGCCTCGTGACCGGGCTCGCCGCCCGTGGTTCCCTCGTGGTGGGAACACCAGCGGACGCCCTGATCGATGCGGCCCGGACGGCGTCCGAGGTCGTGGTCGGCAACCACAGCGATCATGGGGCGCGCCGGTTCTTCCTCGGCTCGGTCAGCCACGCGGTGATCCGGGCGCTCGTGGCGCCCACGCTCATCGTCCGCTCATGACCGGCTGGTGAAGCGGGACGACCTCCGGATGATCTGATGCCTCAGGCGGTCGCGCGGCGTGCGCGGGCCGGCGGGCGTGCGCGCGACGTGGGCGAAGAACAGCTTCTTGGCGAACTCCACGATCACGAGGTAGACCACGATCATCCCGACCAGGGCGAGGAAGAACGCTGCGGGGATGGGCGTGAACCCGAGGAAGCCGGAGAGCGGCGAGAACGGGAGCCACGCTCCCACCACGACCACTCCCACCGCCGCCGCGATCAGTGCGAACGACGGCCGGCTGCGGAAGAACGGCACCCGGCGGGTGCGGATGGCGAAGACGATGAGCGTCTGGGTGGCGATCGACTCGATGAACCAGCCCGCCCGGAACTCGCCGATCCCGGCGTTCAGCACCAGGAGCATCAGCGCGAAGGTCGCGAAGTCGAAGATGCTGCTGATCGAGCCGAAGACGAGCATGAACCGCCGGATGAAGGAGATGTCCCAGCGCGAGGGCCGCTCGAGCTGCTCTGGGTCGACGCGGTCGGTCGGGATGGCCATCTGCCCGGTGTCGTAGAGCAGGTTGTTCAGCAGGATCTGCCCGGGCAGCATCGGCAGGAACGACAGCACCACCGAGGCCACCGAGGCGCTGAACATGTTGCCGAAGTTGCTCGATGTGCCCATCAGCAGGTACTTCATCGTGTTGGCGAAGATCCGGCGGCCCTCGAGCACGCCGTCGGAGAGCACGCCGAGATCCTTGTCGAGCAGGATGACGTCGGCCGCGTCCTTGGCCACGTCGGCGGCGGAGTCCACCGACACGCCGATGTCGGCCTGATGCAGGGCGAGGGCATCGTTCACCCCGTCGCCCAGGAACGCGACCGAGTGGCCCTTCGCGCGGAGCAGACGGATGATGCGCGCCTTCTGCTCGGGGCCCACCCGGGCGAAGATGGTGGCGCCGCGCGCGGCCGCGGCGAGCGCGGTGTCGTCGAGGCCCTCCACCTCGGCTCCCGTGAGGGTGCCGCCGGAGGCGATGCCGAGGTCGGCGCACAGCTTCTCGGTCACGACGGCGCTGTCGCCCGTCGCGATCTTGACCTGCACGCCCAGGCGGGCGAGACGCCCGATCGACTCGGCCGCATCGGCCTTGACCGGATCGACGAATACCAGGAAGCCCGCCAGCCGCAGTTCGTGCTCGGTATCGCGGCTCAGCGCCGTGGCACCGGGCGCCGTTCTGGTCGCGACCGCGAGCACCCGCTCGCCGTCGCGGTAGAGCGCCTCGAGCGTGGCGGTCGCCTCGGCCGGCAGCGCGATACAGCGGGCCATCACGTCTTCGGGTGAGCCCTTCACGATCACCATCGGCTCCTCCCCCGCTCGCCGAACGAGGGCGCTGGTCATCCTGCGCTCGTGGTCGAACGGCAGCACGTCCAGGGGCGGCGAGGTGCGCATGGCGCTGTAGGCCTCGGCGCCGGGCTGCTCCCACAGGGCCGTGTCGAGCGAGTTGAGACCCGTCACGTCGAGCTCGGGGCTCGCGAAGTCGACCTCGCTCGCCGTCAGGCCGAAACCGGTCAGCGCCGCGGCATCCGTGACCCCGTCCACCGGCAGGGCGCGGGCGAACCCGATCCGGCCCTGGGTGAGCGTTCCGGTCTTGTCTGTCACGAGGAGATCCAGGTCTCCGAGGTCTTCGATGCAGACGAGACGCTTCACCAGCACCTTCTTGCAGGCCAGGGCCCGGCTCCCCGAGGCGAGGCTCGTGCTCACCACGGCGGGGAGCAGCTGCGGGGTGATCCCCACGGCGATGGCGAGCGAGAACAGCAGCGACTCGATCAGCGGCCGCTGCAGCAGCAGGTTGGCGACGAAGATCAGCGTGGTGAGCACCAGGGCGACCTCGAGCAGCAGCACCGAGAAGCGGCTGAGGCCGCGCTGGAACTCGGTGACCGGGGCCGTGGCGCCCAGACCCTCCGCGATTCGGCCGAAAGCCGTGCGCGTGCCGGTCGCGGTGACCTCGCCGAGGCCACCGCCCGTGTGCACGATGGTGCCCATCTGCAGCACCGACGTCGCCGCCTCCTCGCCGTCGGCCGGCGCCGCCTTGCGGGTGGGCTCCGATTCTCCGGTGAGGATCGCCTCGTCGCAGCTGAGATCGCGCGCCTCCAGCACCGCCATGTCGGCGGGAACGACCGTACCCACCGACAGACGCACGACGTCTCCCGGAACCAGCTCGGCCACATCCACCTCGTGCGCGGTGCCGGCCCGCACGACCGTGACGTGGTGACGCACGCTGTCGTGGAGCGCATCCGCGGCCCGCTCGGCCCGGAACTCGTTCGCGAACCCGAGGGCCACACTCGCGATCAGGATGACGCCGATGACGAGGGAGTTCGTGCTGTCGCCCACCAGGAACGACACACCCGCGGTCACGATCAGCAGCAGCAGGATCGGGCTCCGGAACTGCCGGATCAGTACGCGCGCGGCGTTGGCCCGCCGCGGGTGGATCGCGTTCGGGCCGAGCTCACGGAGTCGTCGCGCCGCCTCCTCCGGAGAGAGCCCCTCGCGGATTTTCGAGGGATCGCGCACCGGTACCCCGCTCACCGTCGAGGACCGCACGGATGAGCTGTGTTGGTGGTCATGGTGCCTCCGGTCGACGTGGCTGTCGTCTGCACCGTACGCCGGGACGACCGCGATCCATGGGACCAAGGACACTCGCTCTCCGCGCCGGATCCGGGAGGGTGGACGAGCAGGATCAGACGGAGGCACGACATGGCGGCACACGACGGAGACTCCGGGGGCGACGGAGACGGCGGCCACCGCGCACACGAGGGAGACCTGGCCGGGCTCTCCCTAGTCGTCGCCTACGACGGAGGGCCCAGCAGCGAAGCCGCCCTCGCCTGGGCGGTGCGTCTCGCCGACTCCGGCGGGCATCCTCTCACTCTGGTCTTCGTGCGGGAGGGGGCGGTCGTCCTCCCGGCGAAGTCGTCGACCGTGGCCGCCGTGTCGCCCGGGGATCAGCTCGTAGAGCGGGCTCGGCGCATCCGGATGTCCGCCCCCGCTCTGACGGTCGGCACCCGGGTCGTGGTGGGCGAGGTCGTGGCCGAGCTCGTGCGCCTGACCGGCCCGGGATCGCTCGTGGTCGTCGGGGCGGGCAGCCACCGCCTGCTCCACGCACCGGCGCGCTGGTCGCTGTGTGTCCGGCTGGCGGCTCACGCCCACGGGCCGGTGGCCGTCGTCCCGTCGGAGACGACCGAGGCGGGATCGGGAATCGTCGTCGGCGTCGACGGTGGCGACGACAGCCTCGCGCTCGCCGAGTTCGCGGCACGCTGGGCACGGGAGCAGAACACCGGCCTGCGACTGGTGCACGCCTGGCTTCCGCCGGTCATGGTGCTGAACCCCTACCCGCTGGACGCGGCCACCCTGGCGCTGGTGGAGGCGCCCCATCAGGAGTTCACCGCGCGTCTCGCCGCCGCCATCCAGCGCGATCACCCCTCGCTGCGCGTCGAGAGCGCCACGGTGCGGAGCCGGGCGGCGACGGCGCTGGCCGCCGGGAGCAGACCCCCGCTCGCGGTGGTGGTGGGGCGCCGGGCGAGATCGGCGCTGGCGACGTCGCTCCTCGGGTCGACCAGTCGCGACATGCTCCTGAACCTCGGTTCCCCGGTCGTCATCGTTCCCGCCCGGGCTGCCGCGGTCGCCGTTCCGCGGCTCGACACGGACGGGCCCCGGTGAAGCGCCTCCGCTACCCGCTCGTGGCCGCGACCGTCGCGGTCGCCGCCGTCTCGGGCATCCTGATCCTGAGCGGGGTGCCGGTGGCCGCGCAGTACCTCGTCGCGGTCTACGCGCTGGGGATCGCCGGAGTGGAACTCGTGCGGATGATCGCGCGGCTCCGCCAGGGCGTCATCGGCGTCGACGTGCTCGCCGTGCTGGCGATCGTTTCGACCGTGCTGGTGGGGGAACTGCTCGCCTCGTTGATCATCGTGCTCATGCTGACCGGAGGCGAAGCCCTCGAGGACTTCGCGCAGGCCCGGGCCGAGCGCGAACTGAAGGCGTTGATGGATCGCGCGCCACGGACCGCCCACCGGGTGTCGCCCGCCCCCGGCGGGGACACCATCGTCGACGTGGCGATCGACGACGTCGTCGTCGGGGACGTGCTGCTGGTGCGGCCCTCGGAGATCGTTCCGGTCGACGGCTCCCTGACGGAGGCGTCGGGCCCGGTCGAGTTCGACGAGTCGTCGCTGACCGGGGAGAGCCTCCCGGTCGAGCGACGGGGCGGCGATCTCGTGCTCAGCGGCTCGGTGAACGGATCGACCGCGGTGCAGCTCACGGCCCGCCGCGACGCAGCGCACAGCCAGTACCAGAGCATCGTGCTGCTCGTCACCGACGCCACCGCGCATCCGGCTCCGGTGGTGCGTCTCGCCGACCGCTTCGCCCTGCCCTTCACCGCCGTGGCCCTGCTGATCGGGGCGAGCGCGTGGGTGCTGTCGGGCGATCCGGTGCGCTTCGCCGAAGTGCTCGTGCTGGCGACGCCGTGTCCGCTGATCATCGCGGCTCCGATCGCGTTCATGGCCGGGATGAGCCGCAGCGCGAAGACGGGGGTGATCGTGAAGGGCGGCGCCGTGCTCGAACGGCTCGCGCGCGTGCGTACGGTGGTCTTCGACAAGACGGGAACCCTGACCGAGGGGCGGCCGACCGTCACCCGGATCCTTCCGGAGCCGGGATTCACCGAGGCGGGGCTGCTGCAACTCGCCGCCTCCGCCGAGGAGTACTCGAGCCATGTGCTGGCGAGCTCGATCATCGCTCACGCGCGCGACGCGGGCATCGAGCTGCTGCCGGCCGGCCAAGCCGACGAGGTGGCCACCGCCGGGGTGCGCGCGCAGATCGCGGGCGACGAGGTGCGCGTCGGCAAACTGGCCTTCGTGCGCGAACGCGCCCCCTCCGCCGCGGCGCCGGCGCTCGAGCCCGGCGAACTGGCGATCTCGGTCTCGGTGAACGATCGCTTCGCCGGCTCGATCGTCGCCCACGACCGGCTGCGGGAGAACGCCCGCGACGTCATCGGCGCGCTCCGGCGCCGCGGAGTCCGCCGGTTCGTGATGCTGACGGGTGACGCGTACCCCACGGCGGCATCCATCGCCGAGTCGGCCGGCATCACCGAGGTGCGGGCAGGATGCCTGCCCTCCGACAAGGTGGCCGCCGTCGCCCGGATGACCGAGAGACCGGTCGTCATGGTGGGCGACGGGGTCAACGATGCACCGGTGCTCGCGGCCGCCGAGGTGGGCATCGCGATGGGAGCGCGCGGGGCGACGGCGGCCAGCGACTCGGCGGATGCCGTCGTCCTCGTCGACGATCTCTCGAAGACGGTCGACGCGGTCGCGATCGGTCAGGACAGCGTGCGGATCGCCCTGCAGAGCATCTGGATCGGGGTCGTGCTGAGCGTCGTGCTGATGGGGGTCGCCGCGTTCGGTGTGATCCCGGCGGCCGTCGGAGCGGGCATCCAGGAGCTCGTCGACCTCGTCTGCATCCTGAACGCGCTCAGGGCGCTGCGGGGGCCGAGTGGTCCGGGTCGGAGCGGTGCGGGTCGGAGTGACGCGGGTCGGTGATGAAGCGCACGCCGGTGAGGGTGCGCGGGGTGATGGCGAAGAAGTTCCACTTCGTGCTCCGGGTCACGGTGTGGAGTTCATCGACACCCGAGGCCGCGATCTCCTCGTCGCTCTCGAGCCGACGGACCGTTCCGCGGAGCACGACGCTCCAGCGCTGCCGGTTCTCGGTGCCATCCGCCTCGAAGGCCACGCCCGGGTGTTCGGTGAGACTGACGATCTTCGTCCCCGGCGCGCTCCGGAAGTAGACGAGGTGATCGTTCACGAGATGGTTGATCGGAAAGATGTCGGCACCGTCGTCGTCGCTCACGGCGAGCCGCCCGAAGGTGGATCCGGCCAGAAGGCGCCAGCATTCGTCCTGATCGAGCGCCTCGACGTCGTCGGCGGCGATCTCGTGGGGGCGGGGGGTCCAGGTCATGTCGAACTCCAGAGGGTGCTCGGGCTCAGTAGCGCTCGGGCTCGGGTCCGCGCCGGAAGGCCCGGCCGGTGAGCGTCGTCGGCCGGATGCGCACCCAGCGGTACTTGAGGGTGGGCAGGAAGGGCACGAGCGACAGGGAGTCGGCGAGGTCGATCTCCTCCTGGCTCTGGAGCTCCTCGGCGGAGCCCTTCAGCACGACGCTGTAGGCCGAGGTGTCGTCGACGTGGTCGATCTCGAAGACGACATCCGGATGGATGGTCAGCTCGAGCAGCTTCGTGCCGGGCGCAGTGCGCAGGTAGAGGGTGCCGTCGGTGACGACGTAGTTCACGGGGAAGACGTCGATCTCTCCGGCCGCATGGAGCACGAGCCGGCCGAAGGCGTTCTCGCCGAGTCTCTGCCAGCACTCCTCGTCGCTCAGGGTGTGCGCGATGCCGATGGTGTCGTCCATGACCGTTCCCTTCTTCGTCGCATCCAGCTCCGTCGCATCCAGTCAATCGGCGTCGACGGCGGCACCGGTGGTCTTTGGTCCCATGCCGTGGCGGCCGTCCCGGCCCCAGGCCTGCGCGAGCTCGGCTCCCCACGCCGCCGCCTCGGCCAGCTGACCGTCCACCAGGCGATGCGTGGCGTCGACGAGGAAGTCGCGCGGCGCGGCGAGCGGCCGGTACCCGGTCGCGCGCAGCTCCCGGTCGATGCGGCGGGCCGCGGATCCGGTGAACAGCCGGGGGCCCTTGCTGCTCCGGGTGGAGAAGGCGGCGAAGAAGGACGGGTGCACCGGATGCGGCAGCTCGTGCAGCAGCTCGCGGAGGCCGTGGCTCGCTTCGACCCACTCGAAGACGAGGCCGGAGTCGCTGTGCTCGGCGATCTTGCGCGCCTCCTCCCGGGTGGTCGCTGAGCTCAGCCCGAACACGTGCGTGGGACCTCCGGCGACGACGAGGTCGGCGCCGGCCAGCGCATCCGGGCCGGCGCCGGCGCAGTTCACGACGGCGACGTCGGCGAACGGGCGCAACTGCTCGCCGATGGCCTCCGCGATCTGCCGGGTGGCACCGAACATCGACTCGTAGAGCACCACGACCCGCTCGGGGACGGGCGTGTCGATCATGCGCCGACCGGCTTCCGCGTCGCGGCCGCGGCGTCGAACCACACCAGAGCACGGCGCATCGCCTGCCCGACGTCGTCCCAGCTCAGCGGCGCGTCGAGGGTCGGTGTGCATTCGAGCACGCTCGAGGCGGCGAGTTCCACGTCGGTCTCGTTCGCGCTGACGACGCCCGGCAGTGCGCAGGTGGCGATGGCGTCGACCTCGTTCCCGTCGGCGGCCGGAATGGCGACGGGAGCCGCCTCGCCGATCGCGAAGACGAACAGGCGCGTGCGGCAACGCCGGTGGCTGTCCTCGAGCACGGCCGAGAGCCGGTGCAGCAGGCGTGCCGGCAGCTCCTCCGCCCGCACCGTCGTCTCCTCGGGCGTGAGCAGGTCGACCGAGAGCGTGCTGTAGCCGTGCTGATGGGCGATGTCGCAGAGGCGCTCGTCGGGCCGGCCGAACCGCGAATAGGCGGTGGGGTACGCGAGGACGATCAGCCCCCTCGCCTCGGGCTCGGTGTGCAGGCGCCCTTCGATGGCGCCGTCGGTCTCGGGATAGACGAGGTCGACCCCCGCGGCCGGCATCCGCTTCGTGCGCGTGTTCGGCGTCATCACCTGGCCGCGCCTTCTTCGACGCCGACCTGGCCTTCGACGCCGACCCGGCCGTCCACGACGATCCGATTGTCGACGTGCTGCACGTGGGGCGAGTTCCAGGCCGCGCGCTCGGCCTCGCGCCGCTCCTCGAAGGAGCGCACCACGCCGGTCAGGCGCACCGTCGTGTCGCTGACGGCGACGGTGATGTTGTGGGCGTCGATGAGCGCATCCCGGCGGAGCGCGTTGCGGATGCGCTCCCCCGCATCCCGGGCCGACACGCGCCGGGTCAGCTCGATGCGGTTGTCGACCAGGCGCACGAACTGCACGCCTTGTACCGCCTTGCGGGCCGTGCGGCGCTGGTAGTCCCAGTCGACCGTCCCGGTGAGGATGACGGCGCCGTCGTGCACCGACGCCGTCACCGCGCCGGCCGGCAGCGCGGTCGTCCAGGCCAGCACCTCGTTGACGTGACGGGCGATCTCCTCGTCGCTCGCGGAGGCCTCGACCGTGCCGTGCACGGTCAGTTCATTCGCCACGGTGCGCACGCCCTCGACCCTGAGCGCGGCCCGCTCGGCCGCGATCCTCTCGGGGAGGGAAGCCACTTCGCCGGCGAGGGTGACGACGCCGCCGATCACGGCGACGCCGATCGTCGCCGGATGCACGCCGGGGGTCCAGTCGAGTTCGTCGATGACGGACTGCTGCAGCCCGCGGTCGGTCGGGGTGAGAACGGATGAAGGAGTCATGGTGCGATCCTGCGCCGGCGCCCGCGAGCGACGAGTGACCAAGGTCCATCGAAGCCGCACGCCCATCCGCGGGGCGTCGTCGTGGGACTTTCGTCCGTTCCGGGCCGCACGCGGAGCAGGACGCTGGGGGCACCGATCGGAAGGAACGCGATGGCCCACTCAGCACTGCTCGCCCTCGAGCTCGACGACGACCGGCCCGGCTGGCAGGAGCTCGGAGACGACCACGTCGTCGTCGGGATCTCCCGCGCCGGGGTGCGCACCGGCGACCAGCCACGCCTGGCTCATCGCTCCCAGACGCCTCTGGGCCTCATCCATCGCTGCCTGCCGGTGCGCCGCTTCGACGTCGCCGTCGTCGCCGGCCTCGCCCCTCGGCGAACGCCCGATGGACCGCTCCGCACGAAGGGACTCCCCGCATGACCACCCGCACGATCGTCGCCGTCGACGAGGGAAGATCCACGGATGCCGCCCTCGAGTGGGCCGTGCATCGCGCCCGCCGGGTCACCGGCCCCCTGCTCCTCGTGCACGTCGTCGAGGGGACCACGCTGCTCCCCGGCAGGGTGCTCGACCCGGCGCGCTTCGAGTTCGCCCAGACGCTGCTCGACGCCGCGGCACAGACCGTGCAGGGTTCCGTGCCCGGTGTCGAGGTGCGCACGGAGGTGATCGCGGGCGACGTCGTGCCGTCGCTGATCGCCCTGACGGCTCCGGATGCGCTGCTCGTCGTCGGCGAGAAGACGAACGCCTCGTCGCGCACCTCCGTGGGCTGGCCGGCCGGAGTGCGGGTCGCCGCGCACGCGGCCGGTCCGGTGGCGGTGATCCCTGCACAACGGGGCGAAGACCGCCGTGGGGTCGTGGTCGGCGTCGACGACACCCCGGAGTGCCTGCGCGTCGCCGAGGTCGCCGCCCTCGAAGCTCTCTCGACCGGACAGTCACTGCACGTCGTGCACGCCTGGATGGCGCCCAACCTCTGGCTCGACTCGGCGCCGCTCGACGACGACTTCGTGGCCGACCTCGCGCGGCCGCATCAGCAGCTCCTCGACGACGTCGTCGGCGTGCTCCGCGGCGAGCATCCCTCGCTCGACGTCACCGCGCAGCTCGTGCGCGGCATCCCCGCACAGTGCCTGCTCGACGCCGATCCGCTGCCGGCCCTGGTCGTGGTGGGGACCCGGGGCAAGTCGGCCTTCCAGCGGCTGTTCCTCGGCTCGGTCAGCCGCGACCTGCTGCTCAACCTCGACGTGCCCGCCGTCGTGGTGCCGACGGCCGCGTCGACGGCTCGCCCGCGCTTCGGAGCGGAGTCCGCGGCCGCGTAGTGACCCCGCGGGCTCGACCCGCACCCGAACGGACGCCAGGCGAACCGTTCAGAGTTCGCTCCGGTGCTCCGAACCCAGCACCGCGGCCTGCGTCCGGCGCTCGAGCCCGAGCTTGCGGAGCATGTTCGAGGCATAGTTCTTGACGGTCTTCTCCTTCAGTCCGAGGTGCTCGCCGATCTGCCGGTTCGTGAGCCCGTCGGCGATGAGGGCGAGGATCTGGCGCTCCCGGATGTTGAGCGAGCCGAACCGCGGGTCGTCGCGCGACTGGGAGCGCACGCGCTCCGACACCTTCCGGGACGCGCTCGGATGCAGCAGCGAGCGGCCGGCCGCGACGGCCGTGATCGCGTCGACGAGGCTCGGCCCGCGCACGTCCTTCAGCAGGTATCCCGACGCGCCCGCGACGACCGCCGCGACGAGCGCGTCGTCGTCGTCGTAGGCCGTGAGGATGACGCAGCGGATGCCGTCGAGCTGGGAGCGGAGCTCCCGGCACAGGTCGATGCCGTTGCCGTCGGGCAGACGCACGTCGAGCAGCGCGACATCCGGCCGCGTCGCCAGGATGCGGGACAAGCCCTGAGCGACGGTGCCCGCCTCGGCCACGACCTCGATGCCGGCGTCGGCCCCCAGCAGCTCGGCGATCCCGCGCCGCACGATCTCATGGTCGTCGACCAGTGCCACCCGGATCACTCGCGCTCGCCTCCCCCGTCGTCGGGAATGGGGATCCGCCACGCGACCCGTGTGCCGTTGGCCGAGGAGGTCACGTCCATCGTGCCGCCGAGCGCGGTCGCCCGTGCGGTGAGGTTCGACAGCCCGCTCCGATGCACCTCGGCGGGGATGCCGATCCCGTCGTCGGTGACGTCGACGCGGATGTCGGTGTCGTCGACCGTGATCGTCACGGCCGCGTCCGCCGCGCCGGAGTGCTTGATCACGTTGCTGAGCAGTTCGCGCACCACGGCGGTCACGTCGTCGGCGAGTTCGCCGTTGACGAAGAGGTCGACCGGGCCGGAGAAGGCCACGTCGACCGGATGGGGAAGCGCCTTGGAGGCGTCGGCGGCGATGTCGAGCACCCGATGCCGGGCCGACGCCGAGCTGTCGCTGGCGGGAGGGGTCAGGGCGAAGACGATCTTGCGGATCTGCGCGATCACGTCGTCGAGGCGGTGCACCGCGTCATCGAGTCGTCGGCGATCCTTCGCGGGGGCCGTCGAGGCGAGGCTCTGGAGTTCCAGCCCGGTACCGAAGATGTCCTGGATGACGTGGTCGTGCAGGTCGCGCGCGATGCGTCCGCGGTCCTCGAGCACGAGAACCCGCTGCTGGTCCTCTCGGGCCCGGGCGAGGGCCAGCGCGACGCTGATCCGCTCCCCCAGGTCGATTCCGACCTCGAGATCGGTCTGGGTGAAGCTCGGGCGACCCGGTTCCCGGGCAGCGACCAGCACGCCCCAGACCACCCGGCCGTCGGTCAAGGCGATGTAGATGGCCGGCCCCGTCGACCCGCCCCGGGAGAGGGAGAACGGATCGGCCTCGCGCTCGGCTCCCGCGGGCACCGGGGGTGCGATCATCGACGTGCCCGAGTCGAGCACGTCGACGGCGAGGGTGGTGGCCGCGCGCACGTCGATGCCGTCCAGCCGAGCCGAGCCCTCGCCCCGCGCGGCGGCCACGTGGATCGTGCCGGGCTCGCTCCCCGGGATCAGGATCGACAGGAGCTGCGCATCCGATCGGCTGATCAGTTCGTCGGCGAGCGTGCCATACGCGCGCTCGGCGTCGGTGTCGGCCAGGGCCACGGCGATCTCGGCCGAGGAGGTCGTCCACCGTTCCCTCGTGCGCGCCTCGACCAGGATGCGGGCGTGATCGATGGCGTAGGCCGCGCTCGTGGCGAGGGCCTGCACGAGCTGCTCGTCCTCCTCCGTGAAGTGGCCGCGGCGGGGATTGGTGAGGTAGAGGTTTCCGAAGACCGCTCCGCGCACCCGCACGGGCACGCCCAGGAAGCCGTCCATCCGGGGGTGGCCGGCCGGAAACCCGGCCGAGCGGGAGTCCTCGGCGATGCGCTCGAGCCGGATCGGGTCGGCGATCACGGCGCCGAGCAGCCCGTGCCCTTCGGGCAGGTGACCGATGCGGTCGACCGCGCCCGGGGCCATCCCGACGTGGATGAACGCCTCGAGACCGTGGCCGTCGGGGGCGATGACGCCGAGCGCTCCGTACTCGGCGTCCACCAGTTCCACGGCGGCCTCGGCGATGCGGCGCAGCACCACGCCGAGGTCGATCTCCTCGACCACCGCCTGGGTCGCGCGGAGGAGGGCGCGCAGCCGGCCCTGGGACTGCTTCACCTCGTTCGCACGGGCGATCAGCTCTTCGATGGTGCGGTCGAGTTCGGACCGCGGCAGGTCGGGGAAGGAGATGGCGTCCGTCATCGCGCCTCCTGCCGGCTCAGCGCGAAAATACCACGTCGGCGTGGCAGTCACCAGAGCCGGGCGTCCCGGGCCGTCCGGGGTCGGCGCCGCCGCGCCCTCCCGCGGGCGGGTCGCGGGGGTCACGGAACGACGACCGCGCGGCCCCGGATGTCTCCCTCGTGCAGCCGCCGATAGGCTTCCGGCGCCTCGTCGAGGCTGAAGCGCTCGACGTGCACCCGCACCGATCCTGATCGGGCGAGGTCCAGCACCTCCTCCAGCTCCGAGCGGCTCCCCCAATAGGGCGCTCGCACCGACGCGCCGAAGGGCGTCGAGAAGAAGCCCGTCGGCAGGGTGGCGCCACCGATGCCCACGATCTGCACCGCGCCGTCGATCGCGACCACCTCGCGAGCGAGCTGCACGGTGCCGGCGGCGCCCACGAAGTCGAACACCGCCTCGGCGCCGACTCCCCCGGTCAGCTCCCGGATGCGGGAGGCCGCATCCGGATCCGAGTGCACGGTGCGGTGCGCCCCGACCTCGGTCGCCAGGGCGAGCTTGTCGTCGTCGACGTCGACCGCGACGATCGTGGCCGAGCTGATCGCCCGCAGGATCTGCACGGCGACGTGCCCGAGACCGCCGACGCCGATCACGACCGCGGTCGATCCGGGCCAGAGCTTGCTCAGACTCGAGCTGATCGCGTGATACGGGGTCAGCCCGGCATCCGTCAGCGAGACGCACTCGACCGGGTCGAGGCCGCCGAGCGGAACGAGGTGCCGCACGTCGTCGACGATCAGGTACTCTGCCATGGCGCCGGGGGCGCCGAGCCCCGGCGGCGCGATGCCGAGCGCGGCGGCGTTCACGCAGTAGTTCTCGCGCCCCTGCCGGCAGGCGTGGCAGTGCCCGCACCCCCACGGTCCGTAGACGGCCACCGCATCGCCGACGGCGACCCCGGATGCGCCGGGCCCGAGCTTGTCGACGATTCCGGCGGCCTCGTGGCCGAGGGTCAGGGGCATCCCGTAGACGTACTGCTCGGCGGGGAGCCCCATCAGGAACCAGTCCGAATGGCACAGCCCCGCGGCCGTCACCTTCAGGCGCACCTCGCCCGGCCCCGGCTCCGGCGTCTCGACCTCCACCAGCTCCGGCGCGGCCCCGATCGCCCGGTACTGCAGGGCCCTCATCGGGCGGCCCCGCCGCTCTGTCCCTCGTGCAGCGCGCGGCTCCCGGTCTCGGTCCTGGTCCTGGTCTTGGTCTCGGGGCGCGGATGCACGATCAGCACGGGCGAGTGAGCGTGCGCGGCGATCTCCGAGCTCACCGAGCCGAGCAGCAGTCCCGCGAAGCCTCCGTGGCCGCGGCTGCCGGTCACGACCAGATCGGCCGTGTCGCTCTCTGTGATCAGCACCCGGGCCGGCGCGCCCTCCCTGATCGAGGTGTGCACCCACTCGGGCCTCGTCTCCCCGAAGACCGTGTCGGCGACGTCATGGACGGTGCGGGCGGCATCCCGATCGGGGTACCAGTCGGGTGGCACCATCCCGTAGTTCGAGATCGGATACGACCACGCGCACACCACGTCGAGGCGGCTCCCGAAGGCTTCGGCGAGTCTCTCGGCCTCACGCAGCGCGTCGATCGACGAAGCGGAGCCGTCGACGCCGACGACGATCCGGGAGAACTCCCCCAGCGGGCGTTGCGCGGACTCCGGATGCGGACCAGTGGTTGTCGAATCGCTCATGCACCCAGGTTCGCCACCACGATGGGGAGCAGCGAGGACCAAAGTCCCCCGGGCGCGAGCGCACCGCCCCACCCGCATCCGGAGTCTTCAGAGCCGGCGCTCGTGACGCACCGGCTTGAGCCGCGACGGCGCGTCGGCAGCCGGTGGGAACTCGCAGGTGAACCAGCCTTCGTAGCCGAAGAGGAACCCCATCACCCGGTTTCGCACCTCGAGCTCGATGTGGAAGGCACCGCGCTGCTCGTCCCAGTGCTCGTGCAACTCGGCGGTGCCGGAGAAGATCAGGGGGAACCGGAAGCCCACCCGGCCCTCGTAGAACCGTTGCGCGGTGGAGCGCAGAACGAGTCCGCCCTGCTCGTCGACGTCGAGGTGGAGGTCCACGGCGAGGTGCTGATGGGTGCCTAGGTAGTCGACGATCGTGCCGCGGCGCGCATCCAGCACCATGGTGGCGTCGAACCGAGCCGGTTTCCGGCGCACCCGGTACTCCCGCACGAAGGTGACGGTCTCGCGCCCGAAGGGGTCGCGGTAGGGGTAGTTCTCGATGGTGAAGGGCACGTCCACGCCTGTGTCGGCCACGAGGATGTGCCGCAGGCGCCCGATGAGCAGGAAGGGGACGGTCCACCACGGGCCGCGCCGGATGCGGGCCATCGTGCCGCGTCCCACGCAGGCGTAGCCGGCCTCCAACGAGACGCCGAAGCGACGCTGGAGCATCGGGTGCAGTCGGGCGAATCGTTCCTCGCCGAGCGCCGTGCGGAACATCGACCCGGTCACGGCCGGCCGCCCGGTTGCAATTCGTCCAAGGTCGCCGGCGCACCCGCCATCGCCCCGCCGCGCGGCGATCGGGTGCGGCAGCGAGCGGCGCGGGGGCGTTCCGGCCGCCACCACGCGAACACGGTGCGCAAGCCCCACCTCTCCGGAGGCACCCCGGTCTCGGCCCAGATCCGCAGCCGATCGAAGCTCCACGCCGTCATCCAGCGCACGATCGGGCGCAGCAGAATGTCCGGCAGGCGGCCGAACCCGGGCACGTAGTCGTAGCCGGTGATGAAGCGCACCCCGCCGGCAGTCGGTTCGTAACGCCAATAGCCGCGGCCGCTGCGGAGCGGCGAGAGCCGGTCGTCGGTCGTGAAGGCCAAGGCGGAGGTGCGAGCGCCGTCGGGGCGCGCGCGCTCACCGAGCGAGACGCCGGTGCCGTCGATTCGATGAAAGGGCAGCGTGCGCTCGTACCGGAACCGGATGCGGCCCCGCGCATCCGTCTCGAGCGGCACGATCGCGCTGAACCGCAGATCCCACCGCGGATGCGCGACGGGATCCTGGGTCAGCGCCCACACCGTCTCGATGTCGGCGCGAGTCACCGTCTCGACGTAGAGCGCACGCGATCGCGCCCTCATGTCATCCCCACACCCCCATTATCGCCGAGCCGCGCTCGCCGGCCGTAGCGGAGCGAGCGTGGTGCGCAGCTGATCGCGGGCGCGGGAGTAGCGCGTGCGCGCCGTCGACGCGCGGATCCCGCAGACGGCGGCGGCATCCGCGAGCGAGAAACCGTCCCAGTGCACCAGCATCACGATCTCGCGATACTTCGGGGCGAGCTGCCGAACCGCATCACGCACATCGAGGGCATCGTCGTGCACCTGGATCGCGGCGATGACCTCGGGAAACTCGGGCAGCTCGTTCGCTCTCTTGCGCTGTCGGCGGCGTCCGAGGTTGGCGAGCACGTGACGCGCGATGACGAACAGCCATCGACGGCCGGACTCCGCGTCCTCGGGCATCCGCGCCGACTTCTCCCAGGCGATGGCGAGGACCGCAGCCAGGGCGTCCGCGGCGTCGGCGGGTTGATCGGTACGGCGCGCGAGGTAGCCCAGCACGTCGCCGGCGTTCACCTCGACCAGCGCGGTGAACCTGTCGGCCAGCGTGTCGCCGGGCACCGTCACTGCACCATCCCGTCGTCGCCGATGCCGTCGCACGTACCGGCGCTCTCGATACTGCTGACGTCCTCGCGCCAGTCCGGGAATGCGACGGAGAGCTCCGCCTGCACACCACGGGAGAAGAAGTCGCTGATCAGACCCAGATCCGTGTCGCCCGGTCGTGCGTCGGCCCGGCTGAGCAGCACGGGAGCGTCGTCTAAACTCCAGTCGTGCGTGCGCGTGAAGTGCTGAATCGCATCGAAAGCGCCGGACTCTTTACCCTGCACGGACGGCTTCACGATCACGCGGTAGTCGCACCGTACTGGGGGCGCCCCATCCACGGAGAACTCCTGAACCGAGGCCGAGTCGGGAGTCCACCCGAGCGTGTCGAACACCGATGGCACAGCTGCGGCGGTCGTCACGCCGAGCACCATCACTCCCCCCACGACTCCAGCGATTCGGAGCCATCGCCGGAGCTGCGCCCTCGCAGGGCGGCCGGGATCGAATCCGCGAACCCGCGTGGAGACCTCCTGCCGCAATCGAGAGTCGTCGCAGATCGAAATCGGCTGTGCCTGCTCCAGCCGAACGTCGAGATCGCTTGTCACACCCATCGTCGCCCCCTCAGTGAGTCTCTATGAAGTACATGTCCCGGCAACCCCGGAACGTCCCAAAGCCGCGCTCATCACCGCTGTCGACTTGGCGTCGAGGCTGCTTTGACGAGGGGCGACGTCCGATGCGGACTCGGGTGCCCACCGTGAACCGGAGCGCACCGTCAGGCCGCGGCCAGGAACTCCGCCCGCACCTCGATCAAGCGCCGCAGGTAGCGCGCGAGCACGAGCTTCTCCGCCACCCGGCCGATGGGCCCGAACGGCGCAGCGAAGCGGAGGCGATCGATCATGATGGAACCGCCCTCGGTCGCTTCGAAGCGATGCTCGTGATGGAACATCGCGAAGGGCCCCCGGACCTGCTCGTCGACGAAGCGATGCGGCGGGTCGAACTCGGTGACCCTGCTGGTCAGCCGGAATCGCAGCCCGAAGTGGCGGGCGCTCCAGGTGACGTGCTGGTGCAGCCCGATGAACCCATCGGTCACCCCGTCCACGGCCGCCTCGGCGGCCCCGGCTTGCGACGCGAGGTGGGTGTCGATGCTCCTCGCCAGGTCGAACATCTCCGCGGCCGATTTGCTCGACGTGGTCACGCATTCGAAGGAGACGGTCACAGCTTCATCCTGGTCCAGGCACCCACCGAACGCACCCCGACAAGAGCGCCCGAGAACGGGACTGCTGCACAGCCTGCTAACGAGAGCCGTCTACCGTTTGGCTTCTTGTCAAAATACTTTCCCGACGCTCGTATGCGCACCACAAACCGGTCACACAAGTACCCGAGCAGAAGACCAACGACAACGCAAATAACAACTACGACAAGTGTAGTGACGTCCATGACGCTGCCTCCAACGTTGATGTTCGAGCTGCGGGCGGTCTCATGATGTCTCTTCAGGATGTGACTGAGTGTTGCCGATTGTCGGCAATTCGCGGACCAATATCAGTCGATGTACCCAAGGCCGCGATTGCTCCATCACACTGTTCGCCGCCTATCGGCAAGAACGACTCCCGGCTGGCAGTGAGTTCGCTTCCCATGAGGTTCCCGATCTAGCTCAGTAGTCGGATGATGCCCGTAGCGGCGAAGACCGCACCAACAACAACAAGAATGCACAATCCGGTCGTGAAGCCCGCCACACTCGTTCTTCGGGCCGCCCGCCTCCCGAGAGGTCCTCGCTGACTGTTGATATCGATTGAGACTCGCACGAAAGCGCGTCGAAATATCAGGCCGACGATTCCCCCCGCTATGAGCACTAAGCCAAGAATCAAGCGAACCAACGCGTCGTCCATGTCACATCCTCAAATCTCTGCCCATGGCCTACCAACCTCCACTGTAGGAAGCGCCTGCGCTTGGGCTTGTTGTATTCGAACCCAAGCTGCACGGCAGCCCCAACCTCCGGGCCGACGGATGTCGGGCGCGAGGAGCGAACCGGTGACATGTCACAGGTGTCACCGGTTCGTTCCTCGCGCCCAATTCACGATGCTCTTACCACTATTCGACTGTGATGCGCTGTTCGGGCGCGGATACGTCACGCGAACGCAGAGCAGTAGATCTCCACTTGGCGGTGATTATCGCTGAAGCCAAGTGAGGTGATCCGATGCCATCAGCTCCAAAAAATAATCGCACGCCGCCGATTCTGTAGCGAAGAGTCGTTCTCCAGTACGCCTGCCGCGCTCAGAGTAGTACACGGCCCAAGTTCCACCCCGTTCCTCCAGGCAGTACTCCTCGTTAGGCAACCCGCCGTCTAGCGACCAGCTGTCTGCTCGGAAACGGGTCTCTAGGAGCGCTCTCAACTCACTTCGCGTCACTTCGTGACCTCACTTCAAAGAGCCGTCTCTGACCAAATTAGCCGCAGTATCCGGCAGCAGGTACTGGGTTCCTAGACCCTTCTCCCCAGCCAAGGCCTCTGATCCTCGCCCACGACCTCAACATCCGCATCATCAAAGCCACCACCGGGCAGCTACCCCGCGAACTCACCCTCGACCCCACCAAGAACCACCAACCCCTAGGAACACGGAAACCCCCGAACCAATAGGTTCAGGGGTTTCCTCTGTCCCGAGAGGACATTGGTTGCGGGGACAGGATTTGAACCTGCGACCTCTGGGTTATGAGCCCAGCGAGCTACCGAACTGCTCCACCCCGCGACGCTGACCGCGCGCGGCCACTGAACTATCTTACCCCACGACGAGGGTCCGCTCGACTCGCCTGCACGGCGCCCGAGACGCGGAAGGCGCACCCGGCATACCCGGATGCGCCTTCCCGTCAGCGAGGCCGCGAACTACTCCTGGATGAAGGCGAGCAGGTCGGGGTTGATGACGTCGGCGTGCGTCGTGAGCATGCCGTGCGGGTAGCCCTCGTAGATCTTGAGGGTCGAGTTGCTGAGGAGCTCGTGCTGCTTCAGCGACGCATCCTTGTAGGGCACGACCTGGTCGTCGTCGCCCTGGATGACGAGCACCGGCACGGAGATGGCCTTGAGGTCCTCGGTCTGGTCAGTCTCCGAGAACGCCTTGATGCCCTCGTAGTGCGCCAGCGCGCTGCCCATCATGCCCTGACGCCACCAGTTGGCGACGACGGGCTCGGAGACGGTGACTCCGTCACGGTTGAAGCCGTAGAAGGGCCCGGCCGCCACGGCCTGGTAGAACTCGGCACGGTTGGCGGCCAGCGCGCTGCGGAAGCCGTCGAACACCGCGAGGGGCGTGCCCTCCGGGTTCGCGTCGGTCTGCACCATCAGCGGGGGCACCGAGGACACCAGCACGGCCTTCGCCACGCGGCCCTGGGGCTCGCCGTACTGGGCGACGTAGCGCGCGACCTGGCCGCCACCGGTGGAGTGGCCGATGTGGATCGCGTTGCGCAGGTCGAGGTGCTCGACCACGGCGTTCGCGTCGGCGGCGTAGTGGTCCATGTCGTGACCGGTGCCGACCTGCGAGGAGCGGCCGTGACCGCGACGGTCGCTCGCGATGACCCGGTAGCCCTTCGAGAGGAAGAACAGCATCTGCGCGTCCCAGTCGTCGGCCGACAGGGGCCAGCCGTGGTGGAACATGATGGGCTGGGCGTCGGGGTTGCCCCAGTCCTTGTAATAGATCTCTACGCCATCCTCTGTGGTGACGAACGCCATGATCAAACCTCCGTGTCAATGTCGGCCAGGGTTTGCCCGGACGACGATCGGGTAATCGTGCTCCTCGGTGAGGCGAGGAATACCTCCACGCTAATCCCGGCCACCTGACGACGGTTCAGACATCTGCCGAGAATCGGCCGAGGCCCGCAGGCTCCTGCGCCGCCGGAGCAGGATCGCGCCTGCGCCCAGGGTGAGCAGCGCCAGCGCCGTGGCGACGCCGGGCACGGCCGCCCATCCGGTGGAGGCGAGGTCGCCGGGGTCGCCAGCCGCCTCGTTCGCGCCCGGAGACGTGATCGCCCCGCCACCTCCGGTTCCGGGCTGACCCGGATCGACCGGGGTCCCGGGTGCCCCCGGGTCGACCGGGTCGGTTCCGCCCTGGCCCGGATCGACGGGATCCGTCACCGGCTGCAGCATCGACAGATCGACCGCCTGCGCATAGATCACCCGGTGCCCGGTGAGGTGGATGTCGGGCGACAGTACCTCATAGAACGCCCGCGTCCAGATCGGCTCCCCCTCCGGCACGGCCAGCGTGATCTCGACGACGGGGCCGACCTCCGGCACCACCTCGTGCGAGACGGGCTCGGTGTAGAACAGGCCGTCACGGATGCTCGATCCGATTCCCGCGGTGAAGGTGAAGCCGCCGCTCCAGGCCGGATACCGGTTGCTGAAGGTCATCGACACCGGCTTGCCTTCCGAAGCCGAAGCCGGGTCGGCGCGGAACGTCGCCCAGAAGTCCTGGGTGATCTTCGGCTCGGCGGCGCAGCGCGACGGCCCGGAGTTGAGGTAGCCCGCGAGCACCTTTCCGTCGGCCCGGATCAGCTCGACCGAGGTCGCCGCCGTCATGTCGAACGTCTTCTTCACCGTGTCCCCGTTCACCTGGAGGGTCGAGAACACCACCGGTCCGCTGCAGAGCTTGTAGCGCAGCGTCAGATCGAAGACGTCACCCGAGCGGTTCACGAACAGCAGCTCGGCGAGATCGGGGTTCCCCGCGTCCTGCGTGATCGACACGTCGCTCGGTGCGTTCGCCTCGATCGTGAAGGTGCGCTCCACGTGCTGGCTCAGCGAGCCGTCCGCCCCCACCGACCAGGCGTCGGCGGTGTACACGCCCGGTGAGACCGCCACTCGTGAGGTGCGCACCGAGTCGACGTAGAACATCGGATCGATCGCCACGTCGAGCGTCTCGTCGAGCACCGTCCCGCCCGAACCGCTCACGGCGACCTTGAGGCGGCCCGTGCCGGCCACCAGCGTCTCGATGTCGATCGTCGCAGCGCCGTCGGAGTCGTACTGCGGGTTGTCGAGCATCTCGAACACGAGCATCGCCGCGATGTTCAGCGTGGTCTGTGCGGTGACGCCCTGGGTCGAGAGGGTCACCGGATGCGCGCCCTCCGCGAGATCGGCCGGCAGCAGCACGGCGCGATCCGCCGTGCCCGCCGCGGTGCCGAACCCGGTGGCCACGACCTGGCCGTCGAGCGTGATCTCGTACGGGTCGCCCGGCACGATTCCGGCCGCGTGGATGCCGACATCCGTGCCCGCCCGCGACCACGGGTGGTCGAGCGAGACCGACGGGTCGGCGGGCGCCGGCGCGAGCGGCGCCCCGGGCGTCGTCACCGTGAGGTTCGTGCTGTGCCCGGTGGCCCCGAAACCGATGCGTCCGAAGTAGCTCGCACCCGGTTCGAGTCCGGTCCACGAGACGGCGGCCGAGGCCGCCTGCCCGAGGGTCATCTGCAGCTTCTCCGGGGTCACGGTCAGCGAACCGGCCGTCGTCGACGATCCGAGCAGGTAGCTCGTGAGCGAGTAGCCCAGGTCTCCCGTTCCCGAGTAGAAGTCGACGTCGACGATGTAGGTGCCCGAGCCGAGCCCCGGCACGTCGAGCGTCTCGCTCGCATCCGGAGTGGCGCTGGACTGCAGCGGGATGACCTGCTGATGGTCGTACATCGAGAGGTACAGGTCGAGGTCGGCCGTCGGGTCGTCACTGGCGAGGTCGAAACGCCCCCAGGTGGTGCCCTCGGGCACGGTGATGACGTACCGGTCGTGCGCGGCGCCCGCGTGGCCGAGGCCGCGCACGGCGTCGCCCTTCGCAAGTCCCGTCCTGGTCAGGTCGATCGTTCCGGTGGTGCCGACCGCGACCGGGATCTCGACCGAGCCGTCGGCACCGGACCCCGCGACCTCACGCGGCACCGAGAGGGTCACCGGGCGCACCGCGAGCGGGGTCGTGACGGTCTGCCCGTCGGCGTCGCTCCAGCGCAGCACTCCGGTGGCGAACTCGTCGAGCGGCGCATCCGTGCGGGTGAACGTCACGGTGTACTGCTGCTGCTCGCCGGCTCCGCCGAAGGTCAACGTCGACGGCGACACCACGACGTCGATACCCGGCACCTCGACGGGAGCCGCCGTGAAGGTACCCGCGCGGGTCGAGGTGACGGCTCGGGTCACGGTCTCGCTCCCCGCGAGGCCGCCGACGCTGATCGAGGCGAGGTTGAGCTCCGAGGGGTCCACGGTCTCGACGCCGAGCTCGAGCCCGGTGACCGCCTCGGCGTAGCCGTACCAGTCGGCCGGCCCGTTGAGGTAGAGCATCCCGGGGTCGAAGTAGCGGGTGGGGTCGATCTGGCCCGCGCCCTGGGCGAAGGGATCGGTGATCGGGGCGCCGGAGGCGTCGACCGTGTCGGAGGCCGTGGTCATCATGGCCGACTTGATCTCGTCGGGAGTCGCATCCGGATGCTCACCCAGGTAGAGCGCGGCGAGCCCGGCCACGTGCGGCGAGGCCATCGAGGTGCCGGAGAGCAGCGCGTACTGCCCCTCCTTGCCGGGCTGGTTGGCGTAGGCGGCCAGGATGGCGACACCGGGAGCCGCGATGTCGGGCTTCAGCACGTCGCCGCCGTCGGCGAGGATCGGGCCGCGGGAGGAGAATCCGGCGATCTGCGGGGTGGCGGGCGAGGGAAGGCCGGCGGTGTTGCCGTCTTCGAGCGCGACCCGGGCATCGGCCGTCTTCGCGTAGGCGTGCAACAGCTCGAACGACTCGGCGTCGACGTGCACGGTCGGCACGGAGTGGGTGTCGAGGTCGATCGAGCTCGGCGTCGGGTTCGCCAGCACGACGCCGATGCCGCCGGCCCGCGCGACCTCGGCCGACTTCGCGACCCGGTCGACGACTCCCCGGTCGCAGAGCACGATCAGGCCGGCGGTCTTGGCGGGGTCGAGGGCGCCGGGTCCGCAGAGCTGCGGATCCTCCGCGCCCGCTGCGGCGACCGCGGTGGCCTCGACGAGACGCCCGGTGACCGGGGCACCGACCGGCACGGTGATCGACCCGCCGAGCACCACCCGGCCGTCGCCGAGGCGCACGGTGGCCTCGTAGGAGGGGATGGTCGAGGCGGCGACCGTGGTGATCCACGGGGCGGCGTTGTCGGCGGTGGAGGCCGCCGATCCGTCGTTGCCCGCAGAGGCGGCCACGAAGACCCCGACGGAGGCGGCGTTCAGGAACGCCTCGTCGGTCGCCGAGATCGTGGTCTGCGCCGCTCCCCCGCCGATCGAGTAATTGATCACGTCGACGCCGTCGGCCACGGCGGCGTCGATCGCCGCCAGCAGGTCGCCGGTCTGGCATCCGTCGTCGAACTCCGTCGGACCTGTCCAGCAGGCCTTGTACATCGCGATCTTGGCGCCGGGCACGACGCCCGAGATGTCGCCGAGCTCGCGGCCGGCCACCTCTGTGGCCACGCCCGCGTCACCGGCGGCGGTGCTCGAGGTGTGCGAGCCGTGGCCGCTGCCGTCGCGGGGGGAGAGGTACTCGCCGCGGTCGCGGCCGATCGAGTCGGCGCCGTAGCTGTCGACGAAGTAGCGGGCGGTGATGAGCTTGGTCGAGCAGTCGGTCGCTTCGAAGCCCTCGCCGCTCTGGCAGGCGCCGCGGAAAGTGGTGCCGTCGGCCTTCTCGAAGACCACGGAATCGCCGTCGAGGTAGGGGGCCGCCCCCGCCGTGGTGCCGAGCGGTTCGCCCGCGAAGGAGGCGTTCTCCGGGGCGATGCCGCTGTCGATGACGCCGACGACGACGCCGTCGCCCGCATGCTCGACGCCGCCGGTCTGCTGCCACACGCCGTCCGGGCCGGAGAGGCCGAGGACGTCGGTGGAGGGCGTGGCCTGCAGGTGAAGCAGCTCGTCCGGGATGACGGATGCCACGCGCGGGTCGGCCGCGAGCGTCGTCGCCTGGTCGGCGGTGAGGCTGCTCGAGAAGCCGTTGGTGGCGACCGTGTAGGAGGTGGTGATGCCCGCGCCGACGGAGTCGGCGAGCGAGCGCTGCTGGTTCTGGAGGTAGGCCGTGTAGTCGACCGCGCGACGCGACTGGAGGTCGAGTTCGTCGCCCGGAGCGGGCTGGGTGCCGGGGAGCTTCGCGAGTCCGCCGCGGTAGCCGGCGACGGCGTCGTCGCGGAGGGTCACGATGTAGCGGCCGTCGGGATAGGTGGAGGGGGTGGCGGTGGCGGATGCCGCGGCCCGATCAGCCGGCGCTGCAGCCGCCGATGCCGCGGCCGGAACGACCGGTGCCGCGGCGGCTGTCGCCGTGCCGGCTCCGAGCAGCCCGGCGCCGGAGACGAGCAGCCCGAGCGCTCCGGCGGCGACCAGCCGCACGGTCAGGGCGGAGAGCGAGTGATCGGATGTGGAGCGACGCGCGGGGCGTTGTGGTGCCGGAGGATGCGTATTCACGAGAACCCTTGATCGATGGACGGCGTGCAGTCGTCTCATTCTGGGTAACCCCGAACGGGGGGAGTTGGCCGGATTCGGCCAACGGCCGCAGTCGGCCAGCTCCGGAAACCTGATCGTTACACGCAGGCAATCCCCGGCTTACAACCAGCCTCGGCGACCGGCTTCGAGCCCGGCCTGGAACCGGGTCGAGGACTCCAGCTCGAGCATGAGCTCCTGGCTGCGGCGACGCAGGGTGCGCGGCGAGATCTGGAGCTGCCGCGCGATCGCGTCGTCCTTCATCCCGACGGCCATCAGAGCCAGGAGCGCCCGCTCCTCGGGCGTGGGCTGCCGGGTGCGGCCGGCGCCGGCGACCGCACCGTGAGGCGGGGCCACGCCTTCCTCGAGCCGCACGCGGGATTCGGTGAGCGGCAGAGACCGGGCCCAATGGAACTCGAACAACTGATGCAGGGCGTCGATGAGAGGCGCCGAGGAGGTGACGAGGGCCGAGATGCGCCCGGGCTCGAGGGTGAGTGAGACCAGGGCGGCCCGGCGGTCCACGATCGCGAGCTTCACCGGCAGGGCCGGCGCGATGCGCGCCTGCTCGCCCTGCTCGGCGAGCTCGGCGACCTCCTCCCAGGTGGTGCCGTCGTCGAAGCTCTCGATCGTGTAGATCGCGCGCCAGCTGACCCCGCGGTCCAGCGCGGTCGCCTCGACCGGGTCGAGGGAGGCCGAGACGTATGGCGGCCGGTCGAAGGCGAGGAACTCGGTGCGCGCCTGGTGCTGCAACCGGGTGTACCAGGCGGCGACCGCATCCGCGTCGGCGAGGATCGTGGTCTGCGTCTGGTCGATGCCGCTCGGCGGCACGCGCTCGAACATCTCGACCAGGCGCGGCAGGGCCTCGCGGATGCGCAGCACCTGGTCACCCATCCGGTCGGCGATGGCCCGCAGGGAGTAGCCGGGGTCGACCGCGATGTACTCGCGCTCGTCACCCTCGAGCCGGGAGGCCAGGCCCTGCTCCCGCAGGCTCTCGAGGATGGCGGACGCCGCGGGCAGCCCCAGCCCGAACTTCTCGGCCGAACGGGCGGCGCTCCCCCGCCCCTGAGCGAGCAGGTCGAGATACACCCGCTCGCTCAGCGGATCGAGTCCGGCGACGTCGAGCAGAGGGATGTCGTCAGCCACGTCTTCAGCGTATGGTCGCAGCGAAGGCGGAATGGTCTAAACCTCGGACCCGAGCCGCGGATCCTCGTCCCGCAGGTCGCCGGGCGCCTTCTCCCCGAAGGGGCGGGACCCCTCGGAGCCGGACGCGGTCGGCGAATAGGCGTCCCAGTCCGGTTCGCCCTCGCGCGGCGCGCCGCCCGTGGGCCCGTCGTCACCCTCGCCCTCGCCCGCGAAGACCGTCTCGCCGGCCACGGCGTCGTTCGTCGCGATCTGATCGCCGAGCGACAGGTCGTCGAGCCGGTCGCGCCTCTCGTGCGACATGGTCAGTCCTTGCCCTGCAGGTAGTCCGCGTGGGTGAACAGCCGTCGGAGGTCGAGCACGGTCTGCTCGTCGACGTCCTTGTGTCGCGGCTTCGTGAGCACGATCCGGTCGTCACCGAGCTTCACCACGAACTTGCCGTCGTGCTCCTCGCGCACCTCGGCGACCTCCTCGAGGAGCGAGATCACGTCATGCCACTCCAGGTTGTGCGTCGTCGGATGCCGCGCGATGTGCTCGAGGGTCGTGCGGTGGTGGTGGGAGAGCTGTCCGTGAATCGACTCGTCCATGGCGGTGTTCCTTTCGTTTGGTGCTCAGTGTCTTCTGCGATCAGCGGAGCGGGGTGATGCCCTGCGTTCCGCGCGGGAACGTGGCGAGCACCTCTTCGGGGATGTTGAGGTGGGCCGACACCAGCGACGGCGGCACGTGGCCCAGCCAGTTGGCGAGCGAGACCTCTTCGTACTTGTCGGCCTTGAACACCTCGAGGAACTGCAGCACGTCGTCGCCGGTGTTCTCGATGTAGTGGCCGTAGTTCTTCTTCACCACACCCACGTCGCCGGCGCGGAAGTCGGTGGTGTTGGCGTGCGGCCCGGTGTTGAACACGGTCATCCGCGCGGAGCCGCGCAGGTAGTACTGCCACTCGTCGGCGTTCGGATGCCAGTGCAGCTCGCGCATCGACCCGGGCTCGACGGTCACGAGCGCGGCCGCGACCGTGTTCGAGAGGGGGAAGTTGGTGCTGTCGGCGATGCGGATGCTGCCGCCGCTGTTCTGGTGCAGGGGCTCGGAACGCGAGAGCCGGAAGATGATCGGCTCGGCAGCGCCCCAGGTGACGCCGGCGTCGCTTTGGTCCTTCTCGAGCTCGCCGGGCACCTCGCCCGGGAAGATCCAGAGGTTGTGCAGCGGGATGTCGGTGAAGGTCTCCTGCGCGACCCCGAAGTTCTTCGCCAGCACCTCGGGCGGGGTGTGGGCGAACCAGTCGGTCAGCAGCAGGGTGTTGCTCTCCGACTGCTCCCCGTCGTCGAAGGCCAGCACGAACTCGGCGCCGTCGGGGCCGAGCCCCTGCAGCGAGTGCGGGGTGCCGGCCGGGAAGAACCAGAGGTCACCCTCCTCCACGTCCTCGACGCTCGGCAGGCCTGCCCGGCTGAGCGTGGTCACGCGGCACCGGCCACGGGTCATCACCGCCCACTCGGCGGTCTGGTGCCAGTGCAGTTCCCGGATGCCGCCGGCCTCGAGATACATGTTCACGCCGGCGATCTCGTCGGAGATCGCGAAGTCGGAGCTGGTGAGCTCCCGCGCCCACCCGCCGCGCTGCACGCGCCTCGGCGAGATGTTGAACGACGACCAGAAGAACGCCTGAGTGCTGATGTCGGTCGGCGGGGCGTCGATCTGGTTCGGGAACTGGCTCGCGATGACGGGGTTCTGCGGGCCGGTCATCACGGTGGCCGCCGGGTCGTCTACCGTGTTGACCTCGCCCTCCTGGGGCAGATCCGGGTTCCCGAGCGTGGGGGTCTCGTGGTGGGGTGCGGTCTCGTTGGATTCCATGGCGTCTCCTCGGAACAGGGTGTCCTTCGATGACATCGCATCGGCCGATCCAGCACAACGACATTTGTCTGAGACTCTGTCCGTCTGTCTGAGACTCTGCCCGTCGTCGATCCGATCCGATCCGATGCGACGGCTAGCGGATGACGGCCGCGGCCTCCGGGGTGGCCACGCGGAAGCTGAGGGTCTCCTCGAGATAGAGCGTGACCGATTCGCTCGAGTGCGAGGCGTATCCGAGGGAGATGTCCTGCCCGCACTCCAGAACGAAGTCGCCCCCGCGGAGGCTGACGACGACCGCACCCTCGATCCCGGGCACCCACTCCACCGGGCCGTCGAGGATCTTCCGGAGGTGGGTCAGCAGCGGGCTCCCGCCCGCGTCGTTTCCTCCCACGGTGTTGATCCAGGTGTCCGAGTCCAGCGCGATGCCGTAGGGTCCTTCGATGCCGGCACGCTTGAGCTGCTCCGTGGCCGCGGCCACCTGCTGCGCGAAGCGGTGCACGTCGCTGTCGCGCGGTGTCGCCGCGTTCGGGGTGGCCGGGATGATGCCGGTGAAGCCGGCCGCCTCCCACCCGTTGAAGACGGCGGAGTTCTCGGTCGTGGCCAGACGCGCGGCGGCCTCGTCGAGGGGACTGAGGTCGACGTCGATCGCACCGCGTGCGGCCGCGTCGAGCTCGGAGCGGGCGAGGGTGAATTCGGCGCGCACCTCCACCAGCGGGAGCACCGCTCGGGTGCGCGCGATGACGGCCTCGGCCGGAGTGGAGACCACGCCGCCGACCCGCCCCAGCGCCGTGGCGGAGTGCTCCCAGCCGAGGGGCCCGGTGAAGTCGACGAGCTTCCTCGCCCCGAGCATGGGCACGAGTCGGGTGCGGGCCTCGTCGTCCAGCATGGTCCAGGTGTCGGTGGTGACCGGGGCCAGTTCCCGGAAGAGGTGGTTCATCGTTCGTCTCCGCTCTGTTGGGGTGTGGTGCTCGTGCGTCGCAGGCCGCCGAGGCCGAGCGACCCCGTGCCGGCTCCGGCGGAGTCGGTCTCGCCGGCCGGTGCCGGGGTGCCGGGGCCGCTCGGCGCCGGCGGTGCCGGTGCCGGCGACGACGGCGAACCCAGGTTCGCGAGCGCCTCGGCCGACGGGGCGAAGAACACCGAGCCGGTGACGGCCTCGCTGAAATCGAGGAGCCGGTCGTGCAAACCGGGCGGATCACCGATAAACATGCGTTCCAGCATCCGCTCGACCACCCAGAGCTCTCGGGAGTAGCCGATGAAGTACGTTCCGAAGGTCGCCGTGCCCGGACTCCCGAAGGGCATGTTGTCGCGCAGGATGTCGTGCTCGACACCGGCGTCGTCGACGATGGTCGCGAGGGTCTTGTGCGCCTTCTGCCCGGAGTCCGCGTCGTCGAGCTCGACGTTGTCGGCCTTCCGGCGTCCGATGATGGCCTCCTGCTGCTCCGTCGTGAGGGCGTGCCAGGAGGCCAGCGGATGCAGGTACTTCTGCACGACGACGTAGCTGCCGCCCGCCGCAGCGGGGTCCTCCTCCCCGACGAGAGTCGACTCCGGGAGGTGGTCCCCGACGGGGTTCGCGGTGCCGTCCACGAAGCCGAGGAGGTCGCGGGTGTCGAGGTAACGGAAGCCGATCGTCTCGTCCGCCACGGTCACGGCGTCGCCGAGCGCTTCCAGCAGCAGGCGCTCGAACTCGTAGCAGAGATCCTGACGATCGGAGCGGATGTGGAACAGCAGGTCGCCGGGGGTCGACGGTGCGGTGTGCCGAGCCCCCGTGATGGTCGTGAACTCGTGGAGCTCCCGCGGGAGCGGCAAGCCGGTGAGGCCGGGCCAGATCGCGGCGCCGATGCCGACCGTGCAGGTGAACGAGGCTCCGAGGTCCCGGAAGCCGACCGTCTTGACCAGGCCGCCCACGTCGCTGAGCACCGAACGCACCGCGTCGAGCGGATCGGAGCCGGGCGCGTCGGCGCCGGGCGCCACCGTCAGCACGAGGAAGACGGCGTGACGGGTCAACGGCGCATCGATCGTCTGCGGCTCGATCGGCACGCGGCCGTCGCCGCTCCTGTTTCCCCGGTCAGCCATGGGTCCTCCCTTTCGGAACGTCGGGTTCGCCCCAGGGGGCGACCGGAACGTGGGGTTCGCCCCAGGGAGCGACCGTGGAGATCTCCGCCAGGCGCGCGAGCGCTCCACGAGCGTGTTCGTCGGCGGCCCGCCACACGACGAGGGTCTGATCGAATCGGCGAGGGATGGCCAGCTGCTGATAGCTCAGCCTGAGCGGCCCCGCTGCCGTGTCGGAGAAGAGGAAGGTTCCCGGCCCGCCGAGCTCGACGGCATCCTCGGCCCAGAGGGCGGCGAAGCTCGCGCTCCGCTCGGATGCTTCGACGACGAGCTCCTCGAAATCCGAGTCGGATTCATGACGGTCGAGGGACTCCCGGAAGGCCGTCACGACATGGCCGGCGATCGCCTCCGCGTGGGGGCTCGTCCGCAGGACATCGGAATCGATGAAGGTCCGCCGCACCAGATTGACTCCTTCGCCGAACGATCGGGACACCGCACGGGCCAGCGGGTTGGCCGAGATAACGGTCAGATGCTTGTCCCGCACGAAGGCCGGGATCTCCGTCCAGGAGTCGATCAGCCGACGCACGTCGGCCGGGACGGCTTCATCACGGACATCGACCACCATGCCGCCACGATAACCAACCGCGCGCGCCCCTGCGTAGCCCTGCCACGGCCAGCCAGCCGCTCCTGGGCGCGGCCGCACGGGCGCGGGAGAGCCGGATCACCGGCGGTCGCCGGGACGTCTCGGCGGAAGGAGGGTGGCGCGGGGCCAGGCAACTGGAGGCCTCCGTCCACAATGATGCAGAGCATGAACAGTCATCAGGAAGCGACCCTCCCGTGACGCTCCAGGACGTCGTCGATCCTTTCGCCAGGCGCCGGAGCACCGGATTCGCCGGAGAGACGATAGAGGCCTCCACCTACGAGTCGATCATGTGCGAACTGCTGGCCGACGATGCGCACACGCGAAAGCACGCGCTGCTGGAAGCGCTCTCCCGCCACTGGATCGACCGCGGTCGCGGCGCGCTGATCCGCGCTGTCGTCGTCGAGCCGGGGTCGAGCCGCCTCGAGCGGCTCGCCTTCGGCCGCTTCGTCGGAAGCCTGAAGACCGCCGATCATCGCTTCGTCAAGGAACGCGACGGCATCCTGTACTTCATCGGCCGCCCGGCGATCAGCGGCTCGGCCGCCGACACCGTGCCCGAGGCGATCGTGTCGGCGGCCGGGCACCGCGCTGTCGTGATCCGCGCCCAGGGCACCGCGCACTGGGACCGGCGCGGCGACGACCTGTCGATCGTCGCCGAGAACGCCCGGCGCGCCGCCGAGATCGCCGGCCGGCTGCCGGACTTCGGTGCCAGCGCCGACATCAGCGAGCTCGGCGCCTGGACGCTCCTCGATTCCCTCGCCGCCGAGGGAGGCCAGGTCGGGCTGTTCTCGCCGGCCGCGATCCGTCTGTGGAACGACAAGAACCGGCTGCAGCTGGAGACGGTGGAGGCGTATCTCGACACCTGCGGCCGCGTGCGCGATGCCTGCGAGAGGCTCCACATCCATCGCACGACCCTGTACTACCGCCTGGACAATCTGCCGATCGAGGTGAAGGAGGCCCTGGACGACGGGCTCAGCCGATCGGCCCTCCACCTCTGCCTCAAACTCCTCCGATACGGGGAGGCCCCCGGGCTGACCTGATTCCCGGCATCGGCCCGCTGGCCCGATGTCCGAAACATCACCATGTCTGTCCTCTGAGGGGCTCATGCGAGAGAGCGCTCACACGCAAGACTGGGTCCTATCCTCATCCACCGGCTGACGAGGGGACAGACCGTTGAGCAGCGTCAGGAGCACGACCCCACTCGGGGAGTTCCTGCGCGCGCGTCGCGAGATCCTGCAGCCCGAGCAGGCCGGCATCCCCCGGCTGCCCGGTCGCCGCGTGCCCGGCCTCCGCCGCGAGGAGGTGGCGGAGCTGGCGGGCATGAGCCCGGACTACTACCTGCGCATCGAGCAGGGCCGCGACAAGCGGCCGTCGGAGCAGGTGCTGCTCGCCCTCTCGCGCGCACTCCAGCTGGATGCGGATGGCCGCCAGTACCTGCTGCGGCTCGGGCGCGCACGCCCGTACGTCCGCAACGTCGCCGACGGCCGCCCGACCGTGGGCCCCGGGGTCCGGATGCTCCTGGAGCAATGGTCGACCACGCCCACCTACGTGACCGACCGCAACCAGAACGTCCTGGCGGTCAATTCCTTGATCGTCCCCTTCGCGCCGAGCCTGAGCGTCCCGGGAACGAACCTCCTCACCGGCTCCTTCAACACCTGGGAGGAGATCCGCTCCGGCCTGACCGATTCAGACGAGACCGGCCGCATCGCGGCCGCCTGGGAGACGGCGCTCCGGGAGATGACGGAGTCGCTGCGCTACTACGGCGATCCGGAGGATCCGGAACTGCAGGAACTCGTGGGTTCCCTGTCCGCCCGGCACGCGCTGTTCCGCACGATCTGGGCCGAGTACAACCCGAAGCCGCAGATGTCGGGCGTGAAGAAGGTGCACATCGATCCACTGGGCTGGATCGACTTCCGCTGGCAGACTCTCGAGGTCCCCCGCTCCGGCGGGCAGTTCCTGACGACGTTCTTCGGGGAGGCCGGTTCGCCGGCGGCAGCCGCCATCGCGTATCTCGCCGCGCGGGCGAGCGGTCCAGCGGTCAGGGTGGTCCCCAGTGCCGATCAGGCCTCCGGCGCCCCGGACACGGCCGCCCTGAGCGCGGCCAGCGCGGTCCGCGAGGCCTGATCGACCGGCGCGAACGCGATCAGGAGGTCGTCGGCGTCGCCCGGGAGATGGAGCAGTGTGAAGCTCAGGCCGATCGCGCCCGCGGCCGTCTCGTCGAAGCGGATCGACCCGGTCACCCGGCCCTCCAGCTCGGTTCGCGCCCAGACTTCCGCGAACTCGCGAGATCGCGTGGAGAGCTCGCCGATGATCCGTTCCGCGCCTCGATCGTGGTCGTGCTCGTCGACCGACTCCCGGAGCATCCCGGCGGTGACCGTGGCCATCTCCGCCCATCGCGGGTGCTCGCGCTGCTCCGCCGGCCCGAGGAAGGCGAAGCGCACGAGGTTCGTGCCGGGGGCGAACCCCGGTGACAGTGACACGGCGAGGGCGGTCGACGCGAGCACGTCCAGTCGTCGGTTGCACAGCACGACCGGAGCCGAAGCCCATCCCTCGAGGAACTCCTCGGCCCGCGTCCGCAGCGTGGCCGGATCGTCGTGAGCGGTCATGGTTCAACCGTACGGTCGGCCGCGGCGGCGAAGGTGGTCCCGCTACTCCCAGTCTCGGGGGCCTAGCGCGACGCCGTCGCCCGACTCGTCTGGAACCGGCGCTGGTATTCCGAGGGGGTGATCCCGAAGCGGCCGACGAAGGCTCGGCGGAGGGACACCGGGGAGACGTATCCGGTCGCCGACGCCGTCTCCGCCACGGATGCTCCGGCCTCGAGTCGCGCGACGGCCAGATCCAGCCTGATCGCCGAGACGTATTCGGCTGGGGAGAGACCGAGCTCGTCCCGCATCACCCGGGCGAGGTGGCGCGGACTGACGCCTGCATGGTGGGCCAGGTCGTCCACGGTGTGCGCCCGGGTCGGATCGTCATGGATGTGATCGGTCACCGTCTTCGCCACGTTCGAGCGCGGTGGCTTGCCGCGAAGCGACGCGGAGAACTGCGACTGACTGCCCGAACGCTTCATGTACACCAGGAGCAGCTGCGCGACGCTGCGGGCGGCGTCTGCCCCGTAGTCGTCTTCCAGCAGCGCGAGAGCGAGATCGATTCCGGCGGCCACGCCGGCGGAGCTGTGATATTTGCCGTCGTGCACGAAGATGGCATCGGCCTTCACCGTCACGGAGGGGAAGGTCGCGGCGAGCGTGGGGGCGAACTTCCAGTGCGTCGTCGTCGTGCGGCCGTCGAGCAGCCCCACGGCCGCCAGCGCGAACGCCGCCGTGCAGATCGAGGCGACGCGGCGCGACCGGGCCGCGAGCTCCGCGACCGCCGCGAGCAGCCCCTCGTCGAGGAACACCTCGGGAGCCTGCTCGGTCCCCGGGATGATGAGGGTGTCGAGCGCGTCGATGTCCGCGGCCGCCGCCTGCACTCCGACCGTGACGCCCATCGACGACACGACGTCCTTGCCGTCGACGGAGATCGGCACGATCTCGTAGCCGGCGGTGCGTTGCGACGCCTCGTGGAAGACCTCCGCGGGCCCGACGAAGTCGAGCATCTTGACGCCGTCGAAGAGCAGCACCCCGATGCGGGGTGGCTTCGTCTCCCGCCTCTGAACCTCACCTGAGGAAGCCATGGAGCCGTCTCCGTCCGCGATCACACCGAATTCTGGAATTGCCACTCCATTAAACGCCCTCGCGCGTCCGCTGTCGACCGTTTCCGGCCCCGAGAGCCCAAGTGTCCCCGAGAGGGTCTGCCTAAGGGCGCTGCGCGGCGAGGTACGCGAGCACCGCGACTCCCACGGTGTCCGGCTCGGCGAACATCGTGGTGAGGATGTACCCCGGGTAGCCGGGGATGGTCAGGTTCTGGAAGCGCAGGGGGAAGGAACCGAAGCCCTCCAGGTAGTGCTGCGCGACTCCGTCCGACAACGGGCGGGCGTCGTGGCGCCGCCACACCCTCTCGAACTCGGGATCGGCGGCGGTCAGCTGACTCACGATCTCCGCCAGCCTCGGGCTGGCCGGGTCGCTGTCGAACCGGAGTGCGGCCGCGAGCTGTGCGGCGGAATTCTCCCAGTCGTCCGCGACGGCCCGGGTGTGAGCATCGAAGAAGGCGACGACGTTGTTGCCGCCCACGTCGAGGAACCCGTGACCGATCCGGTGCGCGAGGGCGTTAGAGGCGACGATGTCGTGGTTGCCGTCGGTGATGTACGCGGGCGTGTCCGCCCAGTGCTCCAGCAAGGCGAGCAGGTCCTCACCGGGCGCGGCGGAGCGCGGCGGCTCATCCGCACCCGGACCATAGGCCAGGCGGAACATGTACTCCATCGCGTGCGGATCGAGCTGGAGGGCCCGCCCGATCGCCGTCAGCACCTGTTCCGACGGCCGCTGATCCCGGCCCTGCTCGAGGCGCAGGTAGTAGTCGGCGCTCACGCCGGCGAGCTCCGCCACCTCCCGGCGGCGAAGGCCGGAGACGCGTCGGCCGGGTTCGGGGACGATGCCCGCATCCGCCGGCTGCACGAGCCCGCGCCGCGCCCGGAGGTACTCACCGAGCGCGGATGCGCCGATCGCCACGGGAACCTCCGCACTCGTCGGGAGACGAAAAAATCCGGCGCAGCTTGGGGCTGCGCCGGATCTTCGCCGAACCGGTCGATCTCGGTTCCCTGGCGGGAACCAAAACCGATCTGACCTGGACTTTTCGTTGCGGGGACAGGATTTGAACCTGCGACCTCTGGGTTATGAGCCCAGCGAGCTACCGAACTGCTCCACCCCGCGGCACAAGAATTTACTCTATCACGGGTTTCGGATGCTCACGGTCACAGACCGGGAAAGGTCGCCTCGATCCGCGCGGAATCGGCGGCCGTGATGCCCGCCTCATCGGCGAATCCGCGCCATCCGGCGATCGCATCGACGACCTGGGAGATCACCTCGGCGCGGTCGGGAACCTGGAAGCGATCGGCCACCACGAGCAGATCCTCGCGAGTGATCCGCCCGAACTCGCCGTTCACCGACATGAGGTGCTGGTAGGTCCACTGCCCCTGCGGATTGAACGCGTAGGTGACGTCGTAGGCCGGCGCGAGCCGCCACGCGCCCCCGGCCTCGGGAGGATCGAGCAGGAACGAGAAGTTCTTCGTGTGGTCGTCGCAGTTGCGTGCCAGGACGTTGAACACCATCCGCCGGAAGGCCTCCGTGCGCGCCTCGTCGCCGAGCCCGAGGGCCTGCACGACCTGGAAGTACTGGGCGTAGTCGTGCGTGCCCCGCTGCTTGTAGTCGAGTTCCCCCATCGCGCAGAGGGTCTGCAGGTGCACCTTCTCCCCCGCGTCCCCCGTGCGGTCGAAGCGCTTTGTCATGAAGTGCGCCCGGCCGCTCTCCTTGAGCAGTCTCGACGGCGACATCGTGATGCCCGCTGCGGTCGCCATCCGGTAGTAGGCGTATTCGATCCGGCCGTAGCCGGAGCTGCTGCCGAGCTCGGTGTCGGCGCCCACCCCGTCGAGCTTGATCATCCAGTGCTCGAAGCCCTCCTGGGCGGGCAGCTGCCCCGAGCGCACCTCCCCCGTCGACGGGTTCCACGCGATGATCGCCTTCGCCCGGGCGCCGCCGGCCGAGGTGCCCACCTGGATGAGCGTGGAGAGCGCCGCGGCGGCCTCCTGATCGCCCTCGATGCGCCCCGAGAGCGCACTGCGGGCACCGACGACGAGCTCGGAGAGCTCGAGCGCCGTGGGCTTGCGCCGCTGCGGGCCACGCGTGGGGCGGAACTCGAGCGCCCCCATCCCGCGCCCGCCCAGGTAGGCCAGGCGGTCGAGCGCGGTGATCGAGCGCCGGTCCACGCCCTGGGAGGCGAGGTACGCCGTGACGAGCGCGTTGCCGAAGTCGTCAGGCAGCGCATCCGCGATGAACGGTGGGAGCCGATGGTAGGTGGCCTCGGGGAGCCCCGGGTAGACGCGCACCCGCGGCGACAGCGGCGTGCTGAGCGGGGCGAGCTCCACCCCGGAACCGATCCACGACGGGTCGTACTCGAAGGCGAAGGACCCGGAGCGGGCGTCGGGGGCGAGCGCGCCGACCAGGCGGTCCCAGGCCCGCACCTCGATCACGCCGACGGGCGTGTAGGCCATCACTCGGCCACCGCTGCTCGGGTCGGGGCCGGGTCGGCCGCGGTGCCCGCGGCATCCGCGGCAGGGGCGGCAGAGGCGCGCCCTCGCGGCTTCGAGGCCCGCTGCGGCGCCGCCGAGCGCCGCTCCTGCGCGAGCATCCGCAGCGGGCTCACCGCCACCTCCGGCTGCAGCTCGCCCAGCCAGTCCGCCCGCCCGAGCGCCCGTACCACCCGCACCAGCGTGGACACGCTCGAGCCCCGCCCCGCCTCGAGGTTCTTCACGGTGCGCACACTGACTCCCGCCCGCGCCGCCACCGTGGCCTGGTCGAGATTCTGAGAGAGCCGCAGCGAACGGATGCCCGCTCCCAGTCGCTCCTCGGACTCCTCGCTCGTGAGCGCGAGCTCACTGCTGAATTCACTCAACTCCATAAAGGCATTATCTTGCCTTTAGTGAAGAAATACCAGCCTTACGGGCACTATTCTTCCCTTTATGACGTGGTATGTAATCAGCCGTTCGCTGCCGTGATCGCCGCGGCGACCGCATCCTTCAGGCGCTTGTCCGCCTCGCCGTAGGCCGTCCAGTCGCCCGCCGCCATGGCCGCGTCGCGATCGGTGAGCGCCTGCTGCGCGGCTGCGAGGGCAGCCGCCACCGCGGGGTTGCCGGTCGTGGTCGTCCCGCCGCCGGTGGACCCGGTGCCGCCGGTGCCGCCGGTTCCATCGGTGCCTCCCGTTCCGCCGGTGCCCGGCGTCGTGGGCGTCACACTGCCGTCACCGGCTTGCGCTCCCGAATCGCCCCCGAAGAGGGAGTCGAGCGCGCCGTTGAGCGTGCTCTCGAACGCGATCTTGTTGCCGAACGACACGAGCACCTTCTGCAGCAGCGGGAAGCTCGTCTCGCCGCGCGACTGCACGTAGACCGGTTGCACGTAGAGCAGTCCCCCACCAACCGGCAGCGTCAGCAGGTTTCCGCTGATCACCTGGCTCTCACCCTGCCTCAGCAGGTTGAGGGCAGAGCTCACCCCCGGGTCGGAGGAGAAGCTGTTCTGGACCTGTCCTGGTCCGGGTATCGTGTCGTCCTTCGGCAGCGTGAGCAATCGGAGGGTGCCGTAGTCGTCCGACTTCGTGCCCGCGGTGCTTCCGGCGTTCGCATCCACCGCCAGATAGCCGGTCAGCACGCTGCGGGAGGCCTCTCCTTGCTGCGAGAGCGGGATGAACGTCGAGTACAGCGAATACGACGGCGAGGTCTGCGTGGGCATCTGCAGCGTGAGGTAGTAAGGCGGCTGCAGCGTCGGGTTCGTCGAGGGCGAGGTCGGGTCGTTCGGCGTCGTCCACGCGTCTTCCTGCGAGTAGAAGGCGCCGGCATCCGTCACGTGGTACTGGCCGAGGATCGAGCGCTGCACCTTGAACAGATCGGCGGGGTAGCGCACGTGACTCATCAGAGCACCGCTCATCTCGCTGATCGGCTTGACGGTGGAGGGGTAGATCTTCTGCCAGGTCTGCAGCATCGGATCGTTCTCGTCCCAGGCGTAGAGCGTGACCTTGCCGTCGTAGGCGTCGACCGTCGCCTTCACCGAGTTGCGGATGTAGTTGATGTCGTCGACGGGGTAGGCCGGGGAAGGCGTGTAGGTGTCGGCGATGGTCTGGCTGAGCGACTGCACCTTCGAGTAGGGGTAGTTCGCCGAGGTGGTGTAGCCGTCGACGATCCAGACGATGTGCCCGTCGACCACCGAGGCGTACGGCGCCGAGTCGATCGTGAGGTAGGGGGCGACCTTCGAGACACGCTGTGCGGGGTCGCGGTCGTAGAGGATCTGCGAGTCGTTGTTGACCGCATCCGACAGCACGATCTGCTCCGACTGGAACTTCAGCGCGTAGACCAGGCGCTTGAAGATGTTGTCGAGCTTCGGCCCGCCGTCGCCCTGGAACGTCGTGTAGGTCTGCGAGGCGCCGTCGGTGCCGGAGGGGTAGTCGAGCTCGACCTGCGAGCCGCCCTCGGGGCCGCCGACGATGGAGTACGGCGGAGAGTTCTCGCCGAAGTACACGCGCGGCTCGAAGGTGCCGAGCTCGCCCACCGAGGGGATGCCCGACTCCATGAACACGGGCTGGCCGTCGGCCGAGCGCTGGTTGCCGTAGGCGGCGACCACGCCGTAGCCGTGGGTGTAGACGACCGTCTGGTTGTACCAGGTGGCCGAGGAGCCCAGGGCGTTGATGTTGATGTCGCGAACCGTCGTGACGGCATCCTGCACCTGGCCGTTGATCGTGTAGCGGTCGACGCTCAGGTGGTCGGGGAACTGGTAGTACTGCCGGAACTGCTGCAGCTGCTGGAACGACTTGGTGACGAGCGCCGGGTCGAGGATGCGGATGTTCGCCGTGGTCGCGGCGTCGTTGCGCAGCGCCCCCGCCGCGGCCGTGGTGGTGGCGGCGTAGGAGGTCTCCTCCACGTTGGACACCCCGTAGGCGTTGCGCGTCTCGTCGATGTTGCGCTGGATGTACTCCTGCTCGAGCGTGCGCTCGCTCGGGTCGACCTGGAAGCGCTGCACCACCCAGGGGGCCAGGGAGCCCAGGATGAGCGCGCTCACGATGAGCAGCGCCGTTCCGATGATGGGCAGGCGCCAGCGCCCGATGACGGCGGCCACGAGGAACAGCACGGCGACGATGGCGGCGATGCCGGCGAGGATCTGGAGACCCGGGATGGTGGCGTTCACGTCGGCGTACGACGCCCCCGTGATGAGCCCCGAACTGTTGGAGAGCGTGGCGAACTGGTCGAGCCAGATGCTGACGGCCTGGAGCGCCAGGTAGACGGCCGCCGTGATGGCCATCTGGATGCGCGCCGTCTTCGAGATGCGCACCTCGCGCTGGCTGAAGCGGATGGCGCCGTAGAGGTAGCTCGTGGCGATGCCGGCGAGGCCCGCCACGATCACCACGGCGGAGGCGAAGCCCACGACCCCGCGCCAGAACGGCAGGTCGTAGATGTAGAACGAGATGTCCATGCCGAACTGCGGATCGGTCTGGCCGAAGGCGGTGCGGTTGAGGTACTGCAGGGTGAGCTGCCAGCGGGAGGCGGTGGCCACGCCGGCGAAGAGGCCCAGGATCGCCGGAACGCCGAAGGTCGCCACTCGGCGCAGCGGCTCGACGACCTGCTGGTAGCGGTCGAGCTGGGAGTTGAGCTTGGCGTAGACCGGCCGCCAGCGGAACGCGATCTCGATCGACGCCCAGACCGGGATGGCCATGGCCAGGAAGCCCACGAAGAACATCACGGCGCCCGCGACCCACTGCGTGGTGAGCACGCTGAGGAAGCCGAGCTGGTCGTACCAGAGCACCTCGGTGTAGAGCGTGGAGAACACGAAGAAGAGGATGGCGAGCACCACGACGATCGCGATCGCGATCGCGAGGGTGACTCTCGAACGCCGGGCGGGCTTCTGCGCCGACGGGGAAGCTGCTGCTGGGGAAGTCACGGGGCCTCTGTGCTCGTTCCTGTGTTGCGCTGGCGCTGCAGGGTGAGCGCTGTGCGTTGTCCGTCAATCCTAGACATCAGAAGCTTAGGCAAGGCTGGCTGAGAGCATCCTGCCCTTCGTCGGGGAGTCGACCGGGCTCAGGGAGTCGACTGCACCGTGTCGCAGGTGGGCAGCGCCGAGGTGTCGCCGCCGGAGGAGATGGCCTTCAGGGCGTTCATCGAGTCGGTGAGGGTGGACACCGCGAACACGGTGATCCCCGAGGGCACGTTGCCCACCACGTCGTCGCAGTTCGAGGCCGGCGCGAGGAACCAGGTGGCCCCCGCATCCCGGGCTCCGTACATCTTCTGCCGGATGCCGCCGATCGCGCCCACGTCGCCGGCCGCGTCGATGGTGCCGGTACCGGCCACGTTCTGGCCGCCGTTGAGCTCGCCCGGGGTGAGCTGATCGATGATGCCGAGGGCGAACATCATGCCGGCGCTCGGACCGCCCACGTTGTCGAGCTCGATGTCGACCTGGAAGGGGAAGGTGTACTTGTAGCTCGCCGCGATGCCGAGGGCCGGCGCATCCGTCACCGCCGACACCGTCGGGGTGATCTGCACCGTGGCCTGGGTGCCGTCTGAGTGCTGCACCAGGATGCTCGCCGGGGCGCTGGTGCCGTTGGCGGCGAGGGCGGAACGCAGGGCCGCGACATCCGGGACCGCGGTGCCGTTCACCTCGACGATGACGTCGCCGGTGTTCAGCACGCCGTTCGAGGCGCCGCTCGGGTCGACGGCCGCGACCGCCACCTGCGTGGTGTACGCGATGCCGAGCTGGGTGAGCGCCGCCGCGACGGCCTCCTGCTGGCTGTCGACCATCATGGCCGCGTTCTGCTGGTTGCGCTCGTCGGTCGTGACGTTCGGCGGGTAGATGCTGTCGATCGGCACCACGGCCTTGCTCGAGTCGAACCAGGAGGAGAAGATCTCGGCCCAGGACGGGCGCTGCTCGCGCGTGCCGAGCACCGAGACCGTGAGCATGTCGAGGCTGCCCGAGGTGGGGTAGGTCTGGGTGCCGCTGATGGTGATGAGCGGAACGTCCTTGCCGCCCTGCTCCTGCGTGCCGAGGGTGTTGTAGACCGGTCCGGGCTGCTCGATCACGTAGGGGGCGGGCACGAAGCTCATCACGAGGGCGAGCACCAGGCCGATGAGGAGAACGGTCCATCCGGCGCGGCTGCGGCGCGAGGCACGCGGCTGCGGCCGGCCGGTGTCGAACAGACTCACGAAATCCTCTCGGGGCGCTCCGGGACCGCCCGGCGGGCGATCTCGACGCTGCCGGCGGTCGCACCCGGCGGGGTGTTCGCCACGGGCGCACGGCTCGGCGGTCAAGCTTATGCGAAAACCCAGCCTGGGCGGCGGGCCACGAGTTAGCGTAGAAGCACTATCTGACAGCCCGCACAAAGGTTCCGATGAACGCGGAACCGCCGCGAATCCGGCACGGACGGGCCTGTCGGCCGAGGAAGGACACATCGTGAGCGACGAGCCCCGCGACGAACCCGAGGACGAGTTCCGCGACATGCTGCGCGCGTTCCTCTCGGGGAATTCCGACATCGATCCGTCGAAGCTGGCGAGCGCCGCCGGGCTGCCGAGCGACCCCGCGGCGGTCTCGCAGCTGATGGCGCAGCTGCAGAACGCCATGCAGTCCTCGAGCGAGGGCGTGAACTGGGATGCCGCCCGCACCCAGGCGGAGGAGATCGCCGGCAAGGCGAGCCTCTCCATCACCGACCAGAGCCGGGCCCAGCTCGACCAGGCGCTGCACGTGGCCTCGCTCTGGCTCGACGAGGTCACCGCGCTCTCCGACTCGGCGGTCGCGCCGCGCCTGATGACCCGCAAGGAGTGGGCCACCGCCACCGTGCCGGTCTGGACGCAGCTGGCCGAGCCGGTGGCCGTGAGCATCTCGGATGCGCTCACCGAGGTTCTGCGCGACCAGGCGCCCGAAGAGATGGCGAGCATGATCGCCGGGGCGAGCCAGATGATGCGCAACCTCGGCGGCACGCTGTTCGCGATGCAACTGGGGCAGATCGTGGGCCAGCTCTCGCAGGAGGTGGTCTCGGGCGGCGACGTCGGCATCCCGCTGCTCGAGGAGGGGCAGGCGGTGCTCGTGCCGCAGAACGTGGCCGAGTTCGGCGACGGCCTCGACATCCCGATCGAGGAGGTGCAGCTCTACCTCGCGATCCGCGAGCTCGCGCACGCGCGGCTGTTCAGGCACGCGCGCTGGCTGCGGTTGCACGTCATCTCGTCGATCACCGAGTTCGCCAAGGGCATCGCCATCGACACCAGCCGGCTCGAGGAGCTCGCCGGCAGTTTCGATCCCTCGAACCCGGAGGAGCTGCAGAGCGCCATGGCGAGCGGGGCGCTCATCCCGCCGAAGACCGAGCAGCAGGAGCACGCGCTCGCCCGCCTCGAGACGACGCTCGCCCTCATCGAGGGCTGGGTCGACGTGGTGACGGCGCAGGCCTCTTCGCGGCTGCCGCGCTGGAACGCCATCGCCGAGACGGTTCGCCGCCGCCGGGCGACGGGCGGCCCGGCCGAGTCGGCGTTCGGCGCCCTGATCGGGCTCGAGCTCCGGCCGCGACGGCTGCGCGATGCCGCGGCGATGTGGCAGGCGGTGACGGATGCGGTGGGCCAGGAGCAGCGTGACGCCCTGTGGTCGCACCCCGACCTGGTGCCCACCTCGGACGACCTCGACGATCCGGCCGCCCTGGTGGCGCGGCTGCTCGCGGGGGCTCCGGAGCCCGACGAGATGGATCAGGCGCTCGAAGACCTGTTGCGCTCGGAGGAATCGAAGGGCGACGACCAGCCGCCCGTGTGAGGCTGGCGGGTTCTGCCGGGGTGGTGGAGTCGCGGTTCGCGATGAGAGCTGGGGGGGAACTCCTCCTGCCTGCGCTGTGAATGAGGGCGACTTCGACCCGGGCCTGTGGACAACCCGCTCCCGGGGTCTCCCGTGGTGCAGGATTCCTGCATGGTTCTCCGACTCGACCCCGATCATCCGATGGTCTGGCGTACGCCCGACTCCGTGCAGTTCGGGGTCGAGGCGCCGAGCGTGGTGCTCGACGGCGTCACCGAGCCCGTCGAGCGGTTCCTGGGCGCGCTCGCGCTCGGCGTGGCGATGCCCGCGCTCCGGGCGGTGGCGGCCGAGAGCGGCCTCGCCGAGGCGGAGCTCGACCGGCTGCTGATCGAGCTGATGCCGGTGCTCGACGAGGGGCCGGCTCCCCCGCCGCTGGCGGGGTGGCACGTGGCGGTCGACGGGCGCGGGCCGGCGGCGGAGGCGATCGCCCGGCTCGTGCTCGGGCTGGGCGCATCGCTCGCGGAGGCGCCGGAGGTCGCCCGGGCGACGGGGGTCACCGGCGCCGGGCGCGCCGCGGGGTCGGCAGGCCCAGCGGGGTCGGCAGGCTCCGCGGGATCGGCAGGGTCTGCAGACTCCGTGAGGTCGGCGGGGTCTACAGGCTCCGTGAGGTCGGCAGGGTCTACAGGCTCCGTGAGGTCGGCAGGGTCTGCAGGCTCCGTGAGGTCGGCAGGCTCCGCGGGCTCAGCGACGAATGCTGCGGCTGCAGCGCCGGCCGACGCGGGGCAGGAACGACCCCGGGTGGATGTCGCCGTGGTGATCAGCCACTATGCGACATCGCCGCGACGGGCGGCGGCGTGGTTGCGTGACGACGTTCCGCATCTGCTGGTGGAGTTCGGCGACCGGTCGATCCGGGTGGGGCCGCTGGTGTCACCGGGCCGCGGCCCCTGCGCCGAGTGCCTCGAGCTCGCGCGCGCCGAGGCCGACCCCGCCTGGCCGGCCATCGCCGCTCAGGCGATCTTCCGCGAAGCGCCGTCGGCCGATGCGCTCGGCGTGGCCACGGCGACCGCCGTCGTCGGCCGGATTCTGGTCGAGCACCGCGAGGGTGCCCGCTGGGCGGAGACGGCGGTGCGTCTGCCGCGACGAGGCTTCGGCAGCACGGGCCCGGGCAGCGTCGTGGGGGACAGTGCGGGCGCGGGCAGCGCCCGGGCGGACAGTTCAGACGCGGGCAGCAGCGCGGCGGACAATGCAGACGCGCGCAGCAGCGCGGCGGACAATGCAGACGCGGGCAGCAGCGCGGCGGACAATGCAGACGCGSGCAGCAGCGCGGCGGACAATGCAGACGCGCGCAGCAGCGCGGCGGACAATGCAGACGCGCGCAGCGGCGCGGCGGACAATGCAGACGCGGGCAACGGCGCGGCGGACAATGCAGACGCGCGCAGCGGCGCGGCGGACAATGCAGACGCGGGCAACGGCGCGGGAAGCGCCGGGGCGGTCGTCGGCGGCGGCCCGGCGGGCGCGGGGCCTGGTGCGGCTCTCAGCGTCGAGCAGCACCGGGCGCATCCGCGCTGCGGATGCCGGTCTCCGGCAGGAAACGAGAGGGAGCACGTTCTCCGCTGCGGCGTGATCCGATCGCCGCCCACGAGAGCGCGAGCCGCTCCCGGGCTCGCGTGATGCCCACGTAGAGCAGTCGGCGCTCCTCGTCGATGCCCTCGAAGCCGGTGGCGTAGCTGATCGGCAGCAGTCCCTCGGCCACGCCCACGATGAACACCGCGGGCCACTCCAGGCCCTTGGCCGAGTGCAGGGTGGCGAGCGTCACCGCGCGCACCGTGGGCTCGTGCTGCGACGACTGCCGCTCCATCAGCTCGTCGGTGAACTGACGGAAGGTGGTGCCGGGCGGCATCGACTCGGCGAGGCCCATCAGCGCGTTCAGCGCCTCCCAGCGGTCACGCAGCGCGCCGACGGCCTCGGGAGCCTCCTGAGCCCAGCCACGAGAGCGGAGCACGTCGCTCACCGATTTGAAGAGCGGCTCCTCGCCGATCGACACCGAGGCGGCGCGCAGCTCCATCACGGCGCGCTTCACGTCGGGCTGGTCGAAGAAGCGCGTAGCTCCGCGGAGCTGGTAGGCGACCCCGGCCGCGGCGAGCGCCTGCTCGAGCACGGCCGACTGGGCGTTCACGCGGTAGAGCACGGCGATGTCCTGCGGCGGGGTTCCGGCGGCCACGAGTGCGGCGATCTCACGGGCCACGCCTTCGGCTTCGGCGAGGTCGTGGCTGTAGGCGGTGACTCGTGGCTCGGCGGCGAGCGGCATGGCGGCGGTGCCCGAAGAGGTCTCGGCGGCGAGCGCCGGCGCCGGCGGCGATCCGGGTGCCTCCGTGGCACTCGCCGCTGAGACGGCCGGCTCCGGGCCGACGGTTTCGGACTCCGACCCGGACCCGGACTCCGGCTCGGGCGGCAGGGCGGCGTGCAGTGTGAGCGCACCGGGGCGACCGCGCATGAGACGGTTCGCGACGGTGATGATCTCGGGAGTGGAGCGGTAGTTCTGCTCGAGCGTCACCACCGTGGCGTTCAGGTGGCGACGGCCGAAGTCGAGCAGGAACTCGGCGCTCGCGCCGGCGAAGGAGTAGATGGTCTGGCTGGCGTCACCGACCACGCAGAGGTCGCGCCGATCGCCGAGCCACTGCTGCAGCAGGTGGTGCTGCAGCGGCGAGACGTCCTGGTACTCGTCCACCACGAAGAAGCGGTACTGCTCGCGCACCTGGATCGCCACCGAGCGCTCCAGCTCGATCATGCCGGCCGTCACCAGCAGCACGTCTTCGAAGTCGAGCTGCCGCCGCTCGTCCTTGAGCTGCTCGTAGCGCTCGTGCAGGGCGATCATCTGCTCCACCGACACGCTCGCCGGCATGGTGCGCACGGTGCGCGCCTTCAGTTCGTAGTCGGCCACGCTCAGATTCGACACCTTGCGCCACTCGATCTCGGCGGCGACGTCGCGCAGGGTCGCGGTGTCGACGCGCAGCCGAAGCAGCTCGGCGGCCTGGGCGATGGCTCTGGCCTTGTTGTCGATGATGCGCGGGGCCTCTCCCCCGATCACCTGGGGCCAGAAGTAGTTGAGCTGGGCGAGTGCCGCGGAGTGGAAGGTGCGCGCCGCCACCGAGCCGGCGCCGAGCGGGCGCAGCCGGGTGCGCAGCTCGGCGGCGGCCCGCGCGGTGAAGGTGAGGGCCATCACCCGGTTGGGTGAGTACACGCCCGTCGCCACCCCGTAGGCGATGCGATGCGTGATGGCCCGGGTCTTGCCCGTGCCGGCGCCGGCGAGGATGCAGACGGGCCCGAGCAGGGAGCGCGCCGCCACCCGCTGCTGCGGGTCGAGGGCTTCGAGCAGGGCGTCGGAATCGGTCACGCGCGCGCTTCGGCCGGCACCGGTTCGGGCAGCGGGCCGCCGAACCAGCGCTCGATGATCGCCCGGGCGATCGACGCCGAGCCCGGCAGCAGCACGCCGCTCGCCGGGTCGGCGATCTGCTCACGGGTGAACCACCGCAGTTCCAGGATCTCGTCGCCGTCGGGCCGGAGCACCGGCGGATGCTCGGCCGACACGCGGGCCATGAAGCCCACCATGAGTGAGGCCGGGAACGGCCACGGCTGCGAACCCACGTACTCCGGGTCGTCGATCACGACTCCCGACTCCTCCGCGATCTCGCGCACGGCGGCGGCCTCGAGCGACTCGCCGGGTTCCACGAAGCCGGCGAGCAGCGAGAAGCGGTTGTTCTCCCACAGGGCATTCGACCCGAGCAGCAGGCGGTCGTCGGCGTCGACGATGCCCACGATCACGGCCGGATCGGTGCGCGGGAACAACTCGATGTCCTGCACCGGGCAGCGCCGCACCCAGCCGCCGCTCTCCGCGGTGGTGGCCGCGCCGCAGCGCGGGCAGTGCGTGTGCGTGGCATGCCAGTTGAAGGTCGCCAGGGCCTCCGTGAAGTAGCCGGCCGCCGCGTCGTCGAGGTCGGCGGCCACCATGCGCAGATTCAGCCAGCTCGAGGTGGGCGACTCCAGGGCGGCGGCCACCGCATCCGTCACCGAGATCGCGAACAACGCCGCTCCCGCCGGGACGCGGTCGTCACCGTCGAGCGAGCGGCCGAGGTAGAGCCGCACGCCGCCCTGCGCCAGCTCTTCGAGCGCGAGCGCCGGCAGCGACGCCGTCGGGCGCAGGTCGAGAACCGGATGCGCCACCGGCGCCACGCGCGGACCGAAGCCGTCGTGATCGCCGTTCGAGCCGCTGAGCGCGAGCGCCTGACCGCGGTGGAGCACGAGCACGCGCGCCTCCGGGCCGCGCCACCGCTCGTCGAGCGCAGCGGTGTCTGCACGCGACTCATGGTCGCGATCGATCCGGTGACGCGAGAGAGGCAGCGTTGACGAGAAAGCGCGTGACATGGTTGACCAATCGTGCGTGGCGAAAGCCTCGGCCGGACGAAGCCGCCCTACCCTTGAGGCTATGGCGAGATCCCACCTCACTTTAGCCGCGCTCGCGACCTCCGCCGTGCCCGGAGCCGACATCGTCGCGACCCGTGCGCTCACAAGCGGGAGCGCCGGCCGCTTCGATTCGGCCGTGGTCACCCTGCGCGGAGGCGACGAGTACGTGGTGCGGGTCCCCACCGATTCCGACGCCGAGGCAGAGCAGTCGCGCGACCTCGTGGCGCTCAACGCGCTCACCTCCGGCATGCGCTCGCGGCTCCCGTTCCACATCCCCTCGGTGCAGGGTCAGGCCCCGGTCGGCGAGACCCGGGCGGTGGTCTACGACTACATCCCGGGGCACCCCGGCTCGCTCGACGACATCGGCGGCGAGCAGAGCGCATCCGGCTCCATCGGGCGCGCGATCGCCGCCATCCACTCGCTCCCCACCTCGGTGGTGTCGGATGCGGGGCTCACCGCCCACACGGCCGCGCAGGTGGCCGCCACCTCGCGCAAGCTCGCCGACCGGGCCGCCGCCACCGGCAAGGTGCCGAAGGAGCTGCTCACCCGCTGGTCGATCGCGCTGGAGGACAGCGCACTCTGGCAGTTCCAGCCCACGGTCGTCAACGGGGCCCTCGCGCCGGAGTCGTTCCTGCTCGCGTCCGACACCGTCACCGGGGTGCTCGGCTGGCAGAGCCTGCGCGTGGGCGATCCGGCGCTCGACCTGTACTGGCTGAACTCGGCGTCGAGCGCGGAGAGCGCCGACCGGGTGTACGAGGGCTACGAGCGCGCGCTCTCGAAGCCCGCCGACCGGCAGCTGCGCAAGCGCGCCCGGCTCTACGCCGAACTCGAGATCGCGCGCTGGCTGCTCCACGGCATCGACACCCGCGACCAGTCGGTCGTGAGCGACGCCGAAGCCATGCTCGACGGCCTGAGCGCCACCGTGCAGAACGACCTGCTCAACCCGCTCTCCACCGACACCGGCCAGATCATGGCCGTCGAAGACGTCGAGGCGATGCTCGACCGCACCCCGCTGCCGGGCGTGTCCGCCGGAGCCACCGAGCACGCGAACCGCATCTCCGAGGACTAGACCCGCTCCACCGCCGCTCCCCCGGCCGTCAGAGCGACTCCCGCACGAGCACCTCGAGCTCGGCCTCGGAGTGCAACCGCTCGGGGCGCACCACGGTGTCGTCACTGACGAAGTAGAAGGATGCGCCCACGCGCTCGACGTCGATGCCCTTCCAGCGCGCATAGGCCAGCCGGTACAGCGCGAGCTGCAGCTGCTTGAGCTCGAGGTCGGCGGCGTCGGCCGGGGCCTTGCCGGTCTTCCAGTCCACCACCTCGAAGGAGTCGCCCTCGTCATCGGCGAAGACCGCGTCGATCTTGCACACCACGATCCGGCCGGCCAGCACGAGGTGGATCTCGACCTCGACCTCCACGGGCTGCCGGTCGGCGAAGGGGGAACGTTCGAAGGTGTCGATCAGGCGCTGGAAGAGCGCGTCGTCGTCGGGCACGGGCACGGAGGAATCCTCTGCCGCCACCGACGTCTGCCCGGGCGCCGCCGTCGCCTCGGTCGCGTCGGGCTGCGTGCCGAGCTCCTCCAGCTCCTCGTCGAGCGGCTCGAGTTCACCGTCGATCGCGTCGAGGACGTCACCGGAGAGCGGGCCCACCTCGGCCAGCGCGAGAAGCTCCGCTCCCCCGCCGCGGCGGAACCGCTCCTCCACCCAGCTGTGGAAGCGGGTGCCGAGCCGGGTCTGGCGGAACGGCTGCTCGGGCATCGGCCGCTGCAGCGCCCGCACCACCTTCTGCGGATCGGACACGTAGTCCTTGAAGCGCGAGGCCGGGATGCGCACCGGAACATCGAGCATCCGTTCGCCGTGCCGGGCGGCCCGTTCGGCGAGCAGCAGCTCGATCTCGTGGTCCCACGGCGTCGCCAGGCCGGGATCGGCGTCGGCGACGGCCGAGGCCGCCGCGGCCACCCGGGCCCGGCGGGCGCCGAGGGGGTCGCGCGGCCACACCACCCAGCTCTCGGACTCGGCGAGCGGGTTCTCGTCGTTCTCGGCCGTCTCGGGCAGCGCGCCGGCCGGGATCACCCCGGCCGCCTCGAGCTCACGCAGGTAAACCCCGGGCCCGCGCACCTTCTTCACCCCGGTGGTCCAGAACGAGCCGGAGACGAGCAGACTCTCCTTCGCGCGCGTGACGGCCACGTAGATCAGCCGTCGCTGCTCCGCGGCGTAGTGCTCGGCGTTCTCGCGCTTGAAGGCGTCGATCGCGGCCTTCACCTCGATCTGCTGGGCGGCGGCGCGCCAGGCCAGGCTCGGCAACTCGGCCGCGTCGCCGCGGAAGTCGAAGGGCAGCTCGCCGAAGGCCAGCCAGCCGAGAGAGGAACGCGGGTCTCCCGGCAGCTCGCTCTCGACCATGCGCGGGATGGCCACGACATCCCATTCCAGCCCCTTCGATCCGTGGATGGTGAGGATCTGCACCGTTCCCGGTTCGGCCTCCTCGGTGCGCGGCTCCAGGCGGTCGCGCTTCTCAGCCTCTTCGAGCCAGCCGAGGAACTCCCCGAGCCCGGCCGCCGGATCGAGCGCGAGGAACGAGGTGAGCTGCTCCGAGAAGGCGTCGAGGCTCGCGCGCCCGGCCGTGGCATGGGGGCTCGCGAGCACTTCGACGTCGAGCAGCAACTCCTGCTGCACGAGGTCGACGTAGTCGACGAGTCCGAGGCCGGCGCGCGTGCGCAGGGCGGCGAACTGCCCTGCGGCGCGCCGGAGCCGCTCGAGCCCGACCTCCGAGAAGCCCTCGAGCGCACCGTGGCCCTCGGGCGCCGTGGCGATGAAGTCGAGCGCGTCGATGATGGAGCGGTCTTCGTCGGCCACGATCGAGCCGCGCAGCTGGCCCGCCACCGTGTCATCGAGCTTCTGGAAGCGGTGGTCCCGCTGGGCGATCCACGACGCCACCGTCCGCAGCGCCACGAGGTCGCGGGTGCCGATGCGCCACCGCGCCCCTGCGAGCACGCGCACGAGGTCGGCGCCGGCCGTGGGGTGGTAGAGCACGCGCAGGGTGGAGACCAGGTCGGCCACCGCCGGCTCGCCGAGCAGCCCGCCGATGCCGAGCACGCGATAGGGGATGCCCCGCTCGTCGAGTGCGGCCGTGAACGGCTCGATCTTCTTCACCGAGCGGCAGAGCAGGGCGGCCGAGCGGCGGCCTCCGTCGGGGCCGCGCTCCGCGAGCTGCTGCGCGAACCAGGCGGCCACCGCCCGGGCCTCGTCTTTCACGGTCTCGGAGAACGAGACGTCGAGCCGACCCTCGGCCACGCCCGGGCGCGGTCCGAGCTGCTCGACGGGCACGCGTGAGGCGGCCGACAGGGGTTGCACGAGCGCGTTGGCGGCGTCGAGCACGAGCCTCGGATTGCGCCAGCTGGTGGAGAGCGCGAACGGCGCCTGCGCATCCGCGCCGAAGTCCTCGGGAAAACGGGCCAGGTTCGCGGCACTGGCCCCGCGCCAGCCGTAGATGGACTGGTGGGGATCCCCCACCGCCATGACCGCCTGGCCACGGAAGAGCGCCGCGAGCAGACGGGTCTGCACCACGCTCGTGTCCTGGTACTCGTCGAGCAGCACCACGCGGTAGCGCTCCCGGTAGTCGGCCACCACCCGGGGCGTGCTCTCCACGATGGCGAGCGCGAGCGCGATCTGGTCGGAGTACTCCACGTAGCCGCGGCGCACCTTCTCGGCCGCATAGGCATCCGCGAGGTCGAGCAGCAGCGGCAGGTTCGACACCGCGCCCACGGCCCGTGCGAGGTCGGCCTGCAGGGCCGAGCGGATGCGCGCCGAGCCGGTGGGCAGCTCGGCCAGCCGGCCGAACCGCTCCGCGTAGGCGGCCACCTCGCCCGAGCCCACCACGTTCTCGGCCAGGGCCCGGCTGAGCGCCAGCACGGCCGAGGTCACCACGTCGACCGACTTGTCCACCCGCAGCAGCCGCTCGTCGGCGCTGCCCACCACGACCTTGCGGGCGAGCTGCCACGCCGAGGCCTCGCTCAGCACGGCCGCTTCGCCCTCCCGGCCGATCACCACCGCGTTCTCCCGGAAGATGCTGTTCGCGAAGGCGTTGTAGGTGGCGATCGAGGGCGCGTCGAAGGGGTCGAACTCCACCTCGGCGATGCCGGAGCGCGTGAGCTGCTGCAGGCGGTCGCGGATGCGCACCGCGAGCTCGCCGGCCGCTTTGCGCGTGAAGGTGAGACCGAGCACCTCCGGCACGCCGACGAGCCCGTTCGCGACGAGCCAGACCACCCGGTTGGCCATCGTCTCCGTCTTGCCGCTGCCGGCGCCCGCCACCACGATGCGGGGGTCGAGGGGGGCCTCGATCACCGCGCGCTGCTGCGGAGTCGGGCTCGGCAGCCCCAGTCGTTCGGCGATCTCGGCCGCCGGGATGAGGCGGCGGGGCTCCGGTACCGGCACGCGCGGCCGGCCGGCCGGGGCGAAGGCGCCCGGGTCGTCGAGATCGGAGAGGTCGAAGAGCGCGTCGGTCATTCGCTCACCGCCTTGATGAGCTGGATGCGGTACTCGTAACGGTTCTGGATGTCGCGTTCCTCCACCTCGGCGAGCCCCGCGAAGGTCGCTGCCGCCATGCCGTCGGCGACGGTCTCGATGCGCTCGGCGATCTCGGCGAGCGCCGCCTCGTCGAGCGGATCCTGCGAGCGCAGCGTGAAACGCACCTCCCGGTCGCCCTTGGCCACGTAGAGCAGGGCCGCGCCGCCGTGCGCCGACTCCGCCGTCTCCTCGAAGCCTTCCACCGCGCCGGAGCGCAACGCCAGCTGGTAGCTCGCGAGCTGCGCGTGGCGCGGGATGTCGCTCGCCGACACGGGGTACTTGCCGGTCTTGAGGTCGATGACCACCACCGAGCCGTCGGAACGCCGTTCGATGCGGTCGATCGAGCCGTTCACCTCGGCCCGCCCCTGCCGTAGCCGGAACGGCGCCTCGGCGCCCACGAGCGTGTGCCCGCCGTCGGCGAAGCGGCGCAGGTAGTCGGAGAGCCCGTCGAGCTTCGTGTGCAGGGCGCGCCGCTCGCGCTCCTCGATCCACGGGGCCTCGAACCGCAACTCGCCCCAGCGCTCCTCGGCGGCCTGCTGCAGTTCCTCGCTCGTGAGGGCGGCCTCGGGGTCGGCCGAGACGCGTTCCATCACCGAGTGCACGATGGTGCCGATGCCGGCGGCGAGGCTCTTCGATCCGCCGGCCACCTGGTCGACGAACCAGACGAGCGGCGACTGCTCGAAGGCCTCGATGCGCGACGGCGAGACGCGCACGACGGCCTCGGCGTCGTCGGGGTCGACCACCGGGTCTTCGGTGGAGGCCTCGAGCAGGCCGTACCAGTCGGCGGGAGCCGCGCCCGGCACGCCCGCGGCGGCGAGCCGGGCCAGCGCGGCCGCCGCCTGGGCCGCCACCCTGCGGTCGCCCTCCTCGGTCACCCGGCGCCGCAGGGATCCGGTGAGCCCGCGCAGGGAGAGCGGATGCCGCGCCGGCGGCACGGGGTCGGCATCCGGGGCGAGGCCGAAGAACGGCGAGGGCTGCTCGTCGTCGTTGGCCACGCAGCTGAGCACGGTGAGCTCGCGCGAGCGGGAGACGGCGAGCGCGAACATCCGCAGCTCGTCGGAGAGCACGTCGGCGCGGGTGTCGTCGGTCGCGGCCGCCGAGGAGCCTGCGCCTTCGACGGCGCCCTCTCCGGCCACGGCGCTCAGGCGCTGGGCGTGCAGCAGCGAGCCGCGCAGCCGCAGGTTCGGCCACACCGACTCCTGCAGGCCCGCGACCACCACCACGTCGACGTCGGTCCCCACGGCGCCGGTGGGCGTCGTGACGAGCACCGAGTCGGCGCGGGAGCGAGGCGAGAGCGTGTCCTCGGGCACCTCGACACCGAAGAACTCGTCGATGAAGAGCTCGGCCGGGCGCTCGGGTTCGCGCTCGACGGCCCGGCGGGCAGCGGTGAACAGCGCCACCGCACCGTCGAGGTTGCGGTTGGCCTCGTCGGCCACGATGCCGGAGCCGGCCGCGAGCTCACCCCAGCGCTTCGCGAGACCCGAGCGCTGCCAGAGCTGCCAGAGCAGCTCCTCGACCGTCGCGCCGGCGCGGAAGCTCTCGCCGAGCTGGAGCAGAGTGGCGCCGAGGTGGGCCACCCGCCGGGCGGGCGAGGAGTCGATCGAGGCGAGCACCCCGGGCACGGCCACGGCTTCGCGCAGCAGCTCGTCGGAGTGCCGGCCGCCGCCGTGCGCGAGCTCCTCGTGCCGGAGCGCGAGCCGCAGGCGGCGCAGCCCCACCGCGTCGACCCCGCACAGCGGCCCGAGGATCACGGAGGTGAGCACGTCCGGCGTCGGATCGAGCTTGCCCATCGCGAGCGCGAGCCCCTCGGCGAGGTGGCGGGCCGCGTAGTCGTCGCGCAGGGCCTGCACCGCCGAGAGCGTGCGGGTGGGCACCTCGGCGAGCGCGAGGCCGCGCGCCATCGCGGGCACGAGCGCGCCCGAGCGCACCACGACGGCCATGCGCGACCAGTCGGTGCCGTGCAGCAGGAAGCGCTCGCGCAGCAGCCGCGCGATCGTCGCGATCTCGGCGGTGCGTGAATCGGCCTGGATGCTGAGCACCCGGCCTCCGGATGCGGGGGTCGCCGATGCGCCGCGGCCGGCCGCCGGAGCCCCCGGCGCGCGACCACCAGAAGAAGCACCACCCGCTGTCGCATCGCCGTCAGAAGCACGAGCCCTTGCCGCGCCCTCTGCGGACACGTCGTCGTCGGCCGTCGTGCCCGACGGGGATCCGGCCGGGTCGACGAGGTCCCCCTCCGCCGAGGCGCCGGCCTCCCGAGGTGCTGTCTGGACCGCATCCGGGTGGTCCGGCACGGCCGGTGCGTCGACGGTGCGGCGCTGGGCGCCCGCCGCGGCCGTGCCGATGCGCTCCGTCACGCGCTGGGTGAACTCCCGCAGCACCCCGCGCTGCCGGTACGAGACCTCGAGCACGACGGGCGCACCCGTCTCAACGCCGAGCGTGCGGGCGAGCTGCCCGAGCGCCCGGGTGTCGGAGCCCCGGAAACCGGCGGTCGAGGCATCCGGATCTCCGAACGCCACCACGGGCGTGCCCCTCCGCGCGATCTCGCGCACGAGGTTGAGCGCGCCCACCGCGAGGTCGTGCGTGTCGTCGATCACCACGAGGCGCAGGTGACTCAGCGCCCCGGCGTCGCGCACGAGGCGGCGGGCCTCCGCGAGCAGCTCGGCCGAGTCGAGCTGGGCCGTGCCGTAACCCTCGATGGTCGTGGCGTACTCCCGCAGGAAGGCGGCGGCCGCCACCCACTCCGGCAGCTCCAGTCGCTCGCCGAGCGCCGCGAGCCGTGCCGGCCCGACGCCGTTCTCGGTGGCGCGCATCATCAGCTCGCGGAGCTCCGTGCGGAACGCGCGCAGCCTCCGCACCTCGGGCGGAAGAACCGGGGGCCAGGGGATGCCCGGCTTCCCCTCGGCCGCGTCGTCGATGTCGCCCTGCAGCAGTTCGGCCACGATGCGGTCCTGCTCGGCGCCCGTGAGCAGCGTCACCGGCCTCCCGGTCGATGCGCCCGCCGCCCGCACCACCTCGAACGCGGCCGAGCTCGCCGTGCGCGCGAGCGGCCCGTTGCTCGGGATGCCGAGTCGCAGGGCCACCCGGTCGCGCAGGGCGGTGGCGCTCTTGCGGGTCGGCGCGAGCACGAGCACGCTCTCGGGCGTCAGCCCGCAGCGCTCGACGCGGTCGGCCACGAGCTCGATCAGCGTGAGCGTCTTGCCCGTTCCGGGGGCGCCGAGCACCGAGAAGGTGGAGTCGGCCGGGCGCTCGAGAACGGCCCGCTGACGGGCGTCGAGCTCGAACGGGGCAGGGGAAGTCACGGCCACAACGCTAGCCGCCGCGTCCGACACCGGAAGCCCCCGCGCCGCGGCCGGGGTGTTCGCTGTGGGCTGGTGCCCCGGGGGGCCCGCACGGGCATCCGGGCCCACGCGGTGCCGTAACCTGGGCACGTGGTCGTCAATCCGATCACGTGACGTGAAAGGCACATCTGATGGACATCCGTATCGGCATCGCCAACTCGCCCCGTGAGCTCAACTTCGAGTCGAGCCAGACCCCCGCCGAGATCGAGAAGACCGTAGCCGAGGCCCTCACCGGCACTGGCACGCACCTCACCCTCTCCGACAACAAGGGCAAGCTCTACGTCGTCCCGGTCGCCTCGCTCGCCTACGTCGAGATCGGCAGCGAAGAGTCCCGCCGCGTCGGCTTCGTCGGCTAGCATCCCCTCATGGAACTGCTGTTCATCACCCTCGGCGGAATCATCCTCGGGCTCTTCGCCCGCTACTTCCTGCCGAACCGCGACCGCCACGGCGCGGTGCTGATCCCCGCCATCGGAGCCGCCGTGTCGTCCGTGGTGTGGGTGGCGCTCACCTGGGCCGGCTGGGCCTGGGACGGCGGATGGATCTGGGTCGTCAGCCTCGTCGTGACCGCTCTCGTGGTGGCCGCCGCCGACATCCAGATCGGTCGCAGCCGCAAGACCCACGACGAGCAGCGCCTGCAGCTCCTGCTGTCGGGTCGCGCCGCGGTCTGACCGCGCCGCGCGACCCGCGCGTCGAATGCCGGCCCCGCACACTGCTCAGGCCGTGAGGCCGAGGCGGTCCATCCGGCGGGTGTGTGCCGCGATCATCTCGGTGAAGACCGGTTCGATGCGCTGCTCGTCGGACTCGGGATTGCCCGTGAGATGGATGGCCGAGCGCGCGACGAGCAAGGTGTCGCCCACGACGCGACGACCCCACATCGCGAGCCGCGAGCCGAGCACCGGGTCACCGGTGATGGCCTCGGCCAGGATGCGGTCGATGGCGTCGCGGCCGGTCTCGGCGTCGAGGATGGCCACGCAGCGCGGGCCGATGTCGCCCGGCAGGCCCACGGCGAGCAGGGTGAAGAAGTCGTCGAGGATGCCCGAGGTCAGATAGACGCTCGCGAGCTGCTCGTACCAGTCGGCGCCCTTCACGAGGGCCCGGTAGCGGTCGATGCCGGGAGTGAACGGCGCGATGATCTCCGACGGCGTGTCCACCCGGCGGCGGATCTCGGCCACGAAGCGCTCGTGCTTGTCGAGCGCCTGGCCCGCAGCGGGGGCGAGCGCCTGCTTGGCGGCGACCGTGGGGGCCCGGCCGATGGCATCCGACAGCTCCTCGAAGATCGCGAGCTGCACGTAGGCGACCTGCCCGAGATAGGGCAGCACCTCGGGGGTCAGCTCCGCCAGGTTCACCTTGGGGTAGCTCGAGGTGTCGATCCGGGGCTTCAGCCGCGGAATGTCGATGCGCACCTTCGGGCGGCGGAGGAATCCGAACACGACGGCCATCCTATCGGCCCCGCCCGGGCGCTCTTCGCGCGTCACGGAGCGCCGTACGACGTCGAGAAGACCTCAGTCGACTAAACTCGATCCGGGCCCTGACGAAACTCGGGGCAATCGCCGCCGCCCGGCGCCATCGCCGGTCATCGCTTCGCTGCCATCGCAGCACCGTTCTCACCACGGCGGCCTCGCACTCACGACAGGTATCCCAGTGACCAATAACATCGAGACGTTCTCCGATCTCAACATCGACCAGGACATGGTCGACGCCCTCGCAGCCAAAGGCATCCTCGAGCCCTTCCCCATCCAGGAGCAGACCATCCCCCTCGCCCTCGACGGGCAGGACATCATCGGCCAGGCCAAGACCGGCACCGGCAAGACCTTCGGATTCGGCCTGCCGCTGATCCAGCGCCTCGGGCTCGACCCCGAGCCGGGCGTCAAGGCGCTCGTCGTCGTGCCCACCCGCGAACTCTGCGTGCAGGTCACCGAAGACCTCGAGATCGCCGCGGGCAACCGGCCCACCAAGATCGTCTCGATCTACGGCGGCAAGGCCTACGAGGGGCAGATCGAGCAGATCAAGGCCGGCGCGCAGATCGTCGTCGGCACCCCGGGCCGCCTCCTCGACCTCGCCGGCCAGCGCCTGCTGAACCTCGGCAAGGTGCAGGAGATGGTGCTCGACGAGGCCGACAAGATGCTCGACCTCGGCTTCCTCGCCGACATCGAGAAGCTGTTCGCGCAGACCCCGCCCGAGCGTCACACCATGCTCTTCTCGGCCACGATGCCCGGCCCGATCGTCGCCCTCGCGCGCCGCTTCATGAACCGGCCCATCCACATCCGCGCCACCGACCCCGACGAGGGCCTGACGCAGGCGAACATCAAGCACCTCATCTACCGCGCCCACAACATGGACAAAGACGAGGTCATCTCGCGCATCCTGCAGGCCGAGGGCCGCGGCAAGACCGTCATCTTCACCCGCACCAAGCGCGCCGCCGCCAAGCTCGTCGAAGAGCTCAACGACCGCGGCTTCAACGCTGCCGCCGTGCACGGCGACCTCAACCAGGAGCAGCGCGAGCGCGCCATGGCCGCGTTCAAGGCCGGTAAGAAGGACATCCTGATCGCCACGGATGTCGCCGCCCGCGGCATCGACGTCGACGACGTCACGCACGTGATCAACCACACCATCCCGGACGACGACAAGACCTACCTGCACCGTGCCGGCCGCACGGGCCGCGCCGGCAAGACCGGTATCGCGGTCACCTTCGTGGACTGGGACGACCTGCACAAGTGGGCGCTCATCAACCGGGCCCTCGAGTTCGGCCAGCCCGAGCCCACCGAGACCTACTCCTCGTCGCCGCACCTGTTCACCGACCTCGACATCCCGGAGGGCACCCGCGGGCGCCTGAAGGCGTCGACGCGCTCGGCCGAGGTGGGAACCGGGTCGGGTGCGGGCGGCGGCTCCCGCTCAGGCGGCGACCGCGGCGGATCGCGAGGCGGCTCCCGCTCGGGTGACGCACGCTCCGGCGACGGGCGCTCGCGCTCAGGCGGCTCCTCCGAGGGCCGCTCTTCCGAGGGCCGTTCCTCCGAGGGCCGCTCTTCCGAGGGCCGTTCCTCCGAGGGCCGTTCCTCCGAGGGCCGGGCGCCGCGCAGCCGCAACCGCTCGGCCGGTGCCGACGGCGCACCCCGCAGCTTCAACGAGATCTTCCCCGCCGCGGCCCCCGCGGCTGCCGGTGAGGCCGCCTCCTCGTCCGGCTCCGCCGCCTCGACGGAGTCCACCTCCGCCGGAGCCGGCTCCGAGCACCACGACGGCAACAGCGCTCCGCGCCGCCGCAGCCGCACCCGCCGCCGCGCCCCCCGCCCCGCCGCCGAGTAGCCCCCACCCCAGGAGCCTTTTCCCCGACCAGGGCAACCTCCCAAAAACAAGGAGATCTTCCACGACACGCCGCCGGCCCCAGGCCGGCAACGGGGTGTCGTGGAAGATCTCCTTCGTTTTGGTCGCGCGGTGCTCGATCTCTGGCCGATGGCCGATGGCCGACCACCGACCACCGATGGCTGGCGGCCGATGACGCCAGCGGCCGTGAGGGAGGGGTCAGGCCGGGTAGACGGGCTGCCAGCCGGTCGCTCGGGCGATGAGGGCGTCGAGCACTTCGGGGCGGGTGGTGTTCTCACCGAGGCGGTTGGGCTTGCCCTCGCCGTGGTAGTCACTCGACCCCGTGAGCTGCAGCCCGTATTCGTCGGCGAGCCGCTGGAGCCGCACCCTGCCCTCCGGCGTGTTCTCGCGGTGGTCGATCTCGAGGCCGAACAGGCCCGCCTCCACGAAGTCGCGCATCCGGTGCTCGAGCACCACGTCGGCGCGGCTCACCGTGGCCGGATGCGCGATCACGGGCACCCCGCCCGCCGTCACCACGAGTTCGATCGCCATGAGCGGGTCGGGCGCGTAGTGCGGCTGGTAGTAGCCGGCCCGCCAGTGCAGGATTCCCGCGAAGGCCTCACTGCGCGTGCCCGCGAGCCCGCGGGCCACGAGGGCGTCGGCGATGTGCGGCCGGCCCACGGTCGCGCCGGGGTTGGTCTGGGCGACCACGTCGTCCCAGTTCACGTCGTAGTCGCGCGAGATCCGGGCGACCATCTCCTCGGCCCGGTGCAGCCGCGCCTCCCGGATGCGCGCGGTCTCGGCCACGAGCTTCGCGTTGTTCGGGTCGAACAGGTACGCGAGCAGGTGCACGCTCGACCAGTCGACGCGGGTGCTGAGCTCCATGCCCGGGATGAGCGTCACGCCCTCGCGGCGAGCCGCATCCGTGGCCTCGGCCCAGCCCGCGGTCGAGTCGTGATCGGTCAGAGCGACGGTGCCGAGGCCGGCCGCGGCCGCGGCGGCCACCAGGCGCGCCGGCGATTCCGTGCCGTCGGAGACCCTGCTGTGCGTGTGCAGATCGATCGGCTCCCGGAAGCGCCGATCGGAAGACATTCCACAATCGTAACGAGTCGGCCGGTTCTCCACAGACACCGCGCATCCGCGAGCGCTCCGGATGCGCGGGTGGAGAATGGATGCATGGCCAACACCTCAGACACCGCCACCGAGCACACCGCCACCGAGCACACCCCCGCCGAGACCACCGCTGCGCTCGCGGCCGGTCACCCGGTGACCGACGCCCCCGAGCCCCGCGCCACCAGCAATCGGTCGACCACGCCGAGCTCCGAGCGGTTCCGCGACTACATCGGCTCGAACTGGGCCGAGCGCGACGACGTGCTGCCCCCGGCGCGCGAGCAGGCCCCGTACGCGGCCGCCCGCCGGCAGGCCCTCTCGGCGCTGTTCCCGGGCAAGCGCCTGATCGTTCCGGCGGGTGCGCTGAAGCAGCGCTCGAACGACACCGATTACCCGTTCCGCGCGCACTCCGCCTTCTCCTACCTCACGGGCTGGGCCTCCGACGCCGAGCCGGGGTCTTTCCTGGTGCTCGAGCCCTCGGGCGCCGGCCACGAGGCCACGCTCTACTTCCGTGAGCGCGCGGGCCGCGATTCCGACGAGTTCTACGCGAACCCCGAGATCGGCGAGTTCTGGATCGGGCCGCGTCCCTCGCTCGCCCAGGTCGCGAGCGACCTCGCGATCGCCACCCGCGGCATCGCCGACTTCGACGGGGTGGTCTTCGATGCCGGCACGCTCGTGCTGCGCGAGCCCGCCCCGGAGCTGCCGGCCGGCGCCGGCGACGAGGCCGACGCCGAACTGGCCCGAGTGCTCTCGGAGCAGCGCCTGGTGAAAGACGCCTACGAGATCGAGCAGATGCGGTTGGCCATCGCCGCCACCGCGCGCGGCTTCGACGACGTGATCGCCGACTTCCCGCGCAGTTCGCAGCACGAACGCGGCGAGCGCCTGGTCGAGGGCGTGTTCAACACGCGTGCCCGGCTCGACGGCAACACCGTGGGCTACGACACCATCGCCGCCTCGGGCCCGCACGCCTGCATCCTGCACTGGACGCGCAACGACGGCCCGGTCGTCCCGGGCGACCTCATCCTGATGGACGCCGGGGTCGAGCTCGACAGCCTGTACACGGCCGACATCACGCGCACCATCCCGGTGGCGGGCCGCTACACCGAGGTGCAGCGCACGATCTACGAGGCGGTGCGCGAGGCGGCCGATGCGGCCTTCGCCATCGTGCGGCCGGGAATCCGGTTCCGGGAGATCCATCAGACGGCGATGGCCGTCATCGCGAAACGCACCGCGGAGTGGGGCCTGCTGCCGGTCACGGCCGAGCAGGCGCTCGAGGCCGACAACCAGCAGCACCGCCGCTACATGGTGCACGGCACGAGCCACCACCTCGGCATCGACGTGCACGACTGCGCGCAGGCGCGGCGCGAGATGTATCTCGACGGCGTGCTCGAGGCCGGCATGGTGTTCACCATCGAACCGGGTCTCTACTTCCAGCCCGACGACCTCACGGTGCCGGTCGAGATGCGGGGAATCGGTGTGCGCATCGAAGACGACGTGCTGGTGACGGCCGACGGCGCCGAGAACCTCTCCGCCGCCATCCCCCGCACCGCCGACGAGGTCGAGGAGTGGTTCGCCCGCCTGAACGCCTGACCCTCGCGCGTGCCGGGAGCGCCCAGGGCGAAGGTCTAAGTTAGTAGTCGTGAGTGCCACCAGAGTCTTCGTCGCCCGATTGGCGGGGTGCACCGTTTTCGACCCCGCCGGCGACCGGCTCGGCAAGGTGCGCGACGTGCTCGTCGTCTACCGCAAAGACGACCCGCCGCGCGTCGTCGGCCTCATCGTCGAGATCCCCGGGCGCCGGCGCGTCTTCGTGTCGATCGGCCGGGTCACGAGCATCTCGAGCGGTCAGATCATCACCACCGGTCTCATCAACGTGCGCCGCTTCGAGCAGCGCGGCGGCGAGGTGCGGGTGATCGCCGAGCTCCTCGGCCGAACCGTAGTGTTCGCCGACGGCACGGGCCAGGCCACCATCGAAGACGTCGCCATCGAGGAGTTCGGCCCCGGCGAGTGGGCGGTGGCCCAGCTGTTCGTTCGCCGCCCAAAGACCAGCTCCTCCCCCTTCGCCAAGGGCACGACGGTCTTCGCGAACTGGTCCGACGTGCGCGAGAAGACCGCAGTGGGCCAGGCCCAGTCGGCCGAGCAGCTCATCGCGACCTACAGCGACCTCAAGCCCGCCGACCTCGCGAACACCCTGCTCGACCTCCCTCAGGCCCGCATGCTCGAGGTCGCCGAAGAACTGCCCGACGACCGGCTCGCCGACGTGCTCGAGGAGATGCCCGAGAGCGAGCAGGTCGAGATCCTCTCCCAGCTCGACGACGACCGCGCGGCCGACGTGCTCGACCAGATGCAGCCTGACGATGCCGCCGACCTCATCGCCCAGCTCTCCGAGGAGCGCGGCGAGCACCTGCTCGAGCTCATGCAGCCCGAGGAGGCCGACGACGTGCGCATGCTGCTCGCCTACGCCCCCGACACCGCCGGCGGCCTGATGACCACCGAGCCCATCATCGTGAGCGCCGACGCCACTGTGGCCGAGGGCCTCGCCCTCATCCGCCGGCACGAGCTCGCTCCGGCGCTGGGCGCCGCCATCTGCGTGACCCTGCCGCCGTACGAGCCGCCCACCGGCCGATTCCTCGGCATGGTGCACTTCCAGCGGATGCTGCGCTATCCGCCCCACGAGCGCCTCGGCACGATCCTCGATCAGGGTCTGGAGCCGGTCACGGCCGACACGAGCGCGGCCGTCGTGTCGCGCATCCTCGCGAGCTACAACCTCGTCTCCGTTCCGGTTGTCGACGACAACCACCGACTGGTCGGGGTGGTGACCATTGACGATGTCCTCGACTACCTCCTGCCCGACGACTGGCGAAGTAACGACAGCGATGACGACACCCCCGAGCGGGTGCCGGATCGCACGCCCACGCGAGCGCTGAGCGGAGCGCCGCGCCCCACCACCCGCGGAAGGAGGACCGGCCATGGCACGTCGTGACAACAGCACCCACAACACTCGAGGCACCCGAGGGCTCGACGCCCCCAAAGGCCGCCGCAGCGGTGTGATCCCCCGTCGGCCGGTCGCCGGCCGCGACCGCTTCGGCCGGTTCACCGAGGCCATCGCCCGTGCCATGGGCACACCCTGGTTCCTCTTCGGTCTCACGCTCTTCGTCGTGGTCTGGATGCTCTTCAACACCCTGGGGCCCGAAGCCTGGCGTTTCGACTCGGCGGCGATCGGCTTCACGGCTCTCACGCTCATCCTCTCGCTCCAGGCGTCCTACGCGGCCCCGCTCATCCTGCTGGCGCAGAACCGTCAGGACGACCGCGATCGCGTGCAGTTCGAGCAGGACCGGCAGCGCGCCGAGCGCAACCTCGCCGACACCGAGTACCTCGCCCGGGAGGTCGTGGCCCTGCGGCTCGCCCTGCAGGACATGGCGAGCAAGGAGTTCATCCGCGCCGAGCTTCGGGCGCTCCTCGACGAGCTCGACGAACGTGACGAGCAGCGCGAGAGCGACGCTCTCTCCGCCACCGATCCCGCCGGTGCGGCCGTCGCGCAGCCCGAGCTCCCGAAGGCCTGAGATGGCCGCCCAGCACGCCCCCGGCGGGGTCGCGGATGCGGTGCGCGCGGCCCTGAGCCAGGTCATCGACCCCGAGATCCGCAAGCCGATCACCGAGCTCGGCATGGTGGGCGCGGTCGACGTCGGCGCATCCGGAACCGCCTCGGTCGTCCTGAAGCTGACGATCGTCGGATGCCCGGCCGCCTCGGCCATCGAGCGCGACGTGCGCGAGGCCGCGGCCGGTGTCCCCGGCGTGAGCGGGGTGGCCGTCGACGTCTCGGTGATGACCAAGGAGGAACGCGCCGCTCTCACGCTGCAGCTGCGCGGCCCGGGGCGCCGCACGATGCCCTTCGGACCGGGCACCCTCACGAGGGTCTACGCCATCACGAGCGGCAAGGGCGGGGTGGGCAAGTCCACCCTCACCGCCAACCTCGCGGTGGCTCTAGCCGCACGGGGGCTCTCGGTGGGCCTCATCGACGCCGACGTCTACGGCTTCTCGATCCCGGGCATCCTGGGGCTCGTCGACGAGAACGGCGTGGCGGCTCGGCCCACCCGGGTCGACGAGATGATCCTGCCGCCGGTCGCGCATGGCGTGAAGGTCATCTCCATCGGCATGTTCATCGACCCCGAGCAGGCCTCCGCCACCGGCGGCGCGGTGGCCTGGCGCGGGCCGATGCTGCACCGCACCATCGAGCAGTTCCTCACCGACGTCTACTTCGGCGACCTCGACGTGCTGCTGCTCGATCTGCCCCCCGGCACCGGCGACGTCGCCATCTCCCTCGGCCAGCTGCTGCCGAACGCCGAGGTGATCGTGCTCACCACCCCGCAGTCGGCAGCGGCCGACGTGGCCGAGCGCTCCGGCCTGGTGGCGATGCAGACCGGGCAGCACGTCTACGGCGTGATCGAGAACATGGCCGGGTTCGCCGCGCCCGACGGCACGATCGTCGAACTCTTCGGAGCCGGCGGCGGTGCCGAGGTCGCCCGTCGCCTCAGCGAGCGGCAGCAGGCCCGTGCCGCCGAGAAGCGGCCTGCACTGGCGCCGGATGACGCGCTGGTTCCCGCGGCGGGCACAGCGCGGGCGGAGCACGACAGCGCAGCGGGTGCGGGCGCAGACGCCGCTGATGCCGCGGTGCCGCTGCTGGCCTCCGTGCCCCTCAGCCTGGCCCTGCGCACCGGCGGCGACGCGGGTGCGCCGGTCGTGCTCGCCGACCCCTCGGATCCGGCGAGCCTCGCCATCGCCGCCGTCGCCGACCGCCTGGCGCGCCGCGGCCGCGGTCTCGCCGGGCGCCCGCTCGTCGTCGCGCCCCGCTGAGGCTCGTCTCGGCTGACGAGACCATCCAGCGCGCCGATGGACGCAGACCCAGTCCCGGTCCCGGACCCGGACCCGGATCCGGCCCCGCTTGCGAGCTAGGTCGCCTCGGTGTCGAAGGCGGTCACAGCGGGTGACGCCGGCGCGGCTACTGCTGCGGCGGCCGTAGCGTCGACCGGTCCACCGGCCGACTTCGCCTTGTGCTGCAGGTAGGCGGGCTCCGGCCGGGTCGACGGCCGCGACACCGGCGACACCGCGGGCGGGCCCGCCGGCTCCTCGTCGAGCAGTGCCTCGCGGATGATACGGCGCGGGTCGTACTGCCGCGGGTCGAGCTTCTTCCAGTCGACGTCGTCGAACTCGGGGCCCATCTCGTCGCGCATGCGGTCTTTCGCGCCGTTGGCCATGTCGCGAACGGTGCGCACCAGCTGAGCGAGTTTGGCGGCATAGCCGGGGAGCCGCTCCGGACCGAGCACGAACACCGCGATCACCCCGATGAGCAGCAGCTTCTCGAAGGTCAACCCGAACATTCTGAAAGCATACCGCCGCGCCTCGGGCCTGCCTGGGCACCGGATCCCTATGCTGGCTGAGGAGGCCCACCGTGTCACGAAAAGAATCCAGTTGGAAGTTCGCCGACGACATCGTCGTCGAGTCCCCCCAGATCATGGCCGCGCGCGCCCACGCCACCGAGGTGGGGGTCGAGTCGGTCTCGCCCGCCATCGGCAGCCAGCTGGCCGTGATCGCTGCGGCGACGGATGCGCGCTCCATCGTCGAGATCGGCACCGGTCTCGGAGTCTCCGCGCTCTGGATGCTGAAGGGCGCTCCCGAAGCCACCATCACCTCGATCGACACCGAGGTGGAGCACCAGCAGGTGGCGCGCGCGGCGCTGCTGGAGGCCCGGGTGCCGGCCAACCGCATCCGTCTGATCACGGGGCGCGCCGGCGACGTGCTGCCCCGGCTCAACGAGAACTCCTACGACCTCGTGCTCGTCGACGCCGACGCCGACAAGGTGATCGAGTACGTCGAGCACGCCCTGCGGCTCGTGCGCCGCGGCGGAACGGTGCTCGTGCCGCACGCGCTCTGGAAGGACAAGGTCGCCGATCCGGCACAGCGCGGCGACGTCGTCGCCGACTTCCGCACGCTCATCGCCGAGCTCTCCGCCTCCGACGCCGTGCTCGTGGCGCTCTCCCCCGCCGGAGACGGCCTGCTGCAGGTCACCAAGACCGCGAGCTGAAACACCGACGACCCCGGCGCATCCGCACCGAGGCCGTCGTGTCTCGTGTCGCTAGGCGGGGCTGACCACCCCGGCAAGAGCGTCGTGAAGCTCTTTCGCCTCTGCGTCATTGACGGAGACGACGAGTCGCCCCCCGCCCTCCAGCGGCACTCGCACGATGATGAGGCGTCCTTCTTTCACTGCCTCCATCGGTCCGTCTCCGGTCCTGGGTTTCATGGCGGCCATTCGGCTCCCCTTTCGTGGTGTCGACCTCTATTATCGCGGATGCACGAGACCTCGTGGAACTCCTGAGAGCGCGCGCCCGGCATTGGGCGGATGTTCGGCCCGGGTTCACGGGGGTGTCCAGTCCCGTCCGTCCACGCCCCAGGCGATGGTCATCCAGCCCACCTGACCGGCGACGGCGACGATCACGAGCACCGTGCGGTAGATCTTCGAGCGCGGCACCGCGAGCGCTCCGAGTGCCGGGAACATCGGCATCAGCAGGCGGAAGGTGCTCGACTGCGGAAAGAACACCGCGAGCAAGTAGAGACCGTAGCTCGCGAGCCACAGCCGCAGGTCGACGCCGAGCCGCTTCACCGGCGGGATGAACAGGAACACTGCGAAGCCCACGATCAGCAGCACCACCACGACGATGCCGAGGGGCTCGCCGAGCCACCAGTTGCCGCCCTGGAACCAGGCGGTGAACGGCACGAGTTCGCCGTAGCCGATGTAGGAGGCCCGCCAGGCCAGCTCGGTGTCGGTGTAGGCGCTCATCGACCCCGTCACGATCCAGGCGATCAGCGGCCAGGCGAAGCCCATGAAGGCGCTGAAGCCGGCGAGCACCACGGTCACCGCGCGCTGCGGCACAGGGAACGGATGCTCCTTCCTCACCAGGAAGCGGTGCACGATGTGCAGCCCGAGGAAGAGCGCGAACGCGAGCCCCGAGGGCCGGGTGAGCGCCATCACCGCCACGATCGGGAACACCCAGCCATAGCGGTGCCGCACCACGAGGTAGAGCGCAGACACTAGCAGGAAGAGGGACATCGACTCGGCGTAGGCGAACTGCAGCAGCGGCGAGAGCGGCGCCACGCAGAACAGCACCACGCTGAACAGGGCCGCGCCCTCGTCTTTCAGCACGAACCGCATCAGGCGATAGAACACGAGTGCCGTGCCGGCGGCGAACAGCACCGAGAGCGACACCGCCACGAGCTCCCAGGATGCGCCGGTCAGGTCCCGCAGCGCCTGCACCAGGAACGGGTAGCCGGGCATGAACGCCCAGGCGTTCTCCCCCACGTGGCCGTCGGTGGTCATCGGCAGGATCGAGGGGTAGCCCTGGAAGCTGATGATCTTGTACCAGGTGCCGTCCCAGATGATCGCGTAGCTCAGGTACGGCGGGTTCGCGCCCGTCCACGGGTTCGCCCCCTGCGCCCGCGCGAAGAGCAGGATGATGATCGTCGTGACCACGCGCGAGAGCACGAAGACTCCGAGCACGCGCACCCACCACGGCGTGAGCCGATAGCGCAGCCGCAGCCTCGAGACCGGGGCCCGCCGGGGTTCGGCGAGCTGCGCATCCTGTTGCGTCACGACGTTCCGCTCAGACTGCGCCGGTGAGCCAGGAGCGCAGGCCGCTCTCGCACGAAACGATCTGACTCACTCGCACCCGCTCGTCGTCGGCGTGTGCCTTGAGCGGATCACCGGGGCCGTAGTTCACGGCCGGCACGCCCATGGCCGAGAAGCGGGCCACATCGGTCCAGCCGTACTTGGGCTTGGGCTCGCCGCCGACCGCCGCGAGGAACTTCTGCGCCAGCGGAGCATCCAGGCCCGGGCGCGCGCCCTCGGCGAGGTCGACGATGCGGATGTCGTAGCCCTCGCCGCCGAAGAGCTCGTGGATGTGGGCCACGGCCTCCTCACCGGAGCGGCTCGGCGCGAAGCGGTAGTTGACATGCACCATGACCTCGTCGGGGATGACGTTGCCGGCCACTCCGCCGGAGATGCCCACGGCGTTGAGGCCCTCGCGGTACACGAGGCCGTCGACCTCCACCTCGCGCGCCTGGTAGCCCGCGAGCGTGGCGAGCACGGGGGCGGCTTTGTGGATGGCGTTGTCGCCCACCCAGCTGCGCGCGGAGTGCGCCCGCAGTCCGTAGGCGCGGATCTCCGCGCGCAGGTTGCCGTTGCACCCGCCCTCGACCTGGCTGTTGCTCGGCTCGCCGAGGATGGCGAAGTCGCCGGCGAAGAGTTCGGGGTGGTTCGCGGCGAGGCGGGTGAGGCCGTTGAGCTCGTTGGAGACCTCTTCGTGGTCGTACCACATCCAGGTGATGTCGACCACGGGATCGGTGAGCTCGGCGGCGAGCTTCAGCTGCACGGCCACGCCGGCCTTCATGTCGACCGTGCCGCGGCCCCAAAGGTACTCCTCGCCGTCGATCGTCTCGGAGCGGGTGGGCACGTTGCCGTTGATCGGCACCGTGTCGATGTGCCCCGCGATCACCACGCGCTGCGCCCGCCCGAGGTTCGTGCGGGCCACGATGGTGTCGCCGTCGCGGATGATCTCGAGGTGCGGCGCCTGCGCGGCGAGCGCCGCCACGATGGCGTCGGCGATGAGCCGCTCGTCGCCCGAGACCGACTCGATGTCGCAGAGCTGCTGGGTGAGGACCGTCGACGACTCCGTCAGATCGAGAACCGGATGCGCGGGGTCGAAAGCTGGCATTCCACAAGTTTAGGGTTCCCGGGCCAATACGCTGGAGTCATGCCTGACGAAGTCCTGAACATCTCCCCTGCCGCTCCCGCCACCCACGCCTGGGGCCACGGCCTCGTCACGGTGGCCGGCGACGGCACCGTGCTCGACACCTGGTACCCGGCCCCGCAGCTCGGTGAGCCGCCCGTGGGCGCCACGCTGCAGGTTCCCGAAGAGCTGCTCGCGCACGCGGTCCCGGATGCGCGGCGCAACGTGACCGTCGACGTCACCGCCGAGGTCATCGAACTCGCCGCCCCGCCGCGGTCGACGCCGGATGCCTACCTGCGGCTGCACCTGCTCTCGCACCTCCTCGTCGTCCCGAACACCATCAACCTCGACGGCATCTTCGGCCACCTGCCGATCGTGGTGTGGACGAACGCCGGCCCCGTGCATCCGGCCGACTTCGACCGCCTGCGTCCCGCTCTGCAGCGCGCCGGCATCCAGGCCTACGGGGTGGACAAGTTCCCGCGCCTGCTCGACTACGTCACCCCGCCGAAGGTGCGCATCGCCGATGCTTCGCGCGTGCGCCTGGGCGCCCACCTCGCGCCCGGCACCACGGTGATGCACGAGGGCTTCGTGAACTTCAACGCCGGCACCGTGGGCACCTCGATGGTCGAGGGCCGCATCTCGCAAGGCGTGGTGGTGGGCGACGGCTCCGACATCGGCGGCGGGGCCTCCATCATGGGCACCCTGTCGGGCGGCGGCACGCAGCGCGTCTCGATCGGGCGGCGTGCGCTGCTCGGGGCGAACTCGGGCATCGGCATCTCGATCGGCGACGACTCGGTGGTGGAGGCGGGGCTCTACGTCACCGCCGGCACCAAGGTCGTTCTCATCGACGGCTCCGACGACGAGAACCAGATCGTCAAGGCGGTCGCCCTCTCGGGCGTGCCGAACCTCCTCTTCCGCCGCAACTCCCTCACGGGCGCCGTCGAGGCCGTCGCCCGCTCCGGCGCCGGCGTCACCCTCAACGCCACCCTCCACGCCTAGCCCCACCCCCTCCCACCTCCTCGCGACTCGCCAAATTCCGCCCTATCCACGTCGTTTTGGGGCGGAATTTGGCGAGTCGCGAGGAGGATCAGGACCGCCAACCGCGGGAATGAAGTGCGAACCCCGTGCGCCAGGGAGTGGAGCGAGGGCCGGATGCCGGCGTCTCCTTCGTCTCGCGCAAGTGGATCCACCCTGCACGCACCAGAGCCTCGTGTCGCTCGATATCAGCGAAGAACTGCTTCGAATCCGTGCGGTGCTGCTCCCCTTCGTATTCGACCACCACACGGAACTCGGGGTACACCAGGTCTCCATAGCCGATTCGGAAGCCGTGCTCGTTCAGGATCTCGAGATTCAGCGCCGGTTCCGGCAGCCGATGACGCCCGAGCGCCAGGCGAAGCGCCGTCTCCCTCGGAGACTCGGAGCCATCTCGCGCGAGCTCGAGTGCCATCAGGGCGTTCCGCCGCCCCCGTCCCCGGTAGCGGCGTACCCTGTCCCCTAGACGATCGAGACTCAGGTAGGGACGCACGTCGTCGCCCGTCTGCTTACGCGGAGTCAACACGATGTAGTCGGCGACGGCGACGAGTTCATCCACGGTCAGCGCCATCGCCAGCTGCAGCCAGACGGTTCCGACATCCAACACACGCAGGCCGTCACGTACCACAAGCCGGAGCGCCGGGTCGGACAGCTGGTGTCCCCTCACTCCTCGCAGCCGTGGCCGATTTCGGTCGTCGAACGTCGACACATGGATCGTCGGTTGCGCCTGGACGCGGTAGGGCAGGGGCATACCCCAGAGGTGGGCCGCGGTCGAATGACTGAATGCCTGGCCCGGCGTCATCCGCGGAACATACGCCCGGCAGAGGCTCGACACGTTCGAAGCCGGGTCGTCAACCGACCGGACACCGTGGAACGGACGCGCGAGATCACCCCCTCGCATCCGTTTCTCCGAGTGCGCCCGTGCGTACCCTTCCGCGACGGCGAACGGCCGTTCCCTCAGTTCCGGCGAGAGCTCTTCGTGACGGGTCATGCCCCCAGACTCGCCCGCTCTCGTCGCCCCGTGTCCGCCCACTCCCTTTCTGGGGATAACTCTCCTCGCGAGTCGCCAAAAAACGCCCTATCGCGTGCGATATAGGGCGTTTTTTGGCGACTCGCGAGGAGGCTAGCGGGGCGGGAGGTCGCGGGCGGGGGCGCCGATGTAGAGCTGCTGGGGGCGGCCGATCTTGGTCTGCGGGTCGGTGGCCATCTCTCGCCAGTGGGCGATCCAGCCGGGGAGGCGGCCGATGGCGAAGAGCACGGTGAACATGCGCGTGGGGAAGCCCATCGCCTTGTAGATGACGCCCGTGTAGAAGTCGACGTTGGGGTAGAGCCGGCGCGACACGAAGTAGTCGTCGGACAGGGCGACCTGCTCGAGCTCCTTGGCGATGTCGAGCAGCGGGTCCTGCACGCCGAGCGCGGCGAGCACCTCGTCGGCGCTCTCCTTCACGAGCTTCGCGCGCGGGTCGTAGTTCTTGTAGACGCGGTGGCCGAAGCCCATGAGACGGATGCCCGCCTCCTTGTTCTTCACGCGCTCCACGAACTTGTCGACGCCCTCGCCGGAGTCGCGGATCTGGGCGAGCATCGTGAGCACGGCCTCGTTGGCGCCGCCGTGCAGCGGCCCGAACAGGGCGTTGATCCCGGCCGAGATCGAGGCGAACATGTTGGCCTCGGTCGAGCCCACGAGGCGCACGGTCGACGTCGACGCGTTCTGCTCGTGGTCTTCGTGCAGGATGAGCAGGCGCTCGAGGGCCTTCGACAGCACCGGGTTGATCTCGTAGGGCTCTGCGAGCGTGCCGAAGTTCAGGCGCAGGAAGTTGTCGACGAACGACAGCGAGTTGTCAGGGTAGAGGAAGGCCTGACCGAGGCTCTTCTTGTGCGCGTAGGCGGCCATGACGGGCAGCTTCGCGAGCAGCCGGATGGTGGAGATCTCGACGTCCTCGGGGTTCCGCGGGTTCAGCGAGTCCTGGTAGTAGGTCGACAGCGCCGAGACGCCCGAGGAGAGCACCGACATCGGATGCGCGTTGTGCGGCAGCGCGTCGAAGAAGCGCTTGAGGTCTTCGTGGAGCAGCGTGTGGTGCCGGATCTTGTCGTCGAAGGCCGCGAGCTCGGAAGCGGTCGGCAGCTCTCCGTAGATGAGCAGCCACGCGGTCTCGAGGTAGGTCAGCGAGGTGGCGACCTGCTCGATCGGATAGCCGCGATAGCGCAGGATGCCCTGGTCGCCGTCGATGTAGGTGATCGCCGACTTCGTGGCGGCCGTGTTCACGAAGCCGTAGTCGAGCGTGGTGAGCCCGGTCTGCTTGGTGAGCGAGGCCAGATCGATGGAGGACGCCCCGTCGGTGCTGGCAAGGAGTGGGAACTCCGCCGATCCCCCCGGGTAGGTCAGTGTTGCCTTCTGAGCAGTGTGATCGACGTCCGTCACGGCGCCTCCTTGAGATATTCGGACGGAAAGTGATCCACCCGAGTTGTCGTCAGCGGGACGCTGTCGACGTCTGGTGAGACGGTGACCGCGTTGACCCTCATACAGCCTAATGTGACGCGAACCCTACTGTCGCATCCGCTCACGCTCGTCTCCTCTGCTTGGAGGAATGCTCCAGCGTCAGCGCAGCCCGTCGGCGTCGAGTCGTGCGACCGCGGCGTCGATGCGCTCGTCGCTCGCCGTCAACGAGAAGCGCACGTGCTGCGGGAAGTGGTCGCCGTAGAACGGGCCCGGCCCGGCGAGGATGCCGCGGTCGGCGAGCGCGGCGATGGTCTCCCACGCGTCCCGGCCCTCCGTGGCCCAGAGGTAGAGCCCCGCTTCGCTGCGGTCGATCCGCAGCCCTGCCCGCTCGAGCGCGGGCCGGAGTGCGGCGCGGCGGGCCGCGTAGAGCGCCTTCTGGGCGGCGACGTGCTCGTCGTCGCCGAGGGCGGCCACCATGGCGGCCTGCACCGGTGCGGGCACGATCATGCCGGCGTGCTTGCGCACCGTCACCAGCCGCGCGATCAGCGCCGGGTCCCCGGCGGCGAAGGCGGCGCGGTAGCCGGCCAGGTTCGACTGCTTGCTCAGCGAGTACGCGGCGAGGACGCCGGTGAGGTCTCCCCCGGTCACCCGGTGGTCCAGGATGCTCGGCACGGGTTCCGAGGCCCAGCGCCCGTCCCAGCCGAGCTCGGCGTAGCACTCGTCGCCCGCGATGACGGCTCCGAGTTCGCGCGCCCGCTCCACCGCCCGCCGCAGCTGCACGTGGTCGAGAACCCGGCCGTCGGGGTTGCCGGGACTGTTGACCCAGACCAGCCGGGTGTTGTCCGGCCAGGATGCCGGGTCGTCGGCGGCGAGGGCGTCGGCGCCCGCGATCCGCGCCCCCATCTCGTAGGTGGGGTACGCGGCCTCGGGATGCACGACGACGTCGCCCTCGCCGAGCCCGAGCATGAACGGCAGCCACGCCACGAACTCTTTCGAGCCGATGGTGGGCAGCACGTTCTCCTCGCTCAGTCCGCCGACCCCGCGGCGGCGCGCGAACCAGGCGACGATCGCCGAGCGCAGCCCGGGGGTTCCGACGGTGAGCGGGTAGGAGTGCGCATCCGTCGCCTCGGCCAGAGCCTCACGCACGGGCCCGGGCGTCGGGTCGACCGGGGAGCCGATCGAGAGATCGACGATGCCGCCGGGATGCGCGCGGGCGCGCACCGCGAACGGCGCCATCTGGTCCCACGGGTAGTCCGGGAGCTCTCCGAGCGGCACGGCGGCGCGCCGGGCTCTAGTGCTCGCCCTGGGGCGGCAGCGCGGCGATCACCGGGTGGTCGTGCTTGATCACGCCGATCTTCGCGGCTCCGCCGGGCGAGCCGATCTCCTCGAAGAACTCGACATTGGCCTTGTAGTAGTCGGCCCACTCTTCGGGCAGGTCGTCTTCGTAGTAGATGGCCTCGACGGGGCACACCGGCTCGCAGGCGCCGCAGTCGACGCACTCGTCGGGGTGGATGTAGAGCGAGCGTTCGCCTTCGTAGATGCAGTCGACGGGGCATTCGTCGATGCACGCGCGGTCTTTGACGTCGACGCACGGGAGGGCGATGACATAGGTCACTGTGGATCGGGTCCCTTCGATTACCGGGAGTTCAAGTCTACGTGCTCGGCGCGCGACTTCCCGCCGGAGTGCGCCCCGGCGAGGCGCGGCCAGGCCAGCACGGCCACGGCGAGCAGGGTCGATCCGACCAGCCAGACCATACCGGCCACGCTGTCGGGGATGAGCACCGAGCCGCCGGGGCTCGGCAGCGCGAGGAGCGCCACGAGGCCCACAAGGGCGACGGCGGCGAGCACGGCGGCGAGTCGCGTGGGGGCGACCATCCGGAGGCCCACGAGCAGCATCCCTTCGGCGGCGAGCGCCAGGATCAGCCCCACCGGCAGGTCGAAGAGGCCGAACACGCTTACGCTGATCTGGTGCACGATCGTGCCGAGGATGCCGAAGACCCCGCCCACGAGGAACGCGGCGGCGAGCCCGAGCACGCGCGTGCCGAGCGAGGTGCCGGCCGGCTCTGGCTCGTACTCCGGCTCCGTGAAGGCGGGAGCGGTCTCCCCCGTCACGCCCATCGCTCCGGCGTAGACGCTGCCGGGCGCCGCGGCGCCGGCCCCGGTCGTGCGGATGCCGTACCGCGGTTCGCTCTGATCGGCGCCGTCCCGGCGCGGCTCGCTCTCCACGAAGCCAGCCTACGTCGTGGGGTGCGCCGCTCAGCGCCGGCGGCGGGTTCCGAAGATGCCTTCCATGACACCTTTCAGGATCGTCTGCGTGGTCTTGGAGCCGAGCACGTCGGTGAGCAGGTCGGGCTGCGGCTTCGTCGCGCGGCTGCGCGGGGCGGATGCGCGGCGCGCGTCGGCCGCGGCATCCGCCTTCGCCTGCTTCTCGGCCGCCTTCTGGAACTCGGCCTGCTGGCGGGCGTACTCCTCCTGGGCCTCGGCCTGCGCGGCGGCGGCCGCGGCCGCGTTCATCTTGGCGGCGAGCATCTCGCGAGCCGATTCGCGGTCGATCGGTGTGCCGTACCGGGCCAGCAGGGGCGAGGCGGCGACCGCGGCGTCGATCTGCGCATCCGGCGTCGGCGCCATGGAACCCTGCGGCGCCCGAACCCGCGTCCACGCCACCGGAGAGGGGGCGCCCTTCTCGTTCATCACGGTGACGACGGCCTCGCCCGTGCCGAGGTTCTGCAGCACCTGGTCGAGGTCGTAGGCGGAGGTCGGGTAGGTCGAGACGGTGGCCCGCAGAGCCTTGGCGTCGTCGGGCGTGAAGGCGCGCAGGGCGTGCTGCACGCGCGAGCCGAGCTGCGCGAGCACGTCGCCCGGGATGTCCTTCGGCGTCTGCGTGACGAAGAAGATGCCGACGCCCTTCGAGCGGATGAGCCGCACGGTCTGGGTGATCGACTGCTGGAAGTCCTTCGACGCGCCGGCGAAGAGCAGGTGCGCCTCGTCGAAGAAGAACACGAGCTTGGGCTTGTCGAGGTCTCCCACCTCGGGCAGGTCGTTGTAGAGGTCGGCGAGCAGCCACATCAGGAAGGTGGAGAACAGCTGCGGCTTGTCGGCCACCCGCGGCAGCTCGAGCAGGTTGATCACCCCGGTGCCGTCGGCAGCCGTGCGGAGGAAGAGCGAGGTGTCGATCTCGGGCTCGCCGAAGAAGGCCTCGGCCCCCTGGGCGGCGAAGGCGATGAGCTCGCGCAGGATGACACCCACGGTCTGGTTCGAGAGGCCGCCGAGGTTCTTCAGCTCGACCTTGCCCTCGTCGCTCGTCAGGTAGCTGAGCACGGCGCGGAGGTCGCTGAGGTCGACCAGCGGCAGCCCGGCCTGCTCGGCGTAGTGGAACACCAGGCCGAGGCTCGACTCCTGGGTGGCGTTGAGGCCCAGCACCTTGCTGAGCAGCAACGGACCGAAGCCCGAGAGCGTGGCACGGATGGGCACGCCCTTGCCGATGCCGCCGAGGCTGAAGTACTCCACCTGGCTGGCCTTCGGCGTCCAGTCCTGCCCGATGGCGGCGGTGCGGGCGAGGAGCTTCTCGTTCGGCTCCCCCGGCGTGGCGACGCCGGAGAGGTCGCCTTTCATGTCGGCCGCGAACACGGGCACGCCGTTGGCGGCCAGCTGCTCCGCGAGCGCCTGCAGGGTGCGGGTCTTGCCCGTGCCGGTGGCGCCGGCCACCAGTCCGTGGCGATTGGTCATCGCGAGCGGGATGCGCACGGGCGCATCGGGCACGGGCTCCCCGTTCACGAGAGCGCCGATCTCGAGGGCGGGGCCGGCAAAGGCGTAGCCGGAGCGGATGGCATCGACCTCGGCGGCCGAGAGCGGCCCGGCGGCAGGCGCGACGGGCGCGGCTGCGGGCACGGCTGCGGCAGCCGCCACCTCCTGGGCGGCCACGGCCGCCGCCGCGGCATCCTGAGCCCGCTTCACGGCGGCCTCGGCCGCGGCCTGCGCCTGTCGGGCGGCCTCGAGCGCCGCCTCCGCTTCCGCCTGGGCGTGCACCACCGCGTCGTCCGTCATGGCCTCAGCCTAGATCTGGCAGTCCGTTCAGGGAACGGATTCGGCTTGGCACCCCGAGGCACCTAAGGCTAGGCTTACCCAAGTAAGGCCAGGCAAACCAACAGTGACCGCGACCTTCCCCTCCCTGTCTCCGTCGAAAAGGTGCCCGTGCTCGCCAACTATCTGATCGGCCTGCGCGAAGGGCTCGAAGCCGCCCTCGTCGTGGGCATCCTCGTGGCCTACGTGCGCAAGATCGGCCGTCGCGACGTGCTGTTCCGGCTCTGGATCGGCGTCGGCCTCGCCGTGCTCGTGGCGCTCACCCTCGGAGCCGTGCTGACCTTCGGCGCCTACGGCCTGAGCTTCGAAGCCCAGGAGGCCATCGGAGGCTCGCTCTCGATCGTCGCCACGGGCTTCGTGACCTGGATGGTGTTCTGGATGCTCCGCACCAGCCAGAACCTCAAGGGCACCCTGCACTCCGACATCGACAAGGCCCTCATCGGCGCCGGCTGGGGCCTCGTGCTCGTGGCGTTCCTCGCGGTGGGCCGGGAGGGCATCGAGACCGCCCTGTTCATCTGGGCCGCGGTGCAGGCCACCGGCGAGACCACGTTCCCGCTGCTGGGAGCCGCCCTCGGCATCCTGACCGCCGTCGTGCTCGGATACCTGATCTACCGGGGCCTCGTGCGCATCAACCTCTCGAAGTTCTTCGCCTGGTCGGGCGGGTTCCTCATCCTGGTCGCCGCCGGCGTGCTGAGCTACGGCGTGCACGACCTGCAGGAGGCGGGCATCCTGCCGGGTCTCAACAACCTGGCCTTCGACGTGAGCGGCATCGTGCCGCCCGACAGCTGGTACGGCACGCTCCTCAAGGGCACCGTGAACTTCTCCCCCGCCACCACCTGGCTCGAGCTGGCGGTCTGGCTGGCCTACTTCGTGCCCACGATGATCCTCTTCCTCCGCGCCGTGCGGCGCGGGCCGAAGAAGACGCCGCTCACCGCGACCACCGCCCCAGCCGCCCCTGCCGCGCCCGTAGCCCCCGCCCCAGCCGCGGCCGCCGCCGCGCGCGCGCACCCCACGACCCCTGCCCCCACGACCCCTGCCTCCGCCGAATCCGGCGCCGTCCACCGCTTGGAGCACCTGTGAAGACCCGACCGATCCTCGTCGCCGCCGGCGCGGCACTGACCGCCCTCGCCCTCGCGGGCTGCGTTCCCAACAACACCTCGTCGACGGATACCGCCGGCGCGATCACCGTCGACAGCTCGGCCGACGCGTGCACGGTGAGCGCCAGCACGGCCACCAGCGGCACCCTCAACTTCAGCGTCACGAACTCCGGCACCCAGGTGACCGAGTTCTACCTGCTCGCCGAAGACGGGCTGCGCATCGTGGGCGAGGTCGAGAACGTGGGCCCCGGCATCAGCCGCGACCTCGTGGTGCAGGCCCAGCCCGGGAACTACTTCACCGTCTGCAAGCCCGGCATGGTGGGCGACGGCATCGGCCGCGCCTCCTTCACCGTCTCGGGCGACAAGGTGCAGCTCGCGGGCGACCAGCAGCAGCAGGTCGACCAGGCTGCCACCAACTACGTGGCCTACGTGAAGGACCAGGTCGGCCAGCTCGTGACGGGCACCGACACCTTCCTCGCCGCCTACCTCGCGGGCGACGACGCCACGGCGCGCACGCTGTACCCCACGGCCCGCGCGAACTACGAGCGCATCGAGCCCGTCGCCGAGTCCTTCGGCGACCTCGACCCCGCCATCGACTTCCGCGAGGCCGACGTCGCCGCGGGCGATGAGTGGACCGGCTGGCACCGCATCGAGAAGGACCTCTTCCCGCCGGCGGCCGCCGACAACGGCGGCACCGCCTACGTGCCGCTGACGGCCGACGAGCGCAGCTACTACGCCGACAAGCTCAAGGCCGACACGCAGAAGCTCTACGACGCCGTCACCGCCTCCGACTACACGGTCGGCATCGACGCCATCTCGAACGGCGCCATCGGCCTCATGGAGGAAGTGGCCTCGGGCAAGATCACCGGCGAGGAGGAGATCTGGTCGCACACCGACCTCTGGGACTTCCAGGCCAACCTCGAGGGCGCCAAGGTGGCCTACGAAGGCGTGCGCGACATCGTCGACGCGAAGAACCCCGAGCTCGTGAAGAGCCTCGACACCCAGTTCGCCTCGCTGCAGACGCTGCTCTCCGGCTACGGAAACCTGAACGACGGCTTCACCTACTACAACGACCTCACCACCGAGCAGGTGAAGCAGCTGGCCGACGGCGTCAACGCCCTGGGCGAGCCGCTCAGCCGCCTCACCGCGGCCCTGGTGAGCTGACACTCAGCCGCCGCATCCTAGAGTTGTGATCATGTCTGCCCAGGAAACACCCGAGGAGCAGCCAGAGACCGCGACCCCGGATGTCCCGCCCGCCCCGACGAAGTCCGGCATCTCCCGCAGGGGATTGTTCGGCCTCGCCGGGGCGGGCGTCGTCGGGGCGGGCATCGGCTTCTCGCTCGACCGCTTCGTGCTTCCCCCCGCCGCTTCGGCGCAGGCGGGCGGCACGGTGTACCCCTTCTTCGCCGCGAACCAGTCGGGCATCGTCACCCCCGCGCAGGACCGCCTGCACTTCGCCAGCTACGACGTGGCCGACATCTCGCGCGACGAGCTGGTGACCCTGCTGAAGGACTGGAGCGCCGCCGCCGCGCTGATGACCCAGGGCCAGCAGGCCGGCACCTACGGCGCCACCGGCGGCCCTTACGACGCTCCGCCCGACGACACCGGCGAAGCGCTCGGCCTGCCGGCATCCGGCCTCACCATCACCATCGGCTTCGGCCCCAGCCTCTTCACGAACGCCGCCGGCGCCGATCGCTTCGGCATCGCCGCGCAGCGCCCCGCCGCGCTCGTCGACCTGCCGCACTTCCCGGCCGACATGCTGCAGGATGCGCTGAGCGGCGGCGATCTGTGCATCCAGGCCTGCAGCGACGACCCCCAGGTCGCGGTGCACGCCATCCGCAACCTCTCACGCATCGCCTTCGGGCGCGCCTCGATCCGCTGGTCGCAGCTCGGCTTCGGCCGCACGAGCTCGACCTCCCAGGCGCAGGCGACCCCGCGCAACCTCTTCGGCTTCAAGGACGGCACCGCCAACATCAAGTCGGAGGAGACGGATGTGGTGAACGGCCAGGTCTGGGCCTCGGCCGACGACGGCGCAGCGTGGATGGCGGGTGGTTCCTATCTCGTGGCCCGCAAGATCCGCATGACGATCGAGACCTGGGACCGCACCTCGCTGCGTGAGCAGGAGCGCGTGATCGGCCGCACCAAGGGCGAGGGTGCTCCCTATTCGGGCGGCACGGAGTTCACTGCCCCCGACTTCGCCGCGCTCGGCGCCGGCGGCAAGCCGCTGATCGACGCCGCCTCGCACGTGCGCGTGGCGCATCCCGAACAGAATTCCGGCGCCCAGCTCCTGCGCCGCGGCTACAACTTCGTCGACGGCAACGACGAGCTCGGGCGGCTGAACGCCGGACTGTTCTTCATCGCCTACCAGCGGGACCCGCGCGCGCAGTTCATCCCCATCCAGATGAACCTGGCCAAGAACGATGCGATGAACGAGTACATCCGCCACGTCGGCTCGGGCGTCTTCGCCGTACCGCCCGGAGCCTCGACCGGGGGCTACGTGGGCGAGACGCTCTTCGGCGCGTGAGGGGCGTCCTCGGCGCGCGCTACCGGCTCATCACCATCGGCTCCTTCGCGCTGGTCTTCGTCGCGGCTTTCGAGAACCTCGCCGTCACCACGGTGATGCCGGTGATCAGCGCCGAACTCGACGGGGCCGCCCTCTACGCCGTGGCCTTCGCGGGGCCGCTCGCCGTCTCGGTGCTCGGCATGGTGGTGAGCGGCACCGCGAGCGACCGCAACGGGCCCGTGTGGCCGCTCTACACCTCCGTCGCCCTGTTCGCGACCGGCCTCCTCATCGCCGGCACCGCCACGAGCATGGGCGCGATGGTCGCCGGCCGGCTCGTGCACGGCCTCGGCGGCGGCGCGATGACCGTGGCCATCTACGTCATCGTGGCCCGGGTCTACCCGGCGTCCCTCCAACCGCGCATCTTCGGTGCCTTCGCCGCGGCTTGGGTGCTCCCGGCCCTGATCGGCCCGTACACCGCGGGGCTCCTCGGCGACACGGTGGGCTGGCGCTGGGTGTTCCTCGGCGTCGCCGTGCTCGTGCTGCCCGCTCTCGCGATGGTGGTGCCGGCGATGCGGCTGATCGCCCCCGGCACCGCGGAAGACCGCGCGGCCGCCCCGTGGAGCGTCTCGCGCATCGTCTGGGCCGTACTTCTCGGGTTCGCCATCCTGGCCCTCAGCCTCGCCTCGGAGCTCGACGGCGTGCTCGTGTTCGCGGTGGCCGGCGGCTCGCTCGTGCTGGCGGCGGTGGCGCTGCGTCCCCTGCTGCCGAGGCACACCCTGCTCGGCGCGCGCGGACTGCCGAGCGTCATCCTGATCCGGATGCTCGTCGCCGGCGGTTACACGGCTGCGGAGGTCTACCTGCCCTACCTGCTCACGAACCGTTTCGCCCTCGACGCCTCCACCGCCGGCCTCGCCCTCTCGGCCGCCGGTATCGCCTGGGGCCTCACCTCGTGGCTGCAGGGGCGGCTGCCCGGGCTCAGTGCCACACAGGCGCTGCGCCTGGGCACGGCGACCGTCGTGGGCGCCACCGCGCTGGTCTGCGCCACCGCGTTCTTCGGCTGGCCGGCCTGGGTGTCCATTGCCGGCTGGGCGTTCTCCGGCGCCGGCATGGGACTGGCCTACCCCAAGCTCTCAGTGCTCACCCTGAGCTACTCGAAGCCGGGACAGCAGGGCTTCAACAGCTCGGCGCTTAGCATCGCGGATGCGGCGGGCCCGGCCATGTCACTCGCCATCGCCGGCATCCTGTTCGGTGTGCTCGGCGGGCCGGAGGCGATCGGTGCCTTCGGCGCCGTCTTCCTGCTGGCCACCTGCATCGCCACGGCCGCACTCGTGATGAGCGGGCGGACGGCGGAGGCCTCCGCCGGGCGCACGGCCACCTCCCCGACCGGACTCACCACCTCGTGAACGACGAACGGCCCGCACCTCCGGAGGAGGGCGGGCCGTTCGGCGTGACGCGGGCGACTACTGGTTCGCGCGCTTGAGGTTCGCGGTGCGGCGGGCGCGGGCGTTCTGGTCGAGCTCGACCTTGCGGATGCGCACCGTCTCAGGGGTGACCTCGACGCACTCGTCCTCGCGGGCGAACTCGAGCGACTCCTCGAGGGAGAGCTGGCGCGACGGAGTCATCGACTCGAAGTTGTCGGCCGTCGACTGACGCATGTTGGTCAGCTTCTTCTCCTTGGTGATGTTCACGTCCATGTCGTCGGCGCGCGAGTTCTCGCCGATCACCATGCCCTCGTAGACCTCTTCGGTGGGGTTCACGAAGAAGGTCATGCGCTCCTGGAGGGCGATGATGGCGAACGGGGTGACGACACCGGAGCGGTCGGCCACGATCGATCCGTTGTTACGGGTGACGATCGAACCGGCCCACTCGTCGTAGCCGTGCGAGATCGCGTTCGCGATGCCGGTGCCGCGGGTGATGGTGAGGAACTCGGTGCGGAAGCCGATCAGGCCGCGCGAGGGCACGATGAACTCCATGCGCACCCAGCCGGTGCCGTGGTTGGACATACCGTCCATCCGGCCCTTGCGGGCGGCGAGCAGCTGCGTGATCGCGCCGAGGTACTCCTCGGGCGCGTCGATCGTGAGGTGCTCGAAGGGTTCGTGCGTCTTGCCGTTGACCTGCTTCGTGACCACCTGGGGCTTGCCCACGGTGAGCTCGTAGCCCTCGCGGCGCATGTTCTCGACCAGGATGGCGAGCGCTAGCTCTCCACGGCCCTGCACCTCCCAGGCGGCGGGGTTTCCGATGTCGACGACGCGGAGCGAGACGTTACCGATCAGCTCGCGGTCGAGGCGGTCCTTCACCATGCGGGCGGTGAGCTTGTGGCCCTTGACCTTGCCGACGAGCGGCGAGGTGTTGGTGCCGATGGTCATCGAGATGGCGGGGTCGTCGACCGTGATGGCGGGCAGCGGGCGCACGTCGTCGGGGTCGGCGATCGTCTCACCGATCGTGATGTCCTCGATGCCGGCGATCGCCACGATGTCGCCGGGGCCGGCCGACTCGGTCGGGAAGCGGGTGAGGGCCACGGTCTTCAGCAGCTCGCTGATGCGCTGGTTGGTGACGGTGCCGTCGTGCTTGACCCACGCGACCTGCTGGCCCTTCTTGATCGTGCCGTTGAAGACACGGAGCAGGGCGAGACGGCCGAGGAACGGCGAGGAGTCGAGGTTCGTGACGTGGGCCTGGAGGGGCGCCTCGTCGTCGTAGGTCGGCGCCGGGATGTGCTCCAGGATGGCGCCGAACAGCGGCTCGAGGTCGTCGTTGTCGGGCAGGGTGCCGTTCTCGGGCTTGTTCAGGCTCGCGGCGCCGTTACGGCCGGAGGCGTAGACCACCGGCACGTCGAGGATGGCGTCGAGGTCGAGGTCGGGGACGTCGTCGGCCATGTCGGAGGCGAGGCCGAGCAGCAGGTCCTGCGACTCGCCCACGACCTCGTCGATGCGCGCGTCCGGCCGGTCGGTCTTGTTGACCAGCAGGATGACGGGGAGCTTGGCCTCGAGCGCCTTGCGGAGCACGAAGCGGGTCTGCGGCAGCGGGCCCTCGGAGGCGTCGACCAGCAGCACCACGCCGTCGACCATCGACAGGCCGCGCTCGACCTCGCCGCCGAAGTCGGCGTGACCCGGGGTGTCGATCACGTTGATGGTGATCGGCTTGCCGTTCGCGTGGACACCGTTGTACGAGATCGCCGTGTTCTTGGCGAGGATCGTGATGCCCTTCTCACGCTCGAGGTCGTTCGAGTCCATCATCCGGTCGTCGGCGTCGAAGTGCGCGTCGAAGGAGTTGGTCTGCGTGAGCATGGCGTCGACCAGGGTGGTCTTGCCGTGGTCGACGTGGGCGACGATTGCGACGTTGCGCAGGTCATCGCGGGTGGCTTGTGCCATGGGAAAGTCCTCAGGTTCGTGAACCCGAACTCGGTGGCCTTGCCACCCGCGGGCCCTATATAGCGGGGAGTGTGTGGGCGACGTGGCCCGATCCGCTAAACGCCCAGGGTGATTCCAGCTCCCGGGATGGCGTTCAGCAACTCCTTAGTATATTGCTCCTTCGGGCTGTCGAAGACGTCATCGGTGCTTGCGGCCTCCACGATCTTGCCCTGCTGCATCACGCAGACGTTGTCGGCGATCACCCGCACCACCGCGAGGTCGTGCGTGATGAACAGGTAGGTGAGCTCGAGCTCGGCCTGCAGATCGGCCAGAAGCTTGAGGATCTGGGCCTGCACCAGCACGTCGAGCGCCGACACCGCCTCGTCGAGCACGACGATGTCGGGCTTCAGCGCGAGCGCGCGGGCGATCGCCACACGCTGACGCTGTCCACCTGAGAGTTCGTTGGGATAACGCGTGATGAGCGTCTTCGGCAGCGCCACCTGGTCGAGCAGCTCGAGCACACGGGCCTTGCGAGAGACCCGGTCGCCGACCTTGTGCGTGTTGAGCGGTTCGCCGATGGTGTTGCCGATGTTGCGCAGCGGGTCGAGCGAGCCGTACGGATCCTGGAACACCGGCTGCATGCGCCGGCGCAGGTCGAGCAGCGCCTTGCCCTTCAGCGGTGCGACATCCTGGCCGTCGATCATGATCGAACCGCTCGTGGGGTCCTCAAGGCGCAGGATCATCTTCGCCACCGTCGACTTGCCCGAGCCCGACTCGCCCACGAGGGCCGTGGTCGTGCCCTTCTCCACCGAGAACGACACGGCGTCGGAGGCCGTCAGCTCGCCGGCGGCGCCGCGGCCCTGGCCGCGGATCTTGTAGACCTTCGTGAGGTCTTTCACCACGATGGCGTCGGGGCGCTTGGTCTTGGGCTGCTGCTCGATGCGCTCCTCGGCCGCCGCGATGAGGTCGAGCCCCTCGGTGACCTTGGTGGGGGCGTACTCGAGGTCGCTCAGCGCGTGGCTGGCCGAGGCCTGCGTGGCCGACTGGATACGCCGCGACGCCAGGCTCGGGGCCGCGGCCACGAGACGCTGCGTGTAGGGGTGCACCGGGTTCTGCAGGATCTCCTTCGAGGGGCCGGCCTCGACGATCTTGCCCTTGTACATCACCACGAGCTGCTCCGCGCGCTCGGCGGCGAGGCCGAGGTCGTGCGTGATGAAGAGCACGGCGGTGCCGATGTCGCGGGTGAGCGTCTCGAGGTGGTCGAGGATGCGCCGCTGCACGGTCACGTCGAGCGCCGAGGTGGGCTCGTCGGCGATGAGCAGCTTCGGCCGGCTCGACAGGCCGATGCCGATCAGCACGCGCTGGCGCATGCCGCCGGAGAACTGGTGCGGGAACTGCTTCAGCCGCTTGTCGGCATCCGCGAGACCCGCCTCCTTCAGCACCTGGATGGCGTGGGCCTTGACGGCCTTGCGGCCCGAGGCGATGCCGTTGGCGCGGATGGTCTCCTCCACCTGGAATCCGACGCTCCACACGGGGTTGAGGTTCGACATCGGGTCTTGCGGCACGAAGCCGATCTGGCGACCACGGATCTCCTCCATCTTCTTCTCGGAGTAGGAGGTGAGCTCCTGCCCGTCGAACATGATGGAGCCGCCCGTGATGCGGCCGGGGCCGGGGAGCAGGTTGATGATGGCGTGGGCCGTCGTGGACTTGCCCGAGCCCGACTCCCCCACGATGGCGAGCGTCTGCCCGGGCATCAGGGTGAGGTCGACACCGCGCACGGCGGGCACGATGCCCTCGGTGGTCTGGAAGCCGACCTCGAGGTTCTTGATCTCGAGCAGGGGCTGGATGCTGGTGCTGGAGTCGCTCATCGCTGAGCCCTCGCCTTCGGGTCGAGAGCGTCTCTGACGACTTCGCCGAGCATGATGAAGCTCAGCACGGTGATCGAGAGCGCGATGGACGGGTAGATGAGCGTCTGCGGCGCGGTGCGGAGGTCGGTCTGCGCCGCGCTGATGTCGTTGCCCCAGGACATGGTGGAGTTCGGCAGGCCGACACCGAGGAACGACAGGGTCGCCTCGGCCACGATGGCCGCTCCGAGCGAGATGGTGGTGACCACGATCACCGGGGCGATCGAGTTCGGCAGCACGTGACGCAGCAGGATGCGGAACCGCGAGACGCCGAGCGCCTGAGAGGCCATGACGTAGTCGGCGTTCTTCACCCTCAAGATCTCGGCCCTCAGCACGCGCGCCGTAGCCGGCCACGCGAAGATGCCGATGGCGAGCGAGATGACGAACACGTTCCGGTAGGCCGAGAACACCGACATGATGACCACGGCGGCCAGGATGTAGGGGATCGAGAAGAAGATGTCGCCCGCGCGGGAGAGCACGGAGTCGATCCAGCCGCCGTAGTAGCCGGCGAACATGCCGAACAGGATGCCGAGCGCCGTGGTGAGGATCGTCACGATGATGCCGACGGTGAGCGAGGTCGACGTTCCGTGGATGATGCGCGAGAACACGTCGCAGCCCTGCTTGGTGAAGCCGAGGATGTGTTCGGCCGTGGGGGCGCCGTTGCTGTTCGAGAGCACGCAGTTGTCATTCGGCGGAACCGAGGTGAACAGGTTGGGGAACAGGGCCACGAGCACGACGAGCAGGATGATCGCCGAGGAGATCCAGAACATCGGCCGGCGGCGCATGTCGCGCCAAGCGTCGATCCAGAGGTTGCTGGGGCGCTCCCCCACGTTGACCGTGTCGATCGCGACGAGCGGCGTCTCTTCGAGGGGCGCGACGTAGTGCGTCTGGGTGGGTGGGTTATTTGACATAGCGGATCCTCGGGTCGAGAAGGCCGTACAGGAGGTCGACGACGAGGTTGACCACCAGGTAGATGAGCACCATGACGGTCACGAAGGAGACCACTGTGGGGCCCTCTCCGCGGATGATCGCCTGGTAGAGCGTGCGGCCGACGCCGGGCACGTTGAAGATTCCCTCGGTGACGGTGGCGCCCACGAGCAGCACGCCGAAGTCGGTGGCCGCATAGGTGACCACCGGGATCAGCGAGTTGCGCAGGATGTGCACCGGAATGATGCGGCGCCGGCTGAGGCCCTTGCCGTAGGCCGTGCGCACGAAGTCGAGCGACTGGGTCTCGATCACCGAGGCACGGGTGAGGCGCACGATCTGGGCGAAGGTGATGCTCGCGAGCACCAGGGCCGGGAGGATCAGGTCTTGGATTGGCGCCCCGGTCGAGACCGTCGTGCGCGCCCAGCCGAGCTGGATGCCGAAGATGAACTGCGCCACGAAGGCGATCACGAAGATCGGCAGCGAGATGAAGATGAGGCTGACCACGAGCGCCGATGCATCGAAGAGCTTCCCCTTCCGCAGACCCGAGACGAGGCCGATCAGCACGCCGCCGACGAACTCGATGATGAGCGCCATGATGGCGAGGCGGATGGTGACCGGGAAGGTGCGCGCCAGGATGTCGGAGACCGGCTCACCCGAGAACGAGGTGCCGAAGTCGCCGTGGAAGATCCCGCCGAGGTACAGGAAGTACTGCACGATGAACGGCTGATCGAGGTGGTACTGCTGCCGCAGGCTCTCGAGGAGTGCCGGGTTCGGCGTCTTGTCGCCGAAGAGGGCGAGGAGGGGGTCTCCGGGCATCGCGAAGACCATGAAGTAGATGAGGAAGGTCGTACCGAGCAGGACAGGAATCGCCTGCAAGATGCGCCTGAAGATATATCCGGCCAAAAGGAAGACCGTACCAATCGGGCTAAGGGCGGAGGGCCACCGTGACTAGGGACATGATACGGGGGCGGCGGCTCGCGCCGCCGCCCCCGATCGAGCGAGAACTAGCTCTTGGTGACTTCGTAGTACAGCGGCACCGAGTTCCAGCCGAACTGGACGTTCGACACGGTCTCGCTGTAGCCGCCGGTGACGTTGGAGTACCACAGCGGGATGGCCGGGAGGTCCTTCAGGAGGATCTCCTGGGCCTGCTGGAACTTCTGGTTGGCAGCATCCACGTCAGGCGTGCTCGAGCCCTCCTGCAGCAGCGCGTCGAACGCGGGGTTCGAGTAGTCGCCGTCGTTCGAGGACGCGTTGGTCGCGTATAGCGGGCCGAGGAAGTTGAACAGGCCCGGGTAGTCGGCCTGCCATCCGGTGCGGAACGCGGTCTGGATCGTACGGTCGGTGATCGCGGTGCGCTGCTCCTTGAACGTCGGGTACGGAGCGCCGGAGGCGTCGATGCCGAGGGTGTTCTTGATGCTGTTCGCCACCGCGTCGACCCAGCCCTGGTGGCCGCCGTCGGCGTTGTACGCGATCTGGAAGGTTCCGGTCCACGGCGAGATGGCGTCGGCCGCAGCCCACTTGGCCTTCGCGTCGTCGGCGTTGAACTTCAGCACGTCGGCTCCGGTGAGGGAGTCGCTCCAGCCCGCGATCACCGGCGAGGTGAAGTCGGATGCCGGGGTGCGGGTGTCCTGGAAGATGACCTTCGTGATCTCGGGGCGGTTGATCGCCTCGGAGAGGGCGGCACGGCGGAGCGCGCCTTCCTGGCCGGAGAAGTGCGCGAGGCGCTCCGGGATGGTGAACGACTGGAACACGGCCGAGGGCTGGTTCACGGCACGGTCGCCGAGGTCGCTCTGGTAGGTGCCGAAGGCGCTGTCCGGAACGGCGTCGAGAACGTCGAGGTTGCCACCGAGGAGGTCGGCGTATGCGGCGTCCTGGCTGGCGTAGAAGACGAAGGTGATACCGCCGTTGGCTGCCTTGCGGCCACCGGTGTACTGGTCGTTCACGACGAGGTCGATCTTCTCGTTGTGCTTCCAGGCGGTGTCACTGGCCAGCTTGTAGGGGCCGTTGCCGACGGGGTTCTGACCGAAGGCCGTCATGTCGGCGAAGGCCGACTTGGGCAGCGGGTAGAACGCCGAGTAGCCCAGGCGCAGGGGGAAGTCGGAACGGGCTTCCTTCAGCGTGACGGTGAAGGTGGTCGGGTCGACGACCTTGAGGCCGGTGAGGGGGCTGTCGGCGTCGTAGCTGAAGCCCTCGATGTCCTCGAAGAAGTAGCTGTTGAGCTGGTTGTTCGACAGGAGGGCGCCGTACTGCCAGGCGTCGACGAAGCTGTTCGCGTCGACGGGGTCGCCGTTGGTGAAGGTGAGACCCGACTTCAGCTTGATGGTGAAGGTGGTCGAGTCGGTGGTGTCGATGCTCTCGGCGACGTCGAGCTGCGGCGCTCCGGTCGCGTCGTAGTACTCGAGTCCGGCGAAGATCGAGTCGATGATCTTCCCGCCACCGGTCTCGTTGGTGTTGGTGGGGATGAGGGGGTTCTGCGGTTCAGAACCGTTGGCGGTGATGACCGCCGTGGCGTTTCCCGAGGGCGTGGAGCTCGAGCTGCCGCTGGCGCAGCCCGACAGTGCGAGCGCGCTCGCGGCGACCAGCGCGATCGCGCCGATGCCATACCGTCTGATTTTCAATTTTCCTCCTGTGCAGAATGCGGGCACGGTCTTGCCTCCTCGTGGGAGGCTGGACCTAAGGAAGTACCCTAAGTGGGGGCCAGCACCGGAGCAAAACCTGAGCCGACAAAGTTACATACACGAAACTATCTCCGATGATTTATTGTGAGATTCCAACAGAGAACGTGGAATTCCACCATTCGACGCAAGAAAGTTAAGCGATGACCCGAGCCGCCGAATGGGCCCGTTTGCGCCGCCGGAGGCTGTGGACGGAGCTCGGGATCGTTCTCGGGGTCTCGCTCGGCGCATCCGCCGTCTACTCGATCGTCAACCTGATCGGGAGGCTCACCGCCGACACCCCGCTCGGGGAGCAGACGGCCACCATCAACGGCGCCCTGAGCGACCGCTCGTGGCTCGACCTGACCTACCAGCTGCTCGCGATCTTCTTCGCCCTGATGCCCGTGGTGCTGGCGTTCTACCTGCTCGCGATCTCGGGCGGCAACCCGTTCCGGCGTCTCGGCTTCGACGCCCGCAAGCCCGTGAGCGATCTCGGGCGGGGGCTCCTGCTGGTACTCGTGATCGGCGTGCCGGGCATCGCCCTGTACTTCGTGGGGCGCGCGCTCGGCTTCACCGTGAACGTGGTGCCCGCGCCGCTGGACACCTACTGGTGGACCACCCCCGTGCTCATCCTCTCTGCCCTGCGCGCCGCGCTGCAGGAGGAGCTCATCGTCGTGGGCTACCTCTTCACGCGCTTGCGGCAGATCGGCTGGGGCAAGTGGCGCATCATCGTCGCCGCCGCCGTTCTGCGCGGCAGCTACCACCTCTACCAGGGCATCGGGCCCTTCTTCGGCAACGTCGTGATGGGGATCGTCTTCGGCTGGTGCTACTGGCGCTGGGGGCGCACGATGCCGCTCGTGATCGCGCACTTGATCATCGACATCGCCTCGTTCGTGGGCTACGCCTGGGCGGTCTCGGCGTTCCCGTCGCTGTTCGGCTAGGCGCCGGCGTCGGGCTTGGGCCGCCGGTTCGTGACGACGAACGCCACGATGCCCACCAGCACGAGCAGCCCGCCGCCCACGAACCCGCCGATCATGAGCCAGTTCGGCGTCTCCGAACCACTCGGCGAGTCCGCGATCGGCACCGGGGTGGCCGTGACGGGCTCCGGCGTGAACAGGGGCGTCGCGGTGGGGGTGGCCGTGGCCGACGCGACCACGTTCACGGTCATCACGGCTGTCGCGGTGCCCTTGAACGACGAGGAGATCGTGCAGAGCACGTTGGAGGTGCCGATGGGGAACACCTGGCCGGAGTCGACCGGGGCGCCGACGATCGAGCATCCATCGACCGTGAGGCCCGGAGGGGGCGTGACGTCGAAGGCCACCGGCGCGGATCCCGAGGCGTCCGCCGTCACGTCGACGGTGGCGGGCACGATCCCCGCGCCGGTGAAGTCGGCCCCGACGATGCGGGTTCCGCTGAAGTCGGCGCCCGAGATGTTGGCCCCCGCGAACACGGCGCCCTGCACGTCGCCCCCGGCGAAGGACGCCCCGATCAGGTTCGCACCCCGGAAGTCGCCCTCGCCGAACCGCGTTCCGGTGAGGTTCACCCCGGCGCACTGGGCGCCCTGCGGGCCGTTGTCGGTGACGCGGTAGATCACGCATCCTCCCTCGTCGAACACGGGATCGGCAACGACTGCGGCAGAGGCCGGCCCGGCGACGATCGCGACGGCAGCCGCTCCGGCGAGCACTCCGATCAGGGAGCGGAGCACGGCGGAGCGGACGCGGGCGGAGCGTTCTGCGGGCATGCCTCGCACCCTACCAAACCGCCGTGCCGAGCCCCTGCGAGCAGGCCCGCCGACACCTCCGCGCACGCGGTGCGCCGACCCGCCGCGCTACCGTGACCAGTTTTTGCAGGAATACCCGAGAGCATCGCAAATAGCTCGCCGCTGGAGGCTATTCCTGCAGAAACCGGTCACATCGCGATGACGAGGCCCGCCCGGCGATGGCGAGCAGCCCACCGATGCTCGCGCCGCGCGACGAGAGCACGAACCGCGGCGATGACGCGCGGCCACTCGAGCATCACCTGGTCGAAGGTGAGTCTGATCACGATGTACCCGCGCTCGACGAGCGCGAGGTCGCGCTCGCGGTCGACGGCGTAGGCCTCCGCGCCGGAGTGCCACTCCTCGCCGTCGGTCTCGAGAACGAGGCGATCGCCGATCAGGAGGTCGACGGCCCCCACCCCCTCGATCTTGACCTGGCTCCGAAACGGGATGTTCATCCTCCGCAGCCCGAGCCGCGCCTTCGTCTCCAAGCCCGAGGCCGCGGAGGGGTCGACCACGTCGAGGTACGCACGAATGCTCTTCGGGAGTCCGCTCAGGAGGAACTGGAGGCCTGTGGTCGTGATGCGACCCTCGTGGAGCGCGGAGTCGAGGCTCACGATGGCGTCCATCCGCGATTGACACTCGACCGCGTGCAACAGCGCCCACTCGAAGCCGTCGACGGCGCCCTGCGGCTCGTCGAGCACCATCGACCGGCGCGAGCGGTGCACGACGAGCCCATGCTGCTCGGGCCTGCCGAGCGGCACCTTCCGGCTGTTCGGCGAGGTGACCCCGCGGCCGTCTGCCGCCACCCGCACGTGCAGGCGGTGATCCCGCACGCACCAGATCTTCTCGCGCTCCAGCACCGACACGCACGAGAGCCGGCCGCCCACCGCCACCGCACGCACCACCTCACGGGGCGCCTGCGGCGCCGCCACCCATCCACTCCGCACCCGCACGAGTCGCCCTCTCCGCACGGCGTTGTCCACCTCGACGGGAGCCGCGCCGAGCGCGTAGAGCTGCGCGACCGGCGCCACGCCACCGACACGGGCGATGATCTCCTCGAGATGAGACATGCTCAGATTGTGCCATGGGTTCGGCTTTTGCAGAAATAGCCTCGAGCGGCGGGCTGTTTTCGACGCTCGAGACTATTCCTGCAAAAACCGGACGCCCGCCCAGACCACACGAAGGCGCTCGCACCCGCGAAGGGCTGCTACTCGAAGGCCTCCGGCGGCGGGCAGGCGCAGACCAGGTTGCGGTCGCCGTAGGCCTGGTCGATGCGGCGCACGGGCGGCCAGTACTTGCCCCGCACCAGAGAGTGGACCGGGTACACGGCCCGCTCACGGGCGTAAGGATGCGCCCACTCCGACGACACCACGGACTCCGCGGTGTGCGGGGCACCGCGCAGCGGGTTGTCCTCGACCGGCCACTCCCCCGCCGCCACCGCGTCGATCTCGCCCTTGATGGCGATCATCGCGTCGATGAAGCGGTCGATCTCGGCCAGGTCCTCGCTCTCCGTCGGCTCGACCATCAGGGTTCCGGCCACAGGGAAGCTCATCGTCGGCGCGTGGAACCCGTAGTCGATCAGCCGCTTCGCGACGTCGTCGACCGAGACCCCCGACTCCTGGGTGATCCCGCGCAGGTCGAGGATGCACTCGTGGGCCACCAGGCCGTTGTCGCCCGTGTAGAGCACCGGGAAGTACGGTGCGAGCCGCGCCGCGATGTAGTTCGCGGCGAGCACGGCCGCCGCCGTCGCATCCGCGAGCCCCCGCATTCCCATCATGCGCACGTAGGCCCAGCTGATGGGCAGGATGCTCGGGCTGCCGTAGGGCGCGGCCGAGACCGGAGCCCCGCCGTGCACCACCCGGGAGCCGTCGGCGAGGGGGTGCGTGGCGTCCTGCGCGAAGATATGCCCCGGAAGGAATGCAGCCAGGTGCGCCTTGGCGGCCACCGGACCGACTCCGGGCCCGCCGCCGCCGTGCGGGATGCAGAAGGTCTTGTGCAGGTTGAGGTGCGAGACGTCTCCGCCGAAGTCGCCGAAGCGGGCGAAGCCGAGCAGCGCGTTGAGGTTCGCCCCGTCGACGTAGACCTGGCCGCCGGCCTCGTGCACGAGCCGGCAGATCTCGGTGACCTCGTGCTCGTAGACGCCGTGGGTCGACGGGTAGGTGATCATGAGCGCGGCGAGCTCGGAGGCGTGGGCCGCGATCTTCTCGCGCAGGTCGCCGAGGTCGACGTTGCCGAGCTCGTCGCAGGCGACCACGACCACCTTCATGCCCGCGAGCACCGCGGAGGCGGCGTTCGTGCCGTGCGCGCTCGAGGGGATGAGGCACACCGTGCGCTGCAGCTCGCCCCGTGAACGGTGGTAGCCGCGGATGGCGAGCAGTCCCGCGAGCTCGCCCTGGCTGCCCGCGTTCGGCTGCAGCGACACCGTGTCGTAGCCCGTCACCTCGGCGAGCCAGCGCTCGAGCTGGTCGATGAGCTCGAGGTAGCCGCTCACGTCGCTCTTCGGGGCGAAGGGATGCACGCCGGCGAACTCGCTCCAGGTGACGGCCTCCATCTCCGAGGCCGCGTTGAGCTTCATCGTGCACGAGCCGAGCGGGATCATCCCGCGGTCGAGCGCGTAGTCGTAGTCGGCGAGACGCTTGAGGTAGCGCATCATGCTCGTCTCGGAGCGGTGCGTGTTGAACACCGGATGCGTGAGGAAGTCGCTCTCGCGAGCCAGGTGCGCGGGCAGTCGCTCCGCTCCCCGGGCCACGAAGGCGAAGTCCCGCGACTCGGGGCCGCCGAAGGCGCGCGCCACGAGATGCACGTCGGCGAGGGTGGTGGTCTCGTCGACCGAGACGCCCACCGTGTCGGCGTCGACCCGCAGCAGGTTCGCGCCGAGCTCCTTCGCGGCCGCGACCACCGCATCCGCTCGCCCGGGAACGCGGGCGAGCAGAGTGTCGAAGAACTCGTCATGCGTCAGTTCGATGCCGAGCTCCTCCAGGTACGACGCCAGCAGCCCGGCGTGCCAGGCCACCTGCCGGGCGATCGCGCGCAGCCCGTCGGGCCCGTGGTAGACCGCGTACATGCCGGCCATCACGGCCAGCAGCACCTGGGCGGTGCAGATGTTCGAAGTGGCCTTCTCGCGCCGGATGTGCTGCTCGCGCGCCTGCAGACTGAGCCGGTAGGCGGGGTGGCCGGCCGCATCCACGCTCACGCCGACGAGCCGGCCGGGCAGTTGCCGCTCGAGACCCGCGCGCACCGACATGTAGCCGGCGTGCGGGCCACCGAAGCCCATCGGCACGCCGAAGCGCTGGGTGGTGCCGACGGCCACGTCGGCACCGAGCTCGCCGGGCGCGCGCAGCAGGGTGAGCGCGAGCAGATCGGCCGCCACCACCGCGATGCCGCCGGCCTCGTGCACGATCGAGATCACGTCGGCCGGGTCCCAGACCCGGCCGGAGGCGCCGGGGTACTGCACGAACACGCCGAACGCGCCGTCCGGCCCCGCGACCGCCGAGGCGAGCGGATGCGCGTGGTGCGACGGGTGGTCGACCGCGTCGAGCACGAGCTCCACGATCTCGATGCCCACGGCCTCGGCGCGGGAGCGCAGCAGCGACTTGGTCTGCGGGAAGGCGTCGGCGTCGACGATGAACCGCGCCGAGGTGGACTTGCTCGCCCGGCGCGCCAGGAGCATCCCCTCGACGGCCGCGGTGGACTCGTCGAGCATCGAGGCGTTCGCCGTGGCGAGCCCGGTGAGGTCGGAGACCATCGTCTGGAAGTTGATCAGCGCCTCGAGCCGCCCCTGCGAGATCTCGGGCTGGTAGGGCGTGTACGCGGTGTACCAGCTGGGGTTCTCGAGCACGTTGCGCTTGATGACGGCGGGGGTGACGGTGTCGTAGTAGCCGAGGCCGAGATACGACTTCGCCACGGTGTTGCGGGAGGCGAGCTCCCGCAGCTCCGCGACCGCCTCACGCTCGGTGGCGGCATCCGGGATCAACGACTCGCCGAGCGAGCGGTCGAGCTGGATGCTGCGCGGCACCGCCGCGGCCATCAGCTCGGCGACGCTCGCGTAGCCCACGGCCTCCAGCATGCGGGCCTGCGCCCGGGCATCCGTGCCGATGTGGCGCGAGGAGAAGGCGGACGGGGAGAGGGCAGTAGGGTCTGTCATCCGGTCACTCGCCGATCAGCGCGGAGTACTCGTCGAAGCTGAGCAGCGGCGGCAGCGCGCTGAACTCCACCTTGAGCAGCCAGCCCTCGCCCAGCGGGTCGCTGTTCACGAGCTCGGGCGAGTCCCCAACGGCGGAGTTCTTCTCGAGCACCGTGCCGTCGACGGGGGCGAAGAGCTCGCCGACCGACTTGGTGCTCTCGATCTCGCCCACGACGGTGCCGCCCGAGACCTCGGTGCCGGCGTCCGGCAGGTCGAGGTAGACGATGTCGCCGAGCTGGGCGGCGGCGTAGGCGGTGATGCCGATCGTGGCCGTGGTGCCGTCCACCAGCACCCACTCGTGCTCGGCGGTGTAGCGGAGTTCGTTCTGTTCGGGCATGTCAGTCCTTCTTCCGGCGGTAGAACGGGAGGGGGGTGGTGCGGAAATCGAGGCGTTTGCCCCGGATGTCGACGCTCACGACGGTGCCGGGTTCTGCGTACCGTGGGTCGACGTAGGCCAGGGCGACCGGATGCCCGAGGGTCGGCGACAGGGCGCCGCTCGTGACGAGGCCGATCGGGGTGTCGGTGTCGGGGGCTCCGCCGCCATCCGCGGGCGCGTACACGGCGTAGTCGGCGCGCGCGGCGCGCTTGCCCTCGGCGACGAGCCCCACGAGAACAGGAGCGCCCTCGGGGGCTCCGGCCTCCAGGGCCGCCTTGCCCACGAAGTCGGGCTTCGAGAGCACGGGCACCCGGCCGAGCCCCGCCTGCGAGGGGAAGGTCTCGAGCGAGAGCTCGTGGCCGTACAGCGGCATGCCGGCCTCGAGGCGCAAGGTGTCGCGGCTCGCGAGTCCGGCGGGAACGAGGCCGGCGGCGGATCCGGCGGCGACGATCGCGTTCCAGAGCGCTTCGGCGGCATCCGGATGCAGGTAGAGCTCGAAGCCGTCCTCGCCGGTGTAGCCGGTGCGGGCCACGAGAATCCGTTCGCCCTCGAAGGTGCCCGGGAGGCAGCGGTAGTAGCCGAGCTCGGCGAGCCCGGGGACGTCGACCCCGGCGGCGGCCTCGAGGATGCCGAGCGAGGCCGGGCCCTGCACCGCGATCAGCGCCACCCCGTCGCTCTCGTCGGCCAGCACGGCGTCGAAGCCGTCCGCTCGCTCCGCGAGGGCGGCGGCGACGGGCGCCCGGTTGGAGGCGTTGGCCACCACGAAGAACTCCGCGTCGCCGACGCGGTACACCACGAGATCGTCGATGATACCGCCCGTGGGCGCCAGCAGCAGGCTGTACTTGGCCTGCCCGAGCTCGATCGCCGAGAGACGCCCGGCGAGCGCGAAGTCGAGGAAGGCGCCCGCCTGCGGGCCGCTCACGCGGAACTCCGCCATGTGCGAGAGGTCGAACAGGCCCGCCGACGAGCGCACCGCGTGGTGCTCGGCGAGGTCGCTCGAGTAGCGCACCGGCATCTGCCAGCCGGCGAAGTCGGTGAAGGTGGCACCGGCGGCCACGTGCACGGCGTGCAGAGGCGAGTAGCGGGGCGCGGAGGCGTCGGCCTGGGCGGGCTCGCCCGGCGTGCCGTGCTGCAGGAGGTGCGGTGAATCCACTGGCGTCGTCATGAGTTCTCCGGTGTCGTCGCAGAGTCGCCCCTGCGCGGGTCGGGAGCGCTGTGCGCTCGTGAGAACTCCCCCTCTGTCATCGTGCCTGAGAGATTCACGTCGCGCCCGGCATCCCGGTCGTTCGACGCTTTCACCGTGGGCGAGCCGCTGTCAATGCCGCGGACTGCTTTCCAGAGTGGCCAGTTCGACGCGGTACGGGGACCTGAGAGATTATCGGAGAGGATTGCTCCTTCGGTGCCACCGGGCTGGACTGCCCGGACGGCTCTCCCGCGTCGGCCTGATGGCCGGCGGTATTCAGTTGTGGTGAAGTGCTCGAGGCGCCTCGCGAACGAGCATAGCGCCGATCGTCAGGAGCGATCGCCCTCGATCAGGCGCGTCGCACGCGGTACTGGTTGACCAGGGGGCAGTCGAAGGGGTCGGGAGCGGCGAGACCCACCTTGTTCATGTAGGTGATGACCTGCTTGTGCGCCTCGAGCAGCGAGGTCTGCGTGTACGGGATCTTGTGCGTGGCGCAGTACTCCTCGACGATCGGGCGCACCTTCACCAGGTGCGGCCGGGGCATCGACGGGAAGAGGTGGTGCTCGGTCTGCAGGTCGAGGCCGCCCATGAAGATGGTCATGCCCCAGCCGCCCTTGATGTTGCGGGAGGAGAGCACCTGCTTCGAGAGGAAGTCGACGCGCGAGCCGGCCGGGAAGATCGTCATGCCCACGTGGTTGGGGGCGAAGGATGCTCCCATGTAGAGGCCGAACACGGCCAGCTGCACGCCGAGGAAGGCGAACGCCATGCCGATGGGAAGGAAGTAGAAGACGACCGCGATGTAGGCGACGAGGCGCACACCGATGAACCAGAGCTCGAGCTTGCGGCCCTGCACCGGTCCGCGGGCGAACAGCGTCTTGAACGACAGGTAGTGCAGGTTGATGCCCTCGAGCAGCAGCAGCGGGTAGAGCGCCCAGCCCTGGCGGCGCACCAGCCAGGCGGCGATTCCGCGCGTCTTGGCAGCATCCTCTTCGAGGAACACCACGGTGTCGGGGTCGATGTCGGGGTCTTTGCCCACGGTGTTCGGGTTGCCGTGGTGGCGGGTGTGCTTCGTCATCCACCAGGTGTAGCTCATGCCCACGAAGGCGGTGGCGAGGGTGCGGCCGGCGCGGTCGTTGGCCTTGCCCGACTCGAACACCTGACGGTGCGAGGCCTCGTGAGCCAAGAAGGCGAACTGGGTGAAGATGATGCCGAGTGCGCCCGCGATCAGCAGCTGGTACCAGGTGTCACCCAGCAGCACGAAGCCGACTCCGGCGCCCAGCAGGGCGAGAACGAGCACCGAGAACATCACGATGTAGAAGGTGCGGCGCTTTCGCAGCAATCCCATGTCCTTCACCGTGGCCAGCAGCTCGGAATAGGCGGCCGTCGGATGCGCGGCCCCTGTCTTCCGGGGGGATGTGGCGCGCGGGGTGGGGCTGTTGGTGATGCTCACTGGGCCTTCTCACTGGAGTCGTGTTCGACTTCACAGCCGCGGTGCGAGCGAATTGCCCTCGTTCAGATGTTCTCAACTTAGGGGGTGAACCTGCGGATTGACCCGGGACACGGTGAACACCGAGCGTCAATCCTGCCCCGGTCCTGCCCCGGTCGGGGTGACCGCGGGCACGAAAAAACCCGCGCCGCCGAAGCGGACGCGGGTTCTTCGAAGGGGAGAACTACGCGATGGGCGTGATGTTCTCGGCCTGCAGGCCCTTGCGGCCCTGGGTGACGTCGAACTCGACGCGCTGGTTCTCTTCGAGGTTCTTGTAGCCGTTGCCGGTGATGCCGGAGTGGTGGGCGAACACGTCTTCTCCACCGTCATCGGGGGAGATGAAGCCGAAGCCCTTTTCGGAGTTGAACCATTTCACGGTGCCTTGAGGCATTGTTTTCTCTTTTCGAGGTAAGCGGTTCCGCCTGTCGGAACCTACCGTCGCGGTGTACTTTGTTCCGCTCCTCAGAAAAACAAGCCCTGCCCCGAAACCGAGGCGAAGACCCTATTCAAGATTCATGGGTAACACAACAACTGGGACCAGCTTACCCGCGCCCTGAGCTTTTGGCTACGGTCTGCGCATCGAGTCGGCCTGCAGTTCGCCGCCGGAGCATCTAGAATTCTCGTGCCGCTGTCTGCGCACGTCCCCGCTGCCGCCTGAAAGGTCGACGATCATCGCCCCGCTAAGCATCCCGAGTCCCGACCAGGCCTTCGCCTCGTTCCCCGTGTTCGGGCTGACGATCCACACCTACGCACTCTGCATCCTCGCGGGCATCATCGCGGCGATGTTCATCGTGAACCACCGCCTCACCAAGCGCGGCGGCGAATCCGGCATCGTGATCGACATCGTGCTCTGGGCGGTGCCGCTCGGCATCATCGGCGCTCGCGTCTACCACGTGCTCACCCACGTGGGCGACTACTTCTATCCCGGCGCCGACCTCTGGAAGGTCGTGCAGATCTGGGACGGCGGCAACGCGCTGTACGGCTCGCTCATCGGCGGAGCGCTCGGCGCCTACATCGGCTGCCGCATCACGGGCATCCGCCTCTGGTCGTTCGCCGACGCGCTCGCCCCGGCGATGCTCGTGGCGCAGGCGCTGGGCCGCCTCGGCAACTGGTTCAACCAGGAGCTCTACGGCCTCCCCACGACGCTTCCGTGGGGACTGCAGATCGATCCGAAGGTGAGCCCCGCGTTCCCCGCGGGCCTTCCTGCCGACACGCTGTTCCACCCGCTCTTCCTCTACGAGATCATCTGGAACCTCGTGGGCGTCGCTCTGCTGCTCCTCCTCGAGCGCCGCTTCCGCCTGCGCTGGGGCAAGCTGTTCGCTCTCTACCTCATCTGGTACGGCCTCGGCCGCAGCTGGCTCGAGGCCATCCGCATCGACCCCACGAGCGACGGCTTCCTCGGCATCCCCGCCAACATCTGGGCCTCGTTCGTCGCGATCCTGCTCGGCATCGTGCTCTTCGTCGTGCAGAGCCGTCGCCACCCCGGCCTCGAGACCTCGGTCTACCGTGAGGGCCGCGGTCCGCGGATCGAGGCGCCGAAGAAGGGCGCCGGCGACCCGAGCGACACCGACGCGGACGCCGATGCGAGCGACAGCGACACCTGGACGGATGCGGAACTCACCTCGGTGGGCTCCGGCGAGTCCTCGACCTCTTCCTCGGAGAAGAAGGCCGACTGAGCAGCCACGGGATCTCACTGCAGAACTAGCGAGGAGCGACACCCTGTTCGGTGTCGCTCCTCGCTATTTCTGCAAGTTCTACCAGCGCGCGTCTCAGTCCGCCAGAGCGACGGCACCCGTCACCTGCGCCTGCATCGCCGCGGGCAGCTCGCGCAGTCGGCGGCGGTCACGGATGCACACGAAGCCCACGCAGACCACCCAGACGAGCCACGGGAAGGTCGCGAGCATCGCCGTGGCCGCTCCCCCGGCGGCGAAGAAGGAGTCGGGGCTCGTGCCGCCGAACATCGTCGGAACCGAGAGCAGATTGAGGCCGGCCGTCGCGTAGGCGACCCAGCCGGTCCAGCGCGGGAGCGCATCCGAGGCCAGGATGACGTAGCCCGAGGCGGCGGCGATCATCGCGTTGAGCGTGCACCCGATCGACCCGAACAGCAGCGTGTGACCCACGGTGAGCGCGCGCAACGACGAGGGGTCGGGGGTGAGGCCCATGGTGTCGAGCGCCGTGCCGCCCTCCATGCCGTCACCCACGAGCGTCACGCCCACGAACAGCAGACCGGCGCCGAAGGCGAGGTCGGCGATCCACTGCAGGTCGGGGCGGGTGTGCGTCACGATCTGCCGGAAGCCGCCGAGGAAGACGATCAGCGCGGCCATCAGGAAGGTGTCGATGAGGATCGTGACGAGGGTCTCGTTCGCGGTGCGCGCCATGAACGCGGCGAGGGCGTCGGAGTCGTCGAGCGCCGGCCGCGCGCCCACCAGAAACACCTGCACCAGGAACTCGGCGAGCGTCAGCCCGGCGACCGTCACGGCGGCGATGCCCGTCCAGAGCCGCACGTCGGGGTTCAGCCGCCCGTTCCGCACCACCGTGATCATGTGCTTGTGTCGGTGCTCCTGCATCGGTTCCCCTCCTGTCGTGCCGCGCATCCGCGCGCCGCGCTGCTCGCGCTCGACCCTAGCAAGCGGGTTCTCCACGCCCGGCGACGACGCGAGGACTTCCCACAGATGCAGCAATACCGCCCTCTGTTCCCGCCTCGGCATCATCTACTGGGTCGGGCAGCCATGAAAGAGGGCCGCCGTGGCGTGCGGGCCGTGCGGAACTCCCCTGGCGACGGTCATCCGGTCGGATGGCTCGTGAGGAGCGTGATGAAGAGCGCCAGCCAGGTGATGAAGAAGGCCGCTTGCACCGTCGTTCCGAGAGCGCCCACGATGACCGCCCAGCGCGCGAGACCGCGCCCGCCTTCAGTGTTCGAGGTGAAGCTCAGCTGCCGCGTGGCGATGATGCCGAGCACGAGCCCCACGATCGGCACGACGAAGGCGCCGATGAACCCGACCAGCGCGAGCAGATTCGTCTTCGGCGCCACCCCGACGGGCACTCCCGTGGGAACCCCGGGCGCCGCCGCAACAGGCGGGGAAGGAAGTGATGGTTCGGTCATGCGAGACCCCCTGATTCAGAAGACGACCACGTCTGGGATGCTGTCGCGAGCCGCGTGACCTCGGCGATCAGTTGTTGAAGCGGAACTCGACGACGTCGCCGTCCTGCATGACGTAGTCCTTGCCCTCGATGCGGGCCTTGCCCTTCGCGCGGGCCTCGGCGATCGAGCCGGTGGCGACGAGGTCGTCGAAGGAGATGATCTCGGCCTTGATGAAGCCCTTCTGGAAGTCGGTGTGGATGACGCCCGCCGCCTGCGGAGCCGTCCAGCCCTTGCCGATGGTCCAGGCGCGCGTCTCCTTCGGGCCCGCCGTGAGGTAGGTCTGCAGGCCCAGCGTGTCGAAGCCGATGCGGGCGAGCTGGTCGAGGCCGCTCTCGTCCTGCCCGGTCGACGCGAGCAACTCCGCGGCGTCCTCCGGTTCGAGGTCGATGAGCTCCGACTCGAGCTTCGCGTCGAGGAAGATCGCCTGAGCGGGCGCCACCAGGGCGGCCAGCGCAGCCTTGCGGGCGGCGTCGTTCAGGATGGCCTCGTCGACGTTGAACACGTAGATGAAGGGCTTGGCCGTGAGCAGGCCGAGCTCCTTGATCGGCTCGAGGTCGATCGTCGAGGTCGAGAGCGGCTTGCCGGTGTCGAGGTATTCGCGCGCGGCGACCGCTGTCGAGAGCACGATCGGCTCGAGCTTCTTGCCGCGCACCTCCTTCTCGTAGCGCGCTTCGGCCTTCTCGAGGGTCTGCAGGTCGGCGAGCACGAGCTCGGTGTTGATGGTCTCCATGTCGCTGGCCGCGTCGACCTTGCCGTCGACGTGCACGACATCCGGGTCTTCGAATCCGCGGATGACCTGCGCGATCGCATCCGCCTCCCGGATGTTGGCGAGGAACTTGTTGCCGAGCCCCTCGCCCTCGCTCGCGCCCTTCACGATGCCCGCGATGTCGACGAACGACACCGGCGCCGGCAGGATGCGCTCGCTGCCGAAGATCTCAGCCAGCGCACTCAGGCGCGCGTCGGGCAGGTTCACCACGCCCACGTTCGGCTCGATGGTGGCGAACGGATAGTTCGCCGCCAGGACCTGGTTCTTGGTGAGGGCGTTGAACAGGGTGGACTTGCCCACGTTGGGGAGTCCGACGATCGCGATAGTTAAAGCCACGGTCGACCATCCTAGCTTCGCCTCCTGCGCCTACATTGTGCTCATGAAGCAATTGCGCGTGATCTCCCCCGCGAGCCTGACCGAGGAGCTCGTGCGCTTCCTCTCCGACGACCCGGACGTCGCCCACGTCATGGTGCTGCCGGGCGCCGCCGCGAAGCCGCCCGGCGACGTCGTCGTGGCCGACGTCGCGCGCGAGTCGGCGAGCGCCGTGATCGAGCGCATCCGGGCGGCCGGCGTCTGCGACGGCGGGGCGATCGTGATCGACGACATCGGCGCCGTCATCAGCGACAACGCCGAGCGCGCCGACCGCTCCGCCGCCGGGCAGCCGGGCGACGCCGTGGTCTGGGAGGACATCGAGCAGCGCACGGGCGAGGAGACCCGGCTGAGCGCGAGCTACCTCATCTTCATGACCATCGCGATCGTCATCGCGGGCATCGGCGTGCTCAACGACCAGCCGATCCTCGTGATCGGCGCCATGGTCGTGGGGCCGGACTTCGGGCCGCTCGCCGCGCTCTGCGTGGCCCTCGTGCGCCGCCGGCCGCGCATGGCGGGCTCGGCGCTGCTCGCCATCGCCGTGGGCTTCGCCGTCGGCATGGCCGGCACCGTGCTGGCCACCTGGGGGCTCGCGGCGATCGGGCTCGCGGATGCCGGGATGCTCACGGCCCCGCGCCCGCAGACCGACTTCATCTGGGCCCCGGACGCCCTGTCCTGGGTGATCGGCGTTCTCGCCGGAGTCGCCGGGATGCTCTCGCTCACGACCGCGAAGTCCGGTGCGCTCGTGGGCGTGCTGATCTCGGTGACCACCATCCCGGCGGCGGGCAACGCGGCCGTCGCCTTGGCGCTCGGGGTGCCGGGCGAGGTGGGCGGATCACTGCTGCAGCTCGCCATCAACCTCGCGGCGATCGTGGCGGCGGGCACCGTGACGCTCGGAGTGCAACGCGTGCTGTACCGCCGGCGAAGCCGCCGCACCGACGTGATCGCCGATCGCGATCTGCGCCGGGTGGCCGGCTAGACGGAGAGGTCTCCATCCGCCGGCCACACCGGGCTCAGTTCTGGGGGAAGCCCAGGTTGATTCCGCCGTGCGAGGGGTCGAGCCAGCGCGAGGTGATGGCCTTCTCCTGGGTGAAGAAGCGGAAGCCCGCGAGGCCGTAGGCCTTCGAGTCGCCGAAGATCGAGTCCTTCACACCACCGAAGGAGTGGTAGGCCACCGGCACCGGGATCGGCACGTTGATGCCGATCATGCCCACCTCGACCTCGTTCTGGAAGCGGCGTGCCGCTCCCCCGTCGTTCGTGAAGATCGCCGTGCCGTTGCCGTAGGCGCCGTTGTTGATGAGGTCGACGCCCTCCTCGTAGGAATGCACGCGCACCACCGAGAGCACCGGCCCGAAGATCTCGTCGAGGTAGACCTTCGACGTGGTCGGCACGTTGTCGATGAGGGTCGGGCCGAGCCAGAACCCGTCGGCGGCCCCGTCGACCTCGACCCCGCGGCCGTCGACGACGACGGTGGCGCCGTCCTCCGTCGCCACGTCGATGTAGGAGGCCACCTTGTCGCGGTGCACCTCGGTGACCAGCGGACCCATGTCGCAGGAGCGCCGGCCGTCGCCGATCTTCAGCCCGCTCATCCGCTGCCGGATCTTCGCCACCAGCTCGTCGGCGATCGTGTCGACCGCCACCAGCACCGAGATCGCCATGCACCGCTCCCCCGCAGAACCGAACCCCGCGTTGATCGCGGCGTCGGCGGCCAGGTCGAGGTCGGCATCCGGAAGCACCAGCATGTGGTTCTTCGCCCCTCCGAGAGCCTGCACGCGCTTGCCGTTGCGCGCCGCGGTCTCGTAGATGTAGTGCGCGATGGGGGTGGAGCCGACGAAGGAGATCGACTTCACGTCCTTGTGCTCGAGCAGGCCGTCGACGGCCTCCTTGTCGCCGTGCAGCACATTGAACACGCCGTCGGGCAGCCCGGCCTCGCTGAACAGGGCGGCCAGCCAGTTCGCCGCGCTCGGGTCTTTCTCACTCGGCTTCAGCACCACGGTGTTGCCCGCGGCGATCGCGATGGGGAAGAACCACATCGGCACCATCGCCGGGAAGTTGAAGGGGCTGATGATGCCCACCACGCCGAGCGGCTGCTTCGTGGAGTACACGTCGACGCCCGTGGAGACGTTCTCGGAGTACTCGCCCTTCAGCAGGTGCGGGAACCCGGTGGCGAGCTCCACGACCTCGAGCCCGCGGGTGATCTCGCCCGCGGCATCCGACAGCACCTTGCCGTGCTCGCTCGTGAGGATCTCGGCCAGCTCGCCCTTGCGCGCGTTCAGCAGCTCGCGGAACGCGAAGACGACCTGCTGGCGGCGGGTGATCGAGGTGTCGCGCCAGGCCGGGAACGCGGCCTTGGCGGCGGCGACGGCCGCGTCGATCTCGGCCCCGTTCGCCAGGGCGACGTTCTTCGTGCGGATGCCGAGGGCCGGGTCGTAGACCGGAGCCGTGCGCCCGCTCGTGGAGACGAGCTCGGCGCCCCCCACCCAGTGGTTCACGACCGGCAGCTCCTGGGCTGCGGATTCGACGTCGACGACGGAGAGTGCTTCAGACATGGTTGGGGATTCCTCTACTGCGAGCGGCTCATCGATGAGCTTTTCAGCCAGCCTAGAGGGTCTGCGCCGTGGCGTGAATGCGCTGTCGGAGGTCGGTGACACACTGTCAGCATGGATGCACTCCTCCCCCTCGTCATCGGACTCCTGATCGGCCTCGCCCTCGGCGCGGTCGGCGGCTGGCTGATCGTCCGCGGTCTCCGGGCGGATGCGCCGGGTGGCGCGGATGCCGCGCTCCAGACCGCCCTCGCCGAGCGCTCCGCCGACCTCACCGAGGTGCGGGGGCGTGTCGAGCAGCTCGTCGAGGAGCGCTCGACCCTGCAGGCTCGGCTCGCCGCGCTCGACGCCACGGCGACGGCCCTGCGCGAGCAGGCCGAGGCCACCGCGCTGGCGCACCGGGAACAGACGACGCTCGCCCGCGAGCAGTTCGACGCGCAGCTCGGCTTCGCGAAGGAGCAGTCGCGGGAGCGGCTGCTCCAGCAGGAGACGCAGTACGCCGCCCAGATCGCGGCGCAGGAGGAGCGGCTCGCCGAGTTCCAGGAGCGCCTGCGGGCTCTCAAGGAGGCCGAGGCGGCACGCATCGAAGAAGACGGCAAGGTGCTCGTGGCGCTCAGCCCCGTGCGCGAGAGCCTGAAGGCCGTGCAGGAGAAGGTCGTCGAGCTCGAGACGCAGCGCCAGCAGCAGTACGGCGAGCTCAGCCAGCAGCTGAAGTCGGCCACCGAGTCGGAGGAGCGGCTGCGGTCCACCGCAGAATCGCTCGCCTCCGCGCTGCGCTCCAACAGCACCCGCGGCGTGTGGGGCGAGACGCAGCTGCGGAGCGTCGTGGAGGCCGCCGGCCTCATCGAGCGGGTCGACTTCGACGTGCAGACGAGCATCCTGAGCGACTCCGGTGCCGGCCGGCCCGACATGGTGGTGCACCTCCCGGGCGGCAAGAACATCGCGGTCGACGCGAAAGTGCCCTTCGACGCCTACCTCGAGGCCTCGGCCATCCCGGCCTCCGCCACCGGCATCGAGGGCGAGCACCGCACACAGCTCATGAAGAAGCACGTGAAGGCACTGCGCGACCACATCACGGCGCTCGGCACCAAGGGCTACTGGAACGGGCTGGAGGCCTCGCCGGAGCTCGTGATCGCGTTCATCCCGAGCGAGTCGCTCGTGTCGAGCGCGCTCGAGGCTGACCCCTCGATCATGGAGTTCGCCTTCGGCAAGAAGGTGGCGCTCGCCTCACCCGTGACGCTGTGGTCGGTGCTCAAGACGGTGGCGTTCAGCTGGCAGCAGGACGTCCTCACCCAGGAAGCCCGGCAGCTGTTCGACCTCAGCCAGCAGCTCTACGCACGCCTCGGCAAGACGGCGCAGCACATCGACAAGCTCGGCCGCACGATCGATCGCACGGTGAAGGACTACAACGCCTTCATCGGCTCCTTCGAACGCCAGGTGTTCCCCACGGCCCGCAAGCTCGGCGCTCTGAGCAGCGAGAACCTGTTCCCGGAGCTCGTGGCCATCGAGGAGTCACCCCGCGAGATCACGGGCCGTGAACTGCTCGCCGCGCTCGAGGAGCCGGCCCAGCCCGAGCAGGGGGCGAAGCTCGCGCTCGTGGTGCCGGTCGCGGGGGCCGCATCCGGTGTGCCCGCTGCCGAGCAGACCGAAAGCACCGAGCTCCCCGGCGACGAGGAGCCGGAGACCGACGAGACCGACGAGGAGCGAGCGGCCGCCGTCGAGCGCGCGGTCGCCGAACTCGACGCTTTGCGCGACGCCGGAGCCCTCCGCGACGCCGCCTACCTCGCCCACGAACACGACCGCGTCATCACCGTCGAACTCGACCTCGACGACAAGTCGGGCACCACCGACCGCTGACGCCCCAACCCACCCGCAAGCCGCGCCACAAGCGAGCGGTCTTCTCGCCCTCCGCCGCCCTTGAGCTCCGCTCAACCAAACGCAGAAGCCACCCATCCACTCCACCCACGAACGTCGCGACGAGGGGGCGGGGTTCTCGCCTTCCGCCGCCTTTGAGCTCCGCTCAACCAAAGGCGGAAGGCACCCATCCACTCCACCCACGAACGTCGCGAATCGGAGGGGGATTTCGACTTCCGCCGCCTTTGAGCTCCGCTCAACYGAAGGCGGAAGGCGAAATCCCCGCCCCCTTCGCCCCACCCTCTAGTCAGACAGCGCCGACCGCAACAACGACACCAACGCATCCAGCTGCACGGAGTCCGACGACCCCACCTCGACGTCCGACCCGTCGAGCGCCCGCGCCGCGAGGCCCTGCTTCGAGTCGATCAGCTCGGCGATGCGAGTATCGATGGTCTGGGCCGCGATGATGCGCCAGGCCGTGACCGGCTCCTCCTGACCGATGCGGTGCACGCGGTCGATCGCCTGGGTCTGTTCGGCGGCGGTCCAGGAGAGCTCGGCGAGAACGACGTTCGAGGCCGCCTGCAGGTTGAGGCCGACGCCGGCCGCGGTGAGCGAGCAGACCGCCACCGAGACATCCGGGTCGTTGTTGAAGGCGTCGATCTCGCGCTGGCGCAGGCTGGCCGACTGGTCGCCGCGGATCGAGACCGTCTTGAGCTCGCGGCGGGCGAAGAGGTCTTCGGCCGCATCCATCACGTCGATGTGCTTGGCGAAGAACACCACCTTGCCCACCGAGCGGGCGAGCTGCGCCGCGTAGTCGGCGGCGAGCCCGGCCTTCGCGGTGCCGATCTGGCGCACCATGGTGAACACGTTGAGGCCCTGTTCTGTGGCCTTGGTGTCTTCGAGCTCCTGACGGGCCACCAGACGCATGAGGTCGTCATCCGGCAGCTCGTCGACCTCGCCGCCGCGCTGGGCGGCGCGGGCGGCGATGAGCCGGCGGTAGCGGGTCACCAGGCGGGCGGCGAGCTCGCGCTCGGCCTCGCGGATGGTGCGGCCCAGGTCGTCGTCGAGCTCCACCGGCAGGTCGACGATGCGTTTCGACGGGAGGTCGGCGGCCACGTCGATCTTGCGGCGGCGCACGATGCCCATGTCGATGACGGCCTCGCGGGCCTCGGCGAAGAAGCCGGCGTCGGCGGGCGTGAGCCCCACCTCTTCGAGCCGCTCCATCAGCACCGGCGTGGGCTTGTCGCCGTCGATCCAGCCGAGGAACTGCCAGATGGCGCGGAAGTCGTCGACGTCGTTGATCAGCGGCGTTCCGGTGAGCGCCATCATCAGCGGGTTGCCGCCGGGGGCGGTGTGGCGGATGCGGTCGGCCAGCGCCAGCACGTTGCGCGAGCGCAGCGAGGACATGTTCTTGATGAAGTGCGCCTCGTCGACCACCATGCCGCGGAAGCCCATGGTGCCGAGCCAGGAGAGGTGCCGGTCGAGCACCTCGTAGTTGACCACCACGACGTCGGCGAAGGCGTCGAGCGTCTCGCCGTCGCCGTGCACGACGGTGGCGCGGCGGTGCGGGGTCCAGATCTCGACCTCGCGGGCCCAGTTCATCTTCACGACGTTCGGCACCACGGCCAGCAGCGGGTAGGCATCCGCGACGGATGCGGCCAGCAGCGACTGCGCCGTCTTGCCGAGGCCGGGCTCGTCGGCCAGCAGGAAGGTGCGGTGCCCGGCCTGCACGCTCTGCAGAAAGCGCGACTGGTGCACCATGAGCTCGCGCCCGGGTGGCGAGAGCCGGTCGATGGTGGGGGCCTCGGGAAGGTCCATGCTGGCGGCCGTGCCACCGGCGCCGTACTCGAAGGCGCGGTACAGGGGGCCGAGCATCTCCCAGTTGCTCAGCCGGCCGACGCCGTGGGGCTTCGCCGGGGTGAGGTCGGGCGCCATGAAGGGGTTCGCGAGCTGGCGCGACTTCACCGAGGTGGGCACGACCTGGCGCTCGGCGAGCTCGGGAGGCACGACCGTGGCCGTCGGGAGCGGCGCATCCGGCTCGTCGTCGGGCACGTCGTAGCCGGCGTCCTCGAGGTACTCGCGGCGCAGCTTCTTCGCGGCGGGCGAGAGGGCGGCGTCGTTCTCGAGCAGCGCGATCAGCGAGGTGTCGCGCGCGGCGGTGCGGGCGAGGATCGACGCGATGCCGTCGAGGCGCTTCAGCTGCTCGGCGCGCTCGGAGTCGCTGAGCGTGGCATCCGACTTGATGCCGGCGCGCTCCTCGCGCATGAGGAGGGCCACCACGAGGAACTTGGTGCGGTTCGCGGGGGCGACCTTGCCGCGCTGGGCGGCGGCTTCGACCTCGCGCACCTTGCGCGCGAGGATCGGGATCAGACCGGTGTTGTCTGCTGTGCGTGTTCGGCGACCGCCGGACCTTGACATCGTTCTCCTGTGGAGTATGGGCGAGGCCTCGTCTTCGCTGGAGACCGCCGCCGCCAGTCGACCGACGGCACCGGATCGGTGCCGCTTCACGACTGCGAACAGTTCGAACGGGAGCCTGGGCCGAGCAACGCGATGAGATCGCGGGCGGCACGAAGAGCGGGTTTCCCCGTTGCACCACTCAGTCTACGCGATTCACCTTGATCAGCAGGCCACTCGCCACGAAGACGACGGCGCCGGCGAGATGGGCGATCTGCCAGCCGAACTCGGGCAGGTCGATCGGCAGCACCGGATTCCAGATCACGGCGATCGCGACGAGCGGCGGGATCCACCACCACTGCTTCGCCTGCCAGGCGAACACCACCATGATCAGGGCGAGGATGCTCACCACATAGCGCGCGATGGTGAACCAGTCGGAGTTGCCGATCACCGCCACGAAGGCGAGCAGGGCGATGGCTCCGAGGAGTCCCGGCGCGAGGGCCGGACGGGTGAAGGCGGGGGCGGTCTGGCGCGGGCTCATGTCTCGCCAATTCTAAGCGCCGCGAGATATGTTGAGTCCATGACATTCGCCGCGCCTGCTTCGCCCCCCTTGTTCGCCGGCCCGGAGGGGCTCTGGACGGCCGATCCCGAGGAGCTGGCGGCCCGCCTGCTCGTCGCCGTGTTCGCCGGCCAGGGCGCCGTTCCCCTGCCCCAGAAAGACGTCTCCGAGGTCTACTCCACCCTCGCGGCGCTCGGCGGCTACTCGCTGCCGGATGTGCGCTCCGGGAACACGCAGCCGCTCGGCCTGACCGTGCAGCTGGCCCAGGAGTCGATCCTGATCTGGGAGCGCGCCACCGTCGCCACGCGTCTCTCGGCCGGCACCGGCCCCGTCTCGCACACCATCACGATGCTGCGCTTCGGCCCGGGCATCCTCAGCTCCGCCGACCCGGTGGCCGCTCTCAAAGCGCGACTCCACTGAGCGGGGCAGCGGGCCGCCACGCCCCGTACACCCTCTCGTCCGAGGTCGCCGAGGCGCTCGACGAGGGCCGCCCCGTCGTGGCCCTCGAGTCCACGATCATCTCGCACGGGCTTCCACGCCCCCGCAACCACGAGGCGGCGGTCGAGTTCGAGGAGATCCTCCGCTCCGCCGGTGTGACGCCGGCCACCATCGCCGTGCTCGACGGCGTGCCGCGCATCGGGCTCGACGCCGAGGGCGTGCGCCGCATCGCCGATGAGGACATGGCGAAGGCCAGTGTGCGCGACCTCCCGATCCTCGCCGCGAAGAAGACCAGCGGCGCCACAACGGTGGCCGCCACGGCCTACCTCGCCGGCAAGGCGGGGGTGCGCGTCTTCGCCACCGGCGGTCTCGGGGGTGTGCACCGCGGCGCCTCCGAGTCCTTCGACGAATCGGCCGACCTCTCCGCGCTCGCCATCTCCCCCGTCACGGTGGTGTCGGCGGGCGTGAAGTCCGTGCTCGACATCCCGGCGACGCTCGAGCGGCTCGAGACTCTGAGCGTGCCCGTGGTCGGCTTCGGCACGACGAACTTCCCGAGCTTCTGGCTGCGCGAATCGGGCTACACCATCGACTGGATGGTCGACGACGCCCGCGAGGTCGCGCTCGTGATGCGCGGGCAGGACGAACTGGGTCACGGCCAGGGCATCGTCGTGGCGAACCCCATCCCGGCCGATCAGCAGTGGGACCCGGCCGAGCACGACCGCGTTCTCGCCACCGCGTTCGCGGCGGCCGAGGAGGCCGGCGTGACGGGCAAGGCCGTCACGCCCTTCCTGCTCGGCTACATCGTCGACGCCTCCGGCGGCAGGAGCCTCGAGGTGAACCTCGACATCGCGCGCAACAACGTGCGGGTGGCGGCCGAGATCGCCATCGCCTGGAGCGCACTGAACGCCGACACGGAGGACTGACACCGTGCCGGAGGCCGCGGCGGTTCCGGATGCGGTGCCGCACGTCGTGGTGTTCGGCGACGTGATCGACGACATCATCGTGACGCCGGTGGGCGACATCCGCCCCGACACCGACACGACGGCCCGCATCGAGCGGCGTCCCGGCGGTTCGGCGGCGAACGCGGCGGCCTGGTTCGCCCACCTTGGCTGCCGCACCGACTTCTTCGGCCGGGTCGGCGCGAGCGACGTCGAGCAGCATTCGGCCCTCCTGCGCGCCGACGGGGTCGTGCCGCACCTGCGCGGCGAGGCCGCGCTCCCCACCGGCACGATCGTCGTGGTGCTGCAGCCCGACCGCACGCGCACCATGCTCACCGAGCGGGGCGCCAACGCGCTCGTCTCCGCCCGCGACGTCGACCGCTCGTTGCTCGGGCCGGGAAGACACCTGCACTTCACCGGCTATTCCCTGTTCAGCGACACCGGCGAAGCGGCCGTCGCCGACTTCCAGAGCCTGATCCAGGATGCGCGCGCGGCGGGTTCCACGGTCTCGGTGAACCCCGGATCGGCCGGCTTCCTCGCCGACCACGGCACCGGGAGCCTGGTGCGGGCCACGCAGGGCGCGACCGCGATCCTGCCGAACCTCGACGAGGGGCGCCTGCTCACCGGCCGGGAGGATCCACGGGAGGTGGTGGCTGCGCTCCTCGAGCGCTACGAGCTCGTCACGCTCACGATGGGACGCGCCGGGGTGCTCGCCGCGATGCGCGGCGTCGGGCCGGTGACCGTGCCGGCGATCCCGGTCGTGCCGATCGACACCACGGGGGCCGGCGACGCCTTCAGCGCGGGCTTCCTCACGGCGATGCTGCGCACGGGAGGCCATGACGAGGAACGCCTGATCGCCGCCGCGAGCGAGGGCGTGCGGTGCGCAGCCCTCGTCGTCGAGAGCCTCGGCGCCCGCCCACCGCGGCTCACATCCGCTGCCACGACGTCCGCCCTGCCGTCCACGATTTCCGAACCGCTGGGAGATCCCGCGTGACATCCTCCACCGAGCACGACGAGCGGAACGAGCAGGCGCTGGAACGCCTGCGCGAGCTGATCCGCATCCCCACCATGTCGAACGACGAGGCCGATCGCGTCGACTGGGAGGCCTTCGAGCGCTACTCCGCCGCCCTCGAGCGTCTCTACCCCCTGCTGCACGGCACACTCGAGCGAGAGTTCGTGGCCGGTCACTCGCTGCTGTTCCGCTGGCCCGGGCGAGAGCCGGGAGCGGCCTCCGTTCTGATGGCCCACTACGACGTGGTGGCGGCGACGCCCGAGGGCTGGGAGCATCCGCCCTTCGACGCGGTGCTGACGGGCACCGGCTCCGAGCGCGTGCTCTGGGGCCGCGGAACGCTCGACAACAAGGGCTCCGGCACGAGCATCCTCGAGGCGGTGGAGCGCAGCCTCGCAGCCGGACTCACCCCGCTGCACGACGTCTACCTGCTCTTCGGCCACGACGAGGAGACCGCGGGCACCGGCGCGGTGGCGGCCTCCGCCCTTCTCGTGGGTCGCGGGGTCGCGATCGGCTTCGTGCTCGACGAGGGCGGGGCGGTGGTGGAGAGGATCTTCCCCACCGTCGACGCGCCGGTGGCCGTCGTGGGCGTGAGCGAGAAGGGCACGACGAGCTTCAGCCTGACGGTCGAACAGGAGGGCGGTCACGCCTCGACGCCCCCGAAGGTGACGGCCACCACCCGCCTCGCGCAGGCCGTGGTGCGGCTGTCGAAGCGCCCCTTCCGGGCGAGCCTGAACGAGGTCGGCGCCACGATGGTGAAGACCGTGGGGGCGCACGGCCGCAACCCGCTCAAGTTCGTGTTCACGCATCCGCGGGCCTTCCGGCCGCTGCTCGTCGGGCTGTTCGCCCGCCTCGGGCCGGAGACGGCCGCGATCGTGCGCACCACCACCGCCGTGACGCAGCTCTCCGGCAGCCTCGCGGCGAACGCCCTGGCCGAGCGCGCCCGCGCGGTGGTCAACGTGCGCATCGCCGTGGGCTCGACCGTCGAGAGCACCCGCCGCCATCTCGTACGGGCAATCGACGACCCGCTCGTGCGCGTCGAGGTGCTGCAGCCCAACGACCCCTCCCCCGTGTCGGAGATGTCCGGGCCGCGCTGGGACTCCCTCTCGGCGGCGATCACCGAGGCCTACCCGACCGCCATCGTGACGCCCTACGTGCAGAACGGCGCCACCGACTCCCGGCAGTTCGCGAAGCTCAGCCGCACCGTCTACCGCTTCAGCCCCTTCGAGATGTCGGCCGAGGAACGCGGCACGCTGCACGCCAAGAACGAACGGATGCACGTGCAGACCTGGTTCACCGGCATCCGCTTCTACGAGGGCCTGCTCCGCCGCCTCTGAGGCCGCGGTCACTCGGGAAGGACGGGTGGCCGGGCCTCGCCCGCTACTCGATCCTGCCGAGCTCCGGGAGCCGGATCGGCCGGCTCGATGGCGGGAGATCGTTCACACGCTCCAGGGCGGGCACGAGCTCGGAGAGCCAGGCCTCGTAGCCGGCGTCGTTGAGGTGCAGCCGGTCGGTGGTGAAGGCAGGGTTGAGCTCGCCGTCGTCGAGGGCCATCACCGGCCAGAGGTCGAGGTAGTGCGCCCGCACGGTGGCGGCGAACTGCCAGACGTGCCGGTTGATCTCCTTCACGAACTCCGCGTACTCGCTGCCCCGGGGCAGGACGGACTGCACCAGGATGCGGGCATCCGGCAGCGCCTGGCGGATGTTCACCAGGATGGTCTCGATGTTGCGCACCACCTGCTCGACCGCGCGCCGGTTGGCGATGTCGTTGGTGCCGATCAGCAGCACCACCGTGTCGGGGTCTTCGGCCGCCACCTGGTCGAGGCGCTCGATCAGCCCCTCGGTCGTGTCGCCGCCGACGCCGAGGTTCACGGCCTCGACCTCGGGGAACCACTCCTGCCAACGGCCGCCTTCGGTCAGGCTGTCGCCGACGAACACCGTCTTGGATTTACCGGACATCTGTCCCTCCTCGCTCGTTCGTTGCCCTCCAGCTTAAGCGCTGCGGGCCGAACCGGCCGTGGCGGCGGCTGCCGTGGCGGTGATGCGGTTCGCCATGCCGTTGAAGATGACCCCGTGGAAGGGCAGGATCGCGAACCAGTACAACCGGCCGCCGAGCCCGCGGGGAAAGAACACGGCCCGCTGCTGGTACACCGATCCGCCACCCTGGGCGGGCCGTGCCCGCATCTCGAGCCACGCCCGCCCGGGCACCCGCATCTCCGCCCGCAGCCGCAGGAACTCGCCCCGGTCGATCTGCTCCACGCGCCAGAAGTCGAGCGCGTCGCCGGTGTTGAGCCGGGTGGCGCTGCGCCGGCCGCGGCGCAGGCCGACGCCGCCCACGAGCTTGTCCATCCAGCCGCGTACGGCCCAGGCGAGCGGGAACGAGTACCAGCCGTTCTGGCCGCCGATGCCTTCGATCACCCGCCAGAGATCGGCGGGGGCCGCCGGCGTGGCGCGCTCCTTGACGTCGAGGAAGACGGTGTGCCCGGCCCACTCGGGGTCGCTCGGCAGAGGGTCGCTCACGGCGCCCTCCACGAAGGCGTCCTGCCAGCTCGTCTCCACCTCGCCGGCCTTCTCCTTCTCGAGCGCGAGCCGCACCGCGCGACGGTACCGCGTCAGCCCGCCCTCGGGGTCGGGGATGAAAGTGCGGATGTCGTGCTCGTGCGTCACGCAGTCGAACTGCAGCGAGGCGATGATCGGCATCGCGAGCGCCCGCGGAATGGGGGTCACGAGGTTCACCCACTGCGACGCCAGCCACGGCGTGAGCACCGGGAGCGCGGCGATCGGCCGCTGCTTGAGACCGGCCTCGAGGGCGTAGCCGTTCATCATCTGGCCGTAGCGCAGAACGTCGGGACCGCCGATGTCGAAGGTGCGGTTCACCTCCGGCGGCAGCTCGGCGCACTTCACGAGGTAGTACAGCACGTCGCGCACCGCGATGGGCTGGATGTGGTTCCGCACCCACTTCGGCGCGGGCATGTAGGGCAGCACCTCGGTGAGGTGCCGGATCATCTCGAACGAGGTCGACCCCGATCCGATCACGACCCCCGCCTGCAGCGCCGCCGTGGGCACCCCGGAGCCGAGCAGGATGCGACCCACCTCGACGCGTGAGCGCAGGTGCGGGGAGAGCTCGCCGTGCACCGGATGCAGGCCGCCGAGGTACACCACGCGCGAGACCCCGGCCGCTGCGACCGCCGCCGCCACGTTCTGGGCGGACTCCTCCTCGGCCTGCTCGAAGTCCTTCTTGCCGCCCATGGAGTGCACGAGGTAGTAGAAGACGTCGACGCCCTCGCAGGCGGCCTCGAGCGTCGAGGGGTCTCCGAGGTCGCCCTTCGCCACCTCCACGTCGCCGGCCCACGGCACGTCGCGCAGCTTCTCGGGCGAGCGCACCAGCACCCGCACCGCGTAGCCCGCGGCAAGCAGCCGAGGCACGAGCCTCCCGCCGATGTACCCGGTCGCCCCCGTCACGAGAACCCTGCGCTCAGAAGATGCCATCTCCTCACGCTATCCCTGGTCACCGAAAGCCGCTGGGCCCTCCCAGCCAACCCAGGGTGAGCGCGCGGCCGCGACAGCGACCGCACGGGAGCATGTCCCCCGCCCCGCCGGGGCGGCGGCACGGTATCAGAGCAGGGCCTTGGTGTGCCAGACCGTCTTCGTCTCGGTGAAGGCCTGGATGCGCGCCAGGGCGGGGGCGGCCGCATCCGGGCCCTCCTCGGGCGGCAGCACGCGCTTGAGCGTGTCGGCGGCCGCGATCTCGAGATCGATCCACTCCAGCCCCGAAGCCCCCACCAGGTCGAGCGCGTTCACGTCGGCGTGGCTCGCGAGCCACGGCGCGATCTCGGCCGGCGCCCCGGTGAGCACATTGACCACGCCCTTGGGCAGGTCGCTGGTGGCGAGCACCTCGGCCAGGGTGATCGCCGAGAGCGGATGCCGTTCGCTGGCCACGACGACCACCGCGTTCCCCGGCACGAGGGCCGGCGCCACCGCGCTCACGAGCCCGAGCAGCGAGGAGTCCTGCGGCGCCACGATCGCCACCACCCCGGTCGGCTCCGGCACCGAGAGGTTGAAGTACGGCCCGGCCACGGGGTTGGCGTTGCCCGCCACCTGGGCGAACTTGTCGGCCCATCCGGCGTACCAGACCCAGCGGTCGATCGCCTCGTCCACCTGGGCGCGGGCGGCGGAGACGCTCACGCCCTCCTGGCGCACGATCTCGTCCTCGAACTGGGCGCGCCGGCCCTCGAGCACCTCGGCCACCCGGTAGAGCACCTGCCCGCGGTTGTACGCCGTGGCGCCCGCCCAGCCCCCGACGGCCGCGCGGGCCGCGACCACCGCATCCCGCGCATCCTTGCGCGAGGCCTGGGCCGCGTTCGCGAGGAACGCGCCCTGAGGTGTCGTCACTTCGTACACCCGCCCCGACTCGCTGCGCGGAAACGCGCCCCCGATGAAGAGCTTGTAGGTCTTGGGAACCGCGATGTGCGTCATGCTTCTGACTCCTTCGTCGTCGACCGAGCAGGCACAGCCCGCTCGGCGCTGGCGTCGCGGCGAGAGCGCACTGCGCTCTCGCTTCCAGCTCCAGCGCGCAGGTAGGCGGCCAGTCCGTGCCGGCCGCCCTCGCGGCCGTAGCCCGACTCCTTGTAGCCGCCGAAGGGCGACGCCGGGTCGAAGCGGTTGAAGGTGTTGGCCCAGATCACGCCGGCGCGCAGCTTGTCGGCCACGGCGAGGATGCGCGAGCCCTTGTCGCTCCAGATGCCCGCCGAGAGGCCGTAGGGCGTGTTGTTCGCCTTCGCCACGGCCTCGGCCGGCGTGCGGAAGCTCAGCACCGAGAGCACCGGCCCGAAGATCTCCTCCCGCGCGATGCGGTGCGAGGTCGAGACGTTCGTGAAGATCGTGGGCGCGAACCAGAAGCCCTGCTCGGGCAGCGAGCATTCCGGGCTCCACCGCTCGGCGCCCTCGGCCTCGCCGATGTCGGAGAGCTCCCGGATGCGCGCCAGCTGCTCCGCGCTGTTGATCGCTCCGACGTCGGTGTTCTTGTCGAGCGGGTCGCCCACGCGCAGGGTCTCCAAGCGTACCTTGAGCCGTGCGACCACGTCGTCGTGGATGCTCTCCTGCACGAGCAGCCGCGATCCCGCGCAGCAGACGTGGCCCTGGTTGAAGAAGATGCCGTTCACGATGCCCTCGATCGCCTGGTCGATCGGGGCGTCGTCGAACACGATGTTCGCGGCCTTGCCACCGAGTTCCAGGGTGACCTTCTTGCCCGAGCCGGCGGTCGAGCGGGCGATCTCCCGCCCCACGGCGGTCGACCCGGTGAACGCCACCTTGTTCACGTCGGGGTGGTTCACGAGCGCCCGTCCGGTCTCCCCCGCGCCCGTGACGATGTTCACCACGCCCGCCGGCAGATCGGCCTGCTGCACGATCTCGGCGAAGAGCAGCGCGGTCAGGGGCGTGGTCTCGGCCGGCTTCAGCACCACGGTGTTGCCGGCCGCGAGAGCCGGCGCGATCTTCCAGGCCAGCATCAGGAGCGGGAAGTTCCACGGAATGACCTGGGCGGCCACGCCGAGCGCCCGCGGGTTCGCGCCGAGGCCCGCGTGGTCGAGCTTGTCGGCCCAGCCGGCGTAGTAGAAGAACCAGGCCGCGACGAGCGGGATGTCGACGTCCCGGCTCTCCTTGATCGGCTTGCCGTTGTCGAGCGACTCGGCCACCGCGAGCTCCCGCGCGCGCTCCTGCACGAGCCGCGCGATCCGGAAGAGGTACTTGCCCCGGTCGCGACCGGACAGGCGCGACCAGGTCTTGTCGTAGGCCTTGCGGGCCGCCGCGACCGCGCGGTCGACGTCGCCGGCATCCGCGTGCGCGATGCGGGCGATGGGCTTCTCGGTGGCCGGCGAGATGGTGGTGAAGCTCTCACCTCCGGCCGGCGAGAACTCACCGCCGATGAAGAGACCGTACTCGGGCTGCAGGTTCAGCAGCGCGGTCGATTCCGGCGCGGGGGCGTAGTCGAGGAAGGTCATGGTTCTCGTTCCTAGTCGATCGTCACGTAGTCGGCGCCGGAGTAGTGCCCGGAGTGCAGCTTCTGCCGCTGCAGCAGCACGTCGTTGAGCAGGCTCGACGCCCCGAAGCGGAACAGCTCGGGCCGCAGCCACTCCTCCCCGACGGTCTCCGCCACCGTCACGAGGTACTTGATGGCGTCTTTCGACGAACGGATGCCCCCGGCCGGTTTCACCCCGATCCGCTCGCCCGTGAGGCGGTGCCAGTCCCGCACCACCTCGAGCATCGACAGGGTCACCGGCAGGGTCGCGGCCGGCGCCACCTTGCCCGTCGAGGTCTTGATGAAGTCGCCGCCCGCGAGGATCGCCAGCCACGACGCGCGCCGCACGTTGTCGTAGGTGCTGAGCTCACCGGTCTCGAGGATCACCTTGAGGTGCGCCGAGCTGCCGTCGGGCCGCCGGCAGGCCTCCTTCACCGCGACGATCTCGTCGAACACCTGCCCGTAGCGGCCGGAGAGGAAGGCGCCGCGGTCGATCACCATGTCGATCTCGTCGGCCCCGGCCGCCACGGCGTCGGCCGTGTCGGCGAGCTTGACGCGCAGCGAGGCGCGCCCCGAGGGGAACGCGGTCGCCACGGCGGCCACCTGGATGCCATCCCCGCTCCCCGTCGTGTGAGCGGCGCCGAGCGCCTCCACCGCGAACGGCACCATGTCGCCGTAGACGCACACGGCGGCCACCTGCGGCGTGGTGGGGTCGGCCGGGTCGGGCAGCACCGCTTTCGCCACGAGCGACCGCACCTTGCCGGGCGTGTCGGCGCCCTCGAGGGTGGTGAGGTCGATCAGGCCGATGATGCGGTCGAGCGCCCAGGCCTTCGAGGTGGTCTTGATCGAGCGGGTGCCGAGGGCCGCGGCCCGCTGCTCGAGCCCGACGCCGTCGACGCCGGGGATCCCTTCGAGGTAAAGCTTGAGGGTGGACTCGGTGGGCTCGTCGCCGAGCACCTCGATCGCGCGATGCGCTGGACTGACAACTCTGTCGATGGTCACGTGTGCAGGCTTCCTGGTCGTGTCTACGCCGAGCCTCTTCGCATCAGCGCGTCGCTCAATTGTGCCACTCGTCTTCGAGCATCCGCCCCCTCGAGACGACGATTCCGCACGGGATGACGGCGAGCCCCGTCGCCGCGAGGAACACCAGCGGTGTCATCCAGGAGCCCGTCGCCTGGTGCAGCACGCCGACGAACAACGGGCCGAGCGCCCCGAGGCCGTAGCCGAAGCTCTGCACGAAGGAGCTCAGCGCCACCGATCCGGCATGGCTGCGGGTGCGCAGATTGATCAGCACGAGCGAGAGCGGGAAGAGCAGCGGACCGAGCCCGACCAGGGCCACCCAGAGCCACGGGGCTGCACCAGGAACGAGCAGGAGCCCGAGATAGCCCAGCAGGTAGCAGGCCACGCCGACGCCGATCACGGGGCCCACGCTGCGCATCCGCACCGCCAGGATCGGAACGAGCAACGAGGCCGGCAGCCCCATCACGGAGAAGAGCGAGAGCAGAGCGCCCGCCTCGGCCGGCGACACCGTGGTGGTGTCGAGCAGGATCTCGGGAAGCCAGGCGAACATCGCGTAGGCGTTCAGGGCCGTGAGCCCGAACACGAGCATCAGCGACCAGGCGAGCGGGGAGCGGGCGATGCGCCCGACGTGCTCGACGTGCTCGACGTGCTCGATCGTGTCGGCCATGGGGGAATCCGCACCCGCTTCGTGCACCGGGCCGGCCGCGGCGCGAGTCCGGGCCCCGCGCATCCGGGTCCACAGCGTCACCATCGGGATCAGCGCGAGCACCGCGAACAGCGACCACACGCCCACCGAGACGCGCCAGCCCGCCGAATCGGCCAGCTGCACGGCGACGAGCGGGGGGATGGTGGCGCCGATGGCCATGATCGTGGCGTAGAGCGACGTCACCAGCCCGATGCGGTCGGGGAAGTACTTCTTCACGAGCGGCGGCAGCAGCACGTTGGCCACCCCCATGCCGGCGAAGGCGAAGGCGCTGCCGAGGACGAGCGCGAGGTAGGAGCCCGAGGAGGCGCGCACCAGGTGTCCGGCCAGGATGACCGCGAGGGCGACGACCACCACCGGCTCGAGCCCGAAGCGCCGGTGCAGCGCGGGCGCGAACAGCCCCACCACGGCGAAGCTCACCGGCGGCAGGGTGCCGAGCAGCCCGATGCCGATGCTGCCGAGCGAGACGTCGACGGCGATCTGGTCGAAGATGGGCGAGAGCGCGCCCACCGCCGTGCGCAGGTTGAGCGCCACCAGCACGATGCCGACGAGCGCGAGGGTGCGCCCGTGCCAGAGCGCGCGGGGGGCGCGGCTCGCTTCGGCCGTCACCCGAGCAGCGTCCGGGCCACCGCGACGTCGTCGTTCATCTGCGCGATCAGCGGCTCGATGCCGGTGAACCGCACCTGGCCCCGGATGCGCGCCACGAACGACACGTCGACGACATGATCGTAGAGATCGAGTTCGCGGTCGAGCACATAAGCCTCCACCTGCTTGGGCGGAACCCCGGCGAAGGTCGGGTTGCTGCCCACCGAGATCGCGGCCGGGTAGCGCTCCTCGCCGTCGATCAGCCAACCCGCGTACACGCCGTCGGCCGGGATGAGCCCCTCCGACTCGGGCGAGAGGTTCGCGGTGGGGAAGCCGAGCTCGCGACCGCGGGCGGCGCCGTGCACCACCATGCCGCGCACCGAGGGGGTGCGGCCGAGCAGTTCGCCGGCGCGCTGCACCTCGCCCTGGGCGAGCAGTTCGCGGATCCAGGTCGATGACACCTTGCGGGCGTCGCCGGGCTTCACCTCGGCGATGAGGTCGACGTCGAAGCCGAACTCGGCGCCGAGGGTGCGCAGGGTCTCGAAGGTGCCCTGGCCCTTCGCGCCGAAGCGGAAGTCCTCGCCCACCATCACCACGCTCGCCCCGCAGATCTCGTGCAGGATGCGCTGGGCGAATTCGCGCGGCGGCATCGCCGCGAGAGCCGCGTCGAAGGGCAGGAAGAGGGTCACGTCGACGCCGGTCTCGGCCAGCAGCTCGAGCTTCTGCTGGTTGCCGACGAGAGCATCCGGCCGCGCCAGCGGGTCGAGCTGGGCGAGCGGGTGCCGGTCGAAGGTGATGACCACGGAGGTGAGGCCGCGTTCGCGCGCCACCCGGGTGAGCTCGTCGAGCACCGCACGGTGACCGGCGTGCACGCCGTCGAACTTTCCGATCGTGACGGCCGAGGGGCCGAGGCCCGCGGGAACGCCGTCGAGGCCGAAGTAGGTCTTCACTTCGTGCGCCGCAGCCAGAGCAGGCCGAGCACCGGCAGCACGAGCGGGATGAACAGGTAGCCCATGCCGTACCACGACCACACCGAGGCCTTCGCGAACAGCTCCGGCAGGAAGAGGCTCAGGGTGCCTACCGTGACGACCCCGACGAGCTCGAAGCTGATGGTGATGAGCGCCACCCGGTGCCAGAGCGGGCCGGGCGCGATCAGCGCGACCGTGGCGACGATGTAGACCACGGCGGCGACGGCGGAGAGCGTGTAGGCGAGGGGCGCCTGGTCGAACTTCGCGATGATCTCGTACACCGAGCGGCCGGTGGCGGCGAGGGCGAGGATGCCGTACACGGCGATGAGGGCCCGTCCGATTCCCCGGGAACGGGTCTTGGACGGAGGTGCGAGTGTGTCGTCAGCCATGGCAGATACGAGTTTATGGCACGGCCGAAGCCGGCCGTCGCTCAGGCGCCCTGCACGAACCAGATGACGTTCATCCGGTACACCATCACGGCGACGGCCAGGCAGATGGCCCCGAGCACGACCGTGCTCCAGCGCGTGCGTTCGATCAGCGCCCAGAAGCCACCGGCCACCGGCAGCAGCACGGCCGAGATGAGGTAGATGTAGAACTCGAGCACACTCCCCCGGGCCTCGTTGCCGAAGGCCGGAGCGGCGATCGCCACGATCAGCTGCACGACGAGCAGCAGCTCCACGAGCGCGGTGGCGCCCATGGTGAGGTCGGAGGGCTTGCGGCCGGCGAGGCCGAGCACCACGCAGAGCAGCCCGGCGGCGACCGCGACCACCACCTGGACGGTCGTGAACCACTCGATCACTGCGCATCTCCTGACGTCGGCCCGTATTCGTCGGGCGGGAAGTTCACGATGCTCTTCGCGGTGCGGCCGCTCACGGCCACCAGCCCGAGCAGGCGTCCCTCGGCGGTGACGGCCGCGATCGGGCCGCCGTCCGGCAGCGTCTTCGCCAGGCTCCGGATGTCGTCGGGCACCTCGACGCGCTGCCCGTGCCCCAGCGCGGTGGCCTGCTCGGCGTCGACGTCGAGAACCGGGAAGAGCGCGGTCGCCACGGCCGCGGCGCCGAGGAGCGGCACACGGGCGGCGGTCGAGGCGGCCTCGATGTCGGGCCCGGCCTCCGCCGCGATCGCCTCGGCCCTCTCGGCGAGTTCCTCGAGGGTGAGCGCGTCGCTCACCGCGAACGGCCCGATGCGGGTGCGTCGAAGGCTCGTGAGGTGCCCGCCCACGCCGAGTGCCGTGCCCGCGTCGCGCGCGATCGCCCGGATGTAGGTGCCCGAGGAGCACACGACGCGCACGTCGACGTCGACGAAGTCGCGGCCGCCCTCGGTCGCGCTCCGCGGCTCGCCGAGCAGCTCGAGCTCGGAGATCGTCACCGTGCGGCCGGCGAGCACCACGTCCTCGCCCGCCCGAACGCGCGCGTAGGCGCGCTGACCGTCGACCTTGATGGCGCTCACCGAGCTCGGCACCTGGGTGATCGTGCCGCGCTGCGCGGAGAACGCGGTCTCGATGCTCTCGCCGGAGAGCCGGCCCAGCGCATCCGGAACCGGTTCGCTCGTGATCTCGCCCTCGGAGTCGTCGGTGCTGGTCGCGGCCCCGAAGCGCACGGTCGCGAAGTACTCCTTGTCGAGACCGACGATGTAGGTCAGGAGGCGCGTCGAGCTGTTGACGCCGAGGATCAGCAGACCCGTCGCGAGCGGATCGAGCGTGCCGGCGTGCCCGACCTTGCGCGTTCCGGCGAGGCGGCGCACGCGAGCCACCACGTCATGGCTGGTGAACCCGCCGGACTTGTCGATGAGCAGAACGCCGCTCGCGGTGGATGCCGGGGTTTTCACGCCTGCAACGCTAACAGCAACGGGCCGCGCCTCCGGCTCCGCGTCCGGCCTCGTCAGCAGGAGTCGGCGAAGCTGCGGCGCGGATGCGCGGGGTCGGCGATCTCGATGATCGCGCCGGCACCGAAGCGCGGGCCGGCCTCGGCCTGGTAGAGCGCGTCCGCTCCGGCAGCCGCCTCGCCGAGGCCGAACTGGCGCCCCTCGAGGTAGGCGGTGAAATTGAACTGGCCGCGGAGACCGGGCCGCTGCAGGAACGGGCCGTCGAGCACGAGCACCGAGTCGGCGGGGGCGGTGAGCCACTTCGACTCGCGCTCCGTGTCGCGGTCGGCGTCGAAGGCGGCGAGCTGGAAGCCGGTGCTGCCGCCGAGGCGGAAGGGCTCGATGAGCACACGCTTCAGCGTGGAGTCGTCGTAGCGGTCGAAGTAGTAGCCCTCGGGCGAGTTCTCGCCGCGCAGGGTGCGGGCGGCGCGGGGGCGCTGGAAGTCGTCCATCGAGGCGCGGGCCACGTGCGACCCGGCGCGGGAGAAGGCCTGCGCGAGGGAGTCGGCGAAACGCCCGGTGCCCTCGATGCCGTCGACGGCCACGATCACGCGGCCCGCCTTGTAGTTGTGCCGGATCTCGGCCGCGAGGGCATCGGCGAAGTCGCTCTCGGGGGTCGCCACCTGAACCATGACCCCAGTCTACGAGGGTGTGGGCCGGCGGCGGCCGTACAGTGGAGGGGTGCCTGAGACCGACGCGGAGATCTTCGACGGACTCGTGATCGACTGGTTCGCAGACCACGCCCGCGATCTGCCGTGGCGGCGCCCGGGCTTCTCCGCGTGGGGAACGCTCGTGAGCGAGTTCATGCTGCAGCAGACCCCCGTGGTGCGGGTGATCCCGCGCCTGGAGGAGTGGCTCACCCGCTGGCCGACGCCCGCCGCGCTCGCAGCCGAGCCGGCCGGCGAGGCGGTGCGGGCTTGGCAGTCGCTCGGCTACCCGCGCCGGGCCCTCTGGCTGCACGCCTGTGCCGTCGCCATCACCGAGCGCTACGACGGAGTCGTGCCGAACGACGTCGAGGCCCTGCGCTCTCTGCCCGGCATCGGAGACTACACCGCGCGGGCCGTGGCCGTCTTCGCCTACGGCGGGCGGCATCCGGTGGTCGACACGAACATCCGCCGGGTCATCGCGCGCGCCGTCGACGGCCTCCCGGATGCGCCGGCCCCCAGCGCCCGCCGCGATCTGGCGGCGATGGACGCCCTGCTGCCCGCCGATGTGGAGGCCTCCACCCGCTTCAACGCGGGCATGATGGAGCTCGGCGCCCTCGTCTGCACGGCCCGCTCACCGAAGTGCGAGCTCTGCCCCCTCGCCGCCGCCGACGCCTGCGCCTGGCGCTCCGCCGGCTACCCCTCGACCGAGGTGCCCCGCAAACCCAAACAGAAGAAATACGAAGGCTCCGACCGCCAGGCCCGAGGCGCCCTCCTAGCCCTCCTCCGCGCCACCCCGCACCCCGTCCCCGCCCCGCACCTCGCCCAAGCCGTCACAGACCCGGCCCAATACGGAAGAGCACTCACCGGCCTCCTAGCCGACGGCCTCATCATCGCCCTCGACGACGACCTCTTCGCCCTCCCCTGACGAGGCCTGCAACGCAGCCGGTGGGGGCGGATTTCGCTTCGGCGCGCCTTTGAGCTCCGCTCAACCGAAGCGCCGAAGCGATATCCGCCCCCACCGGCGTCCTCCCCTAGTCCTCGCCGTCCTCGCCGACGACCCGCGGCTTCACGTAAGGATCTTCCTCCCCCGCGTACTGCGCCGTCTTCGCCAGCCCCTCCACGGCCGCATCCCGCGCCCGCGCCTCGGCCAGCAGCCCTTCGAGGGCCTGCGCGTTCTCCGGCAGTGCGTCGGCGATGAACTCGAGCGACGGCGTGAGCCGCGCGGTGATGTTCTTGCCCACTTCGCTGCGCAGCATCCCGGTGGCCGACTTCAGGGCGGCGGCCGAAGCGGCCCGCTCCTCGTCGTCGCCGTAGACCGTGTAGAAGATCGACGCGTGCTGCAGATCTCCCGTCACCCGCACGTCCGTGATCGTCACGAAGCCGAGCCGGGGATCCTTGATCCCGCGCTCCAGCCTCTTGGCCACGATCACCTTGATACGATCCGCCATCTTGGCGGCCCGAGCCGGATCAGCCATCCTCTTACCTAACTCTCTCCCTATCCACCCACTACCGCGAGTGGAAAACGCGAGGTGCCCGTTGGGGATTTGTGCTCCCGCCGCCTTTGAGCTCCGCTCAACCCCTAGGCGGGAGTGCAAATCCCCAACGGGCACCGACCCCAGGCTTACACCCGCGGCTTCTCCTTCATCTCGATCGTCTCGATCTCGTCACCGATCTGGATGTCGTTGAACTTGCCGAGCCCGATACCGGCCTCGAAGTCCGTGCGCACCTCGGTGACGTCGTCCTTGAAGCGGCGCAGCGACTCGATGGCGAGGTTGTCCCCCACCACGACACCCTCGCGGATGACGCGCGCCTTGGCGTTACGCGTGATCGTCCCCGACCGCACGATGACACCGGCGATGTTGCCGAACTTCGAGGAGCGGAAGATCTCGCGGATCTCGGCCACACCCGACTGCACCTCTTCGAACTCGGGCTTGAGCATGCCCTTGAGCGAGTTCTCGATGTCGTCGAGCGCGTTGTAGATGACCGAGTAGAAGCGGATGTCCACACCCTCGCGAGCGGCGCGCTCGCGCGCCTTCGTGTCGGGCCGCACGTTGAAGCCGATGATGATGGCGTTGTCGACGGTGGCCAGGTTGACATCCGACTCCGTGACCGCACCGACACCGCGGTGGATGATGCGCAGCTGCACGCTGTCGTCGACCTCGATCTTGAGCAGCGACTCCTCGAGTGCCTCGACGGCACCGGAGACGTCACCCTTGATGATGAGGTTGAGGGCTTCGACCTTGCCTTCTTCGAGGGCACGGGTGAAGTCCTCGAGCGAGATGCGCTTGCGGGCCTTGGCCAGCTGGGCGTTGCGCTCGGCGGCTTCGCGCTTCTCGGCGATCTGCCGGGCCGTGCGGTCCTCCTCGGTGACGAGGAAGGTGTCGCCGGCGCGAGGCACCGTCGAGAGGCCCTGCACCTGCACCGGACGCGACGGGGTCGCCTCGGTGACGGTCTCGCCGTTCTCGTCGACCATGGCACGAACACGCCCATAAGCGGTTCCCGCCACGATCGCGTCTCCGACGCGGAGCGTTCCGGACTGGATGAGCACGGTCGCGACCGCGCCGCGGCCCTTGTCGAGCTTGGCTTCGATCGCCACGCCGCGCGCATCCTTGTTCGGGTTGGCCCGCAGGTCGAGACCGGCGTCGGCGGTGAGGAGCACGGCGTCGAGCAGGTCCTGGATGCCGATGTCGTTGCGCGCCGACACGTCGACGAACATGACGTCTCCGCCGTACTCCTCGGCCACGAGGCCGAACTCGGTGAGCTGCTGGCGCACCTTGGCGGGGTTGGCGTCGGGCTTGTCGATCTTGTTCACCGCGACCACGATCGGCACGTTGGCCGCCTGGGCGTGGTTCAGAGCCTCGATCGTCTGCGGCATGATGCCGTCGTCGGCGGCGACCACGAGGATGGCGATGTCGGTCACCTGCGCACCACGAGCACGCATGGCGGTGAACGCCTCGTGACCCGGGGTGTCGATGAAGGTGATCGGGCGCTCGATGCCCTCGTGCTCGGTGACGACCTGGTAGGCACCGATGTGCTGGGTGATGCCACCCGCCTCACCGGCCACGACGTTCGCGTTGCGGATCGCGTCGAGAAGGCGCGTCTTACCGTGGTCGACGTGACCCATGACGGTGACGACCGGTGGACGGATCTCCAGGTCTTCGTCGGTCTCGTCTTCCAGCTCCTGGTCGAGGTCGATGTCGAAGCCCTCGAGCAGCTCGCGGTCTTCCTCTTCGGGCGAGACCACGAGGATCTTGTAGCCGAGCTCCTCGCCGAGCACCTGGAAGGTGGCCTCGTCGAGCGACTCCGTCGCCGTCGCCATCTCACCGAGGTGGAACAGCACGGTCACCAGGTTGCCCGGGCTCGCGTCGATCTTGTCGGCGAAGTCGGTGATGGAGGCGCCACGACGCAACCGCACGACGGTGTTGCCGTCGCCGCGGGGAACGCTCACGCCACCCAGCGACGGGGCTTCGCGCAGCTCGAACTCTGCTCTCTTCGTGCGCTTCGACTTGCGCGCCTTGCTCTTGCCGCCACCGCGACCGAACGCACCGGCGGTTCCGCCGCCGGGGCCACGGCCACGACCGCCCGCACCGGGGCGCGGAGAGGTGAAGCCGGTTCCGGGCGCTCCGCCCGGACGGTAGCCGGGCGTGCCGGGAGCGGGGCGTGCGCCGCCACCCTGGGCAGCACCCGGGCGGAAGCCGCCGGCACCGGCGCCGCCGGGGCGGAAGCCGCCGGGGCCGCCGGGACGCGGGGCGCCCGGACGGGGTGCACCCGGACGCGGGGCGCCGGGGCGAGGAGCGCCGGGACGCGGGATGGCGGAGTTGCCGCCGGCGCCGCCGGAAGCTGCCCCGCGGCCCATGCCCTGCTGGCTCGCGAAGGGGTTGTTGCCGGGGCGGGGAGCGCCGGGGCGCTGCATTCCCTGCTGGCTGGCGAAGGGGTTGTTGCCGGGGCGCGGGATGCCGGGGCGGGGGCCGCCGGGGCGCGGTGCCGCGGAGTCGCCCGATCCGGAGGCCGGGGTGGCCGAGGAGGCGGGAGCCGAACCACTGGACGCGGCCGGAGCCGCAGGGGCCTCGGTCGACGCGGCAGCAGCGGGTGCCTGCGGCGCGGCGGCAGCAGGACGCTGGGCCTCGGCCGGAGCCGGCGCAGCAGCGGGTGCCGGCGCAGCGGGGGCGGCCGGAGCGGCCTCCTTCGCGGCGGCGGGTGCCGCGGCAGCCGGGGTCGGAGCCGACGGGCCGGGGCGAACGCCCGGTCGCGGTCCCGACGAGGTGCGGGGAGCGGAGCTCGGAGCCGCGGCGGGTGCCGCAGCACCCGACGATCCGGCGCCGGCCTTGATCAGTGCCTCTTTGAGCCGGCGGGCCACGGGGGGCTCGATGCTCGACGAGGGGCCCTTGACGAACTGGCCCATCTCTTTGAGGGTTGCAAGGGCGACCTTGCTGTCGACGCCGAGCTCGGCGGCGACTTCATGTACACGTGGTTTTGCAGCCACAATTCTCCTGTCTGAGGTCTACCCCAGACAGGGCAGACCGCTAATAACGGACGGGTCTCATTTCGAGCCGCTCATCAGTTGTCACTCATGGGTTCACGGTGCCGTTCAGCCTGTTCTCTAATGTCGTCGTGTCGAGGATTCCCTCGACCCGGAGCGCACGCCCGAACGCTCTCCGCGTGACCGCGGTGCGCAAGCATTCGGGTGAGGGATGCAACCATGCGCCTCGCCCAGGAAGAGAGGCCGCCTCGTCGACGACCAGGACATGTTCCTTGGCTACGACCCTCAGAAGTGAGGACCGTGTGGCGCGCGCACGACATCCGACGCACGTTCTAACGGGTTCCATGCTACTCCATATTCCCTGGGCGCCCGTCTAACACGGACGTTTGAGGCTGAGCCGCATTCGAGTTGTCCCGAGCCGTGACCGCGATGCGTTCCCAGCCCGGCGCGAAAACCGCCATCCGGCCCGATCAATCCCCATCCAGAATGCTGTCGGGCTGGATGTCGATCTTCGCGCCCGTGAGCTTGGCGGCCAGACGGGCGTTCTGCCCCTCCTTGCCGATCGCGAGCGAGAGCTGGTAGTCGGGCACGAGGGCCCGCACGGCCTTGAGCGACTCGTCGATCACGAAGGCGCTCGACACCTTGGCCGGCGAGAGGGCGTTGGCCACGAAGGTCGGCAGATCGGCCGAGTAGTCGACGATGTCGATCTTCTCGTTGCCGAGTTCGGCGGTGACGGCGCGCACGCGCTGGCCGAGCTCGCCGATGCAGGCGCCCTTCGCGTTCACGCCGGGCTCGGTGGCCCGCACGGCGATCTTGGTGCGATGACCCGCCTCGCGGGCGAGCGACACGATCTCCACGACACCGGAGGCGATCTCCGGCACCTCGAGCGCGAACAGCTTGCGCACCAGCGAGGGGTGGGTGCGCGACACGGTGATCTGCGGCCCCTTCGCCCCCTTCGCCACGCTCGTCACGTAGACGCGGATGCGCGAGCCGTGCGTGTACTCTTCGCCCGGAACCTGCTCCTCGGGCGGCATGATCGCCTCGATGGTGCCGAGATCGACGTGGATCATCTTGGGGTTCGGGCCCTGCTGGATGACGCCGGCCACGATGTCACCCTCCCGGCCCTTGAACTCGCCGAGCACCTTGTCGTCGCCGATGTCGCGCAGCCGCTGGTTGATGACCTGCTTGGCCGCGAAGGCCGCGATGCGCCCGAAATCGCTCGGGTTCTCCTCGGCCTCGCCGATGAGAACGCCGTCCTCGTCGTACTCCGGCACGAAGACGCTGATGTGCCCCGACTTGCGGTCGAGGTGCACGCGCGCCGAGGGCGTGCCGTCCTCGGCGGTCGCGGGGCGGTCGGTGTGCTTGAGGTACGCCGTCAGGATGGCCTGCTCGATGATCTCCACGAGTTCCTCGAAGGGGATCTCTCGTTCGCGTTCCAGGAGACGTAAGACGCTGAGGTCGATGTCCACTTCCGGCCTCCTCTGTTCAGATCTGTGACGCCGGATGCTCCGGCGGTCAAACGAAAAGACTACCCGAAGCTGGCGCCGACGGCATCCAGAGCGAGCTGCGTTCGCTCTCCGCTTGCGCGATCCCACAGCTCGACGACCCCGTCGGCCACTCCGCGGCCCACGATCACGATGCGCGGAACCCCGATCAGCTCGGCATCGCCGAACTTCACGCCGGGCGAGACCTTGGGGCGGTCGTCGAAGAGCACGTCGAGGCCTTTCGCCTCCAGCTCGGCCACCACGGTCTCGGCCGCCTCGTAGATCTCGGCGTCCTTCCCGGTGGCGATCACGTGCACGTCGAAGGGCGCCACCGCGGGCGGCCAGATGAGGCCCTTCGCGTCGTTGTTGAGCTCGGCGATGATCGCCAGGATGCGGGTCACGCCGATGCCGTATGAGCCCATCGTCACGGTCACGAGCTTGCCGTTCTCGTCGAGCACCTTGAGGCCCAGCGCCTCGGCGTACTTGCGGCCGAGCTGGAAGACGTGGCCGATCTCCATGCCGCGGGCGAGCTCCACCGGCCCCGAGCCGTCGGGCGCCGGATCACCGGGCTGCACCTCGGCGACCTCGATCGTGCCGTCGGCGGTGAAGTCGCGCCCGGCCACGAGACCGAACACGTGCTCACCGGGAACGTTGGCTCCCGTGATCCACGAGGTGCCGTCGACCACGCGGGGGTCGACGACGAAGCGGATGCCCGTGCTCGAGTCCTCGCCGAGCACGGCGCCGCCGCGCGACCAGGGGCCGATGTAGCCCTTCACGAGGCCCGGGTGCTTCGCGAAATCGGCCTCGGTGGCCGGCTCGATCTCGGCGGGCGCGAACGCCACCTCGGCGCGCTTCAGGTCGACCTCGCGGTCGCCGGGAAGCCCCACCACCACGAGCTCGCGCGAGCCGTCGAGGTGGGTAAGGGCGAGCACGACGTTCTTCAGGGTGTCGCCGGCCGTCCAGGGACGGCCGTCCTCCCGGGGGTGGTCGGCGTTCGCCGCGTCCACCAGGGTCTGGATCGTCGGGGTGTCGGGGGTGTCGTGCACCTCGGCCGCGGGGAGCCCGTCGAAGGGGATCGCCTCGGGTACGAGGGTGGTGAAGGCCTCGACGTTCGCCGCGTAGCCGCCGGCCGAACGCACGAAGGTGTCTTCGCCCACGGGGGTGGGATGCAGGAACTCCTCGCTCTTCGAGCCGCCCATGGCGCCCGCGTCGGCCTTCACGATCACGTACTCTAGGCCGAGCCGCGAGAAGATCCGCTCGTAGGCGTCGCGCTGGGCTTGGTAGGAGGCGTCGAGCCCGGCATCCGTGTAGTCGAAGGAGTAGGCGTCCTTCATCGTGAACTCGCGGCCGCGCAGCAGGCCCGCACGGGGGCGCGCCTCGTCGCGGTACTTGTCCTGGATCTGGTAGATCGACAGCGGCAGGTCCTTGTAGCTGTTGTAGAGGTCCTTCACGAGGAGCGTGAACACCTCTTCGTGCGTCGGCGCGAGCACGTAGCCCGCGTCTTTGCGGTCGGAGAGCCGGAACATCCCGGGACCGTACTCGGAGTAGCGGCCGGTGACCTCGTAGGGCTCCTTCGGCAGCAGGGCGGGGAAGTGCACCTCGAAGGCGCCCGCGTTCGCCATCTCCTCGCGGATGACGGCCTCGATCTTCGCCTTCACCCGCAGTCCCAGCGGCAGCCAGGCGAAGATGCCCGGCGCCTGACGGCGGATGTAGCCGGCGCGCACGAGCAGGCGGTGGCTGGCCACCTCGGCGTCCGAGGGGTCTTCGCGGAGAGTACGGAGGAAGTAGTTCGACAAGCGAGTAGGCACGACTCGAGTTTAGCCAGCCCGCCCGGCGATGCCGTCTCCCGGTGCGTACGGCGCCCGGTTCTCCACAAGGCGATGCGGACACGCGTTTCTCCACAGATCGCCCGCCGACCGGATGCGCCGCGGCTGCGGCTGCTTAGCGTCGTGCCATGGACACACTCACTCAACTGCGATCGGCGTCGCCGTATCTCCAGCGGGCCACGACGCCCATCGGGCGCATCGAGGTCACCAGCGACGGCGAGGCGGTCACCAGTGTCGCCATCGAGCGCAACGGCGTGCTCCCCCACGACGGGCTCGCCTACGACTCCAACTCGGTGGCCGACGAGGCCGTGGCCCAGCTGCTCGACTACTTCTGCGGCTACCGCAAATCCTTCTCGGTGCCTCTCCGGCACCGGGGCACGCCCTTCCAGGTGTCCGTGTGGCAGCGGCTCGCCGCGATCCGCTGGGGTGAGGTCACCACCTACGGCGCCATCGCGTCCGCCGTGGGCAAGACCGGATCCGGGCGGGCGGTGGGCGGCGCCATCGCCTCCAATCCCACGCCCCTCCTCGTCGGCTGCCACCGCGTACTCTCGGCGCAGGGGCGGGTCACCGGGTGGAGCTGGGGCGAAGGCGCGGTCACCAAGGCGTGGCTGCTCGACCACGAGAGCATCGGCCACTCCTGAGCCACGGTCGTGGGCGCGGTCGCGATCGCGCGAGCCGGCGGCTCAGACCTCGAGCAGGAGCTCCCCCGAGGGGTCGAGCGACAGCGGATGACCGGATGCGCTCCCCCAGGCGACGAGGGCGTCGACATCGACGAAGTCCTCGCCGTGCAGGGCGAGGGCACGCACGAACTCGCCCTTGCCCTTCTTGTTGAAGTGGTTGAGCGCGCGCACGGAGCCGTCGGGGCCCGTGGTGACGACGCGCACGAAGTATCCGTGGTCGGCAGGCAGCGGGCCGAGCGCTGCGTACCCCTCCGAGCGCAGATCGAGCACGAGTTCGTGTCGGTGCGCCTCGAGCTCCTTCGCCACCGCGCGTCTCCAGCCCGCCCTGAGCGTCTCGCCCTCGAGCCGCGAGTCGTGCGACAGCCGATACGCCGGGATCGCGTCTTCTGCGCCGAGCAGGCCGAGAAGAGCCGAGTGAATGCGCACGTGCTGCGCCGCGAAGGCGCGGGCCTCCGGGGGCAGGCTCGGAGCATCCAGGGCTTCGTAGAGCACGCCCGTGTACCGGTCCATTGCCGGCATCGTGGGGGCCTTCGCGAGCATCCGGTTGCGTTCCACCTCGAAGGCGAGCTTCTGTCCCAGCTTCAGCCGGGTCATCATCTCCTCCGGCCGCCTCGCCAGGTGACTCACCCGCCGCACGAGAGCACGCCGGTGCTTCGTGAGCGCAGGATGCGACAGCGCCGCGTAGTCGAGCGGGCCGCCCGCTCCCCCGTCGCGCTTCGTCTCCGAGGGAGGCAGAAGAATGAGCACGGTGTCGCCGTCGCCCCTTTCCGGCCACCGTCGTCCGACGGCCGTCGTGAAAACGAAAAGCCGCCGCATCCGTCTGCGAGCAGAACGGATGCGGCGGCGAGGATTCGAACTAGGCCAGAATTCGACCTAGGAGATCAACTCCGCGTCACGCGCCACGATGGTGACGGTGTCGTTCTCGACCGAGAGGAAGCCGTCGTCGGCGCGGGCGACGAGTCGCTCACCGCTCGTGGTGTTGACGCGCACCTCACCGGCGGCGAGGATCGCGAGCATCGGCTCGTGACCGGCCAGGATGCCGATCTCGCCCTCGACCGTCTTGGCGACGACCATCGAGGCCTCGCCGGCCCAGATCTGCTGGTTCGCCGACACGACGCTCACGTTGAGAGGGGAAGCCATGACTAGCCGTTCTCCTTCTGGATCTGAGCCCACTTCTCTTCGACGTCGGTGATCGGGCCGACGTTGAAGAACGCCTGCTCGGCCACGTGGTCGAACTCGCCCTTGGTGATCGCGTCGAACGACTCGATCGTGTCCTTCAGCGGAACCGTCGAACCCTCGACACCGGTGAACTTCTTCGCCATGTAGGTGTTCTGCGAGAGGAACTGCTCGATGCGGCGCGCCCGCGACACGGTCACCTTGTCCTCTTCGGAGAGCTCGTCGACACCGAGGATCGCGATGATCTCCTGCAGCTCCTTGTTCTTCTGCAGGATCTGCTTCACGTTCGTGGCGACGCGGTAGTGGTCCTCGCCCAAGTAGCGGGGGTCCATGATGCGGCTGGTCGAGGTGAGCGGGTCGATCGCGGGGTACAGACCCTTCGACGCGATCGCACGGGAGAGCTCCGTGGTGGCGTCGAGGTGCGCGAAGGTGGTCGCCGGCGCCGGGTCGGTGTAGTCGTCGGCGGGCACGTAGATCGCCTGCAGCGAGGTGATCGAGTGACCGCGGGTCGAGGTGATGCGCTCCTGGAGCACACCCATCTCGTCGGCGAGGTTCGGCTGGTAACCCACCGCCGAAGGCATGCGACCGAGAAGGGTCGACACCTCGGAACCGGCCTGGGTGAAGCGGAAGATGTTGTCGATGAAGAGCAGCACGTCCTGGTTCTGCACGTCGCGGAAGTACTCCGCCATGGTCAGAGCCGAGAGGGCCACGCGGAGACGGGTTCCCGGCGGCTCGTCCATCTGGCCGAAGACGAGGGCGGTCTTGTCGAAGACGCCCGCCTCCTCCATCTCGCCGATGAGGTCGTTACCCTCACGGGTGCGCTCACCGACACCGGCGAACACCGAAACACCACCGTGGTCCTGCGCCACGCGCTGGATCATCTCCTGGATGAGCACGGTCTTGCCGACGCCCGCTCCACCGAAGAGTCCGATCTTTCCACCCTGCACGTAGGGGGTGAGGAGGTCGATCGACTTGATGCCGGTCTCGAAGAGGTTGGTCTTCGACTCGAGCTGGTCGAACGCCGGCGGGCGGCGGTGGATCGGCCAGCGCTCGGTGATCTCGATCTTCTCTCCGGGCTTGGCGTTCAGCACCTCGCCGATGACGTTGAAGACCTTGCCCTTGGTGACGTCGCCGACGGGCACCGAGATGGCGGCACCGGTGTCGCGCACCTCCTGGCCGCGCACGAGGCCGTCGGTGGGGTTCAGCGCGATGGCGCGAACGAGGTCGTCGCCGAGGTGCTGCGCGACCTCGAGCGTGATCTCGTGCGACTCGCCCGCGATGGAGATCGTGGTCTTCAGCGCGTTGTAGACCTCGGGGATCGAGTCGTGGGGGAACTCGATGTCGACCACCGGGCCCGTGACGCGCGCAATACGGCCGACGCCGCCGGGCGTCTCCTCCGCCTGGACTGGCGCGGTAGCAGTGTCAGTCATGTGCTTTCTCTTCTCTTCGGTTACTTCTTGGCGGGGGCCAGTGCGTCGGCCCCACCCACGATTTCGGAAATCTGCTGCGTGATCTCGCTCTGGCGAGCGTTGTTCGCCAGGCGGGTGTAGTCACGGATCAGGTTGTCGGCGTTGTCGCTGGCCGATTTCATCGCCTTCTGGCGAGCAGCGTGCTCGGCCGCGGCCGACTGCAGCATCGCGTTCCAGATGCGGCTCTCGACGTAGATCGGGAGCAGCGCGTCGAGGACGGTCTCGGCATCCGGCTCGAACTCGTAGAGCGGGTAGACCTCGGTGGAATCCGTGGCCTCCCCTTCGACGACCTCGAGGGGCAGCAGGCGCACGATCTCGGGAACCTGGGACACCATGCTCACGAAGCGGTTGTAGACCAGGTGGATCTCGTCGACCCCGCCCTCGGCGTCGTCGAGGTTGTAGGCGGTGACCACGGCATCCGCGATCTCCTTCGCCGTCTCGAACACCGGCTGGTCGGTGCCGCCGGTCCAGACCTTCTCGCTGTCACGCTTGCGGAAGCTGAAGTAGGCGTTCGCCTTGCGGCCGACGAGGAAGTAGACGACCGACTTGCCCTGGCTGCGCAGCAGCGCGGCCAGGCTCTCGGCCTCCTTCAGCACCGACGACGAGAACGCACCGGCGAGACCACGGTCGGAGGTGAAGATGACCACGGCCGCCGTGTCGAGCTTCTCGCGCTCGACCGTGAGCGGGTGCTCGACGTTCGAATGCGTGGCCACGGCCGAGACCGCACGCGTGATGGCTCGCGAGTACGGCGTCGACTCAGCGACCCGCTGCTGGGCCTTCTGAATGCGCGAAGCCGAGATCAGCTCCATCGCCCTCGTGATCTTCTTGGTCGTCTGGGCCGACTTGATCTTCGACCGGTAGACCCTGAGCTGGGCGCCCATATGCTACCGGCGACCTTTCACGATCTTCTCCTGGCCGACCTCGTCGGGGCTCGCGGCCTCGAACTTCTCGCTGCCGACCGAGGCGAGGGGCTTGCCCTCACCGGTCTGGAACTCGAGCTTGAAGTCCACGACCGCCTTCTCGAGCGCCTCGACGATGCCGTCGCTGAGCACGTTGGTGTCGCGGAGCTCGGTGAGCACCGTGGTGTTGCGGTCGAGGAAGTCGTGGAACTCGCCCTCGAAGCGGAGGATGTCCTCCACCGGCACCTCGTCGAGCTTGCCACCGGTTCCGGCCCAGATCGAGACGACCTGCTTCTCGACCGGGAACGGCGAGTACTGCGGCTGCTTGAGCAGCTCGGTGAGGCGGGCACCGCGAGCGAGCTGGCGACGGGATGCGGCATCCAGGTCGGACGCGAACATCGCGAAGGCCTCGAGCGAGCGGTACTGGGCGAGCTCGAGCTTGAGCGTGCCGGAGACCTTCTTGATCGACTTGACCTGCGCGTCACCACCGACTCGCGAGACCGAGATGCCCACGTCGACCGCCGGACGCTGGTTGGCGTTGAAGAGGTCGGACTGGAGGAAGATCTGACCGTCGGTGATCGAGATCACGTTGGTGGGGATGTACGCCGAGACGTCGTTCGCCTTGGTCTCGATGATCGGCAGACCGGTCATCGAGCCGGCGCCCAGCTCGTCGGAGAGCTTGGCGCAACGCTCGAGCAGACGCGAGTGCAAGTAGAACACGTCGCCGGGGTACGCCTCGCGTCCCGGCGGGCGGCGCAGCAGCAGCGACACGGCGCGGTAGGCCTCGGCCTGCTTCGACAGGTCGTCGAAGATGATGAGGACGTGCTTGCCGCCGTACATCCAGTGCTGGCCGATGGCCGAGCCGGTGTAAGGGGCGAGGTACTTGAAGCCGGCCGGGTCGGAGGCGGGCGACGCCACGATGGTGGTGTACTCCATCGCTCCGGCGTCTTCCAGCGCACCCTTGACGGAGGCGATGGTGGAGCCCTTCTGGCCGATGGCGACGTAGATGCAGCGAACCTGCTTGTTCTCGTCGCCCGACTCCCAGTTGGCCTTCTGGTTGATGATCGTGTCGATCGCGATGGCCGTCTTACCGGTCTGGCGGTCGCCGATGATGAGCTGGCGCTGGCCGCGGCCGATCGGGATCATGGCGTCGATCGCCTTGATGCCGGTCTGCATGGGCTCGTGCACCGACTTGCGCGCCATGACGCCCGGAGCCTGCAGCTCGAGCTCGCGGCGGCCCTCGGAGACGATCTCGCCGAGGCCGTCGATCGGGTTGCCGAGCGGGTCGACCACCCGGCCGAGGTAGGCGTCGCCGACCGGAACCGAGAGCACCTCGCCGGTGCGGGTGACTTCCTGGCCCTCTTCGATGCCGGTGAACTCGCCGAGCACCACGACGCCGATCTCGTCTTCGTCGAGGTTCTGCGCGAGACCCAGCGTGCCGTCCGCGAAGCGGATCAGCTCGTTCGCCATCACACCGGGGAGGCCCTCGACGTGTGCGATGCCGTCGGCGGCGTCGATCACGTAGCCGACCTCGGTGGTCGCAGCCTTGCTCGGGTCGTAGGCCGCGACGAAGTCCTTGAGGGCATCGCGGATCTCATCGGGGCGGATCGTAAGTTCAGCCATCGTTTTCCCTTTTCTGATGGGGATGTTCCCCAGTGCGTTCCTGTGCGCGCCGATCAACCGGCGAGCTGAAGTCTCAAATCATTGATGCGCGTCGCCACGCTGCCGTCGATGACGTCGTCACCGAGCTGGATGCGCACGCCGCCGATCACCGAGGCGTCGACGATCTGGTTGAGCCTGACCGGCCGGCCGTACTGCTTCGTCAGCGTGGTCTCGAGCCGTGCCAGCTGGGCGGCGGCGAGCGGGGCCGCAGCGGTGACCGTGGCCACCGCCGAACCCGACTGGTCGGCCACGATCATCGAGGCGTAGCGGATCAGCTCACCGATGCGGCGGCCGCGCGGCTGGGTGACCAGCTGGCGCGCGATCGCCACCGTGGGAGCGGAGGCGCGCCCGCCGAGCAGACGCTCGACGAGTGCGCGCTTCTGATCGGTGGAGCCGAGCTTCGACCCGAGTGCGAGCTCGAGCTCGGCGTCACTCGTGACCGCCCGGCCGAACTCGAAGAGCTCGGCGTCGATCGCCGCGGAGGCGGGCGCCGAGGAGGCGATGGCACGGATGCCGATCTCCTCGATGCCGGCGAGGAGATCGCCGTGGCTCGACCAGCGACCGGAGACGATGCCCGAGAGCACCTCCACCGTGGTCGCGGCATAGCCGTCGCTGAACAAGCGCTTGACGAGAGCGACCTTCGCCGCTGCCGCCGCTCCGTGGTCGGAGAGTGCGCTCAGCAGGTGCGACGAATCTCCGATGATCCGACCAGCGGCGAAGAGCTCTTCTCCCGTGGCCAGATCCACCTGGGAGCCGAGGGCCGCCAGGCGGTCCCTCGCCTCCACCAGGGCTACTCTGGTCGCGCTACCCATCGGCTACTTCTTTCCCGAGGTGTCGGACGCCGCGGTGTCAGCGGCCTCCAGGTCGGCGAGGAAACGGTCGACGAGCGCCGTGGCCTTCTTGTCGTCGGAGAGCGACTCCCCGATGACGCCCGAGGCGAGGTCGATCGCGAGGCTTCCCACTTCGGAGCGCAACGAGACGAGCGCCGCTTGGCGCTCGGCTTCGATTGCGACCTGGGCGTTCGCCTTGGCGCGGTCCGCATCGGTGTGGGCCTGCGCCGTGATCTCGGTGCCGATGCGCTGGGCGTCGACGCGAGCCTGCTCGCGGATCTTCGCCGCTTCGGAGCGCGCTTCGGCGAGCTGAGCGGTGTACTGCTCGAGAGCGGCCTCCGCTTCGCGCTGCGCTTCGTCGGCCTTCTCCATGTTGCCTTCGATGGCCGCCGATCGCTGGTCGAGCAGCGTCTTCATGCGCGGCAGAACGAGCCGCCAGAAGAAGAAGAGGATCACGACGAAACACACGGCCGACCAGATGATGTCGTAGGGCTGCGGGAGCAGAGGGTTCTGCGCCTCCGCTGCTGCGACGAGGGTGGTCTGAAGCATGGCGCCTCCTTCCTAAGAGTGAAAGAGGATTTAGAAACCGAAGATGAAGCCGGTCGCGATACCGATGAACGCGAGCGCTTCGGTGAACGCGATACCGATGTACATCAGCACCTGGAGGCGGCCGGCCAGCTCGGGCTGACGGGCGACGCCCTCGATCGTCTTGCCGACGACGATGCCGACGCCGATGGCCGGGCCGATGGCGGCGAGGCCGTATCCGACGGTCGCGATGCTACCGGAGATCTCGGCGAGGATGGCGGTGTCTGCCATTGTTGTTCCCTTTCGTGATGGTGGACCAGGCGGGCGCCTGAACCGTTAGTGTTCGTCAGCCAGCGCGAGCTGGATGTAGACCGTTGTGAGGAGAGCGAAGACGTAGGCCTGAAGCACGGCGACCAGGATCTCGAACAGCGTGAAGACGAAGCCGAAGGCGATGGTGCCGACACCGAACAGACCGTAGAAGATGCTGGTCTGCGTCGCGGTGAACAGGAAGAACGACGTCGCAGAGAAGAACAGCACGAGGAGCAGGTGACCCACGATCATGTTCATCAGGAGTCGGAGCGTCAGCGTGATGGGCCGCAGGATGAAGGTGGAGACCAACTCGATCGGGGTCACGATGATGTAGAGCGGCCACGGCACACCCGGCGGGAACAGCGCGTTCTTGAAGAACGCACCCGGGTGCTTGCGGAGGCCGGCGTAGATGAACGCGATCCAGGCCACGATGGCGAGCACGAGCGGCATGCCGATGGTGGCGTTGCCCGAGATGTTCAGGAACGGGATGACTCCCGTGATGTTGAACGAGAACACCAGAATCAGGATCGTGGTGATCAGCGGGAGGAAACGACGACCGTCCTTCTTGCCGAGCAGGTCTTCAGCAATGTTGACCCGCGCGAAGTCGAGGCCCATCTCCACGACGCTCTGGAAGCGGCCGGGGACCACCTTCATGCGCCTCGTGCCCAGCCAGAAGATCAGAACGATCGCGATGACCACCAGGAAGCGGATGAGGATGATGCGGTTGATCTCGAACGGCGTACCGGCGAGGAAGATGGCTGGGGGAAAGAACTCATCGATAGACGGCCCGTGGAAGCCGCCGTCATCGGTGGCAGCCACGAGGGCTAGCAGGTTCACAGCGTTAGCTATCAGCGCTATCTCCTGTTTCGGGGCGTGAAACCTTCTACGGTTCTCGCGACGACGAACGGGTGGGGGTTTTGTTGTCTCGGGCTGTAGCAGCTCAGCGCGGTAAACACACTGTCGGACAACGGAACGATCAGGAGAACACTATCAAGAGTGAGGGCATCCTGACTAATCGGGGAGCGCTCACTCGTCGTGCGGAAGGCGCACATCGGAGGCGTACGGCATCCGATTGCGGGCGATGACCACGACGTCGACCGCGAGGCTCCCCACCACGCCCACCACGATGCTGAGGAACAGCGCCATGTCGTTCAGCCACGGCTGACCGCGAAGCAGGATGACGAGCACGATGAAGAGGATGAATTTCACCATCCACGAGCCCAGCACCACCACGAAGAACAGCGTCGTGTAGATCGGCGAGGCGGTGTAGCGGTTGGCGATCAGGATGCTCGCCGCGGTCACGCCCACGAACACGAGCACCATGGCGGCGCCGACGAAGGCGCTCACGGCGCCGGGCCAGCCGACCGCGAGATAGCCGATCACTCCCCCGATCACGGCGATGGCGATGGCGAGCAGGGCGTCGAAGCGGAGGATCTTGGAGAAGACCGGGTTCGAGGACGGGGTCGGGTAGTTCCCGCGCAGCAGGGGGTCGGTCACGTTCTAGGGCTCCTTGATTTCGTCGGCGGCCGCATCCAGCGGGTCGTCGGCGGCGAGGTCTTCGGCTTCGAGGGTACCCGCATCCGCTGACTGGGCCTCGATCTCGCGCCTCTTGGCGCGGCTGAGGGGGGCGAGGGTCACGGCGGCGCAGACGATGATGCCCACCCCGAGGAACGGGAACGCCAGCCAGTACGGCTGCAGCACGAACAGCAGCAGGCAGCCGACCGAGATGACGGCGGTCCAGGCGTAGAAGATCAGCACGGCCTGCAGGTGGGTGTGCCCCATGTCGAGCAGACGGTGGTGCAGGTGCTTGCGGTCGGCGCTGAACGGACTCTTGCCGGCGCGGAGCCGGCGGAAGATCGCGAGACCGAAGTCGAGCAGCGGGATGACCAGGATGGCGAACGGCAAGAGGATGGGCAGGAACGCCGGGAACAGCTGCGAGCGGCCGAGCTGGGCCGGGTCGATCTGCCCGGTCACGGCGATGGCGCTGGTGGCCATCAAGAGGCCCACCAGCATCGACCCAGCGTCGCCCATGAACAGCTTGGCGGGGTGGAAGTTCAGCGGCAGGAAGCCCGCGCAGGCGCCGATCAGCACGGCCGTGACGAGCGAGGCGAGGTTGAAGTAGTCGGTGGGCGAGGTGTCCTGCGCGAGCAGGTAGCTGTAGAGGAAGAACACGCCGTTGGCGATGAGTGCCACCCCGGCCACCAGGCCGTCGAGCCCGTCGATGAAGTTGATGGCGTTCATCACGAGCACCACCGTGAGGATGGTGATCACGAGCGACATGCCGCTCGACCCGATGGTGAGGCCGCCGATCGGCAAGGACACGATCTGCACGCCCTGCCAGGCGAGGAGGAAGGCGGCGATGATCTGGCCGGCGAGCTTGGTGAGCCAGTCGAGATCCCAGATGTCGTCGGCCACGCCGATCAGCACGATGATGAGGGCGGCGCCCAGGATGGCCCAGACCTTGCCGGGTTCCGCGAACACCAGCCGGAACCAGCTGATCTGCGAGGCGATCGCGATCGCGATCACCACGCCCAGGAACATCGCGATGCCGCCGAGCCGAGGAGTCGGCCGGGTGTGCACGTCGCGCTCGCGGATCTTCGGGTACAGGCGGTAGCGGTTGCTGAGCTTGTAGATCACGAACGCCAGCACGAAGGTGACGACGGCGGAGACGGCGGCGACGAGGAGGTAGAACCGCATGACTCAGGCGCCGGAATCCGGGCGCAGGAGATCGCCGGCGATCTCGCGGATGCGCTCGGCGGGCACCGCGCCGTGACGCACGATCACGAGCGTGCCGTCGGGGGCGGTGGCGTCGACGATGGTGGAGGCGGTCGCCTCGGGCCGCGCTCCCCCGTCGAGGTACACGCTGATGCTGTCACCGAGCATCCCGAGCGCCTCGGCCGCCGTGGTGGCGGCCGGCTGCCCGGTGAGGTTGGCGCTCGAGACCGCGAGCGGGCCGGTCTCGGCCAGGAGTTCGAGCGCGATCGGGTCGTCGGGCATCCGGAGCGCCACGGTGCCGCCGGTCTCGCCGAGGTCCCAGGCGAGCGAGGGCGTCGCCTGCAGGATGACGGTCAGGCCGCCGGGCCAGAACTCCGCAACCAGGGCGCGCACGATCTCGGGGATGTCGGTCGCGAGGGCGTCGAGGGTCGGCAGCCCGGGGATGAGCACGGGCGGCGGCGACTGCCGGGTGCGGCCCTTCGCGTCGAGCAGGCGCTGCACGGCCTTCGGATCGAAGGCGTCGGCCGCCACCCCGTAGACGGTGTCGGTGGGGAGCACGACGAGCTCGCCGCGTGCGAGTGCTGCCCGCGCGAGCCGCATTCCGGTGAGAAGCTCCGTCGGCGCAGAGCAGTCGTAAGTGGCAGCCATCTCGCCCACCATGATAGCCGGGATGGCGCGCGGGCTCGGGACGCCGCGAACGTCGGTGTGCGCCGCCACGCCGGCCGGGGTCAGCGGTTGACTCGGCCCCGCCCGAAGATCAGCCAGAGGATCGAACCGAGGATCGAGAGGAAGAACGCCACCAGGATCCAGACGAACTTGCCGACGCCGCCGTGGTTGGGGTTCCGGACGATCGAGACGACGGTGATGATGAAGATGACGAGGCCGACTATGCCGAAGGTGAATGAGATGGGTTCCATGGGGTGCCTCCTGGGGCTGGGGTGGGGTGCTGTTCGATCGTAGTGGGGTCGGCGAGGGGCGGGGATATTCGCTCCCCGCCTAGGGGTTGAGCGGAGCTCAAAGGCGGCGGGGAGCGAATATCCCCGCCCCTCGCCTGCGGCTTCGGATTGCGCACGACGTGGGAACGGGTGTGAAAGTCTCGGGCCGTACTCGATGACCCAAGGTGAGCGTGTGGCCGGGCAAGGACCGGCGACGCCCGTGGACGCCGAGCGAAGCCCGGCGCCCACGGCAGCTAGCACAGCGCCGTGGTTGCCCGATCGCGCAGGGTGAGATCCCGGTGGGTGGCGACAGCGTGCCAGCCGTCGGCGGTCAGGAGCTCCCGGATCTCCGGCCCCTGGAGGTCGCCGTGCTCGATGATGAGGGAGCCGCCGGGGCGGAGGAGGCGGCGCGCGGTGGTGGAGACGTGGCGCACGACGTCGAGGCCGTCCTCGCCGCCGTAGAGGGCGTGCTCCGGGTCGTGCAGGCGCACCTCGGGGTCGCGCGGGATGGCGCCGAGCGGGATGTAGGGCGGGTTCGACACCACGACGTCGACGGTGCCGTCGAGCTCGGGCAGGGCGTCGGCCAGGTCGACGAACACCAGGCGGACGTTGTCGGCCCCCACGGTGCGGAAGTTCTGCTTCGCCCAGATGAAGGCGGCCGTGGAGTTCTCGACCGCGGTCACCTCGGCGTACGGCACCTCGGTGGCGAGGGACAGGGCGATGGCCCCGCTGCCGGTGCCGAGGTCGACGGCGCGCGGGGCGGCATCCGGTGCCGGCACCACGGCCCGCAGGGCGTCGATCGCGAGCTGCGCCACGAACTCCGTCTCGGGCCGCGGTACGAAGACCCCGGGGCCCACGGCGAGCTCGAGCGAGCGGAACCATGCCACCCCGGTGATGTGCTGCAGCGGCTCGCGCGCGGCACGCCGCTCGACGGCCTCGACGATGGCGAGGGTCTCCTCCGGGCCGATCGGCGCATCCGTGACCGCGAGCGACTGCACGCGGCCGCGCGAGGCGCCGAGCACGTGCCCGATGAGCAGCTCGGCGTCGGCCTGCGGGTCGAGGATGCCGCTGGCGGCGAGGATGCCGACCGAGCGCTCGTAGAGCGAGCGCACGGTCACGGGCCGGTCCATGGTCTCGGTGCTCATTGGCTCTAGGAGTCGGTTCCCACGGCGGCGAGGCGGCTCTCCTCGTCGGCTGTGATGGCCGACTGGATGATCGGTTCGAGCGCGCCGTCCATCACCCGGTCGAGGTCGTAGGCCTTGTACCCGGTGCGATGGTCGGCGATGCGGTTCTCGGGGAAGTTGTAGGTGCGGATGCGCTCGGAGCGGTCGACCGTGCGGATCTGACTCTTGCGCGCGGCGCTGGCCTCGGCGTCGAGCTCCTCCTGCTGCTTCGCCAGGATGCGGGCGCGCAGCACGCGCATGCCCGCCTCGCGGTTCTGCAGCTGGCTCTTCTCGTTCTGCATCGACACCACGATCCCGGTGGGCAGGTGGGTGATGCGCACCGCGGAGTCGGTGGTGTTCACCGACTGGCCGCCGGGGCCCGAGGAGCGGAACACGTCGATCTTGAGGTCGTTGGGGTTGATCTCGACCTCTTCGGGCTCGTCGACCTCGGGGAACACCAGCACGCCCGCCGCGGAGGTGTGGATGCGCCCCTGCGACTCGGTGGCCGGCACGCGCTGCACGCGGTGCACACCACCCTCGTACTTGAGGTGCGCCCAGACGCCCTGCGCCGGATCGGTGGAGTTGCCCTTGACCGCGACCTGCACGTCTTTGTAGCCGCCCAGGTCGCTGTCGGTGCGCTCGAGGAGCTCGGTCTTCCAGCCCTTCGACTCGGCGTAATGGAGGTACATGCGCAGCAGGTCGGCCACGAAGAGCATGCTCTCCGCACCACCCTCGCCGGCCTTGATCTCCATGATCACGTCGCGGGCGTCATCCGGGTCGCGCGGGATGAGGAGCCGCCGCAGCTTCTCCTCGGCCTCGGCCAGGCTCGCCTCGAGGGCGGGCACCTCCTCGGCGAACGACTCGTCGTCGGCGGCCAGTTCGCGGGCGGCCGCGAGGTCGTCGACGTTCTGCTGCCAGGCGTCGTGGGCGGCGACGATGCGGCTCAACTCGGCGTAGCGCCGGTTGACCCGCTTCGAGCGCGCGGGGTCGCTGTGCAGCGCCGGATCGGAGAGCTGCCGCTGCAGGTCATCGTGCTCGGCCTGCAGGGCGGCGACGGACTCGAACATCACTCGCCCTTGTGGGCCGCGTGTCCGTTCGCGTGACCGTTGTGACCGTTGCCGTTCACCGGAGTCGGCATCGACTTCTGCACCTGCATGAGGAACTCCACGTTCGAGGAGGTCTCCTTGAGGCGGCCGAGAACGATCTCGAGCGCCTGCTGCTGGTCGACGCCGGCGAGGGCGCGACGCAGCTTCCAGGTGATCTTGGTCTCGTCCGCGCCCATCAGCAGTTCTTCGCGGCGGGTGCTCGACGCGTTGACGTCGACCGCCGGGAAGATGCGCTTGTCCGCGAGCTGACGCGAGAGGCGCAGCTCGGAGTTGCCGGTGCCCTTGAACTCCTCGAAGATCACCTCGTCCATCTTCGAGCCGGTCTCCACCAGGGCGGTGGCGAGGATCGTGAGCGATCCGCCGTTCTCGATGTTGCGGGCGGCTCCGAAGAAGCGCTTCGGCGGGTAGAGCGCCGAGGCGTCGACACCACCGGAGAGGATGCGGCCCGAGGCCGGCGACGCCAGGTTGTAGGCGCGGCCGAGGCGGGTGATCGAGTCGAGCAGCACGACCACGTCGTGACCGAGCTCCACGAGGCGCTTGGCGCGCTCGATGGCGAGCTCGGCGACCGTGGTGTGGTCTTCGGCCGGGCGGTCGAAGGTCGAGGCGATGACCTCGCCCTTGACGGTGCGCTGCATGTCGGTGACCTCTTCGGGCCGCTCGTCGACCAGAACGACCATGAGGTGCACCTCGGGGTTGTTCGTCGAGATCGCGTTGGCGATCTGCTGCAGCACGATGGTCTTGCCGGCCTTGGGCGGCGCGACGATGAGGCCGCGCTGGCCCTTGCCGATCGGGGCGACCAGGTCGATGATGCGCTGCGTCAGCTTGCCGGGCTCGGTCTCCAGGCGCAGGCGCTCCTGGGGGTAGAGCGGCGTGAGCTTGCCGAACTCGACGCGGTTCTGCGCCTCTTCGACGGGCAGGCCGTTGATCGACTCGATGCGCACGATGGCGTTGTACTTCTGACGGCCGGCCTGGTCGCCCTCGCGGGGCTGGCGGATCGAGCCGACGACAGCGTCGCCCTTGCGCAGGTTGTACTTCTTGACCTGGCCGAGCGAGACGTAGACGTCGCTGTTGCCGGGCAGGTAGCCGCTCGTGCGCACGAAGGCGTAGTTGTCGAGGATGTCGAGGATGCCGGCGACGGGGATGAGCACGTCGTCCTCGCTGATCTCGGGCTCGATCTCGTCGCCGCCGGTCTGGCCGCGGCGCTTGCGGTCGCGGTAGCGGCTGCGGGCACCCCGCTCGTTGCGGTCGTCGTCGGCCTGCTCGACCTGGCCGCGCTGGTTCTGACGGTTGCCCTGCTGCGCATCCGCACGCTGGCTGTCGCGCTCGCTCTGGGCGGGGCGGTCGGCGTTCTGGTTGCCGTTGTTCTGGGGGCTCTGGCCGCCGTTGTTCTGGTTGCCGTTGCCGTTGTTCTGGTTGCCGTTGTTCTGGCCGTTGCCCTGGTTGCCGTTGCCGCGCTGGTTCTGGGCACGCTCGGGCTGCTCGGCGGCGTTGTCGCCGGCGGCGGCGTTCGCGTTCGCGTTGCCGTTGCGGCTCCGGCGGTTGCGGTTGCGGCCCTGGCGGCCCTCGGCGCGCTCGCCGGGCTCGCTCTGCTGGCCCTCGCCCTGTTCGGTGGCGGCGCCCTCGACGGTCTCGTCGGCGGCAACGGGAGCGTCGACCGGCAGCAGTTCGTCGGCGGTGAGGCCGGCGTTCACGTGCCCACCGGCAGCGACGCGGTCGGTGGCGACGCGGTCGGTGGCGTTGCGGTCGTTGACGTTGCGGTCGGTGGAGTCGCGCTCGGCCGCACGGCCGGCGACCGGACGCTCGATGGCGAAGCCGCCGTCGGCCGAGGTGACCCGGCGCGAGCGGCGCTTGGGCGACACGGGGCCCTCGGGCAGCTCGATGACGATCTGCTCCTTGGGGGCGCTGTGCGCGGCCGGAGCGGCGAGCAGGAGCTCGTCGGGGATGATCGGGCCGCTCGCGGCGACCGGGACCTCGGCGGCGACCGGTGCTGCCGCGGCTTCGGGAGCACTCGGCGCCGAGGCTTCCGGGGTCGCTTCCGGTGCCGGCTCGAGGTCGAGGAGCGTGTCGGTGCTCACGGCTGCGGGGAGCTCGGCTCCGGCCTGAGCGAGGCGGATGGCCTCGACCAGTTCGCCCTTGCGGAGCTTGGAAGCGCCGGCCATGCCGAGCTGGGCGGCGATGGCCTGGAGCTCGGAGACCTTCAAGGTCGAGAGCTCGGCGCTGATGTTGACGTTTGTCACGGAGATGGTGTCCTTCCCCTGTCGGCTACGAAAAGCCAGGCAGAGAACTGTCCGCGCAAGGGTACGCAAGCGGGATGCGGTCGATCACACTGTGAGGGTTCACACTGGACTTCTCGCAAGGGCCGATACGTCTCTGCACGCGGCAGGAATGAGTTGGAGGAAATGCGGCCGGGACGGGATTCGAAGCAGAGGCTCTAGAACCTAGAGGCCTTGGGAACCTGAGGTCTACTTGACTTCGTCCGGGTGCAGCACCACTGTAGCACCTTTGAAGTCGACGGCCAGAACCAGGGCCTGCCAGGGTGTCGCGGCGGCGGCGGCCACGAGATCGGCGGCCGCCTGACGCTGCCCGGGGTCGCTGCAGAGCACCAGGATGCTGGGGCCGGCCCCCGAGACGACGGCCGGGAAGCCCTCGGCGCGCAGCGCCTGGATGAGCCGGTCGGTCTCGGGCATGGCGCTCGCGCGGTAGCTCTGGTGCAGCTTGTCCTCGGTGGCCGCGAGCAGCAGCTCGGGGCTCTGGATCAGCGCCGCGATCAGCAGGGTCGAGCGCGAGACGTTGAAGATCGCATCCGCGTGGGGCACCGATTCCGGCTGGAGGCTCCGCGCCAGCGCCGTCGACATGGTCTCCTGCGGAACGAGCACGAGCGGCGAGACGCCCCGGTGCACGATGAGCTTCTTGAACTGCGGTCCCTCGGGCGTGACCCAGGCGATGGTGAGCCCGCCGAAGAGCGCGGGCGCCACGTTGTCGGGGTGGCCCTCGAGCTCGGTGGCGAGGGCGAGGAGGCCGAGCGGGTCGATCTCCACCGCATCCGCCAGCAGGCCCTTGGCCGCCATGATGCCCGAGACGATGGCCGCGCCCGAAGAACCGAGACCACGGCCGTGCGGGATGACGTTGTGGGCCTCGAGGTGCAGGCCCGGCAGCTCCTGCCCGTAGTGGGCGAAGGTGTGCGCGATGGCGCGCACCACGAGGTTCGTCTCATCGGTCGGCACCTCGCCGGCGCCGACGCCGTGCACCTCCACGAAGGCGCCGGGCTCGTCGCGCACCGTGACGGTGAGTTCGTCGTAGAGCGCCAGGGCGAGACCGAGGGTGTCGAAGCCGGGGCCGAGGTTCGCCGTGGTCGCGGGCACCCGAACGGTGACCGAGCGGCCGGCGAGCGTCACGAAGCAGCCTTCGCGAGCCCGAGCACCCCGGCGATCTCGGCGGCGTCGACCGGCACCACCGTGGGGGTGATGTCGGCGCCGTCGGCCGTGCGGAGGGCCCACTGCGGGTCTTTCAGGCCGTGACCGGTGACGGTGAGCACCACGGTGGCACCGTTCGGGATGGCGCCGGCGGCGGAGCGCTCCAGCAGGCCGGCGACCGAGATGGCCGAGGCGGGCTCCACGAAGATGCCGACCTCGGCGGCGAGGATGCGGTACGCCTCCAGGATGTGCTCGTCGTCGATCGCGCCGAAGTACCCGTCGGTCGCCTCCCGCGCGGCGAGAGCGAGCTCCCACGAGGCGGGGTTGCCGATGCGGATGGCGCTCGCGATGGTCTCGGGGTGGGTCACGACGTGACCCAGCACGATCGGCGCCGAGCCGGCGGCCTGGAAGCCGAACATCCGGGGCAGCTTCGTGGTGGCGCCGCGCTCGAGCTCTTCGGTGTAGCCGCGCGAGTACGCGGTGTAGTTGCCCGCGTTGCCGACGGGGAGGATGTGGAAGTCGGGGGCGTCCTGCAGCACCTCGACCACCTCGTAGGCGGCGGTCTTCTGGCCGTTGATGCGATCCGGGTTCACCGAGTTGACCAGGTGCACCGGGTAGTTCGCCGAGAGCTCGCGGGCGAGGTCGAGACAGTCGTCGAAGTTGCCCTGCACCTGGATCAGCTGCGCGTTGTGCGCGATGGCCTGGCTGAGCTTGCCCATCGCGATCTTGCCCTCGGGCACGAGCACGGCGGCGGTGATGCCGGCGTGCGTGGCGTAGGCGGCGGCCGAGGCCGAGGTGTTGCCGGTGGAGGCGCAGATGACGGCCTTCGCGCCGTGCTCGACGGCCTTGGAGATGGCCATCGTCATGCCGCGGTCCTTGAAGGAGCCCGTGGGGTTCATGCCCTCGTACTTGACGAACACCTTCGCGCCCGTGCGCGCGGAGAGCGCCGGCGCCGGGATGAGCGGGGTGCCGCCCTCACCGAGGGTGATCACCGGCGTCGCGTCGGTGATGTCGAGACGGTCGGCGTATTCGCGCAGCACCCCTTTCCACTGGCGGGAGGGGATGCGTTCGGTGCTGTCGGCCACTAGGGCGTGTCTCCTTCAACTCGTAGGACTGATTCGACCGCAACGACGGCGTCGTTCTGCGAAACAGCCGCCACCGTCGCCGACAGGGCGGCGTCGCTGGCTTCGTGCGTGACAATGACAAGGGTAGCGGTGAGCGGTTCCCCGGCCGACCGCGCGGGGTCGGCGGAGGAGACGGTCTGCTGGAGCGCCTCCACCGAGACGCCGTGCTCACTGAACAGACCGGCGATCTGCGCGAGCACACCCGGCTTGTCGGTGACCGTGAGGGTGATCTGGTACCGCGTGCTCACCGCGCCGATGTCGAGCACCGGCAGGTTCGCGTGGGTGGACTCCCCCACCCCGGGGCCGCCGGCGACGTGCCGCCGGGCCGCCGACACGAGGTCGCCGAGCACGGCCGAGGCCGTCTCGAGGCCGCCGGCGCCGGCGCCGTAGAACATCAGGTCGCCCGCGGCCTCGGCCTGCACGAACACCGCGTTCTTCGCGTCGTGAACGGCGGCGAGCGGATGCCGCCGGCTGATCAGCGCCGGATGCACGCGCACCGAGATTCCCTCGATACCGCTCTGCGCATCCGTCAGCCGCTCGCAGATCGCGAGCAGCTTCACCACGTAGCCGGCCTTCTGCGCCGACTCCACCTGGGCGGCGGTGACGGAGGTGATGCCCTCGCGGTGCACCGCCTCGACCGGCACGGCGGTGTGGAAGGCGAGGCTCGCGAGGATGGCGGCCTTCTGCGCCGCGTCGTAGCCCTCGACGTCGGCGGTGGGGTCGGCCTCGGCGTACCCGAGCGCGGTCGCGATGGCCAGGGCGTTCTCGAAGGTGTCGCCCTCGACGTCCATGCGGTCGAGGATGAAATTCGTCGTGCCGTTCACGATGCCCATAACACGGCGCACCCGGTCGCCGGCGAGGCTGTCGCGGAGCGGGCGGATGATGGGGATCGCGCCGCCGGCCGCGGCCTCGTAGTAGAGCTGCGCCCCCACCTGCTCCGCGGCGTCGAACAGCTCGGGCCCGTGGGTGGCCAGAAGCGCCTTGTTGCCCGTCACGACGTCCGCGCCCGAGTTGATGGCGAGCAGGATCAGCTCCCGGGCCGGCTCGATGCCGCCCATCAGCTCGATCACGATGTCGGCCGAGCGGATGAGCGTGTGGGCGTCGGTGGTGAAGAGGTGCCGCGGGATGTCGGTGTCGCGCGGAGCATCCACGTCGCGCACGGCGATGCCGATGAGCTCGAGCCCGGCGCCCACGCGCGAGGCGAGCTCGTCGCCCTGCTCGAGCAGCAGGCGCGCCACCTGGGAGCCGACGGAGCCGGCGCCGAGGAGGGCGATGCGGAGGTTGCGGTATTCGATCATCGAGAGGCTCCCGGGTAGGCGGCGTCGCGGGCGAGGAGGTCGTTCTCGGTCTCGCGGCGCACGAGCAGGTGCGCCTCGCCGTCGCGCACGGCGACGACGGCGGGGCGGCCGAGGTAGTTGTAGTTGCTCGAGAGCGACCAACAGTAGGCGCCGGTGGCGGGCACCGCGACGAGGTCGCCGGGCTCGACGTCACCGGGCAGGTAGTCGGCGTACACCACGATGTCGCCGCTCTCGCAGTGCTTGCCGGCGAGCCGCACCAGCACGGGCTCGGCCGCGGAGGCGCGGCTCGCGAGCCGCACCGAGTAGTCGGCCCCGTAGAGGGCCGGGCGGGCGTTGTCGCTCATGCCGCCGTCGACGCTCACGTAGGTGCGCACGAGCTCGGTGGCGCCGGAGCCGCCGTCGCCGGGCTCCTCGGGCACCGTGACGAGCACCGGCTTGACGGTGCCGACCTCGTAGAGGGTGGTGCCGGCGGTGCCGATGACGGATCGGCCGGGTTCGAAGGCGAGCGCCGGGATCGGGATGCCGAGGCGGGCGCACTCCCCCGCCACCGAGTCGACGATCGCGGCGGCGAGCTCGGCGATGGGCGTGGGGTCGTCGGCCACGGTGTAGGCGATGCCGAAGCCGCCGCCGAGGTTCAGCTCGGGCACGGGGCCGCCCGCGAGGAGGCCCGCGTGCGCCTCGAGCAGGCGCGCGGCCGACTCGGCGAAGCCCTCGGAGCCGAAGATCTGCGAGCCGATGTGGCAGTGCAGGCCGAGGAAATCGAGGCCCGGTTCGGCGCGGATGGCCGCCGCGAACTCCGCCGCCTGATCGAGGCGCACGCCGAACTTCTGGTCCTCATGGGCGGTCGCGAGGAAGTCATGGGTGTGCGCGTGCACGCCGCTGTTCACCCGCAGGCGCACCGGCTGCACCCGGCCGTGACGCGCGGCGGCCTCGGCGATGCGGCCGATCTCCACGGCGCTGTCGATCACGAGCACGCCGACGCCCGCGGCGACGGCCCGGTCGATCTCGGCGGGTGACTTGTTGTTGCCGTGCAGCCCGATGCGGGCCGGGTCGACTCCGGCGGCCAGCGCCACCGCGAGCTCGCCGCCCGAGCAGGTGTCGATGGCGAGCCCCTCCTCCGCCACCCAGCGCGCCACCTCGATGCTGAGGAAGGCCTTCCCGGCGTAGTAGACCTTGGCGCTCGTGCCGACGCGGGCGGCCTCGGTCTCGAAGGCTGTGCGGATCTCGCGGGCGCGACCCCGCGCATCCGCCTCGTCGACCACGTAGAGCGGGGTGCCGAAGCGGGCGGCGAGCTCGGGGGCAGGGACGCCGCCGATCGAGAGCACGCCCGAGGTCTCGCGCACGGCCTGGCGCGACCAGATGGGCGCGGGCAGCTCGTTGGCGTCGGCCGGGAAGGCGAGCCATGCGGGAGCGAGCGGGCTGGAGGTCATGGGCTGTCCTGGATGCGTCGGAAGGGCTGGGAGTCGTCGTGATGCTGCACGGCCGGTGGCCGGTGGGCACGAGAGGGCGAGCGGACCCGGCTTGGTCCCTGAAGCCTGCCCGAGGGGCGAACACCCGGACGTACCGACGATCTTAGCGGCTGCGCACATGCCGCTGCCCGCTTGTTACGTGCGCTAGGGGCAGGTGCCGAGGGTGCGGAGACTGTCTTCGCTGAGCACGAACTGCTGTGCGGCGAGCGAGGCGGAGACCTGTCCGCTCGTGACGTCGATCGACTGCACGGTCGCACCCTGGGGCAGGTACTGCGCGACGCAGACGGTGATCGGATTCTTCGTGAGGCCGCCGAGCACGCCGCTGAGGTCGACGAGGTTCGAGCCCTGGGTGAGGGCGGCCGACTGCGGCTGGATGACGACATCCGTTCCCGAGGCCTGGACGGTGCCGGTGATGCGGTAGCCGATGGTGAGGCCGAGCACCGTCACCTGGCCGTCGTACGACACCGCCCCGTCGCCGAGCACGAGGCTCGCGTCTCCCGGCAGCGTGACGATGGAGTCGACGGCGGACTGATCGAGCGTGACGGTGGCCTGGATGTCGCCGACCGGCTTCGAGAGATCGGTCGGCACATCCGTCGCCGTGACGTGCGCCGCGAGCGGAACCCCGTCGACGGTGAGAGCGGGCGCGTCGAGCTGCACCTCGTGGAAGGAGCCCGCGAGCAGCTGGCTGAGGAACGAGAAGCCACCGATGGAGACGGAGACGTCGCCCTGCAGGTTCGTGGGCAGCTGCGAGCGGATCTCGGATTCGGCGCGGCCCTGCGCGTAGGCCCGCGCGCCGATGTCGGCCACGACCAGCAGCACCGCGAGCAGCACGAGGCTGCCGAGCACCAACCACGGCCAGCGCCTCCCGCGCTTCGGCCGGGACTGCGCCGGGGCGGGTGCGACGGGCACGGTGGGGTACTCAGCGGTCATGCGACCATCCTGACATCGCGCCGCCGAGGTGACGAGAACTCTCCTCCGCGGCGCTGGCGTCAGCGGATGCAGAAATGACGCGTACTGACGTCGTATTCGGGGTTGCTCCACGTCATTTCTGCATCCGCTAACCACATGCGGCAGTATCTGAGCATGCATCATGTTACAGAGCTGCTCGAACGCGAGGGCGGCATCGCGTCCACCGTGCAGCTGCAGATGCAGGGCGCGCAGATGGCCGACATCACGCGCGCACTGCGCTCGGGAACGATCGACCGCGTGCGGGTGGGCTGGGTCGCCCTTCCCGGCGCTCCGGCGAAGGTCGTGCGCGCGGTGCGGGTGGGCGGTCGCCTGAGCTGCCTCTCCGTGCTGCGCGAGGAGACGATCTGGTGCTCTCACGACCGGCGGCTGCACGTGCGGGTGGCGGCAGGCGCTCGCGGACTCTCTTCACCGCACGACCGCGCCGTGCCACTCGGGAACCCTGAACGCTGGGGTGTCGTCGTGCATCGCACGCTCCCCGGCTCCGGCCTCGACGAGCCGGAGGGGCCGGTCGACGGTTTCGAGTGGTCGCTGTTGCAGGCCGTCGTCTGCCAGAGCAAGGCCGATGCGATCGTGACCCTCGACTCGGCCCTGAACAAGAATCGCGTTTCGAGAACAGAGCTCGAGTTCTTGATGAGTGGATTGCCGAACAGCTACCGCCGGTACCTCGATCTCGTCGACCCGGGCGCGCAGTCCGGGCTGGAGACCAAGGCGCGGCTCGGACTGCACCGCTACAACATCCCGTACCGCAGCCAGGTGAAGATCGGCGCCGCCGGATACGTCGACCTCCTGGTCGGCGACCGGCTCGTGATCGAGCTCGACGGTCGGGAGTTCCACTCGAGCGACGAGGCCTACGAGGAGGATCGGCGCCGTGACCTCATCCTGCACGAGCTCGGGTACGCGGTGATCCGGCTCACCTATGACCAGGTGATGAGCCAATGGGGGCGCGTGGTGGCGCTCATCCGCGAGCTCGTGGCCCGGCAGGAGCACCGGTGGTCGGCGCGGCACAGGCGGGCAGGGCTCGCGATCAGCCCGTGAACAGCGGCCGTGCGGTTAGCGGATGCAGATATGACCAGGACCGACGCCGTATTCGGGGTCGGTCCTGGTCATATCTGCATCCGCGGGCGGAATGGCCGGCTACATGCGGTCGGGGGCGGAGACTCCGATGAGGTCGAGGCCGTTGCGGACGACCTGGCCGGTGGCGTCGTTGAGCCAGAGGCGGGTGCCGTGGATGGGCGCGATGGCCTCGTCGCCGAAGGGCAGCACACGGGTGGCGTCGTACCAGCGGTGGTAGTAGCCGGCGAGCTCCTCGAGGTAGCGGGCCACGCGGTGCGGCTCGCGCAGTTCGGCGGCGTGGGCCACGATGCGCGGGAACTCCTGCAGGGCGCCCAGCAGCGCGGTCTCGGTGGGGTGCACGAGCAGCGCCGGCTCGAAATCGGCACGCGTCACACCGGCCTCGGCGGCGTTGCGCGCCACCGAGCGGGTGCGGGCGTGGGCGTACTGCACGTAGAACACCGGGTTGTCGTTGGTGCGCGAGCGCAGCTTCTCGCCGTCGAGGGCGAGCGGCGAATCGGCCGGGTAGCGGGCGAGCCAGTAGCGCAGGGCGTCGGCCCCGAGCCAGTCGAGCAGGTCGTCGAGCTCGATGATGTTGCCGGCGCGCTTGGAGAGCTTCGCGCCGTTGAGGTTCACGAGCTGGCCGATGAGCACGCTGAGACCCGTCTCGGGGTCGTCGCCCGCGGCGGCCGCGAGGGCCTTGAGGCGGCCGACGTAGCCGTGGTGGTCGGCGCCGAGCAGGTAGATCTTCTCGGGGAAGCCGCGGTCCTTCTTCGAGAGGTAGTAGGCCGCATCCGCCGCGAAATAGGTGACGATGCCGTTGCCGCGGGTGAGCACCCGGTCCTTGTCGTCGCCGAAGTCGGTGGTGCGCACCCACACGGCGTCGTCGGCCTCGTAGACATGACCCTGGGCGCGCAGGCGCTCCTCTGCGTCGTCGATGGCGGTCTTGCCGGTCACCGCATCCGGAGCGTGCAGGCTGCGCTCGGAGAAGAACACGTCGAAGTGCACGTGGAAGTTCGCGAGCGACTGCTGGATCTCGGCGAGCTGGAACTCGTAGGCGAGGTCGCGCGCGATCGCCACGGCCTCCTCGTCGGGCTTGTCGAGCAGGTCGGGGACGACCTCGAGAACGCGCTGCGCCAGGGTCTGGATATAGGGCCCCGGGTAGCCCTTCTCCGGCGTCGGCAGGCCCTTGGCGGCGTGCAGCACCGAGAGGCCGAAGACGTCCATCTGGGCGCCGGCGTCGTTGATGTAGTACTCGGTGGTGACGGCGGCTCCGGATGCCTTCAGCACGCGGGCGATCGAGTCGCCGAGCGCCGCCCAGCGCGTGTGGCCGATGTGCAGCGGGCCCGTGGGGTTCGCCGAGACGAACTCCATGTTGATGGTGTGACCGGCGAGCACGGCGTTGTGGCCGTAGGCGTCGCCCGCGTCGACGATGGTGCGCGCGATCTCGCCCGCCGCCGCCGTGTCGAGGGTGATGTTGATGAAGCCGGGGCCGGCCACGTCGACCGCGGCGACGCCGTCGATGGCCTGGATGCCCGGAACCAGCTCGAGGGCGAAGGCGCGCGGGTTGGTGCCGAGCCGCTTGGCGAGCTTCATCGCGATGTTCGAGGCCCAGTCGCCGTGGTCGCGGTTGCGCGGGCGCTCGAGCGCCACATCCGCCTCGGTGAGCTGCAGGCGCTCGCCCCCGTCGGCGCTCTCGCGGGAGGCGAGCACGTCGGACACGATGGCGAACAGAGCGGCGGAAAGGGCTTCGGGAGTCACGGCGAACAATCCTACCCGCCGGGCTCAGCGGAGCTGGACGAGCTTCGTGATGTCGTCGAATGGGAGGGAGTCGACGACGGCCGAGACCTCGAGGTTCTCGAGGATCAGGTTGCCGCCGTGGTTGGTGAGGAAGGCGGTGTCGGCGGCGTCCCGGCCGGTGGCGATGCGCAGCAGGCTCTGGCGCGGGGCGAGCGTGGTGGCGTCGACCACGTGCCAGGCGCCCTCGACGAAGGCCTCGGCGACGGCGTGGAAGTCCATCGGCGAGAGTCCGGGCGCGTAGACGCTCGCGAGCCGGGCCGGCACGTCGAGCGCGCGAAGCAGCGCGATGACGAGGTGCGCGTAGTCGCGGCAGACGCCCTTGCGCAGCAGCAGGGTCTGCACCGCGCCGTCGGTGGGGGCGCTCGAGCCGGGCACGTAGCTGAGCTCGGAGCCCACCCAGGAGCTCACCGCTTCGAGCAGCTCGCGGTCGAAGAGCCCACGGAACTCCCCCAGCGCCGTGGGCATGAGGGTGTCCGACTCGCAGTAGCGGCTCGGTCGCAGATAGCGGATGAGGTCGACCGGCTCCACGGGCGCCGGGGCGACCTCGCCGTCCACGACGGCCTCGTAGCGGGCGGTGAACCGGCCCGGCGGCACGTCGAACTGGTGCAGGCGGGTGCCGTGCGCATCCGTGATCTCGAGCGGCTCGATCAGCCGGCCGTCGACGCGGTACTCGACGAGTTCGTGGGCGAAACGCGCCGCAGGTCCCACCGGGGCGGCGGCGATGGAGAAGATGACGGTCGTACCGAGATCGACGGTCGCGTCGATGTTCGCGAAGACGGAACGCTGCATGCTCACGATCCTGTCATGAATGGCAGGTGCTGCACGCCAGGGGTGACCGGAAGGGGCGTCACATCCTGCTACCCTGGACAGGCACCCCGGGCCCCCATAGCTCAGGGGATAGAGCGTCTGCCTCCGGAGCAGAAGGCCGTAGGTTCAAATCCTACTGGGGGCACCAATCCCATACTCGCGTGATCACTCGCTTCTTCCTCTACAATGCCGAGCACACGGACCACCCATCCGTGACACCGTTCGAAGAGGAATGAAGGCCCGCAGATGGATGCCGTCGAGACCTACCGTGCCCACAACATGTGGCACAACCGCATGCAAGGCGAGGAGACCGACCTCTCCTCGCACGTGATCCGCAGCCAGGCGATCGCCGAGGGCCGCATCTGGGCGAAGACGCGCCAGGTGGACCACATCGTGCGGAACGCCGACGGCTCGGTGGAGTCGGTCACCGAGTTCGGCGAGCACGCCGAGGTCTGATCGGCCGCGGGCCGGTCGGCTCGGGGGGTCAGACCACCCGGGGGCTCAGATCAGCCGGGGTCTCAGATCACCCGGCGGCTCAGACCAGCCGCACGAAGTAGAAGCTGCCCCACAGCCCGGTGGCGTGCGTCACGTAACGCCCCCAGTCGGGAGAGTGGATGACGCCACCGTGGCCGTCGTAGATGCCGATGTGCGTTCCCGGCCAGACCACGAGGTCGCCGGCCTGCGCATCCTGCGGCGAGACCCGCACGCCCATGGCCGCCTGGCGGCTCACCAGCCGGGGTAGCGAGATACCGAACTGGCCGAACACGTACTGCGTGAGGCCGTCGCAGCCGAAGCTGTCGCTCGGGTCGGCACCCCAGCCGTAGGGCACGACGCCCACGAACTGCTCGGCGTAGGCCACGACGGCCTCACCGCTGTAGGACTGCGCCGGCGGGTCGTAGGAGGGCGCGGACGGCGCCGACGGAGCAGGGGCCGAGCCGCCGCCACCCGAATCAGACGACCCTCCCCCGCTCGCGGCCGCCTGCTCCTCGGCCGCCTGCTGCGCCGCGAGGGCGTCGGCAGCGGCCTGCTGAGCGGCGAGCTCTGCGGCCTTCGCGGCAGCGACGCCGTCGTTGTACTGCTGCTCGGTGGTGATCGTGTCCTGCTGCAGGGCCGTCAGCTGCACGCTGAGCTCGGCCTGGTGGTTCTCCTGCTCCAGCAGGGCCGACTGCACCGATTTCTGAGCGTCGAGCGCCTGGGCGAGGGCCGCATCCGCCGCCTGGGCGAGCACGGTGAGGCCCTGCTTGGCGACGCCCGCCTGGTCGCTCAGCGAGGAGGCGGTGTTCGCGTCCTGCTTGGCCTTGTCGAACACGCCCTCGCTGGTCTCGCTGAGCTTCGACATGGTGCCGAGCTGGTAGAGAAGATCGCTCGAGTCGCTTCCGGCCACGAGCAGCCGGGAGCTGAGGTCGTTGCCGGCGCTCCGCGCGAATTGGGCGGCGAGGGCCGCGGCGCGCTTGTTCGAGGCCTCCGACTGGGCTGCAGCGGCCGTGGCCTGCGCCTGCAGCTGATCGGCCTTGCGGGTGCCCTCGGCGAGGGCGTTCTGCGCGGCCTGGTCGTCGGCCCAGGCCTTGTCGGCGGCGGACTGGGCGGCCGCGACCTGGCTCTGGATGCCGGCGATGAGGTTCTGGATCTCGGTGATCTGCGCCTGCTTCGCGCTCTCGCTCGCCCGGGCGGCCTCGACCTGGTTCCAGGAGGGGTAGTCGGTGGCGGCGGCGGGCGACACGATGAGCATCGTGGCCGCGAGAACGGCCGCGGAGGCGATAGCCAGGGCGGCGGCGGCACGCCGCGGAGCGCTCTTCAAGCCGGCTGACCCGGTTGTCGCGGTGACCCGCATGGCACTCCCCTGAACGATCGAGCGACGCAGGACCGAATCACTCCAGTCACATTCGTCACAGTGGCAACGCTGATCACATTAGCAACTCACCGGCGTTTCGCACAGCCGAGTTCGCGTGGGCGGAGTTATAGTGCCCGATTTGCATCCCGCATTGTAGCCGGATGCGAGAGCCGCGGATGCGGTCAGGCCGCGAGGGCCAGGGGGCGGGCGAAGCCCGCGAGCAGTGCGGCGAGCTGGCCGCGCGGGGCGCCCGGGTCCTCCGGGTGCCACTGCACGCCCACGATCGGGGCGTCCGCGTGCTCGATGGCCTCGACGAGGCCGTCGGATGCCGTGGCCGCGGCCCCGAGTCCGGCCCCGAGGCGGTCGACGGCCTGGTGGTGGGCGCTCTGCGTCGAGAGCACCGGGCCGAGTCCGGAGGCCAGCCGGCTGCCCGCCGCGAGGCGCACGGCGTGGGTCGCCATCACGCGCTCGATCGGCACGCCGTCGTTGCGGTGCACGCCGGTCTCGCCGAGATCCTGGATCAGCGAGCCGCCGAGGGCCACGTTGATGATCTGGTGCCCGCGGCACACGCCGAGCAGGGGCGTCCGCCGCTCCAGGGCCCGGCGCACCAGCGCGAGCTGCGCCGCATCCGCCCGCTCGGCGTGCCGGCCCTCGCCGCGGTAGCCGCGCGCGGCGCCGTAGAACTCCGGCGCGATGTCCTCTCCCCCGAGGATCACGAGCGCCGCCGAGCCGTCGGTGCGCCGGAGGGTTCCCCGCTCCCCCAGGCGCTCGGCGGCCACGACGTCGACCTGCCAGCCGGCGTCGGCAGCCCCGCGCACCGCCCGCTCGGCGAGCAACGAGGAGTAGGCGTGGTACTCCGGCGCATGTGGGCGGTCGTCGGTCACGACGACGACGCTCAAGCGGCCACGGGAGTCCATGTCCTCCATCCTGCTGACGGCGGCGAACGGATGCACGCCCCGCCGTAACAGGACGACACACGACCGCACCGAGCCGCCACCCGGGAGGCTCCCGGGAATCGTGGGGAGAACATCCGGATTCGTAGACGGCCCCCCGGCCGCCCTCCTAGAATCTGCACCAATGAGACACCCGCACAAGACTCCCCGAGCGGTGAGCCTCCGCACTCTTCTCCTCGCCGCCGTCGCGGCGATCGGCCTGGCGCTGCTCGCCCCCGCGAGCGCGGCCGTCGCGGGTGATCCGGTGACGCTCAACGGGCGGTACATCGTCGACGAGGTGGGCGTTCTCGACCAGTCCGGCACCGCCCGGGTGCAGGACGCGATCGACACGCTCGCCACGGAGCAGGGCGTGAACCTCTTCGTGGTCTACACCGACAGCTTCACGAACCCCTCCGACCGTCAGGCCTGGGCCGAGCAGGTCGCGACCGTCAACCAGTTCGGCACGAACGACGTGCTGCTCGCGGTGGCCACGACCGACCGGCTCTACCAGTTCTCGGTGGCCTCCGACTTCGCGCTGAGCGACACCCAGCTCACCGCGATCGAGACGCAGGACATCGTGCCGGCGCTGCGGCAGGGCGACTGGGCCGGCGCCGCGGCGGGCGCCGCCGAGGGGCTGGGCCGGGAGCTCGCCGGATCGGGCTCCTCGGGGTCGACCGGCTCGACCGGGTCCACGGCCTCCGACGGCGGCTTCGGCGGACTCGTCTGGGTGCTCGCCATCGTCATCATCGTCGTCGTCGCGGCGATCGTGCTGATCCTCGTGCTGCGCCGCCGGCGCTCCATCGACAAGACCGTCACAGCGAACGCCGCGGCCCAGGTGGCCGCCCAGGGGCCGACCCAGAAGGAGCTCGACCGCCAGGTGGGTGCCGTGCTGGTCGATCTCGACGACGCCGTCACCACGAGCGAGGAGGAGCTCGGCTTCGCCGTGGCGCAGTTCGGCGCCGAGGCCGCCGCCCCCTTCACCGCGGTGCTCGGCGAGGTGAAGACCACTCTCTCGCAGGCCTTCACGCTCAAACAGAAGCTCGACGACGCCGTGCCCGACACCGAGGAGGAGCGCCGCGCGTGGTCGCAGCAGATCATCGCGCTGTGCGACCAGGCGGCCGACCAGCTCGACGAGCAGGCCGAGGCCTTCGCCGCGCTGCGCGACCTCGAACGCGACCCGGTTCCGGCGCTCAGCGCCGCCACGAACGATCTGCAGGCCCTCACCGGGAGCGGCACGCAGGCGCGAGAGCGCCTCGCCGGCCTGACGGCCCGCTACGACGCACCCGCCCTCAGCACCGTGGTGGGCGGCGTCGAGCAGGCCGACCGGCTCCGCGACTTCGCGCAGCAGCAGCTCGAAGCGGCCGCCACCGCCGCGAAAGAGGGGCGGGCCGGCGAGGCCGCGGTGCAGATCCGCGCGGCGCAGCAGGCCGTCGTGCAGGCGCAGACCCTGATGGCCTCGCTGGTGAAGCTCGAGTCCGACCTCGCCGCCGCCGGCAGCGCGCTCGCGGCGGCCATCGCGGATGCCCAGCAGGACCTCGCGGAGGTCGCCCGCGTGCAGGCATCCGGAACCGCCGCCGACCCCGAGCTCGCCCGCCTCGCCGCGGCCGTCTCGGTGGAGCTGCAGCGCGCGCAGACCACCGGGCCGCGTGACCCGCTCAACGCGCGTATCGCGCTCGAGGCCGCCGACGCCCCGCTCGACGCGGCCCTGCTCTCGGCACGCGGCGAGCAGGAGCGCGCCACGCGCCTCGGCGCTCAACGCGACCGCTCGATCGCCGCGGCGCAGAGCGAGATCGCGGCGGCGCAGGCCTACCTGCAGACCCGGCGAGGGGCGGTGGGCCCGGATGCGCGCACCCGGCTCTCCGAGGCCCAGCGCCACCTCGACCTGGCCGTCTCGGTCGCGATCTCCGACCCCGAGAGCTCGATCCGCGAGGCCGGCATGGCGGCCCAGCTCGCCTCACGGGCGAGCGCGTCGGCGCAGCAGGACGTGAGCTGGGCGCAGACCGGCGGCAACCAGGGCATGCCCACCGGCGGCGGGGGCGGCGGCGACTTCACCGGGGCTCTGCTCGGCGGCATCATCGGCGGCCTGCTCGGCGGCGGGGGCGGCGGCCGCTCCGGCGGCTACGGCGGCGGCTTCGGAGGGTTCGGCGGCTTCGGCGGCGGGGGCGGATCCTCGCGCGGCGGCTGGGGTGGCGGCAGCCGCGGCGGGGGCGGCGGCTTCGGCGGCTCCTCGGGCGCCGGCGGCCGACGGGGCGGCGGGGGCCGATTCTGAACCAGGGCATGACGCGACACAGATCACCGATCCAGCACAGAAGGAGAACACGATGACCAGCAAGCAGTCCATCTTCGGGCGCATCGCCCAGCTCGCCAAGGCCAACATCAACAACCTCATCGACCAGGCCGAGGACCCCCAGCTGATGCTCGACCAGCTGGTGCGCGACTACACCGAGAACATCGCCGACGCGGAGAGCGCCATCGCCCAGACCATCGGCAACCTGCGCCTGCTCGAGGACGACCACCGCGAAGACGTGGCAGCCGCGGCGGACTGGGGCCGCAAGGCCCTCGCCGCGAGCACCAAGGCCGACGAGTACCGCGCCGCCGGCAACACGACCGACGCCGACAAGTTCGACGCCCTCGCGAAGGTGGCTCTCACCCGCCAGCTGCAGTCGGAGAACGAGGCCAAGGACGCCGAGCCCTCGATCGCCTCCCAGACCGAGTCGGTCGAGAAGCTCAAGTCGGGCCTGGCCTCGATGAAGGAGAAGCTCAACCAGCTGAAGTCCAAGCGCGACAACCTGGTGGCCCGCGCGAAGACCGCCCAGGCCCAGGGTCAGGTTCAGGATGCGCTGAAGAACCTGAACGTGCTCGACCCCACCAGCGACCTCGGCCGCTTCGAGGACAAGATCCGCCGCGAGGAGGCCCGCGTGCGCGGCCAGGAGGAGCTCAACGCCTCGAGCCTCGACGCGCAGTTCGAGAGCCTCGACGACATCGGGGAGCTGACCGAGGTGGAGGCGCGCCTCGCGGCGCTCAAGTCCGGCGGGGCCGCCAAAGCGGTCACGAGCGGCGAGTAGGCGCGCCGAACCGGTGGCTGCGACCTTCGTCGTCGTCCCCCAGTGGCAGGGCTCCGGCTCGAGCCGGGCGATGCGCCTCATCGACGGCGCCGAGGCCGTGCGCGGCGACCTGCCGTCCTCGGCCACGCGCGTGGTCGAGGTGCCGGCGGGCGCCGGGGAGTCCCTGGGAACCGGGGTCGACCGCTTCTCGTCGATCGAGTTGATCGCGGCGGCGAGCGATGCCGTGCTCCGGGAGGTCGAGGGCGTGCCGATCGTGATCGGCGGCGACTGCGGCATCGAGCTCTCGGCCGTGCGCCACGCCGTGCGGAGCACGGTGGAGCCCGTGACCCTGGTGTGGTTCGACGCCCATCCCGACCTCAACACTCCGGAGTCCTCCCCCTCGGGGGCGTTCCACGGCATGGTTCTGCGCACCCTGCTCGGCGGCGGACCCCGCGAGCTGGCCGCAGAGGCGCTGCTCGAGCCCGCCCAGGTGGTGCTCGCGGGAACCCGCGCGCTCGACGACGCCGAGGCGGCCTTCGTCGACGAGGCGGGAATCCGGATGCTCGCCCCGGCGCAGCTCGCGACTCCGGATGCGCTCCTCGCCGCCCTGCGCGAGGCCGGCGCCGGCGCGGTGTACCTGCACGTCGACCTCGACGTCCTCGACCCGGGTGAGATCGACGGCGTGGCGTTCCCCGAGCCGTTCGGCGTGGGTGCGGCCGAGCTGACCGCGGCCATCCGCGCCGTGCGCGAGGAGTTCACACTCGTGGGCGCCGGCATCACCGAGTTCGCGCCGTCGACGCCCGAGGCGGCGGTCGAGGACCTGCCGACGATTCTGCGGATCGTGTCGGCGCTGGTGCGCTGAGCATCCGGCCGGCCCTCGGGGGCGGCGCCGCGCATCCGGCCCGCCGCAGCGCGATCTGTGCGCAGAATGGGATGACACGAAGCGAGGAGCAGCAATGACCAGCGAATACGACGTGATCGTGATCGGTGCGGGAGCGGTGGGCGAGAACGTGGCCGACCGCGCGGTGCAGGGCGGCATGACGACCGCTCTCGTCGAGGCGGAGCTCGTGGGCGGCGAGTGCTCGTACTGGGCCTGCATGCCGTCGAAGGCGCTGCTGCGCGCCGGCGTGGTGCTGCGCTCGGCAGAGAACGTGAAGGGCGCCTCGGCCGCCGTCACCGGAACGGTCGACGCGGCCGCGGTGTTCGAGCGGCGCAACTCCTTCACGAGCGACTGGAACGACCAGGGGCAGGCCGACTGGGTCTCCGGCGCGGGCATCGAGCTTATGCGCGGACACGCCGTGTTCACGGGCGTGAAGGAGCTCGCGGTCACGGCGGCCGACGGAACGGTCACCACGCTCAGAGCCCGTCACGCGATCGTCGTGTCGACCGGGTCGACCGCGTTGCTGCCCGACATCCCGGGCCTCGCGGAAGCCGCTCCGTGGACCAGCCGCGAGGCCACGAGCGCGCAGAGCGCCCCGGCCCGCCTGACCGTGGTGGGCGGCGGGGTCGTGGCCTGCGAGATGGCCACCGCGTACGCCTCGCTCGGCAGCACGGTGACGCTGCTCTCGCGCGGCGGGCTCCTCGCCAACCAGGAGCCGTTCGCGGGCGAGCTCGTGACGGCCTCGCTGCGCGAGCTCGGCGTCGACGTGCGCACCGGCGTCTCCCCCACCGCGGTGGAGCGCGGCGCCGACGGCGTGGTGCGCACGACGCTGGCCGACGGAGCCGTGATCGAGGGTGACGAGATCCTCGTCGCCACCGGCCGGCTGCCCCGCACGGGAGACCTCGGCCTCGAGGCCATCGGTCTCGAGGCGAACCAATGGCTGACGACCGACGACACCCTGCTCGTGCTCGGCGCCGACGGAGAGCCGCTCGAGGGCGAGTGGCTCTACGCCACCGGAGACGTGAACCATCGCGCGCTGCTCACGCACCAGGGCAAGTACCAGGCCCGGGCTGCCGGCGACGTCGTCGCGGCGCGCGCCACCGGCACGCCGCTCGCGACCGGCCCCTGGGGCCGGCACGCGGCGACGGCCGACCATGCCGCCGTTCCGCAGGTGACCTTCACCGACCCGGAGGTGGCGTCGGTGGGCCTCACGGCCGCGGCCGCGGAGAAGGCCGGGTTCCGCATCCGGGTGGTCGACTACGAGATCGGCAACGTGGCGGGCGCCTCGGTCTCCCGGGACGGCTACCAGGGGACTGCGCGCATGGTGGTCGACGAGGACCGCCAGGTGATTCTCGGCGCGACCTTCGTGGGCCCCGAGGTGTCGGAGCTGCTGCACTCGGCGACGGTCGCGGTGGTCGGCGAGGTTCCGCTGTCCCGCCTCTGGCACGCGGTGCCCTCCTACCCCACCATCAGCGAGGTGTGGCTGCGCCTGCTCGAGACGTACGGCCGGGACGCCAGCGCGTGACACCGCTGGAACGTCTGCGGAGCGTGCTCTACGCGCCGCCCGTGGCCCGGGCCGGCTACCTCTACGCGACCGGGGTCGGGCTCGCGCTGGGGGCGCTGCTCGGCACCGGGCGCATCCGGCGGGTGGATGGCTTGTTCGTGTGCGTCGGCATGCCCGCCTGGGCCTTCCGCCGCGGAGGCACCTGCGTGGGCGGGGTCTACCTGACCGACCGCAACGACGCGCCGCACGTGCTCCGGCACGAGGCCGTGCACCGGAGGCAGTGGCAGCAGTACGGGATGATGTTCCCGCTGCTCTATGCGCTCGCCGGGCAGAACCCGCTCACGAACCACTTCGAGATCGAGGCCGGCCTCGAGGACGGCAACTACCTGCCGCGCGGGTAGCCTGCGGGCCAGGGCCCGGGCGGACGGCTCAGACGGCGGCGGAGTCGTTCGGCACGCCGGGCGCGAGCCACACGCAGACGGCGGCGCCGTCGAGCTCGAGATCGCCGGTGGACATCTCGCCCATCCAGGCGCGCACGGCGCGGGCCACGGCCTGGCCGGGGGCGCAGGCGAGACCGGTACCCATCTCTCCCGAGCGGATGTCGCGGGCGAGCCAGGCGACGGTGACGCGTTCAGGGGTGGCGATCGGGTCGATCGCCGCTGCATCCGGAACCTCGATGAAGATCTGCCCCTGCGCCCGGTCGGGAAGCGTGGCCACGAGGGCCCGCAGCTCATCGAGATTCGCCTCGGTACCGGCGAGCAGCACTCGGCCGGCTGCACGGGAGACGAGGGTGGCGTCGGAAGCGATCACATACATTTGAGGCAAGTATAGGCATGCCTTACTTAGGATTGCCACACCTCTGAGAGAACACTCGGGCAGGGCGGCACGATCCGCCCGGGTCACCACTGCGGCGGATGCACCGACCCCCAGCCGAGCCGCCGCTCGAGCTGCCGGGCGATCGCGAGCAGCGTCGCCTCTCCCCCGGGGCGCCCGACGAGCTGCGCCCCCATCGGCAACCCCTCCGCCGTGCGGTGCACCGGCACCGTGATGGCGGGCAGCCCGCTCACGTTCGCGAACGAGGTGTAGGGCGTGTACTGCACCTGCTGCGCGAAGTTGCGCTCTCCGTCGTGGGCGTCGAACCAGCCGAGCGGCCGCGGGGTCATGGCCAGGGCGGGCATGAGCACCGCGTCGTAGCCCTCGAACTGCCGGATGATCGACCGCTCGTAGGCCGACAGGGTCGCCAGGGCCCGCGCGAGCTCCACGGCGGGAATGGAGCGGCCACGATGAACGAGCCAGCGCGTGAGGGGCTCGAGCAGGTGCTCGTCGCCCTCCTCGACCGGGATGCCCCCCGCGCCCACCTGCCAGATCACCCGGAACGCCCAGGCGTAGTCGGGCGCGGGCTCGAGCGCGAACTCCTCCATGCCGTGGCCGAGCGAGACCAGCGTGTCGCGCGCCACGGCGAGGGCCTCGGCGGCCTCCGCCCCCAGCACGATCTCATAGGCCGTCTCCCACGGCGAGCCCGTGGTGAGCCCGATCTGGAACCGCCCCTCGCCGCGCAGCGCCGCACCGAGGAACAGCCCGTCGTCGTCGCTGGGCGCCCGCACGGTGTGGTGGTGCAGGATGCGCTCCCCGCGACGGGCGATCATGCCGTCGAGCAGCAGGGCGGCGTCACCCACGGTGCGCGCGATCGGTCCGGCGACGGGAAGACCGGCCAGCGCATCCAGGCCGGAACCCGCGGGCACGAGACCGCGCGAGGGCTTCAGGCCCACGAGCCCGCAGGCCGCGGCCGGGATGCGGATGGAACCGCCGCCGTCGGAGCCCGGCGCGAAGGGCAGCAGGCCCGCCGCCACGGCGACGGCGGCGCCTCCGCTCGAGCCGCCGGACCCACGGGTGGTGTCGTAGGGGTTGCGCGCAGGCGGCGCGACGAGGGTCTCGGTGTAGCTCGGCAGGCCGAACTCCGGTGTCGCCGTCTTGCCGAGGCTGACGCCGCCGGCCGCGTCGAGCTGGAGGGCGATCTCGTCGCTCTGCTCCGGCTCGAACTCGGCGAACAGCCGCGAGCCGAAGGTCGTGCGCACTCCCGCCCGCCGTGTGAGGTCCTTGTCGGCGAACGGCAGACCCCAGAGCGGCGCGGTGCGGGGCACGGATGCCTCCACCTCGGCCGCGCGGGCCCGGGCGGCCTCCGCGCTCACCGTGTAGAACGCGCCGAGCGACGGGTTCAGTCGCGTGATGCGCTCGAGGTAGTGCTCGGTGAGCTCGAGCACCCCGAGCTCACCCCGCTGCAGCAGACGGTACTGTTCCAGAGCGGTGAGGTCATGGATCTCGGCCATGGTCCGACCCTATCCCGCCGCCGCTTCGCCGGGCCGTTCGCTAGGCTCGATCACGGCCGCTCCCCCGCGGCCACGACGGCGAAGGAGCCCTCATGCGCCTGGGTGTGGCGATCGACTATTCCGACGACTTCCTGACGGCCGCCGCCGAGGTGCGCGACTACGAGCGCGCCGGCGCGGGCCTCGTCGCGGTCTCGGAGGCGTACTCCTTCGACGCGGTGAGCCGGCTCGGGTACCTGGCCGCCATCACCTCCACCGTGGCGCTCACCTCCGCCATCCTGCCGATCTACTCGCGCACCCCGACGCTGCTCGCCATGACCGCCGCCGGGCTCGACGACCTCTCCGGTGGCCGCTTCGAGCTCGGCCTCGGCTCCTCGGGGGCGCAGGTGATCGAGGGCTTCCACGGCGTGCCGTTCTCGGCTCCGCTCGGGCGGCTGCGCGAGACGGTGGAGATCTGCCGCGCGGTCTGGCGCCGCGAACCGCTCGTGCACGAGGGCCGCTTCTCGCCGGTGCCGCTTCCGGCTGGACAGGGCACCGGCCTCGGCAAGCCGCTCAAGCTCATCAACAAGCCCGTGCGCGCCGGCATCCCGATCTCGCTCGCCGCACTCACCCCGAAGGCGGTGGCCCAGGCCGCGGAGATCGCCGACGGCTGGTTCCCCGTGTTCTACCACCCCGGCAACGCGGCGGCCGCCTGGGGCGACGCCCTCGCCGAGGGCCGGGCCGCGCGTTCCGCCGAACTCGGCCCGCTCGACGTGATCGTGGGGCTGCCCCTCTACGTCGGCGACGACGCCGAGCGGATGCTCGAACCGCACCGCCGCCGCACCGCCCTCTACCTCGGCGGGATGGGCGCCCGCGGGGCGAACTTCTACAACGACCTGGCCGTGCGCTACGGCTACGCCGACGAAGCCGCCCGGGTGCAGGAGCTCTACCTCGCGGGCGAGACGGAGGCGGCTGTCGCCGCGCTCCCGGAGGATCTCGTGCGCTCGACCGCCCTGATCGGCACCGCCGAAGAGGTGCGCCGCGGGCTCGACGCGCTCCGCGCATCCGGTGTCACGACCGTGCTGACCCAGCCCGTGGCACCGACCGCGGCCGGCCGGCTCGCCTCGTTCGAGGCGGCTGTCGGCCTCGCCGCCTGAGCGGCTACTTCAGCGACTTCTGCAGCAGCACCGTTCCGAGCCAGTGCCCGAACTTGAACCCCACCCGGCCGAGCCGGCCCACCTCTTTGAAGCCGAAGCTCTCGTGCAGCTTGATCGAGGCCTCGGCGCCCTGGTCGGCGATGACGGCGAGGATCTCCTTGATGCCGGCCGCCTTCGAGCGGGCGATGAGCTCGCCGAGCAGCGCCCGGCCGAGCCCCTTGCCGGTCGCGGCCGGGCCGAGGTAGATCGAGTTCTCCACCGTGCGGCGGTAGGCGGCCTTCTGCTTCCAGGCCGAGACGTAGGCGAAGCCGAGCAGCGTTCCCGAGGGAGACATCGCCACGAGGAAGGGGTAGTTCAGCTTCTGCGTCCAGGCGAACTTGTGGCGCCATTCCTTGAGCGTCATGGCGTCTTCGTCGAAGGTCACCACGGTGTTGGCCACGTAGTGGTTGTAGATCTCGCGGATGTACGGCAGATCGGTCTCGACCGCATCCCGGATCTCGTACTCGAAGGGCACCTCGAGCGGCGGATGCTCCACCCGGCCGGGGGCGCGCAACTCGCGCGGGAGCTGACGGCGGGGCTGGTACTCCTCTTCCAACATGCGCTCAGCCTACCCAGGAGCGCACGGCGCCCGTGCGGGTCAGGCCACCCTCCAGTCGACCGGTTCGGCGCCCTGCGCGGCGAGCAGCGCGTTCGCCCGGCTGAAGGGCTTCGAGCCGAAGAATCCGCGACTGGCCGAGAGCGGGCTCGGATGCGCGCTCGTCACGAAGGGCACCGGGCCGAGCATCGGGGCGAGGTTCGCCGCATCCCGGCCCCAGAGGATGGCGACGAGCGGCGCCTCCCGCTCCACCAGCACCCGGATCGCGCGCTCGGTCACCTGCTCCCAGCCCTTGCCGCGGTGCGAGCCCGGCTCGCCGGGGCGCACGGTGAGCACGCGGTTCAGGAGCATCACCCCGTTCTCGCCCCAGGCCGAGAGGTCGCCGTGCGGTGCGGGCGGGATGCCGAGGTCGTCGTTCAGCTCGCGGTAGATGTTCGACAGGCTCCGCGGCAGCGGGCGCACGTGCCGTTCGACGGCGAAGGAGAGGCCGATCGGGTGCCCCGGGGTGGGATAGGGATCCTGCCCCACGATGAGCACCCGCACCCCGGCGAGCGGCGCCCGGAAGGCGCGCAGCACGTTCTCGCCCGCCGGGAGGTAGCCGCGGCCGGCCGCGTTCTCCTCGCGCAGGAAATCGCCCAGCTCGGCGACGGTGCCGGCTACCGGGGCGAGCGCGGACGCCCAGCCGGGGTCCATCCGGCCCGATGCCGCGAGCTCGTCGAGGGACTGACCGGGCATGCTCAGCTCGCGCCGGCTCCGGCGGTGGACACCCGCACGCTCCCCGCGTCGGGCGTCACCTTCCAGACACTGCCGCGGCCCACGACCTGCAGCGGGCCGACGCCGACCACGAGAGCGGTGTGCTCGTCGATGGCCACGCCACCGTCGACCGCCCCGGCCTCGGTGGCCGCGATCAACCGCGAGATCGTGCCCCACTGGGCCGCGTGCACGTCGACCGCGAGGTCGATCAGGCCGATGCCGGCCGCGATCGTGAGCTGCTCGAGGTCTTCGTCGGCCTCTTCGGCGCCGATCTCGACCTCGTCGATCTTCCAGCCGCCCACGATCGCACGCTCGGCGGCGATCGACGCGCCCGCCGAGAAGCCGAGGTAGGGCACCCCGGAGGCCACGAGCCGGCGGATCTCGCCGAAGGCCGGTTCGAGCGAGGTGCGGTAGGCGGGAGTCAGCCCGCCCCAGACCACGATGCCGTCGACATCGGCGAACTTCTCCGGGCCGATCGGCGCGTTCTCCGGTGCGAGCACGGGCACCGGCACGAACTTGGCCAGCTGCTCGAAGGCGGCGACGAGTTCGGCGTAGCGCTCCGGGGCGTCGCCGTCGCGCACGAGCACGATGGCGAGGCGGGAGCCCTCGAGCACCCCGGCCGCTTCGGCGCGGGCGACGAGCTCGTCGAAGAAGAGGCGGTAGACCGCGCCGTCGTCTTCGATCGGCCAGCCGCCGCCGACCAGATGGATGCTCACGCGGCGTCGGTTTCGCTGACCGGCGGGTGCGCCGACCACGGGAAGACGATCCAGCGGTCGGTGGTCTTCCAGTGGAAGTCGGGGGCGATCACCGAACGGGGCTTGATGTAGAGGGTGGCCGAGCGCACGGTGATGTCGACCTTCTCGAGCAGCTCCACGACGAGGGCCAGCGTGCGTCCGGAGTCGGCCACGTCGTCGACGAGCAGCACGTTCTTGCCGATCAGCGGCTCGTTGTCGAGCAGCGGCGGCAGGATGATGGGCTCGGGCAGCGTCTCCTCGATGTCGGAGTAGAACTCCACGTTGAGGCTGCCGCAGCTCTTCACGCCGAGGGCGTAGGCGAGCGCGCCTCCCGGGATGAGGCCGCCGCGGGCGATCGCGATCACGAAATCGGGCTTGAAGCCCGACTCCACGATGTCGCGGGCGAGCGAGCGGGAGGCGTCGCCGAACTCGAGCCAGCCGAGCACCTCGCGTTCCGGAGTAGCAACGGGCTCTAGGTCTACGCTCGAATTCATGGAGGCAAGGCTACCGGAATCCGTGCCCGCCTCCGAGACGCGGGATAGCATCCGTTCATGACTTCGACGACGCCCCGGGTGCCGGGCTTCCGATCCGGCGCGATCGGCGTCACGGCCTCCCTGATCGGGTTCCTGTTCCTCGTGGAGATCACGAGCGGAATCCTCCAGGGCTACTACGTGCCCCTCATCCCCGACCTGGTGAAACACCTCGGCATCCACGACGCCGACTTCAACTGGTTCGAGGCCGCGCAGCTGCTGCTCTCGGCGATCGTGGTGCCCGTCCTCGCGAAGCTCGGCGACATGATGGGCCACAAGCGCATCCTCCTGATCGCCACCGTGGTGACGGCCGGGGCGAGCTGGTGGCTCGTGGCCGCCGGCGACTTCACGAGCTTCCTCATCGCCTGGGCCCTGCAGGGCTTCTACGTGGTGTGGCTGCCGCTCGAAGTTGCGCTCATCTTCGACCGCGGCCGGCGCACCGGGCGCGCGGCCTCGCAGACCCGGCGGGCCGCGGGCCTGCTCGTGGTCGCGCTCGAAGCAGGCGCCATCATCGGTGCGCTCGCGAGCGGCGTGGTGTTCGGCGCCCTCGGCGAGAACGTGCCGCTCACCATGGCGGTGCCCGCCGTGGCCGTGACACTGGTCTTCTTCGCCATCCTCTTCGGGGTGCCGGAGTCGACGCCGCAGGCGGGGCGCAAGCTCGACATCGTCGGCTTCACCCTGCTCACCTTCGCCCTCCTGCTGATCACGAGCGGGCTCACCTTCCTGCGCATCAACGGGCCCGGAACCTGGTGGGTGTGGGCGCTCGTGGCGCTCGGGGTACTCGCCTTCCTGCCGTTCGGGCGCTGGGAGCTGCGCCAGCCGGATCCGGCGATCGATCTGCGTGTGCTCCGTCAGCCGACGATGTGGCCCGTGCAGGTGACCGCCGGACTCATCGGCATCAGCCTGCTCGGCGCGCAGGCGCCGCTCAGCACCTTCGCGGGCACCGACCCGGTGAACGGCTACGGGCTGGGGCTCGGGGCCACGAGCCGGAGCATCCTGATCGGCGTCTACCTCATCTCGATGATCGTGGGGGCGCTGCTGTTCCCGCTGTTCTCGCGGCTGGCGAGTCCGCGTGTCGCGCTCATCGGCGCCACGATCCTGGTGGCCGTGGGCTACGCGATGTTCCTGCCGTTCCACCAGGAGACCTGGCAGGTTTTCGTCAACATGTTCATCGCCGGACTCGGCTCCGGCGCCCTCGTGGGCGCGCTGCCGGCCGCGGCCGCCGCCGCTGCGCCGATCGGGCAGACCGGCATCGCCGCCGGGCTCACCAACACCACCAAGACCATCGGCGGCTCGTTCGCCTCGGCGGTGTTCGGCGTGGTGCTGTTCCAGGGGGCATCCCAGGCCGTGACGGCCACGGCCTCGAGCCTCTCCGGCTACATGACGGTGTGGGCCATCTGCGCCGGTGGCGCCGTGGTGGCCGCTGTGCTGCTGTTCTTCGTGCCGAAGCTCGCCTTCGCGGATGCGGCGGTGCCGCTCGAGGAGCCGGCCGCCGCCACTCGGTAGCCGGCTCCGCGCCGCGGACTACTCGGTCTCGGGGGAACGCACCACGAGCGGGCCGCGCGCCACCTTGTACACCGAGGACTGCGCCACGGGCTTGATCACCACGAGGTCCAGGCTCACGTGCGGCGGCATGCCGAGCATCGCCACGATCGTGGCGGCCACGTCGTCGGCGGAGAGCGGATCGGGCACGTTCTCGTAGACCGAGTCGGCACGGCCCGCGTCGCCGCGGAAGCGGTTGAGCGAGAACTCCTCGGTCTTCACCATGCCCGGCGCGATCTCGAGCACGCGGATCGGCTCACCGCTCAGCTCCAGACGCAGCACCTCGATCATCGAGTGCACCGCGAACTTGGCCGCGTTGTAGCCGCCGCCGCCCTCGTAGGAGTAGTGCCCGGCGGTCGAGGAGACGGTGAGGATGTCGGCGGAACCGCCGGGCTCGACCGAGGCGCGGAGCAGCGGCAGCAGCGCGCTCGTCACCCGCTTCACGGCGAGCACGTTGATGTCGTACATCCACTGCCAGTCGTCGATCGAGCCGTGCTCGACCGTGTCGAGGCCCATGGCGCCGCCCGCATTGTTCACGAGGGCGCTGACCCCGCCGCTGCGGGCGAGGAAGTCATGGAGCGCGTCGACGTCGGCCTGCTTCGTGAGGTCGGCGGCGAACACCTCCGCCCCGGTCTCGGCTGCGAGCTCCGCGAGGCGGTCGGCCCGGCGGGCGACGCCCACCACGCTCCAGCCCTGCTCCCGGAGGGCGCGCACCGTCGCCGCCCCGATTCCCGAACTCGCCCCTGTCACAACCGCGCGCTTCATCCGCTGCCCTTCACGACCGGGACCATCCCGGTCCCTTCCGTCCTCCAACGGTAACGGGCCGCGAGGGGTGCTCGAGACCGCCCTGTTACGCCCCGTGTCCGCCTCGATTGACCGCGGAGACGGCGCTCTCTACTCTTCCAAACAGTCCAATCCCCCGAGTTTCAGGAAGAAGTCCATGAGCGAGAACGCCGCGAACTGGAAGTTCGAGACCAAGCAGATCCACTCCGGCGCACAGCCCGACCCCACCACCAACGCGCGGGCCACGCCGATCTACCAGACCACCTCCTACGTGTTCAACAACGCCGACCACGCGAAGAACCTCTTCGCGCTGGCCGAGTTCGGCAACATCTACACCCGCATCCACAACCCCACGCAGGACGTCGTCGAGCAGCGCGTCGCCGCGCTCGAAGGCGGAACAGCAGCGCTGCTGGTCGCCTCGGGGCAGGCCGCCGAGACCTTCGCCGTCCTCAACATCGCCGAGGCCGGCGACCACATCGTGTCGTCGTCGTCGATCTACGGCGGAACCTACAACCTCTTCAAGTACACCCTCGCGAAGCTCGGCATCGAGACCACCTTCGTGGAGAACCAGGACGACGCCGAGGAGTGGCGCCGCGCGGTGCGCCCGAACACGAAGCTCTTCTTCGCCGAGACCATCGGAAACCCGAAGATCAACATCCTCGACATCGGTCTCGTCTCCGAGGTCGCGCACGAGGCCGGCGTGCCGCTCATCGTCGACAACACGATCGCGACCCCGTACCTCATCCGTCCCTTCGAGCACGGCGCCGACATCGTGGTGCACTCGGCCACGAAGTTCCTCGGCGGCCACGGCACGGTCATCGGCGGCATCATCGTCGACGGCGGGAAGTTCGAGTGGTCGAAGAACGTCGAGAAGTTCCCCGGACTCACCGAGCCCGACCCCTCGTACCACGGGGTGAGCTACACGGGCGCCCTGGGCGACCCGATCGCCTACATCATCAAGGCGCGCGTGCAGCTGCTTCGCGACCTCGGTGCGGCGATCGCCCCGGCCAGCGCCTGGCAGCTCATCCAGGGCATCGAGACGCTGTCGCTGCGCATCGAGCGCCACGTGCAGAACGCGCAGGAGATCGCCGAGTGGCTCGACAACCACGAGGACGTCGCCACGGTGTACTACGCCGGCCTGCCGTCGAGCCCCTGGTACGGAGCCGCCAACAAGTACGCGCCCAAGGGCGTCGGCGCCGTGCTGAGCTTCGAGCTCAAGGGCGGCGTGGATGCCGGTCGCACCTTCGTGGAGAGCCTGTCGCTGTTCAGCCACCTGGCGAACATCGGCGACGTGCGCTCGCTCGTCATCCACCCGGCCTCGACCACGCACTCGCAGCTCACCCCCGAGCAGCAGCTGACCGCGGGCGTCACCCCCGGTCTCGTGCGTCTCTCCGTGGGCCTCGAGAACATCGACGACCTGAAGGCCGACCTCGAGCAGGGTCTCGCGGCGGCGCGCGACACCGTGAAGGCGAACGCGGTCTAATCTGCCGGGTCGTCGAGAAGGGCCTGTTGCGTAACATTCACGCAGCAGGCCCTTCGTTCGTCCACAATGGAGGAACGATGGATTGGCAGACGAATGAGGACACGGTTCCGAGCGGGTTCATCACCGAGGCGCAGATCCGCTCTGTGCTCGGCAAGCCGCCGGCCTCCGGGGCCTGGCGCGAGGGCGACCCGGTGGGGCGGCGGCGCTTCGCGGACATCGGCGACTTCGCCTTCGAGAGCGGCCAGGTGCTGCCCAAGGTGCGCTTCGCCTACGAGACCTACGGAACCCTCTCCCCCGCCCGCGACAACGCGATCCTGGTGCTGCACGCCCTCACCGGCGACAGCAACCTGAACCACCCGGCCGAGCCCGGGCATCCGACCGACGGCTGGTGGCCCGGCCTCGTCGGCCCGGGCCTGCCGATCGACACCGACCGCTGGTTCGTGGTGGCCCCGAACATGCTCGGCGGCTGCCAGGGCACGACGGGGCCGTCCTCCACCGCCCCCGACGGGCTCGAGTGGGGCCCGCGCTTCCCCTTCACCACCATCGCCGACCAGGTGCGGGCCGAGCACGAGCTCACCGAGCGTCTCGGCATCGAGCGCTGGTTCGCCGTGATCGGCGGCTCGATGGGCGGCATGCAGGCCCTGGAATGGGCGGTCGCCTACCCGGATGCGGTCGAGCGGCTCGCCGTGATCGCCGCGCCGGCCCTGAGCTCGGCCGACCAGATCGCGCTGAACTCGGTGCAGGTGCAGGCCATCCGGGCCGATCCGCTGTTCCACGGCGGCGACTACTACGACGCCCCCGACGGCGAGGGCCCGCACCAGGGACTCGCGCTCGCCCGGCGCATGGCACTGCTGAACTACCGCAGCCCCTCCGAGCTCAACGACCGCTTCCAGCGCAGCTGGCAGAGCGGCATCAGCCCGCTCGGCGGCGGCGGGCGCTTCGCCGTGGAGTCCTACCTCGACTTCCACGGCAACAAGTTCACCCGGCGCTTCGACGCGAACACCTACATCACGCTCGTGGAGGCCATGAACTCCCACGACATCGGCCGCGGCCGGGCCGGCGTGGTGTCCGCGCTCGAGTCGGTGACCGCGCGCAGCCTCGTCGTCGGCATCGACAGCGACCGCCTGTTCCCGGTGGCCGACCAGGAGTTCATCGCGGCGCACCTGCCCGACACGCTCGACGGCACGGATCCGGTGGTCATCGAGTCGAAGTTCGGCCACGACGGGTTCCTGATCGAATTCGACATCGTGGGCCGCGAGATCGCGCGGCTGCTGGCGGAGTGACGCGCCGGACCACGAGCCGCGGAGACCGACCGCTTAAAGAAGTGCGGCCGGGGAACCGCCTTGCCAACGGTTCCCCGGCCAATTCCCCCCAGGTCTGATCCCAGGCTAGCGACAGCTGTCGACCTCCACCCGCCCCAGTTCAGGGGACACGATGCGCCTGTATCATTCTCCTGTGCATCCGCTCCGGAGTCCCGCCCCCGCCGGACGTCGTTGATGCCCCGTTCCGCGCGGGAGCGCCGCAAGCTCCTCGGCCGCTCCGCCCGCAACCTCGGCACCACCTTCACCACCGCCTCGATCGTCTGCATCGCCGTACCGAACCTCGGGCATCCGGAGCGCTACCTGCCGAGCCTCGTGCTGATGGCGCTCACCATCGTCGCCTTCTACTTCGTGGGCGAATCGCGATCCTGGCCCTGGGCGGCGGCCACCTACCTCCTGGCCCTCTCGGCGATCGGCGCGTTCCTGCTGCCGGGCACCGAACCGCCGAACGTCGAGACCGCGAACGGCATCGTGCTCTTCGCGTCGACGGCGTTCCCCTCGCTCATCGCCGCCGTGGTCGCCTCCACCCGCACGGGCTGGCTGGTCGTCGCCGCCTACCTCCCGGTGCTCGTGCTCACCGTGCTCGTGACCTGGGGCGTCGGACACTCGGTGCTCGTCGTGCTGTCGCTGCTGGTGGGCTGGCTCTCGCTCTTCGTGGCGGCCGCCTGGCTCGCGGCCAGCCTCGACCGGGCGTTCAGCGGCATGGAGCGCCTCGGCCGCGCCCACGCGCTCGAACGGCAGGCGAGCGAGCTCGAGGCGCAGCGCCGGCACGGGGCCCGCCTGCTGCACGACACGGTGCTCGCCACCCTCACCCTGCTCGCGCACTCCGGCATCGGGGTGAACCCCGACGCCCTGCGCAACCAGGCCGGGGAAGACGCGCGCCTGCTGCGCCAGCTGCGGCTCGGGGGAACGCCGATGCCCCGCTCCTCGGGCGGCTACACGCTCGAGCCGGTGGAGACGAGCGACCTCGGTCACACCCTCGAGTCGGTGAAGCAGCGCTTCGGCCGCATGGGCCTGCACGTGGCCTGGCACGGCGCGGGCCAGATCCTGTTGCCGAGCCACGTTCTCGACGCCTTCCTGCTCTCGCTCTCCGAGTGCCTCGAGAACGTGCGACGCCACGCAGGCGTCGGCTCCGCCGACGTCACGATCACCGAGGACGACACCACCGTGCGGGCCATGGTCACCGACTCCGGCGTGGGTTTCGATCTCGAGGCCGTCGACGTGGGCCGGCTGGGCCTGGCCGAATCGGTGATCGCGCGCATCCGCGACGTGGGCGGCAAGGTGCGCCTGTTCTCGGCGCCGGGCTCCGGCACCACGGTCGTGCTCGAGGTGCCCAAGTGAGCGCCCCCGGCCCGGGCCGCGGCCGCGCTCGCGCCACGGCCCCCGACGACGGGATGCTCACCCAGCTCGTGCGCGCGCGGCGGATCGGCCCGCGCGCCGCCGACGCCGTGCGCATGGACATCGAGCGTGACTCCCGTCTCGGCGTGGGCTACCTCGGCATCGGCGCGGTCATCGTGGGCGTCATCATGCTCGGCCGCGGGATCATCGCGCTGGCCTGGCTCTGGCCCGCCACGGGCATCCGGCCCTTCTCGGTTCTGGGCTGGGGGCTCGTGCTCGCCGCGTTCGCCGCCGCCGTGCTGCTCTCGCGGCGCAACCGTGGAATGCTGCCCCGCTGGGCCTTCGCCGCCCTCCTGGTGGTCGACGCCGGCGCGCTCGCACTCGACTACGCGGCGATCGCCTCAGCGGGCGCACCCGCCGAGCAGCTGACCGTCGGCATCGGTGTGGGCGCAACGCTGCTGGCCTGCGTGACCTTCCGGCCGATGGCGAACATCGTGATCGCCACGATCGGCCTCACCGCGCTCTCGCTCGCGGCGCTCGTCGTATACACCCTGCTCCAGCCCGGCCCGCCCGCCTTCGGGGTGTCGCAACTGGCCCTCACCGTGGTGCCGGTCTATGCGGGCATCGCCGTGGTGCGCGCCTTCGGCCAGCTCGTGCAGCGCGAGCTCGACCGCACGGTCGCCGAGAGCACCATCAGCGCCCCACGCTACGGCCTCGGCATCCTCGCCTCCTCCGAGCTCGCCCGTCTCGACCTCGCTGCCGAGGAGCTGCTGCAGGATGTCGCCAGCGGACGCTCGGCGCTCCCCCTCGACCGCGAGCTCGCGACGACCGCGTCGACCCTCGCCACCGACCTGCGCCGGATGCTCGTGGCCGGCCGCCGCGAGACCTGGCTGCACCATGCCATCAGCGAGTCGGAGTACCTCGCGCCGGCCGTCACCCTGAACGACCCCGACGGGCTCGCCGGCTACCTCGACCCGCCCAAGCGCGACGGCCTGCTCTCGGCCATCTGGCTCGTCATCGACGAGTCTGGCCGCTCGAACCCCACCATCGAGCTGACCATCGGACGCCCGGGTGCCACGAGCCGCCCTGCGCCAGACGATAGTATGGTGCTCCCGATAGCCATCTCGGTCGGCGGAATCACCCGCCGCCGCATCGATCCGGCTGTCTGGTCGGCCCTCGCCCGAGTCGGACCGTACTCGGTCGACGCCCGTACGGGTCGGCTGCGAGTCAGAGTCGACGCCCATGTTGTGGTTCCGGACGCCTCGCGGTGAGCCGGACGGAAGGAGACCCCCGGTGACCATCAGCCGCGAACCGATCCGCCTGGCGATCGTCGACGACCATCGCATGCTGCTCGGCGCACTGACCGAATGGATCCGCGGGGCTGCCGACGACATCTCCATGGTGGCCGCGGTCACCACCTGGCCCGATCTGCTCACGCACCCGGAGTTCCCGGTCGACGTGGTGCTGCTCGACCTCGATCTCAAAGACAACCTGCCGGTTTCGGTGAAGTTGCGGGCGCTCAAGTCGGCGGGCGTCAAGACCGTGCTGATGAGCACCTACTCCGAGCCGGTCGTGGTCCGCGAGGCCATCGCCGCCGGCGCCCTCGGCTACCTGGTGAAGAGCGAGGAGGCCGACATGATCGTGGAGGCCATCCGTGCCGCCTCCGCCGGCGACAGCTTCATCTCGACCGAGCTCGACCTCGCGCTCGCCGCCGACGATCTCGACTCCGCGCCGCGCCTCAGCGCGCAGGAACGCCGCGTGATGGCGCTCTACGGGGGCGGCGAGCCGGTGAAGCAGGTGGCGAAGGCCCTCGACATCTCGGAGGAGACGGCGAAGTCCTACCTCAAGCGCATCCGCGAGAAGTACCGCCTGGTGGGCATCGACGTGGGCACCAAGGTGGCGCTGCGCAAGCGCGCCATCCAGGACGGCCTGCTCCCCCGCGACGAGTACCGCGCGAACCAGTCGGCCGAGGAGTTCGAAGACGACGTGCTGCCCGGCTGAGCCGGCGGCAGCTACTCGTCGCGCTCCTGGAGCGCCTTCTCGAGGCGCTCGACCTTTCCGGTCAACTCGCCGCTGTGCCCGGGTCGGATGTCGGCCTTCAGCACGAGCGAGACGCGCGGGCCGAACGCCGCCACCGCATCCGTCGCGCGCTTGATGACGTCGAACACCTCGTCCCACTCGCCCTCGAGGGTGGTGAACATCGCGTCGGTGTGGTTGGGGAGCCCGGAGGCGCGCACCACCGCGACGGCGGCGGCCACGGCGTCGTGAACGCTAGCGTCCGGCGACGGTCCGCCGGAAGGAGCCACGGAAAATGCCACCAGCATCGCTCTGCACCTCTTTCGTCGTGTTCCTACTCTTCCACAGCATCACCACGGCCATCACGAGCAGCGTGACCGTGAGCAGATTGCGCACGGTGAGCACCGTCAGCAGCACCGGGTCGAGACCGATCACCCAGTCGTAGGCGATCGGGTAGATGATCTGCGTGAGACCGCCCATCACGAACGCCACGATGGCGGGCACGAAGAACCGCCGGCCCTGGGTGGCGATGCCGAGGATGATCGGGGCGGAGAGCCACACCATGAACTGGGGCGACCCCACCTTGTTGAACACGATCAGCGCGGTCACCAGGGCGAGCGCGAGCGGGGGCAGCACGACGGTCGCGGATGCGCCGGAGCGCACCACGAGGAAGGCGAGAACCAGGATGGCCGCGACGGCCACCACGAGCAGCGGCGTCATGAGCTTGGCCGCGACGCCCGAGCCGGGTCCGGCGACCTCGAAGGTGATGATCTGGCTGTCGAAGAACACCTGCGAGCGGTCTCCCGCGAAGGCGAGCCACATCCAGAGCGTCGAGGCGGGCGACTCCACCTGCATGCCGCGGCCGTTCTGCTCGCTGATGAAGCTGAAGACATTGAGCCCGGAGCCGAACGCGAAGGCGACGAGGGCCACTCCGACGAGCGTCACGACGGCGCCCACGGCCACGCGGAAGCGCCGGCGCACCGCGATGACCGCGGCGGCGACGATGGCCGCGGGCCAGACCTTCACCCAGGTGGCGAGGGCGAGCAGAACGCCGGCCAGGGCCGGGCGGGTGCTCACGACGAGCAGGCCCGCGATCACGAGGTCGACGGTGAAGATGTCGATGCGGCCGAGCGAGACGGGACCGAGCAGCAGCAGGAAGCCGAGCCACCACCAGGCCGCGGTGATGCGGCGGGAGGTCTCGGTGGCGTAGTCCACGACGGCGGGGTCGACGGCTTCGTCGGCGGCGCTGCCCTGCGCGGCCGCCACCGGGCGCACGCGGGTGATGAGGTAGGCGAAGATGGCGGCGTCGGCGAGGGTGACCATGATCATCCAGCCCACCCCGTAGAGGCCGGGGCCCAGCACCATCGAAGCCAGCATCGGCAGGAAGGCGAGGATGGGATACACCCACGGGCCGTCGATGCCCAGGCGGAAGCCGTCGAGCGACTGCTGCACCCAGGGGAGGTACACCCCGGTCACGTCTCCGAAGGGTTCGTTGGGATTGTAGAGGCCGTCGTAGCCGAGCCACAGGTGTGTCGCGAGGAACGCGCACCAGAGGACGGCTGGCATGGCCGCGAATCGTCGTACGCGTATCAGCACGTCCGTCATCCTATTCTGCGCTGTCTGAGTGTGCCGTGACCGGCGACTCAGGTGTCGCTCCGCCCACTCCCAGCCACCGACCACTTTCGCTTGCTTGACTGTAGCGCGAGCGCGCCGCTCACCCCCAGCCTCTCCCTCCCCGACCCGCCATCCCGGAAGCCGCCTGTGTACAAGACCCTCAAGATCGCCGTCGTGCTGCTCGCCGGCGCGGTCGCGGTGGGCACCGTGGCGGTCGTGGCGATGCCGATCCTGGGGCGCAATCTGGCGCTCGACCCCACCGCCTCGTTGCGGCAGGTGGTTCCCACCGTCTACGACGCCCCGGCGGACGCCTCGGCCGGTCAGGCCGGCGGCTCCGCCACCTCGTGGCAGATCGCGAGCGGCTCGACCGTGGGCTACCGCCTGCCGACCCTCGGCGATTCGGCGCTGAGCGGGCACACCTCCCAGCTCAGCGGGCTCATCGTGCGTGCCGGCTCGGAGCTCACCGACGCCGAGTTCATGGTCGACCTCGCAACACTCGTGAGTGACGACAGCCGGCAGGACGACCTGTTGCGCACCCTCGTGCTCGCGGGCGGCAACACCACGGCGACCTTCGTGCTGACCTCCCCCGTGCAGCTGTCGCCGGCACCGGCCGGTTCGGCCGATCCGGAGGACATCCCCGCTCAGACGGTGCCGATCACCGGCGCATTGAGCCTGCGCGGGGTCACGAACGAGGTGGATGCCGAGGTGCAGGTGCATTTCGACCGGTCGAGCGGGCACATGACGGGCAGCATCCCGGTCGACCTGGCCTCCTACGGCATCGCAGTGCCGAGCATCGGGGTGGTCGGCTTCTCGGGCACGGCGTACATCGTGGTCGACATCGTCGCCACGCCCAGCGACTGAGCCCGCCGCGCATCCGTCGCCGCGACGGCGGCTCGCTTCAGTGCGCCACGCCTCCGGCCAGGCGCGCCACGATGCGGGGCACCGCTTCGGCGATGTCTAGCGCCGCGATGGGGCCTCCGTCGGCGGCGCGGTCCGCCGCCCAGGCGTGCACGTAGGCGCCGGTCGCGGCGAGGGACACCAGGAGCGCGGGATCGTCGCGGATGCCGTCGGCGTGCGTGGCGAGCAGCGCCCCCACCACGCCCCCGAGCACGTCGCCCGAGCCCGCCGTGGCGGCCCAGCTCGAGGGCGCCTCGACGCGCGCGGCGATCCGTCCTCCGCCGTCGGCCCGGCCCAGCCGGAGCGGGGCGCAGACGTGCGTGACCCGGCCCTTGAGCAGAACGACGTGACCCGTCGCATCCGCCGCCACCGCGGCCCAGCGCCGGGGGTCGGCGTTCACCGCAGCCCGGTCGACCTCGACCCCGGCGGCGGAGAGCAGGGTCACGAGCTCGCCGGCATGCGGAGTCAGAACGGCGGGCGCAGTGACGGCGCCCACGAGGTCGAGGGCGCCGGCGTCGACGACGAGCGGTTCACCGCCGGCCAGGGCGGCTTCGAGCAGGGCCTTCGCCTCGTCGGTGCGGCGTGCGGGATCCATGCCGGAACCGAGGAGCCAGGCCTGCACCCGGCCCGGAGCGGTGACGACCTCGGGGCGGGCGCGCAGCACGAGCTCGGCGGGATGCCGTGGGCCGAGGTACCGCACCATGCCCAGCCCCGTGCGCACGGCCGCCTCGACACCGAGCACCGCGGCGCCCGGGTATTCGATGGAGCCCGTCACCACGCCGAGCACGCCCCGGGCGTACTTGTCGTCGGCCGCCCGCGGCACCGCGATGCACTGGGCGGCGGCGAGCTCGTTCCAGTCGCGCCAGTCGACGCGCTCCTCGTCGGCTCCGGAGTCGGGGTGGGGGCTCATGGCTCCACGATAGGCCGGTTGCCCGCACGACGGAGGCCCGGGGCCCTGTCCTCGGCGGAGCGGGGTGCGCGCCGGGGCATAATCGAAGAGGCGGCATCGATCGCCGCAGCCCCTCTCGAAAGGCCCTCCGTGCCCGCATCTGCGCTCTTCACGCCCCTGTCGCTGCGAGCGGTGACCTTCCGCAACCGCCTGTGGGTGGCGCCGATGTGCCAGTACTCCGCCGAGGAACGCGACGGGATGCCCGGCGACTGGCACTTCGCCCACCTCGCCTCGTTCGCCGTCGGCGGCGCCGGACTGGTACTGACCGAGGCCACGGCCGTCTCGCCGGAGGGCCGCATCGCGCCACAGGACCTCGGCATCTGGAACGACGCGCAGCGCGACGCCTTCTCCCGCATCACGGCGTTCCTCACCGCGCAGGGGGCCGTGCCGGGCATCCAGCTGGCCCACGCCGGCCGCAAAGCCTCGACCTTCCGGCCGTGGAACCCCGAGCGGGGCAGTGTTCCGGCGGCCGAGGGCGGCTGGCCGACGGTGGCGCCCTCCCCGGTGGCCTTCGGGGACTACGCCGTGCCCGAGGCCTTGAGCCTGGACGGCATCGCCGGCGTCGTGCGCGACTTCGCGGCCGCGGCCCGCCGCGCGGTCGACGCCGGCTTCGCCGTGGTCGAGATCCACGCCGCCCACGGCTATCTGCTGCACCAGTTCCTCTCCCCGCTCTCGAACCTGCGCGACGACGCCTACGGCGGCTCGCTCGAGAACCGTGCGCGCCTGCTGCTGGAGGTGGTGGCCGCCGTGCGCACCGAGCTCGGCGAGGACCTGCCGCTGTTCGTGCGCTTCTCGGCGAGCGACTGGACCGAGGGCGGATGGGACGAGCAGCAGACCGCCGTCGTGGCCGGGTGGGCCCAGGATGCCGGAGCCGACTTCTTCGACATCTCGAGCGGCGGCAACGTGGCCGGCGCCCCCATCCCGGTCGGTCCGCTGTACCAGGTGCCGTTCGCGGCCTCGGTGAAGCACTCCGCGGGCGTCGCCGTCTCGGCGGTCGGTCTCATCACGACACCCGCCGAGGCCGCGGACGTCGTGGACTCGGGGCAGGCCGACGCGGTGATGCTCGCCCGCGAGCTGCTGCGCGACCCGCACTTCCCGCTCCGGGCGGCCTACGAGCTCGGGGTCGACATCGACTACTGGCCGTCGCAGTACGAGCGGGCGCGCCCGTCGTCGGGCTCGGGCCGGGCCTGGTAGGCGCCGGAACTCATAGCCGATGCGAGTGCCTGCGCAAGGCTCCGCACAGGCGGGTCGTCCATCCTCGGCCCATGAACGAATCCGACCCCACCCGCCCTCAGAACGAGACCCCGACCACCCCGCAGCCGGCAGCGCAGCCGGCCGCCGCGGATCCGGCCGCGCAGACCGCCGCCACCGTGCCGATCGCACCGCCCACGCCGGTCCCCGCGCCGCAGCCCGGGCCGTCCTCGGCGACCGGCTACTACGCCCAGCCCGATCCGAACGCTCCGCCCGTGTGGGTGCCCGCTCCGGCCGGCGCCGGAGCCGTCCCCGCCGGGCCGGACGTGTCCGCGCCGCCGGTGTGGGTGGCCACCCCCGCCGGAGCCGTTCCCGGCCCCACCGTCCCGGGCGCCGTGCCGCCCGCTCCCCCGCGTCCGCCGCGCGCACGCCGGGGCCTCGGCGGCTGGGCCATCACCGGCATCGCCGCGGGAGCCGTCGTCATCGCCCTCGTGCTCTTCGGCGGCGGGCTCGCGACCGGCCTCGGCATCGCTGCGTTCGGCGGCGACGCAGGTGGCCCGAGCTCGAGCGAGACGCGCGGCTTCCCCGGAGACGGCCAGACCGGCCGCGGCCAGAGGATCCCCGGCCAGAGCATCCCCGGCCAGAGCATCCCCGGCCAGGACGGCACGGGACCTGGCGGCGGAACCATCCCCCAGCAGGGCACGGCCCCCGACCAGAGTCAGCAGGACGGCGGCACCGCCGGCTGACGAGCATCCCCGTCCGCCGACGCGCGAGGTCGCGCGATGTGCTCCCCCGACTGAGGGCGGGAGCACATCGCCTACGAGCTCCTCGATGATGTCCTCGAGGAACAGCACGCCCTTCGTCTGCCCCGACTCGGTGAAGGTGCGGGCGAGGTGCCCGCCCGAGCGGCGCATCGACGCCAGCGCGTCTTCGAGGTCGGTCTTCTCGAAGATAG